>NZ_CP121641.1:3930000-4260602 GCF_029714385.1 Rhizobium sp. CC1099 | reverse complement strand
GTCTCCTTTTTCCCCCGCCGCATCCGGGCAAATAGAGCCAAACGCCTGCGGTGCCTTATCCCCATTTTCAAGAGCACCCGTCGTCAATGAATTCATTTGCATCATGCCGCCTTCCAAATTTATTTCACCGGGCGGACATCAGTCAAACAGCCGCCCGATCAATTTCCCCCGTTGTGGCATGCCGGCGGCCCTTTCATGGACCATCATGCATGCCGGTTCACACAAACACTGTCCCGCAAAGCGAGACCGACGCAGAGAACCGTGGCGGATACCGCCTTCATGCGGCCTCCGTCATGCTCGCCGCGCCAAGCCGGCTACCGGACCTCGTTTTCCGACCAGCCTGCCCGAACGCAAATTTTACTGTCCCCATCCCCTTCAGCTCCCTTGAACATGGAGCCGCCGAGCGCACAAAGCATCTTCGTTCCGTGACCAGCCACGGTCCCGGCGCAAATAGCTCAAGTGCTTGAAAAAACGGAGAGATAGCTACTCCGTGACAAATGACACAAACTCATCGCCCTGCCGGTGTGGCAGTTTAGACTGAGCCTTTGCAGGTGATGTCCGCGCCCTTTGCTGGAAGTCATTTAGGCAGGATCGGTTGCCGAGATCAATGATGAATTTTACGCAAAATTAAGAAGCGACCATTGACTCCGGAGCCCGTTTTTGGGCGTCACGCCAATGTCAAAAAAGAATCGCAGGAGAATCAAGGAGATTCCCGAAGTGGGTATTTTGGACACGCATTGAAAGAAAAAAAATAAAAATCCGCTTGACTCACAACTAAGCCTGCCGGAACGCAGAAGAGTCGCCCAAGCTGGAAACATCCTTGCGCAACTATTTGATTTTAAACACTGTTTCATGTCACCCCAGTGACACGAAACAGTCGCCAAATTAACCAATCCGGAGATGATCGTCGGAATCGAAAAAGCCCGGCTTGATTACCGGGCTAATCATAACGATCAATTTGTTAACGAAAGATTATGCGGTCGCAGTCGCCGACAGAGCCTTCACACGGGCAGCGAGCCGCGAGACCTTGCGGGATGCCGTGTTGGCGTGGACGACGCCCTTGCTTGCAGCGCGCGCGAGTTCCGGCTGCGCTGCGAGGAAGGCTTCCTTTGCCTTGGCAGCATCACCAGCTGCAAGTGCCTCTTCGACCTGGCGAACGAAAGTGCGAACGCGCGAGCGACGAGCCTTGTTGACGTCGGTACGGCGGGCGATCTTGCGGGTCGCTTTTTTCGCCGAAGTTGTATTGGCCATGGATGCCTCTCTCAAGAATTCGAACAAACTCCGCCATCACCGCGGGCCCTGCGGCCACAACTTTCAGCAATGCGGGAGCATAAACGGAAAACCTGATCGGCTTCCCGAACCGTGGGCGGGCATATAACTCTAAAGCCGGCCCGCGTCAACGCGCATTTTCAAGGAAACGCCGCCTTTGTCCGTGGAATGAAGATCAGCGGTGTTTAAAGGCCGGTTTGCGTTTCTCGATGAAGGCCGCCATGCCTTCCTTCTGATCTTCCGTTGCGAAAAGGCTGTGGAACAGACGACGCTCGAAACGCAGGCCCTCCTCCAGCGTGGTTTCCAGCGCACGATTGACCGCCTCCTTGGCCATCAGCACCGAAGGCTGCGACAGCGACGCAATCTTGTCGGCCGCCGCCAGCGCTTCGTCGAGCAGCCGCTCGGGCGCGACCACGCGCGAAACGAGCCCAGCACGCTCGGCTTCCGCCGCATCCATCATCCGGCCGGTCAGCACCATATCCATAGCCTTCGACTTGCCTACCATGCGCGTCAAACGCTGCGAGCCGCCCATGCCGGGGATGACGCCGAGCGTGATTTCAGGCTGACCGAATTTTGCAGTGTCCGACGCTATGATAAAGTCGCACATCATGGCCAATTCGCAGCCGCCCCCGAGTGCAAAGCCGCTGACGGCAGCGATCACCGGCTTGCGGGCCTTGGCAATCTCGTCCCAGCCACTGATGAATTCGGCCTTGTACATATCGGCAAACTGCAGCGGCTGCATTTCCTTGATATCGGCGCCGGCTGCGAAAGCGCGTTCGGACCCGGTCAGAACGATTGCACCGATCGCCTCGTTGTCGTGGAAATCTGCAAAGGCCTGCTTCAATTCCTTCAGTACCGTGGTATTCAGCGCGTTCAGTGCCTGCGGCCGGTTCAGCGTAATCAGACCGACATTGCCGCGGGTTTCGACGATCAGCGTTTCATAGGCCATGTTTGTCTCCCTATTTCTGGCAGTCCGGGCAATAAAAGGTGGAACGCCCTGCCTGCACGATGCGCGAGACCGTACCGCCGCAACCGGGTGTGCGGCAAGGCAGACTTTCGCGGTCATAGACCGAGAAGGAATGCTGGAAATAGCCGAGCGAGCCGTCGGTCTGGATATGGTCGCGAAGTGACGAGCCACCGGCCTTGATCGCATCGGCGATGACGCTGCGGATAGACGCGACGAGAAGACTAAGCTGCTCCTTCGGCTTTCCGGTTTTAGTGACCAGGGTTCCCGCAGGGCGTGCCGGCATCAGGTGCGCGCGCCAGAGCGCCTCGCACACATATATATTGCCGAGACCAGCAACGTTTTTCTGGTCGAGAAGAGCGCCCTTCAGGGGCTGTGCCTTTCCCGCAAAGCGTTCTGCCAGATAGGTGGCACTCAGTTCGTTGCCGGTCGGCTCCGGCCCGAGGCCGAAAAGGAAGGGATTGTTCTGAAGCTCTGAGCGATCGGCGATATCCATGAATCCGAAGCGGCGCGGATCATTATATATGACGCGGCGCTCACCACCCTTGCCTTCCAGATGGAAAATCGCATGGTCATGCTTCTCGTCCTTCGACCGCTCGCAGCGAAAATCGCCTGGCGTTTGGCTGACTGGCCCCTGCTCGATGCGGAAGGAGCCAGACATGCCGAGATGGGAGATGATGGTCTTGCCGCTGTCGAGGTCGATCAGCAGGTATTTGGCGCGGCGGCCAAGCCCGATAATGGTGCGGCCCGAAACCTGGTCTTCGAAATTTTCCGGAAAGGGAAAGCGCAGATCGCCGCGGCGAAGCTCCAGCCGCTCGATGCGCGCGCCCTCCATGGCGGGCGAAAGACCACGCTTCACCGTTTCGACTTCTGGCAATTCCGGCATCTTAACCCATCTGTATTTAAACGTGTTTCAACTGCGGACGATGTGGGTTATAGCGCCAGTAAGCCGCGGGTATTACCCGCCTCCACAGATAGCGTCTCAAGCGGCCTTTCGCTATGGTCGCCGTACCGATTTCGAGTAACGGAGTAGTCCGATGTCACAAAGCCGTACTTCCGCCAATGGCGGCATGGAAACATCCTACGGCTTCCGCGAGGTGCCGAGTGGCGAGAAGCAGGGTCTCGTCAACGACGTCTTCCATAAGGTCGCCAGACGCTACGATATCATGAACGATGTGATGTCGATGGGCATGCACCGCGCCTGGAAGGATGCGATGGTCGCGGCGCTTAATCCCCGCAAGGAACCGGGCTACAAGGTGCTGGATGTTGCGGGGGGCACCGGCGATATTGCCTTCCGTATCGTCGAAGCATCGAACCGCATGGCGCATGCGACCGTGCTCGACATCAACGGCTCCATGCTCGGCGTCGGCGCCGAGCGGGCGGACAAGAAGAGACTCTCCGACAATCTCACCTTCATCGAGGCCAATGCCGAGGACCTGCCCTTTGAGGCCGGCACCTTCGATGCCTATACGATCGCCTTCGGCATCCGCAATGTGCCGCACATCGACGTGGCGCTCTCGCAAGCTTATCGCGTGCTCAAGCGCGGCGGCCGGCTGCTCGTGTTGGAATTTTCGGAAGTGGACATGCCGCTTCTGGACAAGGTTTACGAGGCCTGGTCTTTCAATGCCATTCCGAGGTTCGGCAAGGCGATAACCGGCGACGCCGAGCCCTATCAGTATCTTGTCGAATCCATCCGCAAGTTCCCGAACCAGGAAAATTTCGCGGAAATGATCCGTAAGGCCGGCTTTTCGCGCGTGACCTACACCAGCTACACCGGCGGCATCGCGGCCCTGCACTCGGGCTGGAAGCTTTGATCTAAATGAGTGCTTTCGGAGCATATCTTCGGCTCGTGCGGGTCGGCTGGATTCTGGTGCGCGAGGGCGTTGTTTCGGCGCTGCCTTCGGAAGGCTTGCCGCCTTCCGTGAGCCTTGCCAAATCCTTTGTCGGCCTGTTTGCGCGCAGCCGCGCAAAAGCCAAGAAACGCAGCGATCGGCTGGCCCAGGCAGTCGAGCGGCTCGGACCTTCCTATGTGAAGATCGGTCAGTTTCTGGCGACCAGGCCGGACGTCGTCGGCGTCGAATTCGCCGACGACCTCTCGCAGCTTCAGGACCGGATGGCCTTCTTCCCGATTGCGGCGGCAAAGGCGAGTATCGAAGGCTCGCTCGGTCGCCCGATCGAAGAGCTTTATGCGACTTTCGACGATCCGATTGCCGCAGCCTCTATTGCGCAGGTGCATCCTGCAGAGGTGAATACCCCCAATGGCCGCAGGAAGGTCGCCGTCAAGGTGGTGCGCCCCGGCGTACGGCAGCGTTTCGCCCATGACATCGAGGCAATGTATCTCGTCGCCGGTATGCAGGAGCGCTTCATGCCCTCGAGCCGGCGGCTGAGGCCGGTCGAAGTAACGAAAACGCTCGAGCAGTCGACCAAAGTCGAGATGGACCTCCGGCTTGAGGCGGCCGCACTTTCGGAGATCGCCGAAAACACGGGACAGGATCCAGGCTTTCGCGTTCCGAAGGTGGATTGGGAACGCACCGGCCGCGACGTCATCACCATGGAGTGGATTGACGGCGTCAAGATGTCCGATGTCGAGGGGCTGCGCGCTGCCGGGCACAATCTCAACACGCTTGCCGATGTCCTCATCCAATCGTTCCTGCGCCACACGCTGCGCGACGGCTTCTTCCATGCCGACATGCATCCCGGCAATCTCTTCGTCGATTCAGGCGGCATGATCGTCGCCGTCGACATGGGCATCGTCGGCCGACTCGGAAAGAAGGAACGGCGCTTCCTCGCCGAGATCCTCTATGGCTTCATTACGCGCGACTACGTGCGTGTTGCCGAGGTCCATTTCGAGGCGGGCTATGTGCCAGGCCATCACAATGTTGAAAGTTTCGCGCAGGCAATCCGGGCGATCGGCGAGCCGATCCACGGCCAGCCTGCTGAAACGATCTCGATGGGCAAGCTCTTGACGCTGCTCTTCGAGGTGACGGAACTTTTCGACATGCAGACCCGGCCCGAACTGGTCATGCTGCAGAAGACCATGGTGGTCGTCGAAGGCGTATCGCGCATGCTGAACCCGCGTTTCAACATGTGGAAGGCATCGGAGCCCGTCGTCGGCGACTGGATCCGCAACAATCTCGGTCCGAAGCGGGTCGTCACCGACCTCAAAGATGGACTGAAGGCTGCCGTGAAGCTTGCGGAAGCCGTTCCGGAAATCGCTGCCCAGACCGAGAAATTCCATCATCAGCTGCTGCATATGAGCGAGCATGGACTGCGCTTTGACGCCGAAACGGCAGACGCGATCGGCAAATCCGAGGCCCGCTACAGCCGGTCCGGCCGCCTGGCGCTCTCGATTATCGCGTTGACGCTTCTCTATATAGCCTGGATGCTGAGCTGAGGCTCAGACACAAACAATTACATGCTGTGTTCGGCATTTGGGATATCTCATAATGCGCAGTGCTCGCTTAGTCTCGCATTCAAGGAGACCTGCAGATGAAGCATGAACGCCCCGGCATCGAACTTTCCGGCCAACCATTCGGCTTTGCCGAGATGGTGAGGATAGGCTCCGGCAGGGTGGCGCTTTCTGCTTCGGCGATAGGCATGGCACGCGTGGAGATCGCACGTTCCGTCGTCGAAGAAGCGATCCAGGCTGGCATTCCCGTTTACGGTTCCACTACCGGAGTCGGCGCGATGAAGGATGTCGAATGGTCGGCGGAGGAACTCGACACCTTCAACCTCGGCCTCGTGCGGGCCCATCACTTCGGCACCGGCACACCATTTTCCAGCGCTGTCGTGCGAAATGCCATGGCCATCCGCGTCAATACTGCGCTGACGGGCCAGGTCGGGTGTACGCCGGAACTCATAGAAACCTATCTGCGGCTGCTCAGGGCCGACCTCATCCCGCTCGTGCGGCGCACGGGCTCGATCGGTTGCGCCGATATCGGCCTCATGGGACAGATCGGTGCGGTTCTGACCGGCGTCGGCGAAGCCGTCTATCGCGGCAAGCGCATGCAAGCGGCCGATGCCTTCAGGGCAGCGGGGCTGGAACCGGTCACCATGGCGCCCCGCGACAGCCTCGCTTCGCTCAGCATCAATGCCGTGAGCTTTGCAGCCGCCGCCGAGGCAACGCGCAATGCGGCGGCTTCGATCCGCGTTCTGCTCGCAACCGGTATGATGGCGGCCGGCGCGCTTGGCGCTTCCCGCGACCCCTGGCGGGCAGTGCGCCATGTCGGTACCCCGCGGGAAGCCCTGATCGGCTCGTGGCTATGCAATGCCTCGGACGCCTGGGAATGGCCGGTCGCGACCCACGTGCAGGATCCGCTCAGCCTTCGCATGATTGCGCAGGTCTTCGGCGCCGTGATCGAGAACCTGCTCTCGACCGGTCACAAGATCCTTGCTGCCACCGGCCGCTCTGACGACAACCCGGTTGTGGTCGAGGGCCGGGTGATGACGTCCGGCGGTTCGCTGCCCCTCGATGTGACGATCCTGCTGGAATCGGCGGCACTGTGCATGGCGCATGCGGCGCGCAACGCGTTCAACCGCTGTGTCTTGCTCGGCAACGGACAGCGGCGCGACCTACCGGTGAACCTCGTGCCACCAGGCCGAATCGCAACTGGTTTCGGCCCGATCATCAAGCTTGCCGGCGAGATCTTTTCACGCGTGCTTTCCATGTCCAACCCGGTATCCGCCCAGTCGCTGGTGGTTGCGGCGGGGCTTGAGGACGAAGCGGCTTTCCTGCCGCTGGTCATAGAGCGCTTCGAGCGGCAGATGCAGGCGCTGAAGCGTCTTGCTGCCCTCGAGGCTCTGCTGGCAGCACAGGCGGCCGACATTCTCGGCGACCGGCCGGAGGGCGTTGCGGGCATGATCTACGATGTCGTGCGCAAGCACGCCGATTTCTACACCGTAGACCGGCCGCTTTCGGCCGAGGTTGAAGCGATTGAGGAAGAACTCGGATCCGACGAATTCGCTTCGAAGCTGATCGAGCAGGTGCCGATTGCCGCATTCGACGACTTCTTCGCGCTCGGCTCGCTCGAGCGCATCGAACGGAGACTGACGCAGGACGCTCTCGTCATCTGAGCTTTTGAACCGGATACGGAGGAACAGCATGGCTGATTTCGACCTCGTTCTGCAGGGTACCGTCGTGCTGCCGGAGCGCATCCTCCAAGAGGGTTATGTTGCAGCCCGCAACGGCAAGATCGCCGAGGTCGGCATCGGCGTGCCGCCTGCGGCCAGGGAGCGGCATCTGCTCGGCAAGGCGCTGGTCCTGCCGGGTGCGATCGATGCGCAAGTGCATTCGCTCTCCCAGAAGGATCAGGAGGACTTCATCTGGTCGACGCGTTCTGCGGCGGCTGGCGGCGTAACGACGATCGTCGACATGCCCTATGACGAAGGCAATCTCGTCTGCTCGGCCGAAGCGGTGAAGAAGAAGATCGATCACGCGAGCCCTCAGGCGCGCGTCGATTTCGCGCTCTACGGCACGGTCAATCCGCAAGAAGGTGCGGCCCGAATCCGCGAAATGGCGGATGCCGGCGTTGCCGCCTTCAAATTCTCGACCTTCGGGACCGATCCGAAGCGTTTCCCGCGCATCCAACCCGCCCTTCTCGACGAATGTTTTGCGGCAATCACCCCGACCGGGCTGACGGCCGGTGTCCACAACGAAGACGACGAGGCAGTGCGCACCTACATGGAGAAGGTCAAGGCAAGCGGCGTGACGGACTGGCGCGCGCACGCTCTCTCGCGTCCGCCGATCACAGAGCTGCTTGCCATGCACACGATCTTCGAGACCGGGGCCCATACAGGCTGCCCGGCGCATGTTGTTCATTGCTCGCTCGGCCGCGGCTACGACATCGCGCGCGCCTATCGCCGCGACGGGTTCGAGGCGACGGTCGAATGCTGCATTCACTACCTGACGCTTGACGAGGAAAACGATGTGCGCCGCCTCGGCGGCAAAGCAAAGATCAATCCGCCCATCCGGCCGCGCGCCGAGGTGGAAACGCTGTGGCGGAAAGTGGCGGAAGGCAACGTCTGGCTGGTTTCGACCGATCATGTGAGCTGGTCGGAAAATCGCAAGACCAATCCGGATATGCTGGCAAATGCATCCGGGGTGCCCGGGCTCGAGGTCATGGTGCCGTTGTTCGTCAAGGGAGCGCTCGAACGAGGCATCCCGCTCACATGGGCTGCGAGGCTGATGGCGGAAAATCCGGCGAAACATTTCCGCCTCGACCACATCAAGGGCGCGCTGACGCCCGGCAAGGATGCCGACATCGTCGTGCTTGAACCGCGCGAAACCGTCTATGATGCTGCCGCGAACGGCAACAATGTCGTCGGCTGGAGCCCCTATGACGGCATCCGTCTGCCATGGACGATTTCGGCGGTATATCTGCGCGGCAGCCAGATAACCGATGGCACGAAGGTGCTTGCAGAGCCCGGCACGGGAAAATTCGTCCGCCCTTGGCCGCGTCAGATCATTTCCGGAGAAGCTGCATGAACCGCAACCTGCCCGTCAACGCCGATCGCATCGCCGAGGATATCGATGCGCTGGCGAAGATCACCGAACCCGATCATCCATGGACACGCCGGGCTTTCTCGCCGCTCTTTCTTGAAGGCCGCGCCTATATCGAAGCGCGCATGAAGGCGGCCGGGCTGGAGACGCGGATCGATGCCGCCGGCAATCTGATCGGACGCAGTGCAGGGACGAAACCAGGTCTTGGCACGATTATGGTCGGCTCGCATTCCGATACGGTGCCGGACGGCGGACGCTTTGATGGTATCGCCGGTGTGATCTCGGCGCTGGAAGTCGCGCGCGCGCTCAAGGACCAGGGGATCACACTGGAGCATGACCTGGAAATCGTCGATTTCCTCGCAGAAGAGGTCAGCATCTTCGGCGTTTCATGCGTCGGCAGCCGCGGCATGACTGGGCAACTTCCCGAAGCCTGGCTTTCGCGCAAGAGCGGCGACCGCGATCTGGCACAAGGCATCTCCGGTGTCGGCGGCGATCCGGCGACGCTTCTTGCGCAGCGGCGTCCGGACCTCAAAGGCTTTTTCGAGCTGCATATCGAGCAAGGGCCAGTGCTTGAGAACGAGAAGAAGGATATCGGCATCGTGACGGCGATTGCGGGCATCACCCGGATTGAAGTTACCGTCGAGGGCCGGGCGGACCATGCCGGTACGACGCCGATGGATGCCCGCGCGGATGCGCTGGTGGCGGCCTCGCAACTGGTGCTCGATATCCGCAATGCGGCCGCGGAGCGGGCGAAGACGCCGGGTCATTTCGCTGCGACCGTCGGCGAATTCCGGATCGAGCCGAATGCGGCCAACGTCGTGCCTTCCAAGGTGGTTCTGCTCATCGACGGACGCGCGGAAATTCGCAGCGACATGGAAGCCTTCTGCGAGTGGCTCGATGCGCATGTCATCACGCTTGCGATCGCCCACGGCGTCATGATCAATTCACCCAGTCGCGTATCCGACAACTATCCGACGCCCGGTGATCCCAGCCTGCTGAGGACGCTGGAAAACGCCTGTGAAACCGTCGGTGCCGAACATCGACGCATGGCGTCCGGTGCAGGGCACGATACGGCATGGATCGCCAAGGTCGCGCCGGCCGCGATGATCTTCGTGCCATGCAAGGAAGGACGCAGCCACTCGGCCGACGAATGGGCAGAGAATGACGACATCGCACTCGGCGCTGCCGTGCTTTTCGAGGCTGTGCGCGAGATGGACAGGACGCTGGAAAGGGAGGCTGAGGATGGGGCGCATACTCGTTGAGAAAGACGTCGAGGCGGCGGTCAAGGGCGGCTCGGTCTATGCAGCGGGCGGCGGCGGCTGGGCCGATCACGGCAGGATGCTGGGGTATGCTGCGGTCAGCATCGGCAAGCCGGAGCTCGTTTCCGTCGATGAATTGAAGGACGACGACTGGATCGCGACAGCAGCGGCAATCGGCGCGCCGGCTTCCACGACACCCTGGGAAATGCAAGGCATCGACTATGTGAAGGCCGTGCAGCTATTGCAGGACGAGCTTGGCGAACGGCTTTCCGGACTTATCATCGGGCAGAACGGCAAATCCTCGACGCTGAACGGCTGGCTGCCCTCGGCAATTCTCGGCACCAAGGTTGTCGATGCTGTCGGTGATATCCGAGCACATCCGACCGGCGACATGGGCTCGATCGGCATGGCGGGCTCACCGGAGCAGATGATCCAGACGGCGGTCGGCGGAAACCGCGCGGACAACCGCTACCTCGAGCTTGTGGTGAAGGGTGCGACCGCGAAGATTTCGCCGATCCTCCGCGCTGCCTCCGACCAATCGGGCGGCTTCATTGCCAGCTGCCGCAATCCGGTGCGGGCATCCTATGTGCGCAAGCATGCAGCACTCGGCGGCATCTCGATGGCGCTTGCCCTCGGCGAAGCGATCATTGCGGCGGAAAAGAAGGGCGGATCGGCCGTCATCGATGCGATCTGCAAGACAACCGGCGGCAGCATCCTCGCAGAAGGCGTGATTGCCAAGAAGGACGTCGTCTACACCAAAGAAGCCTTCGATATCGGCACGATCGTCGTCGGCTCCGGCGCCAAAGCCGTGACGATGCATGTGATGAACGAGTACATGGCTGTCGACGACGCCGATGGAGCGCGCATGGCAACTTTTCCCTCGGTCATAACGACGCTTTCGCCGGACGGTGAGCCGCTCAGCGTCGGCCAGCTCAAGGAGGGTATGCATGTCTTCATCCTGCATGTGCCGATGGAGATCATACCGCTTTCTGCAGGCGTGCTCGATCCGACCGTTTATCCGCCCGTGGAAAAAGCGATGGGTATCGAGATTGCACGCTACGCCCTGGCGGCAAGGGCCTGACGCCATGGCGCGAGATGCTGGCCTTGAGGAACTGCTGAGGGAAGAGCTCGGCGGCCTGCCCGGTCTCAGCGAAAAGGCGATGTTCGGCGGCTTTGCCTTTCTGTTGAACGGCAACCTTCTTTGTGGTGCGCGAGAAGATGGCATGCTCGTCCGGCTCGGCAAAAGCAATGACGGCTGGGCGCTGGAGCTGCCAGGCGTCGTCCAGATGATCTCGGGCGGACGGGCGATGCAGGGCTGGGTTCGCGCGGACGCCCGTGTCTATGGCGAGAATGCCCTGCGCAAGCGTCTGCTCGATGCCGCACTCAGCTATGTGCAAACGCTGCAGGTGAAATAACAAGACAGGACTTGAGGAAGGACATCCCATGCCGAAGCCCAATCCACGTCATCCGAAATTTCCGATTCCTGGCGGGCCGGAGTTGCGGGCCAAGGGGTGGCGGCAAGAGGCGCTGCTGCGCCTCCTCGAAAACGTGCTTGCCGTCGGCGAAGACCCGGACAATCTCGTGGTTTATGCTGCGCTCGGCAAGGCGGCGCGCAACTGGGCGGCGCACAAGGGCATCGTCAAGGCGCTGACCGAGATGGAGGAGGACCAGACGCTGCTGATCCAGTCCGGCAAGCCGATCGGCCTGGTAAAGACTCACGCCAAGGCACCGCTCGTCATCATGGCGAACTGCAATATCGTCGGACAGTGGGCGAGGGCCGAAGTCTTCTACGAATTGCAGCGCAAGGGGCTGATCTGCTGGGGCGGGCTGACGGCAGGCGCGTGGCAGTATATCGGCAGCCAGGGCGTCATCCAGGGAACGTACGAAATCTTCATGCGCATTGCCGAGCGGCGTTTCGGCGGCGACCTCTTCGGCCGCTTCGTGCTCACCGCCGGTCTTGGCGGCATGGGAGGGGCTCAACCGCTTGCTGGCCGCATGGCGGGCGCTGCAATCCTCTGCGTCGATATCGATCCGGAGCGGGCAAAGAAGCGTCAGCAAATCGGCTATCTGCAGGAGATTGCACCTGATCTCGATGCCGCGCTACAAATGATCGACACGGCCGTGAAGGAAAAGCGCGCACTATCCGTCGGCCTCGTCGGCAATGCGGCCGAGATTTACCCAGAGATCGCCCGGCGCGGCATCGTGCCGGATATCGTGACGGACCAGACCTCGGCACACGATCTCGTCTACGGCTATGTTCCGAAGGGTATGAGCCTTGCCCAAGTCAAGGCACTTCGCGACGACGGCCAGGGCCAGTTGATGGCGGCAAGCCGCGCCTCGATCGTCCAGCATGTGACGGCGATGCTGGAGTTCCAGAAGAAGGGCTCCGAGGTCTTCGACAACGGCAACCTGATCCGCACACAAGCGAGAGAAGGCGGCGTTGCCAATGCCTTCGACATTCCGATCTTCACCGAAGCCTATTTGCGCCCGCTCTTTGCGCGCGCTATCGGTCCCTTCCGCTGGATGGCGCTGTCCGGAGAAGCAAGCGACATTGCAAGGATCGACGATCTGCTGCTCGAAATGTTCCCGGATAACAAGATCATCACCAACTGGATCCGGCTTGCCCGCGAGCATGTGCCCTTCGAGGGCCTGCCGGCGCGGATTGCCTGGCTGGGCCATGGCGAGCGCACCGCGCTTGCTCGTCGCGTCAACGAATTGGTCGCAAGCGGAGAGCTGAACGGTCCTGTCGCCTTCTCCCGCGACCATCTCGATGCCGGCGCCATGGCGCATCCAAACATCATGACCGAGCGGATGAAGGATGGCTCCGATGCGATTGCCGACTGGCCGCTGATCGATGCGATGATGCTCTGCTCCTCGATGGCTGACCTCGTCGTCGTCCATTCCGGCGGAGGCGGCTATGCCGGCTACATGACCAGCTGCGGCGTGACTGTCGTTGCCGACGGCACCGAGGCCGGCGACGAGCGGCTCGATCATGCGCTTACCAACGACACGGCGCTCGGCGTCATGCGCTATGCGGATGCCGGATACGAGGAGGCGCTGGACGAAGTGCAAAACAAGGATGTGCCGTATATCCGATTGAGTTAGCACGTAAGACCGAGCGCCTTTTGCCCAGGGATCCCTCAGATGGAATTGGATACCTCGATGAGATTGCCGTCCGGATCGCGGAAATAGATGGAGCGGATAGTGCCGTTAGCGCCGGCGCGTTCGACGGGTCCTTCCTCGATTGCAACATCTGCTGCTTCCAGATGCGCGATGACCTCGGCGAGTGCTGTTTCGGCGATAAAGCAGAGATCCGCCGAACCCGGTACCGGTTGGTTGGCTTTGGGATCGAATTCGCGCCCGGCCTGGTGAAGGTTGATCTTCTGATTGCCGAATTTCAGCGCCTTGCGGCCTTGGGCGAATGTTTCCACGGACATGCCGAGGGTCCGGCGGTAGAACTCACACGTCGCCTCGATATCGGCGACGGTCAGGACAAGGTGATCGAGGTGGCTGATGCGGATCAAAATTTTCTCCTAGAAAGGCTGCGTGCGGCGCAGGCCGCCGCAAAGGCGAGGGCCAGCATGCCGAGCGTGAAGAAGACGACCGCCGTCCAGCCTTCGATGGCGAAGAACCAGCCGCCTGCCGAGCCCATGACGCTCGAACCGACGTAATATCCGAGCATATAGAGCGACGAGGCGTGTCCCTTCGTGCCTCTGGCAAGCTTGCCGACGAGGCCGCTTGCGATCGAATGGCTCATGAAGAAGCCGCTGGTGAGCACGATAATGCCGAAAATGATGACCGGAAGGAAGGCGGAAAGCGTCAGGGCGCTGCCAACGGCGGTAATTGCAATTCCCGTCAGCAGGACAGCGAAGTGGCCGAAGCGATCACCCAGTATGCCACCGACCGAAGAGGCGCCGATGCCGAAAAGATAGACGGTGAAGATCAAGCCGAGTTCGGTCTGCGTCAGGTCATAGGGTGCTGCGACCAGCCGGAAGCCGGCATAGTTGTAGATGGTGACGAAGGAGCCCATCGCCAGAAAGGCAATGGCGAAAATGAACGGCAGCGCCGGATTGCGCTTATGCGCGAGCCAGGCTTTCAGATGAAACTTCGGATCGAAGCCCGGGCGGCGGATAAAATTGCGCGAGGCGGGCAGCAGCGCAATGAAGCCGGCTGCCGCAGCCAAGCCGATCGCGCCGATCAGAAACATCGCCGGCCGCCAGGTCAGGTATTCCGCGAAGATACCGGTCAGCACCCGGCCGGACATGCCGCCGAAGGCAGTGCCGCCGACATAAAGTCCCATTGTAGCGCCAAGGCCGCGCGGGTCGATTTCTTCGGCGAGGTAGGCCATCGCAACGGCCGGAACGCCGCCAAGGACAAAGCCCTGGAGGGCACGGATGACAAGCAGCAGGTGCCAGTCCGGCACAAAGGCCGCTGCAATCGTCAGTGCCGCCGCACCGACGAGCGAGATTGACATCAGGCTACGACGCCCAAGACCTTCCGAGATGGCGGCTGCGCATATAATGGCAATGGCGAGGAAGCCCGTCGACAGCGAAAGCGAAAGCGAGCTTTCCGCGGGGCTGACGGAGAATTCGTCGGCAAAGATCGGCAACAGCGGCTGGACACAATAAAGCAGCGAGAAGGTGGAAAAGCCTGAAAGGAAGAGTGCAAGACTGGCGCGTCGGTAGGAAGCCGTGCCACGCTGCAGGTATTCTTTCGCCGGGGACGCCGCCGGTGTTTCGATCGGGGAAATGTCGCTCATTCTGGCTGCAGTCTTGTGCATGGCTCAAGCCTTTCTCCATTCATCTAGTCAGAAGGGCATAAGCTGTCCAATATATGGAACTGATGTTTCCGATAGGTTTTGGAGATACCGCATGGAGCTTCGGCATATCCGCTATTTTCTGGCGGTCGCGGAGGAAGGCAATTTTACGCGAGCCGCGGTGAAACTCGGCATCGGCCAGCCCCCGCTCAGCCAGCAGATCCGCGATCTCGAAGCGGAAATCGGCGCGGCCTTGTTTCACCGCGTGCCGCATGGCGCGGAATTGACGGCGGCGGGCGAGGCGTTTCTCGGCGAAGCCAAGGCGTCACTTGCTTCTGCCGAGAAGGCGAAACTTGCCGCCCAGCGTGCCAATCGCGGCGAGACGGGCAAGCTGGCGCTCGGCTTTACGGCCTCCTCCGCGTTCAATCCGGTTGTCAGCGCGACGATCAGGCGGTTTCGAGCGCAGTGGCCGGAAGTACGGCTGTCTCTGACGGAGATGAATACGTTGGCCCTGATGGAGAAACTCAATCGCGGCGAGTTGGATGCGACCTTCATGCGCCCGAGCCTCGACGATCCGCCGGGCGTGCGCCTGAAACGTCTCGATGACGAGCCGATGGTGGTCGCCCTGCCCGCAAACCATGCGCTGGCGAAGCACGAAAGCCTGTCCCTGGCACTGCTGTCAAATGAGCCGTTCATTCTCTTCCCGCGGCTGGTTGGCCTCAGCCTCTTCGACGACGTCGTGCTCGCCTGCAGGAAGGCGGGTTTCGAACTGACGGTGGCACAGGAAGCACCGCAGATTTCCTCTGTCGTCAATCTGGTTGCGGCAGAGCTCGGCGTGTCGATCGTTCCGGCATCGATCGCACAGATCAGGCTCGATGGCGTCGCCTACCGGCCGATCGACGGGCCGCCTGCGGTCGCGCGGCTGGCCCTCGCGGTGCTGAAGACGCAGCGCTCGCCGGTGACGGAAAATCTGATGAGCCTGCTTTGACTTAGCCTGCAGGATCCCAATAAGGCGGATCGCCGAAGGCCTTTTTCAGGTGATCGGCTATGGCGCGGAGTTTGGCGGAAGGGTGGCGGCCTTGCGGATGCGCCATGTAGACGGACTCCGCTTCGGGCCTGTAGCCAACATCAATCTCGACGAGCTTGCCTTCGCGGATTGCCGGACCTGCAATGAAGCTCGGCAGCAGCGCGATCCCCAGACCTGCAATTGCCGCATCGCGAAGCATGTCGCCATTGTTGACACCCATCGCCAGCTTCGCACGCACGACGATTGCACCCGTCGGGGTCTGGAAGCGCCAGTCCGCGATGCCGCGATTGGTGTAGAACAGGCCTCGATGCTCATCGAGATCGGATAATGCCGCCGGCGTCCCGTGGCGGTCGAGATAGGCTGGCGAAGCCGTCAGCAGACGGCGGCTGCGCGAGAGCTTCCAGGCCACCAGGCGGGAATCGGCGATCGGCCCATGGCGGATAATGGCGTCGTAGCCTTCCGACGAAGCGTCCACACGGCGGTCATCGATGTCGAGCGTCAGCGCGATTTCGCGGTGCGCTGCCAAAAACGGATAGAGGGCCGGACCAAGATGCATGCGACCGAAGGTGACAGGTGCTGCAATACGCAAGGGACCGGCAAGCGTACCGCGGCGCTCGGCCATATCGGCTGCGGCCTCTTCTATCTCATGCACGATCCGAAGCGCACGCTCCATAAAGGCGGTGCCGTCCTGCGTCAGCGTCAGCTTGCGTGTCGTGCGGTGAAGCAGCATGCCGCCGAGTGTCTTTTCCAGATCCGCCAGTCTTTCGCTGACAACGGATTTCGACATGCGGAGGCGCCTCGCAGCCTGGCTCACGGAACCTGATTCCACCGCTGCGACGAAAGCCGCTATCCCTTCGATCTTGATCATCGTTCGGCATTTCCGAATTCGAGTTCCATCATATGGAGAAGCAGGCGGTTCCATTGTCCAACTCGGCGGCGTCGGGCGCGATCGCGATCTCACTCCGAATGGTCGAAGAGCTCAGGAGCGCCGTGGTGATTGCATGTTATCCGCCAAAGGCTTAGGGTCGGTAGTGGTCAACAAGGCGACGGATAGAAGGCCATGGCTCTCAGCGGCAAACGCATCCTGCTCATCATTTCCGGCGGCATCGCCGCCTATAAGAGCCTCGACCTGATCCGGCGCCTGCGCGAGTGCGGTGCTTCGGTGCGTCCGGTGATGACGAAGGGCGCGCAGGAATTCGTGACGCCGCTTGCTGTCGGCGCTCTTGCCGCAGACCACGTCTTCACCGATCTCTTTTCGCGGCAGGACGAACAGGATGTGGGCCATATCCGGCTTGCTCGCGACTGCGACCTCATTCTGATTGCGCCAGCAACGGCCGACCTGATGGCCAAGATGGCAAACGGTTTCGCAGATGACCTGGCCTCGACCGTTTTGCTCGCGACGGACCGGCCGGTTCTTGCCGCGCCGGCGATGAACCCGAAGATGTGGTCGCACGCGGCGACGAAACGGAATTTCGACATCCTGAAAGGTGACGGCATCCGTTTCGTCGGCCCGATGGCAGGCGAGATGGCGGAGAGCAAGGAGGCCGGCATCGGCCGCATGGCTGAACCGCTGGAGATCGTTGCCGCCGCCGAAGCGTTACTTGACGACGGGCCGAAGCCGCTTGCCGGGCGCAAGGCGATCGTCACCTCGGGACCGACCCACGAACCAATCGACCCCGTCCGCTACATCGCCAATCGTTCTTCCGGCAGGCAGGGGCATGCGATTGCCGCAGCACTTGCGAAGCTCGGTGCAGATGTCGCACTCATCTCCGGACCGGTGGCAATTGCCGATCCCGTCGGCGTCAGGACGATCCATGTCGAGCGCGCCGAAGAAATGCGCGATGCGGTCCTCGCTGCGCTGCCGGCCGATATTGCCGTGATGGTGGCAGCCGTAGCCGACTGGCGCGTGGCCTCTGCCGCCGATCAGAAGATCAAGAAGCATCCGGGCGAATCCATCCCGACGCTGGCGCTGACCGAAAACCCGGACATCCTGAAGGCGGTCGGCCACCACACGATGCGGCCGACGCTGGTGATCGGCTTTGCGGCCGAGACGCAGGATGTCGAAAACAACGCCAAGGCGAAGCTCGAGCGCAAGGGTGCCGACCTGATCGTTGCGAACGACGTCTCGCCGGCGACGGGCGTCATGGGCGGCACGCGCAACAGCGTGAAGCTGATCAGCCGAAGCGGCGTCGAGCAGTGGCCCGATCTCGGCAAGGAAGAGGTTGCTGAAAAGCTGGCGGCGCTGATTGCCGAACGCTTCAGGCAGGGATAGCGATACCCGCCGCTGCGCTGATACGCTTTTCCGGCTTGAAGGCCACGACCTCGATGCCGTTCTCGCCAATCGTGACGGCGCTGCCGTCCGGTATCTCGGCCCAGGCATCGATGTCGTCATTCAACGGCTCGGAAACAAGGCAATGTCCCTGGCGCATCGGTGAGGCATAAAGTGTCGGCGCCTTTCGATCTGTCGCATAACGAATGCCGTAGAGCGACCGGCCGTCGGAAAACGCGGCGGTGAAACGCACATGGGCGTGGTCCAGGATGTTTTCAGCAAGCCCTTCGACGAAGCTCACCATCTCCGCCATCGCGGTAAGCGGCGCCCGGCACAAACCGAATTGCAGGGCGAGCAGGAACATCAGCTCGGAATCGGTCGTGCCACTGCGGACATTGAAGAGCTCGTCATCGAGCATCGCCTCCATGGAACGGCGCAGGCGCTCGAAGCCGCCGATCTGGCCGTTGTGCATGAAAGACCAATTCCCATGCGTGAACGGATGGCAATTGTCGCGCCGTGTGCCGCCGCCGGTGGCTGCGCGCACATGGGCCAGGAAAAGCGGCGAGCGGATTTGGCGCGCCAGGCTCTTCAGATTGCAGTCGGACCATGCGGGAAGGATATCGCGGTAGCGGCCGGGCTCCGGCCGGTCGCCGTACCAGGCAATCCCGAAGCCATCGCCGTTCGTTGCGGTCTTGGCGCGGGTGGCGCAATGGGATTGTTCGATGAGCGAGTGGGCGGGCGAGGAAACCAGCTCCTCGAGATAGAGGGGGTCTCCACGATAGGCTGCCCAGCGACACATGCTTTTCTGACTCCGTAACCCGCCGTCCTGGCGACGGGACTGGTTGGAAATGCCCGATCGATTGTCGAGCGCGATGGTGAATAAAAACTTAACGATTGCAAATTTTGCAAGGCGACATGCGGGTTGGAAACACTTCACGCGATCACATTCGTTGAGCACGCATCTTCATTTGTGAACATTGCCTCTTGGCTGTGTCACAGCGGTCATCGCAAGGATTTCTCTTGCATCATCGAAATTTTTCCTTACCTTTTAAGCATCAGCAACAGAACGAAAGGAAGGTGATCCAATGTCTAATGAGATTTCGGACCTCGTAACGGGCATGGGAGAGGTGACGAAAGCGAGGCAGCCCTCGCTCTAATCCCCGCCTTCCTGGGGCCGCCTTGACGGTCCAGGCCAGCTACAGGCCAAACTCATGGAAAGGGTCGCTGAGGCGGCCCTTTTTTATTTTGCAGAATTTCTTTGACCGCAACCGAGCCATGGCATATTCATAAAGTCATCTGATGATTTTATGAATATGCCATGCAACCACTCTACAAGACAAATCTGGCCGAGACCGCGATTGAAGCGATCCGCGGCGAAATCCTCGCCAAGCGATGGAGTATCGGCGACAAGCTGCCGAACGAAGCCGCGCTTTCCGCCGCGCTGGCAGTCAGCCGGGGCACGGTCCGCGAGGCCGTGCGCGTGCTTGTCTCTCAGGGCCTGCTCGAAACGCGACAAGGCTCCGGAACCTACGTCCTTTCGACGAGGGATGCCAGTCGACCCCTGACGATGGCCCGGCGGGCAAGTCTGCGCGACCAGTTCGAAGCGCGCTGCGCCCTGGACGTCGAGGCAGCCCGCCTCGCCTCGCTGCGGCAGACGCCGGAAATCATAACTCTGCTGCGCGACCTCCTGGCCAAGCGCGGCAAATACGAAGGGGGCGACAAGGCGGCCTTCGTCGAGCGCGATCTTGCCTTTCACAAAGCGATCATCGCTGCCTCCGGTAACCGGGCGATGATCGAGATCTATGACTTCTTCTCGGCCTCGATTGCCGAAACCATCGAGGCAACGCTCGGGCAGGATATTCCCGAGCCCGACACGAAAGCGCACGCCGATATCATCGATGCCATCGAGACCGGTCTTCCCGCGAAGGCGGATGCCGCCGTGCGCCGCTTCATGAAGCCGGTGATTGCCGCCCTTGAACGGATGATTCTCTCGTGACCTCCTCCATTTCTGATGCAGCCGAGGCACTCGAGGCCATCGACGAGCAGTTGATCGATGCCGAGGCGGACAGTATTCCTGCACCCGAAGCTCCGGCACAGTCGACAGTGGCAAGCCGTATCATTCTCGGTGTCAGCCTCGTACTCATCGCCTTCAACCTTCGCCCCGTGTTCTCCAGCGCATCCGCGCTGCTGCCGGAAATTCGCGCGGGGCTTGGCCTTTCGGCCCTCGGCGCGAGCCTGCTGACCACGCTTCCCGTCGTTTGCCTGGGCGCTTTTTCGCCGCTCGCGCCAAAGCTGGCACAGCGATTGGGTGCCGAGCGAACGCTCCTCGGCGTGCTCGTGCTGCTGGCACTCGGCACGGCCATGCGCGGGCTATCTTCGGTTCCGCTTCTCTTTCTCGCAACCGCGCTTGCTGGCGCTTGTATCGCCGTCGGAAACGTCCTGCTTCCTGGCCTGGTCAAGCGCGACTTCGCCGACCGCACAGCGCTGATGACCGGATGTTATACGATGGCGCTCTGCGCCGGCGCAGCGAGCGCTGCCGGTTTCACGCTGCCGATCGAGCACGCGCTCGACGGATCGCTGGAGGGCGCTCTTGCCGCCTGGGCATTGCCCGCCTTCGTCGTCGCCTTGATCTGGCTTCCGCAGGTTCTGAGGATACCGGCGCAGACGCGGCGAAGCGGCTTCAGGATCGAGGGCCTCTGGCGGGACCGGCTTGCCTGGCAGGTCACCCTTTTCATGGGCCTTCAATCAGCGCTCGCCTATTGCGTCTTCGGCTGGCTCGTGCCGATCTTGCGCGAGCGCGGCCTCGACGGTGTGACTGCCGGCGCCATCGTTGCGGTATCAGTCATGGTACAGGCCGCCGCCTGCCTCGTGGCACCGCAGATTGCCGTACGCGGCAAAGACCAGCGGCTGATCAACGCTGCGCTGTGCGTCATTGCCGTGGTGGCCCTGCTTGGCCTGCTCTTCGCGCCGCTTTCGACCGTCTGGCTTTGGGCAGTGCTGCAGGGAACGGGACAAGGCGGCCTGATTGCAGTGGCAATGACAACGATAGTGCTGCGCTCGCGCGATCCGCATGTCGCCGCTCACCTGTCCGGCATGGCGCAATGCGTCGGCTATCTGCTGGCCGCTGTCGGTCCGCTGATCGTCGGGCTCATTCGCGGCACGACCGGAAGCTTTGCCTGGTCCGCAGTACTCTTCGTTCTGCTCGGATTTGGAGCCGCGATCAATGGCTGGAATGCAGGACGAGCGCTGCACGTCAATGCGCGCACGACCCAGAAGACGTAAGCGCCTCTCCTCACCTGCGCATCACCATCTCTTGATACCTCTGCGAGATGGCAGATGTTACGCTATCTATGATCGCGTTCCATCGCCCAGGAGGAAAGAGTGTCGTTCCGATCTGCCGCCATCCTGTTCGCGCTGCTGGCTCTCGCTGCACCTGCTGTCTCGAATGCCCAGGAGCGGCCCGGCGTCTTGAAGCTGTTGCCGTCCGATTCCGTGACCCAGCATGAACAGAACATCGGCGGGCGCAGGCTGACCTATACGGCGACGGCGGGCACGCTCGATCTCTTCGGGCAGAACGGCGCTCGCACCGGCGCGATATTCTACACCGCCTATACCGCCAAGGAGGGTGCGGCCAACCGGCCGATTACCTTCGCTTTCAACGGCGGTCCGGGCGCGGCTTCCGCATTTTTGCACCTTGGGCTCGTCGGGCCGCGCATATTGGATTTCGGTCCCCAGGCCCGGGACGGCGCAAATGCGAAGCTCGTCGACAATCCGCAGAGCTGGCTCGATTTCACCGATCTCGTGCTGATCGATCCGATCGGCACAGGATGGAGCCGCACGGCGAAGGCCGACGACGCTTCGAACTATTACAACGTCAACGCCGATGCGCAGAGCATTGCAAAGGCGATCGGGCTTTATGTCGCGCACAACAATCGCTCTGGCTCACCAAAATATCTTCTCGGCGAAAGCTATGGCGGTTTCCGTGCCGCGAAGGTCGCCGCTGCCCTTCGGCAAAGCCAAGGCATCATCATCGCCGGCGCGGTCATGCTCTCGCCGTTGCTTGAGGGCCAGCTGATGTTCAATGCAGACCGGTTTGCGCTTGGAGCTGCTCTGGAGTTCCCGTCCCTCGCCGCCGCTGAAGCCGAGCGCCGCAAGACCTTTGACGAAGAAGCGCAAAGAGACGCGGAGAAGTTCGCGCTCGGCGAGTATCTGACGACCTTGGCCGGACCAGCACCGGCGGGGGACGCTGCGAAGGCATTCTATGGCAAGGTCTCGACGATGACCGGCATTCCCGAAGACGTCGTCACCCGAAACCGCGGCTTCCTGGGCAATGCCTTTGCCAAGAATTCCGCCAAGCAGCAGGGCGAAGTGATGAGCCCCTACGATGCCTCGTTCGCAACGCCCGACCCTTATCCGGGTTCAGACTCCGATCGTGGCGATGATGCGGTGCTCGACGGATTTACCCGCGCTTATGGCGGCGCTTTTGCCGATTACGCACGCAACGAACTCGGCTTCAGGACCGAGATGACCTATACGCTGCTCGAAAGCGACGTCAGCCGTCAGTGGGAATGGGGCGGTGGACACGGCAGCGGATCACGGCTGCAGGCGAGCATAACGGACGACATCCGCGAGCTACTGGGTTCCAATCCAGGCTTTCATTTGCTGATCGCACATGGCTACAGCGATATCGTCACGCCCTATGGGGTCAGCCGCTATGTCGTGGACCATCTGCCTGAAAGCCTGACGCGAGGCCGTGTAAGCCTGGACGTCTATCGCGGCGGCCATATGTTCTACACCAATGCGCAGGCGCGGGCCGCTTTTACCGCTGATGCCAAGGCCTTCTATGGCCAGCATCCGGCGGCGCAGATAGCCGAATGAGGAGCAGATGCACGTTACCGGGGGATGCCATTGCGGCGCGATTGCCTATGAGGCCGAGATCGATCCGAAGCGCGTCAGCATCTGTCATTGCACGGATTGCCAGCGGCTGACGGGGACGGCCTATCGCGTCAGCACGGTTGCGCGACAGGAAGATTTCCGGCTTCTCCGCGGTACGCCGAAAACCTATGTCAAGCATGGCGAAAGCGGAGCATACAGCCGGCAATTCTTCTGTCCGGATTGCGGCTCGCATCTCTATCGCATGGGAGAGGACAACGCCTTCGTCGGCATCCGCGTCGGCACGATCAATGAGCGGGCCGAGCTGTCGCCGCGCAAGCAGATCTGGTGCCGCTCTGCGCTGCCCTGGACCGGCAATATCGAAGCCCTGCCGCGCTTCGAAACGGAAAGTTAGGGTTGCCTGAAGCGGGGCCTGACATAGATAGAGCCTCATGTCATACCAGAAGCAGTCTCTCAGCGCCTCGAAACCGGATGCGGTTTCAGGGGAAGACTCTATTCTCGCTGTTCTCTCCGCCGAGCCGGAAAAATGGGCTCTCTTCATGGATATCGACGGGACCTTGCTCGAGTTAGCCGAAACGCCGGACGACATCGTCGTTCCACCGTCGCTGCCTGCAAATCTCGACGCCTTGGCGACAAGGCTCGGAGGTGCGCTGGCCCTGGTGACCGGCCGGGGGCTCGACTATGCCGACCAGCTTTTTTCGCCGTTCCACTTTCCGATCGCCGGACTTCACGGTGCCGAGCGGCGCGACCCGGACGGAAGCGTGCGCAAAGCCGAAGTAACAGCGCAATTCGAGAGGCTGAAGGCGGATCTCACCGCCGAGACTGCAGGTTGGGCGGGGGTTCTGATCGAGGATAAGGGAGCGGCGGTCGCCGCACATTATCGGCTTGCACCGGACAGGGAGCTCGAACTCGAACCATTGATGGAACAGGCGCTTAGTCGAGCCGGACCGAACTGGACGATCCAGCACGGCAAGATGGTGATCGAAATTCGTCCGGCCAGCGCCGACAAGGGCAACGCGGTCGAAGCCTTTCTCGCACATCCGGTCTTTGCCGGCAGACGCGCCATTGCGATCGGGGACGACGTGACCGACGAAGCGATGTTTCGCACGGTCAACCGGCTTGGCGGCCATTCGATCCGCGTCGGGCCGCTTTCGCCTGCGAGCGAAGCGCGCGGCTCCATCCCCTCTGCCGAAGCTCTGCGCGGCATCATTGAGACATTGGCCTCGTGATGATTTGAGCGCCCGACGTATTTCATTGCATGAAAGGAACTGGCATGAGCCGTCTCGTCATTGTTTCCAATCGCGTGCCCGTTCCCGACAAGGGCGGCATTGCGCCCGCCGGCGGGCTGGCGGTCGCCCTAAAGGCAGCCCTTGAAGAGCGCGGCGGCATATGGATGGGCTGGTCGGGAAAGTCGAGCGGCGAGCATGAGCCGCAGCCGCTTGCACGGCTGCAGCAAGGCAACATCACCTATGCACTGACGGATCTGACCGATACCGATGTGGAAGAATACTATCACGGCTTTGCCAACCGCGTTCTCTGGCCGATCTGCCACTACCGTCTGGATCTCGCCGAATACGGCCGCAAGGAGATGGCCGGCTATTTCCGCGTCAACCGTTTTTTCGCCCATCGGCTGGCGCCGCTGATCGAACCCGATGACCTCATCTGGGTGCACGACTACCACCTGATCCCGCTCGCCGCGGAACTGCGTCAAATGGGCCTGAAGAACCGCATCGGTTTCTTCCTCCATATTCCATGGCCGCCTGCGGACGTGCTCTTCACAATGCCGGTTCACGAGCAGATCATGCGCGGCCTCTCGCACTACGATGTTGTCGGCTTTCAGACGGATCACGACCTTGAGAATTTCGCCGGCTGTCTCAGACGGGAAGGCATCGGCGACGAACTCGGCGAAGGCCGCTACAGCTCCCACGGCCGGACTTTCAAGGGCGGCGCCTATGCGATCAGCATCGAGACTGCAGCCTTTGCCGAATTCGCCCAAAGGGCCGCGACCAACAGCATGGTCAAAAAAGCGCGTCTAAGCATCGAAGGCCGCAGCCTGATAATCGGCGTCGACCGCCTAGATTATTCCAAGGGAATCACGCAGCGCATCGACGCTTTCGAGCGCTTCATCCTGGCCAACCCGGCACAGCAGGGGCGTGTCACCTATCTGCAGATCACTCCGAAGTCCCGCTCCGAAGTGCCTGAATACGAAGCCATGCAACGCACCGTGGCCGAGCAGGCCGGCAGGGTGAACGGCGCTCTCAGCGCCGTCGATTGGGTGCCGATACGCTATATCAACCGCTCCGTGGGACGCCACATTCTCGCTGGGCTCTACCGGCTCGGCAAAGTCGGCTTGGTGACGCCGCTCCGGGACGGGATGAACCTTGTCGCGAAGGAATATGTGGCTGCACAAAACCCGGACGATCCGGGCGTGCTCGTGCTTTCGCGCTTCGCCGGTGCTGCCCGCGAGCTGAAAGGCTCCCTGCTGGTCAACCCCTACGACATCGAGGGTACGGCAAACGCGATGGCGAGGGCGCTCAGTATGCCGCTGGAAGAGCGGAAAGAGCGCTGGCAGATGATGATGGACCATTTGCTCGAACACGATGTTTCGCGCTGGTGCCGGGATTTTCTCAAAGATCTTGCGCCTTGAGCGCGTCTATGCCGGCCTCGGAGATCAGCCAGGCGGCAAGCCGATCAGTCTCCGCGCTCTGCGCTTTGGGCGGCACAAGCCAGTAGCCACGGTCCGTGGCCTCCAACATCGGTCCGGCTGTAACCAGCATACGTGACGCGAGCAGCGAATCGACCAGACCCATCCAGCCGATCGCCAGCCCCTGCTCGCCGATCGCCGCCTGCACGACAAGCGAATATGTGTTGAAACTGAGCTCGCCCTGCCCTACGGCCGCATCACGATTGATGCCGAGCTCGGCGAGGTAGCTCTTCCAATCGAACCACGGCGACGGTGCGCGCGTATCGAGATGCAGAAGACGCGCGCTGGCAATCTCGAACGGATCGAAGAAGGGGCCGTTTCGATCCAGAAAGCCTTGGGTGCAAATCGGGACGACCTTTTCCGGCAGAAGTAGCGTCGCGTTGCTGCCGAATTCCTGCCGCGTTCCGAAGACGACGGCAATGTCGCCATCCGGCGGGCCGTGCTCCATGCGCTGCGTCGCGACGATCTGGATGTCCATTTCGGGATAAAGCAGGCGGAAGGTATGCATACGTGGGATCAGCCAGAGCGATGAGAAGGCGTAATCCGTCCTCAGCCTGATCGCCGGACGTTCGGATTGGCTGCGAAAACTGCGCACCAACATGTCGATATCGTCAACCGTACGAGAGGTGACGTCGAAAAGCCTGCGGCCTTCCGACGTCAATTCGACACCGCGGTGCTGCCGCTGAAGGAGGCTGACGCCCATGTGCTCTTCCAGGCGGCGGATCTGATAGCTGACAGCAGGCTGGGTCAGGCCGAGAGTTCCGGCCGCAGACGAGAGACTGCCCATTTTCCCCACCGCGGCAAATACGCGAACCCATCCAAGGTCAATTGGTCGCTCTGCCATAAGAAATCCTTTGATCACCCATTGAAAAAAGCCAGCTTCACAAGGGGAACTAACCTGATGTTCAATAAATTGCTCGAATAACAGGGGAACTGCAATGGAAAGAATTCGTCCACGAACCGGTTCGCTGCCAGCCTCCTCTTCTTCCTCCTCTCCGGTGCCGCTTCCCGCTGCATGGCAAAAGGCAAATCCAAAGGCCATCGATCCGTGGCTCTCCGGCGTCACCACGCTCGACGGGAAGCCTGCTGCTGATACGGTGAAAAGCTCGCTCGGCCTCTAATATCCAAGGACAAACGAATGATGGCGCGCCCGAATATCCTCATCCTCATGGTCGACCAGTTCAACGGAACGCTGTTTCCGGACGGACCGGCCGAATTTCTTCACGCGCCGCATCTGAAGGCATTGGCGGAGCGTTCCGTGCGTTTCGCCAACACCTATACGGCAAGCCCGCTCTGCGCTCCGGCGCGAGCCTCCTTCATGTCGGGCCAGCTCCCCAGCCGGACACGCGTCTATGACAATGCCGCGGAATTTGCCTCCGACATCCCGACTTACGCGCACCATCTGCGGGCCGCCGGATATCAGACAGCGCTTTCCGGCAAGATGCATTTCGTCGGGCCAGATCAACTTCACGGCTTCGAAGAGCGGCTGACGACCGATATCTATCCCGCCGATTTCGGCTGGACGCCCGACTATACGAAACCCGGCGAGCGCATCGACTGGTGGTATCACAACCTTGGTTCGGTCACCGGCGCCGGCGCCGCCGAAATCACCAACCAGATGGAATATGACGACGAGGTTGCCTACCACGCGACCCGCAAACTCTACGATCTTTCGCGCCGGCAGGACGAGCGTCCATGGTGTCTGACCGTCAGCTTAACGCACCCGCACGACCCTTACGTGGCACGGCGGAAATTCTTTGATCTCTACGAAGACTGCCCGGCGCTCGACCCTAAGGTCGGACCAATCCCGTTCGATGAGCTCGATCCGCATTCGCAGCGCCTGCTCGAAGCCTGCGACTACAAGGCTTTCGACATTACGCCCGAACACATCCGCCGCGCGCGAAGGGGCTACTTCGCCAGTATCTCTTATGTGGACGAGAAAATCGGCGAGATCCTCGACGTGCTCGAGCGCGGACGGATGGCGGAAAACACCATCATCCTGTTTGTCTCCGACCACGGCGACATGCTCGGCGAACGCGGGCTGTGGTTCAAGATGTGCTTCTTCGACGGTTCGGCGCGGGTACCGCTGATGATTGCCGCACCCGGCTGGAAGGCAACGCGAATCGATCAGCCGATTTCAACGCTGGACGTAACGCCAACGCTGGCCGGACTTGCCGGTCTCGACATAAGCTCGCTCAAGAAATGGACCGACGGCGAGGATCTGGCCCCCCTCGCCACGGGCACCGGCAGTCGCGGCCCGGTGCCGATGGAATATGCTGCGGAAGGCTCGATCGCGCCGCTCGTCTGCCTGCGCGACAGGCGCTACAAGCTGTCGCTCTGCGAAAAAGACCCGCCGATGCTCTTCGACCTCGATGCCGATCCGCACGAGCTCAAGAACCTCGCTACGGACCCTGCCCATACCGCGACGCTCAAGGCATTGACCGAACAGGCAAATAGACGCTGGAACCTCGCACAATACGACCAATCCGTGCGGGAAAGCCAGGCACGCCGCTGGGTCGTTTATGCAGCGCTGCGCAATGGCGCCTATTATCCCTGGGACTACCAGCCGCTGCAGAAGGCCTCGGAGCGCTATATGCGCAACCACATGGACCTTAACGTTCTGGAAGAGAACCAGCGATATCCGCGCGGGGAATGACCCGCGCGGATAATTTTGCAAGGCATCAGGCTGCGTGCTTCAGATAGCCGAGCGCGTCCTTGAGGGTGACATGGCCACGAAAGCCACCTGTGCTTTCAGCCGGTTCTTCGTGTTCGATCGCTAGGGCAAAGCGCACTGCTTGATTTTCCTGCAGCCTCTCATAGAGGCTGTTCAGTGCCGGGAATTGCTTGCGATCCACGACCTTGTGGAAGTCGTTCCAACGTGCGATGCCGGCGAAATAGGCGTCGGCAAGGCTGGGTCCTTTGCCAAGCAGCCACTTGCGGCCGGCAAGAAGTTGCTCGAGTTCCCTATGGACCTTCTCGACCTTGGCAACGCCATAAGCGGTCAGCGCCTTCCTGGCATCCGGCTCCAGCTCATGCTCGATCGTGTACCAGAGCGGGCTGAAGGCGTTGAAAAAGCTGGTATTGAGATAGGCGAGCATCTGGTTCAGCCTATCGAACTCGGCGCTGCCCTGTGCAAAGCCGAGACCCTTGCGGATGTGGCCGGAAGCGATGTGGTTGAGGATTGCCATGCTCTCACTGATGACACGGCCATCGCCAAGCATGAGCGAAGGTGTTTCGCCGATCGCGTTGATCTGCCCATAGTCTTTGCTCGAGACGACTTCCGGCATCTCGATGCGGCACAGGTGATAGGGCTCGCCTGACCATTCGAGTGCGACAATGGAGGCAAAAGAGCAGCCTTCCGGCACTCCGTAAAACAAAATCGGAGACATTCGTCGTTCCTTTCGGGATTGAACTGATTTCACGATCAGAATATCGTTTTGTGGACGATTGCCGAACAGCCGCTCAAAATGCACATCAAAGTCTATAAATCTGGAAGATTGAATTGAGCTCCTTTAACCTCAACGATCTCAACCTTTTCGTTCACGCAGTCGAAGGCGGCAGCTTCACCGCCGCTGGACGGCGCCTCGGCGTTCCCAAATCGACGGTGAGCAAGCGTGTTGCGGAACTGGAGGCTAAGCTGGGCGCGCGACTGATCCAGCGCACCTCGCGCAGCTTTTCACTCACGGATTTGGGACGCGATTTCTTCGAGCACGCGCAGGCATCCGTCATCGAAGCGGAGATGGCGGAAAGCATTGTCCGGTCGCGTCTCGGCGAGCCGAGCGGCACCGTGCGCATCACGGCCTCGGTGCCGACTTCGCAGTTCATGCTGGCCGAGCATCTGCCGGACCTGGCGCTCCGATATCCGAAGCTTAAAGTCTTTCTGCATGTCACCGATCGCTTCGTCGATATCGTACAAGAGGGCTTCGACATCGCAGTACGCAGCCATCAGCTGCCGCTTGCCGATTCAAGCCTCGTGCAGCGCAAATTGGCAGAGCATGAATTTCTTCTGGTCGCCGCGCCATCCTATGTCGACAGGCACGGGGCTCCACAAAGGCCGGAGGATCTCGTGGCGCATGCTGCCGTCATGCCCAGCCTCACCGAGACGGCCTGGCGGCTTTTCTCGGCCACAGGGGACGAAACGCTGGTCAAGCCACCGCCGGTGATGGCGGCCGACGAACCTTTCGTCCTGCTGAGAGCCGCGGCGGCGGGAATGGGAATCACCATTCTTCCGACTTCCGTCTGCCGAGAGGCAATAGAGCAAGGGCGATTGATCCGTATCCTTCCAGAATGGACGGCGGGCAACATCACGACAACGGTGCTCCTCCCGCATCGGCGCGGCCAACTGCCATCAGTGCGCGCCGTGGTGGAGTTCATAAGCGAGCGGCTGGGTCAGCCATGACCCGACCGATCATAGGTGTGCGAAAAGCCCCTGCTTCAGCGCCGCGATGCGGTCTTCATTGCGCCGATAGAAGATCCATTGCTTTATACGTTTTGCGTGTACCAGCTCCGCCTGCACCAATATACGCATATGTTCGCTAAGCGTTGCCGGTGTTATGCCCAGCTTTTCGGCGATGAGCACGGCGCAGACACCGTCGTCCTCTAGGTCGCCGTCCACCTGAGGCAAGAAATGCTCCCGCGGCTCTTTCAACCATTCGAGAACGACGAGGCGTCGTTCATTGGCGAGGGCTTTCAAAATATCAACATCTTGCATTTCGTCATTTTGCCAAGTAACGAAATATTGTCAATCCATGGAGAGCCTGCATGCCGATCGCCCTTTCTGCCGAACGCATTGCCGAAATCGAAGGGCTGATCCGCCCCCATATCCGTCGCACACCCGTGATGTGCGTCGACATGCAGGATTTCGGCGGAGCGCCGCTCAAGGTCGATCTCAAGCTCGAATGTCTGCAGCATTCCGGCTCCTTCAAGGCACGCGGCGCCTTTTCCCACCTCCTTACGCGGCAGGTGCCCGCAGCCGGCATCGTGGCAGCCTCCGGCGGCAACCACGGCGCGGCCGTTGCCTATGCCGCATCGCGGCTTGGCGTGCCGGCCACCATCTTCGTGCCGAGCGTCACCTCGCCTGCCAAGGCGGAGAAAATCCGCGCCTACGGCGCCAATCTGGTCATCGGCGGCGAGCGTTACGCCGATGCGCTCGCGGCGAGCGAGACCCATGAGCGGGCAAGCGGCGCGCTTGCCATCCATGCCTATGACCAGGCGGAGACGCTGCTCGGTCAGGGAACGCTCGGCAAGGAGATCGAGGAGGACATGCCGGACATCACCACATTGCTGGTCGCGGTCGGCGGCGGCGGATTGGTCGGCGGCATCGCCGCCTGGTTTCGCGGCCGGGTGAAGATCGTCGCCGTGGAATCCGATGGAGCGCCGACCCTCTACGAGGCCTTCAGGGCGGGTAAGCCAGTGGATGCTCCGGCAGGTGGCATTGCGGCAGATTCGCTCGCCCCGAAACGGGTTGGTGAACTGATGTTTCCTCTCGCGCAGCAATTCGTGCAGCCGCCGGTGCTGGTAACGGACGATGAAATCCGTGCTGCTCAGAAAACCCTATGGGAAGGGGCGAGGGTCGTTGCCGAGCCCGGAGGTGCGGCGGCATTCGCAGCCGTGCTTTCCGGCAAATATATTCCGGTACGGAACGAACGCGTCTGCGTCTTGGTCTGCGGCGCCAACACGGCGGCCGTGAAATTCGACTGACTATTCCGGCGGCAACGGCACAGAGGGCCACCCGTCCGTGACTTGCGCCTGTACCGGCCGCTCGAGATACGTGGAAAGCGCGACATAGCTGCGCGTGCCGCTGACGCCCGGCACGGAATGAATCTGGCCGAGGAGAAATTCAAGCGCCTGCGGATTTTCCAACCGCACCTTGAGGATCATGCTGGCATCCCCGGCGACCGAGTGCATCTCCTCCACCTCCGGAAACCGGCTGATCTGCATCAGCCGTTCGCTCTTGCCCCAACCCGCCGCCTCCACATGCACGAAGGCCAACAGCGGCTTGCCGACTGCTGTGCCATCAAGCCGGGCGACCACATCCCGGATGACACCGGACCGCTTCAGCCGCTTGACCCGTTCGTGCACCGACGGCGCAGAAAGCCCTACCTTCTCTCCCAGCACGGCGTAGCTCTGACCCGCATCGGCGGCGAGAGCTGCTAATATCTTTCGGTCGAACGGATCGAGGGGAGGCCCTCTCCCGCCGCTTTTGCCGAATGCCGTCTGTATTTTCCATCCGTTCCTACTCCTGCATTTTCCAGCCGAACTTGATTCGGCAAAATAGCGACAAAGCCATATGAAATTCCAGAGGAGCAGAAATGGAAATGATCGTTCGCAATCCGCACGACGGCATCTACACCGCCACGTCCGATTACGTGCATGCCATGGAGGTGCGCCAGCCTGACCGCCTTGTCTTCGTTAGCGGAACGATGGGCCTTGATGAGGCTGGTGCAGCCGGCGTCGATCTAGACTCCCAACTCCAACTGATCTGGTCGAACCTCAGGCGAATTCTGGCAGAGGCACAAATGACCGCAGACAACATCGTGCGGTTGACCAGCTACCTGCGCGATCCATCCTTTGCCGAGGCAAACCAGAATGCGCGGGTGGCGGCGCTCGGAGCGCGTCGGGTGCCCACAACAGCCATCGTCGTCGAAACGCTGCGGGAGGACTGGCTGGTCGAAATCGAGATTATTGCCGCCGCGTAATTGGAAATCACGCCGCTTTGGCGACGTGATACTCCTTGATTGCAACCATCTTGATTGCCGGATAGCGCTCCGCCTCGTAGCGCAGCGAGAAGCTGTCCTGCGCCAAGAACACCGGGTCGCCGTCGAGATCGCGGGCGATATCCCCGCGTTTGACCGTCAGGAACTTTTCGAGTTCCGCCGGCTGCTCGGCCGATACCCAACGGCAGACTGAGAAGCGCGACATTTCGAAGGAGACCGGCAGGCCGTACTCCGCCTGCAGGCGTTCCTTCAACACATCGAGCTGCAGGGCACCGACAACGCCGACGATCGCCGGCGAACCATCTTCCGGGGAAAAGAGCTGGACGACCCCTTCTTCGGCCATCTGCTGCAGGGCCTCCTTCAGCTTCTTCGCCTTCATCGCGTCTTCAAGACGGACACGACGGAGAATTTCCGGCGAGAAGTTAGGCACGCCCTGGAACACCAGCGCTTCGCCTTCCGTCAGCGTATCGCCGATGCGCAGCGTGCCGTGGTTCGGAATACCGACGACGTCGCCCGCATAGGCGGTATCGGCGAGCTGTCTTTGCGAGGCAAAGAAGAACTGCGGCGCTGTGAGACCTAGTTGCTTGCCCGTGCGCGCGAGGCGTGCCTTCATGCCGCGTTCCAGCTTGCCGGAGCAGATGCGGGCGAAGGCGATGCGGTCGCGGTGGTTGGGGTCCATATTGGCCTGGATCTTGAAGACGAAGGCCGTCATCTTGTCTTCGCTTGCATGCACCTTGCGGGTATCGGCTATCTGGTCGCGCGGCGGCGGGGCGAATTCACCGAGCGCGTTGATGAGATCGCGGACACCGTAATTGCGGAGCGCCGAGCCGAAGAAGACCGGCGTCATGTGACCCTCGAGGAAAGCCTTGCGGTCGAAGGGACGGCAGGCCTCCATCGCCAGTTCCGTCTCGTCGATGAAGGCAACCCGCTCGTTTTCCGGCAACCGATCAGCGACGCTCTGAGGTCCGTTGACCGGCGTTGCTTCCACTTCCGTATCTGAACCGCGCACAGTGTTCGTGGCCAGGTGATATGAGCCACAGAAAGTTTTGGAGCGGCCGATCGGCCAGGTGATCGGCGCGGTGTCGAGCGCCAGTTTCTCCTCCACCTCATCCAGGATTTCGAACGGATCGCGGCTTTCGCGGTCCATCTTGTTGATGAAGGTGATGATCGGGATATCGCGCATGCGGCAGACTTCGAAGAGCTTCAGCGTACGCGGCTCGATGCCTTTGGCGGCGTCGATCACCATGACGGCGGCGTCGACAGCTGTCAGCGTGCGATAGGTATCGTCCGCGAAGTCTTCGTGGCCGGGCGTGTCGAGAATGTTGAAGACGTTGTCGTCATATTCGAAGGTCATGACGGAGGTCACCACAGAGATGCCGCGCTCGCGCTCGATCTTCATCCAGTCCGACCGGGTCTGGATGCGATCCTTCTTCGCCTTGACTTCACCGGCGAGCTGAATTGCGCCGCCGAAAAGAAGCAGCTTTTCGGTGAGCGTGGTTTTGCCCGCGTCCGGGTGCGCGATAATAGCGAATGTGCGGCGGCGAGAAACCGCCTCGGCGAGACTTTCGGCCATGATGTGAATCCTGTGGAATTGCGGCGTATCTAGCGATTAAAGCCCGCCAATGCAATTGACCTTGGGCCTCCCGGCGCAAAGTAATGTCGCATGACCATTCACAACGACATCCGTCCGCAGCTCAACCTTGTCCGTTTGCCCAATGGCGAAGGTCTTGACCTGCCCTCCTATGAGACGAGCGGTGCTGCGGGCATGGACCTTCGGGCGGCCGTTGCCGATAACGAGCCGATGACGCTCGCGCCCGGCAAGCGCGCGCTGGTGCCGACCGGCTTCATCTTCGAAATTCCGGATGGCTACGAAGCGCAAGTTCGGCCCCGTTCCGGCCTCGCTTTCAAGCACGGCATCACCTGCCTCAACACTCCCGGCACGATCGACAGCGACTACCGCGGCGAAGTGAAGGTGCTGCTCGTCAATCTCGGCGATGAGCCATTCGAAATCACGCGCGGCATGCGCATCGCGCAGATGGTGATCGCGCCGGTCACTCAGGTGCGCGTTGCAGAGATCACCGAAAGCAGCACCACGGCACGCGGCGCCGGCGGCTTCGGCTCGACCGGCGTTTGAGCAAGTCGTTCGATAGTGCCGGGCTGACTTTTCGTCAGGACTATTTCGACGATCGGGCAGCATGGGCAGCGCTCGTCCCTCTCCTCGACGATACATTCGGCATCGATATCGGGCCGCTGCAGCAGCTCGGTGGCCCGGATCCGACAAGCATGCCTTTCGGCTGGTTTGCCGCCGACGACACGCTAGCCGCCAATCTATCCACCTTTGCCATGCCACTCGTCGTCAACGGCCGGCAGATCAACGCGGCCGCCTTCCAATCCGGCGCCGTTCGCCCGCCATGGCGCGGACGCGGGCTTTACCGCGACGTAACGTGTAAGGCGCTTGAATGGTGCGAGAGTCGGCAGTTCGAGGCTATCGTGCTCTATACCGACAAGCCTTTGCTCTACGAACCTTACGGCTTCCGCAGCTTGCCGATGCACCGCTACTGCGGGGCAGCACCGAAACCACATTCCGCGGGAAAACCTGCCCGAGAGCTCGATCCATGGAATAAGGCCGATCTCGCTTTGCTGAAGGAGGCGCTGAAGACGCGGGCACCGGTTTCGGATGTGCTGGCCGTTTCGGGCAATGCGGCGATGTTTCTCGTAAATACCCAACTCGATCCCGAGGTTCGTTTGAGCTGGCTCGACGCGGAGAAAGCCGTCATCGCGTGGAAAGCCGGAGAGGCTGGCCGCTTCGGCCTGCTCGACGTCGTCGCTACGGAAATTCCGCCGCTTGCCGTCATCCTCGGCAGGCTCGGCGAAGGGCCTGAACAGGTCGACGTCTTCTTTTCGCCGGACAAGCTTGACTGGCGCGGAGAGGCTCTCGCCTTCGACAGCGGTACGGCCTTCATGGTCCGCAGTACGACCGATCTCGCGCCTGCGTCGCCGGCGATGCTCTCGCCGATGGCGGACTTCTAGACAGAACGGTTCGCGAGGCATCTATTCAGCGGCTCGAAAGCGGCGGCAGGCGGCGTTTGACGGGTGAAGCCTTGATCATCGAGGTGTTGGTCTCAGCCTTTTCGGCCACCTTGTCCAGAATACCGTCGAGTTCTCCCATCGAGCGGACGACGAGGCGGGCGATAAAGCAATCGTCGCCGGTCACCTTGTCGCATTCGATGAATTCAGGCGTCTCCTGGATGATGCGCTCGACGACATGCAACTGTCCCGGCAGCGGCCGGACGCGGACGATTGCCTGTAGCGGATAGCCGAGGGCAGCCGGATCGATATCGATCGTGAAGGCAGTGACGATGCCGCGCTCCTCCAGCCTTCGCAGCCGTTCCGCCGCGCTTGGCGACGAGAGGTTGGCCACCTGCGCCAGCTCTTTTAGCGAAATACGCGCGTTCTGCGCCAGCGCATCGAGGAGACGCTGGTCGATGCTGTCCAGGCGAGATGCTTCGTTAGCCGTCAAAGCGAGTTTACCTTTCATTATTAGGAGAAATTCGACTATCGCGCATTGCAGATTATAGAGATTGGCATCCAAACACAATAATCTCCAAGGCACAAAGGAGATCGCGATGCAGAACGATATAGGCAAAGGCACGGTTGAGATGACGGCAGCAATGGTAATTTCGGGGACGATCGGCTGGTTCGTCGTCATGTCCGGCCAGCCTGTGAGCGGAGTTGTTTTCTGGCGTTGCCTGTTTGGGGCTGCGAGCCTTCTTGTCATCTGCGGCGCGCTCGGATTCTTGAAGCCCGGCATTCTCTCGCCGAGAACCTTTGGCATCGCGGTGCTCGGCGGGATCGCCATCGTGGCGAACTGGCTGCTGCTTTTCGCCTCGTATTCGCACGCATCGATCTCGATCGCGACCACCGTCTACAATACCCAACCTTTCATGCTGCTGGCGCTCGGCGCCGCATTACTCGGCGAGAAGATCACTTTGGCGAAACTCTTTTGGCTGGCGCTCGCCTTTGCCGGCATGGTGGCGATTATCGAAGCCAAACCTGAGGCCGGCGGCATTTCAGGCAGCTACGGGCTGGGTATTGCGCTGGCACTTGGGGCGGCCTTCTTCTATGCGCTGGCGGCACTTGCTGCAAAGTGGCTGAAGGGCACGCCGCCGCACCTGATCGCGCTCATTCAGGTTTCGACCGGCATTCTCATGCTGGCGCCGGTGACCGACTTTTCGGACCTGCCTACAACGGCCGGATCGTGGTGCATTCTGGTGGCGATGGGCGTCGTCCATACCGGCGTGATGTATGTACTGCTCTACGGCGCAATCCAGAAGCTGCCGACACATCTCACCGGCGCACTTTCCTTCATTTACCCGATCGTCGCGATCGCAGTGGACGGCCTCGCTTTTGGTCGCGCACTGCAGCCATTGCAGATCCTCGGTGCGGCAATCATCCTTGTTGCGGCAGCGGGAATGAATCTCGGCTGGACGCCTGGGCGTTGGCTGCGGCCTATCCGAAATTGATCGCCGCTGCCTGTGCAAGCCGGATTTCGTGGCTGCCGGCATCGAACTCGTCGAGCACGACATTGTGGTGGGCAATGATCTGTTCGAAGCGGAGTTCGCCCATGTCGGCCGTCATATGTCCATCAGACATCAGCGTTACATCGTAGCCGAGGGAAACGGCGCGCCGCGCGGTGGTATCGACGCAGAACTGGGTCATGCAGCCGCCGACCACCAGCCTGGTGATACCGTTCTCCTTGAGGCGCGCTTGGAGATCGGTTTCGAAGAACGAGTCGCAGCTGCGCTTGTGAACGACGATCTCGCGATCTTGAGGCGCAATCTCGTCGCGCAACTGCCAGCCTTCGCTGCCTTCGGCAAGACGGTGGGATGCGTGTCCGTCATGCTGGACGATGACGACCGGTGCATTCACCGCGCGGGCCTTTTGGAGAACCTCTGCAAGACGCGCCACCGTTTCGTCCAGCGTCTTGTCGATCAAAGGCTGGCGCGCGGTGCTTGCGAGGCCTTTCAAGATGGCATTCTGAACATCGATCAGCAGCAGTCCGGTTGTCATCGGCTTTCTCCAATGAAAGAACACAAGGGGCAAAACGCCTTCAACTGGCGGCTTTTCCTTGGGTTCGGTTATGGTCTGACGGGCATTTGCGCCGATGGGCTAAATCTTTTCCGTCCGCTGGACAGGTGTTTCCGTCCTGCGGTTCTCGAACCATTCTCCAATGCGTGACCTGATGCCTGTGGCTTCGGTCACAGAGTGGCGTTCGGCTCCCGGTTTCCCATTCTCCCTGAGGAGCGCAGCCCAGTCCTGCCGGGCTCGCTAGAGGCCGATCAGGACAACCGGGATATCGTCGATGCGCCTTCCGTGGTGGTGGTGCCGATGCCGCGCGGCTCATAAGCGCGCTGGTCACGCAGGATCTGGAAGGCGATCGTCAAAAGCTTGCGCGCGATGGCAACACGCGCCTTGTTTGTTCCTCTGATCTTCAGATGCTCGTATTGGGCCCGAAGCTGCGCATCAGTGGCGATGGCGGGAGAAACCGCCTCGACGAACGCCCAGCGTAGCCACTTGTTGCCCTGCTTGATGATCTTGCCGTGGAAGGTCTTGCCGCCGGAAGAATAGGTCGACGGCACCAGACCGGCATAGGCGGCAAGCTTCTTCGGTGTGCGGAACCGCGATATGTCGTCGATCTCAGCATCGATCAGCCGGGCGAAGAACTCGCCAATGCCGGGGATCGTCTTCAACAGTCTCACATTGGCATTGGCCTTGGTCATCGCCCGGATCGTTGCTTCCGACTGCTTGATCCGCACATCGATGTCGCCGATGAAATCGAGACCGCGGTCGATCTGGATGCGGTCGATCTCCGAGACCTTGACCTGCGCCAGCTGAATGCGGCCGGCCTTGCCGAACAGATCGCCGAGTTTCTTCAATTGCGCCGTCTGCTCCGGATACCGATCAAACACCGTCACTATGCGATTCTTCGTCATCGTGCGCAGCCGCACATAAAACATCCGCTCGCGAAGGGCGATGCGCAGTTCTCTTGCTCGCTCTCCAGGCGCCCAGGCCTCCGGCACCAGATCGGCCCGCAGCAGATGCGCCAGCACCGTCGCGTCGATCTTGTCGGTCTTGATCTTGGCGTCAGCGATTGCCTTGACCTTCAAGGGATGGGCGAGAACGACATCATCACAAATGTCGTCGAGCCAGTCGTAGATCACCATCCAGTTGCGGGTGGCCTCGACAACCGCTTGCGAATTCTCCCGATAGCGTTCGAGGAACCCGCCAAGCGACTGGCGATCGTTCTTCACGCGGCCCGAGCGTAGCGTCTTGCCGGCGCTGTCCTGCACCACCAGGTGGCTGTAGGATTTGTGGTAATCGACTCCGATATGGTAATCATAAGAGGCAGTCATGCTTCCAACTCCCTTATTGAGATTTTCCGAACCCCAGTAAGGTAAGCCGAAAGGCTGGAAGTGTGACTGTCCCTCGATCATCGACTGCATCTCAGTGATCCGTTCTCTCCAGCGGCGCGGCCCTCTTTCATGCCGCCTCCCTTTCGGCGCACTTCTATCTGATTCGAGCGTGTGACTTCATCTTGAAAGCGGGCCGTAGCATCAGTAAGAGAAGCTGCCTGAGGAGAGCAAAGATGACCGTTGCAGCCCTGCTTGCCTATAGCGGCGCCCTTTTTATCGCTGCGATCATTCCCGGACCCGGCATCACCGCGATCGTCGCCCGCGCGCTCGGCTCGAATTTTCGCGAGACCTTCTTCATGGGTCTCGGCCTTGTTCTCGGCGACATCACGTACCTGACGGCGGTGATCCTCGGCCTTGCATTCGTGGCGCAGACCTTCACCGGAATATTCCTCATCATCAAATTCGCCGGCGTGCTTTACCTCTGCTACATTGCCTACAAGCTCTGGACGGCAGGTCTTTTGCCGCAGGATATTACCGCGCGCAGATCGAGCAGCATCGGCATATCCTTCCTGTCCGGCCTTCTGGTGACGCTCGGCAACCCGAAGACGATGCTCTTTTACGTCGCCCTCGTGCCGACACTAATCGACATCAACCACATCGGCCCTCGAGAATACGGCATACTTTTAGTCGCAACCTTCGTTGTGCTGCTTTTGGTTTTGATCCCTTACATGCTGCTTGCGTCGCGCGCCCGCACGATGCTGAAACAGCCGCGCGCGCTGCAAGCGCTCAACAGGGTCGCGGCGAGCATCCTGGCCGGAACCGCAGCCTTTATCGCTGCACGCGCAGCCTGAAAAAATCATTCGGCAAAGCACCGTTTCCAAACGATTTTTTCTCTCGGACGACGCTTCCGTGGATCAAGCCCCTCTGGCCTGCTTCGGCCTTTGACCCTATTCTCTCGCGCAACAATCATTAAGGGAGCGCACCATGTCGAGAAAACCGGGCCGCGGCCGCATCTACTCGTCGATCACGGAAACCATCGGAGATACTCCGATCGTCCGCCTCGACAAGCTGGCCAAGGAAAAGGGCGTGAAGGCCAATCTGCTCGCCAAGCTCGAATTCTTCAATCCGATTGCTTCCGTCAAGGACCGCATCGGCGTCGCCATGATCGAGAGCCTCGAAGCGCAAGGCAAAATTTCCCCTGGCAGGACGACGCTCATCGAGCCGACCTCCGGCAATACCGGCATCGCGCTCGCTTTTGCCGCCGCCGCCAAGGGCTACAAGCTGATTCTCACCATGCCGGAAACCATGTCGGTCGAGCGCCGCAAGATGTTGGCGCTGCTCGGCGCCGAACTCGTATTGACCGAGGGGCCGCGGGGGATGAAGGGCGCAATCGCCAAGGCGGAAGAACTTGCCGCAACGCTTCCCGACGCCATCATCCCGCAACAGTTCGAGAATCCGGCAAACCCGGAAATACACCGCAAGACGACGGCCGAGGAAATCTGGAACGATACGGAAGGTGCCGTCGACATCCTCGTTTCCGGCATCGGCACCGGCGGCACGATCACCGGCGCCGGCCAGGTTCTGAAGTCGAAGAAGCCGGGCATCAAGGTAATCGCCGTGGAGCCCGAGGAATCTCCGGTTCTTTCCGGCGGTCAGCCCGGGCCGCACAAGATCCAGGGCATCGGCGCCGGCTTTGCCCCGGCGATCCTCGATACGAAGATTTATGACGAAGTCGTCACCATCAACAGCGCGCAGGCGATGGAAACGGCGCGTTTGGTCGCCAGGCTTGAAGGCGTTCCGGTCGGCATTTCCTCAGGCGCGGCACTGGCGGCGGCAATCAAGATCGGCAGCCGCGAGGAAAATGACGGCAAGAACATCGTCGTCATCATCCCATCCTTCGCGGAGCGCTATCTTTCGACTGCCCTCTTTGAGGGTCTCGGAAACTGATTTTCGGAGGTAATCGGGGCGCTTCGGCGCCCCTTTCTCCGTCAGGCCGCCGCCGTCAGCCGTTCGCCGGCAATACGATAGGAATTGCTTCCGCGCCACCTTGAGTACGCGGTGATCGCCGAGTACGCGGTGATCGCCGCAGGCCCGAAAACCGCATGAAGGCGGGGCTGATCGGAAATCTCATTGTTCCACTCCTCTTTGTTTCGTTGAGTGGAACATGATCGACCCGTTACAGCAGCTATTCAGGGGCCGCCTCAGGGACGACTGAACGGTTTCCCTTCCTCATCCTTACGGTTCAGCCGCTCGACCAACTCCTCGGCATCCTCTTCGGTGAGCATATCCATGACCACCCCATCGATAACGACCGCCTGTCCGGTGACTGCATCGACTACCGTCCAGTAGATGTTTAAGTTCTTGCGATGGCTATACCGCGCGGTTGCCATGACGTGTTCCTTTGGGCGTGGCGAGGCCTTGGCCTTCCTCTTCCCCTTCCGCGTCTCGATTCCCTTCTCTTGGGCGTTAAGGATAAATTCAAGGTTGCTCGCGGTATCGTGGGGTAACCGATCGAGAACCGCTCCGTCCGTTTCCGCAGCCTTTCCTTCGCGGTAGTCTATGACACGCCAAGTGCCGTCGGAGTTCTCCTCTAAGCCGTACCGCTTGTAGGGCATTGGTTCGCCTTCGGTTACCTTATTTCCACTAAACGCGGACCCCGGAGTGTTTGTTGCAGATACTCGAGACCCCATCGGATATACAGCACGCGCGGCGCCCCCGGCACCGCTTCGATATGCCTTACAATTCAAGATAACCGTTTGAAAAAGATCAATAAAGTTCTTCAAATCTGCGAATGATGCTTGGTTCTTTGCATTGCCCGCCACACTTGCGCCTCCCGACAAGTGTTTAAAGGTGTCGACTCCTCAGCACAATGAATGCCGTTTCCGCGCCGCTATCGGCAGGGAAAATCAAGTCCTTCCCCCCTAAATTCACGTCTCTGCTGCAGTCAGGTTGTAGGGGAACACAAGCCGGAACACCCTATGGGCGCTTGCGCTCAATCGCATCCCAGAGAAGGCTTGCGATATCAGCGCCGCCGAACTTGCGGACCTCGCGAATTCCGGTCGGCGACGTGACGTTGATTTCGGTCATGTAGTCGCCGATGACATCGATGCCAACGAGCAGGAAGCCGCGTTCCCTGAGCGCCGGGCCGATGCGTTGGCAGATTTCCTTTTCACGCGCCGTGAGCTCGGTCGCTTCCGCGCGGCCGCCGACATGCATGTTGGAGCGGCTGTCGTGGTCGGCAGGAACCCGGTTGATCGCGCCTGCCGGCTCGCCGTCAACCAGGATGATGCGCTTGTCGCCCTTGCGGACATCGGGAAGATACTGCTGGGCGATAAAGGGTTCGCGGAAGAGCTGGCCGAACATTTCGAGCAGCGAGGACAGGTTGCGGTCGTCCCTCGTCGAGTGGAAGACGCCGGCACCGCCGTTTCCGTAAAGCGGCTTCAAGATGATATCGCCCATCTCGTCGCGGAAGCGGCGGACCTCGGCCGCATCCTTGGTGATCAGCGTCTTCGGCATGAGATCGGCAAATTCGGTGACGAAGATCTTCTCCGGCGAATTGCGCACCCAGGCCGGATCATTGACAACGAGCGTCTTCGGGTGAATGCGTTCCAAGAGATGCGTGGAGGTGATGTAGGCCATGTCGAAGGGCGGATCCTGCCGGAGCAGCACGACATCCATGGTCGAAAGATCGACCCGTTCGGGCGCACCGAGCTCGAAATGATCGCCCTTCATGTCGCGCAGCAGCATCGGTTCGACGGAAGCGTAAAGCTTGCCGTCGCGGAGGCTCAGCCGCTCAGGCGTATAATGGAAAAGCTTGTAGCCTCGGGCTTGGGCCTCAAGACTCATGGCGAAGGTAGAATCGCCTGCAATGTTGATGCCTGCGACATGGTCCATCTGGACCGCTACGTTCTTGATATTGGCCATTTCCGTCCCTCAGTGAGTGCCGGACAGATGTAGGTCGCAAGCAAAGCAAACGCAACGGTCAATCAAGGACTTCCAGGTGCGGGCATCAAAGATTTCAGGCCGCGAGACCCTGCTGGCCGCTGCTGCGCAACAGGTTGCGAAGCCGATAGAGGATTGCCACAGGCCTGGGGAAGGGCTTGCGCAGAAAAGCGACCTTCCGGACGTAGTTGTCCACCCGCCAGTTCGCCCATGTGCCGCCCGCGAAGAACGCAACGTCGCCGGCGCGCAGCGTGCGTTCCGTTCCGTCTTCGGCGGTGACGTGCACCTCGCCTTCGAGGATCATCACCGTCTCGTCCCAGCCGAAGAACCAGCGGAACTCGCCGGCTGTGCAATCCCAGATCGCCGTGAGCGATGCGTCGTCATGACCGCGGGAATGTTCGGCCGTGCGCGCCTGCGGGTTGCCATCGACGATCCAGTCAGGATTGATCGGCGTCGATTTCATCGGCAGGTGGTCGCTGGAGTGTGCGACGAAATTCCTGCCGCGTGTTGGCGCGACCGCGTACGGCAGCGAACGCGCAGCCATTGCGACTGCGCTTGCGAGCATGAGCTTCACGGCCATGGAACCCCCCAAATTTGCTACCCCAATCATTGCGGAATAGCAGAGAGTCGTAACGGAGGCGTTCAAGCGGCCGCTAAAATTTTAGCAATCCATTCAAACCTCTACGATATGGCGTCTGCGACTGCCGGATGATGAGCAGTGATCGCAGCACCGGCACCGATGCGCTTGCCGGTATCATGCGCGAAGAAATGCAGCTTTTGCGGCGTGATCACGAAACGCAGTTCCGGTGCCAGCGCCGTTTCCGGGAAACGACCGCCGTCAGCGGCTGTTCGCCCGTAAGGCCATGCACGAGCCGCTGCGAGCCGAGTTCTTCGACATATTCCACAATCAGGCATCGCATATTCATTTGAACCTGCCAGCCGCAGATCCTCGGTACGAATGCCGACGTCACAGCGCCGGAAGACATGGCCGACCTATCTTTCGCCGGCTAATGGTCGTAGCTATCGCCCATCCTTGGCCTTCATATCTAGCAAGCGCTGGTAGAGTTCCTTGCGCGGCAATCCGGTGACGCGTGCTGCTTCGGCGGCTGCCTTTGCCGTCGGCATGGAAGTCGCAAGGTCGGCAAGGATGGCCCCCACATCCGCTTCGTCCGCCGGCCGCTCTTCCGGTGGGCCGACGACGAGCACGATCTCGCCCTTCACATTGTGGATTTCAGCATAATGCGCGGCAAGCTCCGCGAGCGTGCCGCGGCGGAACTCCTCATATGTCTTCGTCAGTTCGCGGCAAACGGACGCCCTACGGGTAGGCCCGAGCACGTCGGCGGCAGCAGCCAGCGTCGCGCCGATCCGGTGGGGCGATTCAAAGAAGAGGAGCGTCGCTGGAGCGGCGACAAATTCCGCCAGCCGGTCGCGCCGCGCCTTGTCCTTCGCCGGGAGGAACCCCGCAAACAAAAAGGCGTCGTTCGGCAGGCCCGAGCCGACAAGCGCGGCAAGCGGCGCCGATGCTCCCGGAATGGGCACGACACGGTAACCTGCTTCGATCGCCGACTGTGCAAGGCGATAGCCGGGGTCAGAGACAAGCGGCGTCCCGGCATCTGAGACAAGTGCAACAGACCTGCCCGCCTCCAGAGCCTGCAGCAATCGCGGACCCGCCTCATCGGCATTGTGCTCATGATAGGCAAAGGGCCGGTTCTGAATGCCGTATCGGTCGAGCAGAACGCGGGTCACGCGCGTATCCTCGCAGGCGAGCACATCGGCACCCGCCAGCGTTTCCAGTGCCCGCAACGTGATATCGCCCAGATTGCCGATCGGCGTAGCGACAAGATAAAGCGCCGCTTCCAGCGGGCGGGCTGGGATGGCGACATTGTGCAGGCGATAGCCGCGCTGCCTGCCGCCCTCGCCCGCTGTTTCCTCATTATTCAATTTCGATGGCTCCTTTGGCTCTCTGCCTTTATGCGCGGGGGTTTGGCCCGCAGCAAGTGTTCGGATTTCTGTGAGCATTGTCCCGGAAAACGGCAATTGCAGCGCTGCTGCGTCTCGCACCCCTTGCATTCGTCAACAAAGTTCTGCCATTTTGCCTGTCCACTCCTCCGGCCCGGAGCCGGACAGCATCTTCCGGCGCGTTTAGCGCGCTGGGGCAGTAACGGTCGAAAGCGGTAGCATCCCATGCGTATAACTATTGAGCGGTCAAACCTTTTGAAGTCGCTGAACCACGTTCACCGCGTGGTCGAACGTCGCAACACGATCCCGATCCTGTCCAATATCATGCTGCGCGCCGATGGCCAGAAGCTCGACATGAAGGCGACCGACCTCGATCTCGAAGTGACCGAAGCCACGCCCGCCAATGTCGAGCAGGGCGGCGCCACAACGGTTCCGGCGCATCTCCTTTACGACATTGTGCGCAAACTGCCGGACGGTTCGGAAGTTCTTTTGGCAACCTCGACGGATGGCGGCTCGATGGCTGTCCAGTCCGGCCGCTCGAAATTCTCGCTGCAGTGCCTGCCGGAATCCGATTTCCCGGATCTCACCGCCGGCACGTTCACGCATTCCTTCAAGCTGAAGGCAGCCGATCTCAAGATGCTGATCGACCGCACGCAGTTTGCGATCTCGACCGAAGAAACGCGCTACTATCTGAACGGCATATTCTTCCACACGATCGAAAGCGAGGGCGACTTGAAGCTGCGCGCGGTAGCGACCGACGGCCACCGCCTCGCACGTGCCGACGTGAAGGCGCCCTCCGGCTCCGAAGGCATGCCTGGCATCATCATTCCGCGCAAGACGGTCGGTGAACTCCAGAAGCTCGTCGACAATCCCGATGCGGTGGTCACCGTCGAAGTCTCAGATGCCAAAATCCGCCTCGGCATCGACTCGATCGTTATGACCTCCAAGCTCATCGATGGCACCTTTCCGGATTACCAGCGTGTGATCCCCACCGGCAACGACAAGGAAATGCGCGTCGATTGCACGACATTCGCCCAGGCTGTCGACCGCGTTTCGACGATTTCTTCCGAGCGCGGTCGCGCCGTGAAGCTCGCACTATCAGACGGCCAGCTTCTGCTCACCGTCAACAATCCGGATTCTGGCAGCGCGACGGAAGAAGTCGCCGTCGGTTACGACACGGATTCCATGGAAATCGGTTTCAATGCCAAATATCTGCTCGACATCACGGCGCAGCTTTCCGGCGATCAGGCGATTTTTCTGCTTGCCGATGCAGGCTCGCCGACGCTCATTCGCGATACCGCCGGCGATGATGCACTTTACGTTCTGATGCCGATGCGCGTGTAAACGCACGTCGCATTTGCAGCGGTAAAGTTTGCCGATTGCGACGTTTGGTCTTGTTTTTGCGCCAGAGGATGGCAAATAGATAGCTAGCGGTTTTGGTACATTATTCGTGGAGGACGGCATGGCGTTGCGGCTGAAAGAACGGCTCGGCAAGAAGTTCGATGAAGAAATCCGTTTCTTCAAGGGCATGATGCAGGGGCCGAAAACTGTCGGCTCCATCGTTCCCACCTCCTCCATCACCGCCCGCAAGATGGCAAGCGTCATCCACCTGAATTCCGGCCTCCCGGTTCTTGAACTCGGTCCCGGCACGGGCGCGATCACCAAGGCGATCCTCGGGCGCGGCGTGAAGCCGGAAAATCTCGTCGCCATCGAATATTCGACGGATTTTTACGAGCATCTCGTCCGCCTTTACCCCAGTGTCCGCTTCATCAATGGCGACGCCTTCGACCTCGACAAGACGCTCGGCGACCTCAAGGATCAGACGTTCGATTCCGTCGTTTCGGCCGTGCCGCTGCTGAACTTCCCGATGCAGGCGCGAATTGCGCTTCTGGAAAGCCTGCTCGACCGTATTCCGGCAGGCAGGCCGGTCGTGCAGATTTCCTATGGTCCGGTCTCGCCGATCATCGCGCGGCCGGAGCGCTACCACATCCAGCATTTCGATTTCATCGTCCGCAATATCCCGCCGGCCCAGCTCTGGATCTACCGACGCAGCTGATATGCACGGGCTGTACATCACCCACCCGCAAGTGAAAATCGATCCGAACGTCGCGGTGCCCAAATGGGGTTTATCCGAGATCGGCGAGGCGCGCGCGCGCAAGGCGGCTGAAAGCAGCTGGGCGAGGAAACTGCGCCGTATTATTTCCAGCGACGAGACGAAGGCCATCGAGACCGCGGAAATACTGGCTGCGACGGCAGGCGTGGCCATCGAAATCCGACATGGCATGCATGAGAACGACCGGTCCGCAACGGGCTTCCTGCCGCCTCCGGAGTTCGAGAAAGCTGCCGACTGGTTCTTCGCGCATCCGCAAGATAGTTTCAGAGGCTGGGAGCGTGCCGCCGATGCGCAGCAGCGCATCGTTTCGGCCTTCGAAGCTGTTCTCGCCGATCACGATCCGAACGAGCCGATCGCCTTTGTCGGGCATGGCGGGGTCGGCACGCTGTTGAAATGCCATCTTGAGAGCCGCGTCATGGCGCGCGATCGCGATCAGCCGCCCGGTGGCGGCAATCTCTATTGTTTCAGCCTTGCAGACCGGCGCTTATCATGCGACTGGACGCCCATGGAAAACTGGCAGGGACGGATGTGAGATGAACGCACGCGAGCGGCTGATCGTCGGGCTGGATGTTCCGACACTTGGCGAGGCGGAACAGATCGTCTCGACGCTCGGCGACGACGTTCTCTTCTTCAAGATCGGCTATCAGCTTGTCTTCGCCGGCGGTCTGGAATTCGCACGCGATCTCGCACAGAGCGGCAAGAAGATCTTCCTCGACATGAAGCTGCTCGATATCGACAACACGGTCGCTTCCGGCGTCGAGAACATCGTGAAGATGGGTATGTCCATGCTGACGCTGCATGCCTATCCCAAGGCGATGAAGGCTGCCGTCGAAGCGGCAAAGGGTTCCGAACTCTGCCTGCTCGGCGTGACCGTCCTTACCTCGATGGACGAACAGGATCTGATCGCTGCAGGTTACGAATACGACCCGCATACACTGGTGCTGCGCCGCGCCGAACAGGCGCTGCTCGCCGGGATGGGCGGCGTCGTCTGCTCCGCGGAAGAATCCGCGGCCGTTCGGAAAATCGTCGGACCCGGAATGGCAATCGTCACCCCCGGCATCCGCCCGGCAGGTAGTGAAAAGGGTGATCAGAAGCGTGTCATGACCCCCGCCGATGCGCTGAAGGCCGGCTCAAGCCACCTCGTCGTCGCCCGCCCGATCGTCAAGGCGCCCGATCCGAAGGAAGCGGCACGCGCCATTCTTGCCGAGATGGAAGCCGCGCTCTGACGCTTGGCGAAGGACGCGGCTGATACTGAACATATCAGCGATTTGGATGACGTGGGCAACCGTCAACAGGAGGAGATAACCATGGCAAAAGGATACTGGATTGCACGCGTCGATGTTCGCGATCCCGAGCGCTACAAGGATTACGCCGCGGCAGCTAAGCCGGCCTTTGAAAAATACGGCGCAAACTTCCTCGCCCGCGGCGGTGCAATCACCGAACTTGAAGGTAAATCGCGAGCCCGAAACATCGTCATCGAGTTCCCGTCCATGCAGGCTGCGGTCGATTGCTACAACTCCCCGGAATACCAGATTGCCGCCAAGATCCGCCAGGAAGTCGCCGACGCGGAAATGGTGGTTGTTGAAGGCGTCTGAGCACTCTTTGGATCTGCGAAGCTGAGGCAAGATGGACCTTTCCGTCGCGCCGGGTTTCGGCTAATACGAGTGCCGATCAACGCGTCCATCCAAGCCTTTCGAGGAGCCTGCCATGACCCTTGCCAACCTGCCGCCGCTCGTGACCGTGTTCGGAGGTTCTGGCTTTCTCGGCAGGCATATCGTGCGCGCCCTCGCAAAGCGCGGCTATCGCATCCGCGTCGCCGTGCGGCGGCCGGATCTGGCAGGTTTTCTGCAGCCGCTCGGCAATGTCGGCCAGATTTCTTTTGTCCAAGCGAACCTGCGCTACCGCACTTCGGTCGATCGCGCCGTCGAGGGTGCCGACTTCGTCATCAACTGTGTCGGCGTGCTCTTTGAGGCCGGCCGCAACACCTTCGATGCGGTGCAGGAATTCGGTGCGCGCGCCGTGGCGGAAGCCGCCCGGGCATCCGGCGCGAAGCTCATCCATATTTCGGCAATCGGCGCCGACGCCAATTCGGATTCCAGCTATGCCCGCACCAAGGGCCGCGCGGAGGCGGCAATCCTTTCGACCAAGAAGGACGCCATAATCTTCCGTCCGTCGATCGTTTTCGGGCCGGAAGACGGCTTCTTCAACAAATTTGCGGAGATGGCTCGCCTTTCGCCAGTGCTTCCCCTCATCGGTGGCGGCAAGACGAAGCTGCAGCCGGTCTACGTAGAGGACGTGGCAGAAGCCGTGGCACGCGCCGTCGAGGGCAAGGCTGCGAGCGGGATGATCTATGAACTCGGCGGTCCGGAAGTGCTCACCTTCCGCGAATGTCTTCAGGTCATGCTGAAGATCACCGCCCGCAAAAACCGGCTGGTTTCCATTCCCTTCAGCATCGCTTCGCTGATCGGCAGCGTCGCTTCGCTCATTCCCTTCGTTAAGCCCCCGATCACGGCCGATCAGGTTCGCCTGCTGAAGCGCGACAATGTCGTTTCAACGAAGGCCGAAACGGATGGCCTCACGTTGAAGGCTCTCGGCGTCACGCCGACAATGCTGGCCTCCGTACTGCCGTCGTATCTGGTGCATTACCGCCCGCATGGTCAGTACACGGGTTCGGGAAAATCAGCCTGAGAAATTATCGCACCGGTTGAACGCCGCGGTGTTTGCTCACAGACGGCGTTTTTCTTTTTGCTTCTTTCAGGCAACCGGGCAAGTTTCGCGTGCTTTCTATAACGCCGAGCCGGAACGGCGTTGCATAAAAGACGCATTAAAAATTTAGTGAAATTAACGCCACATTTAGCAGCAACGTTTATTGCTATTTGCCATTCCACTGACTACACACCCCGCGCGTCCTGAAACGGACTCAGCGCCATTTGCGGCGCGCTAAATCGACTTGAAAGGCTTTATTCGATGGGCAAGTCAATCGCGCTTCTTTTTGCGTGTGCGGCACTGGTTATCCTCGCAGGTTCCTTCATTGCGCCCGGCTCGGTCGCAGCGGTGAAGGGCGGCTGCGCGCCGGCTTATGGCATCGATCCCTGCTCCACAGCCTCTCTCAACCACTGAGGCAAAGGCCGGCTCCTTCCGGAGCCGCCCCGGATGTCAAATATCTGAAAATCAGCCGAACAACGTCAAGCCGATCAGGCCTGCCGCGCCAATGAAGATTCGCCACCAGGCGAAGGGCGCATAGCCCCGGATCGAGACGAAATCGAGCAGCGCGCGGACAACGAAGAGCGCCGAGACGAAAGCCGCCACGAAGCCGATGACGATGAGCATTCCGTCATCGAAGCTCAGCATATTGCGGTTCTCGTATAAATCCAAAGCAAAGGCGCCGACCATCGTCGGCATGGCGAGAAAGAACGAAAATTCGGCTGCAGAGCGCTTGTCGGCACCCATCAGCAACGCGCCCACGATCGTGGCGCCCGAGCGGGATGTTCCCGGGATCATTGCCAGGCACTGGAAGAAGCCTATCTTCAGCGCCATCGGCAAGGAAAACTCCGTCACATCATGATACTTCGGCTTGAACTGGATCTTGTCGACGGCAAGGAGGACGAGGCCGCCAAGGATGAGGACGACGCAGATCAGCATCGGCGTTTCGAAGAGCACGTTCTTGATGAAGTCATGCGCAATTGCGCCGATAACGGCTGCAGGCAGAAAACCAAAGAGTACGGCAAGGACGAAATGTCGCGCCCGCGCGCTGCGGGGCAACGCAAGCGCCAGGCTCAGCAGCCGCTTGAAATAGACGAGAAGAATCGCAAGGATCGCCCCGAGCTGGATGAGAACGACAAATGTATTGCCCGGCGACCGAAAGCCCAGGAAATGCCCTGCGAGCAGGACATGGGCCGTCGAGGAAACCGGTATGAATTCAGTAAGGCCTTCAATAAGGCCTAGAATGAGTGCACTAAAGATATCAGCCATGTTTTATCCCTTGTGAGGCGGGGCCAGGCCCGATTTGCTTGTATTGAAGGGGCCAAGCTCCTATAGCTGCAACGAATGAGTCATGACTAGGGCGCTATGAACATGAGTGCACCAGAGCATGCCGCGAGAAATCAACAATTCGGGTATCGATGCCGACGCTTTATCATCATCCTATGTCATCCGCTTCACGCTTCGTCCGGCTGATTTTGAGCGAGTATGGCTTTCAGGCAGATCTCATTGAAGAGCAGACCTGGGAAAAGCGGCGCGACTTTCTGGCGCTCAATCCTGCCGGTACCTTGCCGGTCTACGTGGACGACAGCATGCGCGCTCTTTGCGGCGCGACTGTCATTTCGGAATATCTCGATGAAACGCATGGCGTGCTGAAGCGCGACCGGCGTCTTCTCGCGGAAGATCCCTTCCAGCGCGCGGAAATCCGCCGCCTCGGTGAGTGGTTCATGCAGAAGATGGAGACGGATGTAACTCGGCCCCTGGCGCGCGAGCGCGTGTATAAACTGCAGATGAGCGCAGATCAGGGCGGCGGAGCACCGGATTCGAAGATCCTGCGCACGGCGCGCGCCAACATCCGCCAGCATATGAAATACCTGACCTGGCTTGCCGGTTCGCGGCAATGGCTGGCAGGAGATCGCATGAGCTATGCCGACCTCGCTGCGGCCGCTTCGCTATCGATCCTCGACTATCTCGGCGAGATCGACTGGACGGAATCGCCGATCGCCAAGGATTGGTATCAGCGCATGAAATCACGGCCGTCCTTCCGCCCGCTACTGACAGAGCGGGTGCGTGGACTGACACCCGTCTCTCACTACGCAGACCTGGATTTCTGACGAGGGCTTTCGATGCCCGAACGGATAGCAGACGATAAAGAACGCAAGCGCCGCGACAATTTGACCGCCTTTGTTCGCGCCGAGGCGGCAACGCTCGGCTTTGAGCTCTGTCGCATCACGCGGCCCGATTCGATACCCGAAGCGAAGGAACGGCTTGGCGAGTTCATCGATGCCGGACGTCACGGCACGATGGAATGGATGGCTGAAACGCGCGATCGCCGCGGCGATCCTCGCACGCTGTGGAGCGATGTGAAATCCATCGTCGTCTTCGGTCTCAACTACGGCCCCGGGGAAGACCCACGCTCTATTCTTGAAAAGCCGGACAAGGCGGCAATCTCCGTCTATGCGCGCAATCGCGATTATCACGACGTCATCAAGGGACGGCTCAAGGAGATCGCGACCCGCTTTGCAGCACGGGCCGGGGCCGACGTCAAAGTCTTTGTCGACACTGCACCGGTGATGGAAAAGCCGCTCGCCGCGGCAGCAGGTCTCGGCTGGCAAGGCAAGCATACCAATCTGGTCAGCCGCAGCCACGGCTCCTGGCTCTTCCTCGGCTCGATGTTCACGACGGCCGATCTCAATATAGACGATGCTGAGATCGATCACTGCGGCTCTTGCCGCGCCTGCCTCGATGCCTGTCCGACCAATGCATTCCCGGCGCCCTATCAGATCGATGCACGGCGCTGCATCTCGTACCTGACGATCGAGCACAAAGGTCCGATCGATTTCGAATTCCGGCCGCTGATCGGCAACCGGATCTATGGTTGCGACGACTGCCTTGCCGCCTGTCCGTGGAACAAGTTTGCCGTCTCGGCATCCGAAATGAAGTTGCAGGCGCGCGACGACCTGAAAGAGCCGTCGATCGCCTTTCTCCTGACGCTGGACGACGCGGCTTTCCGGATTTTTTTCAGCGGCTCGCCGGTCAAGCGCATCGGCAGAGCCCGCTTTATCCGTAATGTATTGATCGCCGCCGGCAATTCCGGTGATCACAGCCTCGCCGATCAATGCCGATGGCTGGCCACTGACGCTTCTCCGGTAGTTCGCGGCATGGCAATCTGGGCGCTTTCGCGATTGATGGAGCCTGGCGAATTTGCCGTCTTTGCGGCACAAAGGCCGGATGAGACCGATGCCGGCGTACTTGCGGAATGGCAATTGGCGGGAGTGGTGTGATGCATGTGATGATTTTCGGCTGCGGTTATTCCGGCACGGCGATTGCCAAGGCTTTCTCAGCCGGAAGCGCCCGCATTTCCGGCACAACCAGATCGGCCGACAAGGCTGAGCTCCTCCGCAGCCAAGGGATCGAAGCCTTCATTTTCGATGGCGAGATAATCAGCGACGCCTTGCTTGGCGCCATGGAAAGCGTCACACACCTCGTCCAATCGATCGCGCCGCGGGAAGTCGGAGACCCGTTGATCAATCTCGCAGGCGGCCAGCTCGGCAAGATGATGCCGGCGCTTCAGTGGATCGGCTATCTTTCCACCGTTGGCGTTTACGGCGACCACCAGGGTGAGTGGGTTAGCGAAGAGACCGTCTGCGTTCCTGTCTCCGGGCGATCGAAGGAAAGGCTCGAGGCAGAGGATGCGTGGCTGGCGCTCGGCAAGGACCTCGGTATTCCGGCCGCCGTACTGCGGCTGGCGGGCATCTACGGCCCGGGCCGGAATGCTTTCGTCAATCTAAACCGGGGCACGGCCCGTCGCTTGATCAAGAAGGATCAGGTTTTCAATCGTATCCGCGTTGAGGATATCGGCGCGTCGGCGCGCTACCTCTCAGACCGGTGCCTTGGCGGCATATATAACGTGACGGATGACCTGCCCGGCCCGCCGCAGGATGTCATTGTCGAAGCAGCGGGGCTGATGGGTGTTGCGCCGCCTCCGGAACAACCCTTCGAAACCGCCGAGCTGACGCCGATGGCACGCTCCTTCTACGGCGAGAACAAGCGTGTTTCAAACGCCAAATTGAAAGCCGCGGGCTACACCTTTTCCTTCCCGAATTACCCGATGTCGCTTGCGCAATTGTGGCAGAGCGGACGGTGGCGCGGTTAACCCGAACGGGCCATTCCGGTACATTTGAAATGAGTAGAAAATTCCTACTTTGGCATTCTCGCGATCTGAATTTCGCTCCGTATTATGGTTAACGGCCTCTGAATTTGCGCAAATGAGGCATCAATTGTGGCAAGATCGGAAAATTATTTTTGTTACTTTTGCAACATAGCAAGTCAGTGCGCTGCGGCAGAAAAAATCGTTCTAATTTTACCTGATTTTCTTATCTTTTTTCCACTTGCTCGACAACTGCACTTTTTCAACTCGAATTCCGCCAGACTCACAAATATTACGCACTGTAACATTCCGTGATAATCCGCGGCACTTTTTCGCCACTTTTCGCCGGATTTAAGCCCCGCCGCCCTTAAAGGCGCAAGTTCAATAGTTGAGGGATAATCCGTTTTGAAGAATATCAGCCGTTCTATAATCACTGCCGTAGCTATTGCAGCTAGTTCTTTCATGCTTCCCGCCGAAGGATTTGCTGCAGCCGGATGTGGTGGTGCTTCGTGGTACGCACTGCATTCCAAAACAGCTTCCGGCGAACGTATGAACCCTGCCATTTTGACTGCCGCTCACCGTTCGCTCCGCTTCGGCACCAAGCTTAGAGTCACCAACCGCAACAATGGCCGCAGCGTTATTGTTCGCGTCAATGACCGTGGCCCGTTCATCCGCGGCCGTGTTCTCGACCTTTCGCGCGCGGCCGCACAGAACATCGGCATGGTCCGCTCGGGTACCGCCAAGGTTTGCTACGAAGTCGTCGCCGCCAGCTAAAGGCGTCCGATACCAGCGCCGGACGGCGCTTGCTCTTGCCGTCAATCGCGGCTACCACGCGGTTGAGACTTGTGAAATTATCCGCAGCGTCAGTCACGCTTCCGCGGATTGTGCACACGTCCGTGGCAACAGGAGTTTCGTGAATGCGTTTGGGCGGCCGCCTCGAGGGGGCGATTTCGGTTCTTGCTGATATCGATCAGCGCAAGAGACCTGTCGCCGACGCGCTGAAGGATTGGGGCCTTGCGCATCGTTTCGCCGGCTCCGGCGATCGCGCCGCAATCGGCAACATCGTTTATGATGCGCTGCGCATGCGGCTTTCACACGGGTTTCTGATGGACGACGACAGCCCGCTGGCGATCGCCTATGCCGTCATGTTCCGCCAGTGGGGTTTCACGCCGGAAGCGCTTGCCGCTGAACTCTCCGACGATAGGTTCGCGCCGCCTTCGCTGCCCGATGCAGCGCTTACAGCCTTCCAGAGCCGGGCTCTTTCCTCCGCGCCTGTCCACGTCCAAGGTGATATTCCCGAGTGGGTGCAAAGCTCCTTCGAGACGGCATTCGGCGACAGCTGGCTGGCCGAAGCACAGGCGCTCGCCTCCCGCCCGACGCTCGACCTGCGCGCCAACATTTTGAAGGCCAGCCGCGAAAAGGCGGTCAAAGCGCTTGAAAGAGCCGGTGCTCATGAAGCGAAGATCGCGCGATATGGCATCCGGATTCCCGCCGGCGAAGGCGCCTCACGGCTTCCGAACGTCACAGCCGAGCTTTCCTTTCAAAAAGGCTGGTTCGAAGTTCAGGACGAGGGATCGCAGATCGTTGCCGATCTGGTGCTGCCGAAGGATGGAGAACAGGTGCTCGACTATTGCGCCGGAGGCGGAGGCAAGACGCTTGCCATGGCGGCAGCGATGCACAACAAAGGCCAGATCCATGCCTATGACGCCGACCGCAAACGCCTTGCGCCGATCATCGAACGCCTGAAGCGCGCCGGTACGCGCAATGTTCAAGTGCATGACGATACAAAGGCGCTTTCGAGCCTGCGCGCTCGCTGCGACAAGGTGCTAGTCGACGCCCCCTGCACGGGCACCGGCACGTGGCGCCGCCGCCCCGATACCAAATGGCGGCTGACGGCGAAGAACCTCGATGAGCGCACGAGCCAGCAACAGGATGCTTTGAAGCAGGCGAGCGCCTTCGTGCGCCCCGGCGGCGAGCTGATCTACGTCACCTGTTCCGTGCTCCCGCAGGAGAATGAACAACAGGTCCGACGCTTCGCCGCGGAAAATCCGGCATTCTCCATCGAAAGCGCCCTGGCTGCCTGGGACGAGCTATTCGGCAAGAATGCCCCGCGCCCGCGTTCGTCGGATGGTGAAACGGTTACGCTGACACCGGCATCGACTGATACGGACGGCTTCTTCTTCTGCCGGATGCAGCGTAAAGATTAAGGCGCCTGATGTGATGGCGCACCCGCGGAAGATCCAGATCAGAAATTGAACAATTGCACGCTAATAGATCAATTTTCCGCCCTTTTCCAAGTAAAGTCCTTTCTGAACAAGCGCTTTTTAAACAAGTTCCATTCTTAAAATCATTCCAAACTAGAGTGTTTGACACTGGTTTTCTTTTGCGCGAAGAGATTCGGGCGATTTCAGACGGATATCCGTCATAGGAGAGGACCATGAAGCTCAACAAGAATTTCTGCGCAGCATTGGCGCTGGCGATAGCACCCCTATCCAGCCCGGCTCTCGCGGACACCGATGCTGCGGCCGTCGTGAAGCATTATGCCGAAGTGGCGCATGCAAAATACGAGGACTCGCTGATCACCGCAAAGGCGCTCGACAAGGCGATTGACGCCTTCCTGAAGACGCCGAACGACGAGACGCTGAAGGCTGCCAAGGATGCGTGGCTTGCGGCCCGTGTTCCTTATCAGCAGACGGAAGTCTACCGCTTCGGCAATCCGATCGTCGATGACTGGGAAGGCAAGGTCAACGCTTGGCCGCTCGATGAGGGCCTGATCGATTATGTCGATGCCTCCTACGGCGCGGAAAGCGACGAGAACGCGCTCTATGTTGCAAACGTCATCGCCAACAAGACGATCAAGATCGACGGCAAGGATATCGACGCTTCCAAGCTGACGCCGGAGTTCCTGTCCGGCACGCTGCAGGAAGCAGGCGGCGTCGAAGCCAATGTCGCGACCGGCTACCATGCCATCGAATTCCTCCTCTGGGGCCAGGACCTGAACGGCACCGGTCCGGGAGCGGGCAGCCGCCCGGCAACCGATTACGACCTCAAGAATTGCACGCATGGCAATTGCGATCGCCGCGCCGAATATCTGAAGTCGGCATCCACGCTTCTGGTCTCCGACCTGCAGGAAATGACCGATAATTGGGTGGCTGACGGTGCTGCGACGAAGAACGTCGAAGCCGATCCGAAGGCGGGTCTCGTCGCGATCCTGACCGGCATGGGCTCGCTCTCCTACGGCGAACTCGCCGGCGAGCGCATGAAGCTCGGCTTGTTGCTGCACGATCCGGAAGAGGAGCATGATTGCTTCTCCGACAACACCTATAACTCGCACCTCAACGATGCGATCGGCATCGCCGCCGCTTACAGCGGGGAATATACCCGCGTCGACGGAACGAAGCTGACCGGCCCGTCGCTGCACGATCTCGTTGCCGCGAAAGACAAGGCACTCGATACCGAAGTCGCGGGCAAGCTGAAGACGACGCTTGATGCAATGCATGCCATGGCAAAACGCGGCGAGACGGTCGAGAAGTACGACCAGATGATCGCCGAAGGCAACAAGGACGGCAACGCCGCCGTTCAAGCCGCTATCGACGGTCTCGTTGACCAAACGAAGTCGATCCAGCGTGTTATTGCCGCACTCGATCTTGGCACGGTTCAGCTTGAAGGTTCCGACAGCTTGGATAAGCCTGACGCTGTCTTCCAATAAGCAAAAAGGCGGGCCGCTTCCAAACCCAAGCGGCCCGAACTCTGAAATGCCGCACAATCCGGCTCGTCGCGTTTTTCTCTGCGCTGCTTTCTGCGCCACGCTTGCCGCCCTTCCGGTGGCTCTCGCCGCCGGTGTTAATCTTCCGACGAAACGCACCGATCTTTCCGATGCCGATTTGAAGCGCGTCGAGGCTGTGACGCGCCCGGCGAGTGATTTTTCCAAAGCCGAGCCATACGAGGCGATGCAGGCGGGTGCCGCCACATCGGTCGATCCGGTAACGCAGGATTCCTTTTCGCATATCTCGGCAAACATCCCCTTCGAGGAAGAGCAGAACTTCACGCTCGGCAACGCACTCTTCAAGAAGCTCTGGGTTTCCGCGCCATCCTCGACACAGGCGTCGGATGGCCTCGGGCCGCTCTTCAATGCGCGCTCCTGCATGAGCTGCCACGTCAACGACGGACGCGGCAGGCCACCGGAAGGCGGCGTCAGCGCCACATCGATGTTCTTTCGCCTTGGACGAGCAGCGGCGACATCGGAAGAAGGAGAGGTGATCGCAAATGCTAGCGCCGTCAATTTCCCGGACCCTACTTATGGTCATCAGCTGCAGGACCTTGCCGTGCCCGGTCTCGCCGCCGAGGGGAAGATGGCCATTCGCTATGCGGAACAGACCGTTACGCTTGCCGGCGGAGAAACAGTCTCATTGCGTGCGCCGACCTACGAAGTGAAGGATCTTGCCTACGGCCCGCTCGATCCGGCGACAACGATATCGCCGCGCGTCGCCCCGGCGATGATCGGGCTCGGCCTCATCGAAGCCATTCCAGCAGCCGACATCCTCGCGCATGCCGACCCGGACGACAAAGATGGTGACCGCATTTCAGGCAAGGCTGCCATCGTGCGTGATCATCGCACAGGCGCAGTCGCCCTTGGCCGCTTCGGGTGGAAGGCACAGAATGCAACTGTGCGCGACCAGAGCGCTGCCGCCTTCTCCAGCGACATCGGCATATCGACGCCCGACCGGCCGGATGCACATGGGGATTGCTTGCAGGCCGAGATAAAATGCCAAAAAATGCCGACCGGTGTTCAAAAGCGCCTGGGCAATGAAGAGGCGCCCGGGCCCGTCCTCGATCTCGTGACCTTCTATTCCGCGAATCTAGCCGTACCGGCGCGGCGAAAGGCAAGTTTCCCCGACACGCTGAGGGGTAAGGAACTTTTCTATCAGTCCGGCTGCATATCCTGCCACGTACCCAAATTCGTCACACGTCGGGATGCCGCCGAAAAAGCTCAGTCCTTTCAGCTTATCTGGCCTTATTCGGATTTCCTGCTGCACGATATGGGCGAAGGTCTTGCCGATGGCCAGCAAGTTGGCCACGCAAGCGGACGTGAATGGCGCACGCCGCCGCTATGGGGTATAGGACTGACCCGGACTGTCAGCGGACACAGCTTTTTCCTCCACGACGGCCGCGCCAGAAATCTCACCGAAGCGATCCTCTGGCACGGCGGCGAAGCCGAGAAAGCCCGCGATGCATTCTCCTCTCTGCCGAAAGACGATAGAGAGGCCCTGATCAGATTCCTGGAGTCCCTGTAATGCGCCTTTGGCAACCTCTCGTGCTTTCATTCATGCTTGCGGCATCGGCAATTGCACAGACTGCGTCGACGCCGACGGGGCTGAACGAGGAGGCGGTGCCTGGCGTGATGGCGCGGGCCGTCGACGAGGTGATCCGCCCCGGCTACCGCAACATGCAACAGTCTACGGCACGCTTGACGACGGCGATGAAGGACCTCTGCGAGGGTGGCACACAGCAGACTTTGGACAAGGCCAAATCTGCTTTCGACGATACGATCCGCTATTGGTCGATCATCGAGATCGTGCAAACCGGCCCGGTAATGCACGACAATCTCTTCGAACACATCCTCTTCTTCCCTGACCGAAAGGGCGTCGGCCTCAGACAGGTACAGGCACTGCTCGCCAAGGCCGACCCGAAGGATGCAACGGTCGACTCGATCGGGGAAAAGAGCGTCGCCTTGCAGGGTCTGACGGCGCTTGAATACGTGCTTTACGGCAACGGCTCAGACGATCTCCTCAAACAAAAGAACGGGTTCCGCTGCCAATATGGCGCTGCTGTCGCGGGCAATATCCAGCGCGAGGCAGGCGAAGTCGTTGCGGCTTGGGAAAAGCCGGACGGCGTGCAGGCAAGCTGGAAACGTCCCGGTCCCCAAAGCGAAGATTTCATGGATAACAAGGAAGCGGTGACCGCGCTTCTCGGAATTCTTGTCCATGGCGTCGAAACCGTCCGCGATCAGCGGCTGGAGCTGTTTTACAAAGGCCGGGATGACACGGCACCGCGCCCGCGCATGGCTATCTATTGGCGCTCGAAAAACACCTGGAAATCGATGACGGCAAACCTCGAGGGACTGCGCACGCTCTGGCAGAAGGCCGGAATGGCAGAACTTCTGCCTGCCGACAAGAAACCCGTTGCTGATGCAATCGAGGCGAACTTCAAGACCCTGCTTGATACCGTCCCGAAGCTCAATCCGGATATCGACGTGGCAACCAGCGATGCGGAGAAAGCCAAGCTCGACGCATTTCTGGCGACGAGCCGTGAATTGATCACCCGCATCAGCGACGAATATGGCGGCGCGATCGGCCTTTCGGCCGGCTTCTCCTTCTCCGACGGGGACTGAGCCGATGTGGCGGAGTGCTGCGATCGACCGACGCAGTTTCGTCAAGGCAGCAGGCCTGAGCTTTCTCGCCCCATTGCAGCCGCGCGGGCTGCTGGCACTTGAGCGCGCGGATGCGGTTTATGCCTCGGGCATCCGCGCCGCCGACGGCTCCTTCGCGGTCGCGACCGTGACCGAACGCGGCGAAATCGTCGATCAGGTCACCCTGCCCGCACGTGCCCATGGCATGGCTTTCAGCCCAACCACCGGCAAGACCGTCGCCTTCGCTCGCCGTCCCGGCACCTACGCAATGATCTTCGATCCCTGGAACAGGGGTGAGCCGATCGTTATCACCTCCGCCGAAGGCCGCCACTTCTACGGACACGGTACCTTTTCGCCGGACGGCCGGTTGCTTTATGCCAGTGAGAACGATTTTGACGGCAATCGCGGCATGATCGGTCTCTACGACGTGACAAGCCACTTCGCCCGCATCGGCGAGTTCCAGACCCATGGGGTCGGCCCGCACGATATGACCGTCTCCGATGACGGCCGCTGGCTTGTCATCGCCAATGGTGGCATCGAGACCCATCCGGATTTCGGCCGCACGAAGCTCAACCTCGGCAACATGCAGCCATCGCTGACGCTGATCGATGCGTCCAATGGCACGCTCATCGAAAAACATGTGATGCCGCGGCAATGGTCGCAGGTCTCGACCCGTCACGTCGATATCGACGCCAATGGCCGCGTGTGGTTCGCATGCCAGTACGAGGGCAACCGCAACGACCTGCCGCCGCTCGTCGGCCACTTCGCCAAAGGCGAGGAACTAACCTTCGTCGATCTGCCGGAGAAAACGACCCGCCAGCTCGGCAATTATGTCGGCGCCATTGCCGTCAACCGCAAGGACGCCCTCGTCGGCGTGACGTCGCCGAAGGGTGCATCGGCGATCATCGACGCCAACTCCGGCAAGGTCTTGGCCGAAGACATCATCCCCGACGCTGCCGGCATCGCGCCCGCCCGGCATGGATTTGCTGTCTCTTCCTATGACGGTGAGTTCCTTGCGACGCGCAGCAATGTGGCATGGGATCAGCATATCGTCAGGATTGCCCGCGAGCGCGCTTGATCTTCAGCCAGTACTTATGCTGCGGACCGTCTTTGCGGCACTCGGCTCGATCGCATATCGGAACTGCTTCCCTTTCATCCTTGTCGAAACCGGCGCGCCGTGCCACTTTCGCGGTCGCAAGGGGACAAATGCATGAGCGTTAGGAACAACGGCGACTTCCGCGAACGGATCCGTCAGAATTTTAGCCGCCAGGCGGCAATGGAAACGATCGGCGCCGAGCTGACGCGCGTCGAGCACGGCGTGGTGGAGATCGAACTTCCCTTCGACGTCAAGCTCACGCAACAGCATGGCATTCTTCATGCCGGCATCATTTCGGCAGCTCTCGACAGCGCCTGTGGCTTTGCCGCCTACAGTGTCATCGACGCCGATGCCTCGATCCTGACGATCGAATTCAAGGTCAACCTGATGTCGCCTGGGCGCGGCGAGCGCTTCCTGTTCCGCGGCGAGATCACCAAACCAGGCTCCAATATCATCGTCGCCGACGGGCGCGGCTATGCGATCGGCGACGGACCGGCCAAGCTGATCGCCTCCATGACGGGAACGATGATGGTCGTTCGCGGCAGAGAGGGAATTACGGGATGAAATTTGAACTGAAGCCGGTCGCCGGCAAGTCCATCCTCTTCGTCATGGCGGCGGCAGCCGAATATGGCCCCTTCCTGCGCTCTCGTTTCGAACCGCTGATGACAGGCGTCGGTCCGGTCGAGGCGGCGGTCGCGATGACGAAGACGCTTTCCCGGCTCGATCAGGCCGACGACCTGCCGCAGCTTGTCGTCTCTCTCGGCTCGGCAGGTTCCGCGACGCTTGAGCAGACAGAAGTCTATCAGGTTTCTTCCGTTTCCTACCGCGACATGGATGCGTCGCCGCTTGGTTTCGAGAAGGGCCACACACCCTTCCTCGATCTTCCAGCGGTCATCGATCTGCCGCTCCGCATTCCCGGTATTCCTGAGGCCAGCCTTTCCACCGGTGGCAACGTCATTTCGGGGTCGGCCTACAGGAATATCGCTGCCGACATGGTGGACATGGAAACATTCGCGATTCTGCGCGCCTGCCAGGGCTATAAGCTGCCGCTGATCGGCCTTCGCGGAATCTCCGACGGCGCTGAAGAACTGCAGCACATTTCCGGCTGGACGGAGTATCTGCACGTGATCGATCGCAAGCTCTCCTATGCCGTCGATAGCCTATTCACAGCGCTCGAGGATGGTGTTTTCTGGTTCTGAAACCCTTAAAGCAGGGACAATCAAGACAATAAAATCCCGGCTCGGCCGATTTCCTGGATTGCCAGGACGGGTGCTTTTCATTAAAGGCTCGCCATGACCCAGACAGCACATCCCGACAGCGTCCTCATCGTCGATTTCGGCAGCCAGGTGACCCAGCTGATCGCACGCCGCGTGCGCGAGGCGGGTGTGTACTGCGAGATCGTTCCCTTCCAGTCCGCCGAAGAGGGCTTCAAGCGCCTTCAGCCGAGGGCCGTAATCCTGTCCGGCAGCCCGGCTTCGACGGTCGATGAAGGTTCGCCCCGCGCACCGCAGATCATCTTCGACAGCGGCCTGCCGGTCTTCGGTATCTGCTACGGCCAACAGACGATGTGCATGCAGCTCGGCGGCAAGGTCGAGAGCGGCCATCACCGCGAATTCGGCCGCGCTTTCCTGGACGTCGACAAGGACTGCCCGCTGTTCGAAGGGCTGTGGTCGAAGGGTTCGCGCCATCAGGTCTGGATGAGTCACGGCGACCGCGTCACGGCGCTGCCGGAAGGCTTCGAGGTCGTCGCGACCTCCTCCAACGCGCCATATGCTTTCATCGCCGACGAAAAGCGCAAATATTACGGCGTGCAGTTCCATCCGGAAGTCGTGCATACCCCGGACGGCGCGAAGCTTATCGGCAACTTCATTCACAACATCGCCGGTATCAAGGGCGACTGGTCGATGTCGGCCTATCGCCAAAAGGCGGTCGAGCAAATCCGCCAGCAGGTCGGCGACAAGCGCGTCATTTGCGCGCTTTCCGGCGGCGTCGACAGCTCGGTCGCAGCTCTCCTCATTCATGAAGCGGTCGGCGACCAACTCACCTGCATCCTGGTCGATCATGGCCTGATGCGCAAAGACGAGGCAGCGAGCGTCGTTGCGATGTTCCGCGAGCATTACAATCTACACTTGCTACATGTCGATGCCTCGGACAGGTTCATCGGCGAGCTCGAAGGCGTCAGCGATCCGGAGACCAAGCGAAAGATCATCGGGCGCTTGTTCATCGAGACCTTCGAGGAAGAAGCCAAGAAGCTCGGCGGCGCCGATTTCCTGGGCCAGGGCACTCTCTATCCGGATGTGATCGAAAGCGTATCCTTCACCGGCGGCCCATCGGTTACCATCAAGTCGCACCACAATGTCGGCGGTTTGCCGGAGCGCATGAACATGCAGCTCGTCGAGCCGCTGCGTGAGCTCTTCAAGGACGAAGTGCGCGCACTCGGCAAGGAGCTCGGCCTGCCCGATAGCTTCATCGGCCGCCATCCCTTCCCAGGCCCGGGGCTCGCAATTCGCTGCCCGGGCGGCATCACTCGCGAGAAGCTCGACATCCTGCGCGAAGCCGATGCCATCTATCTCGACGAAATCCGTAAAGCAGGTCTCTACGATGCGATCTGGCAGGCCTTCGCGGTGCTGCTTCCGGTCCAGACCGTCGGCGTCATGGGCGACGGGCGCACCTACGAATTCGTCTGCGCGCTTCGCGCCGTCACCTCGGTCGACGGCATGACGGCGGATTTCTATCACTATGACATGGAATTCCTCGGCCGCGCCGCAACCCGCATTATCAACGAAGTGCGCGGCATCAACCGTGTGGTTTACGACGTGACTTCGAAGCCGCCCGGCACGATCGAGTGGGAGTGACGGGGTAGTAGAAACGGCGGTAGACGGTGGCAAACGGGTGGTTTCTTCGGAATGCTGTCTCCGATAGACGATGAAAGGTGGCGATCGATTGCCGGTGGTCGCCCCGGCTGAAGTCCACAGCCGCCCGTCGACCACGTAGAGCGACTTCGCGTCGACGGTGACCGACGGATAGGCGGCGGCAAGCGGTGTGCAGGCATCCCAATGGGTGGTGACGCGATGCCCATCGAGCAATCCAACCCTTGCAAGGACGATCACGCCGGAACACACGGAGCCGAACCGTTGCGCCTTGCGCGCCATCTTAGGAAGCCATGCTGTGTTGATTTCCGCTTCAAATTGAACCGTATTTCCACTTGGCAGTGATCCGGTCTGCCTTCCGTAGTGATATGAAACAGATGGTCCATCCAACCCAATCGCCGGGTCAGCACGAAACGACAAACCGAGTCAATTTGAAGCGGAAATCAACACCCTAGTCGCCGCGCGCGTGCTTGGTTCACGGAAATCGTGAGCGCAGGAGTGGTCGTCTTCGGGAATTGTGGCGTCCGCGATGGCTACTCCAACCCCGGCAGGCCCCCGATAGCGAAGGACAAGCTACCGATCGGTAAAGATCTTGACAGATTAGCTGCGCCTAATCTTTACTGACCGGTAATTCGGCGGATGCGGTCCACATGGTCAAGCTGCTCTCAACCAACGCCTCAAGCTCACGTTGGCTTGCGCCGGCCCCTCCCTGCATGAGGATGCCGTGCATCAGGGATTGGACAAAGCGCACGAGACCTTCGACATTGACGGTCGGCAACAGGTCGCCGTCGCGTTTGGCCCGCTCAAACCGGGCCGCGAGCAAGTCGCGCCCGATGGCCTGGCGCCTGAGGACTTCGTTGCGAATGGGCTGCGCCTCATCACCGCCTTGCATTGCGTTAAGAACCATGAGGCAGCCGCGCGGTTGCCCCTCTGCCTGTTGATCGCGTAGCGCTCCCCTGAGCAGCGCTTCGAACACGCCTCGCGCCGTCGGAGCTTGGAGCGCTTCAGTTAGGTAGTCTTTACGAAGTGACTGATAGAGGTCGAGGGCCTTGAAAAACAATGCTTCTTTGTTGCCGAATGCGGCGTAGAGACTGGGTCGAGTGATTCCCATCGCCTCAGTAAGATCATTCAACGATGCGCCCGCGAAACCCTTGGTCCAAAAGACCTTCATGGCAGCATCGAGCGCTGTGTCAGCGCTGAACCTTCGCGGGTCGCGGCTTAACTCGCCTGCCGGTGCCGCCCCCCTCGATGAGGTGCTCGCGGCGGCTGCAACGTCGCTGATCGCCCGCCAGGCCGCCACCGCCTGTTCGGCACCCTCTCTCAGTTCGGCGTGCGGCGCTCCGCCGGCGGCTTTCATAGCGAGGCCGCCGAGAACCGACGTCACATAGCTCGCCAGCCTTGAGGCATCAGCGTCCAGGGGGAGCTCGCCAGTCCGTTTCGCCTCTTCGAACCGGTCTCGAAGCTTCAGTTCTGCCGATTGGCGGCGATGAAGCAGCGCAGCGGGGACGTCGGCATTCTCGCTGCCCATCGCCAAGCCCGCATGGACGAGGACGCGGCTGGACTCCTGCGCTGGCGAGGTCGTCAGCAAGCGTTTGACGACTTCTTCGGCTGTCGGGGCTGCGAGTGCCCATTCCCAGTGCTCGTCCTCGCGAGCGCTACAGCGCCTGAGAACGGCGTCGAAGAGCCCGCGCTTGCTTCCAAAGGCGGCGTAAATGCTGGGAGAGTTCAAGCCCATCGCGGCCGTCAGCTCCGCCATGGTTGATCCGTCGTAGCCGCGGCGGCCGAACACGTCCGCTGCGCGATCGAGCACTTCACTTTCTTCGAACGCGCGAGGACGAGCCATTGACAGTCTTCCATTTTGTAACGTACATAACACAACTGGATTGGTCATCCGCCAATCGCGACGTGAGACACCAGTCGTTTTGTAGCAGGCGTTAGGCCTGCCTGGCTAGATCAGTCAGTAAATTAGGAGGTAAAACATGAGTACGTTCCGCTTCGAGCAGCACGGTACAGTGGGCAAACTGATCTTGCTCGGTGACGCGGCCAGCGGGCAGGGAGCCGACTATCCGTCGTCTCTGAGAGCTGCCGTGCGCCAAGCATACGCGAGCGATATCCGCGTTCTTCACCTGACTTCTGCATCCGGTAGCTTCGCCGTGGCAGAAGACCTCGGTGAAATCGCAAACAAGGGATCGAAATTCCTTGAAGCATTCGCCGCGGACATCATGGCCTCGTATCGTGCGATTGAGGAATTGCCGGTACCTACAGTCGCCTCAGTCGCCGGAATGGCGCTGGGTGGTGGTTTCGAACTTCTTCTCGCATGCGATTTCCTTGTGGCGGCAGAGTCCGCAATGCTTCTCTTCCCCGAGGTGTCGGTCGGTGGCGTCCCCATGGCGGGCGGAGTACAGCGACTTGCTGATCGAGTAGGCAGCGCGCGCGCCACGCGGCTGGTCCTGCTCTCGGAGCCGATTATTGGGAAGGTCGCGGTGGATCTCGGTGTCGCAACCCACCTGGCTCCTGATGCCGAACTGGAGAAAGTCGCGGGTGATCTCGTACAGCGCCTCGCGAACGGCCCGACCCTCGCATACGGGAAGACTCGCTCACTGATCCGAGCTTGGTCGTCGGGCGGCGTGTCGGCTGCGGACATCATCACCGCTCAACTCTCCACTGGCATTCTCGACACCAAGGATGCCGCAGAGGGAATGGCCATTGCAGCCGCAGCTCTGCGGAAGGGTGAGCCAATTCCGCAGATCCAGTTTTCTGGACGATAATTCCATCAAGCCTTGATCAATACTACTCCGATATTGGGCAGCGGCTCGCCTGCTGCCCGACGTCGAAGCTTGATGAGCAGTATTATCCGCCTCGAAGGTGGAGCGCGCAGTTAAATCTCCGGGTTTTCTAATCGTAATACTTGGTGGTGCGCGCTCCAGGAACGTAAACGACTGCCTCGCAGCACGAAAACCAAATTATCAACTATGGAGTATCAAAGATGGCGATCGCTGATCGTAACGGCCCAATGAAGCAGACGCACATCGAGACCAACGGCGTCACCCTAAACGTGGTCGAGCAGGGCGATGGCCCGGCAGTGCTGTTTGTGCACGGCTTCCCCGACGGATGGCGGGGCTGGCGCCGGCAGATGGCGGCGGTCGCGGCCGCGGGCTACCGCGCGATATCTTTCGACACGCGTGGCTACGGCGAAAGCTCCAAGCCCGAAGACCCTGCGCTCTACACGGTCCTCTACAACGTCGGAGACCTCGTCGGCATCCTCGCGAAACTCGGGATCGAGCGCGCCACCCTCGTCGGCCACGACTTCGGGGCGACGGTGAGCTGGAACGCGGCAGTGATGCGGCCGGATCTCTTCGACGCGGTCTTCTGCCTTAGCGTTCCCCCGGTGCTACCGGGTGCTGGGCCCAGCATGCTCGAAACGCTGAAGGCCGCTGGTAAGGAGGACGCCTTCTACATGTTCCGGCACATGCGGCCGGAGGCCGACCAGGAGTGGGCGGACGCCGCCACGACCTTCCCCGGCGTTCTCTACTGGGCGTCAGGACTGCCCGATGCTTCCGAGGCGTGGAATCCAATGGACCCGAGCAAGAGCCTTAACCGGCCATCACCGATCGGCATCCCGCCCTTCGCTGACTGCGAAGACGTCGAGACGATGATCGCAGGCTTTGATCGCAACGACTGAGGCTGCGCCTTTCAATGCGCGTTGGCGGCAGGCGGCCTCTGGATCGACGGATAGATTTCAAGGTTGCGCATAGAACTCTACGCGCCACTACGGCAGTCTAAGGGCGACGCTGACGATGTCGTGCAGGATACGCTGATGGCATTGCACATGCGGCGGGCAACATATGAAGTCGACCGGCCCTTCACCGCCTGGCTGCAATCGCCGCTGGTGGCCGGCTATATTGCTGCTCTGATGGCGATGGGCTGGACGATGGGCTCTATGCTAAGCTCGGGCCGGTCTCCTAGCGCTGGTATGCGGGCGATCAGCTTGGGCCCGGTCGTGGTGTTGGCGGGCCTTGTGACTCTGGCAGTTTTCCTGCCTGTCGAAGGGGCGGCGTGAAGCGCGTGCGCCGGGAGCTATAGATAATATTCCACCGCTTCATTAGATTAATTCTCTCTCGGGACGCCGACGCTTTCTCAGCGTGCGTTCCGCCCAGATTGTGGAGGACCTCATGCCAGAATTGGTGGCGGGCTTGATTGATGTCTTCGCTGACACGCCGCTTTCGGGAAATCCGCTCGCGATCGTTGAAGGAGCGGAGGCCCTCAGCGAAGATGAGATGCGGCGCATCGCCGGCGAGTTCAATCAGGCGGAGACCACGTTCATCCTTCCCAGCGACCGCGCCGATCGGCGCTTGCGGTCGTTCACGGCGAACGGTTCAGAAGTGTTCGGATCCGGGCACAATGCGCTCGGCGCCTGGCTTTGGCTGGCGGAGCAGGGCGCATTGGGCGAGTGGGAGGGCGCGCGTAGGTTCCTGCAGGAGATGGGCTCGGGCGTATTGCCCGTTCAGCTTGAGCGTATCGATGGCAGATTCCATGGTCGTCTCAAGCAAGCGCCAATGCGCCTTCTGCCGCCGCCGGCCGATATGAGGGCCATCGCAAGCGCCCTTGGCCTCGACATCGCGGATATTGTGCGCACTCCTGCCGCGCGGCCCGCGGCAACCGGGGCGGTTCATCTCTTGATCCGGTTGAGTGATCGTGCGGTGGTCGACCAAGCTTTGCCGCAGCACGACCGTTTGACGGCATTGCTCGCTGAGGTGGGCGCCGAGGGGTGTTATATCTATGCGATAGATGAGCCGCCGATAGACAAGGCCTATGCGCGGGCTTTCAGTCCCACCATTGGTCTTTGGGAAGACTCTGCGACTGGCACCGCTGCTGGTCCCTTGGCGGCCTATCTTGGGCAAGAGGGCCTCCTGCGAGGCAACACCCTCGTCGTTGAGCAAGGTGTGAAGATGGGACGTCGAAGCGTGCTGAAGATTACGCTGGAACCGGATCCCGTGTTGAGCGGGTTCGGCGTCATCGCCCTGCATGGCGTGCTTCGAATCTGAATCGGCGCCAAGGCGCTTTGCTCAGGGGGCTGACGCGAAAGCCTTGATGATGGGGCATGGTCCGTTGCGGGACTGCTCGCAGGTCCCGCCGATGCTGTTTGCGCCGCCTTCAAATCGGCGATCATCGCCTTAAGCGTTTGGAGCCGCGCGAGCGCGAGTTCGCGCACGCGCTTGCGATCCCGGCTTTGATCGAGCGCGCAATTCGGCGATCTCTTTGAGGGAGAAGTCCGCAGCCTGGGCACGGCGAATAAAGATGAGCCGGTCGATGTCGCCGGGCTCGTAAGTCGTTGCAACGATCTTCGCCGTCCTTGGGATGCACCAATTCGCTGAAATCCCGTGTCTTGAAGTCTTCCCAACTGATACGGCTTCGTGCCGGAGCTTTCGTAGACAATGTTGTCGAGGAAACACGCCTTCTCTTGCAGCTTGTCTGTGCAGATCGTGCCGACATATTGCACAGGCCAACCGAGTTTGCGCCTGACGATCGCTACGCAGAAACCGGCGGAGACATCTTCCCTGTAGGTCCACGCCTCGGCGTCAGCCCAGTCTGAACGGAAGAAGTATTGATGCGTTTCGGAGTCGAGGTCCTCCCGATAGGCCCAGCGCGTGTCCAACCAGCCGAGATAGCCTCTGGCGCGGACGCGTCCTACATGGCAGGTCTGAAACAAGGGGAGGTGCGACCCCGCGCAATGGGAGAGCCTCACCAAAGCCAAGTTCTGTTCGGCCAATGGCGGCAGCGCTTCCTTTTTGACGCGCTTGCCGTATTCGAGTTTGGCCCAGTATCCGCGTTCCGGTGTCGGAATTCGGTGGCGATCGCAGGTCTTCTTCAATGCCGTACCCGTGACGCCATAATCTGCGGCGACTTTGGTCATGGGCCTGGCCCAAACCTGTTCGTAAAGCTCTTCGCGAGAAACCGTCTTCACCTTTCAACCTCTATCTTCCGCGCAGCTGCACACGACCCAGCGCCCGCAATCCATCGATCCAGGATCAAGGTGGCGTATTGATTTTTTCGGTTTTGACGGTACTTTATTGGAGGGCTAGATTCGACCTTCGCCGCCTACGGCACCCCGCGAAATGGTCGATAGATGTCGATAGTTCACAGAATTTTTTCAATTGAGGCCGTTCCGAAAAACCCTGCAAATTCAAAAGGCTAACTTTTTGACTCAGACAGGGGCACGTCCCGCGAGGTGCGGAGCAGGTTCGCAATACTCAATCAGCAATTCGGTGAGGACCCGTATCTTCCGTGCGGGATGCTGACCTGGCGGGCGGATGACATATGCACCTGCCGGGGGTGGTGGATAGTGCGTCATGACCGGCACAAGCGCGCCGGAGGCTATATATTCATGGGTAAGGCAATCGGGCAGGTAAGCGATCCCGAGTCCTGCTGCCGCGGCGGCGACTAGAGCAGTGCCGTTGTCGGCCTTAAAGCGTCCCTGCGGACGAACCGTGATGATCTTGTCGCCATCCATGAGTTGCCAGGCTTCGGTGCCCTGCATGAGGGCCTCATGAGCGACGAGTTCCTCCGGCGTCTCGGGCGACCCATGCGCCTTGATGTAGTCCGGGCTCGCGACGAGCTTCCCGTAGATCGGGCCGACACGTCTTGCGATCAAATTGGAGTCCTGAAGATAGCCTAGCCGTATCGCACAATCATAACCCTCTGTGATGAGATCGACGAAGCGATCACTGTAGCACGTGTGGATTTGGAGCTGGGGGTGGCGTCGCGCCATTTCCGCGAGGATGGGAGCGAAGTGAGTCGGGCCGAAAGAAAGCGGCACGGCAACTCGCAAGCGGCCGCGAAGGTCACCGGCGGGTAGGATCGTTTCCCTGGCCACGTCGATCTCGGCGCAGACTCTTGCTGCATAGTCTCGGAACGTGGCCCCTGCTTCCGTGAGAGCGGCGCCCCGGGTGGTCCGTGCAAGAAGCTGGACACCAAGTTCCGCTTCAAGCCGGAAGAGCCGTCGACTGACGATTGACTTGGAGACGCCGAGCCGGAGCGCAGCAGGCGAAACTCCCCCAGCATCAGCAACTTCTACGAAGGTCTGCAGCTCTTCGATGTCCAATTCAGCGTTCCCCATTTCGCGACACAGCTTGCCACAAAAGGGTACTACCGCATCATGCATGGGAACGGCAAGACTGCTTCCAGGCAACGTCGCCCCTGGCGCATGTCTCCCGGAAAAACCAATGCCGCTCACACGGCAGCAAAGGATGTAACAATGACCTTTCGTAATGGCCTTGCTTCGCTTCTTCGTCCCGAAGATTCGGTACTCGTCCTCATCGACCACCAGCCCTACCAGCTTGCCAACCTCAACAGCCACGACCCGCATGCGGTGGTCAACAACTCGACGGCGCTGGCGAAGGCCGCCAAGGCGTTCGGCGTCCCCACCATCCTGACGAGCGTCGTCGCCGAACGGGGCGGCCTCATCTTCCCTCACATCACCGACGTGTTTCCCGGCCAGGAGGTCATCGACCGGACGTTCATCAACACCTGGGAAGACAGGAAGGTCGTGGACGCGGTCAAGGCGACCGGCCGCAAGCAGCTCATCATCGCCGGCCTGTGGACCGAGATCTGCGTCGCGATGCCGGTGATCCAGGCGCTGGGCGAAGGCTGGGATGTCACGGTCATCACTGACGCCTCGGGCGGCACGTCGGTCGAAGCGCACGAGGTCGCCATCCAGCGCATGATCGCGGCCGGCGCGAACATGATGACCTGGCTGGCGCTGGCATCGGAGTGGCAGCGCGACTGGGCGCGCACCGAGCACGCCGGCGAGCTGACGGAAGTGCTCAAGCAGCACGCCGCTGGCAGCGGCATCGCGTACCTGTGGGAGCAGCAGTTGCTTACCACGCCGGTGCCGAGCACCGCGGGCTGATCTGGGCGGGGGGTGCAGAGGTTTTCGAGCGACGCGTTGCGAAAAAGCGGATCGCTTATCGAACCTCGTCACCCCCTCTCAATAGGAAGGCCGTCCATGCCTGGATGCACGCGGTCGGCATGATCAACGACCACGGGCCGCGCTGCTTGAGTCACGCGGAGGCCCGCGGCCAGGCGCGCCTTAGACCGACCTAGCGAATTGCTTCAGCGTCGGATTCAGTGGGCTCTGGACGCGCATGGTGCAGAACTCCGTTAGCCATTGCCCGCGACTGCAGCCGGCTCAGCCGGGCAATCCATCGCCCCAGAGAAAGGACCATAAAAATGTCGGCGGATCGTTTCCCCACTGGATTGGAAAAGGATGTCTCCTATCCGAGCTTCCAAGTCAGTCTGACGCTACTATCAGTTACGCAATTGAGGTTCGAGATCAAGGAAGGGCCATTTGCTCGGACCGAGATCGTCGATATTCAAGTCTTACCACTCGGCAACAGCATCTTCGCTGTAAGCTGGCAGGAGAAGGACCGTGCGACAGTCACGAATATTCAAGACTATGATCGCGGCCTGATCTACTCGTACGCAACGCTTCCTGGCGGACAGTTTCTGCGAATGACCGGGACATTTGCGTTCACTCGCCCTGCTGATCGAGTTTTCGATGATCGTCCCCAGCGCAACAAGGCGCTGGTGCTCGAGGCGATGACCTCACTGTTCCAGCGTCATGATGCGTCGGCAGTGGAACGCCTCTACGCTCCAGATTACATCCAACACAATCCCAACATTCCTCAAGGTCGCGACGCGTTGCAAGCGCTCGTCGCTGACCTATCGCCGGCCGTCTACTACGAGCCCGGCCTGATCGTCGCTGAAGGCGATTTCGTTGCCATCCACGGCCGCATCCGCGGCTGGGCAGACGAATCGCAGGTGGTGATCGATCTCTTTCGGGTTGAGGGCGGCAAGCTAGCCGAGCATTGCGAGTCGGTGCCGACGAGAACACAACATGAACACGCGAGCGTGGCTATGCTCATCTAGCACGCCCCCGCAGCGGGTTAACGATATCGATCCCCTCGAAATCCCTTTCATTGTCAGTGACAACCACGCATTCATTGGCCTCGGCTATGGCTGCAATGATGGTGTCGAGGCCGCTCCGGGGGCGGCCTTTGGTCTTTCCGTCCGCCATCAGTCGCGCCCACACTAAGCCAGCCTTCTCATCGAAAGGGAGGATACGACTGGCAAAAAGGGCCTGTGGACCTTCGGCGCCGGAGAACCATACCTCCAGCTGTTCGCGTTTCTTGCCAGCAGGTTTCTCGAGGATGCCGCGACGGATTTCGGCGACGGTTAGCGAGGAGATGAATAGGTCTGTATCGGTTTGGTCAGCCATCCACGCCAGCAGGGCTTCTGACGGCGCGGGTTTGGTGGCATTGCTGAGGATGTTTGTGTCGAGCAGATAACGCATTAAAGATCGACCTTGCGGCCTTCTTCGCGCGGGCGAGTCAGGTCGAGGTCAGCGCCGACCAGAGGGGAGCGGCGGAGCGCCGCGAGAATTCCGCCTCTCTTGGGTGGCTCTCCAGTGATAGTCTGATTAACGGCAGCACGGAGCCTTGACGCCTCCGGACCATCCTCGGCCAAGCGACGTGCCAACGACCGGATGAGATCACGATCAGCATCGCGACCAAGCACCTCGAAACGGGCGAGTCCACGCTCGCTTAGACGAGACCTATAGTTCTGGATCGCACGCTTCTGAGAGCTGCCCATGGTGACCTCCCGCCGATTTCCAGTAATATAGCCAGAAAAGGCGGTTGCCACAAGGTGGGTAGAGAGAACAGCTGCCGCAGGCGATATGGCGCTCCGACTAGTTCGCAGCAGTCTTTCCCTGCCTTGCCAGGTAGATGATTTGGGCTGTCAAGCCGACTACGAGAATAGCCAACAGCCCCCCTTGAGCGCCGAGAAGCAGCGGCGATTTCAAGTCGGTAACCAAGGGGTGGCCGTCCGGAACACGGCGCAGGGTCTCGCTAACGGTCGGCACCATCAAAAGAAACGCACTCAGGCTCAGACAGATGGTTTCAATGTATCTGGCTATGCGCGCTGAACCCAGAATGCATTCGATTCCGTAACCTGCAAGCAGGAGCAGGATGGTCAGGGTGCCGATGCCGTAGCTGACCGGCTGATGTGCCACGAGGAAGACCGTTGCGGCGCCGATAAGCATGGAAACAAAATAGGCGGCGCCCAGCGTGGACCGGGGAACGATTCGACCATGACGGGCAAACATGTAAAAGGCCACGGGAATGGCTGGCAGGCTACCGAGTGTATGGATCCAGCCGAGCGGAGAAATTCCGAACATGAGAGATTGCCTTTCTCATCCAAAGGGACGGGGTTGGTCGAGCAAGCAGACTGCCGCTGACAAAATCTGCGAGCGTAGCGTTGTCTATCTATTAGTCGGTAGGTCGTGGAACAGCGTCCACCTCCCTGGGGAACTTCCAATATTTAGGCGGCGATGCGCTTCAGCAAGGGATGGGTTATTGCGCCAAATGTCGTGGCATCGCCGTAGGCGCGCGCTGAAAGCATCGCGCCATGCACGGTGGCCATGAACATTTCAGCGTTGGCCTTGGCGGTCCCGGTCAGCGCGAGGCGGCCTTGTGCGGCGCCACGCTCCAGGACGGAAGTGAGCCAGTCCGAGAGCCTTCGAAAATGCGCGCGCACTTCAAGAACGACCGCTTCGGGAAGAACCGGAATCTCGCTGGCGAGCAAGGCGCAGACGCAGAAGGGGTGAGTCGCGTCAGCGATACACCCCTCCCAATAGCCGACATAAGCGCGAAGTTGTTCAAGCGGATCGGAGACATTTCGTTCCAGTTCGGCGATCCCGGCTTCAGCCTCCTCCCGGTACTGTGCAACCAGTTTGCGGACCAGATCTGATTTGCTGGGAAAATGGTGGTGAATGCTCGCATTGCGAATGCCGACCACACCGGAAATATCGGCGTAGCTAAAACTGTTGTAGCCGCCCCTGATAATTAGGGAGCGCGCACAGCGAAGAATCTCATCAGCCTTGGTCTGTGGGTTTCTCATGATTGATGCCTACCAACTAGTAGGAAGAATGTCAACTCGAAGCGGTTAGCCGTACCTTTCCTGCCATGAGTGGCGAGATGGCTACCGGCAAGGTGCTGTGCGCAAGCCTGAAATGAGCGCTGAGGCGGCGGATCTGGCCGCGTTTCTGACGCCCGAGGAGCTCTCGACGCCCGGTGACGGGAAGCTCGGCGTCGCCTAGGCCGCGTGCACAAATTCTGTCGCCTGGATCAGCAATGGCTCAATAACTCTGGTAGCGCGAAGCCCTGACCAAAAGCCGCCGTTCCGGAATCGACCCGATTGCGGACCTGATGCGTCGGCGCAGTCCGTCGAACCAGCCGCCCGCGATTAAGCAGGAACGTACGTCAACCTAATCACATCCTCGCCAACGGGATCGGTGGAAACAAGGCGGAGCGGCGGCCGCGGGCCGGCGAAGAATGGCGTGCCGCGACCAAGCACGACGGGATGGAAGTAAAGTCGATACTCGTCAATAAGTCCAATGTCGGTCAGGCTTCGTGCTAGGTCTGGCCCGGAAACCGCAATCTCCCCAACTAGCCGAGCCTTCAGACCACGTATCACCCCCTCGATGCCATCCTCGACAAGTGTGGCGTTGGGGCCGACCGACTTCAACGAGCGCGACACGACCCACTTCGGTTGGCGCCGCCACGCCGCCGCGAACTCATGTTGCTCCGCACTCCACTCAGGATGGTCTTGGTCCCAATAACGCATGATCTCGTACATGCGGCGGCCGTACACACTGCCGGTCAGGCCGTGCACGTGCTCTATCCAGTGACGAAAGAGCGCGGGACCTGCCCGCATTTCAAGGTGGTCGACATAACCGTCCAGGGACTGGTTCATTCCAAAGATGAGTTTCGCCATGATACAAACCTCCACGCCAGGCTCTTAAGAATAGCTTGAACACCTCGAACGGCCACACCCCAGGAAGAGGCGCCGTTCGAGTCACAAGACTCGGATATTGCCACGCCGCCAACGGCGCAGGCCCCGGCGGAGATTCGGCCGCTCCGGCTCGCGTCGGTGAACCCAGCCGAGAGCCAAGGCGGAGCGAAGCATTGATCTCTTTGAGTATCATATCGTTAACATATGATATGTTAACGGATCATTAGGGTTGACCTGCTCGGTATATGAGATACCTTTGCAGATCATTGCGCATGGTTGTGGATCGTATAGGTATCATATCATTATGACCTCTGAATCGGAAATTCTACGTGAAATCGGGGGACTTCTCAGACATGCGAGGCTCGCTGCTGCCATGACGCAGGAACAGGTCGCTCATTTGGCGGGCATATCCCGTCCCCGCTATCGCGACATCGAAAAGGGAACCGCAGCGGCGCGTGCGACGACACTCATGAATGTCGCTCGCGCGCTCGGTCTGGAAGTGATGCTGGTTCCGCAAGTCATGGTGCCGGCTGTCCAGGCTCTATTGCGTCCGCATGGTGATGACGACCTGCCCGCCTTTGTTTCTCAATCTGACGATGACGATCATGGCTCCAGTCTTTCACGCGCCTAAGACGGTCCCGTCGCTGGACGTGCTCTTGGACACCCTGAAGGTCGGCACACTCGTCAGGACGCCGGGCGATTTCAATGCGTTCAACTTCGATGAGGCCTACCGCGCGACGGGCGGCTTGCCGGTTCTCAGCCTGTCGTTCCGGGCAGCGACGGGAGGATTGCGGAAAGATCCGAAGCCTCTGGCCGGCGCCTTGCCGGCTTTCTTCGCGAACCTCTTGCCGGAGGAGAAGCTACGCGAGGCGATGGAAAAGCACCACGAAGGCAATGTGCGGCCAGGCAATGATTTCGATCTGCTGGTGGCGCTCGGCGCCGATCTTCCGGGGGCCGTGCGGGTATTGCCCAGTAACGGGGCGATAGCGGTTCCGCAGGATGCTTCAGAGGACAAGCCCAAGGCTCGGTTCTCACTTGCGGGCGTGCAGATGAAGCTGTCGGTCATGAAGGACACTGGAAAAGGCGGCGGCCTGACCTTGCCGATGGACGGCGAACAGGGCCAGTACATCGGCAAGTTCCCTTCGACAGCGTTTCCGGGCGTTTCCGAGAACGAATTCGCCAACCTCGCGCTAGCCGCAGCCATCGGCATGGAGGTTCCTGAACGCGAACTGGTCGAGAAGTCCGATTTTGAGGGCATTCCCGAAGAGTTCAACACGCTGTCGGAGGGCAAGGTTCTTCTCGTCAAACGCTTCGATCGCGGCGCTGCGGGTAAGAGGATACAAATCGAGGATTTGGCTCAGGTCTTCGGTGTCTATCCCTCGCGCAAATATGAGGGCGCCGCTTATCACGACATAGCCTCGGCCCTTGGTGTGGCCGTCTCGCCTGCGGCGGCTCTCGAATTCGTCCGCCGCTTGGCACTGACCGTCATCACGGGCAATGGCGACATGCACCTGAAGAACTGGTCGTTGATCTATCCCGGAAACGGCCACAAGCCGGCGCTTGCACCAATCTACGACGTCCTGTCGACCGTGCCATATATTCCCGCCGACGCCATGGCACTTTCGCTTGGAGGGGAACGCTCGTTCAAGGCGCTAGCAGCTCCGCGATGGAAGGCATTTGCGAACCGTGCAAGGCTTTCGGAGCCGGCAGTGCTGAAGGCAGTGGTCGAGACCGTCGAACTCGTCAACGAGCACTGGTGGCATCTACCTGAGCGCGACGTTGTCCCGGCGAAAGTGCTCGAGCGAATCGACGAGCATGTGAAGGCGATGACGCCGATACTGAACTCCTGCGCCGAGAAGTGAGCCGAGCCCCATGCACTTCGAAGTCAGCCACCGCGAGACGATCCGACTGGCCGCTTGAGATGGACGTGCTTAGGCAGATCGGCGCTGGCCAGCGCCTGGCCGACACTGTCGTTGCCGATGTCGGCCCTGGCCTGGCCATCGAGCAGGCCGAGCGCGAGCAGGACGCATAGATGCCGATGCCGACGTTAGTATCTCCGGCCTCGACTTTTTGTAAGGTCGAGCGGGACGTGAAGGCGCGCTGGACTACAACCGCCATGGCTAGTCGCCGACGCCGACGGGCGTCGTGGATGTCCGCACCGAGCTTGCGCAGGGCACGCCGCACCGCGGCGAGAGGGTGATGTGGTGTAGGCATTTGCCACCTTCGCACTACAGATCGATCAAATATGTAACACGAAGCATCCAATTTTTCTGGCCCCGCCTATGAGGCAGTGAAAGCGGTTGTTCTGCCGGTGAAATGCCTTGGCGGCTATGACTATATCGTTTTTTGACAAACGGGCGGCCGCCGGCGCACCAAAGGGCTGTTTATTGGCGGTGTGCTTGACGATACGACGTAGGAGACAGTTCTTTGAGAAGCACAATCAATGGGTTACGGTGCTTGTAAATAATGGAATGGGGAATGATTTTTATCCCCACTGACTACAATCCCAGGGATTGCTGCGCCGGCTGCGGCGGCGCAAGTCGGACGCCTTCCAGTTCCAGCATCCTGAGCTTGGAATTCGAGCCGCCCGGCGCCGAAAACCCGCCGATCTTGCCACCTGCGGCAAGCACCCGGTGGCACGGGATGATGAGGGCAACCGGGTTCTTTGCCATCGCCTGACCCACGTCCTTCGCCGCTTCCGGGCCGGCGCCAAGTTCCTTCGCCAACGCGCCGTAGGTGGTCGTTCGGCCCCAGCCGACGCGGCGCGCAGCAGCATAAATGTCCTTAAAGAACGCATCCTGCCCCTCAAGGTCGAGCTTTACGTCTGAAAAATCTGTTTCTTTGCCGTTGAAGTAACGCTTTACCGCAGCGATCGCCTCGGCAACCTCAGGCGTCGGTGTATCCGATTCGGCTGCCGGAAGGCGGCGCAGCAGAAGTCGCTCCGTCGCGTCAGCGGCTTTTGTCGGCAGCTGGAAACGTGTGATTCCGATCTCGTTCCAGGCAATTCCGCAGAAACCACCAACCGTTTCGAAGATCAGATATTGGTGCGCCTTCTCAGCCATGACATCGCCTCCGTGCTTCACTTGCACCCTAAAATCGTGCGGCCGGACCTCGAGTTCCACCCGTTTCTTGCAACAGTTTGCCATTTCGCACGGCCTTGGCCAAGATCAGATGTTCTAATTTTGTTCGTGCGATTTTGCCTGACCGCCTGCCGGCGAGAGCGAACATGAGCATATCGGCCAGTGGCCACTGATCGGACAGCAGGAAAATAGCGCAATGCTTCTTGCTTCAAACGAAGTGCGTCATCTGCCGCCTTGCACTTGCCCGCCGGACTCGCATAAAGCTCCGTTAAGCAGAATTTGCGGAGTGACGTAACGTGGATATTTCCGAAATCATCATTCCGGGCGACACACCCGGCATCGAGTGGCGTCTGCCGGTTTTTCGGTTCAAGGGCAACGACCCGGCCGCACCGAAGGTTTATATCCAGGCGGCGCTCCATGCCGACGAGCTCCCGGGCACAGCACTTCTGCATTTTCTCTGCGGGACGCTGCGTGATGCAGAAAGTGCCGACAGCATTGCGGGCGACATCACAATCGTACCCCAGGCCAATCCGATTGGTGCAGCACAGTCGCATTTCGGCGAACTTCAGGGCCGTTTCGATCTTGGCTCGCGGACCAATTTCAACCGGGATTTCCCGCTGATTTCTCTGCGGGACCGCGACAACCTGATCGACGATCTCGATCGTTATCCGGCAATCGACCGGCTAAAGCGGCAGCTGATGCATATGGCGCTTGGCGCCGATCTCGTGCTCGATCTGCATTGCGACGACGAATCCCTGCAATATGCCTACATCGACGAGGCGTTCTGGCCGGAGGCGAGCGACCTTGCCGCGGCCTTAGCGATGGACGCGGTGCTCCTTTCCGATGGCGAGAGCTCGGCCTTCGAGGAGGCAATCAGCTTTGCCTGGAAATATGCGGTGCCTGGCGAGAAGCGCACCCGTCTGCCCGGCAAGCTTTCCGTCACCTTGGAACTTCGCGGCAAACGCGATGTCTATCCGGATATGGCCAAAGCGGATGCAGAAGGGCTATGGCGCTTCCTCACTGCACGCGAGATCATCAGAGACGAGAGTGTATCGCCAAGCACGTTCACCGGTCCAGCCGTGCCGCTGGACAATATCGAGATGATCCGCTCGCCGGAGTCCGGCACGGTCCTCTTTCATCGCAGCATCGGTGAAATGGTTGCCGAAGGCGATCTGCTGGCAACGATCATCACGCGTCCCGGCATGGCGGACGGCAGCATCCAAGTTCGCGCGCCGCAAGCCGGCCTTGTCGTCACCCGCGTTTCCGACCGCCTAGTACGCCGGCGCGCATACCTGATGAAGATCGCTTGCAGCCACCCCAGCAGCGTGGTGCGCAAGGCCGGAACTCTCGAGGATTAATATGACTGCCATCATTTATGGTATCAAGAACTGCGACACGATGAAGAAGGCCCGCGCCTGGCTGGAAGAGCATGCCGTTGCCTATGATTTTCACGACTACAAGGCCGTGGGTATCGACCGCGCCCATCTGGAGCAATGGGTCGACAAAGCCGGATGGGAAACCGTGCTCAACCGAGCCGGAACGACCTTCCGCAAACTGCCGGACGCCGCCCGCGAAAACCTCACGCGGGAGAAGGCGATCGCCCTGATGCTCGACCAGCCGTCGATGATCAAACGGCCGGTTCTGGAAGCAGGCGGCAAGCTGCTGGTCGGCTTCAAGCCTGAGAGCTACGGCGCGGAATTCGAAAAATAATATGTCCAAGACGACGCGCGCCACGCAGGTTTTTTGCCAAAGCCGGGGTCAGTTTCACGGTGCATCGCTACGACTATGATCCGGATGCCGAACGCGTCGGCCTCCAGGCCGCCCAAGCGCTCGGCGAAAAGCCGCATCGCGTGCTGAAGACGCTGATGGCGGAAGTGGACGGCAAGCCCGTCTGTGTCGTCGTGCCCTCCGATCGCGACGTCAGCATGAAGAAGCTTGCCAGCGGCTTCGGCGGCAAGACGGCAAACATGATGAAGCCTGCAGATGCCGAGCGGCTGACCGGATATCATGTCGGCGGCATCAGCCCGTTCGGCCAGAAAAAGCTGGTTCCGACGGCGCTGGAGGAGGCCACGCTCACTGAGCCTCTGGTTTACATGAACGGCGGTCAACGCGGACTGCAGGTGCGCCTTGCGCCGAAGGAGGCGCTCACGACGCTGAATGCCAAAGCTGCCTCGCTCATTGCTTAGGCGGAAAATCGCGCTAGCAGATTCACGAGCGCCGTGGCGGCTGGTTCGTCAAGCTTCGAGCCGATGTGGACCTCGATCGCCTTGGAATAAACGGTCCACATGCGTTCGCGAAGCGCCCGGCCGGCCGCCGTAATGACAACCCATCGGCCGCGCCCGTCTTCTGCGAACGTCTCGCGGCTGACGAGCTCCTCGCGTTCGAGCCGGTCGATCAACCGCGAGAGATTGTATTGCGCGAGCAGCGTCCGCTCTTCGATTTCGAAGGGGCGCAGTTTGCCTTCCTCCGCGCGCGCCAACTCCCAGAGCACATCATACCAGCCAAGCGGCGGCAGGCCGGCTTTCTTGAGGTCGCTCTCAATTTCCCGCAGCAGGCGCTGCTGAGCACGCATGATGGCGATCCACGCCTGCGTAGTTGTCTCGGACCGAGGTTTTTTGCCCATATAGATGCAATTACATTTACCTTGACGAAGGAGCAAGATAAATTATATGCATTTACATCTATCATCGGGAAATTGACGAACATGAACACAGATAAATCCATCCTCTATGCAACTGCCCTGCTGCGGATCAGCCTCGGCACGATGTACCTCGCCCACAGCATCGTCCTGAAACTGATGACATTCGGACTGATGGGGACCGCCGGATATTTTACGTCGATCGGCTTGCCGGGCTGGCTGGCCTACCTCACCTTTGCGGCCGAAGCGGTCGGCGGGGCGCTCTTGGTTCTCGGCATTCAGAGCCGCATCGCCGCCTTGGCGCTCGTACCGGCCCTTGCCGGCGCGATCATCTGGGCGCATGGCGCGAACGGCTGGGTCTTTACTGCGCCCGGCGGCGGCTGGGAATATCCGCTCTATCTGATCGTGCTTTCGATCGCCCAGGCCATGCTCGGAGACGGCGCCTTCGCGCTTCGCCCTTCACAACCGCTTGCACCTGCAAAAGCCTCTTAAGGGAATATGCCATGCAAAAGCTTACCCTCATCTCGCACCACCTGTGCCCTTATGTGCAGCGGGCTGCGATTGCCCTTGGTGAGAAGGGTGCGGCCTTCGAGCGCGTTTTCATCGATCTCGATGACAAGCCGGACTGGTTTTTGAAGATTTCTCCGCTCGGCAAGGTTCCGCTTCTGCTGATCGAGGAAGACGGGCGGCAGGTCGCCCTCTTCGAGAGTGCGGCAATATGCGAATACATCGACGAAACGCAACCCGGGCCGAGGCTTCATCCGCAAGATGCCCTGACACGCGCCCGGCATCGCGGATGGATGGAGTTCGGCTCGTCGATCCTTGCCGATCTCTGGATGTATGAAACGACTAGCGACCGGCGGGTGCTGGAGACCAAACGAACGGTCCTTGCATCGAAATTCCTTATCATCGAAACCGAGCTTTCCGGCGGACCACTTTTCGTCGGGAAGAACTTCAGCCTCGTGGATGCCGTCTTCGCACCGATCTTCCGATACTTCGATGTCTTCGACACAATCAGCGACAGCCACATCTTTGATGGCCTGGAAAAGGTGAAGCGTTGGCGAAGCACGCTTGGGCAGCGGCCGAGTGTTAGGCAAGCCGCCGCTACCGATTATCACGAGCGGCTCATCGCGTTCCTTGAGAAACATCAGTCGGCATTGCTTGAACAGGCGGCTGCCTAAGATCGGGTGGTCTCTTGCGGCCCTGCATTTTCACGCTGGCGAGCTTCATTTTCGCCGTAAAGGGGTCTAAGTCTGGCATCTTCAGAGAGTCGATTTCAGGAGGTAGCCGGCCATGACGTTCATGCCCCAGAGTCAGAATTCCGTCGATCCGATCAAGCTGGAAAAGCTCGCAGAGGTCGCCGTCAAGGTCGGCCTGCAGCTTCAAAGGGGTCAGGATCTGGTGATGACCGCGCCGATTGTCGCAATGCCGCTGGTTCGCTTGATCACCAACCACGCCTACATGGCCGGCGCGGGGCTTGTTACGACTTTCTACTCGGACGAAGAAACGACGCTTGCCCGCTATCAATACGGCAGCGACGAAGGCTTCGACCGTGCCTCCGGCTGGCTCTACGAAGGTATGGCAAAGGCATATCAAAACGGTGCGGCACGCCTTGCAATTGCCGGCGACAATCCAATGCTGCTTTCCGAACAGGATCCCGGCAAGGTCGGCCGCGCGAACCGGGCGAATTCCACTGCCTACAAACCAGCGCTCGAAAAGATCTCGAATTTCGACATTAACTGGAACATCGTTGCCTATCCGAATCCCTCCTGGGCGAAGGTCGTGTTTGCCGACGATCCAGAGCCGATTGCGGTCGCGAAACTGGCAAAGGCAATCTTTGCCGCCTCGCGCGTCGATCTCGACGATCCGGTCTCAGCCTGGAGGGAGCACAATACGAACCTTGCCGCCCGCTCATCCTGGCTGAACGGTCAGCGCTTCGCAGCACTGCATTTCAAGGGACCGGGTACCGACCTGACCGTTGGCCTTGCCGACGGTCATGAGTGGCATGGCGGCGCCTCCGTCGCCAAGAACGGCGTTACCTGCAACCCGAACATCCCGACGGAAGAGGTCTTCACGACCCCGCACGCGCTGCGCGTCGAGGGCCATGTCTCAAGCACCAAGCCTCTCTCGCACCAGGGCACGCTGATAGACAACATCCAGGTTCGTTTCGAAGAAGGCCGGATTGTCGAGGCCAAGGCTTCGCGTGGCGCGGAGGTATTGAACAAGGTGCTCGATACCGACGACGGCGCGCGCCGCCTCGGCGAAGTGGCGCTCGTGCCGCATTCATCACCGATCTCGGCGAGCGGTATCCTGTTCTACAATACGCTTTTTGATGAAAACGCCTCGTGCCATATCGCGCTCGGACAATGCTACTCGAAGTGCTTCCTCGACGGCGCAAAGCTCAACCAGGACCAGATCAAGGCGCAGGGCGGAAATTCTAGCCTTATCCATATCGATTGGATGATCGGTTCCGACAAAGTGGATATCGACGGCATCAAGCCGGACGGCTCGCGGGTTCCGGTGATGCGGCAGGGAGAATGGGCCTGACGGGCGCCATCGCTCTCTGGCTGATCCAGACGCTCGCCAGCACAAGCAGGAAACCGAAGAGCTGCACGGGCGTCAAGCTCTGGCCAAGCGCCAGCCAACCGAGAAACGTCGCCACGAGCGGGCTCAAAAAGCCAAGCGACGCGGCCGCCGCTGGCTCGATCTTCGACAGGCCGCGGATCCATAGGACATAGGTGAAGGCCGCGCCTATCAGTCCGAGATAGGCCATGCCCAGCACATTTGCAGTTGTCGGCATCGGAGGAGCCGGCTCGAACATCAGCGCGACTGGCACGAGCAAAAGCCCACCAGCCGTCAGTTGCCATGCCGTGAAGGCGAGGTTCGAGACCGGCGGCGTCCAACGGCGCGTCAGCACCGTGCCGAAAGCCATTGATACGGCGCCCGCGAGACCGGCGGCAACGCCAACCGGATCGAGCGCAGCCTTGGGTGTCAACACCAACAGCGCGACGCCAGCCATTCCGCCCAAACCGGCAACGACGGCAAGAAGCTTGATCGGCTTGCCAAGAAAGAGGCGCGATAACGCGATAACGATCAGAGGCTGAATAGCCCCGACCGTCGCGGCGACACCGCCTGGAAGCCGGTAAGCCGAAACGAAAAGCATTGCCCAGAAGAACGAGAAATTGAGCGCGCCGAGGATGAAGACCCTCCCCCACCAGATACCAAACGGCAAGCGACGGATGGTGGCGAGCAAGAGGAGACCGGCAGGCAAAGCGCGCAGCATTGCAACGGTCAGCGGATAGCCGGCAGGCAGGAAGGCGGTCGTGACGAAATAGGTGCTGCCCCAGATGGCGGGCGCAATGGCCGTCATCAGGACATCGGCTGCATATGCGCTATTTTTCTTCATATCAAGAATCTCTAGTTCAAGATAAATTCAACATAACAGCATTTATCTTGACGTCAAGATATATCGTGCTATCGCTTGTTTATCGAAGGAATGAAGAAGCAATGGACCGCGTCGATAAAATCCTGTCCCAATGGCAATGTGAGCGGCCGGACCTCGATGTCGAAGCCATGGGTATCCTGGGGCGCCTGAAACGGCTGACGACACATCTCGGACGCGAGATAGAGCAAGTCCTGCTGCAGCACGGGCTCTCGACATCCGCCTTCGACGTGCTTGCAACGCTGCGGCGTTCCGGAAAACCCTATCGCCTCTCGCCTGGCGATCTGCTGGCGATGACGATGGTGAGCTCCGGTACGATGACCAACCGCATCGACCAGCTCGAGAAAGCAGGTTTCGTCGAACGCGTTCTCAACCCCGACGACCGGCGAAGCGTGCTGATTGCATTGACGGAGAATGGTTTTGCGGCCGTCGAGACCGCGGTCGGTGCCCACGTCGCCAATCAGCAGCGGCTTATCGAAAACCTCAGCGATGAAGACAAGGCAGCGCTCGATGCGCTGCTGCGCAAGTTCCTCGCGAAATTCGAATAGTCAGATCGCGCTCAACGCCTTGCGCACGCGATCAAGATGAGCTTGGCGTTTGGTGGCCGTCGCGCGGTCCATCTCGTGCAGGCTGAGCATTCGAAAATTGAGGCCCTTGGAGCAGAAATTCGCAATGCCGCGCTTCAGTAGCCGGCGCACCGGATCGCCCATGTAGAGATGAACCAGCCACCACGGCGAGCCCGTCGTCGTCAGAGCCCAAAGCAGCTTAATATTTGTCAGCTGCGGAACGATCCGCCCGCCGGCCGTATCATGCGAGAAGGCAACACTGGGCGCGAAGACCCGATCGAAGAACCCCTTGAGGATCGCCGGAAAATTGAACCACCATTGCGGAAAGACGAGGATCAATCCATCGGCCGCCTTCAACCGCTCCACAATCTTTGAGACGCCGGAGGTGTCATAGGGGATGTCGAAGTAGCCGCCGCGCTCGGCCTTCGTGAGGCGAGGGTCGAAATCCTCGGCGTAGAGATCGAGCAGATCAACGGCATGACCAGCTTCTGCCAGAGCTTCACGCGCAGCCTTTGCAACAGCGGCAGCAAAACTCTCGTTAAGCGGATGGGCGAGCACCAGCAGGATACGCATCGGTCCCCCCTAGAACAGGCTACCCTGCTTCGGCGGCATGGTGGGCTCTTCAGCCTTCGGCAAGCGTTTCTTCGGTGGCGCACCGCCTTCGGTTGTCACGGCGCCGACGCGACCGTCGGCAAACTCGATCGAAATGCCCACGCCGGCCGAAAGAGCCGCGGCCTGCGAGACCGGCCGGTTCTCATCGTCGCGGATGACTGCATAACCGCGCTTCAGAACGTTCTTGTAGGAAAGCGACTGCAATACGCGGTCCTGTGCCGAAAGCTCGCCCCTTGCCCGTGTCAACTGATGGCGGACAGCGGTATCGGCGTGACGGGACAGGTTTGCCAGATGGTCGCGCATGCGTTCCGTCTGCGTCTTCAGCCGCGCCGGCAAGGACCCAAAGACGGCATCGGCCCGCCCGACACGGGACCTGGAGCGATCGATCAGTCGCTCCACCGTGCGCTCGGCGCGCGTTATCCGCTCGGCAAGCATCTGGCGGCGCTCGGCAATGCGGTTCGAAAGAACGTCCGGCCTCAGATGCGATGCGGTGCGCTCGAAGCTCCGGCGCTTATTGATGGTGTTGAGCTCCAGCCCGCGGCCAAGGCCTGCGGCCGCTTCATCAAAGCGTCGGCGCGGCAGCGCCAGCAACTGATCGAGGGACGGCAGCGCTCGCATCAATGCCCGAACGGACTGCTTCCTGTGATCCATCTGCCGGCTCATGCAGCCTTGCAGGCGGGCCGAAAGCGCAGAAACCTGGGCGTCCAGTTCGGCTTTGACGGGAACGGCCATTTCCGCAGCCCCCGTCGGCGTCGGCGCGCGCACATCGGCCGCATAGTCAATCAGCGTCCAGTCAGTTTCGTGGCCAACCGCCGAGATAAGCGGAACTTCACTTTCAGCAGCGGCGCGCACGACAATCTCGTCATTAAAGCTCCAGAGATCTTCCAGGCTGCCGCCACCACGCGCGACGATCAGCACATCAGGCCTCGGCATTTCGCCGCCCGGCTGGAAGCCGTTGAAACCGCGGATGGCATTGGCCACCTCCTCGCCGGAACCATCTCCCTGCACCTTGACAGGCCAGACGATGACATGGACTGGAAAACGATCGGAAATGCGGTGCAGGATATCGCGAATGACGGCGCCCGTTGGCGACGTGACGACGCCGACGACCCTCGGCATGAACGGCAGCCGCCTCTTGCGCGCCGCGTCGAAAAGACCCTCGGCACCAAGTTTGCGCTTGCGCTCCTCGATCAACGCCATCAGCGCGCCCGCACCCGCGGGCTCCAGCGTTTCAATGACGATCTGGTATTTCGACGAGCCAGGAAAGGTCGTCACCTTGCCGGTAGCGATCACCTCCATGCCTTCTTCCGGCCGAAACCTTAGCCGCGAGAACGTGCCTTTCCAGATGACCGCGTCGATACGCGCGCGATCGTCCTTCAGCGAGAAATAGGCATGCCCCGATGAATGCGGGCCGCGATAGCCGGAAATTTCGCCACGCACCCGGACCTGGTCGAAAGCAGTCTCGACCGTGCGCTTGATCGATCCCGAAAGTTCGGAGACCGAATATTCAGTCAGGTTGGTGGGCGAATCGGTGTCGAAGACATTGCTCATCCTTCCTTTCTAGCGAAAGCGGAGGGAAAGATCAGTAGAGCATCGGGTTAGCGCTCAATTTTCCGGCTTGAAGAGAAAGAACTGCACCCCAACGCCTGCGGCCTTGGGAAGCGGTTGGAGGTAGGACGGCACATTGCCCTTCGCCAATTGAGAATAAAGACCCTCCGGCTTCAGTTTTGCGAACTGCATCGTCGGATAATCGTCGGGACAGAAAGCCAAAACCTGAACGTCCGCCCCCCTCAGGAAGGCCTCTGCATCCTTCGGTTCCGAGAGGCCGATATGCATTTCGGTCAGCATACCCCGGGGATTGCGATGATAAGGTGCGGTCAGAACATGCTGGCTCGTAAAGCGGAGGATCGGCACGCCGAGTTCAGATGAGGCCGCTACCATGCCGACAGGCATCGCATTCAGCGGCGCAAGAGCCTCTCTTGAGATACACGAAGGCTTGTTTTCCTTGTCTTTCGCTTCGTTCTTGTCTTCCTCCGTTTGCCTCTGCAGCTCAACGAAGGCTCCAGCAACGGCCCAAACAGCAGGTACGCTGGCAAGCACCAGCATGATGTAACAGAATGCGACAGCGACATTTTCGCGATCGCTGTTCGATATACGGCGGATGTCGACAATCAGCAGCGCGAGCGGCAGGCTAGCGATCAGGTTTGCAAAGGGTGCCCCGCGCACCTGCATGAGGCCGATGGCCCAGCAGAGGACGAGCAGGAAAAGCAGGATGGCGTGAATCCGCACCCTGTCGCGATAGAGGATTCGGAATGCGCTGACAGCAATGCCCAAAAGACCGGCTGCGTAAAAGGCACCTATGCCGAAAGGCTCGTCGCGGATCATGTCGAGCATGGAGCGCGCTTCTGAAATATTGTTCAGCCACAGCTCAACGAGCATTGGATCGAGATCGTCAAGCGGATTATGCAGGCATTGGGGCGCGATCACCATGGCCGAAGCTGCAACAGCGATGCCGATACCACCGAGTGCAGCGAAGCGTCCTATTCTCGACGCGCGGCTTGCGAAAACAGCCGCAACGGAAAGCATCCCACCGCCGATCGCAGCGAGGCCGTAAAAACCAAGCGAAAAATTATCGCAGGTCACGGTCGAATAAAGCCGGGGCGGCATGGTCGAGAAGAACAGAATACTGACGGCCAGCGTGAGCGTCAGCCCGAATGCTTTGGCAGTCTTCTGAAAAGCTTGCCCCACCCAAGCCCAATGAAGAGCGACGACGAGGCAAACCGTTGCGACGAAAGGTGTTGTCTCGACCCCAATGGCGATCGCGAGAGCCGCCATCGAGGCTGCAACGATATAGCTCCAGGCCTGATGCTCCTCATCGAGAAGCATTGCCGTCATCATCGCGACAAGCCCGATCTGCACGTTGTGATGATCGATCGCACCCGGAACGAAACGGTTGCTGGTCCATACGCCTAGTGCGGTCATCACCAGAGAGACATGCATGGCAGGCACACCGCCGATGCGGCGGCCCGCAATCGCCATCGCAAGCATGAGAGGGATAACGAGTGAGACGGGCCAGATCGCGAGCGCCACGGCCTCGGCCTGCTCGCCCGCCAGAAACAAGCCGAAGAATTTGATGAGCCCTGCGATCGGCAAATCGATCAGCCGCGACCAGTGCATCAGCGTGCCATCAACGCCCAGCCGGTATTGGGTCAAATCGAACCAGCTCTGCCCGGAGAGAAAATCCCTTACTTCGACGAGCCGCATGCCGTCGTCATTGTCAGGACCGACATAGTCTTTCGTCCCGATCAGCTTCACCGGCAAAATGCACGCGATCAGCACCGCGCTATAAAGCGACACGGACGGCCACAGACGCGTGAGAAGCATGCGGACAGTGGCAAGCGACACGATGGGCGGCGAAGATTTAGAAGCTGAATTGCCGGTCATTCCTGCGACGTTCGCCATTCCTGTTGTCCCGTCCTAAGCTGCGCGAACTTTAGCTTTTGCAGATCAAGAAAGTGTAAAGCGTCCGAATGGCTGCCGATTCTTCCCGCGTTATAGGGTCTTATTAACGCTGCATGTTTTAGACTGCGCGCCAATTGTGAATGGCGAGTGGCATCATGACACGATCGCAGACCAAAACGCTAAACATCGCTGTTCTGCTTCCGTGCTACAACGAAGCGGCCACGATCGGTGCAGTCGTCCGCGGCTTCAAAGCGGCACTGCCGCAAGCGCAGATTCATGTCTACGACAACAATTCGACAGACGGCACCGCGCTCCATGCGATGCTGGCCGGCGCCGCTGTCGTGCGCGAACGGCGCCAGGGTAAGGGCCATGTCGTGCGCCGCATGTTCGCCGATATCGACGCCGACATCTATCTGATGGCGGATGGCGACGGCACTTATGCGCCCGAAGACGGCGAAGAGCTGATCCGCACGCTGCTGACCGAACGCGCCGACATGGTGGTCGGAACGCGGCGCGGCGTTCATTCCGACGCCGGGCGCAACGGGCATGCTTTCGGCAACCGCATCTTCAACATTCTCTACCGCACGATCTTCGGTCCGGACTTCACCGATATTTTCTCAGGCTACCGGGCCTTCTCGCGCCGTTTCGTCAAGAGCTTCCCGGCCGTTTCCGCCGGTTTCGAGATCGAGACCGAAATGTCCGTCCACGCCTCTCGGCTCAAGCTGCCGGTCGCCGAGCTGGAACTCGATTACGGCCGCCGCCCGGAAGGTTCGCACTCGAAACTCTCGACCTTGAAGGACGGCGGCAAGATTCTCTGGATGTTCGCCATGCTCATGAAGGAAACGCGGCCCTTTGCCTTCTTCGGCCTCATCAGCGCGTTCTTCATGCTGTCGAGCATGGCTTTCATGGCGCCTGTGCTGGCGGAATACTTCGAGACCGGGCTTGTCAACCGCATGCCGACATGGGTTCTCTCCATGGCGCTGATGATGATCTCCTTCATGGTCTTTACCGCGGGTCTGATCCTTGATTCCGTCGCACGCTCGCGTGCCGAGCAGCTTCGCATTCATTACCTCAACGTCGCCGCGCCGAGCCAGGGTTTAGCGCCGGAAAAGTCCATTGAAACCGCGCGAGGTGGCAGGACCACGCGTATCGCATAGTTGCTTCCGCTCAAAGGTGACGCCCTTTCCATGAACAGAGAAACCACAAACCGTATTCGTTTCGTGCTGGAAGATATCCTGCCGCCGTTTGTCCGTGATTCCGGTGCGTTTCGCTGGGCTGCGCGGCGCGTCTGGGGCGACCACATCACGCACTTGGCGAAATTTCGCGAGCGAGCACCGTTTCTTTCGGCAGAGGAATATGCCGAGCTTTACCGCAAGCATCCCCGTGTTCACGAAGGCACGGACAATTCTGCGGCCTGCATCAGCCGCATCCTCGGATCGATCGCGGGAGAGAGCGTCTGCGATATCGGCTGCGGCACGGGTGCGCTGCTCCGCAGCATCCAGGCGACGCATCCTGGGCTCAACCGCCTTACAGGCGTCGACTTCGTGATTGAAGACGCATCACGGCTGCCTGGCATCGAATATGTCGCGGCCAAGGTCGAAAACGTCCCCTTTGCAGACGCGGAATTCGACACGGTCATCTGCACGCATGTGATCGAGCATATTCTCGACTACCGGCAAGCGATTGCGGAACTGCGCCGGATTGCAAAACGCCGCCTGATCATCGTTGTGCCGAGGGAACGCGAATACCGCTACACGTTCAATCCGCACTTCAACTTCTTCCCTTATACGCACTCCTTCCTGAGAGCTGTTCACCCGGTGCCTCCAGCCTTTGTCTGCGAGGATATCGGTCGCGACATCTTCTATTCGGAAGAAAGAGGTGCAGCGGATTGAAGGACGGTTCGATGCTTTCCACTTTTTCGACCGCAACATGGATTGGGCTTATCGGCACGCCACTGCTGATTGCCTCGGGCCAGGTGCTGTTCAAGCTGGCGAGCGCAGCTACAGGCGAGCTCAGTGTCCGCAATATTCTTGCTCTGCTTCTCAATCCGGTGTTGCTTGCAGCGCTACTCCTTTACGGTCTCGGAACGATCATCTGGATTTACGTCCTGAAAGCCGTCCCGCTGACGATTGCTTACTCCTTTATGGGATTGACCTTCTGTTTCGTGCCTTTGCTGGCGCAGGTCTTTCTTGGGGAAGCCATCACTGTTCGCTACGCCATTGGCGCGGCTTTCATCATTGCTGGCATGCTCGCGATCAATGGCTGACGCCTCTCTCAATCGAAGCGGGTCGCTTCTGCGCTTTGCCGCATTGTCGCTGCTTGGATTGGCGGCCGAAACGCTACTCTTCCATTTGCTGCTGAAGGTGATGCAAGGCCCGCTTTTGACGCGGGCAGTGAGCCTTGTTGCAATCCTTGGCATTATGCTCGCTATGCTGCGACGCATCGATTTCACGACGGGCGGTCGGCTGTCGGTCGGCCGCGCAGGGATCGTCGCCATCGTGCTGATTGCGGCGATCTTGAATTATGGTCTCTACGCCACGCTCATAACGGTATTACCGTCGCTGCAGCCGTTGGCGGCAATGGTTCTCGCCTCCGCCTCTACCCTGTGCTTTGCAATTTTCGGCTACATCCGTTTCGCATTTCGCGAATAATCAAACAGGCTCCCAGCCGTCCTTCTCGCTGGCGCGGTAGATCGCGTCGATCACCTTTTGGTTCAGCTTCGAGCTTTCGAGCGTGACGACCTCTTCCTTCTCGCCCTTGGCAGCGCGGGCGAAAGCTTCTGCTTCACATTTGTATTGGCGGCTGTCCTGGAAGCGGAAGATGGTCGACTCGTTGTGGCTGCGGTTGGCGAGTTCCAGTTCCTCCGGCCCCCAGCGGTCGGCGTTGAAAGGCGATTTCACCTCGATATAGCCTTCCGTGCCGTGGAACACCATGACCTGGCGGTTTGCCATCTGGGTGGAGATGTAGAAGCTCAGCTCGAAATCGCCGAAGTCGGCCTTCACGCTCGAATAGATATCGGTGCCGAATTCCGGGTCACGTTCGGTGACGGCCTGGATGCGCAGTGGTTCCTTGCCCGTCGAAAAGCGCGTGCTGATCGTCGGATAGACGCCGATATCGGGCAGGCCGCCGCCGCCAAGTTCGGGAATGTTGCGCATGTTGCCGGGATCGCGATTGAAATAGGTAAAGGCACCTTGGACATGGCGAAGCTTGCCGATCGCGCCGTCGGCGATCAGCGAGCGGACCTTTCGCCAGACCGGTGCGTAGGTCACCATATAGGCTTCGGTAATCAGGACCTTGCTGCGATCACGCGCAGCGATGAGGCTGTCGATCTCGCCGGCATTGAGCGCGATCGGTTTTTCGCAAAGGACGTGCTTGCCGGCGTCTGCCGCCTTGATGGTCCATTCGACATGCTGCGACGTCGGCAGCGGAATGTAGACGGCGTCGATCACGTCGGAGGCGAGCATCTCCTCATAGGAGCCGAAGGCATGCGGCACGGAAAAGCGGTCGGCCATCTCGCGCGCCTTTTTCAGATCGCGGCTGGCAATCGCGGTGACGACGCAGTTTTCCGCGTCCTGAATGGCCGGAACGACGAGTTCACGGCCGATCTTTGCCGTCGAAATAATACCGAAACGGAGCATGGCTTAGCCTCCCAGAGCTTGAATGGGTGCAACCTTATTCAGGGGTGGCGGGTGACGCAATGGCGTGCGCGCAAATCACGAAAGTTTGGCTTTCCTCTGCCGGAACCTGCGCTAGTTTACTCCCGGCGACGCTCTGCCGCATCCGTACTTTCAATCAAATCAGCAATTTAGGAAAGCGCCATGGAAATGCGCCGGCTCGGAAAAACAGGTCTTTCAATCTCGCCCATCGTCTTCGGCGGCAATGTCTTCGCATGGACGGCCGACGAGAAAACGTCCTTTGATATTCTCGATGCATTCTTCTACGCAGGTCTCAATACCATCGACACGGCCGACGTCTATTCATCCTGGGTGCCTGGCAACAAAGGCGGCGATTCAGAGGAGATCATCGGCAAGTGGCTGAAGAACGGAAAGGTCTCCCGCGACAGGGCGGTCATCATCACCAAGGTCGGCTCCGACATGGGCCAAGGCAAGTCGCTGAAAGAGCAATATATCCTCAAGGCCGTGGAGGATTCGCTCCGCCGCCTGCAGACGGATTACATCGACCTCTACCTCTCCCACTGGCCCGACGAAAATACACCCTACGAAGAAACGCTCGGCGCCTTCGCCAAGCTGAAGCAGCAGGGAAAAATCCGAGCGATCGGCTGCTCCAATCTCGATGCCGGCCAGCTTCAGGCATCCTTCGATGCCGCCGAGAAGGCTGGCGTTCCTCGCTACGATGTGCTGCAACCCGAATATAATCTTTATGAGCGATCGAGCTTCGAAGGCCAGCTTGCCGATCTTTGCGTGAAGGAAGATATCGGTGTCATCACCTATTTCAGCCTCGCAGCCGGCTTTCTCTCCGGTAAGTACCGCAGCAAGGCCGATACGCAGGGCAGGGCCCGCAAAGATAGGGTCGCGAAATATCTCGATGCTAAGGGCATGCGCATTCTCGCCGCACTCGATCAGATTTCCGCCGAAATGAGCGCGAAACCTGCCGAGATCTCGCTCGCTTGGCTGCTCAACAAGAAAGGCGTGACGGCACCGATTGCCAGTGCTACCAGCACCTCACAGCTCGATAGCCTGGTGAAGGCGGCGGAGCTTGAGCTTTCTGATGAAGCAATGAGACTGCTCGACAGGGTAGGCGCCTGAGGGGATGACATGACCGTGACGATCCGCGATGCGAGACCGGGAGACGAAGCGCACTGGCGCGAACTCTGGAAGGATTACCTCGCCTTTTATGAAGTCACGGTCGATGGGGACATTACCGATTCAACGTGGCGCCGGGTTTTCGATCCGGCGTCAGCAATCTTCATGCGCGTTGCGGAAGTCGACGGAGAGGTGATGGGGTTCACCCTCTCACTGACGCATGAAGGCACATGGATTCGCGGCCAGGACTGCTATCTCGAAGACCTGTTCGTCCACCCAGGCGCCCGCGGCAAAGGGGTCGGCCGGGCGCTTATGGATGACCTGATTTTGCTCTGCAAGCAGCACGGCTGGTCGCGGCTTTACTGGCACACGAACGAACAGAACAAGACGGCACGTGCGCTCTACGACAGCTATGTCGAAAGCGACGGACACATCCGCTATCGCATCAGTTTCTGAGCGGCGGAAATCCCTCGTAGAATTTCGAATGATCGCCTTGCCAATTCGCCATGCCCGGCTTGGTGAGAGTTCCGCGCGGCCGCACATAGCTCTGGATCGCACGCTTTGGCCGCTGGTGCCATTGGATATTAAAGGCCCATAGCTTTGGAAAGAAGCAGAGCGATGCATAGGGCAGATGATCGTGGATCCACCACGCGAGCTTCTGCCAATCTTCCTCATCACGATAAGTATCGATCATCCAGGGTACGACGACACAGGCCGTCGCCCCCATGCAGCCATCGAAATCGCGCATGTCCCAGATATGGTCCGCCGCACTCGAGCCATTGGTCGAGCAATTGAGCTTGTTTTTGTTTCCAAATTCATTGACGGCGGCAGAACGGTAGCCCGAGCGGATGTGCAGCGTGCCGAACGTCGCCTGAAGCGGCTCGAGCAGTTCCTTGCAAAGCCGCCTACCTGCCTCAATTGCAAGATCCGGGTCGTCTGGAATATTTGGAATGCGATAGAAATCGGCGATCTCGGAATGCAGGAAATCGCGGAGGAAGAAATTCTTCGAAAGCCGCGCCCGGCCCAGATCCTCGAGCGATTTCATCGACCCAGGCTTTTTCATGCGTCTCTCCTCCATCCGCCGGCACGAACCTATCCCGTCATTCGGCTATTGCCACCCGGAAATTGCGGGCTCCAGCGGAACAATTTCCAACTAGGTCGCTTCTCTAAGGGTTCACGACTGCGTGACTCCAAAAACGAGAACAAGGATGGAAGAAATGGCCAAGGGAAAGACACTTGAGGATCTCTACTACGACACTCTGAAGGATATCTACTTCGCCGAGCGGCAGATTCTGCGCGCCCTGCCGAAGATGGCCCGCGCTGCTCAGTCCGCCGATCTGAAGGCCGGTTTCGAAAAGCACAAGGAAGAAACCGAAGTCCATGTAGAACGCCTGCAGCAGGTCTTCGAGATTGCCGGCAAACGTGCTCAGGGCAAGACGTGCGAAGCAATTCAGGGCATCATCGCTGAGGGCGAAGAGATCATGGAAGAATTCAAGGGGACGGCCGCGGTCGACGCCGGCCTGATCTCTGCGGCGCAGGCCGTGGAGCACTACGAGATCGCCCGTTACGGCACACTGAAGACCTGGGCGCAGAACCTCGGCTACAAGGACGCCGTCGTGCTGCTGGACCAGACCCTGCAGGAAGAAGCGGCAACTGACAAGTTGCTCACGAAACTCGCTGTCACCGCCGCAAACCAGAAAGCCGCCCGCGCAGCTTGACGACAATCCTCTGAAGCAGCCGGTCTTACCGGCTGCTTCAGACTTGGCACGGCTTGCCAAAGAACCGCCCGCCTCTAAATCCTTCAGCGTTATCATGACGCCGATACGGAGGGTGCAAGATATGTCCGAACAGCAGGCAATCGAAGCAGTCGTCCATCTCTACGTCGAAGGCATGACCTTTGCCAACGAAGCCGCATTGCGAAAGGCCTTCCATCCGCAAAGCACAATCATCGGTCACTATGAACATGCGGTCGAATGGCTGACGCGCGACGAATTCATCGCTGCGATCACCGCTGAAGGCGCCGCCCCGCCGGGAACGCAACCGTATATGGATATAACAATGATCGATGTCGCAGGCGATGCCGCGATGGCGAAGGTGACTGACGAATTCGCCGGGATGCGCTTTACCGACTATCTGTCGATGCTGAAGATCGACGGTCGATGGACCATCGTCAACAAGCTCTACTACCTGCATTCCTAGGCGGCGCAGCTTTCACTGATTCGGGCCGGCGCAGCCGCCGGCCCGGAGTGCCGCCCATCGTATGCTTCGTCAGCTTCGCAGCACACCGCCGGTGAACTTCGTCACGCTCGCCACGATCTTCTGCGTCAAAGCCTCAAAATCCTCGTCCGTCAACGTCCGCTCGACGGGCTGGATCTGCACTTCGATCGCAACCGACTTCTTGCCTTCGCCAAGCGATCCGCCTTCGAAGATGTCGAAGACATTGACGCCGGTGACCAGCTTGCGGTCGGCACCGCTCGCAGCCTTTATGATCGCGCCTGCTTCAACCGCCTTGTCGACGACGAAAGCGAAATCGCGCTTGACGGCCTGGAAGGGCGAAAGCTCCAGCGCCGGCTTGGTGCGTGTCGCCTTCTTCTTCGGCTCGGGCATAGCGTCGATATAGACCTCGAAGCCACAGAGCGCGCCTGACACATCGAGCGCTTCGAGCGTCGAAGGATGGAATTCGCCGAAATAGCCGAGGACGACCTTCGGACCCATCTTGATGGTGCCGGAACGGCCGGGGTGATACCATTCCGGTCCGCCCTGCTCTATCTGGATGTTGCCCATCGGCAGGCCGCAGGCCTCGATCACCGCCAGCGCATCGGCCTTGGCGTCGAAGACATCGACCGGCTTGCCGCCGCCCTTCAAATTGTTCGACCACATGCGGCCGGCGCCGGTGAGCGACGCCGTGCCGCGGCGAATGCCACCGGCAACACGGCGCTGGCCGTCCGGCCTGTCATTCTCGTAGGTTCCGGAAACTTCGAAGATCGCCACATCGCCGTAGCCCTTGTCGGCGTTTCGCTGCGCAGCCATCAACAAACCCGGCAGGAGCGACGGGCGCATGTCGGACATTTCGGCTGCGATCGGGTTCGCAAGCTTGAGTGCCGGCGAGCCGCCGCCGAAGAGCTTCGCCTGCTCTTCCGAAATGAAGGACCAGGTGACGGCCTCCAGCATGCCGCGCGAGGCGAGCGCCCGCTTGGCCATACGCGTGCGGATCTGCAGCGTCGTCAGAATCTTGCCGTTCACGGCTGCATGGCTTTCCAACGGCGCCGGCTTGATGTTGTCGACGCCGTGGATGCGCATGACTTCCTCAACGAGGTCGGCCTTACCCCCGACGTCCGGACGCCAGGAAGGAACGGCGACCGAGACGCTTTCGCCCGAGCCCGACACCCCGAAGCCGAGGCGGGTCAGGATATCCTTGCTCTCCTCAGTCGAGACTTCAAGGCCGGTCAGGCGCCTGACTTCCCAGTAGGGAAAATCGACGGTCTTCGGCTGATAGCCCTTGTAGCCGACGACATCCGCCTTCGCCGGCGTGCCGCCGCAAAGTTCAAGAACGAGTTCCGTCGTGCGCTCCAGACCGGGAACCATATATTCCGGATCGACGCCGCGCTCGAAGCGATAGCGGGCATCGGTGATGATGCCCAGACCGCGGCCGGACTTGGCGATGTTCATCGGGTCCCAGAGCGCGCATTCGATCAGCACGTCGGTCGTGTTTTCGTCGCAGCCGGAATGCTCGCCGCCCATGATGCCGCCGATCGACTCGATGCCGTCCGCATCGGCGATCACGACATTGATAGGGCCAAGCTTGTATTCACGCTGGTCGAGCGCCAGCACCGTCTCGCCTTCCCTCGCACGGCGGACGGTCAGATTGCCGCTTACCTTGGCAGCGTCAAAGACGTGCATCGGCCGGCCCTGATCAAAGGTCATGTAGTTGGTGATATCGACCAGCGCATTAATTGGACGCAGACCGATCGCCAGCAGCCGCTGCTGCATCCAGCGCGGGCTCGGACCGTTCCTGACGCCGCGCACGAGGCGGAGCGCAAAACCCGGGCAGAGCTTTTCGTCGTCAAGATCGAGCTTCACCTTGACAGGTGTCTCGCCTTCGACGGCGAAGGACGGCGCAGGCCGCGTCTTCAGCGTGCCGAGACCCGAAGCGGCCAGATCGCGGGCGATGCCGTAAATGCTCGTGCAGTCCGGACGGTTCGGGGTGAGGTTGATCTCGATGACAGGATCGTCGAGATGGGCATAAGCCGCATAGCTGGTCCCAATTGGCGCGTCTTCGGGCAAATCGATAATGCCCTCATGATTGTCAGAAATCATGAGTTCCTTTTCGGAGCACATCATGCCATGGCTTTCGACGCCGCGGATATTGCCGACGGAAAGCGTCACATCGATGCCGGGAACATAGGTGCCCGATGCGGCAAATGCGCCGACGAGGCCCGCCCGCGCATTCGGCGCCCCGCAGACGACCTGGATCGGCGCACCCTTGCCGGTATCGACCGAGAGAACCTTCAGGCGGTCGGCCTGTGGATGTTTCTCAGCGGAGAGAACCTTGGCGATGATGAAAGGCCTGAAGGCCGCCTTGTCATCGACATCTTCGACCTCCAGCCCGATCATCGTCAGGCGCGTGCAGATTTCATCGAGGGTGGCATCCGTTTCCAGATGATCCTTCAGCCAGGAGAGCGTGAATTTCATGATCTCAATCCTCCCTTACACGCTCAAGCCGCCGAACAGCGTCGGCATGTCGAGCGGGCGGAAGCCATAGTGGGTCATCCAGCGGACATCGGCGTTGAAGAAGTCGCGCAGGTCGGGCATGCCGTATTTCAACATAGCGATGCGGTCGAGGCCCATGCCCCAGGCAAAGCCCTGATATTCGTCCGGGTCGAGACCGCCATAGCGCAGCACGTTCGGATGGACCATGCCACAGCCGAGGATTTCCATCCAATCCGTTCCCTCGCCGAATTTGACGATCGGGCCTGAGCGGTCGCATTGGATATCGACTTCAAAGGACGGCTCAGTGAACGGGAAGAAGGACGGGCGGAAACGCATCGTCACGCTGTCGACCTCGAAGAAGGCCTTGCAGAACTCTTCGAGCACCCAGCGCATGTTGGCGACATTCGCCTTCGTGTCGATCACCAGTCCCTCGACCTGATGGAACATCGGCGAATGGGTCGCGTCCGAATCCTGACGATAGGTCTTGCCAGGGATGATGATGCGGATCGGCGGCTTCTGCACTTCCATGGTGCGCACCTGTACGGGCGAGGTGTGCGTACGCAGCACTTTTCGCTCGCCGTTCTCATCCGGTTGGAAGAAGAAGGTATCGTGCATTTCGCGGGCTGGGTGGCCTTCGGGGAAATTCAGCGCCGTGAAATTGTAATAGTCGGTCTCGACATCCGGACCTTCGGCGATCGAGAAGCCCATGTCGCCGAAGATCGCGGTGATTTCGTCGACGATCTGGCTGATCGGGTGAATGCGGCCGCGCTCGGCGGGCGAGGAGCGGACCGGCAGGCTGATGTCGACCGTCTCGGCCTTCAGGCGGGCATTGACCGCCGCTTCCTTGAGCGTCGCCTTGCGAGCGGCAAGCGCATCTGCGACCTCATTCTTGAGGACGTTGATTGCAACGCCCTTGGTCTGGCGCTCTTCAGGCGACATCGTGCCGAGCGTCTTCAGGAGCTCGGAAACGGAGCCCTTTTTCCCGAGGGCCGAAAGGCGCACGGCTTCGAGTGCCGGTTCGTCGTTGGCGGCAACAATTTCCGCAAGCAGCGATGATTTGAGCTGGTCGATATCTGACATCGTCAATTCTTTCCGTCCGGGATCAGGCGGGCAATCGGAGGCTGGTTAGAACCGGCCGGGCAAGCAGTAGAGAGAAAGAAAAACCCGCGCCAGCCCAAACCAGCGCGGGTTTCCCAAAATTCAAAAAAGCGTCAAGCTTGGGAAGCGCTGGTTAACGAACCGCGCTTTCAAACTCGTTCTTCGTACCGGCATCCTTGAGGTACTCGAGGGCCTTCTTGGAGGCTGCGACGAGCGTGCCGAATGCTTCCGGCTCATGGATCGCCATGTCGGAGAGGACCTTGCGGTCGACCTCGATGCCAGCCTTGTTCAGGCCGTCGATGAAGCGGCCGTAGGTAAGGCCGAATTCGCGGACGGCAGCGTTGATGCGCTGGATCCATAGCGCGCGGAAATTGCGCTTGTTGACCTTGCGGTCGCGGTAGGCGTACTGCTTGGCGCGATCGACGGCAGCCTTGGCGGTACGGATGGTGTTCTTGCGGCGGCCGTAGAAGCCCTTTGCTGCCTTCAGAACTTTCTTGTGCTTGGCATGGGCTGTAACGCCTCTTTTTACACGTGCCATTTCATGATCTCCTTAATCTAAAGCGTTCGCGGAATAGTCTTAGAGACCGTTCGGCAGGTAGTTCTTCACAACCTTGCGGCCATCGGGTTCTGCGAGAACCATCGTGCCACGTGCGTCGCGAATGAACTTGTTGGTACGCTTGATCATGCCATGGCGTTTGCCAGCAGCAGCGGCCTTGACCTTGCCGGTCGCGGTAATTTTGAACCGCTTCTTGGCCGAGGACTTCGTCTTCATCTTGGGCATTTTGCTACTCCGTTTCTATCCTCCCTGCGCGCTTCTTCAAAAAAGCCCTCCTGCGATGTCCGGTCTTCCGGCCGTCGCAACAAGGTGCGGGAGCGTTTGTTGTTGATCTGCGGCATGGCGACGAGACCGTCCCGCAAGCATTCGAAACTGCCACGGCATGCCCTGCCGGTCAGTTCGGACGCGCGCTTATACCTGCAGCGCCGCGAAAGTGCAACGGGGCAGACGAGGATTCTTCAGGCGCGCTGAAAAACACAAAAGCCGCCCTTACAGACGGCTTTGATGCATTGATGAGGGCCGCTCACTTCGGCGCGAGCACCATCATCATCTGGCGGCCTTCAAGCTTCGGTTCGGCTTCGACCTTTGCAAATTCCAGTGTGTCGGCCTTGACCTGCTGCAGAAGCTTCATGCCGAGTTCCTGGTGGGCCATTTCGCGGCCACGGAACTTCAGCGTCACCTTCACCTTGTCGCCTTCCTCAAAGAAGCGGCCCATAGCCTTCATCTTCACCTCATAATCATGGGTGTCGATGTTCGGACGCATCTTGATTTCTTTGACTTCGACGATCTTCTGCTTCTTGCGCGCCTCGGAGGCCTTCTTCTGGTTGGCGTACTTCAGCTTGCCCAGATCGAGAATCTTGCACACAGGCGGTTCGGCGTTGGGAGAAATTTCCACAAGGTCGAGGCCGGCTTCTTCAGCCATTCTCAAGGCCTGATCGGTGGGCACCACGCCCAAATTCTGTCCTTCAGCATCAATCAACTGAACCTTAGGAATACGGATTTCCCGGTTCGAACGCGGCCCTTCCTTCACGGGCGCGTCGGTTTTAAAAGGTCTGCGAATGGTCGTACTCTCCTCGAGTTGTTTCAGATCGCAGCTTCGCGCTCCATTGGGGCGCAACGAAGTCTCGCTATCGCTGCGATGTCGTCAATAACACGCTTTAGCGGAAAAATCACCTGCTGTCAGCCTATCGAGAATCTGTTTTATAGGCACAAACAATGGGAGTTTGTGCTTATGTCCGAAGCAACAGCCATATCCGAGCCGCAGTTCCTGACGGTGGGCGAAGGCGACGCGGAGCGAAAGATCGCTTTCATCATTCGTCAAGCCACCTCGAACGATCGCGGCCCGACCTTCGTCTGGCTCTCCGGCTATCGGTCGGACATGAGCGGCACAAAGGCGATAGAGCTCGATCGGCTGGCCGGCGAACTCGGACTTGCCTGCATCCGCCTCGACTATTCGGGGCATGGACTTTCCAGTGGAGAGTTTAAGGATGGAACGATTTCCCGCTGGCTGGAAGAAGCGCTCGCCGTCCTCCTCCATGCAAGACCCGAGCGCGTCATCATCGTCGGTTCCTCCATGGGCGGATGGATTGCGTTGCGGCTGGCGCAGGAACTTGCAAAGTTGGAGGGGACGCCAAAGCTCGACGGTATGGTGCTGATCGCGCCGGCACCCGACTTCACATCGGACCTCATCGAGCCGCATCTGAGGAAAAAGGATCGCGCCTCGCTTGCCGAACGCGGCTTTTTCGAAGAAAAGTCCGACTATAGCCCGGAGCCCAACATTTACACCCGTGCACTTCTGGAAGACGGCCGCCAAAACCGGGTTCTGACCGGCATCATCAACACAGGCTGCCCGGTGCATGTCCTGCAGGGCATGAAAGATCCGGACGTTCCCTACAGTCACGCCATGAAGCTGGTTGAACACCTACCCGCCGACAATGTCGTGTTGACCTTCATTCGCGATGGCGACCATCGGCTTTCACGGCCACAGGATATCGAGCGGATACTATCTGCCGCTAAAGGCCTCATTCGTTAGTCGAAGCAGGCGCCTGCCGCCTCCACCAGAGTTCGAGCCCGGGCCCGGCCGGAAACCGCCGGTTGTGTGGCATTTTAACCATGTCGGGTTGTTTGGGCAGCCCTTCGAGAAGTAATGATTGACTCCTCAACGCCCTCTCCGTTAACTCTTTGTTAACAAATACAAGGGCGATGCAGGGAAACGGGCGTGCGGATCAAGGGTTACTTGATGGTCATGATGGCCATGTTTGCGATGTCTTCGGCCGCATTACCGGCCCCCACAAGAAACCTCTCGATGGTTACCGGCGGCGCCACCTCGCAGCCAATCGGCCATTATGATTTCTGCCAGTTGCACCGGATCGAATGCGGTGCGGACCGCAACGCAGGGCCGGCGGAAATGAATGGCGAGAAGTGGGCTCTTGTCCGCTCGGTCAATTCCACCGTCAACAGCACCATCAGCCCGATGACGGACAAGGAAATCTACGGCAAGGACGAAATCTGGGCTTATCCGACAACGGCGGGCGACTGTGAAGATTTTGCACTCCTGAAGCGCCGCATCCTGATCCAGCGCGGCTTTGAGCCGGCAAACCTTCTGATGACGGTGGTGCGTAAACCGGATGGCGAAGGCCATGCCGTGCTGACGCTTCGCACAGCAGAAGGCGACTTCATTCTCGACAACCTCGCTTCGAGCGTGAAGCCCTGGTTCGACACGGCTTATTCCTTCGTCAAGCGCCAGTCGAGCTACAATGCCGGCCGCTGGGTAACGATCGAAAACGGCCGCGACGTCCTGGTCGGCGCTCTGAAGTAAGAAATTCAACCTTCAGCACTAAGGCCTGCGACCGTCGGCCGCTTTATGAGACTTTGTTTGCCGCATGGTCTCCCGCCCTTCGCTTGAGTTCAAGACGTTCGGCGTTGCAATCGTGTCACTGGGGTCGATTGCTTCGGCTGCGCGCCGGACCGGGCCTCACCCATTGCCGATCAGGATGCCGGCAGCTAGCACAAGGCCTCCGCCGACCACGACCTGGAAGGCGGCGCGCAGAAATGGCGTTTCCATATATCTGTTCTGGATGAACGCGATCGCCCAGAGCTCGAAAAAGACGATGACGACAGCAGTGATCGTCGCGGTCCAGAATTGCGGAATGAGATAGGGCAGTGCGTGGCCGAGACCGCCGAGCGTTGTCATGATGCCGCAGGCGAGACCACGCTTGATTGGCGAACCGCGCCCGGAAATCTTGCCGTCGTCATGCGCAGCTTCGGTGAAGCCCATCGATATACCCGCGCCTACCGAGGCCGAGAGGCCGACGAGGAAGGTCTGCCACGTATCCTGCGTCGCAAAGGCGGCGGCAAAGATTGGCGCCAGCGTCGAGACCGAACCATCCATCAAGCCTGCAAGGCCGGGCTGCACATAGGTGAGCACGAATTGCCGCCGCGCCGTATCGTCCTCGGCGTCTTTTACGCCCTCCGGCGTATGTTTGTCGCCGAGCATCCTGGCAATGTCTTCGTGACCCTGTTCGGCGAGCGCGAGATCGCCGAGAAGCTGGCGCGTCGAGGCATCCGAAGTCTGCTTTGCCGCCTCGACGTAGAAGCGATAAGCCTGCTCCTCCATCGTCTCGGCTTCCTGCCGCACTGCTTCCAACGACAGGTTCTTGCGCAGCCAATCCGGCTTGCGCTCATAAAAGCCCTGCACATGCTCGCGGCGAATTAACGGAATGCGTTCGCCGAAACGCTGCCGATGTATCTCGATCAGCGACTTGCGGTGCGTATTTTCGACTTCCGCCATGTCCTCGAGGACCTGCGCCGAGGCGGGATAAGCGGCCTTCAGCTGGTCGGCATAGGCACGATAGATGCGGGCGTCGTCCTCTTCGGAGGCAATCGCTAGCGCCAGAATTTCCTGTTCCGACAATGATTTGAATGAACGTTTGGACGACCTGAAAAACCGCGGCAGCATAACAATAGCTCCATTTTAGAACTATTCTAAATCTAAACAGCGCACCGCAAGGCGTCAAGCATCGGGCGGTTGATCCCGACAGATTGCCGCAAGACGGATTGTGGACTTCAGTTGGAAGCGGCAGGAGCCTATATGAGGCGTGCCGCAACAAATCGACCATGGGTTTGAGATGAATAGTGAATTGCAAGGCCGGGCGGCGCATGCCACCGCAATCCGCCAGCGAGCGGAAACGGAAATGAATGCGATGGGCATCGACAATGCCTTCATCGACAGGCTGGTCGAGACTTTCTACGGTCGCGTCCTTGCGCATCACGAACTCGGCCCGGTTTTTGACGCCCGGCTTTCCGGCCGCTGGCCGGAGCACATGGCGAAGATGAAGAGCTTCTGGTCGTCCGTCGCATTCCGCAGCGGCGCCTACGGCGGGAAGCCGGTGCAAGCACATGTCGGTGTTGCAAACATGACGCCGGCTCTCTTTCCGCAATGGCTGGAGCTCTTTGCCGCAACGCTCGACGATATCGCTCCGAATGCCGCGGTAAAGGCCTGGTTCATGGCGACAGCGGAACGCATCGCGAAGAGTTTGACGCTATCGCTATTCTACAACCCCGCACTCGACGATCCGGCGCGCAAGCCCGCCTAAGCTTTTTCCGTCGAAAAGGTCGCACTTGCACTCGCCGCAACGACCAGCGCGGTCCCGAGCATCTGCAACAGCGTCATGGGCTGCGCAAGGATGAGGAAGCCTGCGAGCGCACCGATTGCTGGTTCCAAGCTCATGAGGATGCCGAACGCGGCCGTCGACATCCGCCGTAACGCAATCATTTCCAGGGTATAGGGCAGGAGCGGAACGAGGATCGCCAGACCTGCCATCTCGACGAGACCGTAGCCATCGAGGTTCGGCGCGGCCCCGGCAAAGCCGAAGGGCGTCGCCACCACCGCTGCCACGATCAGCGACATGGAGAGGCCTTCGAGCCCCTTGAACGCCGCTCCGACCTTTTTCGTCAGAATGATATAGCATGCCCAGCCCGCGCCGGCGCCGAAGGCAAAGAGCACCCCGGGCAGATTGCCGACCCATTGCTCGCCATCATAGGCGAGGAAGAGAACACCGGCTGCGGCGATCACCGGCCAGATCAGGCGCCGCGTCAGGCCATAACCGAACGTCGCGACGGAAAGCGGACCAAGAAAATCGATCGCGACCGCAAGCCCCAAAGGAATTCGCTCGATCGCCGCGAAGAAGGACATGGTCATTAGCGCTGTCGTCGTGCCGAGAACCAGTGCGCCGATCCATTGCTCGCGGCTGTAGCGCAGCAATGGCGGACGAACGGCGATTGCAAGGATGACTGCCGCGAAGGCAAGCCGCAGCCAGGAGGCACCGGCCGATCCATAGGCTGCGATCGCGCCGGAAGAGAATGCCGCACCAAACTGAATGGACGACATCGACAGCAGGCACATGAGTGCACCGGCCGCAACCCCGCCGGAAAATGCGGGCGCTGCTGCAGTTAACGCAACGGCACTGCCGTTTGCCGCTGGTTCGCCCGTCTCCTGATCCATTTCCCGCTCCTGATTTGCAACCCTGATACGAACACAATCGCAGAGCGGCAAATGCAAACTTCTGATCCGAACATAAGCGGGCTTTATGAACCGAGACGCTAAAGCGCCAGCCTGGTTTCGAGCACCTCTTCAGCCTCGCCGGGGCTCATGCCAAAAACGTTCTTGCCGATCTCAAAGCTGAATCCATTCCGGGCGAAAGCTGAAAGCTCCTTCACCTTTCGCTTCTCATCAAGGTCGCCACGCCGGAACGGACCAAAGGCGCGCTTGCGGGCGAAGACGACGGCGGCGAACAGATCGTCTGCACGCTCGAGCGCGGTATCGACGATATCGCTTGCCACCCCTTTCGAGGAGAGTTTCTGCGCGATGATCCGTTTCGACTTGCCGCCGCGTACCGCCGAGCGGGTGCTCACCGCAGCATAGGCGACGTCGTCCAGAGCCTCCTGGTCGTAGGCGAATTTGACCGCCGAGTCGGCAAGCGCCTTCAGCTGCGCCGGACTGATGTCTTCGAACTTCTGCTTCGCCTTTCGCGTGATCGCATCGAAGAGCTGTTTTTCCGTCATCATCCGGCGCTCGAGGCGATAGATCGTCGAGTTGCGTGCCCAGGAGAGCATGCGCGGCGTCGGAACATCGGGTTGCTGATTTTGGTCGTTCATCGAAGGCTTCTACGCCTCCAGCCCTTTCAGCATATTGGCGACGTTGAGGCCGATTTCCGTCACGCCATAGCCGCCCTCCATGCAGGTCAGGACTGGAAGGCCCGCCTTGGCGATCAACGCGCCCATGCGTGTGAAATCATCGGAAGTCAGCTTGAAGAAGGAGATCGGATCGCGTTCGAAGGTATCGACGCCGAGCGAGACGACGATGGCTTCGGCGCCAAAAGCCTTGATGCGCGCAAGCGAATCCGCAAGCGCTGCCGACCATGCAGCCCAGGCCGTGCCGCGCGGCAGCGGGTAGTTCGCATTGCAGTTTTCGCCGTCGCCCTCACCGGTTTCATCGGCATAGCCCCAGAAATAGGGAAAGGCATTGGCGGGTTCGCCGTGCAGCGACGCAAAGAAGATGTCGCCGCGGCGGTAGGTGATGTCCTGCGTGCCGTTGCCGTGATGGAAATCGACATCGAGGATCGCAACCTTCTTTGCGCCGATATCCAGCAGGCGTTGTGCCGCGACGGCGGCGTTGTTGATGAAGCAATAGCCGCCGAAGAGATCGATGCCCGCATGATGGCCGGGAGGCCGGCAAAGCGAGAAGGCGAACCGGTTTCCGGCATTTAGCCAATCGGCGCCGGTGATCGCGCATTGCATCGAGGCGACGGCCGCCTCGTAGGTGCCGCTGGTGATCGAGGTTTCCGTGGCATTGGCGTAATAGCCGAGCATTCCGTCGATATCGTTCGGCACGCGCTGCGTTGCGCGGCGCACCGGCAGCGAGGTCGGGATCGCCTCGCCCGCGGCCCCGCTCGCCTGCCACAAAGTCCAGGCCTTCGACAGGAAATCGAGATAGCCGGCGTCATGCAATTTCAGAGCGGTTTCCAGTCCATGCCGTTCCGGCGCAACAACATCCGAAAAGCCCACCTCTTTGACTGCCTTTAGGATCCACTCTGCGCGAAACGGTCCTTCGAACGGCGTCACCAGCAGACCGCCATGCAGCTCTGTCTTCGCATCGCGCAGCTTGTGGTCTTCGGAATAAATGACGCGCACCTGCTTCTCCCTGATTTGTTTTGTGGGATAAGGCGCGGCGGATGCACGCCTTGTCAATGGTTTAGGGAGCGATGCGCTTGTAGAACAGCGTGGTTGCGCAATAGCCGCCTTCCGGCCACATCGCATAATCCGGGATGACGCCGGCGCGCTCCCAGCCGAGTCGCGGATAGATTGCCTCCGCTTCGCTGCCGGTTGCTGTGTCCAGCACCAGCACGCGCTTGCCATGTTTTGCGGCTTCGTGTTCGATCGCCTCCATCAGCAGCCGTGCCATACCCTTGCCACGTGCAGAACGATGCACGAGCAGCTTCTTCAAATCGCCACGGTGCGGCTGGTTCGGCATCGAGGCAAATCCGACCTGCACCGTCCCGACGATCTTTCCGTCGATCTCAGCCACGGCGAGCAGGTTGACGCCCGCCTCGACCGTTTCTGCGACGCTCCTCCAATAGGGCTCGGCGTCGGCCGCCGTGCAAGGCTGCATGAAGCCGACTGAGGCGCCGCCCTCCACGCAGTCGGCTAGTATCTCGCAAAGTTCCGGAATAGCCGCATTGGCCTGTTGTGCATCAAGAATACGAATGACGGTCACGGTCTCTCCTGAAATCAAATCAGCGGGTGCTACGGTTGAGCACGACGCAATAGCGGGCGGGTTTGCTGGTGGGATTGCGGAAGACATGCCCCTCCCCGACCGGCATGAAGAGGCAATCGCCGGGCAAAAGGTGATGCACCGTTTCGCCAGTGGTCATCTCCATTTCGCCTTCGAACACCCAGACGTGCTGGGTCATGCCGTGGCTTGCCGTATGCGGCGGAAAGCTGACGCAGGCGCCCGCAGGGAACTCGACGTCGACGATATCGACCTCGGACGACGTTGCGGGTGGCGAGACGGAGCGGCGCAGATAACCGGTTTCCGGATCGCGCCAGACCTGCTGCTCGTGGCGTCTTGCAAGTGGCGAGGCCTGCCTTTCATCGGCAAAGAAGGCTGAAAGCGAAAGCCCGAGCGCGGCACAGACCCTTGCAAGCAGTGAGGCCGTCGGGCTCGCCTCCGCCCGCTCGATGCGCGAGATCATCGCGCGGCTGACGCCGGAGGCATTGGCAAGGTCATCCAGCGTCAGGCCCTTTTCGATCCTGAGCTTGCGGATGCGAATGCCGATCGCCGTTTCGAGTTCCTGTTCCATCTGTTCGATCCATTGATTCTACTATAAGAGAAATGCATGGTCTGATAATGGAATCAAGTGGTTTTTAATCACCGCCTATGACGCGCATTTTATCCTAAACGGAGTCCTGCTTTTCCGCTTTGCGGCGGGGGGCGGCACTGCTATATGGCGCGCATGAGCACCAATCCGACGACTCCGCTGTCCCACATCCGCAATTTCTCGATCGTGGCCCACATCGACCACGGCAAATCGACGCTTGCCGACCGCCTGATCCAGACGACCGGCGGCCTCGCCGAGCGCGAAATGTCCGAGCAGGTGCTGGACAACATGGACATCGAGCGCGAGCGCGGCATCACCATCAAAGCGCAAACCGTGCGCCTGCACTACAAGGCGGATGACGGCGAGACCTACATCCTGAACCTGATCGACACCCCCGGACACGTCGACTTCGCCTACGAAGTCTCACGCTCGCTCTCGGCCTGCGAAGGCTCGCTGCTAGTCGTTGACGCGTCCCAGGGCGTGGAGGCGCAGACGCTTGCCAATGTCTACCAGGCGATCGACAACAACCACGAGCTCGTCACCGTCCTCAACAAGATCGACCTACCGGCGGCAGAACCTGAGCGCATCAAGGAGCAGATCGAGGAAGTGATCGGCATCGACGCTTCCGACGCGGTACTGATTTCTGCCAAGACCGGTCTCGGCATTCCGGCTGTGCTGGAAGCGATCGTCCACAAGCTGCCGGCACCGAAGAGCCCGGGCGGCGAAAAGGCGCCGCTGAAGGCACTGCTCGTCGATAGCTGGTACGACGCCTATCTCGGCGTCATGGTTCTGGTGCGCGTCATCGATGGCGTACTGACCAAGGGCCAGACAATTCGCATGATGGGCACCGATGCCAAGTATCAGGTGGAGCGCGTCGGCGTGCTGACGCCGAAGATGGTCAATGTGGATTCTCTCGGTCCTGGCGAGATCGGTTTTATCACCGGCAGCATCAAGGAAGTGGCCGACACCCGCGTCGGCGATACGATCACCGAGGACAAGCGGCCGACGGCGGAAGCGCTGCCGGGCTTCAAGCCGGCCCAGCCCGTCGTCTTCTGCGGCCTCTTTCCGGTCGATGCTGCCGATTTCGAAGATCTGCGCGCCGCGATGGGCAAGCTGCGCCTCAACGACGCCTCCTTCTCCTTCGAGATGGAATCTTCCGCAGCCCTCGGCTTCGGCTTCCGCTGCGGCTTCCTCGGATTGCTTCATCTCGAAATCATCCAGGAACGCCTGGAACGCGAATTCGACCTCGACCTCATCGCAACCGCGCCTTCCGTCGTCTACAAGATGTACATGACCGACGGTACGGAGCGCGAGCTGCACAATCCGGCCGACATGCCGGATGTCGTGAAAATCGCCGAAATCCACGAACCCTGGATCAGAGCCACGATCCTGACGCCGGACGATTATCTCGGCGGCATCCTGAAGCTCTGCCAGGACCGGCGTGGCATCCAGATCGAACTTACCTATGTCGGCACGCGCGCAATGCTGACTTACGATCTGCCGCTCAATGAAGTTGTCTTCGATTTCTACGACCGGCTGAAGTCGATTTCGAAGGGCTACGCCTCCTTCGACTATGCGTTGACCGACCACCGCGAAGGAAACCTCGTGAAGATGTCGATCCTCGTCAACGGCGAACCGGTCGACGCGCTGTCGATGATGGTGCACCGGACGGCGGCTGAAAAGCGCGGCCGCGACATGTGCGAGAAGCTCAAGGAGCTGATCCCGAAGCACATGTTCAAGATCCCGATCCAGGCCGCGATCGGCGGCAACGTGATTGCCCGCGAAACCATCTCAGCGCTGCGCAAAGACGTGACCGCCAAGTGCTACGGCGGCGACGCCACCCGCAAGCGCAAGCTGCTCGACAAGCAGAAGGCCGGCAAGAAGCGCATGCGCCAGTTCGGCAAGGTAGAAATCCCACAGGAGGCGTTCATCGCGGCGCTGAAGATGGGCGACGAGTAAATCCTTTTCGCTTCCGAAGTTATGCGCAATTTTCTGCGCATAACTTCGGAGGACTATCGCCATGCGCCGGCCTGTCTGAAAAGACTTGAATCTGTCTCTCGATGCTCAGATCGTCGCCTCCGCACGCCAACTCAATGTCAACATCTCCCGCGCCGCCGAAGACGGCATCGCCCGCGCGATCATAGCCGAGCGCGAACGCCTGCGGCGACTGGAGAATGCGGAGGCGATAGCCGAAGCAGACGCTTACGTTGAAAGGCACGGGCTACCGTTTGTGAAGAACGGCAAATTTGATGGCCGGACTTCGAAGGCTCATCCCCGCGCCACATACTCCTTCACCAGCCCCTCATAAGCATTCATTTCCGGCAGCGTTTCATAGCTATATACCGCGCCGGTTTCGGCGAATGACAGCTTCTCCCTCGTCCAAGTCTCGATGAACGGTGTGAACCAAGTTGTATCATCCAGCATGGTGGCACGCAGGTTGAGGAACCAGTCCATGCCCTCGGGCCGCGTAAACATCCAACTCATGCAATGCGGACAGAAATAGTGCCTTGTTACGCCATGCAGGCCGCCGATCACGGGTTCGCCCCGGGTCACTTCGAAGCTTTCCGCCGGAATCGCGGCGCTCAACGAATAGGCGCTGGACGACATTTTCTGGCAGCCGGTGCAATGGCACGCCATGGTGAGCAGCGGCTTTGCGCTGATCTTGAGCCTGACTCGGCCACAACGGCAGCCACCTTCCCATGGCAGGTTCTCATTGCTCATCGGCCTATCCTCCGTGTTCGCCCCTAATTTAGCGTCATCCGACGTCAATCAAGGCCACGGCCGATATGCATCGCAATCACTTATGGATTCGCGCCGGATTGCCGACGACCGTCGCACCGCTCGGCACATCTTTCGTCACAACCGCGCCTGCGCCGACGATTGCGCCGTCCCCGATCGACACGCCGCCCAGAATGGTAGCGCCGCCGCCGATCCAGACATCCTCCCCGATCGAAACCGGCCGCGCCATCTCGATCCCGGCTTTGCGAAGAGCCGCATCCTTGTGATGTTCCGCACAATATATATGCACGCCCGGCCCCAGCATGGACCGCTCGCCGATTACCACCGTTCCCGAATCGAGGATGGTACAGCCGGCATTGAGGTAGACGCGACTGCCGAGGGCTATGTTCACACCATAGGAGCAATGAAACGGCGCCTCGATGAAAGCGTCGGCAGGCGCCTTCGCAAGCAGCACCGCCAGCGCCGGTGCCATATTGCCGCGTTCGTCCGGCGGCATCGTGTTGTGCTGGTGAACGGCCTTGCGCGCCAGCCGGCGCAGCCCCTCGAGCTCGTCATCAAGGCAGCAATACCACTCGCAAGCCGCCATCTTTTCCCGCTCACTCATCTGCCTCTCCCGGTGCTGAACGCCTATTAAGCGGACCGTGCCGCGCAGCACCACAGCTAACTTCGTGACATGAACATGCGATGGCCTCCCCGCGCAAGCCGGACGTTGCGAAGCGGCCACGAAGGCCTTAAATCGAAGCATTGAAAGGAATCCGCCGATGACTGAAAAAGCCCGTGTGACGATCCTCTACTGCACCCAATGCAACTGGCTGCTGCGCGCCGGCTGGATGGCGCAGGAATTGCTGCACACCTTTTCGGACAGCCTCGCCGAAGTGGCGCTCATTCCTGGTACGGGCGGCAATTTCGAGATTCGCGTCAACGACGACCTCATCTGGGAGCGCAAACGCGACGGCGGTTTCCCGGGGCCGAAGGAACTCAAGCAGCGGGTGCGGGACATCATCGAACCCGGCCGCGATCTCGGCCATGCCGACCGCGTTTCGCTCGAGAGCTGACCCTCAGTCGAAGGGCGAATTGCAGGTCTTGTAGATGCCCTCGTAGGTCACAAAACGATCGGTCCTCGGATTGTAGGTCCGGTACTGATTTCGGCACCATTCGACATGCATTCCCTTTGCTGGCGGACGTATCCGGCGGATTGGCGGCGGATCATAGGAAAGCTGTCGCCTGGGCTGGGCGCGCGGCTGGTAATAGGTCGGCCCTCTCGCTTCCGGCGGACGATAGTTCGGCTGGATATAGGCAGGGCGGTGCCACTGCTGCGGCCCGAAGCCGAAGCAACCGCGATAATCGCAGTAGGTCGATTGCACATTGATGATCGCCGGATTGCGCTGTTGCAGCGGCGCGAGCGGAGGCGCGGCACTGGCCGCAAGCGGCACGAAGCCGATGACGGAGCCGAAGATGATCGTTCGAAGAGCAGACATCACTGAGTCCTTTCTGCTGCTGCAGATATAGAACACCCGCCGCCGCATGGCATCCACCACAAGACCGAAAGCCGTTCAGTTCGGCGTGATCGCCCCGTTCCGGCGTCTTCGGGAGGCATATTCGCTCTTTTTTCCAGCCTGTCAGGAAAACTTCAAAAAGCCAGTTGACAGCAAAGAGCCACCCCCTTACATGGCTCTCCGTCGCCCAGATGGCGGAATTGGTAGACGCGCCAGCTTCAGGTGCTGGTACCCGAAAGGGTGTGGAGGTTCGAGTCCTCTTCTGGGCACCATTCCCTTACAAAGATAGCAGAAGAGCCGATGCCAACGGCCGTGGTCTCGTGACCTCGCTGTCTTACCACTTCAGATATCGCGATCCAATCAGCGCGCCGATGGCTGTCACTGCCGCGATTGCCGTGGTGTACCAGACTGCAAGAAACAGCGGGCTGTCGTCCGTGCAGTGCAAGGCGTAAAGCGCTGCCGCTATACCGCCGGCGGCAAGGCCTGCTGCGGCACCGGCAAGGCTTGGGCGTTCCGCAGCGCCGTTTTTCAGCGCCCAGAGGAAACCCGCAAGCGGCGCGAACGACAGGACCGGTATGAAGAACAGGCAGAAGCGTGCGTTGCGGCCGAGCATCGCCGTTTCCCATGCATCCTGCGGAATGGCCGACAATTCGGCCGCGGTGCCCGCTGCGAGAAGGATCAGCGGCACGAACAGCGCCAGGCTTGAAAGCCCCAGCGGCACGCCTGGACGGCCTATGCGTAAGACAAGCCCGCAAGCGGTGACGGCGAGCGTCAGGGTCAGGACCATCTTGAAGAGCACGCGTGCCGTTTCGATCGCGCTTGCCATGTCGTGACGGATACCGACTGCCGACAGAAGCAACGTTGCAGAGACTGCGACGCCGATCAGCAGCGCGCCCAGGAGCAACGGGCCGAGCCGCGCGCGGATGGGGCCGTCTTGTGCCAGGAGGCTGATCAGGTCATCGGTCTTCACTCGTCTCACTCCGGTACAAGGCGGCCAGCGACTTCAACGCCCGGTGCAGCGCGACGCGCACCGCACCTTCGCTCATTTTCAGCCTTTCGGCCGTTTCGCGAACAGCTGCTCCCTCGATCGAAATCGAGCGCACGATGTCACGCTGCGGATCCTTCAGGCGATTCAACATATGTTCGGCGTCGAGCCGATCCAAATTGCCCGCCTGTTCTTCCGCTTCGAGCGTTGTCATCACGTCGTCGATCGGCACATCGATGTGACGGCCGCGCCGGCGCAGGATGTCTATCAGCTTATTGCGCACGATCGTCGACAGCCAAGGGCCGATCGGGCGAGCCGGATCCCAGGTTCCGCGCTTCAGGTGAACAGCAAGCAGCACCTCCTGCACGACATCCTCCGCCTCGCCTGCCGGCGCGCCAAACTGATCGCAGCGCCTGCGGGCCATGGCGCGCAGATGAGGGGTCACAGCGCAAAGAAAGCGGTGATAGGCCTGCGCATCGCCACCCATGGCGCTACGCATCCAGCCTCCCCATTCCTCTTCCCGCGCTGAGTATTTCACCCGCATCATCCTCTACGAGAGGGCACACAACTTTGTTACCGCGCGTTCGAAATTATTTCACGGTAGCGGGCGAGCCTTTGTTCTCAGGCGTTTTCCCCTGCAATCGCGAAGACGGCAAGCCGGGACCGGCAAGAAAATCGCGAGAAGCGCTGTAATATTCCGTCGGCTCCCTCCGTAGCCCGCAATGCAAGCCAATCACGGCCCGCCATTCTTGTGGAGATGAACAATGAAAAACGGCATCGTTACGCTGGCTCGCACAGGGCTCGCTCGCTGCGGCGCTTGCCACTGTTGCCGCTCCTGCCGCTTCGGCCGCGGACAACAAGGAAAGTGCTACGGCGTTTCCATGAATGGCCCGAACGGCTGCGCAGCCGGACCGGGGACCACGTGCGCCGGCACGCCTGGCCGCGCCTCCATCGACGACTTCATCGCGCGGAATTTTTCCCGCACGGCATGAAGCGTCAGCGCACGGGCTGATAGTGGCCTCTTGCAGGCACTTGCGTTCCTTGGCTCACGTAACCGTCGCGGTCGCATACATAGACGGTGGTCGGCATGCCGCCGGAGCGGAAGATCCAGTCCCCACTGCGCCTGATGCCGCGCGTTTCGGTGCGGCAGACATATTGTTCCTCATCCTTCTTGTCGGGCTGAGACTTGACGCCGGGGAGATCGGGATAGGGATAGAGCGGCTGAGCGGCTGCTTTGCCCGCCCGGCTCCAATCCGTCGCAAGAGCCGGCTCGGCGATCAGGCCGCTGACAGCAGAAAGGGCAGCGAGCAACATCGGCAGGGATCGCATATCGGTGACCTTTCATTGCAGGACGGGCTCCAGCGACATTCGTCTTCAAATTTAGGAAGCAGCCAAGCAGCCATCAAGCGGTAGACCGGGCACGACAAATTGATTTCGAAGCCCTTTACCGCTAGGCCTCCCGGCGGAAATAGCCCCGAATGACCGGATGCCCAAAGAGGCTTGCGAGGATCGCAAATGCCGCGCCGGCGGCAAAGCCGGTGAAGAGCCCGCCGATAACGCCGGCGATCAAAAGAATCTTCTTGCCGGGACCGTCCGGTTTCGTTGGCGGTTCAGCTTCTGAAATGACGCGGATGTTGCTCTGCGGAAGGTTCTGCTCCTCGGTCGTCTGGCTGGAGCGCTTCAGGACGGTCTCGTAAATTTCTCTGGCGGCCGTCGCCTTGCGCTGCAGTTCGTTGAGTTCGACCTGCTTGTCGGATGTGGTCGCCTGCAGCGCCTTTTGAATGTTCAGTTCCTTGGCAATCGCCTCCTCGGCCTTTGTCGCCTGCTCATAATCGGCGCGCGCCGAAGTCACCATGCGCTGCAATTCGCCCTTGATCTCGCCCGAAATGCTCTGCAGTGACGAGCGGGCGGCCTGCAGTCGCGGATGACGAGCGCCCATCTGGCTCTCGAGGCTGCCGACGGCTGCGGCCTGAGTGGCAAATTGCTGTCGAAGGCTCGCGAGCGACGAGTTCACAGAATTGCCGTCCGTTCGGCTATTGGCGACGACATCCTCGAAGCTCATGTTCGCGGCCGCATCCGCGCGGGCCTTGGCCTGAATTGTCTTTTCCTGCGCAGTCAGCAGCAGCGTATTCAGCGAGGCAAGGCGCTGGTCGGAAATCAGATTGCCCTCCGTCGCTGCCATATCGTTGTCGGCGCGGAAGGTTTCGACGGCCTGCTCGGCCTCCTGCACTTTCTGGCGCAGATCGGTCAAACGAACATCGAGCGTCGCCGTGGTATTTTCGTATAGACCTGTCGAGGCACTGCTTTCCTCCTGCATGAACGAGGTCACGACCTGGTTTGCAAGCTTGGCGGATTTCTCCGGATTGTTCGTCACGGCCGTCAACGATACGACATAGGTGCTGCTCTGGCGGGTGATCGTAAGCGACTTCTGCAGGGCACTGACTACAGCCGCGTCGTCACTCCGGCCGCCGTTGAATTCCGGATCCTGCGCAAGCTTCATGGTATCGGCAACCCGGCGCAGCACATTGCCGGACATCAGGATCTGCACCTGGCTGTCGATCATCGACGAAATCATCTCCGGCGAGATCGTCGATGATTGTGTCGCCGGATCAGCAAGGCCGATCTGGCGCGGATCGAAATAAAGGCTGGTGCTTGCGGTGAATTTCTGCGGCAGAAACGGCAGCAGTGCTCCGCCCGCCAAAGCGCCGAGCGCGGCCAGTCCGAGGACAATCAGCCTTCTGTTCCAGATCGCAAAGATGACCGATCGCATATCAACAAGCGGCGCGTCAGGATCGACGGAAACCGGCGCTGCGCGGACAACGGCACGCTCCGACTGCGACGGCAAAGGCTCTGTCTGGCGTAAATCCTTTTCGGGAGGGGTGGGCGACGGCGGCGCCTCCGGCTCGGGAAAGGGTTTTGCGAAATCACCAGGCCTCAGGACAGGCGCGCGCGCGGGAGAGCTTTCCGGCGCGGTTGGCGCAGGCTCGTAGCTTCGCCAGCTAGGCAGCCGACTAACTCTGTTCCTGTCAAATTGGCTCATAAACACACTCGTGACCCGCCGACGCAGATCTTTGGCGGAGGTAGACCGACTTTAGAAATCCTTAGCTAACGGAGCGTTAAGATACCCTACCCGATATTGCCGGAACATGGCAGAACTCCTGAAAGCGAGATCGATGAAAGCCGCGTTATCGCCCTGGCGCCGCATGCTGACGATAGCCGCGGCAGCAATGCTGCCGTGGCACGCCGGCCTTGCTGAAGCCGCGGGTCCCTGCTTTCGTGGCATCAATCTTTCCGGTGCGGAATTCGGCAATCCGGGTGGAGAGATTTTCAAGGATTATGCCTACCCCTCCGAAGAGACGATCGGCTACTTCAAAGAGAAGGGGATGAATATCGTTCGCTTGCCGTTCTTGTGGGAGCGGCTGCAGCCCGAACTCGGGCAGGCACTGAACGACGCCGAGCTCCAGCGCATCAAGGATACGGTGGCCCTTTTGCGCAAACATGAGATGACTGCCATTCTCGATCCGCACAATTATGCCCAGTACAAGAAAACGCAGGTCGGGACACCGCCGGCGACGACCCTGGCATTTGCAGATTTCTGGACTCGGCTTGCTTCCGAATTTGCCAATCAGGACGACGTGATTTTCGGGCTCATGAACGAACCCCACGACATTGCCAGCGACAAATGGCTGAGCGCCGCCAATGCGGCGTTCCGCGGCATCCGGGCGGTCGGCGCCAACAATCTCGTCCTCGTGCCGGGCACGAAGTGGACGGGCGCCCATTCCTGGCAGTCCGATGGCCCAGGCGGGCCAAACGGCAAGGTGATGCTCGGCGTCAAGGATCCGCGCAAGAACTTTGCCTACGAGGTTCACCAGTATTTCGACAGCGATTCTTCCGGTACGCATGACGAATGCTCCGGCAATGAGAACGCCAGGAATGCCATCATCCGCATGTCCGATTGGGCACGCGAGCACGGCACCAGGGTGCTGCTAGGCGAATTCGGCGTTTCGCAAGCACCGGAATGCGTCGCCGGCTTGAAGACGGTTCTGGATACGATGCAGGAGAACGGCGACGTCTGGCTTGGCTGGACCTATTGGGTGGCCGGTGACTGGTGGCCGGCGAGCGAGCCCTTGAACGTAGAGCCCCACGACGGCCATGAGCGAAAGCAGATCGCGGTGCTGGAAGCCGCCGCCAAGGCGCCTTCTCCTGCCGAAGACGCGTGCCGGACAATGGGCAGGTAGCGGCGATGGAACAGCGAGATGCAACAACGAAGGAACCGATCGACTACGGCATCCTGGCCGTCGGCGTGCTGTCGGTCACCTATAATTGCCTTCTCGCCTTCATCAACCACAACATCACGCCGCTTGCGTCGTCGCACGTCGCCCTCAGCGAGATCCTGCTGCTGATCTATAGTTTTGGCTTCCTTTTAAAGAGGGGCCTTTACGAAGAAGACCTCGCTCCGCTTGGCTATTTGCTGGCGACGATCTTTCTCACCGTCTATGTGATCGCGGTCAACCGCGCAGGCTATATCGACCACCTGCGCAACGTGCTGATCATCTTCGCTTTCGTCATCATGGGCCGATGGACGAACGAACGAACGCTGAAGCTGATTTTCAAGATATGCAGCGTTGTGGTGCTGGCGGTGCTGATCTGCGAGATCGTCTCGGTGCAAGCCTATGTGGCCCTGTTCCATCCGGCTGAATATTTCGAAAACACCCGTGGCGTGCCCCGCGCCACCTATAGTGACATCGGGCTCTTTCGCGGCGCGCTCGGGTTCCCATCCCGCTTTTCCTTCGGGATTATCGATCACCGGTCCTCATCGATCTTCCTGGAGCAGGTGTCACTTGCCAATTTCTGCGGCGTGCTGGTCATCTATCTCGTCAGCTTTTCCAATCGCCTGAGATTGTTCGACCGGCTGCTCTTCGTCTTCACCGTCATGCTGATCCTCATTACCAACGACACGCGTACGATGCTGATTTTCAGCATGGCCTGCCTCGGCGGCTATTTTATCTTTCCGTGGATTCCGAAGATCTGCGATCTCTTGATGATGCCGATGATTATCGTCATGGGCTTCGTCATTTATGCATTCCGTCCCGATGCCCATGAAGACGACTTCGTCGGCCGCATCAGCGGCACAATCCGGAACATCATCGCAATGGATATCCCGGCGGCGCTCGGCCTTGAACTCGAGAAAGCCACGACTTTCGTCGATAGCGGCTACGTCTACATAACCTATGGCGCGACGATCTTCGGCCTCATCCTCTTCTGGCTGTTCGTCTCCTTTTTCCCGGCAGGCGAGACGCCGAACCAGAAGCGTCTTGCGCATTCGCTATCGCTCTTCATGTTCCTGAACCTGATGATCGGCTCCACGGCGATCTTCTCCATGAAGACGGCCGGCCTCGTCTGGCTGCTCGTCGGCTTCCTGAAGGTCAACGAGGGCGTGCGCGGGAAACGCGCTGCCGGTAAAGTAGGCATGTCGGTTTCTGCCTGAACGGCTGCGCGGCGGGGATACGCGACGGCGCAGGCGGAACGGACTCTCGCTATGACTTCCGTAAGTTGGAGCGTAACGAACGGATGCAAGAGCCTGCAAGTCCTTGACAGCTTCTCTTGCAAATTGTTGCACGAATGAGAGCTTCGCCTATGCGGCGTAGCTGCTTTGATCTAAGCAGACCTGTCGGCTATTGCCGTGAGAGGGAAGAGGGCCATGACGCATTATGTACTGACCGTATCGTGCCAATCGACGCGCGGCATCGTAGCGGCGATTGCGAATTATCTCGCCGATCAGGGCTGCAACATCGTCGACAGCTCGCAGTTCGACGACCTCGACACCGGCAAGTTCTTCACCCGCGTCAGCTTCATTTCCGAGGAGGGCGTTGCACTGCCGGCGCTGAAGGAAGGCTTCAAGCCTATCGCCGAGAAATTCGGCATGGAGGCTGAAATCCACGATGGGGACAGCCGCATGAAGGTGCTCTTGATGGTCTCCCGCTTCGGCCACTGTTTGAACGACCTGCTCTATCGCTGGAAAATCGGCGCCCTGCCGATCGATATCGTCGGCGTCGTCTCCAACCACTTCGACTATCAGAAGGTCGTGGTCAACCACGACATTCCCTTCCATCACATCAAGGTCACCAAGGAGAACAAGCCGCAGGCCGAAGCCCAGCTGCTTGAGCTCGTCGACCAGACCGGCACGGAACTGATCGTGCTCGCCCGCTATATGCAGGTGCTTTCCGATGCAATGTGCCGCAAGATGTCCGGCCGGATCATCAACATCCACCATTCCTTCCTGCCGTCCTTCAAGGGCGCCAACCCCTACAAGCAGGCCTACGAGCGCGGCGTAAAGCTAATCGGCGCCACGGCGCACTACGTGACCGCCGATCTCGACGAAGGTCCGATCATCGAGCAGGATACGGCGCGCATCACCCATGCCCAGAGTGCCGAGGACTATGTCTCGATCGGCCGCGACGTCGAAAGCCAGGTGCTGGCGCGCGCCATCCATGCCCATATCCATCGCCGCGTCTTCCTGAACGGCAACCGCACCATCGTCTTCCCGGCAAGCCCAGGAAGCTACGCCTCCGAACGTATGGGTTGAAACAACTCGAAAGGGTAGTAGTAAGCGCTTGCCCATGACATGCATTCGATTATCTGCTTAATGTGGAAAATCGAATCATGCTGGGGGATGCCATGACCGATGATGCGCGTGCCGATCGTATGGAATTGCCGCGCCCGGACGTAACGCCGGCCGAAGCGGAAAGCATCCTGCAATCCCGCTATGGCCTCCACGGCACGATCACCGAACTCGGCAGCCAGCAGGACCGCAATTACCGGATCAATACTGGTGATGGCAGCTATGTGCTGAAGATCTGCCACATGGCTTACGATACGCTGGAGCTCGAGGCGCAGAATGCGGCAATCCGGTATCTGACCAGCAAGGAGGGTACGCCGCGTGTCCCGAGGGTCATGAGCTCGACGGACGGCCAGGATATCATCGCCGTCACAGTTCGCGAACAGACCTTCAAGGTGCGTCTGCTCGGATATCTCGAAGGCGAAGGACTGACGCATCGCAAATACCTGCCGAAGGCTTCCGTCGCGGCCCTTGGCGCACTCTGCGCCCGGCTGGCACAGGCGCTCGCCGACTTCAATCATTCGGGCCTCGACCGCAGCTTGCAATGGGACCTGCGCCGGGCGGGGCCTGTTGCCGTTCAGCTGCTTTCGGCCATCACCGACAGCGCTGCGCGCGACCGGATCGCCAAGAGCATGGTGCTTGCCGTACGCCGCATCCAGCCGCTCGCGCCATCGCTTCGCGTCCAGCCCGTGCATCATGATGTAACAGGCGACAACGTCGTCTGCCGGATTGATGCGCAAGGGCGGCCGATACCCGATGGCGTCATCGATTTCGGCGATGTCATTCGCGGCTGGCTCGTCGGCGACCTTGCCGTTACCTGCGCCTCGCTGCTGCATCAGGCTGATGGCGATCCCTTCTACATCCTGCCGGCGGTCAAGGCCTATCACGAGATCTATCCGCTGACGGACGAGGAACTGAAGGCGCTCTGGCCGCTGATTGTCGCGCGCGCCGTCATTCTCGTCGCGAGCAGCGAACAGCAGATTTCGATCGACCCGGAAAACGACTACGTCCGCGACAATCTGGAGCTTGAACGGCAAATCTTCGACACGGCCATGTCCGTTTCCTTCGAATTGATGGAGGCGGCAATTTTTGACGCGGTCGGCGCCGACATGACGCCGGTCGATATGTCCGGCTGGCACGCGCTTCTGCCGGAGATCGATCTTGCAAACATCGCCTATCTCGACCTCGGCGTTCAGAGCCCGCATTTTGCGGCCGGAAACTGGCTGAATGCGGAAATGGACTGGCGGCTTTTGGCACGCGCGGCGAATGAGGCGGGCATCGCCGCGACCCGCTACGGCGAATACCGGCTTTCGCGCGCCGTTCTTCGAGGCGCTAGGCAGCCATCGACCTACGCGTTGCATACCGACATCTGCCTCCCCGGCGGCAACAGCGTCGCTGCACCATTTTCCGGACGCATCGATTGCAAGAACCACCATCTCGTCCTGATCGGCGACGGTATCAATCTGCATCTTGATGGCCTGGACCTGTCTGTTGAGGATGGCGCCGAGGTGGAACAGGGGCAGATCATCGGGACGGTCTCGGGCGAAGCCTCTTCGCTCGGCGGCTTGCGTATCCAGTTCTGCACGGTTCCGGCGCTCGAACCGCCCCTCTTTGCCGCGCCGCAGGAGGCAGCCGCCTGGTCCGTGCTTTGCCCCTCGCCTGCAGGCCTGCTTGGACCAGGCGCCAGTGCGCCCGAGCCGGAGACGGAAGAACTGTTCTCCAGGCGCCAGGCGCATCTCGCAAAACCGCAGAAGAATTACTACGAGGTGCCGCCGCAGATCGAGCGCGGCTGGAAGGAACACATGTTCGATGTCGAGGGGCGCGCCTATCTCGACATGGTCAACAATGTCACGATTCTCGGCCACGGGCATCCGCGCCTGGCAGAAGCGATCGGCGAACAATGGCTGAAGCTCAACACCAATTCGCGCTTTCACTATGCGGCGCTCGGTGAGTTCTGCGAGCGATTGGCAGCTCTGGCGCCCGACGGACTGGACCGCGTCTTCCTCGTCAACAGCGGATCGGAGGCAAATGACCTGGCGATCCGGCTCGCCGAGGCGCATACGGGTGCGCGCAACATGCTTTGCCTGCTGGAAGCCTATCATGGCTGGTCGGTGGCAAGCGACGCCGTTTCCACCTCAATTGCCGACAACCCTCAGGCCCTGGCGACCCGGCCGGATTGGGTGCATGCCATCACTTCACCCAACACCTATCGCGGCGAATTTCGTGGGCCGGATTCGGCCGGAGACTATCTCACCGCGATGGCGCCCGTGCTGCAGTCGATCGATGCCGGCGGGCAAGGGCTTGCGGGCTTCATTGCCGAATCGGTCTATGGGAATGCCGGCGGCATTGCCCTGCCGGACGGATATTTATCAGAAGTCTATGCTCAAGTGCGTGCCCGCGGAGGAGTCTGCATAGCCGATGAGGTGCAGGTCGGCTATGGCAGGCTTGGCCATCACTTCTGGGGCTTCGAACAGCAGGGCGTGGTGCCGGATATCATCACCATCGCCAAGGGCATGGGCAACGGCCACCCGCTCGGCGCGGTGATCACGACGCAGGCAATCGCCGGGTCGCTGGAGAAGGAAGGCTATTTCTTTTCCTCGTCTGGCGGCAGCCCGGTCAGTTGCGTTGCCGGCATGACGGTGCTCGACGTCATGGTGGACGAAAAGCTCCAGGACAATGCACGCGACGTCGGGGATCATCTTAAAAGCCGACTGGCCGCGCTGATCGACAAGCACCCGATTGCGGGCGCCGTCCACGGCATGGGACTCTATCTCGGCCTTGAATTCGTACGCGACAGAACGACGCTGGAGCCGGCGACGCAAGAGACGGCGGCCATCTGCAACCGTCTTCTCGAACTCGGCGTGATCATGCAGCCAACCGGCGATCACCTGAATGTGTTGAAGATCAAACCGCCGCTTTGCTTGACCACCGAGAGTGCCGACTTCTTCGCGGACATGCTGGAAAAGGTCCTATCCGAGGGCTGGTGACCTCCCCGCCGCCATTAACCAATGCGGTCATTTCGAGGCTTGCGGTTTTTTAATCAAAAGCCCCATTGCCGGAATCAAAACGACTTCCTATGTCTGTCCCGGTGATCGAAACGAGGCTTCCGCCCGTCACGCAATTTGCACAAAGATCTGATAACGTTCTTTCAGCAAGTATGACTGTGGTGGAATTATTTTTTTCGGATCGTCGAGATTTTGACACGTTTCGGAATATGTTTCTGACAGACTGTCCGCTATTCTCTACAAACAAGGTAGATTATAAAAGATAGTCGTCGCCGGGTCTTGAGCCTTTCGAGACCTCAAGAGTGCAACGCCAACACAAGGAACGAGACATGATTGATATCGGTATTCTCGCCACCCTTCTTGGGCGAATTGTGCTCGGCAATGACCGTCCGGGCGCCCTCTCCCGCCCGAACTGTCGAATGTGACCTTCGTCCCCTTTCAACGGTATCAGACAAGTCAATTCGTCATCGCCTCGCAATCCGCGCGGCAGGAGTTCTACGCATGAAAAAGCAAGTTATCGAATATGCAGGCGTCCCCGTGGGGATCGTCATTCCAGATGAAGACCGGCTGAAATTCATCGCCGTGAAGTTTCACGTGCACGACCTTGACGAGCAGCGTTTCAGTTCGCCGGATGAGGTGAAGCTCGCGATCCACGACCTGATGACCCGGCGCCATCCAAAGCCAATCCATGCCTGAAAACAGGCTTAGGTTTCCGCACTTCATCGCTTTCCAAGATTTATGACCGGTCCCAAAAGGGGCCGGTCTTGTTTTTTCGTGCTGGTTGCGATCCTATCCGACGTCAACAAGGACGGCGCACTTGCTCAATCTCATTACCGATATCGAAGGCGTTTCGATCGGCCACGCAACGGACCTAAAGCTCGGTTCCGGCGTCACCGCGATTATCTTCGACGAACCGGCGACGGCTTCGGCCGCCGTTCTCGGCGGCGCGCCCGCAGGCCGGGACACCGCCTTGCTCGATCCGTCGATGACGGTCGAGAAGGTTGATGCCTTCGTTCTTTCCGGCGGCTCGGCCTTTGGGCTGGATGCGGCGGGCGGCGTCCAGGCCGGCCTGAGGGGAGCCGGCCGCGGATTCCAGGTGGGCACGGTGCGCGTGCCAATCGTACCCGAGGCGATCCTCTTCGATCTTCTAAACGGCGGCGACAAGGATTGGGGCCTGCATTCGCCTTACCGGGAGATGGGCTATGCGGCCTTCAAGGCGGCGACGAAAGGCGAATTTCCGCTTGGAACGGTCGGGGCTGGAACGGGTGCGACGACAGCGACATTCAAGGGCGGGCTCGGCTCGGCAAGCACGGTCAGCAGCGCTGGGCATCGGGTGGCGGCAATCGTCGCAGTCAATGCGCTCGGTTCGGCAACGATCGGCGACGGGCCGCATTTCTGGGCGGCACCCTTCGAACGAGACAACGAATTCGGCGGGCTCGGAATGCCGCAGGTGATAGATCATCGCTTGCGGCTGAAGGGCGTGATGGCGCCTGCAACCACGATCGGTGCGGTGGTGACCGATGCGGCACTGACGAAAGCCGAGGCTCACCGGCTTTCGCTGGGCGCACATGACGGTCTGGCAAGGGCATTGCTTCCGGCGCATCTGCCGCTCGACGGCGATACGGTCTTTGCTGCCTCGACCGGTGCACGAGCGATGGCCGACATGGGCGAACTGATGGAGCTTTGCCATCTTGCGGGGATGGTCATGGCCCGCGCCATCGCGCGCGGTGTTTACGAAGCGACAACGCTGCCTTACGAGGGTGCGCAGCCGGCCTGGCGGGAGCTCTACCCGGACGGGCGTTGATTGCCCGGACAGAGTAACAAGGCCAAGCGGCGGAGAGAGAAAATGCAGATCCGGGCCCTGATGTATTTCGACGAGCTGGTTAGGACCAAGTCCATGCGCCAGGCTGCCGAGAACCTGGGCGTTGCGCCGACTGCCGTCAGCCGCCAGATCGAGAATCTCGAAGAGCATTTCGGCGCTGCGCTCGTCGAACGCAGCGCGCGCGGCGTGACGCTGACGGCCGCAGGTGAGCTGCTTGCCGCGCGCGCCGGGCGGACACTTCGCGAACTCGAGCACGTGCAACAGCTGATCGAAGATCTCAAGGGGATCGCGCGCGGTAGGGTGACCATCTACGCCAATGGAGCGATCGTCACCAGCCTGCTCGCACCCGCGCTTTCGGAATTCAGCCGCAGTTACCCCAATATCCGCTTTGAAGTGATGATCACCAGCGCGCGGCAGGCCATCGAAGCGGTGAACGCAGCACAGGCCGACATGGCGCTGACGCTTTTTGCGCCGCCGATGTCGGAGGCAAAAGTGGTGACGCGCTTTGAAATCGCTTACGACGTGATCGTTTCGGCGCGTCATGCAGCGGCAGGCCGCAAGGAAATCACCCTTCGCGAACTTGCGCGCGATACGCTCGCCCTACCCGAGAAGTCATTTGGTTTCCGCCAGAGCTTCGATGCACTTATCGAGCGGCAGGGGCTGACGATCGACCCGGTTTTCACGGTAAGTTCGCTGGAAATGCTTAAGGAACTCGTGCTCAGCGACAGCGCAGTGACGCTCCTGCCGGCACTTGCTGTTCGCCGCGAGATCGAGGCGGGTCAGCTTGCTGCAATCCCTCTTTCCAGCGAAACCTCCATCCGCACCCATGTCGCGCTCTCGATCGCACCGGACCGGCAGCTCTCCTTCGCGGCCGGCAAGCTCATCGGGTTCATCGAGAATTTCATGCGGACGAAACTGAAGAGCCGCTGAGGCCGGTCGCGCAAGGAGACAGCTTGCATTTTCTCTGTTTTTAGTGTGTAGCTTTTTTCGATACACTGTGAACACAAAATGTTCGCATCAATTTCACACCGCTTTTTCGGGATCCGCAGGATTATGATCACCAGGCTTTTGCCGGCTCCTTTCACACGCCTTGCCCAACGCCTCTCCCTCAGCGCTGCCCTTTCCGTCGTGATGATGGCAAGCGTCGTCATGCCGGCTCAAGCGGGCAAGGCGGTGCTCAATCTCGGCATGAGCGTCGAGCCGACGGGGCTCGACCCGACAATCGCCGCGCCGGTCGCGATCGGTCAGGTGACCTGGCAGAATATCTTTGAAGGGCTGGTGTCTATCGATGAGAGCGGCAAGGTCCGACCGCAGCTTGCCAAGAGCTGGGAAATTTCGCCGGACGGGCTGACCTATACGTTCAAGCTGCAGACCGGCGTCAAGTTCCACGACGGCGAAACCTTCGATTCCGCTACGGCCAAGTTCGCGTTGGAGCGTGCCCGCGGCAAAGATTCGGTCAATCCGCAGAAGCGCTTCTTCGCCTCGATTGCCTCCATCGATACGCCCGATCCCGAAACGCTGGTGCTGCACCTCTCGCAGCCGACGGGAAGCCTGCTTTACTGGCTTGGTTGGCCGGCATCGGTCATGGTTGGTCCGAACTCCACTGCGAGCGACAAGACGCACCCGGTCGGAACCGGTCCGTTCAAATTCGTCAACTGGGCGAAGGGCGACAAGGTCGAGCTCGCGAAAAACCAAGCCTATTGGAACAGCCAAGTATCTGTGAAGCTCGACAAGGTGACCTTTCGCTTCATAGCCGACCCGCAAGCACAGGCTGCCGCACTGAAGGCAGGTGACGTGGACGCCATTCCGGAATTCGCGGCACCCGAGCTGATGAGCTCGTTCGAAGGTGATCCGCGGCTCGTGACGAAGATCGGCAATACCGAGCTCAAGGTCGTTGCGGGCATGAACAATTCCAGGAAGCCTTTCGACGACAAGCGAGTGCGCCAGGCCCTGATGATGGCGATCGACCGCCAGACGGTGATCGACGGGGCCTGGTCGGGCCTCGGCACGGCGATCGGTAGCCATTATACGCCGAACGATCCGGGTTATCAGGACATGACCGGTGTGTTGCCCTACAATCCCGAAAAGGCGAAGGCACTTCTTGCGGAAGCCGGTTATCCGAATGGCTTCACCTTCACGATCAAATCGCCGCAGATGGCCTATGCGCCACGCAGCGCCCAGGTCATGCAGGCAATGTTTGCCGAGATCGGCGTGACCATGAACATTGAACCGACCGAATTTCCGGCAAAATGGGTTCAGGATGTGATGAAGGACCGCGCCTACGAAATGACCATCGTGGCGCATGCCGAGCCGATGGATATCGACATCTATTCCCGCGATCCCTACTACTTCAACTACAAGAACCCGGTCTTCAACGATTTGGTGAAGAAGGTGCAGGAGACGACCGACCCCGCCTTGCAGATCAAGATCAACGAAGAGGCGCAGAAAATCCTCGCCGAGGATGTGCCGGCGCTATATCTATTCGTCATGCCCAAGCTCGGCGTGTGGGACAAGAATCTGAAGGGCTTGTGGGAAAACGAGCCGATTCCTTCGAATGTTCTGACGAATGTGGCGTGGAAGGAGTGAGGCTGGGTTTTGTGCTGGATATGCAGAAGGCGTGAATAGGTGACGCGCAATTCTCTTCTCCCTCATCCGTGTGCTTGTCACAGGGCTCCAGAACGCCGAATTCCTTGGGCGCAAAAGACTCCTTCGATCGAGTCATTCGCGACGCCGACGCGCCGTGGCTGGATTCCTGTGCTGAACCCCGGAGCAAGTCGAAGGATAGGAATGAGGAGAACGACGAATGCGTCGGCCGCAAGTAAGCCGCGCCTATGATCGCGCTTCTTGGCCGCCGCTTTGCCGGACTGATCCTGACGCTTGCCGCCGTCTCTTTCCTGATTTTTGCTGTCATGGACCTTCTGCCGGGCGATGCCGCTTCGATCATGCTCGGAACCTCGGCGACGCCGGAGACGCTGGCAGCACTTCGCCATGAACTCGGGCTCGACCAGCCTCTGCTCTTTCGCTACGGCCAATGGGTAGCCGGGGTGCTTTCCGGTGATCTCGGGCAGTCTTATACCTATGGCGTGCCGGTTGCGGGGCTGATCCTCGAGCGGCTGGCAGTAACGCTGCCGCTGGCGCTGCTCGCGATCCTCCTTTCCGTCGCCATAGCCGTGCCGCTTGGTACCTTCGCGGCAGCACGGCGGGACGGCATCGCCGCTATCATAGCGACGCTCTTTTCACAGGTAAGCATTGCCGTTCCGGCTTTCTGGGTGGCACTGCTGCTCATCATCCTGTTTTCGACGACACTTGGGCTCATGCCGGCAGGTGGCTTTCCGGGCTGGGGTGCCGGGCTTTGGCCTGCACTGCAGGCGCTGGTTATGCCCGCCACAGCTTTAGCGCTTCCGCAAGCAGGCGTGCTGACGCGCGTCACCCGCACAGCGGTACTGGAAACACTGCACGAGGATTTCACGCGGACGGCGCTCGCGAAGGGACTGTCGGCCCGCGCAGTCTTATGGCGGCACGCCGTGCCGAATGCGCTGGTGCCGATCCTGACGACCCTTGGACTGCAGTTTACGTTCCTGGTGGCCGGCGCGATTCTGGTCGAAAACGTCTTCAACCTTCCAGGTCTTGGACGGCTTGCCTTTCAGGCATTGTCGCAACGCGACATCATCGCCATGCAGGACGTCGTGCTGTTCTTTGCCGCGCTCGTCGTCATCATGAATTTCCTCGTCGATATGTCCTATCTCGCGATCGACCCGCGACTGCGAAGGGATGTGTGACAATGGCGATCGCTTCCGACAGTTCCATCAAACGACGGCCATTTATAATTAGCCGGCAAATAAAGCTTCTCGCCGGATCATCCATCGTCGGATTGCTTGTTGCGGTTGCACTTCTGTCACTCGTCTGGACGCCGCTGCCCCCTGCAAAGATGCAGATCATTTACAAACTGCAGCCGCCCTTCGCTTTCGGCGTGCTCGGCACCGATCAATTCGGCCGCGACGTTCTTTCGATGCTGATGGCCGGATGCTGGAATTCGCTGTCGATCGCCATCACCGCGGTCGCCATCGGCGGCACGATCGGTTCGGTTGCCGGCATTTCGGCGGCAGCCACCCGCGGCATTTTCGAAACGCTGCTGATGCGCGTCTGCGACGTCATCTTCGCGCTGCCGCCGATCCTCTCGGCGATGATCCTGGGCGCTTTTCTCGGATCCGGCAGGTTCACGGCGATCACAGCGATTGCCGTCTTCATGATCCCGGTCTTCGCGCGGGTCACACTTGCTGCTGCCCTTCAGGCCTGGAGCCGCGACTATGTGCTGGCGGCGCGCGCGATCGGCAACAGCCGCTTGACGATCTCGGTGCGCCATGTGTTGCCGAACATCATGAACCAGATCATCGTCCATGCCGCGATCCAGCTTGGACTGGCGATCCTCACCGAGGCCGGTTTAAGTTTCCTTGGCCTCGGCGTGGCGCCGCCGGCGCCGACCTGGGGCCGGATGCTCGCCGATTCCCAAACCTATCTTGGGCTGGCGCCATGGCTTGCCGTCCTGCCAGGGCTTACGATCGGGCTTGCCGTTCTCGGCTTCAACCTGCTGGGCGATGGACTGCGCGATTTCTTCGACCCGCGGCGATTTTGATCAGACCGGACGGCGGTAGCCGGTCGGCTTTTGGTAGAGCTGGCCTATTCGTTTGACAGCCGCCTCGAAATTCTCGCGGGCGACAGTCATCGTGTAGCCATTGGCGTGAATGATCGTTTCGGGGTCCTCCATGATTGCGACATGTCCCTTCCAGAAGACGAGGTCGCCGCGGCGAAGTCCGGTGCGATCGATCCTTTCGCCGAGGCTTGCTGCCTGCATGTCCGTGTCGCGCGGTGCGCTTTTGCCGGTCATTAGCATGGCCAGTTGAACGAGACCGGAACAATCGATGCCAAGGCCCGAACGGCCGCCCCACAAGTAGGGTGCATTCATGAAGCGCGACGCGATCTCGACATAATCGTCATCCTTGCCGGCGGCGACGGGCTGGACATGCCTTGCAAAAATTGCGGTGCCATCCTCCAGAACGACGTACTGATTTCCGCGCACCTCTGCCTCACCCGCGACCCTGACGCGGCTGCCCATGGAAAGCACGGATTTATAGGGCTTTCGCAATTCCGGTTGCGGATAGAGGAAGGTGCGCTGCACGGTGACGATATGTGTCGGCTCCGTCTGGGCGTCGGACAGCATTTCCTCCGGCATATAGCCGACATAACCGTCCGAACGGGCCTTTACCCAGCACCAGCCGCCGGCGCGGTCAAAGACCGTTACATCCTCCCCGAGGAGCAGTTCCGTATCGATGCCGACTGACATATCCGGTTGCGGGCGAAGCGGTGCAACGGCAACCGCGATCCGCGCCGGGATACCGGAAACGAAGCGCAAGGCTTCGACCTTGCCTTCAAGACTCGCTTCGGCAAGATCCGGCCGATAGGCATGCAGGCGGCGGTCGAGCATCGTCATCTCCATTCCACTTAGATCGGCAGGCGGCGCCCCTGGTCACGCACCAGGTCGCCGAGCTTCTCGAGATAGAGCGCGCCGCCGACGGTGCGCTTGATGATCACGTTCCGCCGGTCGCTTTCGTCGCGTGCCCGATCGACAAGGCCCATTTCGCCCATGGTATCCAGCGCCCGGGTGATAACCGGTTTCGTTACGTTCAGCGTCGCGGCAAGCCCCCGCACCGTATGGGGCGGCGGCACCAGATAGATATGCAGCAGGATCGCCATCTGGCGCAACGTCAAATCACGTTCGTCATGGTGAACCTGGTTAAGCGTAACGCCGTGCCAAAGCCGCAGGGCCTGCGAGGCAGTCAATTCGATCGGCAAGGCTCCTCCGGAAAATCATTACGCTACCGTTCTACTTTCCGCGAGAGGATGCTGGCAGGCAAGAGGCGGCAGAATCTGCCGCCCCCCAAGGTGAATAAAATTTTAACGATCGCGGTCAGCCGCGGCGGATATGGTGGTAAAGCGCGCGGATCGCCTGCGCCTCGCCGCCGCCTGGCGAATGAGCGCGCTCGGTCGGCGCCCAGCCGTAGATGTCGAAATGCGCCCAGCTCTTCGCGTTGCTGACAAAGCGTTTCAGGAACAGCGCCGCCGTGATCGCACCCGCCATGCCGCCCGCCGGAGCGTTGGTGATGTCGGCGATCTTGGCGCGGATATCCTTGTCATAGCCCATATAGAGCGGGAGCCGCCACAGCGGGTCGTCCGTCTCGAGGCTTGCTTCAGTCAGATCGTGGGCAAGGTTTTCGTCATCCGTGAAGAAGGGCGGAAGATCGGGGCCGAGCGCAACGCGGGCAGCGCCCGTCAGCGTCGCCATGTCGATCAAAAGATCCGGTGATTCCTCGTCGGCATAAGCCAGCGCATCGGCGAGGATCAGGCGGCCTTCCGCGTCGGTATTGTCGATCTGGACTGTCAGGCCCTTGCGGCTCTTGTAGATGTCTCCCGGGCGGAACGCGTTTGCCGAAATCGAATTTTCAACGACGGGAATGATGACGCGGAGATCGACCTTCAGCTTCGCGTCCATGATCATCAGCGCAAGACCCATCACGTTCGCCGCACCGCCCATGTCCTTCTTCATCAAGAGCATGGAGGAGGCCGGCTTGATGTCGAGGCCGCCGGTATCGAAGCAGACGCCCTTGCCGACAAGCGTAACCTTGCGGTGGCCCTTCTTCCCCCAGCGCAGTTCCAGAAGCCGTGGCGCGTCGGCGCTGGCGCGGCCGACGGTGTGGACCAGTGGGAAGTTCTCCTTCAGCAGATCATCGCCGATGGTGACCGACATTTCCGCCTTGTAGTGCTCGGCAAGGCCGCGGAAGGCAGCTTCGAGCTGTTCGGGGCCCATGTCATTGGTCGGTGTGTTGATGAGATCGCGAGCGAGGAACACGCCTGCGAGCTGACGCTTGATATCCGCGCCATCGGCATCGCGCGGGATCATCAGCGTCGCGGCTGCCTGCTTGTCGGAACGATAGCGGTCGAAACGGTAGCTGCCGAGACCGAAACCGAGCGACAGGCGGTTTGCCGTCAGCGGTGCGGTTTCGATATGCCAGTCGCCGGCGGGCAGTGAACGGGCAAGCTTGCCGGTGATATAGGGCTGCTCCGATGGATTGGCGCCGAGGCCGAAAAGCGCGCCGCCGAGATGGCCGGCGGCGGTCGGGATCAGCAGCAGCGATCCGCTTTCCGCCTTGTAGCCTGCCTTCTTCGCCCAATCGAGCGCGATCGGATCGATCGTGCCGGTCTCGATATGCGCCGGCGTGACCGCGAAGATCGGCAATGTGGAACCGCCTTTCGTGTTGAAAGGCGTCGGTCTCTCGATGAACTGATAGGGGGCCATATTTATCCTTCGGCGATGTCCGGGAATCGTTTTCTTAACGGTCCGTTAGGGTTAACAGACTATTGCTGGAGTGAAGATTGCGTCAAACCTTTCCCTGTTCCGCTTAGAGGTCAAACGCCAGTTTCTGAATTCAGGAAAGCGCAATGCCTCTCCCGGCCATCCATCCATTCAAGAACCGTATTTTCCAGTACGTCACCGCAGCGCTGGTTGTCACCGCGCTCGCTGGTTGCTCGACGACCAAGGACAAGATGACGACGGGTTCGGTGCCGAAGCTGACAAAGCCGGTCGAAACCATGGATGCGAACGAGCTGCACGCAATGACGGACCGGGTCGGGCAGGCCTACGAGAAAAACCCCCGCGATCCGGTAAACGGCGTCAACTACGCCAACCTGCTGCGCATGGCCGGGCGCGACGCGCAGGCGCTTGCTGTCATGCAGCAGGTTGCGATTTCCAATCCCAAAGACCGCAATGTCCTTGCTGCCTACGGCAAGGCCCAGGCGGCCGCAGGACAGTTCCAGCAAGCGCTCGACACGATCGGCCGGGCGCAAACCCCGGACCGGCCCGACTGGAAGCTCATTTCTGCCCAGGGCGCGATTCTCGACCAGATGGGCAAGCCCAGCGATGCGCGAGCGCGTTATCGCGATGCGCTGGACATCATGCCGAACGAGCCTTCCGTGCTTTCAAATCTCGGCATGTCCTACGTGCTGACAGGCGATCTCAGGACCGCCGAAACCTATCTCAAGCAGGCGGCGAGCCAGCCGGGCGCCGATAGCCGTGTCAGGCAGAACCTCGCCCTTGCTGTCGGCCTGCAGGGACGTTTTCCGGAGGCCGAAGAGATCGCCCGCCGCGAACTCGCGCCGCAGCAGGCAGACGCCAACGTCGCCTATTTGCGTTCAATGCTTTCCCAGCAGAATTCATGGCAGAAACTCGCGGCGAAGGACAGCGCGCCGGCAAGCAACACCAACTGATCTCGACTACCGAAGCATCGCGCCGGAGAAGATCAAGCGCAAACCCAGCCCGCCCATGACAAGCCCGGCAGCGCGGTCGATCCAGTGCTTGGCGGCCAAATAGACCTGGCGCGGACGGCGGGCGGAGAAAGCCAGCGCCACGAACGAATACCATCCGGCCTCAATCGCGAAGATTCCGATCGGCAGACCGATCATGACACCTGCGGGTACGGTTTTCGGCAGAAACGCTGCGAATATGCTCGCATAGACGATGATGGTCTTCGGATTGCTGAGCTGCGTCAGCAGCGCCATCGAGAAACTGCGGCCGAGCGACGCCCTGCCCTCAACCGCACCGGACACCTCGATGGGCGCCTTCGCGCCCTGCCAGATGCGAAACGCGATATAGACGAGATAGGCACCGCCTGCAAACTTCAGCACCAGGTAAAGCCACGCGAATTGCGTCAGCAAAGCCGTCAGGCCTGCGAGCGCAAGAATGCCGAACATCACGCCACCGACACCCATCCCGAGCGCCGCTGCCAGGCCATCAAGGCGCGAGCGGGAAATGGCGATGCGGGAAACGACGACGAAACTCGGGCCGGGGCTCACCGCTCCGACCATCAGTGCTGCAAAAATGCTGGTGAGGATGGCTGCGGAAGACATAAAGGCTCGCTCCTGATTTAGAAAGACGCCAGGCGAGCGGCGGTCACATCAGCGCTTCCCGATGGTCTTCGATCTCATTCGCCAGTCACGCGAAAACTACGGCTAGCTGGTTTCCGCCCCGCCTGCAAGCGACATCAGAACCTGTCGGCGACCTGGATGCCGGCCGGGCCGAGGATGACGGCAACGAGAACGGGAAGGAAGAACAAAATCATCGGAACGGTCAGCTTCGGCGGCAGGGCAGCCGCCTTCTTTTCAGCCTCGTTCATGCGCTCGTCTCGGCCTTCCTGTGCGAGAACACGCAGCGCCTGCGAAATCGGCGTGCCGTAACGGTCGGCCTGAATGAGGGCCTGGGTGACTGAACGCACGAGATCGATCTGTGTGCGCGTGCCGAGGTTTTCGAGCGCCTGACGGCGGTCCGGAAGGAAGGAAAGCTCGGCCGTCGTCAGCACCATCTCTTCGGCAAGCGGCGGCGACTGTTCGCCGAGCTCTTCCGATACGCGGCGCATCGCTGCTTCGATCGAGATGCCGGACTCGACGCAAATCAGCATCAGGTCGAGCGCATCCGGCCAGGCACGCTTGATCGAATGCTGACGCTTCGACATGCGGTTCGAGATGAAGATGTTCGGCGCATAAAAACCGAGATAGCCCGTGCCGATCATAGCAAGCAGGCGGATAGGAAGCGGCTTGGCTGCGAGGTTGCCGAGACCGAAAATCCAAAAGGCGGCGAGGGCGAGGAAAACGAAGGGCAGAAAGAACCGGGCGACGAGGAAGGTGTTCAGAGCGTTTTCCGAGCGGTAGCCGGCTGCGCGCAGCTTGTTCATCGTGTTTTCGTCGACCAGCGCTTTGCGCAGATTGAAGCGCTCGACGATCTGGCGAACAGAGCGATTGTTTTGGTTGCGAAGCGACGCCTTGTTTCCCGCCTCCGTGTTCATACGGGCACGCTCGCGCGCACGAATCTGATCACGCTCCGTCGAAACGGCGCGCATGCGCTTGTTCAGGTCGCCGCGCTCGAAGAAGGGAACGGCGATCGTGTAGAAGGTCGCAAAGACAGCGATCGCAACAAGAAGTGCGACTAGCATGGCCGGATCGGTCAATCGCGCTGCAAGATCTGCTGACATGACGCTTGCCTCCGGCTAGATGTCGAAATTGACCATGTTGCGCATGACGAAGATGCCGATCGACATCCAGACCGCCGATAGACCCATGATGAGGTGCCCGCGCGGATCGGTGAACAGAACCATCATGTATTGCGGTGACGTGAGGTAGACGAGCGTGGCGACGATAAAGGGCAAAGCGCCGATGATGACGGCGGAAGCCTTGGCCTCCATCGACAGCGCCTTCACCTTGGCCTTCATCTTCTTGCGGTCGCGGAGAACCTTCGAGAGATTGCCGATCGCTTCGGAAAGATTGCCGCCGGCCTGCGACTGAATGGCGATGACGATCGCAAAGAAGCTTACTTCCTGCAGCGGCATGTAATTGGTCATGCGCGCACAGGCGTCGGGAACACTGAGGCCGACCTGCTGCGATTCCACGACACGGCGAAATTCGGTTTTCACCGGATCGCGGCCCTCGTTTGCGATGAGGCGGATCGCGTCGTTCAGCGGCAGGCCGGACTTGATCGAACGCACGATGACGTCGAGCGCGTTCGGAAATTCGTCGAGGAATTTGTTCTGGCGGCGCTTTATCAGGAAGCCCAGGATCCACCGCGGCAGGCCGAGGCCGGCAACGACCGGAAGCGCAAGTACGACCAGCATCGGCGCGCCGGCAAGCAGCGCGATGAGCATCAGGAACAGGCCGAAGGCGGCGCTGAACATGTAGAATTTGGCGGGCGTGATCGCAAAGCCCGCCTGGGTCAGCCGCGACTTCAGCGACAGTTTCCGTTTTGTGTTTTCCTGCTGGCGCTTTTCGAGGTCCTTGAGATTGTCCTGCACCGACTTGCGGCGTTTCGACATTTCCTGGACACGGTCCCGAGCGGCCTTGACCTTCACCCGGTCGGTCTCGGTTGAAGCGACGCGGCTGACGCGATTGGCAGCTTTCTTCTCGGTCTCCATACGGCTGAAGAGCAGGCCATAGCAAACCGCGCCCGCAGCGACCGCAACCAGCACGATGATGGCGAGCACTATCGGATCGAGACCGAACATCATACTTCCTTCGACTTTGCTTCCATCTCATCCAAGGCGGCGGCCAGGCGCTTTTCCTCGTTGTAGTAGCGCGCGCGATCCCAGAAATTCGGCTTGCCGATACCGGTCGACATATGACGGCCGATCAGTCGGCCGCCAGCGTCCTCGCCTTCGATCTCGTAGCGCATCAGATCCTGGGTAATGATCACGTCGCCTTCCATGCCGATCACCTCGGTGATCGCCGTGATGCGCCGCGAGCCGTCGCGAAGACGCGCTGCCTGAATGATGACGTCGATCGAGCCGGCGATGATTTCGCGAACGGTCTTTGCCGGGAGACTGTAGCCGCCCATGGCGATCATGGATTCGATACGGCTCAGGCATTCGCGCGGCGAGTTCGAGTGGATCGTTCCCATCGAGCCGTCATGACCGGTATTCATCGCCTGCAGAAGATCGAAAACCTCCGGTCCGCGCACTTCGCCGACGATGATGCGTTCCGGACGCATGCGAAGGCAGTTCTTGACGAGATCACGCATGGTGATCTCGCCTTCGCCTTCGATGTTCGGCGGGCGGGTTTCCAGCCTAACCACATGCGGCTGCTGCAGCTGCAGTTCCGCCGTATCCTCGCAGGTGATGACCCGCTCGTCTCTGTCGATATAGTTCGTCAGGCAGTTCAGAAGCGTCGTCTTGCCGGAACCGGTACCGCCGGAGATCACGACGTTGCAGCGCACCCGGCCAATGATCTGCAAGAGCGTTGCGCCTTCAGGCGTGATCGCGCCGAAGCGGACGAGCTGATCGAGCGTCAGCTTGTCCTTCTTGAATTTACGGATCGTGAGCGCCGGTCCGTCGATGGCGAGCGGCGGGGCGATGACGTTGACACGCGAGCCATCCGGAAGACGGGCGTCGCAGATCGGGCTCGATTCATCGACGCGGCGGCCGACCTGGCTGACGATGCGCTGGCAGATCGAGAGGAGCTGGCCGTTGTCGCGGAAGCGAATTTCCGATTCGACCGTCTTGCCGCCGACTTCGATGAAGGTCTTGCCGGCGCCGTTGACCATGATGTCGGCGATATCGTCGCGCGCGAGCAGCGGTTCCAGCGGGCCGTAGCCGAGAACATCGTTGCAGATGTCTTCGAGCAGCTCTTCCTGCTCGGATATCGACATTGCGAAGTTCTTGATGGTGATGATGTCGTTGACGATGTCGCGAATTTCCTCGCGAGCGCTTTCGGCGTCGAGCTTGGCAAGCTGGGACAGGTCGATCGTATCGATCAGCGCCGAAAAGACCTGCGCCTTGGTGTCGTAATATTCGTCGGTGCGGGCCGGCCGCCGGCGCTGTGGGGTCTGCATCGGCGGCGGTGTCACCTGGGGCCGGCCAGGCTCTCTTGCCGGCTCGACCAGCACGGCGGGCGCGGAAGAAGGAGCCGCCGCGGCAGGCGGCGGTGGCGGTGCGCTTACGGCGCCGCCCTTTCCGAAGCCTTCATTTCCGCGTTTTCCGAACATACCACAAAATCCAATCTACTCGTTTTCGTCTCTTACTTGGCGCGCTTCAGCAGCCCCATCAGCCCGCCGCGTTTCGTCTTCTTGATGGCCACACGGCCGGTGACGATGTGTGCCAGCTGCGAGAAGGTTTCGGCGGTTGGCGATTTCGGATCCATCTCCGAGATCATGCGACCGCTATTGGCGGCATTGCCGAACAGACCGATATCGAAAGGAATGATCGCGATCGGCTCGATCTCGAGCGGTTCGCAGAAATCGGACGGAGCGATTTCCGGCCGCTTCGGCATGCCGACCTGATTGAGGATCAGATGCGGCATCTTATCGTTCGGGCGCAGCTTGCGCAGGGCATCGAGCATGTTCTTTGCGTTGCGCAGGTTCGCAAGATCGGGAACGGCGCAGATAACGACCTCATCCGCGGCAGCCAGGACCGAGCGCGTCCATTCCGACCAGGCGTGCGGAACATCGAGCACCGTCACCGGCGCGCTGCGCTGCAGGACTTCAAGAACCGGCTGAAATGCCTGGCCATCGAAATCATAGGCGCGATCGAGTAGCGACGGTGCTGCAAGCAGCGACAGGTGTTCCGAACATTTCGTCAGCAATCGGTCGAGAAAGACCTCGTCCAGCCGATCTGGAGCAAAGACCGCCTCGGCGATCCCCTGCGTCGGGTCCTGGTCGAAATCGATATTTGCCGTGCCGTAAGGCAGATCGAGATCGGCGAGGATCGTCTCGGTCGAGAAGAGATTGGAGATGCCGAATGCGCAATTGTGGGCGATCGTCGAGGCACCGGTGCCTCCCTTGGATCCGATGAAGGCAATGCTGCGGCCAAGCGGCTCGGCATCCGGGTCGACGAAAATCGACGCCATGGCCATCATGACGTCCGGCATCGCGATCGGCTGAACCATGTATTCGGAAATGCCGTTGCGGATCAGCTCGCGGTAAAGCGCGATGTCGTTGTAGTAGCCGATGATAACGACCTTGGTGCTCGGATCGCAGACGGCCGCAAGCGGCGCAAGCTCTAAGAGCAGGCTTGCCGCATTGGCCTTGGTTTCGAGGATGATCAGGTTGGGGGTCGGAGCGCTGGCGAACATGTTCGCAGCGGCCGCAATGCCGCCGCTGGTGATCCGCAGGCTCACCTTGGCCATCCGCCGGTCGTTGCCGCAGCGCTCCATCACCCGCTGAAGCGCCTCACTTTCGCAGAAAGCGTGCACGGAAATACGCGGCAGCGGCCGCATATTTTCCAGCTCGCCCATGCGAACGGCGTCTTCCGCATGCTGGAGCTCCGTCGTGTTCTTGATCTCGTATTCGATCGGGCTCATCGTCTGGATCCGCTCCTCATTAGAAGGTGCCTGAGTTGTTGTGTTCAAGGACGGTCCTGTATTCGCGATATTCAGTGATGGCGTCATTGCGGCGCGCAGCATCGATCGGCGTCATGCCGCGCGGCGCAATCAGGTCTTCCGGATTGGCAATCTGTGCTGCTAAGTTGTTCTGGGTAGCGCAGCCGAAATTGTAATAATTCTGGTTGTCGAAGCCGCCGCCGATATCCTTCGGCCATTGGCCGCACTGCGTGGTCATGGCTGTCATGCCGACGAAACTGAGGCGGATCGGCGCTGCATCGCCAGGAGCTGCCGAATAACTTGCATTGACGATCTTCGAGCTCGGTATCCCTCTCTTCGAGAGCTCGGCCCGCACCTGGTTCCGCAACTGGCTTGCGGCAGCCGAATTTGGCGAGCCTTGCGGGGTCATGACATAAACCGGGCCGGAAGCCCGGGATGTATAATTGGCTGCAAAACCGCGGATCATATCGCGCTGGGCAATCGTTAAGCGCCGATCCGTCGAGGCGACCGGGATGTCGACCGTCTGCTCGGCCTCGGCCACCACGATCGGATGGCGCTGGCGGTAATCGTCGGGGATACCGCCAGTTGTCAGATTGTCGCGGGGAGCCGCGCAGCCGGAAAGCATCGCGCCCGCAAGTACCGCCGCGCCAAGCATGGCCCACCGCATCGGGAATTTCGCGCTTTGAGCCATCGCCCGGTCACCATATCGTTTCATCGTTTTCGATCCTGCGCCGCTCATTTGTAGATAAACCCAATGGAACCGTGGAATTGCGCATCTGCCACCGGCGCTTCGCGGCGGCCATAAACCTTGTTGACACGGTTCATGAGGAACGCCTGGCCATCATGTTCCGGACTGAAATTGTCATCCGGCCGGTTGAGCTGGTTGCGGGCGACGGGGCGGACAAGATAGGGCGTCGCGATGATTACCAGCTCGGTCTCGTCGCGCTGCACGGTTTTCTGCCGGAACAAGGTGCCGAGAAGCGGTATCTTGTTTGCACCCGGGGTGCCGTTCGTTGTCTGCGAAACGTTGTCCCTGATCAGGCCGGCAAGTGCGATCGAGCCGCCGGACGGAAGCTCGACGGATGTCTCGGCAGAACGGCGCTGAAAAGTCGGCCGCGATCCCGAAGCGGACGCCGTCGGCTCCGATACATTCGTTGTGACTTCGAGACTGATGCGTCCCGAAGACAGAACCACGGGCTTGAAGGCCAGGTTGATGCCGTAGCTGTAAGGAACGATTGTCACGTTGCCGTCGTTGTCTGTCGTCGAAAACAGAATCTGGCCGCCGGAATTGAAGGTTGCGGCCTGACCGGAAATGGCGGTCAGGGTCGGTTCCGCCAAGGTTCTCACCACCTTCGCCTGTTCCAGGGCGCTCAGATATGTCGATATGTCGTATTTGCCGATCGAGCTCTTGAAGAGAGCGGCAAGTCCGCCGCCGACCGTCGCAGTGGCGCTATCCGTCGCGGGTGTTCCGAGTTGCGCTACGGTCATACCCGAGGAATTCGATACGAGATTGTCGAAGCCTAGCTGTTTCAGGATCTCGCGGCGAACTTCGGCGATCGTCACCTTGAGCGTGACCTGGTCCTCGCCCTCAATCTGCAGCAGATTGACGACCTGCGATTCCTGGCGCGCCTCGGCGAAAATCGCGACATCGCCCTGCTGGGCGCTGCTGGCGGCCGTCTCGGTTCGCGTCGTCGCTTCGCCACCGTTCAGAAATGCCTGGGCGAGGTCGGCCGCCTGCTTGGCATCCTGGGGCGTGCGGACGGTGCCGGTCAGCACGATGTTGTCGGACACGATCTCGACCTTGATATTGGAGTCGACGATGAAGCGCCTCAGGTTCGTCTCGAGACCGGAGACATCGCGTTCGATTTCGATGTCGAGGCTCACGACCTCCTGGCCATCGCTCCCGAAAATGAAGATGTTGGTTTGGCCGACCTTCTTGCCGAAGAGGTAGATGCGGCGCGAGGTGCGCGTTACGGCATCCGCCATCGACGGATCGGAGACGAGGATATCATGTGCTTCTTCGGGCAGGTCGACGACGAGTGCCTTGTTGAGACCGAGTTTCAGGCGGCGGTGGGCGCCGGGACCGGTCCGCGAGATCTGGATGACGCCTTCCGATTCCGCATGCGCAATCCCTGCGCCGACGAGTGGCGCGAAGGCAGGAGGCGTCAGCCCCGAAACGACGATCGCCAGTGTGAGGAAGCCTGCGAGGAAAGATTTGGTGCGCCGCATTGTGTTGACCATTAATTTCCCCTCACTCGGCCTTTGGCGCACTGCTGTCTGTGACGATCGAACCGGACTTGATGACCTGAACCAGCGCGCTTCCATTGTCTCCGTTCAGGAGATAGTCGGCGGCACTCGTATCCTGCTCCTGCGCGTCGGCTACGGAACGCAAGGCAAGCGACAGTTTGTCGGCCATCTGTTGCGCGACAGTCAGAACCTTGGTTTGATCGGGCGTCAGTTCGAGGGTCGCCGTGGTGCCTACGACAGCCTTGGAACCATCGTCTTTTTCTTGGATCTGCTGATCGATGGCGAGCACGCGGACATTGCTCAGCACGGCTTCGGTCAGGAACTTGTCGCTTCCCTGCGCCCTGCGGACCATGATGACGTCCACGCGGTCGTTCGGAAGAATGAAGCCTCCGGCGCCGGTTGCGACCGAGATTTCCGTTGCGACGGCGCGCTTGCCGGCGGGCAGAAGCGCCGAGAGTATACGGCTGTTGGAGTCGGCGATTTTTTCCGGCCGGATCGGCTCGCCTTCGAAGATCGGCAGGCGGACCACCGCGCCCAGCATATCGTTGACCGCATCCGGCTTGTCGGCTTCGGTGATAAAGCCCTGAACGACAGCGCCCCGCGGCCAGGGCATCCAATGAACCGCCTTGTCGTCAATGCGGGCGCCGACCGGTAGATTGGCGCTCGAGACCAGCACATTGACCGTCGGTTCCTTTTCGACGACCGATTGCACCTGCGTGACGACACCGCCCCGCCCGGCAAGCTTCATCGCCAGAAAACCGGCGAGCCCAGCGGCAACGACGGCCACTGAAAGTATCATCAAACGGGCGGGCTTCATTATTCAGTCCTCGGGAGACGGCATGTTCACCCCGAAGAATGCTCAGGAATTGGTGTAATTATAGTTAACGGAACACTTACATTTTAAGTTAACGGACGTTTAAACCGCCGTTACTTCAACGTTTCCAGCGCATGAATCAGCATCGGCGAGTACGGGAACGCCATGAAGCCGCCAATCGCGATTGCGATGCCATAAGGAATCTTCTTAGTGAGCAGGAGTGAATTCGGAATAGGCAGACCGATAGCAAGGATCGTATTGGATTGCGAACGTATCATCAAAATGAACAGCGTAAGAAAACCGCCGATCACGCCGACGCAGCCAATAAAGAAGATCAAGCTTTGATCGAAGCCGAACCAGAGCGTAGCAGCGCTGAGAAGCTTCGCGTCCCCTCCGCCCATTGTATTTAAGGCAAAGAGCGCGAAACAGGCACATAACACGACGAGACCTGCAGAAAGATGCATGCCGATCACCGGAACTGACATCCCGGAAAGCGGCGCCACGATCAGAAATGAAATGACGAGAATAAGCGGTACACGGTTCGGGATTGTCATGGTGAACAGGTCAGAGAATGCCGCGATCGCGAGACAGAGAGGGAAAACCACAAAAATTGCTGCTGCGGTCATCCGCGCCTCCTGTGCGAAATATGAAAAGGCTCACCGCTTCGAGCTGTGAGCCTGATTTCATCACTCATTGCCACCGGCAACCATCACGGGATGGCAACGTTGCCCTTTGCGGCAGCACCGTTCATGGTCGTCGCAAGGCTGTTGAACGTGGCATTGATCTTGGTGCCGAGGCTGGTGGCGCCGGCGATGAGCGCTACGGAAATCAGCGCTGCGATCAGGCCGTATTCGATTGCGGTCGCGCCGGATTCGTCCTTCAGAAAACGGCTAAAAAGCTTGGTCATGGTTACTCCTAACTCCAGTTGAGGTTCAGCACGTCCGCCAACTGTTGCCGTTGATCGGATGCCACAACCTAGCGAGGGGCTGTTTCAATCGGCTTAAGGAAGAGGGTTACCAGATCGTAAATGCTAAAGTAGAAATTTCCATGGTAAGTATTGCGTTACTCGGATATATTCAAATTTATCTATATTGCGAATCCTATAAAACATCGATCTTCGGGATGCATCAAAACATTACATAGGCTGCGTCATTACAGATCACTATGCCCCAGGAAATCCTCCTTGCCTGACCCAATTTGGATAAACACGTCCCATCATCAGGCAGAGCCGGCAATTCTTAAAGCTTCATTCACCATTTTTTTCCATTCTGTCTTGAGATTTCTGCCGGACTCTGATCCGGATCCAATAAAGAGAACGCTATGCCATCGAGCGGCAAGACTATCTCCTTTACCGCGGCAGCCATCCTCGTGCTTTGCGGGCTTCAGGCTCCCGTGCGCGCCGAGGAAGACGTGCTGCGCGTCTATATGGATCACGCGCGTGTTTTGAAGCTCGACCGACCAGCCAGCAAAGTGATCATCGGCAATTCCAAGGTTGCCGACGCGACCGTTGCCGATCCAAAGACGATCGTGCTGACAGGCCGCAGTTTCGGGACGACCAATCTGGTGCTGCTCGATGTCGATGGCAATGCGATACTCGACGAGACCGTCCTCGTTTCCATCGACGAAGGCAACACGGTTCGCGTCTACCGGCAGACCGATCGCTCCGTCCTTTCCTGCACGCCGAACTGCGAACAACACACGCAGCAGAACAATGCGGCAGATGCCGGCGGCTGACGCAGGATCGTCGTCATCCTTAAATTGTTGACCTGCCCTGAAACGGAAAATCAACGAACGCACTTTACGATCGCTGCATGAACGTTCCATCGGATGGCGCCGTCGCGGCCAATGATCACCAGGCAGATAGCATGCCGCCCGGCAGGCGGGGCGGATGGCGGGCTTTTGCGCGCTCGCGCGACGGATCGGCAGCGATAGAATTTGCGCTGCTTGCCATTCCCTATTTCATGGTGATCTTCGCAATCCTGGAGACCTTCATCGCCTTCGCCGCGGAAGAACTGGTGTCCAACGCCGTCGACACGATGAGCCGCAAGCTGCGGACCGGACAGATCACCAATGTCGTCGGGCAGACGACCTATAAGGACCGGACGGCATTCCGGCAGGACTTTTGCGACGAAGTCTCAATCCTGATCCAGTGCTCGACCACCGAGATCGCCACGCCGAACAAACTTTGGCTCGATGTCCGCACATTCAGCAAATTCTCCGATATCCCCGCCACCATTCCGATGAATGCGACGGGCCTCGATACGACAGGGATGCAATATTCACCCGGCGGCTCAAGCTCGATCAACATGGTTCGCGCCTACTACCACTGGCAGGTCGTCACCGATCTTGTCCGGCCCTATATCACCCCATACCGTACCGCCGACGGATCGAGGCTGAACGACTACCTTATCGTCGCCACAGCCGCCTTCCAGAACGAGCAATACTGATGGCGGCGAGCAGAACCCTGATACGGTTGAAAGAAAAGCTCGTCCGGCTCGGGCGGGATCGCAGCGGCGTGGGCGCGATCGAATTCGCCATCCTCTTTCCCGTCCTGGTGATGCTCTATATCGGCGCCTTCGAGATCACGATCGGACTGAACGTCAGCAAACGCACCAGCCGCGCTGCCGGCTCGATCGCCGACCTGATCACGCAGCAGCAGAATGTGACCAGGAGTTCGCTGAGCGATATCAGTTCTCTTGCCGGCGCGATTTTCGCGCCCTTCGATACGACCGGCATGCAGATCAAAGTGACCGGCATCACCATCGATGCCGGTGCCAATGCCAAGGTTCTATGGTCTTGGGCAAACGACGCGACGACGGCGCCCTACGCGGCAAATTCCACCGTTACGGGCGTTCCGACCGACATGCAGAAGGCAGATAGCTTTCTCGTGCGGGCCGATCTCAGCATCCCTTATAAGCTGTTCGCATTCGGCCCCGATTTTCTTCCAGGCGACATGCAGGAACTCACCATCCGCCGCACCTACTATTACCGCCAGCGGCAGGGCGACAATGTTGCCTGCGGCGATTGCTGATCGCGATCCGTTGAAATTTGCCAAGCCTGCGGCAGCATTATATGCCTGAGCGGAATTGCGGCTTTTTAGCCGCCCAGCTTGATGGTTTGCGATGGCACGTGCATTTCTCTTCGTTCTTGATTCCTTCGGCGTCGGCGGCGGGCCGGACGCGGCGCACTATGGCGACGAGGGTTCGGATACGCTTGGCCATATCGCGGAATTTTGCGCGGCCGGCGCTGCCGACAGGCAAGGCTTGCGGTCCGGCCCGCTTTCGCTTCCCAATTTGTCGGCCCTCGGCCTGATGCAGATTGCCAAGACCGCGACCGGGCGCGCTCCAGCCGGCATGCCGGTTCCAGATAAAGTCTACGGAATTCATGGCTGCGCCAATGAGATCTCCCGTGGCAAGGATACGCCGTCGGGCCATTGGGAAATCGCGGGAACGCCCGTGACATTCGATTGGGGTTATTTCCCCACGGAAGGCGAGGCTTTTCCGTCGCAATTTATCGAGGCGCTCTGCAACGCGGCGGAGGTTCCGGGCATTCTCGGCAATTGCCACGCCTCAGGCACGGAAATCATCGCCCGGCTCGGCGAGGAGCATATCCGCACCGGCAAGCCAATCTGCTATACCTCGTCCGACTCCGTCTTTCAGGTCGCGGCACATGAGACGCATTTCGGTCTCGACCGGCTGCTCGGCTTTTGCCGCATCGCCCGCGCACTCCTCGACAGCCACAACATAGGCCGGGTGATCGCCCGGCCCTTCATCGGCGAAACTTCCTCAACATTCGAGCGCACCGGCAATCGCCGCGATTTCTCGGTGCCGCCGCCGGAGCCGACGCTGCTCGACCGTCTCGTCAAGGCGGAACGCAAGGTTCATGCCATCGGCAAGATCGGCGATATCTTCGCGCATCAGGGTGTTTCAAGGGTCATCAAGGCGAACGGCAACGACGCATTGATGGACGCGTCGCTCGCTGCAATGGAAGAGGCCAAGGACGGCGACCTCGTCTTCACCAATTTTGTCGATTTCGACATGGTCTATGGCCACCGGCGCGATGTGCCTGGCTATGCCGCCGCGCTCGAAGCCTTCGATGCGCGGCTGCCGGACGTGCACCGCAAGCTTGCCCCCGGCGATCTCGTCATCCTTACGGCCGACCACGGCTGCGATCCCACCTGGCGCGGCACGGATCATACACGCGAGCGCGTGCCGATCATCGCTTACGGTCCGGGGCTGAAGTCGCGCAATATCGGCATTCGCAGCACATATGCCGATATCGGCGAGACGGTTGCCCGGCATCTCGGCATCGCCGCCGGGCAGCATGGGAGAAGCTTTCTGTGACATCGCATTTGAAGAAGGTCGAGCTGCATTGCCATCTGGAGGGTGCGGCACCTCCGGCGCTGACCGAAGCCCAGGCGCGAAAATACAATACCGACATCAGCGCTTATCTCCGCGACGGAACATATGTCTGGCATGATTTTGCGAGCTTCCTCGAATGCTACGACAAGGTTTCCGAGGTCTACAAGACCGACGAGGACTATGCGCTGCTTACCGAGACCTATCTGCAGGAGCTTGCGGGGATCGGTACTATCTATAGCGAACTCATCGTTTCACCCGACCACGGCGAGCGTATCGGGCTTGGTGCAGATGCCTACATCGCCGGCATCTGCCAAGGCATTCGCCAGGCCAGGGCAAAGAGTGGCATCGAATCGCGACTGATCGTCACCGGCGAGCGGCATTTCGGGCCTGAGCGCGTGATCGCGGCTGCGAAATACGCGGCCAAGGCCAACAACCCGCTGATCACCGGCTTCAACTTGGCCGGCGAGGAGCGCATGGGGCGCGTTGCCGATTATGCCCGCGCCTTCGATATCGCCCGCGACGCCGGTCTTGGCCTCACCATTCATGCCGGCGAAGTCTGTGGCGCCTTCAGCGTTTCCGATGCGCTCGACGTCGTGCGTCCATCGCGCATCGGGCATGGCGTTCGTGCGATCGAGGACGCAGACCTCGTCAGGCGGCTTGCCGATCTCGGCACCGTTCTCGAGGTTTGCCCTGGCTCCAATATTGCGCTGAACGTCTTTCCCGATTTCGCTTCGCATCCACTGCGCAAGTTCAAGGAAACCGGCGTTCGCGTGACGATCAGTTCAGACGATCCGCCCTTTTTTCATACTTCATTGAAGCGCGAGTATGAGCTCGCCGCCGATGCGTTCGGTTTCAGCGACAGCGAAATCAACGAGCTGACGCGGACCGGCATCGAAGCGGCTTTCGTCGATGAAGCAACCCGCATGGCGCTGCTCGCCCGCCTTCGAACCGCCCGGGGCTTGAAGATCATGCCGTGAAAATCGCCTCCACTCTTGCAGTTGAGGCGCTTTCCATGAAAGAAACGTCCGATAAGAACAATTAAAGGAAGGCCAGGCCATGGAAGGCGTCATCGTCATCGATCACCCGCTTGTGCAGCACAAACTCACCATCATGCGGCGCAAGGAGACATCGACGGGCAGTTTCCGCCGGCTGCTCCGCGAGATCTCGACGCTGCTCTGCTACGAGGTGACGCGCGATCTCGAACTGACGATGGAAACCATCGAAACGCCGCTGCAGACGATGGAATCGCCGATCCTGGAAGGCAAGAAACTCGTCTTCGCCTCGATCCTGCGCGCTGGCAATGGGCTGCTTGAAGGCATGCTCGATCTCGTGCCTTCTGCCCGCGTTTCCCACATCGGTGTCTATCGCGATCACGAAACGCTGCAGCCTGTGGAATATTACTTCAAGGCGCCGGAGGACGTGGCAGAGCGTCTCATCATCGTCGTCGACCCGATGCTAGCGACCGGCAATTCCTCGATTGCCGCGATCGACAAGCTGAAGGAACGTGGCGCACACAATATCCGCTTCCTCTGCCTGCTCGCGGCTCCCGAAGGCATCAAGAATTTCCGTTCGGCGCATCCGGATGTGCCGGTCTTTACGGCAGCGATCGACAGCCATCTGAACGAAAAGGGCTATATCATGCCCGGACTTGGCGATGCAGGCGACCGCATGTACGGTACAAAGTAACTTCAGCTTTCCTTTACCAAATCCAAAGATATCGAAGGCCCGGAGCAATAATCCGGGCCTTTTTAACTTCGCCATTAGCGACTTATCAGCAATTGCGGCGTAGCGATCTTGAAGACTCAAGCCCGCATGAGGCGCGGTTTATACAGGCAGGATTTCTGTTCATGCTCATGCGTATCGTCATTTTCGCGAGCATTATCGCCGCACTCGCCACTCAAGTCCCCTCCTTCGTCGAAGGCAACGGCGGCCAGCCGGCTACCGAGACCGCTTCGGCCAACATCGTCTCAACCGCGACCGACCAGCCTACGACACCCGCGCCGGTTCCCGGTAATGGCCGCATGCGCCTTCAGGCCAATGCGCAGGGACACTATACAGGCGACTTCAAGATCAACGGCAGACCCGTGAAGGGCCTGATCGATACCGGCGCGACCTATGTGGCGCTCAACGAAAGCCTTGCCCGCCGTCTCGGCTACAGTGCCAATCAGCTCGATTTCCGGCATGCCGTGAACACAGCCAACGGCCAGACCAAGGCCGCACATGTCACGCTCGATCGCATGGAGATCGGCGGCATCCGCGTGCAAGGCGTGGAAGCCTTCGTGCTCAAGGACGATGCGCTTTCGACGACTCTGGTCGGCATGAGTTTCCTGAAGAAACTCGAGTCTTACTCCGTTGCCGACGGCTCACTGAATCTGAAGCAATAATCAAATGCGGCCGGAAATGACCGGCGGCAGCGAAGGCGCGTTGCCGGAGATGCGGTAGCTCGACGCGATCGAGGCTGCTGCCTTTTGTGCCGCCGCCTCGCTTGCAGCATGCACGATCGCGAGCGTATCGCCCTTCTCGACGCGCGTGCCGAGCGGCAGCAGAGCGGCAAAGCCGACCCGATGGTCGATCGTATCTGCCGGACGGCGGCGCCCGCCGCCGAGATCGATAACGGCCATGCCGATCTCGCGCGCATTGCAAGCTGAAAGCCATCCGCTCTCACTTACGAGAACCGGCCTTTCGATCGGCGCTTTCACCAGATATTTTGCGGGCTTTTCGACAAAATCCACCGGGCCGCCCAGCATATGCACCATGCGGGCAAAAACCTCCGCCGCCTTGCCAGACGTCAGCGCCTCGCGGGCTTTCACTTCGCCATTTTTCAGAGACTGGCAAATACCGGAGCTCACCAGCATCTCGGCTGCGAAGGCCACAACGACGGCCTCGAGCCGGGTTCCAGCTTTTCTGCCGGCCAGGAAATCCAGGCAGTTCCATATCTCCACGGCGTTGCCCGCTGCGTCCGCCAGCGGCTGGTTCATATCGGTGATCAACGCGGAGGTCTTGATCCCTGCCCCATTTGCCACATCCACCAGAGATTGCGCCAAAAGCTTTGCCTGATCGTGATCTGCCATAAAGGCGCCGTTGCCGGTTTTCACGTCGAGCACCAAGGTCTGAAGCCCGGCGGCGAGTTTCTTGGAGAGAATGGAAGCCGTGATCAGCGGAATGGAATCGACCGTCGCCGTGACATCACGCACGGCGTATAGTTTGCCGTCGGCAGGCGCAAACGAGCCCGTCTGTCCAATGATGGCGCAGCCGGCTTCGTTGACGACGTTGCGGAAAAGAGCAGCATCCGGCTTGATTTGATAGCCGGGAATGGATTCCAACTTATCAAGCGTTCCGCCGGTGTGGCCGAGGCCGCGGCCCGAGATCATCGGTACCGCAAGCCCGCAAGCAGCCGCAATCGGCGCCAGCATCAGCGAAACGTTATCGCCGACACCGCCGGTCGAATGCTTGTCGGCGATCGGATGATCGATCCCGGGCCACGTCAGCATGTCGCCGGAGCCCGCCATGGCGAGCGTCAGCGCGACGGTCTCCCCGCGCGACATGCCCTTGAACCAGACGGCCATCGCAAAGGCACCGATCTGCCCCTCTGATAACTCACCGGCGGAAAGGGCCGCAACGAACGACTGAATCTCATCCGTGGAAAGGACACCGCCATCCCGCTTTTGCCGGATGATCTCCTGCGGGATCATGCTCAATAGCTCGAGGCCTTGGCGGGCGCTGACTGGACGCCGCTTAGGACAGCGAGAATGTCATCGAGCAGGCCGGAGGCCCCGAAACGGAAGGTCGACGGCATCGGCCAATCCGGCGTCATGATTGTTTCGGCAAGGCTGAGATAAAGGGCGGCATCGGCGACCGAGCCAATGCCACCGGCCGGCTTGAAACCTACCTTGCGGCCGCTGTGGCGGATCGCGCGGATCATGATATCCGCAGCTTCGAGCGTCGCGTTCACGGCGACCTTGCCGGTGGATGTCTTGATGAAGTCCGCGCCCGCATCGATTGCAAGTTCGGACGCACGGCCAATGAGGCCGGGGTCCTTGATCTCGCCCGTCTCCAGGATGACTTTCAACAATACGCCACCGGTACATTCCGCGCGCACCGCCGTCACCATGTCGATTACGGCCTTTTCGTTACCGTCGCGGAATTTGCGGTAGGGAATGACCAGATCTATCTCATCCGCACCGTCCGCAATTGCCTCCCGAGTTTCAGCGGCGACATCGGCCACTTCCATTTCGCCGGACGGGAAGTTGACGACCGTTGCGATGCGGACCGGATGACCTTTGCCGAGAACCGTGCGGGCATGTGCCACGAAGCGTGGCCAGATGCAGATCGCGGCACTATTCCCGTAGGGCGTCTGCGCGCGGGCGCAAAGCGTATCGATCTGCTCTTGCGTGCAATCGTCCTTGAGATTGGTGAGATCAAGCAGCGACAGCGCGACAGCTGCCGTCTCCTTCTGCGAGTGATTATTCATTATCGCTTCCTCCACCCGCAATCATTTCCTTCAAGATTGCGGCGAGACGCGCGCCGCCGACGGGCGCCATGTCTTTTGTTTCTTCGTGGCTGAGTTCGGAACCCGTCATGCCAGCTCCATAATTGGTGATTACCGAAGCTGCGGCAACCCTCAAACCCAGCATTCGAGCGATGATGACCTCCGGTACGGTCGACATACCGACGGCATCCGCACCGAGGAACCGCGCCATGCGGATTTCCGCAGGCGTTTCGAAGCTTGGTCCCGAAAACCACATATAGACGCCGTGAAAGAGCTTGATGCCAAGCTTCTCGGCCGCCTTGCGCATGGACACGGAAAGGTCGCCATCATAGGCGCTCGTCATGCCGACGAAGCGGCGGTCGCTTTCCTCGCCGATCAGCGGATTCATGCCGGAATAATTGATGTGGTCGGTGATCTGCATCACCGAGCCCGGCGCCATCTCCTCAAGCAGCGAGCCTGCGGAATTGGTTAAGAACAGCGATTGCACTCCAAGGCCTTTCAGCACCTCGATCGGCAGCCGCATGGCGTTGGCATCGCCTTGTTCGTAATAATGGACGCGGCCCGACAGCATGATGACAGGCACGCCGCCGAGACGACCGGCAACGACCTCGCCCGCATGCCCGGAGACGGCGCTGACAGGAAAGCCCGGCAGATCCCGATAGGGAATTCGCACCGCATCCGTCAGTTCGCTTACCAGCGAGCCAAGGCCGGAGCCGAGCACGATGCCGTGACGCGGCACGAGCCCACCGAGTTTGCCGACGAGCAGATCGATGGCGGCGCTCATCCGAGTTCGGCCTCGAAGCTGAAGGGAAGAAGCTCTTCCATCGTCATGGTCTTCTTCACGCCCATCTCATCGCAAAGATAAATCTTCGTATCCTTCGACGCAAATTCAGAAATCTTCTGCCGGCAGCCGCCGCAAGGCGGGCAAAGCGGCAGCTTCTCGGCAATGACCGCCATTTCGACGATTTTCTTCGCTCCGCCCATGATCATGGCGCTGATGGCCGTCGGCTCGGCACACCAACCCTGCGGGAAGGAGAGGTTTTCGATATTGGCGCCAGTATAAACCTTGCCGTCCTCGGCGCGGATCGCCGCACCGACCGGGAATTTGGAATAGGGCGCGTGGGCAAAGGCCATGGCTCCGCGGGCGGCTTCGAAAAGGTCGTGTGACAAGTTTCAACGCTCCTTCGTATAGGGGACGCCACCAGCCTTCGGCGGAGTTGCAACGCCGATGAATCCAGCAAGCAAGATGCAGGTGAGAATATACGGCAAAGCCTGGAATATCTGAACCGGTACTGCGCCGATCAGCGGCACCTGCTTACCCTGCATGAAGTTCGCCAGCGCATCGAGGAAGCCGAAGAGCAGGCAGGCGAACATCACCGGCACCGGTTTCCATTTCGCGAAGACCAGGGCGGCAAGGGCGATATAACCCTTGCCCGCCGACATATCCTTGATGAAGGCCGCCGACTGCGCGATCGCCAGATAGGTGCCCGAGAAGCCGCACAGAATGCCGGCGCACATGACGGCACGATAGCGCAGCCAACTGACCGAGATACCGGCTGTATCGACTGCTCCGGGATTTTCGCCGACGGCGCGAAGGCGCAGCCCGAAGCGCGTCCTGAAGAGGATCCACCAGGAAAGCGGAACTGCCAGGAATGCGAGGTAGGTCAGGATGTTGTTGCCGGAGATCACGTTCGAATAGAGCGGACCGATGACCGGAACCTCCCGCATCGCGTCTGCGCCCGGAAGCGTAATTGGCGAGAACCGGCTTGCCGGGGAGAGCTGCGGCGTGCGGCCGCCCTGACCGAACCAGGCCTGGCCAAGCACAATGGTGATCCCGGCGATGAAGAAGTTGATGGCAACGCCCGAGATAATCTGGTTGCCCCGATTGGTGATCGATGCAAAGCCATGCACCAAACTCAGCGCGACAGAGCAGAGGATGCCCGCGACAAGGCCGAGCCAAGCCGAGTCGGTGATGTATGCAACGCAGGCGGCGGCAAAGGCCGCGCCCAGCATCTTGCCTTCGAGACCGATGTCGAAGACGCCGGCGCGTTCGGAAAAGAGGCCAGCAAGGGCGGTAAAGATCAGCGGGATCGAGAGTCGGATCGTCGAACTCAGAACGTTGATAAGGATGTCGTAGTAATCCATCGTCCGCCCCTCACTTGGCCTTGAACTGTTGGTAGACGCGGACGAGCGCCGGGCGGAACATATATTCGAGCGCGCCTGCAAAGAGAATGACCAGGCCCTGAATCACGAGGATCATTTCGCGGGTAATGTTCGGCATCTCGAAGGACACCCAGTCGCCGCCCTGATAGAGGATGCCGAAAAGGATCGCCGCGAAGATGATCCCGACGGGATGATTGCGTCCCATTAGCGAGACGGCAATACCGACGAAACCGGCGCCGCCGACGAACTCGACCTGCAGGCGGGCGGAAGAGCCCATGACCGGGTTCAGCGCCATCATGCCGGCCAGCGCGCCAGAGAGCAGCATAGCGATCATGACCGTGCGGGCATAGGGAATGCCTGCATAGGAGGCGGCAGTGGGGCTGGCGCCGAGCGTGCGCATCTCAAATCCAAGCTTCGTTCGCCAGATGAGCAGCCAGACGAAGTAGGCGGCGACAAGGGCGATGATGAAGGAGACATTGAACGGCGCGGCCCCGAGCTTCGCACCGAAGAGGTTCATCACCCATCCGAGCTTCGGCAACTGGCCGCCTTCGAGGAAAGTGCGCGTTTCCGGCGCCATCTTGCCGGGGACGATCAGCACGTGGACCAGCAGGTAAACCATCAGCGCCGCGCCGATGTAATTGAACATGATGGTCGTGATGACGATGTGGCTGCCGCGTTTTGCCTGGAGGAAGGCTGGAATGGATGCCCAGGCGGCGCCGAAAAGGCCAGCACCGACGACGGCAACCGGCATGGTGACATACCAGGGCACGAAGCGGTCGAGCGCCAGCGCAACCAGTGCACAACCAAGTCCGCCGAGATAGGCCTGACCTTCCGAGCCGATGTTGAAGAGACCGGCATGGATCGCAACCGCGACCGAAAGGCCAGTGAAAATGAAGCTTGTGGCGTAATACAGTGTGAACCCAATGCCTTCGCCGCTGCCGAGCGCGCCCTCGATCAGCAAAGAAAGAGCACCAAGCGGACTTTCGCCGATCAGCCAGACGACAACGCCGGAGATCAGGAAGGCAACGATCAGGTTCAAAACCGGGATGAGACCGTAGGTGATCCAATTTGGAAGAGAAACAGAAGCAGTGCTCATTAAGGCCTCACGCGGCAATGCCGGCCATCATCAGGCCGAGGGTCTGTTCACCGGCATCGGGCGTCTTCTCGCCGACGACATGGCCGGCAAACATGACAAGGATACGGTCTGAAAGGGCGCGGATTTCATCGAGTTCGACGGAGACGAGCAGGATCGCCTTGCCCGCGTCGCGCATCTCGATGATGCGGCGGTGGATGAATTCAATGGCGCCGATATCGACGCCGCGTGTCGGCTGGCCAATAATGAGCACGGCAGGGTCGCGCTCGATTTCGCGGGAAACCACGATCTTCTGCTGGTTGCCGCCCGAGAAATTGGCGGTCTTCAGCCGCGGGTTCGGCGGGCGGATGTCGTATTTCTCGATCTTCTCCATGGCATCCTTGCGGATCGCATCGAGATCGAGCAGCGGGCCTCTGCTGTAGGCAGGCTTGCGGTGATAGCCGAGAACCGAGTTCTCGTATTCCTCGAACTTCAGCACGAGTCCCATATGGTGGCGGTCTTCGGGAATATGGGCTAGGCCCAGCTCGCGCAGTCGCGCCGCGTCGGCCTTGTCGATCGGCTGGCCGTCAAGGAAAATCTCGCCGGAATGCGGCTTGCGGATGCCCGCGATCGCTTCCAGCAGCTCCGACTGGCCGTTGCCCGCCACGCCTGCAATACCGACGATTTCGCCAGCCCGGACATCGAAGGAGACGTTGTCGACCATCGTCACGCCGCGATTGTCCTTGACTGTCAGGTTGCGGACCGACAGCAGTACATCGCCGGGCGTCGCCTCGCCCTTCTGGACACGCAAAAGAACACGGCGGCCAACCATGAGTTCTGCGAGCTCTTCGACCGTCGTTTCCGCGGTCTTACGGGTCGCGACCATTTCGCCGCGGCGCATCACCGAGACGGTGTCGGTGATGGCCATGATTTCGCGCAGCTTATGCGTGATGAGGATGACGGTCTTGCCCTCGTCACGCAACACCTTGAGGATGCGGAACAGGTGGTCGGCTTCAGCCGGTGTCAGGACGCCGGTCGGCTCGTCGAGGATCAGGATTTCGGCGCCGCGATACATGGCTTTGAGGATTTCGACGCGCTGCTGCAGGCCGACCGGGAGCTGCTCGATCAGCGCATCCGGATTGACCTCGAGCCCGTATTCCTTCTCAAGACGTTTCAATTCGGCGCGAGCAGACGCAACGCCCTTTGCCAGCAGTGCGCCGCCTTCGGCGCCGAGCATGACGTTTTCCAGGACCGTGAAATTATCGACCAGCATGAAGTGCTGGTGAACCATGCCGATACCGGTTGCGATCGCCGCCTGGCTGTCGCGGATGGTCACCGGCGTGCCGTTGACGCGGATTTCCCCGGCATCGGCGTGATAAAAACCGTAGATGATCGACATCAACGTCGATTTACCGGCACCGTTTTCCCCGATGATGCCGTGGATCGTGCCCTTGGCGACGGTAAGGTTGATGTCCTTGTTTGCGTGAACGGCACCGAATTTCTTATCGATGCCCACAAGTTCAATAGCGGGCGTGTCTGTCACTGCAGGCTCCAAATACGAAAAGGGCGTATGGCGGAAAAATCTGGCCGCCATACGCCCATCTCAGTCGCGGATCACTTCGGGCAAGAGTTGTCCGTCGTGTAATCGTGAACCTTGATGGTTCCTGCGATGATGTCAGCCTTTGCCTTGTCGACGGCGGCCTGCATTTCCGGCGTGATCAGCGGCTTGTTGTTGTCGTCGATCGCAGCGCCGACGCCGTCTTCCTTGACGCCGAGAGCCTGCACGCCACCGGTGAACTTGTCGTTCTTCGTATCGGTGTAGGCGTTGTAGACGGCGAGATCGACGCGCTTGACCATCGAGGTCAGCACTGAGCCCGGATGCAGATGGTTCTGGTTGGAATCGACCCCGATCGAAAACTTCTTGTTGTCGGCAGCCGTCTGCAGAACGCCGAGGCCAGTCGCGCCTGCAGCGGCGTAAATGACGTCGGCGCCCTGGTCGATCTGGTTTTTGGTGAGCTCGCCGCCACGAACCGGGTCGTTCCAGGCAGCACCGGTTGTGCCGGTCATGTTCTGAAAGACTTCGATGTCCGCCTTGACGGAACGGGCGCCCTGCTCATAGCCGCATTCGAACTTGCGGATCAAAGGAATATCCATGCCGCCGACGAACCCGACCTTACCGGTCTTGGAAGCCATGCCGGCGAGAACGCCGACGAGGAACGAACCTTCTTCTTCCTTATAGACGATCGAGCGGACATTCGGCTTGTCGACGACTGAATCAACGATGATGAACTTGGTGTCCGGGAATTCTGCAGCGACCTTTTCGATTGCCGAGGTCCATGCGAAGGACACGGCTACCACCGGGTTGAAACCGCGGCTTGCGAAGTTGCGGATCGCCTGCTCACCCTGTGTGTCGCCGGTCGGCTCGAAGTCGCGATAGGCTATGCCGGTTTCAGCCTTGAACTTCTCAGCGCCATTATAGGCTGCTTCGTTGAAGGACTTGTCGAACTTTCCGCCAGTGCCGTAAACCAGAGCCGGCTTGACGTCGGCAGCGAGCGCCGTCGTGGACATCGCGGCCACGGCCAGGAAAGAAAGAAGGGTTTTTTTCATAGTGCAGCCCTATTGTTGCTATTTGTCTGGGTCCTCCCGCAAGCCTTTGGCAGGCATGTCTGCGGAACCACCGGCCTCCCCCCGGAGGCCTGGCTGCGCGCATCCTTGCATGGCTCAAGGAAAAATTCACGAGAAATTTTTCGGCTGGTAAAAATTCCGCGTAGATGCTGAAAATCAGTCCAGATGGGCTGATTTTTGCGCAAAATGCGCTGCTGGAATGCGATTTTTCGAACCAATCGGGCAGCTCACGCCGGTTCCGTCAAGACCGTAACAACCATCCGGCTTTTCCGCCAGATACTGCTGGTAATAGTTCTCGGCATAGTAGAATTCACCTACCGGAGCGATCTCCGTGGTGATCGTCGACGTGTGCGCCTCTGGAACGTGTCGCGCACGCGCTCTGCCGTGGCTAGCTGTTGCGGCGTCGCCGTGGATGTGGGGCCTCAAAGCTGATACGCCAGGGCCGCGCGTTTTGTTACGCGGTAAAGCGGCCCGCCACCGGCGGCTTCTTGTAGCCGATCATCCAAAGCAGCAGCGCGATCACCAGAAAGACGGCAAAAGCGGGCTGCAGCATCAGCCATTGGAATACGAAGGCATAGAAGCGCGGATGCACGTAGTAGGAAACGGACGACTGGAGTGCCAAAAGCGACGAAGGGCTCAAATCCTGCCAAGCATCGCCCATGGGTGTTACCACGACTGCCGACGCCGCAACGGATTGAATTGAATCGATCGTTCCTGCCATCACGGCTACAGCAAGCGCGACAAGGCTAGCCAAACGCAACAAGAAACGCATCAATACCTCCGACGCCCTACCGCCGGATTTTCCGGTCAGCCGCGCCATTCTCCACCCTAGCCAATAAATAATTATCTCGCGGCGAAAGCGCAATGCACAGCGCGGGCGGAGTTTTATCGGAAGAAGTCAAAAAACTGTTAGATTTAGGTTGATCAGCGAAAATTCATCGGTATATATCGCGCCGTTCCGACGATTTGCTCCTCTCCGGGTGCGAAACGCAAATGGACAGGTGGCCGAGTGGTTTAAGGCGCACGCCTGGAACGCGTGTGTACGTGAAAGCGTACCGAGGGTTCGAATCCCTCTCTGTCCGCCATTTCTTAATAAAAATCAAAGACTTCCTACCGTATGAAGCGCCTTACGGCGAATCCTCTTCCTCCCAGCCGAAGACGCTTCTGCCGCCCCAGTCGGGTGAGTTTCGGAATTCGCCGGCGACGATCTCCTTGAGGTCTGGGCCAGTGACATATCGCTCGAGCTGGCGGGGCTGGTCGTCGAGGCGTTTCAGCGCCTGCAGTTCCTCCTCGCGGCCGAGCCTGCCCTTCTGCACGGCCGACTTCATCACCTTGATCGTCTCATCATAGATCTTCAGCGGGACGGGAAAGGGATGCCGGTCCTTGCCGCCGTGGGCAAGCGAGAAACGCGCGGGATCGGAAAACCGGCAGGGCGCACCATGAACCACTTCGGCAACCATCGCCAGCGCCTGTACCGTTCGGGCTCCGACGCCGGGCACGAGCAGAAGCTGTTCAAAATCTTCCGGTCCGCGGTCGGCGGCGGCTGCAAGATTGCCATGCAGGCGCTTCATGTTGACGTCCTTTTCGCGAACGTCGTGATGGGCGGGCATGATGAGATGCGGCAGAAGCGGCTGGTCGGGCTGCGGCGCGGGCTTTGCGATATCGAGTGCCAAAGCTGCCGCTTCGCGCAAAATACGATCCGGACCGAGCGTTGCTAGAAGATCAAGCTGCCCGGTGCGCGAACGCTCGGCACGCCTGTCGGCCAGATTGATGATATTGCCCTGGCTGCGGCCCTCGATTGCCGTGTGCGGCGAATTGACGAAGCTCTCGAGACCTTCCGAGAGCCAGTGATAGCGCCGGGCCTGACGCTTGTCACCATTCATGCCTTGCTGCACCACGACCCATTTGCCGTCATCCGTGACGATGAAGCCATGGAGATAGAGATCAAAGCCATCCTGAACGGCGCTATCGACTTTCGCCACCAGCCTGCTCGCAGTCGCGAGCGCCCCGCCGTCGAAACCAACACGGTCACCGATCGCAACTAGTTCGCCCGGCGTCTTGCGCGAATGCGATCCGCGGCCACCGCAGACATGCAGGCCAAGTTCGCTTGAAAGCGGAGTAAGCCCGCGCTTGAGAGCGCCAAGCACGCTGGTGGTTATGCCTGACGAATGCCAATCCATGCCCATCACGGCACCGAAAGACTGGAACCAAAAGGGATGCGCGAGGCGCCGGAGCAGTTCATCCCGGCCATAATGGTGCACGACTGCTTCGGTGATCACGGCGCCGAGCTTCGTCATCCGCTCGCCGAGCCACTTCGGAACTCTGCCGCCATGCAATGGAAGATCAGCGCTGCCTGCTCGTTGTGCCATGGTGCGACTATAGCGCGGCCGACGACGTGAAGGAATGTTTTCCTTGGAGACGCTTCGGCAAATAAAAAACGCCGGTTGCGAGGCAACCGGCGCCCTTGGGAGGAAAGCCTGAGGCTTAGGCAGCAGCCGAAGCGAAGCCGGAAGTCGGGACTTCCGAAATCGTCTTCAGGACCTGCGAAGCGATCTGGTAAGGGCAGCCCTGCGAGTTCGGGCGGCGATCTTCCAGATAGCCCTTGTAGTCGTTCTTGACGAAGGAGTGCGGAACGCGGATCGACGCGCCGCGGTCGGCAACGCCATAGCTGAACTTGTTCCACGGGGCCGTTTCGTGCTTGCCGGTCAGGCGCAGGTGGTTGTCTGGGCCGTAAACGTCGATGTGAGCCTGCAGGTTCTTGTCAAACTGCGCCATGAGCGCTTCGAAGTAGGCCTTGCCGCCGACTTCACGCATAAACTTGGTCGAGAAGTTGCAGTGCATGCCCGAGCCGTTCCAGTCCGTGTCGCCGAGCGGCTTGCAGTGGAACTCGATGTCGATGCCGTACTTTTCGCAGAGGCGGAGAAGCAGGTAGCGAGCCATCCAGATCTGGTCGGCGGCGCGCTTGGAGCCCTTGCCGAAGATCTGGAATTCCCACTGGCCCTTGGCCACTTCGGCATTGATGCCTTCGTGGTTGATGCCAGCAGCCAGGCAGAGGTCGAGATGCTCTTCAACGATTTCGCGAGCAACGCTGCCGACGTTCTTGTAGCCGACACCGGTGTAGTACGGGCCCTGCGGAGCCGGGTAACCCTGCTCCGGGAAGCCGAGCGGACGGCCATTCTCGTAGAAGAAGTATTCCTGCTCAAAGCCGAACCAGGCGTCTTCATCATCAAGGATGGTTGCGCGGCTGTTCGACGGATGCGGCGTGACGCCATCGGGCATCATGACTTCGCACATGACGAGAGCGCCGTTGCTACGCGCCGGGTCCGGGTAGACGGCAACAGGCTTCAGCACGCAATCGGAGCTGCGGCCTTCGGCCTGCATCGTGGAGGAACCATCAAAGCCCCAGAGCGGAAGCTGCTCAAGAGCAGGAAACGCGTCAAATTCCTTAATCTGCGTTTTGCCGCGCAGGTTCGGCGTCGGTGTGTAACCGTCGAGCCAGATGTACTCGAGCTTATACTTTGTCATTGGCCAGTCTCTCAAACGTAAGGGTGTGAGCAAATTCCGAAGCGACCGCTAAGCGCGTGCTTGATCACCACCGGATGCCAGATGCCAAGCACGTGGCGTGCCAGTTTCGAGTAGACATAAGGACTGCCATGAGACGGCGGCGGGAATCAACCTTCAGAGAATCGTCAACTTTCAACGAAAGCGAGGGTTTAGGGCCATGGAACTCATCGGCGCGCGGGACGTTTTTTTGATCTACACCCAACGCCTCAAAAAGATGCAGGCATTGCGGGGCATTTTATTCGATTTATCAAATGCTTATGAATCCCACAGTTATTGGCGCTTTTTTAGGCGATTTGCGCAAATGATGTGCACTCTGTTACTATAAATATCCGGGTAACCGGTGTGCGAAGATAATGGAAGGCAATTTGATGCCAGCAAATGTCCATCGCGAAACCGCGAAGATCTATCAGTTCCCAGTAAAATTCCGCAGGTCGGACGAACGCTTTGGTGCCCGCCAGCCGCTCGACATCGATCCCGATGTCTGCGACGCCGCCTTCGATACCTGGTACCACGAAGACGCCATCCGCGAAGCTGAAGAAAAGCGAAAACCGCAAGCCTGAATATCTGACCGACGCGGCGGGGGAACAAGCGGCCGCGCGGTCAGTTTGTCTTTCATGGCAAGGAACGGCACCATCCGTATCGGCATATCCGGCTGGACCTATGCGCCGTGGCGCGGGGTATTTTATCCTGAGGGCCTGCCGCAGAAGCGCGAATTGCATTTTGCCGCGCGCAGTTTTGCCTCCATTGAAATCAACGGCACGTTTTACGGATTGCAAAAGCCTGACTCCTTCGCGCGCTGGCAGGAGGCGACACCCGACGGCTTTGTCTTCGCCGTTAAAGGTTCACGCTACATCACGCATTTGAAGCGGCTTCGCGACGTCGAGACGCCGCTTGCCAATTTCATGGCGTCCGGCCTCCTGCGGCTGGGGCCAAAGCTCGGCCCCATTCTTTGGCAGTTTCCGCCGACCATGAAATTCGACGCAGAACTTTTCGCGCGATTTCTGGCAATGCTGCCGAAAGATACGGATGACGCGGCAAAACTTGCAAAGCGGCATGATGACCGGCTGAACGGCCGTGACTGGCTGGAAAGCGATGTGCAGCAGCCGCTTCGTCACGCGCTGGAAATTCGCCACGACAGTTTTTGCGCCAAGGAATTCATCGAACTGCTGCGAAAACATCACGTGGGGCTCGTCTGCGCCGACACGGTCGAATGGCCGCTTCTGATGGATGTCACTGCCGACTTCGTCTATTGCCGCCTTCATGGATCCGAGGAGCTTTATGTCAGCGGATACGACGATGCGGCGCTCGATGCATGGGCCAAACGTATCGCGGCATGGGCGCGCGGACACGAGCCGGAAGATGCCAATCGCGTACTGCCGCCGCTCAAGACGTCAGCCAAAGGCCGTGACGTCTTCGTCTATTTCGACAACGACGTGAAGGTTCGCGCGCCGACAGATGCACGCTCGCTTGCCGAGAGGCTTGGCGTTGCCACGCCATTTGAGGAAGCGGCCATGTCAGCAAAACCACGCAGAAAAAGCCGGCGAAGCGAAAAGGAGGAGGCGAGACCGCACTGGCCCTCCCCGTAACCTTCATCAGACGAGAACCGTCTGCTCAGTGCGGTCCTCCGCGCCGAAGAATTTGAGGTAACGCTCGACCTCTTTCGGGTCTCCGGTTGCCTTATGAGGATTGTCGGAGAGCTTGACCGCGGGGCGGCCGTTTGCCTCGCTGACCTTGCAGACGATCGAGATTGGGTTGAGGCCGGAAATTTCGGTCGGTGCGCAGCCCGCAAAATCGTTGGTCAGGTTGGTGCCCCAGCCGAAGCTCATGCGAACACGGCCCTCGAAGTGCTTGTAGGTATCGATGATCGCGTCAACATCGAGTCCATCCGAGAAAATCAAAAGCTTCTGGCGCGGATCGCGGCCCATTTTCTTCCACCAATCGATGATCTTCTCGCCGCCCTCGATCGGCGGCGCACTGTCCGGGCGGAAGCCGGTCCAATCAGCGACCCACTCGGGCGCGTCACGCAGGAAGGCCGCGGTGCCGAAGGCATCCGGCAGGACGATCAAGAGGTTGCCGCCGTAGAGCCTGTTCCAATCCCGCAGGATCTTGTAGGGCGCGTTGCGCAACTCCTCGTCGGTGTCGGCAAGTGCGGCGGCCACCATCGGCAGCTCGTGGGCGTTCGTTCCTACCGCTTCCAAATCGGAATCCATAGCGAGCAATACATTGCTTGTGCCGGTGAAAGCGGGGCCGATACCTTCCTTCAGCGCCTCAACGCACCAGCGTTGCCACAGAAAGCTGTGGCGGCGGCGTGTGCCGAAATCGGAGATACGCAGGCCAGGCAATTCGCGCAGCCGCTCTACCTTTGCCCACATCTTGGCTTTGGCACGTGCATAAAGCACATCAAGCGTGAAGGGTCCGAGCGCCTTCATCGCCGAACGCGAGCGCATCTCGTTGATAATCGCAAGCGCCGGGATTTCCCACATCGTCGTCTCTTTCCACGAGCCATGGAAATCGAGCACGTACTGGCCGTCCTTCTTCGACAGCTCGTATTCCGGCAGCTGGAAATGAGAAAGCCAGGCGAGGAACTCCGGCTCGAAAATCTGCGCACGGCCATAAAAACTGTTACCGGCGAGCCAGATCATCTCCTTCTTGGAGAGCCGCAGCGTGCGGGCATGATCGAGCTGAGCGCGCAGTTCCCCCTCGTCGATCTCCTCGGCGAGACGGACGCGCTTGGTGCGGTTGATGAGCGTGAATGTGGTGCTGACATCCGGATAAAGCTTCCAGATCATTTGCAGCATCAGAAGCTTGTAGAAGTCCGTATCGATGAGGCTACGGACGATGGGATCAAGCTTCCAGGCGTGATTGTAAACGCGCCTTGCAATATCTGTCTTGGCCATGCTCCATCCCGTCCCAATCCGGTCGGGTGCCGCAAAAGGCCAGCACACGACGACCGGCTCGTGCGCCTTCTTATCGAAAAATCAGCGGGTAATGTCCAGCGCAAATAAAAGCCCCGCCGCAGCCAGGCGGCAGGGCTTCTTTCAATGATCGCCTTGGACTGAAGCCTATTGCGCCGGCTGAGACGGCGCTGGTGTGGCAGGCGTCACGGGCTCAGCGTTCGGTGCCGGCTGCGTATTCGGCGTCTCCGTGGGAACCGCACCGCCATTCTGCGTGGTTGGCGGCGCAGCCGGTGCCGGCGACTGGGACTGCATTTCCTGACCGGGCTGCTGTGGCGCTACTTCATCGGCTTCGCGGTTGCCCCAGATCTCGACCGGTATCCAAACGACGAATGCAAGAATGAGCGCAACGACCAGAACCATCAGGATGCGGGCACCGGTGCGGCCCTGCTTTGCCTTCACCGCGGAGATCTGCTCTTCGGCATGCCGCTTTCCATCGGCGTTTTCCCAGCGCTTTTCCATCTGACGAGCCATCTTCGTCTCCCTTCGATGTCTCGCGGGCCTTATGCCGGCCCGCCTCAGAACTGTCGCTAGGAGCAACGGCTATGCGGCGGCATGGTTCCACCCCGCCTTAGTAGCCTGCCTTCCGGTCCACCACGAACTCCAGCGGCTCACCGCGCTCGTAGCGGGCGATCTGTGCCTCGACATGGCGGAAGAGCGCATTCTCTTCGGAGATTGCTGCATCATGCGGGGTTATGAAGACACACTCCAAACCCCAGAGCGGATCGTCCGCCGGGAGCGGCTCGACCTCGAAGACGTCGAGCGATGCGCCGCCGAGCACACCGCTTTCAATCGCCTCAACGATGTCGCGTTGCACCTGGCTCCTGCCGCGGCCGGCATTGATGAAGACCGGTTTTCCGAGTGCACCGCCCCGACGGAGCTTCGCAAACAGCCGCGCATCATAAAGGCCAGTGGTTTCCGGCGTTAGCGGCAGCAGGCCGACGAGGAAATCGGTCTTCGACAGGAAGGTATCGAGTTCGCTTTCATCGAAGGTTTCGATCCCCTCAAGCCGTTTGCGGCTTCGCGACCAGCCAATGACGTTGAAGCCCATGACCTTCAGCTTGCGAACGGCATCCTGCCCCAATACCCCAAGTCCCATAACGCCAACGGTGATTTCCGCAGCTTCCGGCGGCGCCATCTGGCTCCAGATCCGATCGCGCTGATGCCGGTCATGTTCGCGCTGCTGGCGCAGGTGCATCAGGCACTGCAGCACCACCCATTCGCTCATGCGAACCGTCAGGCTGCTGTCGACGAAGCGAACGATCGGCACGTTCGGCAACCCCGAAAGGTTCATGAAGCTCTCGACGCCGGCACCGCCCGAGAAGATGACCTTCAAGTTCGGTGCGCGTTCGAACAGGTCGGCATCCGGCTTCCACAGCAACGCATAGTCGATCGCGCTCAAATCGCGGCTTTTGGCCGCCGGATCGGCAAGATTGATGCTGCCTCGATCCGGAAAGGCGGTTTTCAGAATACGGGCGATGCCTTCGGGGTTGAACTTCAAATCGATGAGAACAGGAGGTCTTGCGGGCATGATCTTTTTTACTGCTGGACGGCAGGCGTCGGCACTGCCTCGATATTGAAAGCGGCTGCCATCAGCGCCTTGGTGTAGTCGTCTTTCGGCGCGCGGAAAATTTCCGCAGACGGCCCCTGCTCCACCACCTTGCCGAAACGCATGACGATGACGTCGTTGGCGAGCGCCTTGACGACCTTCAGGTCGTGGCTGATGAAGAGGTAGGCCAGATCGTGCTTCTTCTGCAGGTCGCGCAACAGATCGACGACCTGCGCTTGGACGCTCATGTCGAGCGCCGATGTCGGCTCGTCGAGCATGACGAAGCGCGGCTTCAGCACCATGGCGCGGGCAATCGCGATACGCTGACGCTGGCCGCCGGAGAATTCGTGCGGATAGCGCCAGCGGGTCAGCGGGTCGAGGCCAACCTCTTCCAGCGCCCAGCAGACGCGCTGGTCCCGTTCTTCATGCGACTGCGAGCGCTCATGCACTTTCAGCCCTTCCGCGATGATATCGCCGACCGACATGCGCGGACTGAGCGAGCCGTAAGGATCCTGGAAAACGACCTGAAGCTGGTTGCGCAGCGGCCGCATTTCGGTGAACGAATAGTCCGCTATATCCTTGCCGACGAAGCTGATGCGCCCCTTGGAGGAAATCAGCCGGGTGAGCGCCAGGCCAAGCGTCGTCTTGCCCGAGCCGGATTCGCCGACAACCCCGAGCGTCTGGCCGGCGCGCAGCGAGAGATCGATGCCGTCGACAGCCTTCACATGGTCAACAACCCTGCGCATCAATCCGGCCTTGATCGGGAACCAGACCCGGATGTCGGAACCCTCCATCACCAACGGCTTGGACGGATCGGCAACAGGTGGCTCGCCGCGCGGCTCCGCGGCGAGCAGATGGCGCGTGTAGTCATGCTTCGGATTGCTGAAGACCTCTTCGACCGTGCCCGTCTCGACAATCCTGCCTTTGGTCATGACGCAGACGCGATCAGCGAATTTGCGGACGATGCCGAGATCATGGGTGATGAAGAGCAGCGACATGCCGTGCGCGCCTTTCAGCTTGCGCAGCAGGTCCAATATCTGTGCCTGGACCGTGACATCGAGCGCCGTCGTCGGCTCGTCGGCGATCAGCAGTTCGGGCCGGTTGGCGAGTGCCATCGCGATCATGACGCGCTGGCGCTGGCCGCCGGAAAGCTCGTGCGGATAGGCTTTCAGCCGCTTTTCCGGCTCGCGGATGCCGACTTGGTTCAAGAGTTCCAGCACCCGCGTGCGGGCCGCCTGGCCCGTCACGCCCTGGTGCAGATCGAGGATTTCGGCGATCTGCTTTTCGATCGTGTGAAGCGGATTGAGCGAGGTCATCGGCTCCTGGAAGATCATCGTGATGTCGTTGCCGCGCACCTCGCGCAGCGCCTTCTCCGATGCCTTGAGTAAATCCTTGCCCTTGAAGAAAATTTCGCCAGTCGGATGGCTTGCTGCAGGATAAGGCAAAAGCCGCAGGATGGAATTTGCGGAGACGGACTTGCCCGACCCGGATTCGCCGACCAGCGCGACGACCTCGCCCTTCTTGATGTCGAAGGAGATGCGATCCACAGCCAGCGATGTTTCGCCGCTTTGATGGAAGGCGACGGAAAGATCGCGGACGGAGAGGAGAGGTTCAGGCATCTGGCTCATGCGAAAGTCTTTCTCGGGTCAAACGCGTCGCGCACGGCCTCACCGATGAAGATCAGCAGGGAAAGCATGATCGACATGGTGAAGAAGGCCGCCAGCCCCAGCCATGGCGCCTGAAGATTGGCCTTGCCCTGCGCGATCATCTCGCCGAGCGACGGCGAGCCGGGCGGCATGCCGAAGCCCAGGAAGTCGAGCGAAGTGAGCGTCGTGATCGAGCCGGACAGGATGAAGGGCAGGAACGTCAGGGTCGCCACCATGGCGTTCGGCAGCATATGGCGCCACATGATCGTCCGGTTATCGACACCGAGCGCGCGGGCGGCGCGGACATATTCGAAGTTGCGGGCGCGCAAGAACTCCGCGCGCACGACACCGACGAACCCCACCCAGGAGAAGAGCAGCATGATGCAGAGCAGCACAAAAAAGCCCGGCGGCAGGATCGCGGCGATGATCAGCAAGATGTAGAGCACAGGCATCGACGACCATATCTCGATGAAGCGCTGCAGAAGCAGGTCCGTCCAACCGCCGAAATAACCTTGCACGGCGCCGGCCGTCACGCCGACAATTGCCGAGCAGATGGTCAATACCAAGCCGAAGAGCACGGAAACGCGAAAACCGTAGATGACACGCGCCAGCACGTCGCGCGCCTGGTCGTCGGTTCCGAGCCAGTTGAGATTGCCGTAGTTGCAATTGGGGTCGTTGACGCCTTGCGGATAGCCCGAGCAGCGCTCCTCCTTGCTCATCAGCCAGAACGGCGGCGTCGGCGCGGAATGCGGGATGTTGGAATTCACCGATCGATAGGAATAATGGATCGGCGGCCAGATCATCCAGCCATTGGCTTTGATCTCATCGGCGATCACATCCGAGCGGTAATCCGTTTCCGCCAGGAAGCCGCCGAACTTTTCCTCCGGATAATCCACCAGCACCGGAAACAGGATTTCACCCTTGTAGGATGCGATGATCGGCTTGTCGTTGGCAATGAATTCCGAAAACAGGGTGAGGACGAACAGCACCATGAACAGCCAGAAAGACCAGTAGCCGCGTCGGTTTGCCTTGAAATTCCGCCAGCGGCGGATGTTCGTTGGGGAAAGCAGGCCCTTGCGCGGCGGCTTGACTGGCGTGACAGACGTCGGATTGGCAGCCGTATCCATCAGACATCCCTCCGCTCGAAATCGATGCGCGGGTCGATCCAGGTATAGATCAGGTCGGAGAGCAGGCTGACGAAAAGGCCAAGCAGCGAGAAGATATAGAGTGTCGCAAAGACGATGGGATAATCGCGATTGACGACCGAGAGATAGCCGAGGCGGCCGAGTCCGTCGAGCGAGAAGATATTTTCAATCAGCAGCGAGCCGGTGAAGAAGGCGGAGATGAAGGCGCCCGGAAAACTGGCGATGACGATCAGCATGGCATTGCGGAAGACATGACCATAAAGCACCTGCCGCTCATTCAACCCTTTGGCGCGGGCCGTCGTGACATATTGCTTCTTGATCTCCTCGATGAAGGAATTCTTCGTCAGCAGCGTCGTCGTCGCGAAGGCGGAAAGCGAGAGCGAGATCAGCGGTAGCGTCAGGTGCCAGAAATAATCGAGCGGCTTCTGCCACCAGGCGAGCTGATCGAAATTATCCGATACCAATCCGCGGAGCGGAAACCAGTTGTAGAACGAGCCGCCGGCGAAAAGCACGATCAAGAGGATGCCGAACAAGAAGCTCGGCACGGCGTAACCGATGATAATGGCGCCTGACGTCCATACGTCGAAGGTCGAACCATCCTTCACCGCCTTGCGGATGCCGAGCGGAATGGAGATGGCATATGAGAAAATCATGATCCAGATGCCGAGCGAAACCGAGACCGGCAGCTTTTCCTTGATGAGATCGAGCACCGAGGTATTGCGGAAGAAGCTCTCGCCGAAATCGAAACGGATGTAGTTCCACATCATTTCCAGAAAGCGCGTCAGTGGCGGCTTGTCGAAGCCGAACTGCTTCTCGAGCTTGGCGATCAGTTCCGGATCCAGGCCCTGGGCACCGCGATATCTGGAGCCACTGTCATCGAACTGCTGTGTGAGATCGCCGCCGCCGGAAATCCTTTGGTCGGCACTATCCGCCTGACCGGTCAGCTGCGCGATGACCTGCTCGACAGGGCCACCCGGCGCAAACTGGATGACTGTAAACGAAATTGCCATGATGCCGATAATCGTCGGTATCATCAGAAGCAGGCGTCGAAGTACGTAAGCTCCCATTAACGCTTGCCAGTCCCGCGGGCGATCACCGTCTTACGGCGTCCAAGCTTCCCCAATGCGATCTTCCTTTCAATCATTCTGTCGCGAACCGTCCTTGATTCGCGGCTTCACTGTGAACGCTTCCCGGCCGGAATGGCAAGACGTCTTCACTTGCCGGCATTCGCCGACCACCAGACGGAGGGCATTCCAAGCGAGTATTCAGGCAGCTCGGGTGGGTGTGTGATCCCGTTCCAGTAGGCAACCCGCGAAGTTCTGGAGCCATAACTCGGAACGACGATGTGGTGGGCCAGCAGAACCCGGTCCAGCGCCTTGGTCGCGGCTACCAGATCCTCGCGATTCTTGGCAAAAATCACTTTCTTCACCAGCGCGTCGATACCGGGATCGCTGATGCCGCTATAGTTCTGTGAGCCATCGCGTTTTGCGGCATCCGAGCCCCAATACTCGGCCTGTTCGTTGCCGGGGTTCATCGACTCCCCCCATCCGCTGTAGATCACGTCGAAATCCCGCGACCGCCAGCGGTTGGTAAACTGCGAGGGCTCGATGCTGCGAACTGTCGCCTCGATGCCAATTTTCCGCAGATTTTGGGAGAAAGACAGCGCTATAGGCTCGATCGTCGGGCCGTTCAGCAATATTTCGAAGGAAAGCGCCTGGCCGGTTTTGACGCTCATCATCCGGCTGCCTTTCAGTTCGTAGCCCGCATTCTTGAGCATGCCGATCGCTGTACGGAGATTGTCGCGCAGTCTTGCCGGATCGCCGTTGACGGGGTTTTTGTAGGGCTCCGTGAAGACCTTCGGCGGAACGAGATCCTTTACTTCATTGAGAATTTCCAGCTCTCTTCCTTCCGGAAGTCCGGAAGAAGCAAGCTCGGTGCGGAAGAAGAAACTGTCGATACGGTCGTACGAGCCGTAAAAAATAGTTCGTTTCAGCTCCTCGAAATCAAAGGCGTAGTTCAGCGCTTCGCGCACGCGCTCGTCGGCGAATTTTTCCCGGCGAAGGTTGAAGATAAAGCCCACCATCACCCCGACCGTGCGCATTTCGTTTTCGACTTCCTCGCGCTTTACACGCCCGTCGGAAACGGCCGGAAAATTGTAGGCTGTTGCCCAGCGCTTTGCGGCATTTTCCCACCAGTAGTCGGTATTACCGGAGCGGAAAGCCTCGAACATCACGTCACGATCCGCATAATAGGTGTATTCGATGGCGCCAAAGTTGTTCTGGCCGATGCTTACGTTCAGGTTCTTGCCCCAATAGTCGTCCCGCAATTGATAGCGGATGGTGGAGCCGGGTGCGACAGAGGCTATTTTGTAGGAGCCAGAACCCATCGGTATTTCCAGCGTCGTTCGCGAGATATCGCGCGGCTTGCCGTCCGGCCCATTCGCCTTCCACCAATGCTCAGGAACGACGACGAGCTGCCCGACGATCTGCGGCAATTCGCGATTATTCGCCTCATCGAACTGGAAGGTGACTTCGCGCTCGCCCGTCTTTTCGACGGATTTGACATGCCGGTAATAAAATTCCTGCTGCGGGTCGTTCTTCGTCGCCTGCTGGAAACTGAAGACCACGTCCTCAGGAGTCACAGGCTGACCATCCGCCCACTTTGCCTCGGCTCGAAGACGAAAAGTCGCGGAAGACATGTCGTCCGGATACTTTACCGCCTCTGCAAGCAGGCCATAACTCGACGAGACTTCATCGAGCGCAGGCGTCATCAGCGTTTCGAAAACGAGAGCTAGTCCGGCGCCTGCCTCTCCCTTAGCTAGAAGGGGATTGAGCGTATCGAAGCTGCCTTCGTCGGATAGACGAAGGGTTCCGCCCTTCGGCGCCTGCGGATTGACATAGTCGTAATGGGCAAAGCCGGACGGATGCTTCAGGTCGCCGACGGTGGAGATACCGGTCCGCCATCCATCCGCATCCTGCGCGCCGGCACTCCATGCAAACAGTGCGGAACCCACGGCGCATAAAACAAGCTTCGCCCTCAACGATACCATTCACCAAACCCCATGTTATTTTAGCTTTCACCGAGAAGAGAATACGGGAAATAGGGGCAAAAAACAGGAGAGTGTGCAGTTTTCGGCCATCTCGCAATATTTTGACCGGATGGCAGCCGTTAGGGCGCGGCTTCCTCAAGCCGCCTTCGCAGTATGCCGCGCAGTTCCGAGACGAGCTGCGGATCGCCGCTCCACGAATGCCATCCCGACCCTGCTGGCAAAACATCGATTCACCAAAATTGCTTTTCACGGTAGATTCGACGCAAATCACTCCGGCAGACATTCAGGATACCGCATGACATTCCGCCTCGCTCCGCCTTTCCAGACAATCGGCAGACTCGCGTTGGCGGGTATTATCGGTGCAAGCCTGATTGCGGGCGATGCGGGAGCACAGCAGAAACAGCCGAGTCCCGGCAGCGCCAAAGCGCTCTTCGGTTCGGCTTCCCTGCCCGCACAGGGACCGGCCAAATCGATCGGCTTCTATTCGAAGGGGTGCATGCTGGGCGGCGTTGCCTTACCCGTGGATGGTCCGACGTGGCAGGCGATGCGCCTTTCCCGCAACCGCCGTTGGGGCAATCCGGCGATGATTGCATTGCTTGAGCAATTGTCCCGCGATGCGCAGCAGAAGATCGGCTGGCCGGGGCTGCTTGTCGGCGATATTGCCCAGCCTCGGGGCGGGCCGATGTTCAATGGCCACGCCTCGCATCAGATCGGCCTCGATGCCGACGTCTGGCTGACGCCGATGCCTTCACGCCGGATGACAGCACAGGAGCGCGAAGATCTTCCCTTCACCACGACGCTGCAGAAGGGGAAGTTCCTGACAATCGACCCCAAGGTCTGGACGCAATCCCATGCCAAACTGCTGTTGCTTGCGGCAAGCTATCCCGAGGTGGAGCGCATTTTCGTCAACCCCGCAATCAAGAAAAAGATGTGCGATACCTGGACGGGCGATCGCACGAACCTCGGCAAGCTGCGCCCGATTTACGGCCACGATTCGCATTTCCACATCCGTATGAAATGCCCGCCGGGCGCTGCGGCCTGCAAGCCGCAGGCGCCAATTACCGACGGCGATGGCTGCGGCAAGTCGCTTGCCTGGTGGTTCACCAAGGAGCCGTGGGCCGCACCGAAGCCCAATGCCCGGCCACCTAAGCCCCCGCGCGAAATGATGGTGTCCGATCTTCCGAAATCTTGCGCCGCCGTTCTGGATGCGCCGGCCGCTGCATCCATGGCGGCGACTGATGGCGGCTCAGCCGCAACCGCCCTGACAGTCGCACCGGCCGTACCGGCAGCAGCCGGAGATCTTCTTCCTGCCGTTGGCCCGGTCCCCACCGACAAGCCCTTGGTGCAATAATAAGAGTGGAAATGCTTGTTTTTCAAATCGTGGGCTTGGTATAGAAGCGGCCAAATCGATTGAATTCACGGGATGGAGATTCTTTTTCATGGCCGGCGGCAAATGCCTCGCATTGATTGCGCATGACCAGAAGAAGAATGAGATGGCGGAATTTGCCCGCCGCAACAAAGACCAGCTTTCCAAATGGAAGATCGTGGCAACCGGAACAACCGGCGGCCGCGTCCTCGATGCGGTGCCCGATCTCGATGTCACCCGGCTGAAGAGCGGACCGCTCGGCGGCGATCAGCAGATCGGCGCATTGATTTCGACCGGTGAAGTCGGCGCACTTATCTTTTTTGTCGATCCATTGACGCCGATGCCGCATGATGTTGACGTGAAGGCATTGATGCGGCTTGCGATCGTTTACGATATTCCAATGGCGCTGAACGAAGCGACCGCCGAAAAACTCATCCCGACTCTGCACGCCTAGACACGGAACCGGCTATGTCCATGCTCAACACCAGCGATGCCCACCTGCCTTTTCCGATCCTGATTGGCGATATCGGCGGAACGAATGCGCGCTTCTCCATTCTTGCGGACGCCTCGGCCGAGGCCGTCAATTTCCCGAACGTTCGCACAGCCGATTTCGGAACCATCGATGAAGCGATCCTGAAGGGCGTTTTTGCAAAGACGGACATGCGCCCGCGTGCGGCTATTCTCGCCGTTGCCGGCCCGATCAACGGCAATGAAATTCCGCTGACCAATTGCGACTGGATCGTCCGTCCTCACACGATGCTTGAAGGTCTCGGCATCGAGGACGTGATTGTCATCAACGACTTCGAGGCGCAGGCACTGGCGATTTCAGCGCTCGGTGAGAACGATCGCGAGCGCATTGGCGCTGCATCCGGAGAACTTGTCGCTTCCCGTGTTGTGCTCGGTCCCGGAACCGGCCTCGGCGTTGGCGGGCTCGTGCACGCGCAAGGCTCATGGATTCCCGTGCCGGGCGAAGGCGGCCATGTCGATCTCGGACCACGCAGCAAGCGCGACCTGGAAATCTTTCCATATATCGAGACGATCGAGGGCCGCGTCGCGGCCGAGCAGATCCTGTGCGGACGCGGCATCGTCAATCTCTACCGCGCGATATGCAAGGCGGACGGCATTGATTCCAAGTACCACGATCCGGCCGATATCACCTCTCATGCACTTGCTGGAACCGACAAGACGGCCGTGGAGACCATCTCGCTTTTTTCAACTTACCTCGGCCGTCTCGCGGGCGATCTGGCGATGATCTTCATGGCCAAAGGCGGCGTCTATCTTTCAGGCGGCATCTCGCAGAAGATCCTGCCGGCATTGAGACGGTCGGAATTCCGCGCCGCGTTCGAGGACAAAGCGCCGCACTCGCACTGGCTGAGGGCGATTCCGACTTATGTGGTGACTCACCCGCTTGCAGCTCTTGCCGGGCTTTCCTTCTATGCCCGCCAGCCCGCAAGCTTCGGCGTCTCAACCGAGGGCCGCCGCTGGCGCCGATAGCGCCGCTCTAGCCAAAGGCGCGCCAACTCTTTATAGAGCCGCCCCAAGCGCGCGGCTCATGTGGCGCACGTAGTCCGAGACAGGAAGCTTTATTTTTGGAATCGTCCGCGAACAAAAAGCGCACCGTCAGCAGCGATACCATCACCGGCGTCTTAAAGCGCATCATCGCCGAAAACGGCCGTGATCATATTGGGGGCTATGCTTTCGCGATCAGCTGCCTCGTTGTTGTCGCACTTTCGACTGCGTTCACCGCCTGGATCATGAAGGTAATCATTGACGAAGCCTTCGCCAATCGCCGTGCGGATATGGTCTGGATCATTTGTCTTTCGATCTTCATCGCATTCGTACTGCGTGGCTTTGCGAGCTACGGCCAAGCGGTGGCTCTGTCTAGGATCGGAAACAACATCGTGGCGCGCTACCAGCGGCGCCTTTATGCCCACCTGATGACGCTGTCCGTCGGCTTCTACAACGAAGCCCGCTCGGCGCACATCGCAGCGCAAGTCAGCCAGAATGTCGGCGGCATCCGCGATGTCATGAATCTGACCATCACGTCGACTGCGCGAGACCTGCTCACTTTCATCGCGCTGCTCGGCGTGATGGTTTTTCAGGATCCGCTGCTAAGTCTAGCAGTCTTCATCCTGGCTCCGCCGCTCCTTTACGGCTTGCGATATCTTTCTAAGCGTCTGCGTCAGGTGACCAGGGAAGCGATTCATCTCAACAGCCATGTCTTGGGCGCAATGCAGGAAACGATCCAGGGAATTGCGATCGTCAAAGCCTTCACAATGGAGGGCGAACTGGTACGCAAGCTCAACAAGCTTGTCGGGGCTGCGGAAAACCGCGCAAATCGGATCGCGCGCCTCTCGGAGCGCAATGCGCCGATGACGGAGACCTTCGCCGGTTTCGCCGTCGCCAGCATCCTTGCCTATGCCGCTTACCGTTCGATCTATCATAACGTGCCGCCGGGCGCATTCTTCTCCTTCGTAACGGCATTGCTGCTCGCCTACGATCCGGCCCGCCGTCTTGCAAGACTGCAGGTTCAGCTGGAGCGCGCCGTCGTCAATGCCCGCATGATCTACGAACTGCTCGACATGGAGCCGCGTCAGCGCGATCTTCCTGATGCCAAGCCGTTGAATGTGACGGATGCCCGCATCGAATTCCGTGACGTGTCCTTTGCTTACAGTGCCGATCCGATCCTCAACAACGTGAGTTTTGTTGCAGAGGGCGGCAAGACGACGGCGCTTGTAGGCCCGTCCGGTGCCGGCAAATCAACGGTCATCAATCTCATTCCGCGCTTCTTCGACCCGAAGAGCGGGCAGATTTTCATCGATGGTCAGGATATTGCACACGTCACCAAACAGTCGCTTCGCCAGCAACTCGCCTATGTGTCGCAGCAACCGTATCTCTTCGAAGGCACGATCCGCGAAAACATCCGTTATGGGCGGCCGGAAGCGACGGACGCCGAGGTGGAAGAGGCCGCCCGGCTTGCCTACGCCCATGAATTCATCCTCGCGCAACCCAACGGCTACGACACACCTGTCGGCGAAAATGGCGTGACGCTGTCAGGCGGCCAGCGCCAGCGACTGTCGATCGCCCGGGCGCTCGTCCGGAAAGCGCCGATCCTGCTTCTCGACGAGGCTACATCGGCACTCGATACGGAATCCGAAGCGGCCGTGCAGAGGGCGCTCGATGAAGCGATGACCGGCCGCACCGTCGTCGTCATCGCCCATCGTCTTTCGACGGTCGTACGTGCCGACAAGATGGTCGTGATGCAGCAGGGCCGTGTCGTCGAAGAAGGCAATCACGAGACGCTTGCGAAGCGCAACGACGGACTTTACGCTCGCCTCAACAATCTTCAGCGGCCCGCCGCCTCGGATTCTTTTTGACACGGATTATGAGCTGACATGAGCGATGCTGCGATGAAGCTGGTGGTGGTTGGGGCAGCGGGTCGCATGGGACAAACGCTGATCCGGCTTATCGATTCCATGGAGGGTGTCACGCTGCATGCGGCCGTGGCCCGGCCCGGCTCGCCATTCGTCGGCAAGGATGCAGGCGAAATCGCAGGCCTTGGACCAAACGGCGTCACCATTGGGGACGACCCTCTCGCGGCCTTTCTTCATGCCGACGGCGTCCTGGATTTTACAACGCCCGCGACGACAAACGAATTTGCTGCACTCGCCGCTCAGGCGCGCATCGTCCATGTCATCGGCACGACCGGGTGTTCGGATGCGGATAATGCCAAGATCGCGGCAGCATCGCGTCATGCGCGTATCGTTAAATCGGGCAATATGAGCCTTGGCGTGAACCTCCTCAGCGTTTTCGTGGAGCAGGCTGCACGAGCGCTCGATGCTGCCGATTGGGATATCGAAATCCTCGAAATGCACCACAAGCGCAAGGTCGATGCGCCGTCGGGCACCGCACTGCTTCTGGGAGAAGCTGCCGCCAAAGGCCGGAATATCGACCTGTCGTCGCAATCCGTGCGCGTCCGCGACGGCCATACCGGCGCGCGCGAGACGGGTACGGTCGGTTTTGCGACGCTGCGCGGCGGTTCGGTGATCGGTGAACATTCCGTTCTCTTCGCCGGAGAGGGCGAGATAGTATCGATGTCGCACAGCGCCGCTGACCGCTCGATCTTCGCGCGCGGCGCCATCAAGGCGGCGCTCTGGGCGCGCGACAAGAAGCCCGGCTTTTACTCCATGCTCGACGTGCTCGGGCTCTCCTCACATTGATCTTACTACGGAGGCATATTTCATGAGCGGCACCCTCGTCCTCGTTCGCCACGGCCAGAGCGACTGGAACCTGAAAAATCTCTTCACCGGCTGGAAGGATCCGGATCTCACGGAACTCGGTATCGAAGAAGCCAATACGGGAGGGCAGGCGCTTGCCGACTACGGCATAAAATACGATATCGCCTTCACGTCGGCGCTCGTGCGCGCGCAGCACACGCTGACGCTCATTCTCGACAAAATCGGCCAGCCGGACCTCAAGACGATCCGCGACCAGGCGCTGAACGAGCGCGACTACGGTGACCTCTCGGGCCTCAACAAGGACGATGCCCGCGCCAAATGGGGCGAGGAGCAGGTTCATATCTGGCGGCGTTCCTACGACGTCCCGCCTCCTGGCGGCGAAAGCCTGCGCGACACCGGCGCGCGCGTCTGGCCTTACTATCTCACCGAGATTCTGCCACGCGTGCTGCGCGGTGAAAAAGTGCTCGTCGCTGCCCACGGCAACTCGCTGCGTTCGCTGGTCATGGTGCTGGACCGCCTGACCAAGGAACAGATCCTGGCACTCAACCTCGCGACCGGCGTTCCCATGGTCTACAAGCTCAATGCCGACTCCACCGTCGCTTCCAAGGAAGTGCTCGGCGATATGTCCGGGGCGCATTAAGCCTTCGGCATCTCATTCAAAAGCCGGGCTCGCTGCCCGGCTTTTTCAATTCAACTCTCTATCGTGAACTGCACCCTGTCGGCTGCAAAGCGGCTGATCGAGTACTGAACCGGTACGCCCTCAAGATCGGTATTCATTGCCTTGGCGATGAGCAGGATGGCGCCCGGCGTCAATTCCAGCGTGGCGATGTCGTGTGAATCGGCGTGAGCGGCGGTAATCTCGGTCGTTGCGCGGACGTAATCCGGCAGGCCGAGTTCGGCAAAGGCCTTGGTGATCGATTCCGTCTTGCGATAGACTTCGTCGATACCGGCAAACCGGTCGGCCGGAAACCATGTCGTTGCGCAAGATACCGGCCGCTTGTCGGCCAGACGCAATGTTTCAAGACGGATCACCGACGTCACGGACCTAAGCCTCAGCCAGCGCGCAACGTCAGCATCAGCCCTCTCTTCCGCATGGTCGAGCAGCAGGCCGCGCATCTCGCGCGCCTGAGCGCCAATACCGGCAGTGAAGCGCGTACGCCGCGTGATCGGGAAATTCAGCCGCTCCTTCCGCTCGATCAGGGTGCCGCGGCCTTGCACTGCGCGCACGATACCTTCCTGAGCAAGGGCGGCAAGCGCGCTTCTGACCGTATGGCGATTGACGCCGAATTGCAGCGCCAGAACAGTTTCCGGCGGCACCATGCCGGTCTCGTCATACGCCCCGGCACTGATTGCGTCGCGAATACGGTCCGCGATCTGGCGCCAGAGCGCCACGCCCGTCTGTCTCTGTACCTGGTTCAGTCCGGCCATTCGTTCCTGCCCTGCACTTTCACTTGAGTGATGTCACACGCTTGTCACGTCCTCACCTTAAGGCTACTAATACCTTGTATGGTTGTCTATATCAATAGACATTTAAGGGAACGGCGATGACATCAGCGAAACAGAAGAACCTTGCAATCCAGCCCGAGATTGACCGCAAGCGCGTTGCCGATCTTCTCGCGCGGGCTGAACGGCACGAACTCGTTGAAGCCTTTGACGCACTCGCTGAAAAGCCAGCGGTTCAACCGGCGCGCGGTCCGGAAACCGGTCTCGTGATGGTGCGCGGCCGCATCGGCGGCGGCGGCGCCCCCTTCAATCTCGGCGAGGTCACGGTTACGCGCGCAACAGTACGGCTTGGTTCCGGTGCCGTGGGTCATGCACAGGCGCTCGGTACGGACCGCGAAAAGGTAAGGCTTGCCGCGATCTTCGACGCACTGTGGCAGGACGATGCGATGAAGGATTTCGTCGAGGAGAGGCTGCTTTCGCCAATCGCGGCGCGGATCGCAGGGGTCGATCAGCGCAAGGCGGACGAGACGGCGGCGACACGGGTCGATTTCTTCACCATGGTGCGCGGAGACGACTGATGAGCCTCAAGACAGAAGCCCTGACGGGTGGTTTTGCCGAACCGGTCTTCCACGCCCAAAGCGTCTTCAAGACCATGATGGATGGCATGGCGCGCCCCGGCACGATCCAGACCATCGCGCCCGAAGTCGCGCCACCTGCGCCACTTGGCGTAGCCGCGGGCGCAATTGCGCTGACGCTGTGCGACCATGATACACCGGTCTGGCTATCTTCCGGGCTCGCGAAATCCGCAATGCTCGATTGGCTCGGCTTTCACACCGGCGCGCCCGTGGTGCCGGAAAGGGCCGAAGCCCGCTTTGCCTTTATTGAGCACGGCGTGACGCTTTCCTCGTTCGGACTCTTTGCCTTAGGCACGCAGGAATATCCTGATCGCTCGACGACGCTGATCGTCGAACTTGCAGGACTCGAAGGGGGCCGCCGGCTGGCCTTGACGGGCCCCGGCATTCAAGGCGTGAACGAGATTGCGCCTGTCGGCCTGCCGGAGGCGTTCCTGCGGCTCTGGGCGGAAAACCACGCCCTCTTTCCGCGTGGCATCGACCTCATGCTGACGGCAGGCAGCCGTTTCCTCTGCTTGCCGCGCACCACCAAGATCATCGCAACGGAGATGTGAGCCATGTATGTTGCCGTCAAAGGGGGTGAGACCGCCATCGAGAATGCCCATCGCCTACTTGCCGACCGCCGTCGCGGCGACCGCTCGCTGCCTGCGATTGGCATCGACCAGATCGTCGCACAGCTGGCTCTTGCCGTCGACCGTGTCATGGCGGAAGCCTCGCTCTACGACCGCACGCTCGCCGCACTTGCCGTCCGTCAATCGCGCGGCGACATGATCGAGGCAATTTTCCTGCTGCGCGCCTATCGCACGACGCTGCCACGCTTTGGCTATTCGAAACCGCTCGACACCGCGGCGATGAAGATCGAGCGCCGCGTTTCGGCGACCTACAAGGATTTGCCTGGCGGCCAGCTTCTCGGTCCGACCTTCGACTACACCCACCGACTGCTTGATCCTTCGCTGCTTTCCGACGAGACCGTTGAAGAACCGGCGCAACGCCCTGCCGAAGCCGGCCGCATGATGCGCGTGTCGGAGATCCTTGGCCAGGAGGGGCTGATCGAGGCCGACGGCGATATGCCGGAGGATCACGAGATCGGTGACCTTACTCGTGAACCGATGGAATTTCCGATGAGCCGCGACCTTCGCCTGCAGGCGCTCGCCCGCGGCGACGAGGGCTTCCTCCTGGCACTCGGCTACTCCACACAACGGGGCTACGGCCGCAATCATCCCTTCACGGGGGAAATCCGCATTGGCGAGGTCGAAGTGGAGTTTTTCGTTCCCGAACTCGGCTTTGCCGTGTCGCTCGGCGTTATCCAATTGACGGAATGCCAGATGGTCAATCAGTTCAAGGGTTCGGCCAAGGCACCGCCGCAGTTCACGCGCGGCTACGGCCTCGTCTTCGGCCAGAGCGAACGGAAGGCGATGTCGATGTCGCTGGTCGATCGCGCGCTACGCGCCGAAGAGCTCGGGGAAGACATCACGGCGCCGGCACAGGACGAGGAATTCGTCATTTCTCACTCCGACAATGTCCAGGCGACCGGCTTCGTCGAGCACCTGAAATTGCCGCATTATGTGGATTTCCAGGCCGAACTGGACCTTGTCCGCCGCATGCGCCGCGACTTCGAGCCAAGTCGAGCCGGCGGCGACACCATCAAGGAGGCGGCCGAATGAGCGATCTTGCCAGCTACAACTTCGCCTATCTCGACGAGCAGACCAAGCGGATGATCCGCCGCGCCATCCTGAAGGCGATTGCGATTCCCGGTTATCAGGTGCCTTTTGCTTCGCGCGAAATGCCCATGCCCTATGGTTGGGGCACCGGTGGAGTGCAGGTGACCGCTTCGATCATCGGGCCGGACGACGTGCTCAAGGTCATCGACCAGGGCGCCGACGACACCACAAACGCTGTCTCCATCCGCGCCTTCTTCCAGAAGGTCGCAAACGTCGCGGTGACCACCCGCACCAAGGATGCGACGATCATCCAGACGCGCCACCGCATCCCGGAAGAAACGCTCGGAGCCAACCAAGTGCTCGTCTACCAAGTGCCGATCCCCGAACCGCTCCGCTTCCTCGAGCCACGTGAAACCGAAACGCGAAAGATGCATGCGCTAGAAGAATACGGCCTCATGCATGTGAAGCTCTATGAGGACATCGCCCATAACGGCCGCATCTCCAAGACCTATGCCTATCCGGTGAAGGTCGCGGGCCGCTACGTGATGGATCCTTCGCCGACGCCGAAATTCGACAATCCGAAAATGCATCTGTCGGACGCGCTGCAGCTCTTCGGCGCCGGCCGCGAGAAACGGATCTATGCCGTGCCGCCCCATACTGAAGTCGTCAGCCTCGATTTCGAAGACTACCCTTTCGAGATCCAGCGCTTCGGCAAACCCTGCGCGCTTTGCAGCGCGGAGGATGTCTATCTCGACGAAGTGATCCTCGACGACAAGGGCGGCCGGATGTTCGTCTGCTCCGATACCGACCATTGCGAAGACCGCCGCGAGCAGGGACATGCAGGCGAGATGCTTGCGCCGAAGGAGGCTGCGGAGTGACCGACACCCCTCTTCTCAAAGTCAACGACGTTTCGAAATTCTATGGCAATCGTATCGGCTGCCGGAATGCCTCTTTCGAGCTCTGGCCGGGCGAAGTGCTGGCCGTCGTCGGCGAGTCCGGTTCCGGCAAAACGACGCTACTCAATTGTATCTCGACGCGCCTGATGCCGACGACCGGCAGCGTCGAATATCATATGCGCGACGGAAGCTATCGCGATCTCTACCGCATGAACGAGGCAGAGCGTCGCTTCCTGATGCGCACCGATTGGGGTTTCGTGCACCAGAATCCGGCCGACGGCCTGCGCATGACGGTGTCGGCCGGCGCCAATGTCGGCGAACGGCTGATGGCGATCGGCGACCGGCACTATGGCAAAATCCGCTCGACTGCCATCGACTGGCTGGAGCGTGTCGAAATCGACGCCGGCCGCATCGATGATCAGCCCCGCGCTTTTTCGGGCGGCATGCGCCAGCGCCTGCAGATCGCCCGCAATCTCGTCACCAGCCCGCGGCTCGTCTTCATGGACGAACCGACCGGCGGCCTCGACGTCTCGGTTCAGGCGCGCCTGCTCGATCTGGTTCGAGGTCTCGTCAATGATCTCGGCCTTTCGGCCATCATCGTCACGCACGACCTCGCCGTCGCGCGTCTGCTCTCGCATCGCATGATGGTGATGAAGGATGGCTATGTCATTGAGCACGGTCTGACCGATCGGGTGCTCGATGACCCGCGCGAGCCCTACACGCAATTGCTCGTCTCATCGATCCTGCAGGTCTGAAAGGCAACAATCATGGCAACGCCCCTCGTCATTTCCGAAGTCTCGAAGAGCTTCACCATGCATTTGCGCGATGGCATCAAACTGCCGGTCATCTCCGATGTCGCCTTCTCCGTTGCTGCCAGCGAATGCGTCGTCCTTGGCGGCCCTTCGGGCATCGGCAAGAGTTCCCTGCTCAAGATGATTTACGGCAACTACGCCGTCGACACCGGCCAGATCCTGATCAGCCACAAGGGCCGGGTTGTCGATCTTGGCGCTGCGGACCCACGCACCGTTATCGATGTCCGCCGTCATACGCTCGGCTATGTCAGCCAGTTCCTGCGCACCGTGCCGCGCGTTGCCGCGATCGATGTCGTTGCCGAACCACTGGTTGCCCGCGGAGAGGCCGCAGCCGGCGCTCGCGAAAAAGCGGCAGCACTGCTCGAAAAGCTCAATCTTCCCGAAGCGTTATGGCAACTGCCGCCTGCGACTTTCTCGGGTGGTGAGCAGCAGCGCGTCAACATCGCTCGTGGTTTTATCACAGAGCATACGGTGCTGCTGCTCGATGAGCCGACCGCTTCTCTCGATGCAACAAATCGCGCCGTGGTCGTCGGCATGATCGCGGAGAAAAAAAAGGCGGGTGTTGCCCTTCTCGGCATATTCCATGACGAGGAGGTGCGAGGGGCGGTCGCCGATCGCATCCTCGACGTCCAGCAGTTTTCGCCGCGAAAGGCGGTTGCAGCATGAGCCGGAAGCTGGGCGACACGCCCTATATTCATGAGACCGCCTCCGTCAGCGATGCCAAACTTGGCCGTTATACGGAAATATCCGAACGCTGCCGAATTAGCGAAGTCGAATTCGGCGATTATTCTTACATCATGCAGGACGGCTCCATCTGGTGCGCGACGATCGGCAAATTCGTAAATATTGCCGCCGCCGTTCGCATCAACGCGACCAACCATCCGACATGGCGTGCGACGTTGCATCACTTCACCTATCGCGCCGCGGACTACTGGCCGGATGCGAATATGGAGACGGAATTCTTCGAATGGCGACGTTCCAACCGCGTCGTCATCGGCCATGACGTCTGGATCGGCCACGGGGCCACCATCCTGCCCGGCGTCACCGTCGGCAATGGTTCGGTGGTTGGCGCCGGCGCCGTCGTCTCGAACGATGTCGCACCCTACACGATCGTCGGCGGCGTTCCCGCAAAGCTTATCCGTGAACGCTTCCCCAAGGAAATCGGTGAGCGGATGGACAAACTTGCCTGGTGGGACTGGGAGCATTCAAGGTTGCGCGCAGCGCTCGAGGATTTCCGGGCGCTGTCGGCCGAAGACTTCCTTTGCCGGCATGATGGCTAAAGCTCTGTTCACAAGGGCGCAGGCAAGGCCTGCTGAAAGTTCTATGTCGCCGCTTGATCATCATTCTGTCACGGAAATCTTTTAGCCGGGGAGCTTGCTTGCAGTCCGTCGCTAAATCGCTGACATTGCGGCTCCGCTCGACCATTTTTTCAGGACAAGAACTTTTGCGCTACGCCCTTTATTTCACGCCGCCAAAGAACGATCCCCTGACTGGCGCTGCCTCCGTCTGGCTTGGGCGCGACGCATTTGCGGGCGAAATTTATCCGGCTCCAGAGGAAGATGGGATGACGGCCGCAGAGCAGTTCGAGCTGACAGCCGATGCGCGCCGTTACGGCTTTCATGCGACTATAAAGGCGCCTTTTGCGCTTGCCTCTTCGGTCAACGAGAGAGACTTGATGGCTGTCGTCGAGGATTTCACCGGCCGAACACCGGCATTCGAAATCCCCGAACTTGTCCTCGGGCAGATCGGCCGCTTCTTTGCGCTCGTTCCAGGCGTTCTGCATGCGCCGCTTCAGGATTTCGCGGCAAGCGTGGTAAAGTCCTTCGAGCCGTTTCGCGCAGCGCTTTGCGAGGCCGATATTGCAAGGCGAAAGCCTGAAAAAATGACGGAAAGCCAGCGTGCCAACCTCATGCGCTGGGGTTATCCCTATGTAATGGAGGATTTCGGTTTCCACATGACGCTGACCGGCCAGGTGCCGGAAGAGCGCTCAGCACTGATGAAATCGATCCTGGAGAAGCGTTTTGCCGCCTTCATCGGCCGGCCGCTTTCCATTTCCGGCCTCGCGGTCTTCACCGAAGAAGAGCGCGGCGGGCCGTTCAAGATTCATTCCTGGCGGCCGCTTGCTGGCGCCAAACTCTAAGAGATCCGCAGATGACCACAGAGACAGTCCTTTCCAACGCCCGCATCGTTCTTGAAGACGAGATCGTGAATGGCTCGCTTTTGATCCGCGACGGCAGGATTGCCGATATCTCCGAAGGCAATTCGGCAAACGGAGAGGATTTCGAAGGCGATTACCTGATCCCCGGCCTCGTCGAACTCCATACCGACCACCTGGAAGGCCACTATTCGCCTCGCCCGGGCCTGCGCTGGAACAAGACGGCGGCCATCCAGGCCCATGACGCCCAGATCGTCACCTCCGGCATCACCACCGTTTTCGACTGCCTGCGCATGGGCGCGGACGAGGACGGTGGCTTTGAACATGGCGAAATGCGCGAGATGGCTGACGCCATCCAGAAGGCCGAGCAGGAAGGCCGGCTTCGCGCGGAACACCTGATCCACCTGCGATGCGAAGTCTCGGCCGACAACGTCCTGGCGCATTTCGCAGACTTCGAGGACGATCCCTATGTCCGCCTCGTTTCGCTCATGGACCACGCGCCGGGCCAGCGTCAGTTCCAGACGATGGATCAGTACGTCTTCTACTATCAGAAGAAGCGCGGCCTTTCGGACGAGGCGTTCGCGCGCTTCATCGAAAAGCGCCTCGGCGAATCCGCTCGCAATTCGACGCCGCACCGCACCGCGATCGCCACGGTCTGCAAGGAGCGTGGTATTACCGTTGCGAGCCACGACGATGCGACACTTGCCCATGTCGACGAGGCGATTGAAAACGGCGTGCGCCTTGCGGAGTTTCCAACGAGCTTCGACGCCGCCAAGGCATCGCACGCGCACGGAATGAGCGTGCTGATGGGCGCTCCCAATGTCGTGCGCGGCAAGTCTCACTCAGGCAACATCGCCGCTCGCGATCTTGCAGAGCGCGGCGTCCTCGACGTGCTCTCTTCCGATTACGTGCCGCTCAGCTTGCTTTACGCACCCTTCATTCTTGCCGACGAGGTGGAGACCATTTCGTTGTCCAAGGCCATCGCAATGGTGACCGCCACGCCCGCGCGCACCGTCAGCCTCAATGATCGCGGCCGAATCGAGATCGGCCTTCGTGCCGATCTTGTCCGCGTCTTCCGCGACGAGGGCGTGCCGGTGACCCGTTCAGTCTGGCGCGAAGGGCGCCGGGTCGCATGATCCCCTCGCACGAGCCACACTTGGTACCCGGCACAGAGCGAGGCATCATGGTCGTCGTCGTCGGCCCGAGCGGCGCCGGCAAGGACACGCTGATAAACTTGGCGGCAAAGCATTTTGCCGGCCGTCCCGACGTGCATTTCGTCCGCCGCGTCATCACACGGGACCGCGATGCCGGCGGCGAAGATCATCTGTCCGTTTCCGACGGAGGCTTCGTCTCTATGGAGCAATCCGGCAACTTCGCCGTATGGTGGGAGGCGCATGGCCTGAAATACGGCATTCCAGCAGAGGTTTCCGTCGCGCTCGCCAAGGGACACCTGGTAATCGCCAACGGCTCCCGCTCGGCACTCCACCTCTTCCAGGCCGTTTTTCCCCGCCTCAAGGTCATCAACGTGACCGCCCGCCCGGAAGTGCTGGCAGGCCGCCTCGAAGCCCGCGGCCGCGAGACGCACGAAGACATTATGGCCCGCCTCGCCCGCGGCCCGCTGACCGTACGGGGCGACTACGACGTCACCGAACTGGACAACAGCAGCTCGCTGGAAGATGCCGGGCGCAAGATCATCGAGACGCTCAACGGCTTCCTCACGAAAATTAGTTAGCCGGCTTCATTCTTCGCGCCCCGACACGATCTCACGTTTGCCGACATGATTCGCGGGACCGACGAGGCCTTCCTTTTCCATGCGCTCCACAAGCGATGCCGCGCGGTTGTAGCCGATGCCGAGGCGGCGCTGGATGTAGGAGGTCGAGCACTTCTTGTCGCGCAGCACGACCTTGACCGCCTGATCGTAAAGCTCGTTGCCATCCTCGGACGCGATCGCGCTCTTGTCGAAGACGGCGCCCTCTTCCGGCTCGGCATCCTCCTCTTCGTCAGCCGTGACCGTCTCCAGATATTCCGGACGGCCCTGCGTCTTCAGATGCGCGACGACCTTTTCGACTTCGAGGTCGGAGACGAACGGGCCGTGGACACGGGAAATCCTGCCGCCACCCTGCATGTGCAGCATGTCGCCCTGGCCGAGCAGCTGCTCGGCGCCTTGCTCGCCAAGGATCGTGCGGCTGTCGATCTTCGATGTAACCTGGAAGGAGATGCGAGTCGGGAAATTCGCCTTGATGGTGCCGGTGATGACATCGACCGACGGACGCTGTGTCGCCATGATGAGATGGATGCCGGCGGCGCGCGCCATCTGGGCCAGTCGCTGGATCGCGCCCTCGATCTCCTTGCCGGCGACCATCATGAGGTCGGCCATTTCGTCGACGATGACGACGATATAGGGCATCGGCGTCAGGTCCATTTCCTGCTGCTCTTCGATCGGCGCACCTGTGCCCTTGTCGAAACCGGTCTGGACCATGATGTGGACCGTCTCGCCCTTTTCGCGGGCCTGCGCGACACGGCCGTTGTAGCCGTCGATGTTGCGCACACCGAGGCGCGACATTTTGCGGTAGCGCTCCTCCATTTCGCGCACCGCCCATTTTAGCGCCATCACGGCCTTCTTCGGATCGGTGACGACGGGCGTCAATAGGTGCGGGATGCCGTCATAGACGGACAGTTCCAGCATCTTCGGATCGACCATGATGAGACGGCACTGTTCCGGTGTCATGCGATAGAGCAGCGAGAGGATCATCGTGTTGATGGCGACGGATTTACCCGAGCCGGTGGTGCCGGCTACCAGCAGGTGCGGCATCTTCGCAAGCTCGGCGATCACCGGCTCGCCGCCGATCGTCTTGCCGAGGCCGAGCGCCAGCTTGTAGCCGCTCTTCTCGAAATCCTGGCTCTCGATCATCTCGCGGAAATAGACCGTCTCGCGCATCGCGTTCGGCAATTCGATGCCGATGACATTGCGGCCGGGCACCACGGCGACACGGGCCGACAGCGCCGACATGGAGCGGGCTATATCGTCGGCAAGGCCGATGACCCGCGACGACTTCACTCCGGGTGCAGGTTCGAATTCGTAAAGCGTTACGACCGGACCCGGGCGGACATGAATGATCTCGCCCTTGATGCCGAAGTCCTCCAGCACGCTTTCCAGCAGCCCGGCATTCTGCTCGAGCGTTTCCTGCGGCATGATCTCCCCAAAACGCTCCGGTGGTTCCTGCAGCAGCGAGCGCGGCGGAAACTCGTAGCCGGATGGATCGATATTCGCCGGGATTGTCTTCTGCGTTACAGCCCGGGGTGCGGGCGCCAGGGGTGCAGCGGCCTGCACGCGAACCGGCATCGGCGCGATCGGCTGCGTTTTCGCGGTCACCGGTGGGGCGGCCGGTCGAGCTGCCGGAGCCACGTTCGATATAGACGACCTTACAGGCGCTGGAGCGGCCGTGGCCGTGGCTGGTGCGTCGGGCTTCTGCGGTCTCCCTCCCGGGCGCCATTCCATCACGCGGAAGTGTTGGATGATCGATTCCGGCGTGACCTCAACCTTCGGCAGGAAAGCAACCGGGAGGGTAATCGGGGCCGCAGTCGCTTCCTCGAAGGCCATGACTTCCCAGAAGGCGAAATCGGAAATGTCGGTCAGCTCGGACGAAGCGCGAAGTTCCGGCTCGACCTGAATTTCGGCGACATGTTCGGGATGATCGATCTCGGACACGGATGGAGCGGCTTCCGGCAGATAAATGTCGAACGGCACGTCAATCATCATCGGGGCGCTTGGCTCGACATCAACAGCCGGCCCTTCGCTGACGGTCTCCTCGCGAGACGACTGTTCCGATTCGGCCGGCGCGCGGCGTTTACTGATCAGGTTTTCCGGCGTGCGGGTAAAACGCACGTTCGGTGCAAGCGAGAAATTGCTTTGCCAAACCGGCGCTGCGGGAGCGACATTTATGTCATCACCCGCATGCTGTACGTCTATTTCCGAGGAAAAATCACCGGCATCCGTCAAATTCGTTCTGGGAAAACGCATGCGACCCGCTACTCACTCAATTTCTGACCCAACCGGATTAGAAAATGAAGGTTAACAAGTTCCTTCCAGCCGCATCTAAACGGCACACCTCTGGAACCAAAAACCTATATTTTCCAACGAGTTAAGCCATCAAGAAAAATCTTTGGGGCCGGAAGGACGAAGCGCTCAGTGCGCTTGGTCCCAATTGGTCGCGGCGCGCGCATCGACCTTCAACGGCACGCGCATTTCAAGCGCCGGCATGGCGGCGTTTTCCATGACGGATACAATGATCGGCATCGCCTTTTCGACGTCGGCATCTTCGACTTCGAAGATCAGTTCATCGTGCACCTGCAACAGCATGCGCACCCGATCCGCAAGGCCGGCTTCGGCGAGTGCCGGTTCGATCTTGATCATTGCCCGGCGGATGACATCGGCTGCCGAGCCCTGGATCGGTGCGTTGATCGCAGCCCGCTCGTTGAAGGCGCGCACCGAAGGATTGGAGGAGCGGATTTCCGGATAGTTGATTCGCCGCCCGAAGATCGTTTCGACATAGCCTTTGTCGCGCGCCATCTGTTTGCGGCTGTCCATATAGTCGCGAATGCCGGGGAAACGCTCGAAGTATTTCTTGATGTAGTCACCCGCTTCCGAGCGCTCGATCGAGAGCTGGTTGGCAAGGCCAAAGGCGGAAATGCCGTAGATGATGCCGAAGTTGATCGCCTTGGCGCGGCGGCGCACTTCGGCCCGCATGCCATCGACAGGAACGCCGAACATTTCGGAGGCCGTCATCGCGTGAATATCGATGCCTTCGGCAAAAGCCTGGGTCAGCTGGGGAATTTCCGCGACATGCGCGAGCACGCGCAGTTCGATCTGGCTGTAATCGGCAGAGATCAGCTTATGCCCGGGCGTGGAGATGAAAGCGGTGCGGATTTTCCGGCCTTCCAGCGTTCGCACCGGAATGTTCTGCAGGTTCGGCTCGGACGACGAAAGCCGCCCTGTCGTCGTCGAAGCCAGCGAATAGGAGGTGTGGACGCGCTTCGTCTGCGGATGCACGTAACCCGGCAGCGCATCTGTATAGGTGGATTTCAGCTTGGTCAGCTGGCGCCAATCGACGATCTTGCGCGGCAGCTCGAAACCCGCGGCGGCAAGATCTTCCAGCACGCTTGCCGAGGTCGACCACTGCCCGGTCTTCGTCTTGCTGCCCCCAGCAAGCCCCAGCTTGCCGAAGAGGATGTCGCCAAGCTGCTTCGGCGAGCCGATCGTGAACTTCTCACCCGCCAACGCATAGATTTCGTCCTCCAGGCGCGCAGCGCCTTGCGCCAGTTCACCGGAGAGGCGGGACAGGATCTGACGGTCGACCGTGATGCCGCGTTCTTCCATGCGCGCCAGTACCGGCAGCAGCGGGCGCTCCAGACGCTCGTAGACAGCCGTCAGTTTTGCTGCGGCAAGTCGTGGCTTCAGCACCATCCAGAGCCGCAATGTCACATCGGCGTCTTCGGCAGCGTAATGCGTAGCACGGTCGATATCGACAAGGTCGAACGTGACATTCGCCCTGCCGCTTCCTGCGATATCCTTGTAGGCAATCGGCCTATGGCCGAGAAATTTCTCTGAGAGCGAGTCCATCCCGTGCGCGCCGGTGCCGGCGTCGAGCACGTAGGACATCAGCATCGTATCGTCGAAGCTCTTTGTCTCGACGCCATATCGCTTCATCAGCAGATAGTCATATTTCAGGTTCTGCGCGACCTTGAGGACGGACTCGTCTTCGAGCAGCGCCTTCAGCCGCGGCAGCACATCCCGCATCGGTATCTGATTGCCCGCAAGCCCGCCGCCAAGGAGATCGCCGACGCCGTTCTTATGGCCGATCGGGAGATAGGCGGCGCGGGTCTTGACGCCCGCCGGGTTCTTGTCGTTGTCGGCAATCGCCATCGAGAACCCAACCAGCTCCGCCTGCATCGCATCAAGAGAATTGGTTTCGGTATCGAAGGCGACCAGGCCGGTTGCCCGCGCATCGCCAATCCATTTGTCGAGCGTCGCGAGATCGCGGATCGTCACGTAGGTAGAATGATCAAATGGCAGCACTGCAAAGGCTTCGGCGCGCGCCTTGGCAAGTTCGGCGGGCGTAAAGCCTTTGCCGGCGGGCTTGGCCTTGACGGGAATCGGAACGGCAGCGCCCTCAACATCCGGGATGCCGCCCGCAACCGGCTCCGGTTCAGCGGCATCGAGATCGGGGCCGTGCGCAGCAGTACCCCACTCGACTTTTACCTCGGCCGCCTCGATGGCACTGGCATCGCAATTGCAGGCCTCCGCCACACGGCGCGTCAGCGTCGTGAATTGCAGCGCCTTCAGGAAGCCGATCAACTTCGGGCCGTTCTGCACTTCGAGAACGAGGTCGTCCAGACCAAGCACCAGCGGCACATCAGATCGCAGCCGAACCAATTCGCGCGAGAGCCTTGCCTTGTCGGCATTCTCGAGAATCGCCTGGCGGCGCTTTTCCTGCTTGATCTCATGCGCACGGTCCAGCAGCGTGTCGAGATCGCCGTATTCTGCAAGAAGCTGCGCGGCGGTCTTCGGGCCGATACCGGGAATACCCGGGACATTATCGACCGAATCGCCGGTCATAGCCTGCAGGTCGATCATCTTTTCGGGCGGTACGCCCCATTTCTCGATGACGTCCGGGATGCCGATCTGCTTGTCCTTCATGCTGTCGTACATGTGGACGTTCGGCGTCACAAGCTGCATCAGATCCTTGTCGGAGGAGACGATCGTCACATCGGCGCCGGTCCCTTCCGCCTGCCGGGCATAGGTGGCGATGATATCGTCGGCCTCGAACCCTTCAGTCTCGATGCAGGGCAGGTTGAAGGCGCGCGTCGCCTCGCGGATCAGCCCGAATTGCGGTATCAGCTCATCGGGCGGTGCCGAGCGATTGGCCTTGTAAGCATCATACAAATCCTTGCGGAAGGTCTTTGCCGAGTAGTCGAAGATAACTGCAAGATGCGTCGGCGTGACGCCGACGGAGGTGTCACGCGCATCGGTCAGCAGCTTCCAGAGCATATTGCAGAAGCCAGAGACTGCGCCGACCGGCAAGCCGTCGGACTTGCGCGTCAGCGGCGGCAGGGCGTGAAACGCCCGGAAGATGAAACCCGAACCGTCAATAAGGAAAAGATGATCGCCTTTTTTCATGGCTGCATGGATAGCGTGGCGGAATGGAAACGTCCATTGCACATGCAGTTTGCGGTACTATTTATTGCTGACCCCTCGCCTTCGGAAAGAGTTGCCTCTGGAAAAGCGCAGGTGCGCGGCCGCCTATTCCGTACCGCTTGCTCTCATGGCAGTCGTCATTGCCGGCTCCTACACACGACGGCCCTACGGCTGTCGTTCGCAAAGTGCTCTTCGCGCCGGTGTTCCTGCTGGCGATCAAGGTCTGCGAACCTTTTTTTCCGCAGCATCTGGATCGCATACGAAGCTTCGGTAGCCAAGCAGAATTCCAGCTGCTGAACGCCCTACTTCTTTCCGCCTTTTTGATATCGGATTACGAGGCACTTGGCATCATTGCGCTGATCTGCGCCCTTTGGAGGCATGACGATATTGATTGCCGGATGGAACCTTGCATTCTTCTGGAGATCGCCGGAGGGCGCGGGAATTAGTGCTTCACCGAACTGTTACCAATTTGTAATTGTCGGCTCGGCCGGCTTCCCTTGAAAAACCACATTCGCGGTCACAAATCAGGTGTACCGGCGTTTGATCGCGCCGAGGGTCTGATCACCGGCTTGTCCCCCGCCGCATCAGGCTTGGACAAAGGCCTTATCCCCCTCTCCGGGCCTTTGTCCCCATTTTCAAGCCGCCATGGCCAACCTCCAGGCCATGGCGGCTTTGTTTTTTGGCGAAGATGCACATTTATGAAGCTAAAGGACAAGTTTTAATCCATCGCATGCGATTTGTTGCATTGTTTCGCGTCAGTTTTTGAGCCTAACTGCAATCATGGGATTTAACAGGATGGATTCGGGAGCATACCTTGCCAGCCAGTTGGCCAAGGGTTTTGCCCGCTCGCTGCAGCAGCGCGCGGCGCGGCTTGGTTTTTCTCCCGGGCAATTCCCGATCCTTCTCGAACTTTGGGCGGAAGACGGCCTCACGCAGAAGCAATTGCTCGAACGCGTCGATATCGAACAGGCGACGATGGCCAATACGCTTGCGCGCATGGCGCGCGATGGCCTCATCGAGCGCCGTCCCCATCCTTCAGACAAACGAGCGCAACTGATCTTCCTGACGCCCAATGCGCGGGCCATCGAAGATGAAGCGGTCGAGATCGCACGTGAAGCCGATCTGGCGCTTTTCCAAGGCTTCAAGACCTTCGAACGCGAACTGATGCTGGAATATATCCGCCGCCTCCTCGAAAACGCGAAGAAAATCTGACCGTCTACGCCCTCCCTTGTTTCGATTTTTCTTCCTCGAAACGCCCCCGCCTTTGGTCTATCGTCCGGCCGAATCTCGAAAGGAGTCGGAAATGACAGACGTAACCCCGGTGCTTTCGCGCGCCGATCAGAACCTCGGTTCAAGCCTGGACAGATTGTTCGAGTTGCTGCGCATCAAATCGATCTCGACTGACCCGGCGTACAAAGTCGAGTGCCGCACGGCTGCCGAATGGCTGGTCGCCTATTTGAAGACACTGGGTTTCGAAGCTTCCGTTCGCGATACTCCCGGTCACCCGATGGTCGTTGCGCATCATGCCGGCGCCAGCGCGGATGCGCCGCATGTGCTGTTTTACGGCCACTACGACGTTCAACCGGTCGATCCCATCGAGGTTTGGGAAAACGATCCCTTCGAACCAGCCGTCAAGGACATGAGCAATGGCCGCAAGATCCTGACGGGCCGCGGCACCGCCGACGACAAGGGCCAGCTCATGACCTTCGTCGAAGCTTGCCGGGCCTATAAAGAGGTCAACGGCGCACTTCCTTGCCGCGTCACTATCCTTTTCGAGGGCGAAGAGGAATCCGGCTCGCCGTCGCTCAAGCCCTTTCTGGAGGCAAATGCGGCAGAACTGAAGGCCGACTATGCGCTTGTCTGCGATACCGGCATGTGGGACCGCGAGACCCCGGCGATTGCTGCTGCCCTTCGCGGCCTTGTCGGTGAAGAAGTCGTCGTTACGGCGGCCGACCGCGATCTGCATTCCGGGCTTTTCGGCGGCGCGGCAGCCAATCCAATCCATGTCCTGACAACAGCGCTTGCCGGTCTCCACGACGAAACCGGCCGCATAACACTCGAGAATTTCTATGAAGGCGTCGAGGAAACGCCTGCAAACATCAAGGCCTCATGGGAAAAGCTCGGCCAGACCGCTGAGGACTTACTGGGCCAAGTCGGCCTTTCGGTGCCGTCGGGTGAAAAAGGCCGCTCCGTTCTGGAACTCACCTGGGCGCGCCCGACGGCTGAAGTCAACGGCATATGGGGCGGCTATACCGGCGAGGGCTTCAAGACAGTGATTGCCGCCAAGGCGTCGGCCAAGGTTTCCTTCCGCCTCGTCGGCAAACAGGACCCGGCAAAGATTCGAGAGACGTTCCGAAACTATGTCCGCTCGAAGATCCCGGCCGATTGCTCGGTCGAGTTCCATCCCCATGGCGCTTCGCCGGCAATTCACCTTGCCTATGATTCTCCGGTGATCACGAAAGCGAAAAACGCGCTTTCCGACGAATGGCCCAAGCCCGCCGTCGTTATCGGCATGGGCGGCTCGATCCCGATCGTCGGCGATTTCCAGAGAATGCTCGGCATGGAATCGTTGCTCGTCGGCTTCGGCCTCGCAGATGACCGGATCCATTCGCCCAATGAGAAATACGAACTCGCCTCCTACCACAAGGGCATCCGCTCCTGGGTGCGCATCCTCGACGCATTGGCAGCTTGAACAAAAAAGCGTGCCTCGCGATGATTTACGCGGGCACGCATTCAGACAAAAAACAAAGGCCGGATAAACCGGCCTTCATCATCCGCTTCGCTTCAATGCCAGTACATCCGTGGTCAAGGAAAAAGCGGACTTTGCAGCCAAGATTGATCCCGAAAGGTTAACACGCCGTTAAAGCGCCCAGTAGTCGGAATGATATGGAACGGCAAACGCTTAAGGCGCGCACAGCATCCACTTGGCTGCGATCTACTGAGCGTCACATCGGAAGCCGCTCCGGCACTTTCAAGGCCTAGAGCCCCGATTCTTCCGTTCAAGCTGCGTTCATGCAACACGCGCTATAAACCATTGAAAGACAAGTCGAATGATTGCCGGCTAACAAAAGTCGGCGAGCCTCCGACTATGCCCGAACCGGCAAAAGCCGGAGTAAAAACAAATACCGGATGTGGCATGACGCTGCCTCCCAGGGAGTTGAAAACGTGGAACGCACCCTCTTGAAAATTGCCGCGACCGGTATGCTCTTGTTTGCTCCGGCGATCGCTCAGGCAGCAGAAGGCTTCGCGACGACGAACGTCAATATGCGGGCCGGCCCAAGCACAGCATACCCGGCGGTCACCGTAATTCCGGCCGGCGAATCCATCGAAATCTACGGCTGTCTTGCCGACGTGCCATGGTGCGACGTGGAGTTCTACGGCGGCCGTGGCTGGGTGCACGGCGGATATGTCCAGGCACTTTATCAACAGCGCCGCGTTTATGTCGGGCCTCAATATTATCGCCCGCTCGGTATTCCCGTCGTTGCCTTCAGCTTCGGCAGCTATTGGGATCGCAACTACCGCGACCGTGACTTCTATCGCGACCGCGATCGCTGGCGCCGCGGACCGGACTTCGATCGCGACCCGGATCGCCGTGAAAGACGCCGGGACTTTGACGATCGTCGGGATCGCGTGCCGGATTTCGATCGCGCGCCCAACCGCAGGCCCAATGTCGACAGGCAGCCGGACTTTGACCGTGATCTACGCGGCGGCGATCGCGATCGCCGGAACTTCGAACGTCGAGACGATGATGGCAATCGCGTCATCCGCCGCGGCGACGACAATCGTAACCGCAGCGATCGTGACAACGACCGCCGGAACTTCGAACGTCGAGGCGATGATGGCAATCGCGTCCGTGGCGACGATAATCGTAACCGCCGAGGTGGTGACAATGACCGCCGGAACTTCGAACGTGGAGACGATGATGGCAATAATCGCGTCCGCGGCGACGACAATCGTAACCGCCGAGGTGGTGACAATGACCGGCGGAACTTCGAACGTGGAGGCGATGATGGCAATAATCGCGTCCGTGGCGACGACAATCGTAACCGCGGCGGTGGTGACAATGATCGCCGCAGGCCGCAGCGAGGTGCCTGCCAACCGGGCGAACCGGGTTGCCGGAACTAACGTGGCCCAGGGGCGGCAGAGATGCCGCCCTTTCTTTTGCGATAGCTGCATAGAAAAAGCCCGACGCTCCAAGACGGAGGCGCCGGGCCTGATTTCGATCGGCCGTGTTGAGGGGAGACGACCGATCCATAACGGGACTTGAGGGCTGTCCCGCTATATAAGGAAACTAGCGGGACAGCTAAAGGTTCCAAATTACCAAACGGAAGCTTTGCGATCAGAGCCTGCCACGAGTTCACGCATCTCTGCAAACGGACCGTGCAGCATTTTCAGGCGGCTTTCCTCCATCTTGCTCAGCCGATGCTGCCGGGCAAACTCATGGATGCTCCAGATCTCGCGAAGACAGGTCTCGTCTATTCTCTTAAGGTCAATGCTCATATTAAATGCCTAGCTACTACGCTTATTGCTTTTTTCTTCGGCGTAAGGTTGCGCGATATATGTCAGTTTCGTGACAGCCGCAACGAATGGCAGCCATGCGCAAACGGCAGGGCTGAAGCGCCGTCGGGACCGCTTGCCTGCAGTCTTAACCACCCCTTAAATCGCCGTATTTAAAGTCCACCCGGATGATTGCGCAAAGAGCGCTTGCGACATATGGGGTGCGGCCGGTCCACGATGGCAGGTAGGGGCAGATCACGCGATAGAATCGAACCGTCCTTCAGCGGCCGTAGCCGCTTTGAAGAGGACGACGATTTCTCGCTGGATGACGACGATCGTATCGCGGGCCGACGCGGAACCAAACGTTCTTCCTCGGACGCAACAAGAACCCGCGCACCCGACAGGAAAAGGCGCAGCAGACGCGAGCCGCCGGAACGCCAGGATGGCGGTCTCTTCAGCTTCATCCGCCGCGTGGTCTATTGGTGCATCGTTCTTGGTATTTGGGCCGGCATCGGCGCAGCTGGGCTGGTTTTCTACTACGGCTCGCGCATGCCGAGCGCCAGCACCTGGGCGATCCCTGAACGGCCGCCGAACGTCAAGATCACATCTGTCGATGGCAGCGTGATTGCCAATCGTGGCGCCACCGGCGGCGAGGCGCTATCGCTCGATCAGATGTCGCCCTACATCCCTGAAGCGATCATCGCGATAGAAGACAAGCGCTTCTACTCGCATTTCGGCGTCGACCCAATGGGGCTTGCCCGCGCCGTCGTCAACAACCTGACGGGCCAGCCGATTCAGGGTGGCTCCACCTTGACGCAGCAGCTCGCCAAGAACCTCTTCCTTTCGCCGGATCGCACTCTGGAGCGCAAGGTGCAGGAAGTGCTGCTCTCTTTCTGGCTCGAGCAGAAATATACGAAGGATCAGATCCTGGCGATGTATCTGAACCGCGTCTTCTACGGCTCGAATGCCTACGGCGTCGAGGCCGCCGCCCGCCGGTATTTCAACAAGTCCGCGCGTGACGTGAACCTCGGGGAAGCGGCTTTGCTCGCCGGTCTCGTCAAGGCGCCGTCACGCCTCTCTCCGGCCCGCGACCCAGACGCCGCAAACGCCCGTGCCCAGGTCGTACTGCAGGCCATGCGCGACCAGGGCTATATCACCGACAACGAGGTGAAGACGGCGATGACGCAGACGCCGTCCAAGGCGAAGAGCTACTGGTCGGGCGCTGGTCAATATGTGGCCGACATGGTTATGGACGAGCTAACCGGGCTGGTCGGCGAGGTGAAAGAGGACCTCATCGTCGATACGACGATCGACAAGGGGCTGGAAAAAAAGGCTGAGCAGTCGCTCAACGACATTCTCGGCAAGGACGGCGCAAAGCTCGATGCGTCCCAGGGCGCCCTCGTCTCGATCGACGGGACTGGCGCGATCCGAGCGCTTGTCGGCGGCAGGGATTATGCCGAAAGCCAGTTCAACCGCGCGGTCAAGGCGAAGCGCCAGCCGGGCTCCTCTTTCAAACCTTTCGTTTATGCCGCCGCACTCGAAAAGGGTCTGACGCCCTATTCCGTCTTCAACGACGCACCGATTCGCATCGGCAACTGGACGCCTGAAAATTATGAAAAGAAATACAATGGCGAGGTGACACTCGCGACCGCGCTTGCGAAGTCGTTGAATACCGTCGCCGCCCAGCTCGTCATGTATGACGGGCCGGAGCAGGTGATCAAGCTTGCGCACCGACTCGGCATCGAGACCGAGCTGCAGCCGAATGCCTCGATCGCGCTTGGCACGTCTGAAGTGTCGCTCACGGAGCTCACCGCTTCCTACGCCGCCTTCATGAACGGCGGCTATAAGGCAACCCCGCATGTGATCCGCCGGGTGACGACCGCCGAGGGCAAGGTTCTCTATGAGAACACATATGACAACCCGCCGCGCGTTGTTTCTGAAACGGTCGCCGCCAACATGAATGCCATGATGATGGGCACGATCGAGACCGGCACGGGCAAAAGCGCCAAGATTCCTGGCTGGCAGGCGGCCGGCAAGACGGGCACGACCCAGAATTCGCGCGATGCGCTCTTCGTCGGTTTCACCAGCAATCTGACGACCGGTGTCTGGTTCGGCAATGACGACGGCACGCCGATGAAGAAGGTTACCGGCGGCGGCCTGCCTGCGAAGGCATGGCAGGAATTCATGATTGCCGCGCACAAGGGTCTTTCTCCAGCTCCGCTTTTCGGCAACGGCCAGTTCATTGCGGACCCGAATGGGTTCGGCAATCAGCCGATGGCGCAGGCTGAACCGCAGCCGATGCAGGAGCAGCCGACAACGATCGGCGGCATCATTTCCGGCGTTTTCGGAGGTGGGAGCAGCACGGAGGCGCAAACATCGTTTCCACCGGCACCCGGTCAGCAGCAACAGGCCGTGGCCGCTCCGGGAGGACCGATTCCACCGGGAGATGTCGGCAGCCCTGCGGCCACCTCTTCCGTCCAGCCGCGCCGCACCACGCTGCTTGACCTGATCATGGGCCAATGAGCGAAGCCGCTCATGCTCGGTGCAAGCCGGCTTTGGTAAGTCCACGGAGATGCGAAGGACGGCGGACTTTTTTCGCTCACTGTAGAAAGTGAATGCAACACGTTCGTTTTGCTGGATTTCGGGCTCATTCTCGCCTTGCAGTCAAGAAAACCGCTCCTTATATACGCCGCACACCGCAATCACGATTGCGTTAATTCCGAAGACCCACATCCCGTAAGGGGCTGTCAGGGAAATGCCTTCTCGGGGTTCCGACAGCTTGCTTCAAGGAGTAAATGACATGGCAAAAGTAATTGGTATCGACCTCGGAACGACAAATTCCTGCGTCGCTGTCATGGACGGCAAGGACGCGAAGGTCATTGAGAACGCGGAAGGCGCGCGCACGACTCCTTCCATGGTAGCATTTACCGACGACGGCGAACGCCTTGTCGGCCAGCCGGCAAAACGCCAGGCCGTCACCAATCCGACGAATACGCTCTTTGCCGTCAAGCGCCTGATCGGCCGCCGCTACGAAGATCCGACCGTCGAGAAGGACAAGGGTCTTGTCCCTTTCAGTATTTCGAAGGGTGACAATGGCGATGCTTGGGTCGAAGCCAATGGCAAGGGCTATTCGCCCGCGCAGGTCTCCGCGATGATCCTTCAGAAGATGAAGGAAACGGCTGAATCCTACCTCGGTGAAAAGGTCGAGAAGGCCGTCATCACGGTTCCGGCATACTTTAACGACGCGCAGCGCCAGGCAACCAAGGATGCTGGCAAGATCGCGGGTCTTGAGGTTCTGCGTATCATCAACGAGCCGACCGCAGCGGCCCTCGCTTACGGGCTTGACAAAAAGGAAGGCAAGACGATTGCCGTCTACGACCTTGGCGGCGGTACCTTCGATATTTCGATCCTCGAAATCGGTGACGGCGTGTTCGAAGTGAAGTCCACCAACGGCGACACCTTCCTCGGCGGTGAAGACTTCGACATGCGTCTCGTCGAATACCTCGTTGCAGAGTTCAAGAAGGACAACGGCATCGACCTCAAGAACGACAAGCTCGCACTGCAGCGCCTGAAGGAAGCTGCCGAAAAGGCCAAGATCGAGCTCTCGTCCTCGCAGCAGACCGAAATCAACCTGCCCTTCATCACGGCTGACGCTTCCGGCCCGAAGCACCTTACGCTGAAGCTGACGCGCGCCAAGCTCGAAAGCCTGGTCGACGACCTCGTGCAGCGCACGATCGCGCCGTGCAAGGCAGCCCTCAAGGATGCCGGCGTCACCCCGGCTGAGATCGATGAAGTCGTTCTCGTCGGTGGTATGAGCCGCATGCCGAAGGTTCAGGAAGTCGTCAAGCAGCTGTTCGGCAAGGAGCCGCACAAGGGCGTCAATCCGGATGAAGTCGTTGCGCTCGGCGCTGCCATCCAGGCCGGCGTTCTGCAGGGCGACGTCAAGGACGTCCTGCTGCTCGACGTGACCCCGCTGTCTCTGGGCATCGAAACCCTCGGTGGCGTCTTCACCCGTCTGATCGAGCGCAACACGACGATCCCGACCAAGAAGTCGCAGACTTTCTCGACTGCCGATGACAACCAGCAGGCCGTCACCATCCGTGTTTCGCAGGGCGAGCGCGAAATGGCTGCCGACAACAAGCTGCTCGGCCAGTTCGACCTCGTCGGCCTGCCGCCGGCGCCGCGCGGCGTTCCGCAGATTGAAGTTACCTTCGATATCGACGCGAACGGCATCGTGCAGGTTTCGGCCAAGGACAAGGGTACCGGCAAGGAACAGCAGATCCGCATCCAGGCTTCCGGCGGCCTTTCGGACGCCGACATCGAAAAGATGGTCAAGGATGCAGAATCGCATGCCGCGGAAGACAAGAAGCGCCGCGAAACCGTGGAGGCCAAGAACCAAGCCGAAAGCCTGGTTCACTCGACGGAAAAATCGCTGAAGGATTACGGTGACAAGGTTTCCGAGGCCGACCGCACCGCGATCTCCGATGCGATTGCGGCTCTGAAGTCTGCAGCCGAGGCGACCGACCCGGATGCCGAGGATATCAAGGCGAAGACGCAGACCCTCATGGAAGTGTCCATGAAGCTTGGTCAGGCGATCTACGAAGCCCAGCAGGCGGAAGCCGGTACGGCAGATGCTTCGGCAGGTGATGACAATGTCGTTGATGCCGACTACGAAGAAGTCAAGGACGACGACCGCAAGAAGTCCGCATAATCCGCGGCGAAGCGGTTATGCTAAACACTGCAATCCGGCTGCCCGAGGGCAGCCGGAAATCCATTTCCGGGGTTTAAATTGGCAAAAGCGGACTTTTACGAAACTCTGGGCGTCGCCAAAACGGCGGATGAAAAAGAGCTGAAAAGCGCCTTCCGCAAACTGGCAATGAAATATCATCCGGACAAGAACCCGGACGATAAGAGCGCCGAAATCAAATTCAAGGAAATCAACGAAGCCTATGAAACGCTAAAGGACCCGCAGAAGCGTGCGGCCTACGACCGTTATGGTCACGCAGCCTTCGAGCATGGCGGCATGGGTGCTGGCGGCTTCGGCGGCGGTGCGGGCTTCGCCGGTGGCGGCGGCTTCTCCGACATCTTCGAAGACATATTCGGCGAGATGATGGGTGGTGGCCGGGGACGGCAGCGCTCATCCGGCGGACGCGAGCGTGGTGCCGACCTTCGCTACAATATGGAAATTTCGCTGGAAGAGGCCTTCTCCGGCAAGACGGCGCAGATTCGTGTTCCAACCTCGATCACTTGCGATATGTGCTCGGGTTCCGGCGCCAAGCCCGGCACGCAACCGAAAACCTGCGGCACCTGTCAGGGCTCCGGCCGCGTTCGCGCGGCGCAGGGCTTTTTCTCGATCGAACGAACCTGCCCGACCTGTCATGGCCGCGGCCAGATCATTCCCGATCCATGCCCCAAATGCCATGGCCAGGGCCGCGTAACGGAAGAGCGTTCGCTCTCGGTCAATATTCCGGCTGGTATCGAAGATGGCACGCGCATCCGCTTGCAGGGCGAAGGCGAGGCCGGCACGCGCGGCGGACCGGCGGGCGATCTCTATATCTTCCTGTCGGTGAAGCCGCACGAATTCTATCAGCGCGATGGAGCCGACCTCTATTGCGCCGTTCCGATATCGATGACGACGGCAGCGCTCGGCGGCACTTTCGATGTGGCGACGCTCGACGGCACGAAGTCGCGCGTCACCGTTCCGGAAGGCACACAGGCCGGCAAGCAGTTCCGCCTCAAGGGCAAGGGCATGCCGGTGCTGCGTTCCAGCCAGACGGGCGATCTCTACATCCAGATCCAGATCGAGACGCCACAAAAGCTCTCGAAGCGGCAGCGCGAACTGCTCCAGGAGTTCGAGCAGCTTTCCTCGAAGGAGAACAATCCGGAATCGACAGGCTTTTTTGCGCGCATGAAGGAATTCTTCGAGGGATAAGGACTGGCACGCAAACACAGCGCAGGTTGAAAGCCGGGTTTCATCCCGGCTTTTTTCATGCCCTGCAAGGGGTCGCCCAGACATGTTCGCTCACGTTAGTCGAAAAACGCTCCTCCCGATGCCAGTTCAGGGCATCCATGCTGGGTGCAGTCTCGGTTGGGTAGGCAGACGCAGCGACTGACCCTCAGGTCGTGATAGTGCTTCCCGTTCTGGAAGAACTCCTTCAGGCGCCCGCTCACGACAAAGCGCAAATCAGGATCGGCGGGTGCGTATCTGCGATCGAAAACCTTGTAGATGCAGCACGAAGCAGAAGCTCATTGCTGGCCTCGTGCTCACCGCCGGCTCCATGGGCTCTAATGTGCGCGCATCACGCGGGACCTCGGTCACGACTGCGTCGGCAAAACAGGCTTTGCAAAAGGGAGGCATATGACAGCGCATGCCGTGATGATTGCGACCATCATCCACGCTTCGTTGAGCGCTTGGACGGTTGCCGCGGTCTGAACAAGGGGGTTCAATATTGCTGTCGTGTCCGCATCAAAAGCGCCAGTGTGGCCGGCAACGATCTGGGCCGGCGCGCCGATGAACTCGGCAGCCTCCAAATTCCCTGCCTGCAAGCGATCCCAGAGCTTTTGTCCAAGCGGCTCCGAGCGGGTATATAGTATGGTATCGATGAGCGCGATCCCAATTGCGCCGCCAAGGTTTCGCATCAAATTGAACAGACCACTTGCATCTGGAACACGCTCGGGCGGCAGCGTGCCGAGCGCCAGACGGGTCGGCGGCAGAAGGCAAAACATGATGGAGACGCCTCTTATGATCTGTGGCCAGAACATTGCGTCATAATCTGAGCGAGGGTTTTGCGAAGCACTCATACCGATGCCGATTGCAAAGAGCGCGAAGCCGACCGCGGACAGCAGGCGGGGGTCCATTCGCTTTTCGAGCGCAACAGCAATTGGCGCTGTACATAATTGCGCGATGCCGGTTACGAGCATTGTCATACCGATTTCGAATGCGTTATGTCCTCTGACAAAGGCCAGAAACACAGGCATCAGATAGACAGAACCGAATAGACCGAAGCCGAGGATGAAGCTTAGCGTCGAGCCCACCATAAAGTTTCGATCTTGGAAATTATGAAGCTCTACCAATGGCCGGGCCCGGTGGAGCGATCGCCATATGAATGCCAATGCTGATAGGGCTGAGACGGCGAACAGGCCACTGTCATATGCTGACATCCAGCCGCTCGTGGGCGCTTCCTTCAATCCAAGCTCCAGCGTAATCAGAGCGACGGCCATCGTGACCAGTCCTACCCCGTCAAGCCCGCGAAGTTCCCAGACGTCGACGCGCTCTTGAGGGAGCGATCGCATTGCAACAAGAGCGGCAAGAATTCCAGGAATGATATTGATCAAAAAAAGCCAATGCCAGGAGTAGGTCTCTGTCAGCCAGCCACCGACAATCGGCCCGACAGTCGGAGCGAGGACGGCAAGAACGCCGGCAATGGTCGTGGCAAGGGCTTGGCGCTCGTTTGGAAACAGAATGAACACCGCCGAGAAGACAGAGGGTATCAGCGTTCCGCCTGAAAAGCCCTGCAGAACCCGCCAGGCGACGAGTTCACGGAAGCCGCTGCTGATCGCACACCCCGCCGACGCGATCACGAACAGGACCAGCGACGTCACGAACAGCCATCGCATGGTGAGAAAACGCGTCAGGAACCCGGTTAACGGGATGGCGACTACCTCGGCAATCAGATAGACGGTCTGAATCCAGCTCATCTGCTCGGGATCGATGTCGAGAGCAGCCTGGATCGTTGGCAACGACGTCGCCACAACTTGCACATCCAAGATCGCCATAAACATGCCGATGCACATGGCGAAGAAACCGATCCAAATGACGCTCTGGCGGCGATCGGTAAGATCAGAATCAAGCCGGTTCGGCATGGGACAATCCTGCAAGTGCGGCATTCTCGGCCTTGACGCGAATGGTCACAATGATTGCATTGGCGATGGAAAACAGAAGTGCATAAAGTGGCAAAACCGAGTGGGAGTGCCGCGATCTCGCCCATCACGACAACATAGTTCGGATAGCGCAAGAAGCGATACGGGCCCTTGGAAACAATCGTCCCGCTCAGCGCCACAATGATGCTCGGAAAACAAAACGGTCTGATGATAGCGCTATCTCAGTTCAGGCGGGTCCAAATCTGGGTCTTGCACAATACGCTCGTCGCGCAGCCCCGGAGTTTGAGGCTGTTTCCCGATACGGTGAGCCTGCCGCTATAGGTTGTCTTGGTCCGCGGATCTGTGAGCCGGCCGGTATATGTATCCGCCCTGCCTGAAAAGAAACCGATCTGCTGTCCCGCATATCGCCCGCTCTTTGCCACAATGCAATAATTCGCTCCGCAATGGTCGATCACCGACGTCTCGCCGTTTTCCGTCTTCCAGGTTCCCACCACTCTATCGGCACCACTCGCGACGCTGGCTATCAATATGAAGATTGTTACAAAAACAGTCCTGATCGTCACTTGGAAACTCCCATTGCGATCTCTGCTGATATGTAACGGCAATAGCGTCATCGAGTTCCTCGGACTTCTGATAGGCTATAGTGCAAAATGTCGGTGCTCTCACCGTCGCGACTGAGCGTGATTTTTGATCGGATGATCCCCAAGCTGGCCGTGATCGAAGCACGCGCGCCGCTTTAGAGCCTGATTTTGGAGCGGCCGATAGACGGTAAACCGCCACCCGGCACATGGCGGCATGTCTCAAAACCACACGAATCCAGAACCGCTCCGTAGAGCCGGCCATTTCTGTTCCAATTTGAAACAGAGAAAACCGGCAATACGTCCTGCGTTAACGCAGGCTGCGGATGCCGCTTGCAACCTGCTGAAATGCCATCACTACTACCCGCATAATTCTGGGGAACAAACCAATTGAAGGTCACTTCCATGACGGCAGCAGCCTCCTTGTCCTTTCAGCCGGATGACGTCGACGTCCTTGCCGGCGCGCTTTATACTTGGTGTGCCGAGCGCAACATCAAGCTCCGCAGCCAGCAGGGCCTTTCGATCGCCAGCATCGCGATCGACCTTTACCACGCCGGGCATCACACGCAGGACGACTTGCTTGTCGCGCTGCACGAGCGCGAACTTCATTAGAATCCCGAAACAAAAAGAAACCCGCCTGCGGCGGGCATAAGGTACCGGGATACTCTTTTGCTATCGCCGGAATCGGAGCGTCAGGCAGCCTTTTCCGCGCTCATCAGCGTCAGAATGGTTTTGACCGCTTCCTTGCCCGCGGGCGAGTGAAGCCTGTCATAATTGACAGCCAGTTCATAAGCCTCGGGGCTTAGCGCAACTTTTGACGGGAATTGCGACGTTTCCGCGCCTTCAAAGAGTGCGGAGATCTCAACGCCAAGAAAGACCGCGATCTGGTGCAACTTGCTGGCAGAGACCCGGTTGGTGCCTTTTTCGTATTTCTGAATTTGCTGGAACGTCAAACCAAGAGCTTCCCCCAGCTCCAGTTGCGAGACACGGCGGCGGGCGCGGAGCTGTCTGACATTGCGACCGACGAGGATATCTACGGGATCCGGCACCTAGCATTCCCTCATATATTAACAAATTGCTAACGATACTATGCCGGTTCTTGAGCAGAACTCAACCCGGTAGTTGCAAAATTCAACCGACTTTTTTTGGACTTTACGCTACGTCAGGGAAACCAAGCGTCAGTGCGTAGATCGGCGCATGAGCAGGATTGCACAGACCAACCAATTCGCCGATCCGCGTATGGCTTAGAGCCGCGGTTGGGCAAGCCGTCATGCCGTGCGCCGTGGCCGAAAGCATGATGTTTTGCCCAATGTGCCCGGCCTCGATCAAAACCACGCGGTAGGCGTTGGCATCGCTATATTTCCACATGCTGCGGTCCATATGGGCAACGAGTACGATCATGCAGGGCATGGTATCCGCCCATTCCTGGCCGCCCACCAGATCGCCGAAAGAGGGCGAAGCGTCCGATATCTTTGCCAGCGAATGCTCGAAGGCCGAATAGTGATAGATTCCTGGCGCCAGCCCGTCGACCGCCTTCACAAAAACATAGGCTTCATAAGGGTTGCGTGCGCCGCCGGACGGTGTCATCGACAGCGGCAGCGTCACCACCGAATTTCGTGCAGTGCCTGTAATCCCAAGGCCTGCGAAAAGCGCTTCGGAGAGCGCGTGCAATGACACGGCTTTCGTAAGGCCCTTGCGTTGAGTCCGCCGCCTCGCCATCAGCTCCAGCAAGGAATTTCCGGAGGGTTCGGCGGATAGCGAAATGACATCGCCTTGCTCCGAATTGAGGCTGTAGAGCTCGATCTCGCCATCGCTTGCGAGCGCAGCGCGCTGCAGATCTTCGGCCTCATTAAGGGACATGTAATCGGGGTCCTGAACGCAAAAATGCATCAGGGCGGCGGGCACGCCCCACTTCCAATGCTGACGGAAGGCCTCCTCCCGCATCTCAAGTTCGGATCCTTCGACGACAAGTGCGGACATCTCGACAAGCGCCACAAGCGTTTCATCGAGTTCGTCCTCACTATGGCCGGGCGCTTGATCGCGGATCGCGGCGCGATCACTCCACTCGGCAATAGCGCGCAAAAAATCCAGAAGGTCCGGACTGCACTCGAAGACAGCCTTGGTGAGGAAATTACAGGCGACGAACTCGGCACCATCATTATGGAAGACGAGCGTGCGGGAGGAACGATAGCGCATCGCAGAAAAATGCCCGCCGCAACTCATTCGCCCGGCAGGCATCTCATCGCTTAATCGATGCGGAACATCATGCCGCGGCTGACAAAAGTCGGCTTAGCCTTGGCTGCGGTAACCTTAAGGTTCGGCTTGCTCTTCTTCTGCATGCTCCATCTCCTCGGTTCGAAAGCAATCGGTGTTGATCGCAGCCCGAACAATGAGGCGCCAACTGAAAATATTCGATTAATTCGCAAATATTAGTTTGATACATCACAGTGGCGTATTGCTTCAATTTAAGTCAAAATCCGGGAATTTCTGAATTAAAATCGTTATTTTTGTGTTTATACAGAAATATCTAGCCGAAAAACGTGAATTATGCCAATCATAATGCGCGAATGAACTCGACAAGACGCCGGAGAAAGCACGATGGCCCATAAAAAGACTGCACAAGCCGAACAAACGCTGAATTTGGATGACGGGGTCGGTGACTATACGATCGACATGCTGAACACGCTGATCGCGCAAAGCCGCAGCGCCCGGCAGCCGATGCTGACCTACCTCTTGTCTATGGCGCTGATCGAGGCGCACCGCGTCAACGTCGATCACGCGCCCGCGACCCATGAAGCCGGGCTGTCGCTCAACTAACCGAGATCACGTGCGACCGAAGAGATGAAATCGGCACGCTGCTGGGTAATCATATCCCGTACGATCCGCGGAATGGCCTCATCGGCCGTTCGGTAGACTTTCGCGAGGCGCAGCGCCGTTCTGAGGTTTATCTTCGTGCTCAGCGGCACCATCACAACGGCGCTGAAGGACGGTCCAGCGGGCGTAAAAATCATGGCGTGCCCTCCAAGCAGCTTCTCGGAGAATGGCAGCCACCGAAGGCGCATCAGCGTCGGCTCTTGTGTACCAATCTGATTGGCTGCGACGAAGGAAAGGCAATTGAGCCGCTCGACGACGATGCCTTTGTGATCGCCGGTGAAGCGGGACCAATATTCGCCCTTCTTGATCGCTCGATTGGTAAGACGCCGGAAAGTCGTGGCGCTTCCCTGCTTGGCAATAACAACAACGGCACAAAGTAGGCTCTCCGGCGTACTAGGGATGGTCATGTAGGCATGATAAATGCCGGGTGCGATACCGGCGGAAGGATCGGCAAAGAGGAGCGGTTCCAGGGCATCCCTCGCCGCAGACAAGATGCGTTGCGCCGATGGACGGCCGTGGTCCAAATCGACCGCAACCGGCCGCTGGTACATCTCTTCCTCGGTCACACCGAGATATTCACAGATCCTCTTTACAGAGGCCCGGCCCGGTGCGCGCCGCGCCTGAAGATAGGATTCAATCTGCGAGCGGCCGATTTGCATACCGCGCGCGGCAGCGCTGATGCTGCCTGCCTTGGCAAGGCAGAGGCGCCGCAGATTTTCGGCGAAATTCTCAAGTGCAGACATGTCCGCGATGGCTTCCAGGAGATGAGTCGGCCTCAAACTAGCGGCTCAAAAGACGGAACACAAACGGGCGGCAAGACAAATCCGGGGATGATCCGATTGAGCCTGATCTGCGCGGCGGCGATACACAGTGCCGGCAGGCCATGTGGTCTGCCGGTATTTTTTCGTTATGATTCAACGATGAATGAAGCGATGCGCCGGACAGCCGGCGTGACCCGCAACAGCACCGGAAAAGCGGCGACCCAAGACAGCACCCATGCGGATGGCCACATGGCCAAAGCAAGCGGGCCAACGCCCTGCATGGCGACGATACTGATGGCGGAGACGACGCCTGTCATCAGCATCGACAAGATAAACGGCACCGCAATCGTGTTATTGCGTGTGGAGAGTTTGCCATAGGGCATTGAATTTCTCCGTAAGATATCGGCCGACCAATGCGAATGCCCAGGTGGCGGATTGCGCGTTGATTGACGTAAACGCTTACGGAGCTTTGCTTGAAACAACGGTGTTCCTATGCCGAAAGCCCCATCCCAATACAAGCTTTTGATCGTGCCATGCGTCCGTCATTCCCGTCACAATCGAATCGGATAAGATGCCGCTGGTTTTGACATGGGGGTATCATTGTTTCTGTTCTCGAAGTTAGTCTGGGTCTTCGGCCAGCCGCTATCGCTGGTGTTCTTCCTAATTCTCTTCGCATTCCTTGCCGTCGTTCTCCGCTTCAGGAGCCTCGCCGTATTTTTCTCGGCGCTCGGCACACTGCTGCTCTTCGTCATCCTTTTCACCACAACAGGCAATTACCTCCTCCAGGATCTGGAATTGCGGTTTCCAAAGCCGGACCGTGATCCGGATAATTTGCAATGCATGATCGTTCTCGGCGGCGCGTTTGAAAATGAAGTGAATACGACCAGCCACGGAATCGAGTTCAATGCAGGCGCGGACCGTTTTATCGAAGCGCTACGGCTGGCGCAGCGATATCCGCAATCGCGTATTCTGATTTCCGGCGGGGATGGCTCGATGTCTGGAAAATATGAAGGCGATGCGGCCGCCTCGGCGCGCTTCTTTCCGCTTTTCGGGATTGCGCGTGAACGGCTTGTCGAAGACAGAACATCCCGCACGACCTTCGAAAATGCGATTAATACCAAGGAACTGCTTGCAAGCCAGGGACTTTCGAACTGCCTGATGATCACCTCCGGCTATCACATGCCGCGTTCGATCGGCATTTTCCGCAAGCAGGGCATCGATGTCGTGCCGTGGCCGACGGATTACCGGACGGATGGTCATGTAGCGCTGGGCATCGACTTCACGCAGCCGAGCCTCAATGCCCTGAATATGGCGACCGCCGTGCGCGAATGGTTCGGTCTCGTCGGCTATTACTTTGCTGGTCGAACGTCCGAGCTCTATCCAGCCTGAAGCATTATTTCTTTGAAATGGTGACAAACTTCGTGCCGCGAACACGCGCCGTTACGATGCAGGGACCGCCATCGGTGCGATCGCAGAAGCGCGGATGCATCTTCATGGCCAGCACCATATTGCCAAAGCGCTTGATGAAATCGTAGCCGTAAATCTGCGCCGTCGCGATCATGAAATAGCCGCCCTCGGCCACCTGCAGGTAGAAATTATAGGTGCAGCCATCGCCGTTGCACTGCGGCCCCTTCTTTCCGTCGCAGGTCAATTCGCCCTCATTGACCACGGCGTCGATAAGGCCGTCATTGTTGATGTCCTGGCGCGTGATGTAAGCGTCGGAAAATTCGGCCTTCGTACATTGCTCGGTGAAATGCTTCTTCTCGTAGATTTCCGGATCCGAGATCAGCGATTGCTGCGCAGAGGCCGACTGAGCCACAAGGAGGGCTATGAAGTTCAGGACGATGAGAAGCGCTTTCACGGCTTTCCTCTTTTGTCGGATGGACACTGACAGGCGCCCATTCTGGACGATCCGCCTTGCGCCGCCCTTGCCGCCGTGATTCAGTTCAGTATCGTCTGCCGGCTCTGGGGGCCAATCAATGTCTCTGCTCGTCTATCTCGATTATGCTGGCATCGCACTCTTTGCCGCGACGGGTGCACTCGCCGCCTCGCGCAAGCAGCTCGACCTCATCGGCTTCCTTTTCTTCGCGATGGTAACAGGCACCGGCGGCGGCACGGTGCGCGATATCGTGCTTGGCCGCGTTCCGGTATTCTGGGTGCTGAACCCAGCCTATATCGTCATCTGCTGTCTGGTAGGCATCGTGGTTTTCTTCACCGCCCATCTCGTGGAGTCGCGTTACCGGCTGCTGATCTGGCTCGATGCGGTGGGCCTCGCCGCCTATTGCGTCATGGGTGCGGCCAAGGGACTTGCCGCGACAGGCTCGCCGACGATCGCGATCGTGACGGGGACACTGACGGCAACCTTCGGGGGCGTGTTGCGCGATCTGATGGCTAACGAGCCTTCCGTGCTCCTGAGACCCGAAATCTACATCACTGCGGCACTCTTCGGTGCGGGCATCTTTACTGGTGCAACTGAACTCGGCCTGCCGCTTTATGGCGCATCCGCCCTTGGCGTTGTCGCAGCCTTCGCCGTACGCGGCGGCGCATTATGGTTCGGATGGACGTTCCCGACCTACAGGCATAAGCCCGGTCGCCACCCTGACGATGTCATGTGAAATTCAGCGCTTCGGGCGCAGGCGGATTACAACGTCGACATGGGCGATTTCCATGCCCTGCGGCGGCTCCGGTAGATTGCCGATCGTCAAGTTGCTGACCGGAATATCCAGCACTTCATTATCGCCTTCGACAAAGAAGTGATGATGATCGGAAACGTTGGTGTCAAAATAGGTCTTGGCGCTCTCGACGGCGAGAACACGGATCATGCCGGCTTCGGTAAACTGGTGCAGCGTGTTGTAGACGGTCGCCAGAGAAACCGGGACGCCGGCGGTAACTGCTTCCTCGTGCAGTTCCTCGACAGTCAGATGCCGGTCGCCTTTCGCAAAAAGCAGATCGCCGAGCGCAACGCGTTGACGCGTCGGTCGCAGGCCTGCGCTGCGCAGTCTGGCTTCGATTGCGATCGGGGCTGCAGCCGCCATAAGGGAAGAACTCCGGTTATTCTAGCGTCAATCAATCAGGTTTCCTAAGCCATATATCTTTTGCGCGAAAGCCTTTCAATAGTTCCAATGGGGACAATGGCCTCCGAAACGCCGGAAAATCGGGCTTTTGACGCAATTGGGTCTGGCCGGGGCCTTGGCCTTCCTGTATGCGACCACCAAATAAGGCGACAAGTCAGTTCAAGGGCGGGGTAGAACTAGCCATGGTTATGCTTCATTTTCCTTGGAACTTGGACTAAACACTCACTCCATTGGCACGTGCGGGGGAAACAGAATTTTGATGACAACGAAACAATCCAGCTTCACCTATGAGGAAATCCTGACCTGCGGCCGCGGCGAAATGTTCGGCCCGGGTAATGCGCAGCTGCCGCTGCCGCCGATGCTGATGTTCAATCGCATTACGCAGATTTCCGAAGACGGTGGACCGCATGGCAAGGGTTTCATTCGCGCCGAATTCGACATCACGCCGGACCTCTGGTTCTTCCCCTGTCACTTCATGGGCGATCCCGTGATGCCGGGCTGCCTCGGGCTTGACGCCATGTGGCAGCTGACCGGCTTCTTCCTTGGCTGGCTGGGCGAGCCTGGCAAGGGCCGTGCAATCTCTACCGGCGAGGTGAAGTTCACCGGCATGGTGACGCCGAAGACGAAGCTTGTCGAATACGGCATCGACTTCAAGCGCGTCATGCGCGGCCGTCTCGTTCTTGGCATCGCCGATGGCTGGATGAAGGCCGACGGTGAGGTCATCTACAAGGCTACCGATCTGCGCGTCGGCCTTTTCCAGGAAAAGGCCGCCTGACTCTACCGGGCGAAACGGCCCGGTATTCCAAGATAGAAAAAACGAAAAGGTCGAAACACATGAGACGGGTAGTTGTCACGGGTCTGGGCGTTGTTTCCTCGATCGGCAAAGATGCCGCTGAGGTCACGGCCTCGCTGCGCGATGCCAAGTCCGGCATTTCCTTCTCCAACGATTTTGCCGAGCATGGCTTCAAGTGCCAGGTCTGGGGTCGTCCCAGCCTCGATCCGACCGATCTGGTCGATCGCCGCGCAATGCGCTTCCTATCGCAAGGCGGCGCCTGGAACCATGTCGCCATGAAGCAGGCGATTGCCGATTCCGGTCTCGAAGAGTCCGTGATCAGCGGCAACGAACGCACCGGCATCATCATGGGCTCCGGCGGTCCGTCCACCCGCACGCTGATCGAAGCTGCCGAGATCACCATCAAGAACAACAGCCCGAAGCGCATCGGCCCGTTTGCCGTGCCGAAGGCAATGTCGTCCACGGCATCGGCGACACTTGCAACCTGGTTCAAGATCCACGGCGTCAACTACTCGATCTCGTCGGCCTGCTCGACTTCTGCGCACTGCATCGGCAATGCCGCAGAAATGATCCAGTGGGGCAAGCAGGACGTGATGTTCGCCGGCGGTCACGAAGACCTCGACTGGACCATGTCCAACCTCTTCGACGCCATGGGCGCGATGTCTTCCAAGTACAACGACACGCCGGAAATGGCTTCGCGCGCCTACGACGTCAACCGTGACGGCTTCGTCATCGCTGGCGGTGCCGGCGTTCTCGTTCTTGAAGAGTTGGAGCGTGCCAAGGCACGCGGTGCGAAGATCTACGCCGAGATCGTCGGCTACGGCGCGACCTCCGACGGTTACGACATGGTCGCTCCTTCCGGCGAAGGCGCCGTGCGCTGTATGCGTCAGGCACTCTCGACGGTGAAGGGTGATATCGATTACATCAATACGCACGGCACCTCTACGCCGGTGGGCGACAGCAAGGAAATCGGCGCGATCCGGGAGGTCTTCGGCGACAAGATGCCTCACATCCAGTCGACCAAGTCGCTGACGGGTCACTCGCTGGGTGCAGCCGGCGTCCAGGAGTCGATCTATTCGATCCTGATGATGCAGGAAGGCTTCATCGGCGAAAGCGCCCACATCAAGGAACTCGATCCTGAATTCGATGGAGTGCCTATCGTCCGCAAGCGCATCGACAACGCCAAGATCGACATCGCCCTCTCCAACTCCTTTGGCTTCGGCGGCACCAACGCGACGCTCGTTTTCCAGCGCTACAACGGATAAGAACATGACCGCAATCATGCAGGGTAAGCGCGGGCTCATCATGGGCGTCGCCAACAACCATTCTATCGCCTGGGGTATATCAAGGGCGCTTGCAGCCCAAGGCGCCGAGCTTGCCTTTACCTATCAGGGAGAGGCGCTTGGCAAGCGGGTGAAACCGCTCGCAGCGGAAGTCGGCTCGGATTTCGTCGTACCCTGCGACGTCGAAGACATTGCCTCAGTCGACGGCGTTGTCGGTGCACTCGAGGAGCGTTGGGGCAAACTGGATTTCATCGTCCATGCCATCGGCTTTTCCGACAAGAACGAGCTGAAGGGTCTCTACGCGGATACGACGCGCGAAAACTTCAGCCGAACGATGGTCATCTCCTGCTTTTCCTTTACGGAGATCGCCAGGCGCTGCGCACCTCTGATGGCCGAGGGCGGTTCGATGCTGACGCTGACTTATAACGGTTCCACACGCGTCATCCCGAACTACAACGTCATGGGGGTCGCAAAGGCTGCTCTCGAGGCCTCCGTGCGCTATCTCGCCGCCGACTACGGTCCGCGCGGCATCCGCGTTAACGCCATCTCCGCAGGCCCGATCCGTACGCTGGCCGGCGCCGGCATTTCGGATGCCCGTGCAATCCTCTCCTGGAACCAGCGGAATGCTCCCCTGCGCAAGTCGGTCAGCATCGATCAGGTCGGCAATTCCGCCCTCTACCTGCTCTCCGACCTGTCCGCAGGCGTGACCGGCGAAATCCATTTTGTGGACGCCGGCTACAACATAACCTCGATGCCGACGCTGGATACGCTGCGCAAGGCAGATGTAGAGTAAGCGAGGCAGATTGGTCGCCGGCGACGCCTGTTGCTCCAGGCGGCAGGACACCGGTTTTCTATCAGCGAAACGGCCGCAGCGGGTATCTGCTCTGTTACTGGACAGAGTTCGGAAAGCCGTCAGTTGTCACCGCTTTCCCTCTCCAATTCCGAAAGGCGCGGCTTACAAATCGCCGCGACAATCTGGTGCAAAGGGTTCGGTCCGCTCAAGGAGCCAGCCAAGCGTTTCTTCGGTTATCTCGAAGTGCTTCGGGTAGCGCCCCTTCACATGGGCTTCGTTGAAGATGTTGTACCAGGCTGTATAGCGGTGCTCATCGCGCGGCCAGGCGTCAATCAGCCGGCGGTCCTGTTCTTCTCCAGTCCCCGGAGGAAATTCAGGTTGTGGGATGGCCGGACTGGCCGTCTTTCTTATTTCTTCGCCCACAGCACTTTGAAGCGCGCGTTTCGGCAGGTTTCGCCGCTTTCCTTGAAATTTGCAGCAAGCACCGGCTCGTAGGGCAAACCGCGATTGGCGACGAGCATGAGACGGCCGCCACCGCGTAGCGCCGATGCAGCCGTCTTGATCATTGCTTGGCCGAGCGAAGGCTCCGCCGCGTGTCCTTCATGAAAGGGCGGGTTCATGACGATCAGATCGTACTTGTCCTTGACCGGTTCGGCCGCCAGATCGTGCCAGAAGAAGCGTGCCGGTGCGTTCGGGCAGTTCTCCGCCAGATTGGCCTTGGCGGCCTCCAAAGCCGCGTGGTTGGCCTCGTAGAGGTCGAGGCGCTCGAGGTTCGGCGATTTCTCCGCAAGCTCGACTGAGAGATAGCCCCAGCCTGCGCCGAAATCGGCTGCGTCGCCGGTGAAATTTGTCGGAAGGCGCGAGGCGAGCAACTCCGAGCCGTCATCGATGCGGTCATGCGAGAACATGCCGGCTGAAGCATTGAAGCGTCCGTCGACGCGCACCGGTGACTTGGCGAATTTCGAAACAGCTTCGGTGACGTCCTTCGGCCGCGTAAACCAGAATGCAACACCGTGATATTTCGGCATGTGCTTGATATCGAGGCCGAAGCCCTCCAGATGCTTGCGCAGCGGCTGGATGCCGTCTTCCTTGCCACCGGCAACGACGATCAGGCCACCGGCCCTCAAGCGGGAAAGTGCTGCAGCGATATTCGCTTCGTTCTCGCCTTTATGCTTCGTGCAGAGCACGAGCGCCACATCATAATCTTCGCCCTCGATCTCAGGCGATGCTTCGATACGCTGCGACAGAAGCTGCCTGTAGAGCGGCCGGAAGCCCTGTACGGCGCTGAGGGACGCGGCAAAGCCCTCCGGCAGCACAAAGCCTGCTTCGGCACCCAGGAACAGCACGCGCGAACCCTCGCGCGGCGGATCAATGGTACCGCTCGCAAAGGGATGGAGCAGGGTCTTCAGCGTTTCGCGGCTCATGATCTCTTCTCGACTTCATACAAAAAGGGCGCGAGAAAAATCCCGCGCCCATGAACGGTTGGAAAGGCGCGGCTTATTCAGCCGCCTCCTCCTTCTTCTTTTCGGCAGCCGGGAGTTCCTGGCCAGTCGTCTGGTCGACGACCTTCATCGACAGGCGGACCTTGCCGCGCTCATCGAAGCCGAGGAGCTTGACCCAGACCTTTTGGCCTTCCTTGACGACGTCCTGCGTCTTGGCAACGCGCTCGGAAGCCAGCTGCGAAATATGGACGAGACCATCACGGGCGCCAAAGAAATTGACGAAAGCGCCGAAGTCAGCGGTCTTGACGACCGTGCCTTCGTAGATCTGGCCAATCTCCGGCTCGGCGACGATCGAGTGGATCCACTTGCGGGCCGCTTCGATTTCCTTGCCGGAAGACGATGCGATCTTGACGGTGCCGTCGTCTTCGATGTTGATCTTCGCGCCCGTCTTTTCGACGATTTCGCGAATGACCTTGCCGCCGGAGCCAATGACTTCGCGGATCTTGTCGACCGGGATGTTCATGACTTCGATGCGCGGAGCGAATTCGCCGAGCTGGCCGCGGCTTTCGGAAATGGCCTTCGCCATCTCGCCGAGGATGTGCAGACGGCCGCCCTTCGCCTGATCCAAAGCGATCTGCATGATCTCTTCGGTGATGCCGTGGATCTTGATATCCATCTGCAGCGAGGTGATGCCTGCTTCCGTGCCGGCAACCTTGAAGTCCATGTCGCCGAGATGGTCTTCATCGCCGAGGATGTCGGAAAGAACGGCGAAGCGCTCTTCCTCCTTGATCAGGCCCATGGCGATCCCGGCGACCGGCTTTGCGAGCGGAACGCCTGCATCCATCAGCGCCAGCGACGTACCGCAGACGGTTGCCATCGAGGAGGAACCATTGGACTCGGTGATTTCCGAGACGACGCGGAGCGTATAGGGGAACTGCTCAACCGACGGCAGCATCGGGTGGATGGCGCGCCATGCAAGCTTGCCATGGCCGATCTCGCGGCGGCCCGGGGAACCCATGCGGCCCGTTTCACCGACCGAGTAGGGCGGGAAGTTGTAGTGCAGCATGAAGTTTTCCTTGTACATACCCGTCAAGGAATCGACATACTGCTCGTCTTCGCCGGTGCCGAGCGTGGCAACGACGATCGCCTGCGTTTCACCGCGGGTGAACAGAGCCGAACCGTGCGTGCGCGGCAGCAGGCCGACTTCAGCGACGATCGGGCGAACAGTCGCGAGATCGCGGCCGTCGATGCGGCTCTTGGTGTCGAGAATGTTCCAGCGAACGATCTTTGCCTGCAGGTGCTTGAAAATCGCGCCGACTTCTTCGGCCGTATATTCGGCTTCGCCTTCTTCCGGCAGGAAGTGCTCCTTTACCTTCGCCTTGACTGCATCGACAGCGGCGTAGCGATCAGCCTTCTGGGTGATCTTGTAGGCTTCGCGAAGTTCGGCTTCTGCAAGGCCAAGCATTTCGTTTTCGAGAGTCGAATAGTCTTCCGGTGCAAAATCGCGAGGCTCCTTGGCGGCAACTTCAGCGAGCTTGATGATCGCTTCGAGAACCGGCTGGAAGCCCTTGTGGCCGAACATGACGGCGCCGAGCATGACGTCTTCCGGAAGCTCGTTGGCTTCAGATTCGACCATCAGAACCGCGTCATGCGTGCCGGCGACGACGAGATCGAGGCTCGATTCGTCCATCTCGTCGAGATGCGGGTTCAGGACGTATTCACCATTGATATATCCGACGCGCGCGCCGCCGACCGGACCCATAAAGGGAACGCCGGAGAGCGTCAGGGCAGCCGAGGTTGCGATCATCGATAGGATGTCCGGGTTGTTCTCCAGGTCATGCTGGACGACAGTCACGACGACCTGCGTGTCGTTCTTGTAGCCTTCCGGGAAGAGCGGACGGATCGGGCGGTCGATCAGGCGGGAAACGAGGGTTTCGTTTTCGCTCGGACGGCCTTCGCGCTTGAAATAGCCGCCGGGGATCTTGCCGGCCGCGTAGGTCTTTTCCTGGTAGTTGACGGTGAGCGGAAAGAAGTCCTGGCCTGGCTTCGGCGCCTTGGCGGAAACGACGGTGGCGAGAACCACGGTTTCGCCGTAAGTCGCGAGAACGGCACCATCAGCCTGACGGGCGATCTTGCCAGTTTCGAGCTTCAGCGGGCGGCCAGCCCACTCGATTTCCACGGTATGGGTATCGAACATATGTCTTGTCCTTCGATGCGGGAGCGCGCGCCGTCGCGGAAAGCGCAGCGCACAGTCGACCGCAATTGGTGTGACGTATCATGGGCAAGACAACGGGAGGCTTTTCATCCCCAGCTTCCTGAGAAACCGGACCAAAGCCCTCCTTGAAAGACTTTGGCCGAAAGCATCCGGCAATCCTGCCCCATGACAGGTCAACGGTTGGTTTGGCAGAACCGGCCCATCCGGGTCCACCGTATTTCCTCCACGCGAAGATAGGGCGCGGCGGCAGAATTTCATGGGGCCATCGGCCCCTCAAAAGCATCCGGCGGGCGTCCATAAGGAACGCCCGCCGGAAATCATTAGCGGCGGATACCCAGGCTGGTGATCAGCTTGGTGTAGCGGCCTTCGTTCTTCTTCTTGAGATAGTCAAGAAGCGAGCGGCGGCTCGAAACCATCGTCAGCAGGCCACGGCGGGAATGGTTATCCTTCTTGTGACCCTTGAAGTGTTCCGTCAGGTTGTTGATACGCTCGGTCAGGATCGCAACCTGAACTTCCGGAGAACCGGTGTCGCCTTCGAACGTTGCGTATTCCTTAATGAGAGCCGTCTTGCGCTCAGCTGTAATCGACATCGGATGTTCCTTTCTATGAGAGGAGATTAGGTCGCCAAAAGCCGGGATGTCGTCCAGCTTCGGCCGCGAATGCACTCAGGTCCTGCCTGATGCTGGCGCTGCCTATAACCCAAATGAGCCTCGATGGAAAGGGGCCCGCACCAGATGGCGGATTTATCACTTGCCCGCCATCGCGTCACGGATCATCGCATCGTACTCTTCGGGATCCTGCAGCATTGCAAAATGGCTGGCATCCTTCAGAATGACGAGCTTTGCACCGGGGATCTCCTTCGCCATCCTTTCGGTGTGATCGAGCTTGATCGCTTCGTCGTGATCGCCGATTGCCAGGGTGACGGGCACGGTAATCTTGCCGAGGTCGGCAGCAGTCCAGGCGGGCTCACTCATCCACATCGCCGAAATCTGGTTGACGAATGCGTCATATTCGTTCGGTGTCGGCGAGAGCTTCTTGTAGGCCTCGCCCGCGGACTTGATGTAGTCACTGAACGTTTTGTTCGTCATCACGTCCGGCTTTACGCCCTCCGTCGTCACATTGGCAGCCTGCGCGATGAGACGCGTCAACTTCTCGGGATGCTTCATCGCCATGTCGATGCCGATGATGCCTCCATCCGACCAGCCGACAAGCGTGACCTTGTCGAGCTTCAGATAATCGAGCAGTGCGACATAATCGGACGTCATGAGATCATAGCCGAAAGGCTGCCCGCTGCGTGTCGAGCGTCCGTGCCCGCGGCTGTCGGCGACTATTACAAGATGGTCTTTGGCAAAATCCTCGACCTGACGGCCCCAGACATCGGCACTGCCGAGGCCCCCATGGATGAACACGATCGGGTCGCCCGCACCGTACTCGGCGTAATACATCTTGATGTCGTTTACTGGCGCCATGCCGCTCGTCTTCGCCGGCGGCATGGGAGGGAAGGCGGGCAACTCCGCCCAGCGCTCGGCCGACTGGGCGCTTGCGGCCGCGAGAACGGCCGAAAAGAACATCGCGACTGCGACCGCAACTGCGCGCATGACCTGCTCCTCAAGCTGGGCGGCCTTCATAGCCGCAAGGAGGAGAAACATAGCTCAGGGGGATGATTGACAATTACCATCCGTAACTCCGGCGCGGTCGCGTTCCCGGAAAGACGCATTGCGACTCAAACGAAGACGCGCTTCGGGCGGAACTCTCCCTGACCGATCTCGCCGATCGCGATCAGCTTTCCGCGTGCCGTCGCATAGGCTTCGCTTTCGGCAACCGGCGCATCACGGCCACGCACCAAGATGGGATTGCCCATCCTCAGGCGATGTGCCTGATCGTCGTTGACGGCAAGGTGTGGCAGTGAGGACAAGGCTTCGCTGGTATCGATCAGCAGGGCGTCGAGCGCGGCAAGACGCTCGTCCATGTCTTCAAGTTTCTCAAGCGCGACGAGGCTTGCGAGCGCCACCATGCTGTCTTCGCCAAAAGGTGCCACGAAGGTCCGGCGTAGCCCGGAAATATGGCCGTAGCAGCCGAGCTCGCGGCCGAAATCGCGAGCCAGGGCGCGTACATACGTGCCCTTGCCGCACTCGACTTCGAGATGCGCGGTATTCTCATCCAGGCAGGCAAGCAGCGTCAGGCGGAAAATCTCGACTTCACGGGAAGGAATCTCGACCGTCTCGCCGTCGCGCGCCAGGTCATATGCGCGCTCGCCGGCGATCTTGATCGCGGAAAACTGCGGCGGCACCTGGCTGATGACACCGGTGTATTTCGGAAGAAGATTGCGGATCTGCTCCTCTGTCGGGCGCTTGTTGGAACTCCGAGTCACCTCGCCTTCGAGGTCGTCGGTTGCGCGCTCCTCCCCCCAGCTCACTTTGAATTCGTAAATCTTGCGGCCGTCCATGACATAGGGAACAGTCTTCGTCGCATCGCCCAGCGCAATCGGCAGCATTCCAGACGCCAGCGGGTCGAGGGTGCCGGCATGACCGCATTTCTGCGCCTTGAAGAGCCACTTGATCTTGGAGACCGCCTCCGTCGAACCGAAATCAACGGGCTTGTCGAGGATCAGCCAGCCGGAAACCGGGCGGCCTTTGGGTTTGCGTGGTTTGGACATTCGCTTCTTCTGCTATTGTTCTTCAGTGTCGCCGTCGAGGTCGCGCTGGACTTCGGGCGAGCGCAGCAATTCGTCGATCTTCTTATAGTTGTCGAAGCTCGTATCGTCGCGGAAACGGACCTCCGGCATGTATTTCATCTGCCGAAGCTGCGGGCCGAGACGGCCGCGGATGTATTTTGCGTTGCGGTTCAGCGCATCGATGACTGCGCCGTGATCGGAAATGCCAAGCGGCGTCACGTAGGCTGTCGCGATCTTCAGGTCCGGAGACATGCGGACTTCAGAGATCGAAATGACGGTCTTTTCGATCACGTCATCGCGCACTTCGCCACGCTGGAGAACCTGCGTGATCGCGGCACGCACTTGTTCGCCGACGCGCAGCATGCGTTGCGAAGGTGCCGAGGATGTGGGTTTTGTTGCCATTATTCTCTGCCCAAAAAGGTTCGGGCGCCGGCCTCTGATGATCCGGCGCCCGTCGAAAATACCAGTCTCGCGCCGTCAGAGCGTGCGGGTGATGTGCTCGACGCGGAAGCATTCGATCGTGTCGCCCGCGCGGATGTCTTCGTAATTCTCGAAGGCCATACCGCATTCCTGGCCGGAATGCACTTCCGAGACTTCATCCTTGAAGCGCTTGAGTGTCTTGAGCTTGCCTTCGTGGATGACGACGTTGTCGCGGATGAGGCGGACGCCGACGCCACGCTCGACCTTGCCTTCGGTAACGCGGCAACCCGCGACCTTTCCGACCTTCGTGATGTTGAACACCTCGAGGATCTCGGCATTGCCGAGGAAGGTTTCGCGCCGCTCCGGAGAGAGCAAGCCGGACATCGCTGCCTTAACGTCATCCACGAGATCGTAGATGATGTTGTAGTAACGGATTTCTATGCCCTGACGCTCGGCGAGCGTACGCGCCTGCGCATTCGCACGAACGTTGAAGCCGATGATTGCAGCACCGGATGCTTCCGCAAGGGAGATATCCGACTCGGTGATGCCACCAGCCGCAGAATGCACGATGCGAGCGCGGACTTCGTCCGTTCCCAGCTTGTCGAGCGCACCGGCGATCGCCTCGATCGAGCCCTGCACGTCGCCCTTGACGACCAGCGGGAACTCCTTGACGCCAGCCGTCTGAAGCTGGCTCATCATCTGTTCCAGCGAGCCGCGCTGGCCCGAATGGCGGGCAGCAGCCTTGTCGCGGGCAAGCCGCTGACGGTACTCGGAAATCTCGCGGGCGCGAGCTTCGTTTTCGACAACGGCGAACTTGTCGCCCGCCTGCGGCGTGCCTGAGAGACCCAGAACCTCAACCGGAGTGGCCGGTCCCGCTTCCTTGACATGGTTGCCCTTGTCATCGACGAGGGCACGCACGCGGCCCCAGACATCACCAGCGACGATAATCTGGCCGGGGCGCAGCGTACCCTTTTGAACGAGGACCGTCGCAACGGAACCGCGACCGCGATCAAGCTGAGCTTCGATGACTGTGCCTTCCGCGGTGCGGTCCGGGTTGGCCTTCAGATCTAGGATTTCCGACTGCAGCAGGATCGCCTCAAGCAGCTTGTCGAGGTTGGTGCCGTTCTTCGCCGAAACCTCGACGTCGAGAACCTCACCGCCCATGGACTCGACGAAGACCTCGTGCTGCAGAAGTTCGGTGCGGACCTTCTGGGCATTGGCCGTCGGCTTGTCGATCTTGTTGATCGCAACGATGATCGGAACGCCTGCCGCCTTGGCATGGTTGATCGATTCGATCGTCTGCGGCATCACGCTATCGTCGGCAGCGACGACGAGAACGGCAATATCAGTCGCCTGCGCACCGCGTGCACGCATTGCCGTGAAGGCGGCGTGGCCGGGGGTATCGATGAAGGTGATCTTCTGACCGTTCTGTTCCACCTGGTAAGCGCCGATATGCTGCGTAATGCCGCCGGCTTCGCCGGCAACCACGTTCGCATGGCGGATGGCGTCGAGCAGCGAGGTTTTGCCGTGGTCGACGTGACCCATGATGGTGACGACCGGCGGACGCGAGACCTGTTCGCCGCCTTCATCCGTCACATTGAAGATGCCGAGTTCGACGTCGGATTCAGAAACACGCTTGACGGTATGACCGAATTCACCAGCGATGAGTTCTGCCAGATCGGCGTCGATGACGTCGCCTGGCTTCATCATCTGGCCTTCCTTCATCAGGAACTTGATGACGTCGACGGCGCGTTCGGACATGCGCTGCGACAGTTCCTGAATGGTGATGGTTTCCGGCAGAATGACTTCGCGGGAAATCTTCTCGCGCGTTTCCTGCATCTGGCTGCGGCGGAACTTCTCCTGCCGACGACGCATAGCGGAAAGCGAACGGCCGCGCGCATTGCCGTCGTCATCGACATTTGCCGTCGTGATCGTCAGCTTGCCGCGGCGGCGCTCCTCTTCGGTCTTCGGACGCGTCGTCACCGGCTTTGCCGGTTCCGGACGAACGACCCTACCACGGGCAGGAGCCCCACGAGGAGATCCGCGCTCTTCCTCCTCACCTTCCGGACGGCGGCCACGGACTGCGGGTGCAACCCCAGCTGGAGCCGGACGTGCAGAAGTAGGCGCCGAAGTCTCGGGACGGCGCACGGCCGGCGCCGGGCGCGGAGCCTCCGCCTGGACCTCAACTGCTTCGGGCGCAGGAGCCTCCTCGACCGGCGCAGAAGGACGGGCGGCCTCTTCGGCTGCACGTCGGGCTGCGTCGGCTGCTTCCGCTTCGCGGCGGACGGCTTCTTCGGCTGCACGGCGCTTTTCTTCTTCAGCTCGGCGGACTGCATCTTCTGCATCACGGACCTGGGCCAGCGCTAGCGCGCGCCGTCTGGCGTCCATTTCCTCAGGCGAAAGATGGTTCAGGACAACCGGACGCGGGCGGTCCTGCTGGCGAGGAGCCTGCGAAGCCGGTTGCTGCGGGCGCGGAGGCTGGCCGCCCGGCTGTTGGATGCGAGGTGCAGGCGCCTGCGTTGCCGCCGGAGCGGGTTCTGCCGCGCGGGGCGCTGGAGCCGGCGTGGTCGGGCGATCGTCTTCGGGGCGCATCGGGCGCCGCTTGCGCGTCTCGACAACGACCGCCTTGGTGCGGCCACGGCCCATATCCTGGCGCACGGTGCCCTGGCTTATCCCCGATGGCTTCAGGGTAAGCGTCTTCTTTGCTCCAAGCGTCTTGTCGTCATTGCTATCTGTCATTCGTTCCCGTTCCTTCGGACAGGGAGCGATGACGTCATCAAACCCTATCGTTCAAATACTTTTCGATCAATGATGGGCCGGCCGGTGCCGGTCGCCGCATCATTGTTTTTGCTGGCCAGCGCCGCCTGGTGCCCGGGATTGACCGCCGCTGCGGTACTTTTCGAGCATCTTTGCGCGCTTCACTACACCCTCACCTGCCTGCCCTGCAAGCACTGCGGCATGGATAAAAGCATTCTGGCCCATCACGCCTTCCATTTCGCTCTCCGAGAAGAGCCGGAAAGAAGGTATTTTCTCCTCGGTTTCCATTCCGAGGTGCCAGGCCTTGCGAGCCTGGTCGATTTTTCTCACGCCATCGTCCGCGGCATCCGTCGAATGGAACACGGCGAGTGCTGCTCCGCTTCTGACTGCGGCATCCACTTTCGAGGAGCCGCTGACGAACTGGCCCGCCTTGCGCGCCATGTTCATCATCTGCATCAGCTGCTGTGCGAGCAGCCGGTCGACGGTTTCACCGAGATCGGCTGCTGCCTTCACATCCGCCTTCAATGCGCGGGCGAAAGACTTCTTCGCCACCGCCTTGTCGACCAACGCGCGATCAAGCTTGACCCAGCAGCCGCGTCCCGGAAGCTGACGCTTCAGATCGGCGATCACCGTCCCGTCGGGCGCTGCAACGAAGCGGATCAACTCATCCGGCGATCCGCTTTCACGCGTCACGATGCACATGCGGCTGTTCACGTCATAACCTGCAAGATCATCATCCTCAGGAGAAGCGTGCACCTCCGCGATCATTATGCTTCCTGCTCGGCAGCGTCGGCTTCGACAACTTCAGCGTCCTTCGCAAGATCCTCCTCGGTGATCCAGCCGGCAGCAAGGCGTGCCTGGACGACCATCTGCTCGGCCTCGACACGTGAAACGTCGAACTTCGAGAAGAGGCCTTCGAACTTCTTGGTTTCGCCGTTCTTGCGCTCTGTCCAGCCGACGAGATCGTCCGCCGCGCAGCCCGCGAAATCTTCCAGCGTCTTGATGCCGTCTTCGCCAAGCGCAACCATCATCTGGGCGGTCATACCGTCGATCTGACGCAGTTCGTCGGAAACGCCGAGCGCCTTGCGCTTCTCGTCCATCTCCGCTTCGAGCTTCTCGAGATATTCGCGAGCGCGCTGCTGGATTTCCTGCGCCGTCTCTTCATCGAAGCCGTCGATCGACGAAATTTCGTCGAGGTCGACGTAGGCGAGTTCTTCAACGGCGGCAAAGCCTTCGGAAGCCAGAACCTGGCCAACCATTTCGTCAACGTCGAGCGCATCCATGAAGAGGTTGGTGCGTTCGTTGAATTCCTTCTGACGGCGCTCGGATTCTTCGGCTTCCGTCATGATGTCGATATCCCAGCCGGTCAGCTGCGACGCGAGGCGCACGTTCTGACCGCGACGGCCGATCGCCAGCGAAAGCTGCTCGTCGGGAACCACGACTTCAATGCGTTCTGCATCTTCGTCGAGAACGACCTTGGCGACTTCAGCCGGCTGCAACGCGTTGACGACGAAGGTCGCCGGATCCTGCGACCAGGGAATGATGTCGATCTTTTCGCCCTGAAGCTCGCCAACGACGGCCTGGACGCGCGAACCGCGCATACCGACGCAGGCACCGACCGGATCGATCGAGCTATCGTTCGAGATGACAGCGATCTTGGCACGCGAACCCGGGTCGCGGGCGACCGAGCGGACCTGGATGATGCCGTCGTAGATTTCCGGCACTTCCATGGTGAAGAGCTTGACCATGAACTGCGGATGCGTACGCGACAGGAAAATCTGCGGACCGCGTTGTTCGCGGCGGACGTCATAGACATATGCGCGAACGCGGTCGCCGTAGCGGACGTTTTCGCGCGGGATCATTTCGTCACGGCGGATGATACCTTCGCCACGGCCGAGATCGACGATGACGTTGCCATATTCGACGCGCTTGACGGTACCGTTGACAATTTCGCCGACGCGATCCTTGAATTCGTCGAACTGCCGGTCACGCTCGGCTTCGCGAACCTTCTGGACGATGACCTGCTTGGCCGACTGGGCGGCAATACGGCCGAAATCCATCGGCGGCAGCGGATCAGCGATGAAGTCGCCAAGCGCTGCGTCGGGGTTGCGGTCGCGGGCCAGCTCCAACGGGATCTGCGTGGAGTAGTCTTCTGCCTTCTCGACGACTTCGAGCAGGCGCTGCAGGCGAATTTCGCCGGTCTTCGGATTGATATCGGCGCGGATGTTCGATTCCGTGCCGTAACGGGAGCGCGCCGCCTTCTGGATCGCATCCGCCATCGCGGCAAGCACGATTTCACGGTCGATGACCTTTTCGCGCGCCACTGCATCTGCGATCTGCAGAAGTTCGAGCCGGTTCGCACTAACTGCCATTGTCTTATCTCTCCGTCTTGGCCTTGCGGGTTCCCGTCCCTGGAGCCGTAGTTGATCGGTTATTCTTCGTCGTCCGCCTCGTTCTGGTTCGCTGCCTGCGCTTTCGCGGCCTTATCGGCGCGCAGCGCATCGCGAATCAGATCGTCGGTCAGAATGAGCTTCGCATCGCTGAGCGCCGTGAAGGGAATGGTGACCTTCTGCTCTTCGCCATCGGCAACCTGGTCACGTTCGAGCGTGAAACCATCCGCGTCCGCTTCGATGATCTTTCCGCGAAAGCGCTTGCGGTTGCCGATCATGATCGACGTTTCGCACTTCACAAGGTGCCCCTGCCAACGGGTGAAATCGGATTTCCGCACCAAAGGACGGTCGATACCGGGCGAAGACACCTCCAGATGATACTCCCGATCGATCGGATCTTCCACATCAAGAACCGGAGAAATGGCCATCGAGACCTCTTCGCAGTCTTCGACGCTCATCGTGCCATTGTGGCGCTCTGCCATGATCTGCAGCGTAGCGCCGTTCTGGTTGAGCATGCGCACGCGGGTCAGCCGGAAGCCCATGCCGACGAGCACGGGTTCGATGATGTCGGCAAGGCGCTGGTCAAGCCCGGTTTCGGTAATCAACCGCGGCTCAAGTTCATTGTCTGCGTTCGTCGGATCCGACAAGCGATGCGCTCCTCGCAATTTTCATGCATTTAGACGATCGCGCTAATAAAAAAGAGCGGGTCCTTGCGGCCCACTCTTCATCGCACGATCAAGAATTTGAGTGGCATATAGGCCTGTTTTTACGAAATTGCAAGCTCTCGGCTCAAATGCGCCGCGGAGGCGCAATCGCGCCTAGCCACGGTCGAGCTTCATCATATATTGGAGCCGAGGGAAATTTAGCAAGCGGGAGGAATCGTGCCATCCAATTCATCAACGCTGGCGCCGCTGAAGCATGAAACCTACCGCACAATCTGGTTCGCAAGCCTCGCCTCGAATTTCGGCGGGTTGATCCAGGCGGTAGGGGCCGCGTGGATGATGACGACCCTCACCGCTTCCGAGGACATGGTGGCGCTGGTCCAGACCTCGACAGCGCTTCCCATAATGCTTTTCTCGCTCATCTCGGGCGCGCTCGCCGACAATTTCGACCGGCGGCAGGTGATGCTGACGGCGCAATTCCTCATGCTTGCCGTCTCGACGATCCTCACCGCCTGTGCCCTGCTCGGCTGGATCACGCCCTGGCTGCTCCTGTTCTTCACCTTCCTGATCGGCTGCGGCACGGCACTCAACAACCCCTCCTGGCAGGCCTCCGTCGGCGATATGGTGCCGCGGGCAGACCTGCCGAACGCGGTGACGCTGAACAGTATGGGCTTCAACATGACCCGCAGCGTCGGCCCCGCCATCGGCGGCGTCATTGTCGCGACGGCGGGTGCCGCCGCTGCCTTTATGGTGAATACGCTCAGTTATTTTGCGCTCATCTACGCACTCACGCGCTGGAAGCCATCGCTGCCCGCCTCCAGCCTTCCGCGCGAAAGCCTCGGGAGTGCGATCTCCGCCGGTCTTCGATATGTCTCGATGTCGCCCAACCTTGAAAAGGTACTTATCCGCGGGCTGATCTTCGGCGTGGGCGCGAGCTCGGTGCTCGCGCTTCTGCCGATCGTCGCAATCGATCTCGTCGCCGGCGGGCCACTGACCTACGGCTTCATGCTCGGCTCCTTCGGCATCGGCGCAATCGGCGGCGGGGCGCTCAATGCGCGGCTGCGCGAGATGTTCAGCAGCGAGACCATCATCCGCTACGCCTTTGCCGGTTTTGCCATCAGCATGGTGATTGCCGCGTCGAGCCCGTTTGCCGTGCTCACCTCGGCGGGGCTGCTCGTTTCCGGCGCGTGCTGGGTACTCGCGCTTTCGCTGTTCAACACGATCGTACAGCTTTCGACGCCGCGCTGGGTCGTCGGTCGGGCGCTGTCGCTTTATCAGACGGTCACCTTCGGCGGCATTGCCGGCGGCAGCTGGCTTTGGGGTGTGGCCGCCGATCGCTTCGGCGTTTCGAATGCGCTTTATGGCTCAGCCGCAGTGATGCTGATCGGCATCGTTATCGGCTTTCGCTTCTCGATGCCGGCCTTTGCCTCGCTTAATCTCGACCCGCTCAACCGCTTCATAGAGCCCGCGCTTGGGCTCGACATCACGCCCCGCAGCGGGCCGATCGTCATTCAGGTCGATTATCAGATCGGCGATAGCGACCTGCCCGAATTCCTGAAGCTGATGGGTGAACGGCGGCGCATCCGCATCCGCGACGGCGCACGCAACTGGGCACTGATGCGCGACCTCGAAAATCCCGGCACCTGGACCGAAACCTATCACACGCCGACCTGGGTCGAGTACATCCGCCACAACCAGCGCCGCACGCAGGCCGATGCGGAAAACGCCGATCGCCTGCGCGCCCTCCACCGCGGCACGGCAGCGCCGCATGTTCACCGCATGATTGAGCGGCAGACCATCCCGCCATCCGACGATGTGTTCCACAAGGCGCCGATCGATCTTCACCACTGAGGCAATGCGATGATCCACGCATTCCGAAAAGCCCGCGAAACCGACCTTATCGACATCATCCGGCTGCTTGCCGACGACGATATCGGCCAAGGCAGAGAGGTCGTCGCCAATCCCGTCGATGGGCGCTACCAGACAGCCTTTGCCGCAATCGACGTAGATAAAAACCAACTGCTGGCGGTTGCCGTGGATCAAAAGCATCACGTCGTCGGCTGTTTGCAGCTCTCGTTCATTCCCGGACTGTCGCGCACCGGCACGTGGCGCGGGCAGATCGAGAGCGTAAGGATTGCAAGGGAAGCGCGCGGCAGCGGGCTGGGGACCGAATTCATCGAATGGGCGGTAGAGACATGCCGTGCGCGCGGCTGCAAGCTCGTGCAGCTCACCTCGGACAAATCCCGGGCGGATTCCAACGCTTCTATGAAAAGCTCGGCTTTACTGCGAGCCATGAAGGTCTGAAGCGTAAGCTATAGGACGGTTACTTCAGCTTGCCCTTCATCGAAGCATCGGGAAAACAGGTCGGTTGCATACCGTTCTTTTCCTGCCACTGTCCGATCGAACGCCGGGTCTTGTAGCCCGGCAAGCCGTCCGATCCGCCGACGTCGTAGCCTTGGCGCTCCAGTGCTTTTTGCATTGCCGCCACATCGGATCGCAGCATTTTGCCGACATCGCCCCAAGCACCCTGAAAGGCGCCGGAGCCATAAGCGATCCGGTCGGCGAGGTTGCCGATATAGAGCGCATAGAGATCGGAGTTGTTGTATTCCTTGATGATGTAGAAGTTCGGCGTGACGATGAATTCCGGCCCATCCCGGCCCGCCGGCACAAGCATCATACCCGCAGCCTTCATTTCGCCGGATGGAAAGCCCTTGCCGGACTTGCGATTGATGCCGAGCGAAGCCCAGTGCGAAAGCGGCTGTGCGATATCCGGTCCCTCCTGTGCGCAGGAAACCGCCGCCGGGATCGTCACCTCGAAGCCCCAGTCACGATTTCGCTGCCAGCCTTTCTTAACAAGATAGTTGGCTATGGATGCCAGTGTATCCGGTACGGACGTCCAGATATTGCGGTGCCCGTCACCATCGAAGTCGACCGCATATTTCAGATAGCTGGTCGGCATGAATTGCGGCTGGCCGAGCGCTCCCGCCCAAGAGCTCCTGAAGCCGGCCGGCGTCACGTCACCGCCATCGAGAATGTGAAGCGCCGCGATCAGCTCGACCCGGAACATTTCCTTGCGAGTCGACATGAAGGCCTTGGTCGCCAGCACCTCGATCGCCGAATTCGGGATCTTCGCCGCGCCGAAGCCCGTCTCCCGGCCCCAGATCGCCAGTACGATCGAGCCCGGCACGCCATAGGTCTTTTCGATGCGCTTCAGCGTCGAGGCATATTGCGAGGCAAAACCGCGTCCGGTTGCCGCCAGCTTCTTCAGCCGGTCCGCGTTAAAATACGGACCGGGCGAAGAAAACTCCGCCTGCGTCTGCTTGCGCTCTTTCGCCGGTGGGAATCCGGGAGGCGCAAGATCGGGAAGACTCCAGTTGAGCGCGATGCCCTTGAATGCGGCCTGCAGCGTCTTTTCTGAAATGCCGGCCTTCTTCGCATCAGGGCCAAGATCGCTGATGATCCATTGCTGGAATTGCCTTTCCACCGCCGGCCTGTTCTGGGCAAGCGCAGGAAGAGGGAGGAGAGCGAAAAAACATGCCAAAGCAATGGCCCAACGGCAAATGCTGCCCCACTCCGCCCTGCTGGATCTCTCTCCGACAATGGGGGAGATCGGCAGGAAGCGCCCTCGCCGAGCTCCATCTGATCTCCCCCCTCGTAGGGGGGATGTCACAAAGTGGTAGAGGGGGGTGTCGTCTCGCATTTTTCCTCCTCAGATCGCAGTCCTTGCCCTCAAGGCGGCAGCCAGTGTCCCTTCGTCGAGGTAGTCGAGTTCACCGCCGACCGGCACGCCATGCGCCAACCGCGTGATCTTCACGTCCAATCCCGTCAGCTGGTCCGTTATATAGTGCGCTGTGGTTTGGCCCTCGACGGTCGCGTTAACGGCGATGATGAGTTCGCGAATACCGCCTTCCCCGATGCGATCGATCAGCCCGCGAATGTTCAGGTCATCCGGCCCGATGCCATCGAGCGGCGAAAGCGTGCCGCCGAGTACATGATATGCTGCGTTCATCGCTGCGGCGCGTTCCAATGCCCAGAGGTCGGAAACATCCTCAACGACGATGATGACGGAGTGGTCGCGGCGCTCGTCGGTGCAAACGGTGCAGGGATCGACGGTATCGACATTGCCGCAGCGCGAGCAGACCTTCACCTTGTCATAGGCCTCACCCATCGCGGTCGACAACGGTCCGAGCAGTTGGTCCTTCTTCTTGATCAGGTGCAGCGCCGCGCGCCGGGCCGAGCGAGGCCCGAGGCCCGGCACCTTCGCCAGAAGCTGGATGAGTTTTTCGATTTCGGGGCCGGTGACTCGCTTTGTCATGTGCCGTTCTTAGCCCATATGTTGCCAAAACGGAATCGCGGAAAGAGTCGACCATATGATGAAAATACGTGCCGTCTGCACCGCCAATCCCGAGCGGCTGCCCGGCAAGAAATACAAGACGGGTATCTACAAGCATGCCGTCAACGGCGCCGTGATCATCGACTCCGAAGGTCTCGTCGGCGACGCCATTTGCAACCGCGAGCATCACGGCGGTGTCGATCAGGCCGTCTATCTCGAAGGATCGCTGACACTCGACTGGTGGGCGGGAGAGCTCGGGCGCCCGATCGAGCCCGGCACGTTCGGCGAAAATCTTGTGATCGATGGCCTCGACAACCGCGCAGTTTCAGTTGGCGATCGCTTGATAACGGGCGAGCTCGTTCTCGAGGCGACGTCGGCGCGCATTCCGTGCGCGACCTTCGCCGCCAAGATGGCCGATCCGAAATTCGTGAAGCGCTACACCAAGGCCAGCCGCCCCGGCATTTATTGCCGGGTTATCACTGGTGGGGTGGCGGAGGCCGGAATGCCCGTCGAATACGTGCCTTACGGAGGTCAGAAGGTGACGATGCCCGAGATGCTCGCAACATTCGGCAAGTTGCTCTCCGCCGAGGACCGTGCGCGGTATCTCGCCGCGCCATCCACTACAAGCTGCGCCACATTCTGGAAGCACAGCTCTCGGACTTGCAATGATGGCGGTCATCAGGCTGCCCACCACGCACGAGCACGTACGCCCCTACTTGAAGCAATTTTCCGAGATGCCGCAGGTGATTGAGATGCTTCGGCTGACGAGAGAAGATTGCTCCAATCTCTCGCCCGTTGGAACTTGAACCCATTGTCGACAGCATTGGGCGCCAGGGCGCGGTCACGACTTCGCTCGTGCTGCGCGGCGAACCGCCATAGCCGTTGGTCGCGATCTGTTGCGACTGACCTAAAGCCGCTCCTGACCGGATTCGACAGTCCGCTGCTTGTTGCCGAAAGCGATGTTCTGGATTTTCGCCCAGACGTGACTCAGCGCATCGCGATTGCGGCGGCGGCACCGGCCATGGTTCCGGCGCTGGCACGGTTTGCGATCCTGATCGCACGGCGGCTTTTCAGGAAGCCGCGGGCTTTTGTGGCAAGCAGTGCCCAGCTGACGTCGATCAGAATCAGCACAACGAACATGGTCGCGACGAGTTCTGTCCAGCCAACAATCGTCACCGACTGGATATCGATGATCGAAGGCAGCAGGGCGACGTAGAACATCATGATCTTCGGATTGCCGAGCGTCACCGTCATGCCCGCAAAGAAGAGCTTTGCGGCGGATTGCGCTTCAGGCAGCTTTTCCTCGCTCGCATCATACGAGGCGAACCACATCTTCCAGGCGAGATAGAGCAGATAGCAGACACCGAGCCACTTGATGGCGACAAAGGCCAAATGGAAGGTTTCGGCAACGGCGGCAAGGCCAGCCACCGCACAGGTCAGCCAGATCGCTTCGCCGATCCACATGGCGGCGAGGAATGGCAGAACATCACGGGCGCCCTTCGACAATACGCGGGCGACAAGCGCCGCAACGCTCGGCCCCGGCGAACCGGCGGCCATGAAGAGAGCGCCGGCAAAAACAAGGAGACTGGTCAGCGTCATCGGCGCTCTCTTCCCGCGTAGATCGCTGCAAAGCTCAGAACGGCATCTTGAAGCCGGGCGGGATTGGCAGGCCGGCGGTCAGCGCCTTCGTCTTTTCGGCTGCAGCGGCTTCCGCCTTGTCCTTGGCATCCTTGTGGGCGGCAATGATCAGATCCTCGAGGATCTCGACATCGTCTTCCTTGAAGAGCGACGGGTCGATCTTCAGGCTCTTCAGTTCGCCCTTGCCGCTCATGACAACGGTCACGAGACCGCCGCCCGCCTTTCCTTCAGCCTGGAGCTCGGCTATTTCCGCCTGCATCTGCTCCATCTTGGCCTGCATTTCCTTGACTTTGCCCATCATGCCCATGAGGTCGCGCATCGTCTGGTTCCTTCTTCAACTTCAGAATTCTATGTCGTCGCCGGGCAGAATGTCACCCTCTTCGGATTCAGCGACTGCAGGCGGCTTCGCCTCGCCTTCCTCCTCCGGTTCGGGTGCCCTTACCCGGACGTCGATGATCTTTGCGCCCGGAAACTGCGCCAGGATTGCCGCCACATCCGGATCCTGCCGGGCGTCGCTCACCTGCTGCTCCTTGGCCTTGGCTTCTGCCTCGACCATCGTCGGGTCGCCGGCCTCGCGGCTGAGGCTGACGATCCAGTGTATGCCGGTCCATTCCTTCAACTTGACGGCAAGCTCGTTGAGCAGTGTCGCGGGCGCCCCGTCGGTAAGGTTAACGTCGAGACGGCCGGTCTCGATCTTCACGGGCCGCACGAAATTGCGCACGAGTGCTTTCAGCTTCGGGTCGCGCTTTTCCGCAGCGAGATTGACGATATCGGCGATCGAATTGACATGAACGAGCGGCTTGGGCGCTTCCGCTGGCTTCGTCTCGATGCGGCCTGCCGTCTGCATCAGCTGCGGATCGGGATCGGGTACGGCACGCAACATGGCCGGTCCCCCGGAAGGCTGCGGCCTCGGCGTGCTCTCCGTCGCGCGTACGGCTACCGCCGACTGATATGGTACACGGACACCATTGCTGCTACCGGTACCCGACGGCGTAGGCGAAGGACGCGAACCGCTGCCGTTTTCGGAGAGCTCGGCAAGGCGACGCGCGGCATCTTCGGGCGACGGCAGATGCGCCGCATGCGCCAACCGTATCAGCACCATTTCCGCCGCACCGGCCGTGCGCGAAGAGCTTTCGGTTTCCGGAATGCCCTTCAACAACATCTGCCAGATCCGCGACAGCGTCGTTACCGCAATCCCTTGAGCGAACTCGGAAGCCCTGGTTCGCTCGACTTCGCTGAGCGACGGGTCATTAGCCGCGTCCGGCACATATTTCAGCCGGGTAACGAGATGGGTGAAATCGGCAAGGTCGGTCAACATGACGACGGGATTTGCGCCCGCCTCGTACTGCGCCTGAAATTCGGCAAGCGCTGCGGCGACGTCGCCTCTGGCAACATGCTCGAAGAGATCGACGATGCGAGCACGATCGGCAAGGCCCAGCATGCCGCGCACCGCTTCCGCCTGGACTACACCGCTACCATGGGCGATTGCCTGGTCAAGCAGCGAAAGGCCGTCACGTGCCGAGCCTTCAGCGGCGCGCGCGATCATCGCCAGCGCATCCGGCTCCGCATCGATGCCTTCCTTCGCTGCGATGGTTGTAAACAAGCCGACCAGATCCGCCGCGCTGATGCGGCGGAGATCGAAGCGCTGGCAGCGCGAGAGAACGGTAATCGGAACCTTGCGGATTTCGGTGGTCGCAAAAATGAACTTCACGTGCTCCGGCGGCTCTTCGAGCGTCTTCAGCAAGCCGTTGAAGGCCTGTGTCGAAAGCATGTGTACTTCGTCGATGATATAAACCTTGTAGCGCGCAGACACCGGCCGATAGCGTACCTGCTCGATGATTTCACGGATATCGTCGATACCGGTATGGGAGGCGGCGTCCATCTCGATCACGTCGACATGGCGGCCCTCCATGATCGCCTGGCAATGCTCGCCCGGCACGCGCAGGTCGATCGTCGGCTTGTCGATCTCGGGCGTCTTGTAATTCAGCGCGCGCGCCAGAATACGGGCTGTCGTCGTCTTGCCGACGCCACGGACGCCGGTCAGCATGTAGGCCTGCGCAATGCGGCCGGTCTCGAAGGCGTTGGTCAGCGTGCGGACCATCGGCTCCTGGCCGACCATGAGGTCCGTGAAATCCTTGGGGCGGTATTTGCGTGCCAGCACCCGGTACCCGGTGCCCGTCGAGGCGGCATCTTGTGACTGTCGCTCGGTGTCGCTCATCGCCCTGCTTATCGCCCGGAACGCCGGGCATTTGGAAGAGAGAAGGGTGGGAGGCTGGCACGATGACCCGTGCCGGGCTCGTTAGGGCTGCTTCCTTCCGGACCTGACCCGGTTGGCGAGTGGCTCGTCCACCACCAACCTCCCGGATGCACATATCGGCAATATCGCCATCAAAAGCAAGCCAAGCTCAAAAAAAACTGCTAATCATAGGAAAAATATGGAGGAATGCCTGTTGGACGATTTCATTCTCGACCGTCGGCTGGAGAGCGATAGCGACAGCGTCATGCAGACGGGTCTGTGTGATCTCCGATTATCGAAGGACGCCCGCTGGCCGTGGCTGATCCTGGTGCCACGCAGGGCCAACATGACGGAGATCTTCGAACTCACGCCGCTCGATCAGGTGCTTCTCACCTTCGAAACGGAAATGACCGCGGCTGCGCTGAAGAAGATCACCGGTGCTACAAAAATCAACATCGGGGCCCTTGGCAATATCGTCCGTCAGCTTCATGTTCATGTCATTGCCCGCTTCGAAGGCGATGCCAACTGGCCAGGCCCCGTGTGGAGCTTCGGTAAGGCCGTGCCCTACGAAGCGGGCAAGAGAGATGAATTCATAGCGAAGTTGCGGGAAGCCCTTTCATCATGAACCGTTCGCTTTTCGATTCGGATGTCCCACATCCGGAGCCCAGCAATCTCACCGCCTTTGCCGCAAACGACCTCAATCGCGATTCCGAACATCGCGACGAGCAGTCCGTCGAAAATGCACTGGCGAAGGACGGCACGCATATCTTCGCCTTCGCCAAGGACAAGCTTGTCCTGAAGCATGATGGACAAGTGCTCGATCCGCTGTTTGCCCGCTACGAACTGCAGGAACTGCAGCCACATTGGGACGAGACGATCCTGCTCGGCTACCGCAAGACGGGCGAACCGCGGCTTGCCGTTCCCGTCGGCATTCCGGCCGAGGAACTTGAAAGCCACTACAAGCCCGCCGACGGCCGGACGCTCTACCGCGACCAGCTCGTCGATGACGTTCTGCTTGGCGAATTCGCCCAGGCCGCAAGCCTCATCCGCTGGAACGGCGACAACCGCTTCTGCGGCCGCTGCGGTAGCACGATGGAGATGCGCATCGGCGGCTACAAGCGGGTGTGCACGGCCTGCGAACACATGATCTTCCCGCGCACCGACCCGGTGGTCATCATGCTGACGATCGATGAACAGCGCGACCTTTGCCTGCTCGGCCGCAGCCACCATTTTACGCCGGGCATGTATTCCTGCCTCGCCGGCTTCGTCGAGCCCGGCGAAACGATCGAAAATGCCGTGCGCCGCGAGACGCTGGAGGAATCCGGTATCAAGACCGGCCGGATTCGCTACCACGCGTCGCAGCCCTGGCCGATGCCGCATACGCTGATGATCGGCTGCTATGCCGAGGCGAAATCAACAGAGGTCCACCGCGACGAATCGGAACTGGAAGATTGCCGCTGGTTCACCCGCGAGGAAACACTTGAAATGCTCGAACGCCCCGGCGCCAACGGCCAGGCTTCGCCGCCCAAAGGCGCTATCGCGCACCGCCTGATGCGCGATTGGGTGGAGTGGAAAAAGCAATAGGCTGATGTGATGGCGCGCTCGGAACGCCTTCTGACCCTGCTTCAGACGTTGCGGCGCTACCGACGGCCGGTGAGCGGTGCCGTCCTTGCTACGGAAACAGGCGTCAGCATCCGCACGCTCTATCGCGATATCGCCAGCCTCCAGGGGCAGGGGGCCCTGATCGAAGGCGAACCCGGCATCGGCTACGTCTTGAAGCCCGGCTTCATGCTGCCGCCGATGATGTTTTCGCAGGACGAGATCGAGGCATTGGTCCTCGGTTCGCGCTGGGTCGCCCGCGCCGCCGATCCGCGTCTTGCTGCTGCCGGCGCCGATGCACTGGCGAAGATTGCCGATGTCCTGCCACACGAAATGCGCGATGAAATCGAGACCTCGACGCTTCTCGTTCACCTGCGTCCGCCCGTTGCCGACAAGGCGGATCTTGACGCCATTCGCAAGGCGATCCGCAGCGAACGGATTCTCAAGCTGACCTATTCCGACGAGAGCGGAACCGTCTCCGTCCGCAATATCTGGCCCTTTGCGCTCAGCTACTTCGAGCAGGTCCGCGTCGTGGTGGCGTGGTGCGAACTGCGGCAGGATTACCGTCATTTCCGCACCGACCGGATCGTCGAAATGAGACCCCAAGACGTACGCTATCCGCGCCGCCGCGCAGTGCTTCTCAAGGAGTGGCGGGATCAGCAGGAAATTTCGTCTTAGCCTCGACGCTACTGCCATAAACTGACAGTGGTCAGCGCTATTATCGGGACAATCCCAAACTGGAGGACCGATGATGACGAGCTTGAACCTCACCCGATCGACATGCAGAAATCGCGCGGTCGAGGACACGACTACGCAAGCGAGATACCCCCAATCTCTGATGCTGCGAATGATGCTGAACGCATCGCGCAAGATGGTGCGGAGCCGCTATCCTCAGCTCGATCTCGATGCGATGTCCGATTACATGAAGCGCGATATCGGGTTCATGGACTGGAACCACCCACACCACGAGAGCAACTGAATTCACTAAACCGTCTAACCGACGTAGCGCCGCCGCATCAGCGGCGGCTTTAGCGCTTGCCGTCGTTAGACGCCGGCAAGCGCTGAATCTGCGAAACCTTTTCCAAATACGAGGGACACCGATATGACCAGCCCGAACCTCATCATTCTTTACGTCAAGGATCCTGCCGAAAGTGCGATCTTTTACAAGGATCTGCTCGGCCGCGAACCCGGGGTAGCCGCGCCGAATTTCGTCGCGTTCCCGCTCGACGGCGGCTTCACGCTCGGGCTATGGCGGCGCAGCACGGTCGAGCCGCAACCTTCCGCGATCGGCAATCGCGGCGAGGTCGCCTTCATGGTGGCTGGCGAAAATGCCGTTGCCAAACAATACGAGGATTGGCGAAAGCGCGGTCTGCCGATTGCTCAGGAGCTGACCGATCTCGATTTCGGTCCGACCTTTGTCGCGCTCGATCCGGACGGCCACCGGTTGCGCGTCTGCGAACCCGACAAGTGAAAGAGCAGGAAGGGCGCCGCCGGCGCCCTTCCTCACTTGTGCAGTTGGCCGCGCATCGGGTGGCCCCTGTAGACCCCGAGAATGCGGACATTCTCTGAAAAGAACCGCAACTCTTCCAAGGCCCGGCGCACATGGGCATCGTTCGGATGGCCCTCGATATCGGCGTAAAACTGCGTCGCCACGAATTTGCCACCCAGCTGATAGCTTTCGAGCTTCGTCATGTTGATGTTGTTCGTCGCGAAACCACCCAGAGCCTTATAGAGCGCGGCCGGAATGTTGCGGACGTTGAAGACGAAGGTCGTGACGATCTTTTCTTCCTCGGAGCTGCGGTTTGCCCATTCCTCGTCGCGCGAGAGCACGACGAAGCGCGTAACATTGCTCTCGGTGTCCTCGACATTTTCGGCAACGATGTCGAGGCTATAGAGTTCGGCGGCAAGACGCGGCGCAAGCGCCGCCATGGTTCGGTCGCCGGTTTCCTTGACGAGCTTTGCGGCACCTGCCGTATCTCCCGCAATCACCGGCTTCCAGCCATTTGCCCGCACGATCTTGCGGCATTGACCCAGCGCGTGGATGTGGCTGTGCACGGTGCGTATTTCGTCCTTCGCGACTCCGGGCAGCACCATCAGCTGAAAACGGATCGGCATGAAGTATTCGGCGATGATGTGCAGCCGCGACTCCGGCAGGAGGTGGTGGATATCGGCGACTCGGCCCGCGATCGTGTTTTCAATCGGGATCATCGCAATATCGGCATCACCGTTGTCGACCGCCATGAAGGCGTCTTCAAATGTCTGGCAAGGCAACGGCTCCATTGTCGGGAACATGTCACGGCAGGCCATGTCGGAGTTCGCGCCGAATTCGCCTTGAAACGAGATTCGATTGGTCTTGATGTTCATGACGATGTCCTTCATGCCTTCCTTGCCGAAAGAATGCGGCGGGCTTTATCGAGATCGGCCGGCGTATCGACCCCAAGCGGAACGGTTTTAACGATCTCCACGTCGATGCGCATGCCGGCTTCGAGCGCGCGAAGCTGCTCCAGGGATTCGCGCTTCTCAAGGGCCGACGGTCCGAGCGAGACGAATTTCTCGAGCGCAGCCCGGCGATATGCATAGAGGCCGATATGGTGATAGAGCGGCCCTTGGCCATAAGGTGCTGTCGCGCGGGTGAAATAGAGCGCATGAAGACGCGTTTCGGAGAGCGGAGACCCCACGACCTTGACAACGTTCGGATTGGTCCTCTCTTCCTCATCAGTGATCTCGACGGTGAGCGTCGCGATATCGACGGTCTCCTCTTCCAACGGGCGCAATGCAGCGCGGATCGTTTCGGGATCGATGGTCGGTAGATCGCCTTGGACGTTGACGACGATCCTGGCGCTCGCGTCCGGGTCGACCTTGTGCAAGGCTTCGAAAATGCGATCGGAGCCGGATTGATGATCCTTGCGGGTCATAACGACTTCGAAGCCGGCCTTCGAAACCGCCTCGAAAACCTCCTCGTCGTCGACCGCGATGACGACACGGCCGATCTCCGCTTCCTTCGCTCGCAAAGCGACCTGGACGATCATCGGCAATCCGCAAATATCGGCTAGCGGCTTGCCGGGAAGGCGGGTGGACGCCATGCGGGCGGGGATCAGAACCAGCACGTCATCTAAATTTGAAGCAGTCATCGTTCGGACCTTCTATTCCAGGCGGGAAAGTGTCAAAAAGTCTCACGTACAAGACCATTTAGACAGTTGCAACGAACTGCCAAAAGACATAGGTTCCGCGCGATTTCAAGATGGTGCCTATTCAGGGTCTGCCGACTGCACGGGGAGCATTGCAGATGAATTCTTATGTCAATATGGGCGTTGGGGCGCTGCTCGGAACGATTTTCGTCCTGATGTCAGTCTCGATCGCGTCCGAAGGGATCTTCCACTCCGAAGCGCCGGAGAAGGAAGGTTTCGCCATCGTTGCGGCAGAGGCACCCGCTGCCGGCGGTGGCGAAGCTGCACCTGCAGCAGCTGTGGTTCCGATCGCCAAGCTTCTTGCCAGCGCCGATGCCAAGGCTGGCGAAACGGTATTCAAGAAGTGTCAGTCCTGTCATGACGCGACCAAGGGAGGGCCAAACAAAGTCGGCCCGAACCTCTATGGTCTCGTCGATCGTCCGGTCGCTTCGCATGAGGGCTTCGCCTATTCCTCCCCCATGAAGGATTTCTCCAAGGGCGGCAGCGAAAAGTGGACCTTCGATCACCTGAACCACTTCCTGCTGGCACCGAAAAAGCAGGTTCCGGGCACGGCCATGGGCTTTGCCGGTCTGCCGAAGGAACAGGACCGCGCGAACGTGATCCTTTACTTGCACACGCTGGCAGACGCACCGGTTCCGTTGCCGGATCCGAACGCGCCCGACACCGTTACGCAGTAGTCCTGCAAAGCTTTCCGACGAAATCGAGAGCCCGGCCGACGCCGGGCTTTTTTGTTGCGATCAGGCGCCGAGCAGGTAGGCCCAGAGCGAAACCGAAATGGCGCCGAGTGCTGTCGTGACCGTGATGGTGGAGGCCGCGAGGCTGTGGCCGACGCCGAAACGGTTGGCGATCAGCCAGGCGTTGACGCCGGTGGGAACAGCGGCGATCAGCACCAGCGCCGCGGTCCAACTGCCGGTCAATCCAACCAGATGGCTTGCGGCCCAGACGCAGCATGGAAGCAACACCAGTTTGAAGGCAGATGTGACGCTGGCAATGCCGACATTGCCGGAAACGCCATACTTCTCGAGCGCCATGCCCAGAGATACCAGGGCCACAGGCCCAGCAACGCCCGCCAGTTGGTCGACAATGGACGCCACCGGCAGCGGCATTGGGAGACCTGCAAGGTGAACCGCGGCACCTGCGACAAGACCGATAACGAGCGGATTGCGGACAAGATTGAGACCGATCTGGCGAAAGAGTTTCAGCATGCTGCGTTCGCCTTTGCCCGCAATCTTCCGCTCCGCCCGTTCCATCATGATCGTGCCGATGACCATCATGACCGGCAGATGCACGGCGATGAGGATGGAAAGCGGCACAAGGCCCTCATTGCCGACCGTACGTTGAACAAGCGGCAGACCGACGAAGATCGTATTGGCAAATGCCGACGAAACGCCGGCAAGCACGCCGATGCGATCATCACGGCCAAAAAAACGGGTCGCTGCGATGTGGCCCGCCGTCCACGTCACCGCAACGCCGGAGAAATAAGCGATCCAGAGACGAAACGGCGAAGCGCCATGAAAATCCGCTTCGGCAATCGTGCGGAAAAGGAGCAGTGGGACGGCAATCTTGAAAACGAAATCGCTCAAGGCGTCGCCGACATCTGCCTTCATCAGTCCAGTTTTGACGATCAGCCAGCCGATCAGGATCATGATGAAGATGGGAAGGACGTCAAAAATGATGGCTATCATGCGGAGGGATGCCTTGCGCGGGGACACCCTGCTCTAGCAGCAAAACTTCTTCGTTGACAAATGGATTGGCAAAAGAGGCGCGCAAAGAACCGGACGGCAGAAACAAAAAAAGCGGGCACTGCCCGCTTTTCCGCATCCGGACTGGCCGGACACCCGGTTCCGGTGCTGCCAGTTCATCCGTGGTCAGCGCCTGCTCCGGTACACAGTCGAAGGGCATCATCCCTTCTCATCCGGCCGCAACCCAAAGGCTGCTCATGCCGGTCTGCTTATGATCGTGTCTAAAAGCTCAAGGTGACAACGACATGACGGATCGACGGCATTTGCGAAGAAATGGGCAACTGGCGGCGTTTTTTCTTCCAAAGCCCGGAAATTCCGGTAAGACCGGATCCCGGCTATCATCTAATCCGGAACCTTCCCTTTCATGACAAAATTCGATGTTCTGACTGTCGGCAACGCCATCGTCGATATCATCGCGCGCTGCGACGACCAGTTCCTCATTGACAACAAAATCACCAAGGCGGCGATGAACCTTATCGACGCCGCCCGCGCCGAACTTCTCTATTCGCGCATGGGGCCGGCGCTCGAAGCTTCAGGCGGCAGCGCCGGCAATACGGCAGCGGGCGTTGCAAGCCTCGGCGGCAGGGCCGCCTATTTCGGCAAGGTAGCGGAGGATCAGCTCGGCGAGATTTTCGCGCACGACATCCGGGCACAGGGCGTACATTACCAGACGAAACCAAAGGGCACGTTCCCACCGACCGCGCGCTCGATGATCTTCGTCACGGATGACGGCGAACGATCGATGAATACCTATCTCGGCGCCTGCGTCGAACTCGGCCCGGAGGATGTCGAGCCCGAGGTCGTAGCACAAGCCAAGGTGACGTACTTCGAAGGCTATCTCTGGGATCCGCCGCGCGCCAAGGAAGCGATTCGCGAATGCGCCCGCATCGCCCATGAGAACGGCCGCGAAGTCTCCATGACGCTTTCGGACAGCTTCTGCGTCGATCGCTACCGCGCGGAGTTCCTCGACCTCATGCGCTCCGGCACTGTCGACATCGTGTTTGCCAACCGGCAGGAAGTACTCGCGCTCTATGAGACGGACGATTTCGAGGTGGCGCTCAACAAGATCGCCAAGGATTGCAAGATCGCGGCCGTGACGATGAGCGAAAACGGCGCCGTTATGCTGAAGGGCAACGAGCGCTGGTATGTCGATGCGATCCGCATCAAGGAAGTGGTCGATACGACCGGTGCCGGCGACCTCTTCGCTTCAGGTTTCCTCTATGGTTACACGCAGGGACGGACGCTGGAAGATTGCGGCAAGCTTGGCTGCCTTGCAGCTGGGATCGTCATTCAGCAGATCGGGCCGCGGCCGATGAAATCGCTTTCCGAAGCCGCCCGCGACGCGCAGCTTATTTGAAAGCTTCGCCCGGATAAGCGCCCCAGATTTCCGACTGCGCCACCCAACCTTCGGCGCTGTCGGCTTCGGCATGACACCAATCGCCGTTGCATTCGGCGATATGGATCATCACACCCGGCTCCAGCTTGGCAACCACGGTCGCTGACGACTGCGGCTCACGGCGCATGTTGACATAGACGAACTTGCCCTTGCCCTTCATCCACGGTGCGGCAATCGCCGCGCGCTGGCCCGACAGCAGCGATTGGTTGACCCAACCTTCCGTGCCATCCGCATCGCGGATACGGCGCCAGTTGTCGTATTCCTGGATGATTTCGACCGGCAGGCCGGCTTTCAGATACATCCACGACGCGGCATAATCCGTTCCCGGGCCGATGCGCAGATTGACGCGCTTGGACTTCAGCGAGACGAACCGCGGAAGTGGCAGGCCGCTCGGGCCCTTTGCCACCTGCGCATACGCGGGTTCGACGGCTTCACCCGCAAGCATCAGACCAACCGCAAAGACGAGGCAGACCTTCAAATATTTTCCACGCATGGAGATTTCCGTTCGCTCAAGTACGCCAGCAGATCCAGCCTGCTTGCCGCCGGGCTTTGACATTCACCTAACGCTACCCGCGAGTTTTGTTTGTCTTCGCGTGTGGGTCTGGTAGAAAATGTCCGAGACGGGAAAATTATCCCCCGTCTTGGTTAAAGACCTCTGAACAAGGCATGGCCGGCCGCGATGACATCAAAGAAAAAACCGAAGGTTTACATCACCCGGAAACTGCCGGATGCGGTGGAAACCCGCATGCGGGAACTTTTCGACGCTGAGCTCAATATCGATGATTCGCCACGCTCCGCCGCTGAACTCATCGAGGCCGTAAAGACAGCCGACGTCCTGGTGCCGACGGTGACGGACCGCATCGATGCCGCTCTTATCGAGCAGTCCGGGCCGCAAATGAAGCTGATAGCGAGCTTTTCGAACGGCACCGACCACATCGACGTCGAGGCGGCAGCCCGCAGGGGCATTACCGTCACCAACACGCCGAATGTTCTGACCGAGGACACGGCCGACATGACCATGGCGCTGATCCTCGCCGTGCCCCGGCGCCTCGGCGAAGGTGCACGGGTGCTTACCGACAAGCCCGGCGAATGGGCTGGATGGTCGCCGACCTGGATGCTCGGCCGGCGCATTCACGGCAAGCGCATCGGCATCGTCGGCATGGGCCGGATAGGCACGGCCGTCGCGCGCCGCGCCAAGGCATTCGGCCTGTCGATCCACTATCACAACCGCAAGCGGGTGAGCCCGGCGACCGAGGACGAACTAGAGGCGACTTATTGGGAAAGCCTCGACCAGATGCTGGCACGGGTCGACATCGTTTCCATCAATTGCCCTTCGACGCCCGCAACCTTTCACTTGATTTCCGCTCGCCGCCTCGCGCTGCTGCAGCCGACAGCCTATATCGTCAACACGGCGCGCGGTGACGTCGTGGATGAGAGCGCCTTGATCAAATGCCTGAGGGAGGGAAAGATCGCCGGCGCCGGCCTCGACGTTTTCGAAAACGAACCTGCCGTCAACCCGAAGCTTGTCAAACTTGCGAACGAGGGCAAGGTGGTGCTGCTGCCGCACATGAGTTCGGCAACGATCGAAGGCCGCATCGATATGGGCGACAAGGTGATTATCAACATCCGCACCTTCATCGACGGCCACCGACCGCCGAATCGCGTACTGCCCGGCCGCTAAACGGCGAGAACCTTGCGCATTTCGATATAGGTGACCCGATCGAAACCCGGATGAGATTTTTCGGCCGTCTTCGCAAAGCCCCAGGCGGCAAAGACTGAATGGTTGCCGGTCAATTCGATGCGCGTATCGAGCCGCAGCGCAGATAGCAGGCGCTCTCTCGCAGCCGCCTCGGCTACCTGCAGCAACAGCCTGCCGATACCCCTGCCCTGCGCCTCCGGCGCGACCGTGAGTTTGCCAAGATAAAGACATCCCGGCTCAGGCCTCAAGAACATGCAGCCAAGCAAATCCTCGTTTTCAAGCACGACGTAGCCGATCTCGTTTAGGGTCTTCTCGGCAAGCGATTGCGGTGTCAGGCTCAAGGCCGAAGACGGCGGATTGATGCGGCCATTCATATAGGCGAAGGACGAGAGGATTAGTTGCAGCAACTCGTTCCAGCGGTGAAAATTCTCATCGATCCGGACGATCTTCATGAAACGCTCGGCCCTTGCGCGCGGCGGCGCTTGTAACGGACGCTGTCGAAACGGGCAGAAAGCGCATCGTAGAGCAGCAACCGGCCGATAAGCGGTTCGCCGGCGCCGGTCATGAGCTTGATCGCCTCCATCGCCATCAGCGTGCCGATGACACCGGTCAATGCTCCGATGATGCCGGTTTCGGCGCAGGCGGGAATGAGGCCCTCCGGCGGGATTTCCGGAAAGAGATCGCGATAGGCGGGGTTGAGCGCGCCATCTTCGGCTCGTTCGTAAGGTTTCAACACAGTCAAGGAACCGTCGAAACGGCCGACAGCGCCGCTCACGAGCGGAATTTCCGCTTTCTCAGCGGCATCGGCTGCGGCGTAACGCGTCTCGAAATTGTCCGACGCATCGATCAGCAAATCGAAGCCAGAAAGATGCCGGCGGGCGGACTCCGACGAAAAGCGCTCTTCGAAGCGGATGATGTTCACATGCGGATTCAGCCGGGCGATTGCAAAGGCGGCGCTTTCCGTCTTCAGTTCGCCAATTGTGCCGGAGTCATGGATGACCTGCCGCTGCAGATTGGAGAGCGAAACGCGATCGTCATCGGCAATGCCGAGTGTGCCGATCCCGGCAGCTGCCAGATATTGCAGAACCGGTGCGCCAAGCCCGCCCGCGCCGATTACCAGCACACGCGCGGCCTTCAGTCTCTGCTGACCCGCCCCGCCGATCTCAGGCAGCAGAATATGACGCTGATATCTTGCGATTTCTTCCGGGCTCAAAGGTTCCATGGACGCAATGCTATCATGGCCTGAAGGCGCGGGGAAAGCGGCATCCGTCATTCGAAGACCCGGCCCTCGGCAACAGTGAAGAATTGAGCGCGGTCGCCGAGGAGAGAAAACATCGAGCGATCGGTGCCGGTCATGAAGGCCTGGCCGCCAAGCGCATCGATGAGATCGAAGAGCGAGCCGCGGCGGGCCTCGTCGAGATGGGCGGCGATTTCGTCGAGAAGCAGAATCGGCGCATGGCCGGTGAGATTGGCGACGAGCTTGGCATGGGCGAGGATCAGGCCCACAAGCAGCGCCTTCTGTTCGCCCGTCGAGCAACGCTCCGCCTCCATCTGCTTTTCGCGGTGCCGGACCAGCAGATCGGCTCGGTGCGGGCCGTCAAGCGTGCGGCCGGCGCCCGCGTCGCGATAGCGGTTTTCAGCGAGCATCGCGGCATATTCATCTTCCAGGTCTACGGAAGGGCGCGCGAACTGGCCATCCATGAAACCGGAAAGCTCGAGTGTGGCGGAGGGGAAAGGCGAGGTTTCGCGCGTTTCCTCTATCAGGCGGGCAAGCAGGCCGAGCATTTCCTCGCGCGCAAGCGCCATGGCGATGCCGAGGCTTGCCATTTGCTCTTCGATGCCCGAGAGCCAGGCGGGATCGAAACGGCCGTCGTCCAGTAGCTTGTTGCGGCTGCGCATGGCGCGCTCGAAATCGGTGGCGCGGCGGCCGTGTGCTGGATCGAGCGACAGCACGAGGCGGTCGAGAAAGCGGCGCCGGTCTGAAGATCCGCCGGCAAAAAGGCCATCCATGGCAGGCGTCAGCCAGAGCACGCGCAGATGATCCGTCAACTCGTCGGCCGTCTTTGCCGGCGTGCCGTTGATGCGCAGCTTGCGGCTGGTATTTTCATCGCTAGTATCAATGCCAGTCCCGATTTCGACCTCACCTTCCATGCCGTCAAGCTCGGCGAAGATCGAAAACCCCGCGGAGGCCCCGACCCGCGTAACATCTGCATAGGTGGCACGGCGAAGACCGCGGCCAGGCGAGAGGAAGGAAACCGCCTCCATCAGATTGGTCTTGCCGGCACCGTTATCCCCCGTCAGCACGACATGCCGCCCGTCGAGCACGAGCGAAGCTGCCGCGTAGTTGCGGAAGTCGGTCAGCTTCAGACGGGAAAGGGAAACCTTGTGGGGCATCGAATATCCGGATTCGGGGCATTGGGGCAGAGCTATGCCGAACGGCAGTTCATGGCAAGGGTCGGGTATGAGACAAGCCGCTTTAAACTGCGGGGCGGCTGCTAGAATGGTTTGCTTGGGAAACGACAACACGCCGACCAGCACCGAATAAACGTGAAATCTGGAGATCTTGGTGGAGCTAAGCGGGATCGAACCACTGACCTCTTGCATGCCATGCAACGGGTCACGATTTCCCCTGCTTTACCACATATTGCTCTAAACCCTTCCGTTCCAATAAAATTCCGGCAGGATCATTCCAGTGATTTCCGTCTCCGTACTTCCCTGGTGCTTCCCGGACTTTTGAAAGGCAAAAAGACGCCGCCCCGATCAATTCGGCTATTCGGTGGTAAGGCCAACGACGCGCGTGACTGGGTGCGAAGCGGTAACGAACACCAGACGGGTTGTTTGTTGACAACGGCCGGATCAGGTATGCGGCGCCACAAACTTAAGAGTTCCCGTTGCAGCTCTTTGCTAAATCGCAAAAAGATATTCCCGCAGTCGGCTACGGTCTTGGGTAACCCCTGACGCTCTAGAATCGTCTGGGTCCGGAAGCGCAAGCGCAGGCACAAGATCACTATAGCCATCGACCACACTGTCTGGCACCGCTGCGTTCATCAAATCCTTGGTGCGACCGAGTTGCTCAATTGTAAGGTCGTCACGGTTTTTCAGTACGTTTCGTGTCCATTCATCGTGGATCTCATCTGACCACTTTGCTCTGAATTGCCCCGCCGCAGCGAGTTCCATAATGAAATCTCGCAGCGGCGCGGAATACAAGACGCAAGCATCAAGGATGACTGTGTAACTAGACTTCTTAATAGCCCATCCCCAAATCTTGGGCCTGGCTCGCCAGCTCGTCCATGAGCCGTTTTCTTTCGTCCTCAGCCTTTCGACGGAAACCGTCCAGGTCGCTAAACTTTATTCGGCGATGGCTTCCAACCATATGGAATGGGATTTTCCCCTCTTCCAAAAGTTTGATCAGGTAGGGCCGCGACACATTAAGATGATCTGCCGCCTCCTGAGTTGTCAGCTCAGCATGGACGGGTATCAAAGTTACAGCATTACCCTGAGCCATTTCAGTTAGGAGATGATACAGTAACTCGCTGACAGCCTTGGGAAGCTTTAGAAGCTCCCCGCCATCAACTTGAACTCGAAGTTCAGCACCTTCATGCTTCGCACGTGAAATGTAGCGACTGGCCTCGGCGGCCAATTCAGTATCGTCCGCCGACGGCAGGATTGGGCGTTCTAGCAGTTGCGACATTGGTGACATCCTTTTTTATAATTTTTAGGAGGATATAGCAGTGCGAATCAGTATTCGCAATATCCGCAATAACTGCAATATCCGCAACCCGTAAACTTTTTGTGATGATTAATGGTTCCACTCCCGAGATTCGGCCCCTGATAGCTGGCGAACAACAACGCGCCTCGGAGAACTACACAAGAAGTCGCTCGTACTTCCCGTTGCTTGCCCACAAATTCGTAGTCGGGTTTTGCTTGGATAATTGGTGGAGCTAAGCGGGATCGAACCGCTGACCTCTTGCATGCCATGCAAGCGCTCTCCCAGCTGAGCTATAGCCCCATCAGGGTGGTCCGGTATTTTGCCGGTCCTGGGATACTCCGTGGCATATGCCTGGCGGAGTGGCGGCTTCTTACTTGCGGTTTTCGCAGATGGCAAGCCCAAAAAAACGGCCCGGAGACTTTTTGTCGTCCGGGCCGCGCTTTACGATCAGACTTCGTCTTCGTCGCCGGTGACGCCGATGATGTCGCTCATGTCGTCGTCTTCATCGTCTTCGTCGGCTTCGAGGAAGGTATCGTCGTCATCGCCTTCGATTTCGACGTCGTCATCGCCGATATCTGGGATATCATCGCCGGATGCGCCTTCATCAGCGTCTTCCAGCGATACGAGTTCGACTTCGGTGTTTTCGGTATCGACTTCCTGAACCTCATCTTCTTCGGCGATCTCGGCTGCTGCGGCCGAGGTTTCCTGGAAGAACGACAATGGGTAGGACTTTCCGGTATAAGGAGAAACGATCGGATCCCGGTTCAGATCGTAGAATTTCTTGCCGGTTTCCGGATCGGTACGCTTGGTTCCAAGTTCCGCTTTCGCCACTATAAGCCTCGTGAGAATGGCCGAATGCTAAATTCGGCAAATGCCGTTCAAACCGGCGTTTCATCGGAATTTATAAGCCGGTCCCCATAATCGTTGCGGCCAACGATGTCAAAGCTAAAACTTCGCGCTGCAATCAGTATGGTGAAATGATCGTCAGATGACCGGTAAATAACATTGTGTTAGGTAGCGCCGGAAACGATAAATCATCGAGAGACAGATGTATCAATCACCCCGTTTCAGGGAAGATGATCTGGCGACAGAGCACCAGCTGATCCGCGCCCATCCATGGGTCGTCGACGCACCTGAGGATTTTATCCGAGCGCAACTGAAAGGCATCATCGGCGTCGAACTCGAGATTGCGGCGATCGAAGGCAAGTGGAAGGTCAGCCAAAACAGGCCGGCCGCAGGTCGCGAAGGCGCGGCGGCAGGCGTCGGCGGGACGACTGGTGAGGCCGAGATGCTGGATCTTGTGAAGCGATCCGGCAGGCTGGAAGGAAACCATTGAGCAAGACATTTACAATCGCCATCGACGGACCCGCAGCCGCGGGCAAGGGCACCCTTTCGCGGCAGATCGCCGATGAGTACGGCTTTCATCATCTCGATACTGGCCTGACTTATCGAGCGGCTGCGAAGGCGTTGCTCGACGCCGGCCTGCCGCTCGATAACGAGCAGGTCGCCGAAAAGATCGCTCGCGAGGTTGAACTGGCCGACCTCGAACGCGATATACTTTCAAAGCATGAGATCGGCGAAGCCGCCTCAAAGATTGCCGTCATGCCGGCCGTACGCCGGGCGCTGGTGGAGGCGCAGCGGCGGTTTTCGGAAAAGGCTCCGGGAACAGTGCTCGACGGACGTGATATCGGCACCGTCGTCTGCCCGGATGCGCCGGTGAAGCTTTATGTGACGGCTTCCCCGGAGGTGCGCGCCAGGCGCCGCTACGAGGAGATCATCGGCAAGGGAGGAACGGCGGATTTCGATGCGATCTTCGAGGACGTGAAGCGGCGCGACGAGCGCGATATGGGACGGGCCGACAGCCCCTTGAAACCAGCGGAAGAAGCACACTTGCTTGATACGTCGGAAATGAGTATAGAGGCCGCGTTTCAAGCTGCGAAATCGATCATCGACGCAGCATTGAGCCGAAATAACTGAATTCGAGCGATCGTTCCGTGCTTTTGCCGGGAAGCGCTTTATTAAAAGCCTGAAATTCCGTCCAAGCGCCGGATTGCTTCCTTGCAAGGAGGCGGACTGGGTTCAGGCCCGTTTAACACGAACCAACCGGCGCATACGTGGGCCTTGTCAGTATCAAAGGTCACGCAGGAGATTTTATGTCAGTAGCTACTCCCTCTCGCGAGGATTTCGCGGCCCTTCTCGAAGAGTCCTTTGCCAAGAACGATCTGGCTGAAGGCTATGTCACCAAGGGCATCGTCACCGGCATCGAAAAAGATGTCGCCGTTGTCGACGTCGGCCTGAAGGTCGAAGGCCGCATCGCGCTCAAGGAATTCGGCGCGAAAGCCAAGGATGGTTCGCTGAAGGTCGGCGACGAAGTTGAAGTGTATGTCGAGCGTATCGAAAACGCGCTTGGCGAAGCGGTTCTGTCGCGCGAGAAGGCTCGCCGCGAAGAAAGCTGGATCAAGCTTGAAGCAAAGTTCGAAGCCGGCGAGCGCGTCGAAGGCGTAATCTTCAACCAGGTCAAGGGCGGCTTCACGGTCGACCTCGACGGTGCGATCGCCTTCCTGCCGCGTTCTCAGGTCGATATCCGTCCGATCCGCGACGTTTCCCCGCTGATGCACAACCCGCAGCCCTTCGAAATCCTCAAGATGGACAAGCGCCGCGGCAACATCGTGGTTTCGCGCCGTACGGTTCTGGAAGAGTCCCGTGCCGAGCAGCGTTCTGAAATCGTTCAGAACCTCGAAGAAGGCCAGGTTGTTGACGGCGTCGTCAAGAACATCACCGATTACGGTGCATTCGTTGACCTGGGCGGCATCGACGGCCTGCTGCACGTCACCGACATGGCATGGCGCCGTGTGAACCATCCGTCGGAAATCCTGAACATCGGCCAGCAGGTCAAGGTTCAGATCATCCGCATCAACCAGGAAACCCACCGCATCTCGCTTGGCATGAAGCAGCTCGAGAGCGATCCGTGGGATGGCATCCAGGCCAAGTATCCGGAAGGCAAGAAGATTTCCGGTACAGTCACGAACATCACCGACTACGGTGCGTTCGTCGAGCTGGAGCCGGGCATCGAAGGCCTGATCCACATCTCGGAAATGTCCTGGACCAAGAAGAACGTACACCCCGGCAAGATCCTGTCCACGAGCCAGGAAGTCGAAGTCGTCGTCCTCGAAGTCGATCCGTCCAAGCGCCGTATTTCGCTCGGCCTCAAGCAGACGCTGGAAAATCCGTGGGCAGCATTCGCCCGCAATCATCCGGCCGGCACTGAAGTTGAAGGCGAAGTCAAGAACAAGACCGAATTCGGCCTGTTCATCGGTCTCGACGGCGACGTTGACGGCATGGTGCATCTCTCCGACCTCGACTGGAACCGTCCGGGCGAGCAGGTCATCGAAGAGTTCAACAAGGGTGACGTCGTCAAGGCAGTCGTTCTCGACGTCGACGTCGAGAAGGAACGCATCTCGCTCGGCATCAAGCAGCTCGGCAAGGATGCGGTTGGCGAAGCAGCTGCTTCCGGCGACCTGCGCAAGAATGCAGTCGTTTCCTGCGAAGTCATCGCAGTCAACGACGGCGGCATCGAAGTGAAGCTCGTCGACCACGAAGACATCACTTCGTTCATCCGCCGCGCAGACCTCTCGCGTGACCGCGACGAGCAGCGTCCGGAACGCTTCTCGGTTGGCCAGGTTGTTGACGCCCGCGTCACCAACTTCTCCAAGAAGGACCGCAAGATCATGCTGTCCATCAAGGCGCTGGAAATCGCAGAAGAGAAGGAAGCTGTCGCTCAGTTCGGTTCATCCGATAGCGGCGCTTCGCTCGGCGACATCCTTGGCGCGGCTCTGAAGAACCGCGGCGAGTAATCGTCAAGCCTTTGAAATCAAGATCCCGCTGGAGCGATCCGGCGGGTTTTTTGTTTGCTTATACCCAGCCGGCCATGCGCTGATAGAGTGCGTAAACCGGATCGGCGACGGTATTACCTGATGCTGTGGCGTCGACCTCGGGCAGATCCTGCGGCGCGCCACCTTCCGCTCGTTGCTCGCCTTCAGCCTCTGCGTCCTGATGCTCGCTGCCTGTGTTGGCCTGCTGCTCGCCCTCGGAGCCACTGCCTTCGTAGTCGCGACGATGCATTTCGCCGTCGCGGCGTGGGGCACCGTCCTTGGCGAACTGGTAAGGATGCTGGGCGTATGGCATCCCATCAATTGGCTTCAGCAAACCTGACTTCTGCACGGCCTCTGCAATATCGGCAGGAAGAACCTGCGGCTGCGCGACGATGTCTTTCTGCTGGTGGACAATCTGCGTGGAATCGGCAACCGGTAACCGCGCAGTCACCACTGTCTGCTGCAGCTTCGCAGGGACCGCGGCTTCGGAAATGTCTGCCGGCGCCGGCTCTGCCTCGGCTACCATGTCGCCGGCTGGCCTCTCGGTTGTCCCCGGCATCGCTGCCAAATCGTCCAGGAGTGTTGCCGCTTCCTGCTCGCCGATGATTGCAACGATGAGCTCCGAAGCTTCTTCGGTCATCGAGGCAAGAACACCGGTCCAGACTTTCGGAATAACCGGCTCCGAAGGATCGGAGCGCACCGCCGGGATCTGAGCTTCAACGTCTATTGGCTCGTCGATCAACTTCGGCGTATCCGCCGAAACCGGATCCTCGGCCTGCACGTCAACCGCATCACGGAATTCGAGAGGGTTGTCCTCTGCGCGCGCAGGCTCTTCAAATGCCGCCTCGACGATTTTGACCGGTTGCTCCGCCAATTCGGCAATGAGCACAGCTGGCGCAAGCGGCAACGCTCTCTTGGTTGGCATGGAGGCCTGAGTTTCCCGTACGGGCGATTGCTGCGCCTTTGCGATTGGCAGCAGTTTCTCTTCCTGGATTGCGATGTTTGGCCGTGCTTCCGGGCGCAGAGGCGAAGCATCGTTCTGGCGATAGGAGCGAACGACGGCGCGGGCCGCCAGATCACGATCCTTATAACGGATCGTTTCCAGATAGGCGATCACGCGGGCTGCCTCCGGACCGGCCGGATTCTTCAGTGCCTCAGCAATCAACCGCAACGGCAGAGTATGACCGGCGCCCGCGAGCTGGGTCTCGATCTCGTTGATCCGGGCGGCCGGAAGCTTCTGGATGGCTTCTGCGAGACGGGATGCAAAAGCGAGATTGCTTTCCAATTCCCGGCGCGGCAGCGGCAGCGCGCCGGAGGCGGCATTGATGGCATCGAGCAGCGCGTCGAACATGCGCTCGCGAGCGGCTGCGAGAAGGATATTGAGCTTGCCGGCAATCGCTGAATTGAGGTCTGTGGCTTCGACTGCCTGGACAGGCGTCGGCGCAACGACTGAACGACCGAGCCCGTTGGCAACGATCACCGCAGTTTGGCCGTGGGAGGAAAGGCTTGCATTTGACGCTGCACGAACCGGAGTCAACATGGCATGCTCCTTTTGTCGCAAAGTGACGATGGAAGCAGATCACAAGAGGACCGCGCTCATCCGGCCCCTCGCATTCTCCAGCAGATCCTCCTGTCCGCATGGCGCGTCATCGCACCGTCGAATGCATAAAAATTAGCGATAATCTTACCGAAGTCTCGTTAATGAAACGCTAACGGCCGGGCGGGGATGAAATCCCGCCCGGCCGCCGCAGGCGTGTTTTTGGCCTTAAAGACTTCAGCTATGGGCGAAGATATCCGCTTCTTCCCAGCCGAGCAGATCGAGTTTGGCGCGGGTCGGCAGGAATTCGAAGCAGGCGGTTGCGTGGTCGATGCGGCCGTCGCGGATCAGCCGCTCGGTCAGCTTGTCGCGCAACGCATGCAGATAGAGCACATCGGAGGCGGCATATTCGAGCTGCGCCGGCGACAGGGTCGCCGCTCCCCAATCCGACGACTGCTGCACCTTGGAGATGTCGACGTCGAGCATTTCCTTGAGATTGTCCTTCAGGCCGTGGCGATCCGTATAGGTGCGGCACAGGCGCGATGCGATCTTGGTGCAGAAGACCGGCGCCGTAGTGACGCCGAAGGTGTGGAACAGCACAGCGATATCGAAGCGTCCATAATGGAATATCTTCTGGCGAGCCGGATCGGCGAACATGGCGACGAGGTTGGGCGCTTCCTTCTGTCCGGCGGCAATGCGGATGACATCGGCGGTGCCGTCGCCCGGAGAAAGCTGCACGACGCAGAGCCGGTCGCGGCGCGGCACGAGGCCGAGCGTTTCCGTATCGATCGCGATCGCACCTGTATAACGGGCGGCGTCCGGCTCTGAAATATCGCCTTCGTGGTAACGGATGGTGGCGGCCATGGCTGTCTCTTATCGTTTCAATGTCTCACGTCGCGCTATAGCGCAAAGGCAGCCGTAGCGATACCGCTTTAACGTTCTTCGAGAGCTAGAATGTCGGTGGCGTATTGATCCACAGGAGTACGGTCTCGCCATCGTGACGATTGCGCCAGGAATGATAGCGGCGGCTTTCGAAGTAGAGCGAGTCACCGGGGCCGAGATCGAAGAACTGGTCGGAATCCAGAACGAGTTCGAGGCGGCCGGAAAGCACATGCATGAATTCCTCGCCTTCATGCCGGTAGGCGCCTTCGCTGGCAGCCCCCGGTGCCAGCACGAAACGATGGCAATCCATCATCCGTCGGCCTTCGGCCAGCAGTTGCACCGTAACGCCGGGCGTCGTCTGCGGCCAGGTGCGCCATTCGCCGGAACGGATGATTGCGGTAACGTCTTCGCTCTCCTCGCCGGAAAGGCGCGAGACTGTGGTGCCGTAATATTCCGCGAGATCGTGCAGCGTCTTGAAGCTGACGCCCTGCGACGTGCGCTCCAGCGTCGACAGGGTCGAAGAGGTGATGCCCATATCGCTCGCCACCTGCTCCAGCGTCTTGCCCGCCGCATGGCGAAGACTGCGGAGCCTGCGGCCGATGTCGGAAGTGCTGCTGCTCTCGGCGGATTCGGCCGATGGCTCCTCGCTTTCCAGTGCCTCGCGGATCGCCGCCGGATTGAGGCCGCGCTCGACGCGATACCACGAAATCCGCTTCAGACGGGCGACATCCTCGGCGCTGTATTGCCGATGCCCTGTTTCCGAGCGGCCGGGAACGAGCAGGCCCTGGCTTTCCCAGAGGCGCGCCGTGGAGGCGGAAATGCCTGCCAGCCTTGCCGCTTCGGCCACCTTGTAGCGCATCGGACCGTTGTTGTTCATCAAGCAATAAATCCCTGATTCCGTTTTGTTTTAGGCGCTGTGCGCGTCAGAATCTTCTGGCGCGAGCATCCATCAAAAAGCGTGATGTTTGAAGCAAAAAATGCCGCTTGATTTCCTGCAGGAAAAATGTAGGAATTTTCTAAATGCCTTGCAGAAATTATGCAAGATAATTCCTCGACCCTTTCCAGCGCAGGAGCGCGAGCACGATGAACACGATCACCCTTACGGACCGGAAGAATGCCGCAATTTCGCGCGGCGTTGGCATGACCACGCAGATCTATGCCGACCGAGCGGAGAATGCCGAGATCTGGGACAAGGAGGGACGCCGCTACATCGATTTCGCGGCCGGTATCGCAGTGCTCAACACGGGCCACCGCCATCCGCGGGTGATCGCCGCGGTAAAAGATCAACTCGATCACTTCACCCATACCTGCCATCAAGTCGTGCCTTATGAAAGCTACGTGCATCTCGCCGAACGCCTGAACGCGCTGACGCCCGGAAACTTTGCCAAGAAGACGATCTTCGTGACGACGGGCGCCGAGGCCGTCGAAAACGCCGTGAAGATAGCGCGTGCTGCGACCGGCCGCTCCGCCGTCATCGCCTTTGGCGGCGGCTTCCATGGGCGCACCTTCATGGGCATGGCGCTGACCGGCAAGGTCGTGCCCTACAAGGTTGGCTTCGGCGCGATGCCGGGCGATGTTTTCCACGTGCCCTTCCCCGTAGAGATGCATGGCGTGTCCCTTGAACAGTCGCTTGCCGCCCTGAAGAAGCTCTTCGCCGCCGATGTCGATCCGCAGCGCGTGGCCGCTATCATCATCGAGCCGGTTCAGGGCGAAGGCGGTTTCTATCCGGCGCCGGTCGCATTCATGAAGGCGCTACGCGAACTCTGCGACCAGCACGGCATTCTGCTGATTGCCGACGAAGTGCAGACGGGCTTTGCACGCACGGGTAAGATGTTTGCGATGGACCACCATGAGGTCGCGCCCGACCTGATGACCATGGCAAAGAGCCTTGCCGGCGGCTTTCCGCTGGCTGCCGTCACCGGCCGCGCGGAGATCATGGATGCACCTGCCCCTGGCGGTCTCGGCGGCACCTATGGCGGCAACCCGCTCGGCATCGCCGCGGCGCATGCCGTGCTCGACGTCATCAAGGATGAGGATCTCTGCAACCGAGCCAACCAGCTCGGCAGCCGCCTGAAGCAACGGTTGGAATCTCTGCGCGACAAGGTGCCGGAAATCGTCGACATCCGCGGCCCGGGTTTCATGAACGCCGTCGAGTTCAACGACAAGGCGACAAAGCTGCCGAGCGCGGATTTCGCGAATAAGGTCCGCCTGATCGCGCTGGAGAAGGGTCTCATTCTTTTGACCTGCGGGGTGCACGGAAACGTCATTCGCTTCCTTGCCCCGATCACCATCCAGGACAATATCTTCGTCGAAGCGCTCGATATCCTCGAAGCCTCTATCCTTCAAGCAAGTGCGGGCAAGTAACCGCCCTTCGGAGTAAATGACATGTCATTCACGACTGCACTGACCAAGCATGTGCCCTTTTCCTCGCCGTTCCTCCGCGACTCCGGATACATCAACGGCGAATGGACGAGGGGCGAAGCAACGAAAACCTTCGACGTTTTGAACCCGGCCACAGGCGAAGTGCTCGCCTCGCTGCCGGACATGGGTACTGCCGACACCCGCAAAGCCATCGACGCGGCCTATGCGGCGCAACCTGCATGGGCAGCACGTCCTGCAAGGGAGCGTAGCGCTATCCTGCGCAAGTGGTTCGACCTGATGGTTGCCAACGCCGATGAGCTGGCGGCGATCCTGACTGCGGAAATGGGTAAGCCTTTTCCTGAGGCGCGCGGCGAGATCCTTTATGCCGCCGCTTATATCGAATGGTATGCGGAGGAAGCCAAGCGCATCTACGGCGAAACGATCCCTGCTCCTTCCAACGACAAGCGCATGATCGTTATCAAACAGCCGGTCGGAGTCGTCGGCACCATCACGCCTTGGAACTTCCCGGCAGCGATGATCACCCGCAAGATCGCTCCGGCGCTGGCTGTCGGCTGCACGGTTGTTTCGAAACCCGCCGAGCAGACCCCGCTCTCGGCGATCGCGCTTGCGGTTCTTGCCGAACAGGCCGGCATTCCGGCTGGCGTTTTCAACGTCATTGTCGGCGAAGACGGTCCGGCGATCGGCAAGGAACTTTGCAGCAACGACAAAGTGCGCAAGATCAGCTTTACCGGTTCGACGGAAGTCGGCCGCATCCTGATGCGCCAGTGCGCCGACCAGATCAAGAAGGTGAGCCTCGAGCTCGGCGGCAACGCACCCTTCATCGTCTTTGACGATGCCGATCTCGATGCCGCCGTCGAAGGTGCGATCGCCTCCAAATACCGCAATGCCGGCCAGACTTGCGTTTGCGCCAACCGGCTCTACGTCCAGTCAGGCGTCTACGACGCATTTGCGGCCAAGCTGGCATCAAAGGTCGAAGCCATGTCCGTCGGCGACGGCTTCGAGGCAGGCGTCACGATCGGCCCGCTGATCGACGCGCAGGGCCTTGCGAAGGTCGAAGATCACGTCAGCGACGCGCTTTCCAAGGGCGCCAGGGTGCTGACCGGCGGCAAGCGCATCGAAGGCGCCGGCACCTTCTTCACGCCGACCGTATTGACCGGCGTTGCCCGCGGCATGAAGGTAGCACGTGAGGAAACTTTCGGTCCTGTTGCTCCACTCTTCCGCTTCGATACTGTTGAAGAGGTGATTGAACAGGCGAACGACACCGAATTCGGCCTTGCCGCATATTTCTTCGCCGGCGATCTGAAGAAGGTCTGGAAGGTTGCCGAAGCGCTAGAATATGGCATGGTCGGTATCAATACCGGCCTGATGTCCACGGAGACGGCGCCTTTCGGCGGCGTCAAGCAATCCGGACACGGCCGCGAAGGTTCGCGCCATGGCGTCGACGATTATCTCGAAATGAAATACCTCTGCATCGGCAATCTCTGAGCCGAAAGTAAAAGGGCGCCGGCGGCGGCGCCCTTTTACTGCCAGTCAATAATGCGGCGGACGGGTGATCGCCGGGGCTTCGAGGGATTGCTCCTCAAGGGACAGAAAGCGTTCCGTCAGCCGGTCGAGCTTGGTGCGCATCTGCTCGACTACCTTCCATTGCTCCGCGAGTTGATCGGAAAGCTCGTCGATCGTCTTTGCCTGATGGGCGACCATTTCCTCAAGTTTGGTGATTCGACCCGTCTCGTCGGACATCGGTTTTCTCCCGGCAATTTCTGCCTTTCCAAAGCGGAAATAAGTCTTTGCGTCAATGCTTTCGAGGCTCGCAAAAAACGATTCCGAAAGTGAACCGTTTAGTTACTAATAGGGCTTGCCGTCCTTGCCCAGGTGGGATAGGCCCTGTCTAATCAGGGAGGAAATCTGATGGATGTAGGAAACGGCTTTCTTCATCCGGACCGGCTCTTTCCGGCCGATCCGGCAACGCGAACCATCGCGCGCGAGCTTTACGAAGCGGTTCGCAATCTGCCGATTGTCAGCCCGCACGGGCACACCGAACCTTCGTGGTTTGCCGAGGACAAGCCTTTCGAGGATGCGGCTTCGCTGCTTGTCATTCCCGATCACTATCTTTTCCGCATGCTGCACAGTGTCGGCGTCAAGCTGGACGATCTCGGCGTGCCGCGGCTCGACGGCAAGCCGGTCGCGGAGGGCCGGGCGATCTGGCGGGCATTTTCTGCACAGCATCACCTTTTCCGCGGTACGCCTTCCAGTCTTTGGGTCGATCATGCGATGTCGGCCGTGCTTGGCTGCGACGAACAGCTGACCCCGGATAATGCCGATAAGCTTTACGACCACATCAACGCACAATTGGCGCTGCCCGAGTTCCGCCCGCGCGCGCTGCACAAGCGTTTCGGTATCGAGACGATTGCGACGACGGAAGGCGCGCTCGACCCGCTGACCCATCACCAGAAGATGGCGGCTGAGGGCTGGATCGGCCGCGTGCGCACCACATACCGGCCGGACAGCGTCACCGATCCGGATGCCGTCGGTTTCCGTGCCAATCTCCTGCAATTCGGCGAAATCACCGGCACCGACATTACCCGGTGGGATGGCATGGTCGATGCGCACCGCAAGCGCCGCGCCTATTTCCGCCAGTTCGGCGCAACGGCCACGGACCACGGCGTGCCGACGGCCTTTACCGCCGATCTCCCGCTCGCCGACAAGCAGGCGCTGCTCGACAAAGCCCTGAGAGGTCCTCTTTCTGGGGCAGATGCCGAGCTTTTCCGTGGCCAGATGATGACGGAGATGGCCGGCCTCTCGGCCGAAGACGGCATGGTGATGCAAATTCATGCCGGCTCCCGCCGAAACACCGACAGCGGCCTTTTCCAGACGCGCGGTCCGAACATGGGCGCCGACATTCCGACACGCACAGACTGGGTCGGCGGCTTGAACGCTCTGCTATCGAAATACGGCCATGCGTCCGGTCTCAGGGTTCTGCTCTTCACACTCGACGAGACGACCTATGCCCGCGAACTGGCACCGATGGCCGGGCACTGGGAGTGCCTGATGATCGGCCCGCCCTGGTGGTTCCATGACAGCCCGAACGGCATTCGCCGCTATCTAGACCAGGTCGTTGAAACGGCCGGCTTTGCCAATCTCGCCGGCTTCAACGACGATACGCGGGCACTGCTTTCAATCCCCGCCCGCCACGACGTCTGGCGCCGCGAGGTCTGCCGCTTCCTGGCGCAGCTCGCAGCCGAGCACCGGATTTCAAAGAAGGATGCCGAGATCGTCGCGCGCGAACTTTCCTATGACAATGCGAAGAAGGCATACAAGTTGTGACGGATCGACTGCAAAACCTGACGGGCCTCGCGCCGACGGCAAAACTTCCGGCCTATGACCGAAGCAAGCTGAAAAGCGGCATCCTGCATCTCGGCCCGGGTGCCTTTTTCCGCGCGCATTTTGCACCCTTTACCGATGCGGCACTTGCGGCCGCCGGCGGCGACTGGGGCATTGAAGTCGCAAGCCTGCGCACCGCCGATGTCGCGGATCACCTGAACGAGCAGAACGGCCTCTATGCGATGCTGATCCGCGATACGTCGGGAACGACAGCGCAGGTGATCGGCCCGATCCTGAAGGCGCATGTCGCAACGCGAGACCCGGCAGGGCTGCTTGCCCGCCTGGAAGATCCGGCAATCCGCATCGTCAGCCTGACGGTGACCGAGAAGGCCTATGGTCTGGATACCCTTACCGGCGGCCTCGATCTCAACCATCCCGACATTGCCGCCGATCTTATCCATCCGCATACGCCGCGCGGCGTTGTCGGCTATCTTGTCGAAGGGCTAGCGCGTCGGCGTAAAAAGGGTATTGCGCCCTTCACGCCGCTAAGTTGCGATAACCTGCCGAGCAACGGCGCAGTCCTCAAGCGCCTGGTTCTCGAATTCGCGAGCCGCGTCGATCCTTCGTTGCACGACTGGATCGAACAGACCGTACCCTTTCCCTCCACGATGGTGGATCGCATCACCCCGGCCAGTACCGACGTTACCTATGCCGATGCCGAGCGCCTGACGGGGCGGCAGGATCTCGCGGCGATCGAGACCGAACCCTTCACGCAATGGGTGATCGAAGACCATTTCGCCAATGGCCGCCCGGCCTGGGACAAGGCTGGCGTGCTGATGGTCGAGGAGGTCTCGGCCTACGAGAAGATGAAGCTTCGCATGCTGAACGGGGCGCATTCCCTGCTCGCCTATCTTGGATATATAGGTGGCTATGAATACATCCGCGATGTCATGGAAGATGCCGGATTGGCAGCGCTTGCGCGGCGGCATATGAGCGCGGCAGCTGCGACCCTCGATCCCGTTCCAGGGATCAATCTCGAGCATTATGCGGAAGAACTCATAGCGCGCTTTGCAAATAAGGCGATCGCGCACCGCACCTATCAGATCGCCATGGACGGGACGCAGAAACTGCCGCAACGTCTCCTGGAGCCGGCAACGGAAGCGCTTGCTCATGGCAGCAAGGCGGAGACTTATGCAATCGCAGTCGCCGCCTGGATGCGCTATGCGCTGGGCGCCGACCGGAACGGCAAAAGTTACGAATTGCGTGATCCGAGAGCTGGTGAAATCGCAGATCTCCTTACAGATGTCCCGCGAAACGGCGCTGCGGTAGCAGCGGCGCTTTTCGGCCTGCCTGGGCTTTTCCCAGCGGCACTGGCGAAAAACGCCGCCTGGACCGAGGACGTGGCGAACAAGCTGGAGATTCTGATCCAGGATAACAGGCTGCCGTTGATTTGAGCGGGGGCGCGCCGCGTTACTCCGCCGCCACTGCGCCCAGGTCATTGGGCGCTGAAGGCTCCTTAAGCGGGTGATTCACGGCGAGACGCGCCCTGGCTGGGCTCCTGTCACAAGGACAGGAATAAGGAGAGAGTTGGGCGCTTGCCAAAATCTGGCAGTACAGCCGCATTGCAAACACCTATTAAGCCTTGATGCGCTTCATCTCCGGATCATAGAGCGGCTTCAGCGACACCGTGCAGGGAATACGCTCCCTCGCAACGTCCAGTTCATAAGTTCCCGACAACATGAAATCCTCGGTCACGCCGTCGGGATTGCGGATATAGCCGTAGCCGATCGGTTTGCCGATCGTGTAGCCGAAGCCGCCGCTGGAAAGCCAGCCGACACGTTTGCCATTCCGATAAATGGTTTCGCGGCCGAGAAGGACGGTCTCCGGATCGTCCGGCACGACGCAAGCGAGCATCTTTTTCACACCGCCTGAAAGCTGGCGCTCGATCGCCTTGCGACCACGGAAGTCGATGTTCTTCTTCGTTTTGACTGCCCAGGCGAGCCCCGCCTCGATCGGTGTATGATCTGGGCCAATATCCGAACCCCAGGCGCGATAGCCCTTCTCCAGACGGCAGCTTTCGATGGCACGGTAGCCGGCATTGACGAGACCGAAACCACTACCGGCAGCCATCAAGGCATCATAGACCGTCGTTGCATATTCGACAGGGACATGGAGTTCATAGCCCAATTCGCCGACATAGGTGATCCGCAACGCTCTGACGGGGCAGCCGATGATGCCGATGGTCTTTACCCGGCTGAACGGAAAGGCGGCGTTGGACACGTCACTGGTAGTGACTTTCTCAAGGACAGCGCGGGAATTCGGCCCCATCAGGGAAAGAACCGAATGGGCCGATGTCACATCGACAAGCTCGGCCCGCATATCTGCCGGAATATTGCGGGCGATCCAATCGAAATCGTGAGTGGCAAAGCCGGTGCCGGTAACGATGTAGAATTCGTTCTCGGCGATGCGGGCGACGGTGACGTCGCATTCGATGCCGCCCTTGTCGTTCAGCATCTGCGTGTAGGTGAGCGATCCGGCGGGCTTGGCGACATCATTCGAGGCGATCCACGAAAGAGCGGCCTCTGCATCCCTCCCCTTCAGAACAAACTTTGCAAAAGATGTTTGATCGAAGATGACAGCCGCTTCGCGCACGGCCTTGTGCTCGCGGCCGACGGCATCGAACCAGTTCTGACGGCCGTAGGTATAGACGTCCTTCGGCTCCTCGTCGGCAAAGAGATCGGCGAACCAGTTCGGCCTCTCCCAGCCGAGCTTTTCGCCGAAGCAGGCGCCCTGAGCCTTGAGGCGATCGTAAAGCGGCGACTTGCGGCAGGGGCGACCACTCGAATGCTCTTCAAAAGGCCAAGCCATCGTATAATGCTTGCCATAGGCCTCCAGCGTGCGAGTACGCACCCAGTCGGTATCGAAGTGGGGGCGGCCGAAGCGGCGGATGTCGACCGGCCAGAGATCATAAGGCGGCTCACCTTTGGCGACCCACTCGGCGAGCGCCATGCCGGCACCGCCGCCCGAGGCTATGCCGAAAGCGTTGAACCCGGCGCCGACGAAGAAATTCCTCAGCTCCGGCGCTTCGCCGAGAATGAAATTGCCATCCGGCGTGAAACTCTCCGGTCCGTTCAGGAGCTGTTTGACCCCCGCCTTCTGCAAGCCTGAAACCCGCTCCAGCGCCTGCTCCATGATCTGCTCGAAGTGATCGAAATTGCTGTCGAGCAGCGTGTAATGGAAACCTTCCGGAATGCCGTTCACCGCCCAGGGGATTGGATTTGGCTCATAGCCGCCCATGACGAGCCCGCCAACTTCTTCCTTGTAGTAGGTGAGGCGATCCGGATCGCGCAGCGTCGGCAGATTGGAAGGCACGCCGAAGGATTCGGTGATGATGTACTGATGCTCGACGGAGACGAGCGGCACGTTGACGCCGAAACGAGCAGCGAAAGCCCGGGTCCACTGACCGGCGCAGACGATGACGCGTTCGCATTCGATGCGGCCTTTTTCGGTGATGACGGCGCGGATCTTTCCTTTGTCGATTTCCAGGTCGAGAACTTCCGTATCCTCGAAGATCGAGACGCCGGACATCCGGGCGCCTTTCGCCAGCGCCTGCGTGATGTCGGAAGGATTGGCCTGGCCGTCGGTCGGCAGATAGGCTGCGCCCACAAGGTCGTCGATCGTCATCAGCGGCCAGAGTTCGAAGGCTTCCTGGGGAGTGAGCAATCGCATGTCGAGGCCGAAAGATTGCGCTGTCGTTGCCTGGCGCTTCACCTCCGTCCAGCGCTCTTCATTGCAGGCAAGCCGCAATCCACCGTTCATTTTCCAGCCGGTGCCGAGACCGGTTTCGGCTTCAAGTTTTTTGTAAAGATCGACGGAATAGCCAAGCAGCTGGGTGATGTTGGCGCTGGTACGCAGCTGACCGACGAGGCCCGCCGCATGGAAGGTGGTGCCGGAGGTGAGCTTCTTGCGCTCGAGCAGCACCGTATCCGTCCAGCCGAGCTTGCCCAAATGATAGGCCGTCGAGCAACCGATGATGCCGCCGCCGATGACCACAGCTTTCGCCGTCTTCGGTAATTCCTTCGCCATATTACTGGTCCTGTTCAAATGCCTTGTAGGCACGCTCGAAGCGCGCGAGGTTTTCGACTGTGTAGGCCGCATAATTAAAATCGATGGTCGAATGGATCTCGGAGACCATGCTCCAAAGCGTTTCGCGGAGCAGAGATGAACATTTCATGGCGCTATAGCGCTGCCAGAGATCCCGCGTCAGCGGCCGGCCGAAATAGGTTTCCAGCATTTGCCGCTCGGCACCTTCCGAAAACTCGTTGTTCGAGGCGAGGCCGCCGAGATCAAAGAGCGGCGTGTTGAAACCTGCGTAGTCCCAATCGATCAACCAGAGACGCTTGCCGTCATCAAGAAAGTTCGCGGCGAGAAGGTCGTTATGGCCGAAGGCGATATCGAAAGGGCCGGCGGTCTGCTCGAGGCGTTCGGCCTTTTCGAGCAGCGCGGGAAGCATCGGCGCATAGTCGCTTTCCGCGGCAATCAGAGTGGCCGCATAGTCGCGGATGACATGGAAGACCCAGAAGATCATCGCCTGGCCACGGAAATGAAGGGCGATGTCATGATGGCAGGCGCGAACCAGTGGCACGATGCGTGCGAGCATTTGCGCATCCTGGATGTCTTCCGCCGTCAGAGCCCGCGCCTCGATGAAATCGAGGACGAGCACGCCGGGCTCATGATGGATGACCGCAGGCGAAAGCCCGGCAGCGTGGGCTGCCTGGCTCGCTGCAAGCTCGTTCTGGCGACTGATATGATGAACCGGGATATCGGCGCCGAGGCGCACGACGCGGCGCGATATGCGATCGGTTACGAGATAGTTCCGGTTGGTAATGCCGCCGGCAATCGGTGCGATTTCGATCGGGCCTTGCCAGATGCCGAGTGCATGAATCCTATCTTCAGGCGTCACGCTTTCCCCCTCGCAACCCACCTGCAAAGGATGGGCCAGAGCAGGCTTGGCTGTCAAGCAGAGCAGGCTTTATATCGTGGCGCCCGAAGCATCGAAAACATGACAGCGGGCGGGGTCGAAGGACGCCGTCACATTCGTGCCGCGCTCAACCTTCTGCTGACCGTCCAGAGCCACCGTCAGGTGCTGGCCGTCCGGCGTCTTCGTATAGAGCATGGTGGCGCCGCCAAGGTTTTCGACCAGGTCGATGTCGACGGTCGCAAGTGCAATGCCGCCATCGGCCACGGACAAGTGTTCCGGACGGATGCCGAAGGTAACCTCCTGATCGGCCGAACCTTTCAAGCGGCGCGGCAGGCGGATTGAATTGCCGCAGACATTGATCGTCGTGTCGCCGTCATTGACGCGCTCGATCTTCGCCTTCAGGAAGTTCATCTTCGGACTGCCGATGAAGCCTGCGACGAAGCGATTTGCCGGATGGTTGTAAAGGTCGAGCGGAGCGCCGACCTGCTCGATGCGGCCCGAATTCAGCACCACGATCTTGTCCGCCATGGTCATGGCTTCGACCTGATCGTGGGTGACATAGATCATCGTGTTGCCGAGATTACGGTGCAGGCGGGAAATTTCGACGCGCATCTGAACACGCAGTTCCGCATCAAGGTTCGACAACGGCTCGTCGAAGAGAAAGATGCGTGGCTCGCGCACGATGGCGCGGCCGATCGCGACACGCTGGCGCTGACCGCCGGACAAGGCCTTCGGCTTGCGCTCCAGAAGCTTCTCGATCTGCAGGATTTCAGCGGCGCGGCGCACCTTCGGTTCGATCTGGGCCTTCTTGTATCCAGCCGTCTCAAGACCAAAGGCAAGGTTCTTGTAGACCGACATATGCGGATAGAGCGCATAGGACTGGAAGACCATGGCGATGCCGCGCTTGGCAGGCGCCACTTCGTTCATGCGCTCGTTGTCGAGCAGCAGGCCGCCGCCTGAAATCTCCTCGAGGCCGGCGATCATGCGCAACAGCGTGGACTTGCCGCAGCCGGACGGACCGACGAAGACCACGAACTCGCCGGGATCGATCGTGAGGTCGATGCCATGGATGACATCCAGCGACCCGTAGCGCTTCTCGACCTTCTGAAGAACGACACTTGTTGCCATCTTCTAAACCCTCTCCTGGTCCGTTATCTCGTTTTTGCACGCCAGTCGGCGTATTTAGGGCTGTCGCGACCGATGGGCAGCGCTATGTCTGCGCCGCTATCGGACGATTGATAGATTGCTGTTACCAGTTCCAGCGCACGCCGCGCATCGGCGCTGGTGACCGGCAGCGGACCATGACCGCTGAGGTAATCATGAAAGCGGGCCATTTGCGTGTTGAACCGCGGCGCAACCGGTCGCCAGTCGCCAACCGCAGCGTCGATCCTTGCCTGCACTTCGTCATTTGCGGCGATGATCTGCCACGGCCCCTTGCCCGGCGCGTAGGGATCGTGGTTGCTTTCGAAAGTAACGTTCTCGAAATGCAGCCGCAGCCGGCTGATCTGCTGCTGCGAACCCAGCGTGCAGGAAAGCGAAACGAAGGCGCCGTTCTGCATCTGAAGGCTGACGGAGGCGCAATCTTCCACCTCGATGTTGTTGACGCGAGTGGCAACCCTGCCAAAAACGCGGGCGGCCGGACCTGCGAGGTGGAAGAGCATATCGTGCAGGTGCAGCGCATGCGTTACGAGTACGCCGCCGAGTTCAGTCGCCCATTTGCCGCGCCAGGGAACCGCGTAATATTCGGGCTTGCGCAGCCAAAAGGTCTCGACAGCGCCCATGTAGAACTTGCCGGCTATGCCTGCGTCGATGATGTATTTCGCCTTCTGGATGCCATCGCCATAGCGATACTGAAAGATCGGCATCAAAGCGCCCTTGGCACTTTTTTCAGCCTCCACGATCTCATCAACAGCGGCGAGGGAGCCGGTGAGCGGTTTTTCGCAGACGACATGCTTGCCCGCCGCAAGAGCTGCCACGACCTGTTCACGATGAATGCCGGGTGGCGTGCAGATGTCGATGATGTCGATGCCGTCGTCGCCCAGAAGCTCCGTAAAGGAGGTCGTACGCTTCTCAATTCCAAACTCGTCGCCGACGGCTTTCAGGCGCTCCTCATTGAGATCGCAGATGGCTGCGACCCTGAACTTATCCGGATGCGGCAGGTAGCCCTCGACGATGTGAGAACGCCCGATACCGCAGCCGACGATGGCAACAGTCTTGATGCTCATGTCACTTTCCCATCCGCATCAGCGCTTCATGCCGGTCGTGGCGATGCCTTCGATCAGCAGGCGCTGGAAGAAGAGGAAGAAGAAGAAGACGGGCACGAGCGAGAGCGTCGACATGGCGAATAGGCCGCCCCAATCCGATGCACTGGTCGAGTCGACGAAGGTTCGCAGACCGAGCTGGATCGTGTACGTGTTCATGTCATTCAGGTAGATCAGCGGACCGAAGAAATCGTCCCAGGTCCAGATGAAGGAGAAGATTGCGGCTGTCGCCAACACCGGCAGCGATAGCGGCAGCATGATCTTCCAATAGATGCGCCAAGCGCTGCAGCCGTCCATCATCGCGGCCTCATCCAGTTCGCGCGGAATGCCGCGGAAAAACTGCACCATGAGGAAGATGAAGAAGGCGTCGCTTGCCAGGAACTTCGGCACCACCAGCGGCAGGATGGTATTGACCCAGCCGAGGTTCAGGAAGAGCACATATTGCGGGATCAGCGTCACGTGATAGGGGATCATCAGCGTGCCGAGCATGATCGCGAACCAGAAGTTCCGGCCAGCAAAGCGCAGGCGCGCAAAGGCGAAGGCAGCGAGGGAACAGGCAATGACATTGCCGACCACCGTCAGCACCGAGATCACCAGCGAGTTCCAGAAGAACCGACCGAAGCTGACATCGAGGCCGACCCATCCACGAAGATAGGATGAGAAATCAATGGACGATGGAAAAATCGACGTTGACGTGAAGATTTCGTTTTCCGGCCGCACCGAAGCCGAAACCATCCACAGCAACGGATAGAGCATCAGGAGCGAGCCGCCGATCAGCAGGGCATGGACCAGGATCGAGCCCGGCAGGCTGCGCTTGTTGACGTCCGAGGGCGGCTGCGGGGCGGTGACAATGGCAGTCATCTCAGTCATCGTAGTGCACCCAGTAACGCGAGGACAGGAAGGAGAAGGCGGTGAAGATCGCGATAATGATCACTAGGATCCAGGCAAGCGCCGAGGCATAGCCCATGCGGAAGTTCCCGAAGGCTTCCTGGTAGAGATAAAGCGTATAGAACAGCGTCGAATTGATCGGCCCGCCGGTGCCGCCGGAGATGATGAAGGCGGGCGTGAAGGCCTTGAAGGCGTCGATCGTCTGCACGACGGCGTTGAAGAAGATGACCGGCGTCAGAAGCGGCAGCGTGATCTTGTAGAACTGCCGGAACTTCGAGGCGCCGTCGAGACTGGCGGCTTCGTACATGTCCTGCGGGATCTGACGCAGACCGGCAAGGAAGATGATCATCGGCGAGCCGAACTGCCAGACGCTGAGCGCAACCAGCGTATAGATTGAATAGTTCGGATGCGAAATCCAGCTCGGTCCCTGAATGCCAACTTGTGCAAGTGCCGCATTGACCAAGCCGTCACCGGCAAAAAGCTGGCGCCAGAGGACGGCGATCGCCACGCTCGCGCCGAGCAGCGAGGGCAGATAGAAGATAGCACGATAGATTGGTAGGCCTTTGATGCCCCGGTTCAACGCCAGCGCAACCATCAGCGCAAAAGCAAGCTTGAAGGGCACGGCCAACATCACGTAGGTCAGTGTGACCGACATCGCCGAGGCGAATTTCGGATCGGCAGTGGCGATGCGCACGTAGTTTGCCGCGCCCACCCAGCCCGGCGACCTCAACATGTCGAAGTCGGTGAAGGATAGGTAGAGCGACATCAGGGCAGGTCCGAACGTCAGCCCGAAGAAACCCAGAAGCCAGGGCAGCAGGAAGAGATAGCCTGGAGCATTGGCATTCCACAGCCGCCTGAACCGGCTGTCGGCCACCGCCCCCCGATACCGTTCTACCGTCGCCGCCTCTGCAGGCATCGTGCGCATCGCATTATTCATATGGATCAGCCCCGCGCGAGAATGCGCGTAAGTTCGTCCACGAGTTGCTTGGCGCCGTCTGCCGCTGTCAACTGCCCGAAGCCGACCTGCTCAGAGATGTTTCGAAGCGTGAGCTCGCCCTCACCGGCACCCGCAGGCGGCGGTGGCGGCAACTTGCCGGCGAGATCGCCGAGGCCGGAGACGTATTCCAGCGGCACTTTGCCGACTGCGTCGAGCTTGGCTGCCACGACCTCACGCATCGCTGCCGATTCCGGAATGCCGCGTTCAACACCCAGCGCCAGCGCGGCATCCGGGTTCGTGACGAAGAAGTTCACGTAATCGACTGCCTGATCGACCACTTTCGACTGAGCTGAAACCGAGAAGAACATCGAAGGCTTGCGGTAGTGGCCGCCCTTCGAGTCCTTTGTCACTCGCATGTGGTTTGCCAGAGTGAGCTTGTCCTTGTTCATCTGCTGATATGCCACGAATTGGTTCGAGTGCGCGAAACCAGCGGCAGACTTGCCAAGGGTCAGCGTATTGGTCTCGATGTCGTTCTTGTCCAAAGCCTGAATGTCAGGCGGAACGCATGCACCGCTTTCACGGAACTTGTTCCACATATCAAACCATTCGGATGCCTCTTCGACGCCAAAGCCAATCTTCGCATCAGCAGTATAAAGCGCCTTTCCGCGTTGGCGGAGGTAGTTTTCGAAAAGCGGCTCCCCACCACTGCCATCGGCCATTCCGAACATGCCTTTACGCTTGCCGGCCTTGGTCAGTTCGGCTGCCATCTTGCCAAACTCTTCCCAGGTCGTTGCCTTTGTCGGAAGATCGATGCCCGCTTCCTCGAACGCGGTCTTGCTCAGCATGGTTGCCGCCGAATTCGCACCCAGACTCACGCCATAAAGATGTCCATCGACGCTGCCGCCCTCGATCTGCGCCTTGTCAAAGTCACCTAGATTGAGCTTCGACGGCATGTAGGAATCGAGAGGCGCAAGTGCGCCGCGGCGTGCATACTCGACGATGTAACGGTAATCCATCTGGATAACATCGGGGGCATTCTTGCCAGCGACCTGCGTCGCGAGGCGAGGCCAGTAATCACCCCAACCGAGATACTCGCCGGTTATCGACGTGCCCGGATTCTTCGCTTTGTAGAGTTCCGATACCTTGTTGGTGCGGTCTGCACGTGGCTGGGATCCCCACCACAGCAGGCGCAGGCGTGTATCCTGCGCAAAGGCACTGGAACCCAGTGCCGAAAGCGAGAGAAGCGTTGCCCCGCCCGCCATGAAGTTACGTCTGCTTACGCGTAGTGTCATCTGTTTTTCCTCCTCCCTTGGGGAGCGCCTCCACACGCTCCTTGCTGGTTTCTCTTGCAACAAATAACTAATTGGTTACAAGCTATGGACAAGCATCGGGCCTGTCAAGCGGTGATAATTTCGCGAGGTTCTCCTCCCGGATTGTCGCTTTTACAATCTCGCACCGAAGCCTTATGAGCGCAACAGAGCGTCTGGGGAGATGAGCGGATGGATAATAGCGGCGAGACCGGGGAAAAGAAAAAAGCCAAGCGGGTGGCCGGCGAACGCGTATTGCAGCGCGACCCCGAAAGAACCAAGGCCGCGATCCTGGAAGCAGCTACCCGCGAATTTGCCGAAAACGGCATGGGCGGGGCGCGCGTCGACGCAATTGCCGAGCGGGCCGGCACCAATAAGCGCATGCTCTATCACTATTTTGGCGACAAGGAGCAGCTCTACCTACGTGTGCTGGAGGAGGCTTATGTCGGCATCCGTACAGCGGAGCGTGCCCTGCATATCGGCGACCGCAGCCCGGAAGAAGGAATCGGCGAACTTGCTCTCTTCACCTGGCGCTATTTCCTCAAGCATCCGGAGTTTTTAAGCCTTCTCGGTACGGAAAACCTGCACCGCGCCCGCTGGCTTCGCCAATCCGTCCGGCTCAAGGAATTGCATTCTCACCTGATCGGTGAGCTTGCGCGGGTTCTCGAGCGTGGCAAGAAGGAAGGCGTCTTCATCGAGAACGCCGATCCCCTTCACGTCTATCTGACGATCGCGTCGCTCGGATACTTCTACCTTTCGAACCAACATACGCTTTCGACGATCTTCGGGCGCGAACTGATTGAGCCCTCAAATCTCGACAGTTGGGAACAGCATATCGTCCACGTGACCCTCGCCTCGATCAAGCGCTGAAAATTCAAAATTTGAATTGACTATTGACAGCCCCGCTTCCGATCTGCCATCAAGTAACCGTTTAGTTACTGGCTTGGGAGGGCCGGGCAACGCCCGCTCCCGCCGTTCGATAATTTGGCAGGGAGAAATGAGATGGCTCGTCTGGGGATCATTTTGCACGGCGTTACAGGCCGCATGGGCTACAATCAGCACCTAGTGCGATCGATCCTGGCCATCCGCGACCAGGGCGGTTTGTTTTTGAAATCCGGCGAGCGGCTGGAGATCGACCCCATCATCGTCGGCCGCAACCGCGACAAGATGGAAGAGCTGGCGAAGAAGCACAACATCAAGCGCTGGTCGACAGATCTGGACGGAGCGCTCGCCAACCCGGACGATCAGATTTTCTTCGATGCCGGAACGACCTTGATGCGCGCCGAGCTGCTTTCCAAGGCACTCGATGCCGGCAAGCACGTCTATTGCGAAAAGCCGATCTCCGACGACCTGCAAGTGGCCGTCGACCTTGCAAGAAAAGCGCGAGCCTCCGGCCTCAAGCACGGCGTCGTGCAGGACAAGCTCTTCCTGCCGGGTCTTCGCAAGCTGGCGCTGCTGCGCGATTCCGGTTTCTTCGGCAAGATTCTCTCGGTGCGCGGCGAGTTCGGCTATTGGGTTTTCGAGGGCGATTGGGGCGTTCCGGCGCAGCGGCCGTCCTGGAACTACCGCAAGGGCGATGGCGGCGGCATTATCCTCGACATGCTCTGCCACTGGCGCTACGTGCTCGACAATCTTTTCGGCGAGGTGAAAGCGGTTTCCTGCCTCGGCGCAACGCATATCGGCAGCCGCGTCGACGAGCAGGGCAAGGCCTACGACTGCGATACGGATGATGCCGCTTATGCTACCTTCGAGCTTGAAGGCGGCGTGATTGCGCAGATCAATTCGTCCTGGGCCGTGCGCGTGCGCCGCGACGATCTCGTGACCTTCCAGGTGGACGGCACGCACGGTTCTGCCGTCGCCGGTCTTACGAAATGCTGGACGCAGCATCGCGTCAATACGCCGAAGCCGGTGTGGAATCCGGACCAGCCGCAAACGATCGACTTCTACCAGACCTGGGACGAGGTGCCGGATACGCAGACATTCGACAACGGTTTTAAGGTGCAGTGGGAAATGTTCCTGCGCCATGTCGCCGAAGACGCCCCATGGCCCTACGGCCTAGAGGCGGGCGCCAAGGGCGTCCAGCTTGCGGAGTTGGGCCTCAAATCTTGGGCCGAGCGCCGCTGGCTCGACGTTCCGGCATTGGAGTTCTGATATGCAGACGATCAATCTTCCCCTCGACGGCAGGATCGCCCCCTATACGCTGACCGGAACGCCGATCGAGCTCAAGAAGCGTGACGCGAAAGACTTTCCGCGCGTGGTCTTTGCCGCTGCCCATGTCGTCGCCGACCCGCTGGCGGACAACGATCCATGGCTGACGCCTGCCATCGATTGGGAACGGACCCTCGCCTTCCGCCACCGCCTTTGGGACCTCGGCCTCGGCGTTGCCGAAGCGATGGACACGGCGCAGCGCGGTATGGGACTTGGCTGGCCGGAAGCGCGCGATCTCATTCGCCGAGCGCTTGCCGAAGCAAGCACTCGCAAGGATGCGCTGATCGCCTGCGGCGCCGGTACCGATCATCTGGCTCCCGGTCCCGACGTGACGATCGACACGATCATCAGGGCCTACGAAGAACAGATCGAAGCCGTCGAGGCAGAGGGCGGGCGCATCATCCTGATGGCAAGCCGCGCGCTTGCGGCCGCTGCGAGAGGGCCGGACGATTACATCCGCGTCTATGACCGCATCCTGCGGCAGGTGAAAGAACCGGTCGTCATCCACTGGCTGGGCGAGATGTTCGACCCGGCGCTGGAAGGCTATTGGGGTAATCCGGATCACATCAAGGCCATGTCCACCTGTCTGCAAGTGATCGAAGCCAATGCCACAAAGATCGACGGCATTAAGGTTTCCCTGCTTTCCAAGGAGAAGGAAATCGCAATGCGCCGGCAACTGCCGACGGGCGTGCGCATGTATACCGGCGACGACTTCAACTATGCCGAACTGATAGCCGGCGACGAACAGGGGCACTCCGACGCCTTGCTCGGCATATTCGATGCGATTGCTCCGGCCGCCTCCGCCGCTATGGAAGCACTGGGCCGCAAGAGCAACCGCGAGTTCTTCGACTTGCTCGATCCGACCGTTCCGCTTTCACGTCACATCTTCAAGGCACCGACGCGCTTCTACAAGACCGGCGTCGTCTTCCTTGCCTATCTCAACGGCCTGCAGGACCACTTCACGATGATCGGCGGGCAGCAGAGCACGCGTTCACTGACGCATCTCGCGGAGCTTTTCCGGCTGGCGGACAAGGCGCGCGTTCTTGCCGATCCCGATATGGCGGTCAACCACATGAAGCGGGTGCTCGCCGTTCATGGCGTTTACTGACGCCGATCGGGAGCGGGAGGAATTCATATGCAGATCGAAGGACTTTCGATCAATCTTGCGACGATCCGTGAACAATGCGGATTTGGCGAAGCCGTCGATATCTGCCTGAAGCACGGCATCACCAGGATCGCACCCTGGCGGGAGCAGGTCGCGAAAGTTGGGCTCGCCGAGGCCGTTCGCATCGTCAAATCGAACGGATTGAAGCTGACCGGCCTTTGTCGCGGCGGTTTCTTTCCGGCGGAAAACGAGGCGGGATGGCAGAGGAACCTCGACGACAACAGGCGCGCAATCGATGAGGCTGCCGCGCTCGGCGCCGATTGCCTCGTGCTCGTCGTCGGCGGGCTGCCGGGCAGTTCCAAGGACATCGACGCAGCGCGCCAGATGGTGTTCGACGGTATCGCTGCGGTATCGCCGCATGCAGAAGCCGCCGGCATGCCGTTGGCAATCGAACCCCTGCATCCGATGTATGCGGCGGACCGAGCCTGCGTGAACACGCTCGCTCACGCGCTCGATATGTGTGAGCAGCTGGGCGAAAACGTCGGCGTTGCAATCGACGCCTACCATGTCTGGTGGGATCCGGATCTCGCCAACCAGATCGCGCGCGCCGGCCAGATGAAGCGTATCTTCGCGCATCATATCTGCGACTGGCTGGTACCGACAAAAGACATGCTAACCGACCGCGGCATGATGGGCGATGGCGTGATCGATCTCAAAGGCATCCGGCGCATGATCGAGAAGGCAGGCTTCTTCGGCGCGCAGGAGGTCGAAATCTTTTCGGCAGAGAATTGGTGGAAACGGCCAGCGGACGAGGTCATCGCGACCTGCGTCGAGCGATACCATAGCTGCTGCCAAGCATAGTTCGATACATTTCAGCACGCATGAGGAGGATCATTCGATGGAGAAACGCCGTTTTGCACTGATCGGGACAGGAAATCGCGGAACCACCATGTGGGGCAAAGAACTGCTCGCCGGTTGGCGCGAACATGTCGATCTCGTCGCGATCGTCGAAAAGAACTCTCTTCGCGGCGAGCGCGCCCGCACGATGATCGGCAGCAATGCGCCGATCTACGAGGATATCGATGCGATGCTGGCCGAGGTCAAACCGGACCTTGTCATCGTCTGCACGCCGGATCACACGCATGATGCGATCGTCGTGCGGGCGCTGGAGGCCGGGATCGACGTCATCACCGAGAAACCGATGACGACCGCAGTCGACAAGATTCGCCGGATCATCGACGCCGAGAAGCGTACCGGCAGGCGCGTCGACGTGTCCTTCAACTACCGCTATGCGCCGACCGCAGCCAAAATCAAAGAATTGCTCAATTCCGGAGAGATCGGCCGCGTCAGTTCGGTCGATTTCCACTGGTATCTGAACACGAAACACGGCGCCGACTATTTCCGCCGCTGGCACGCCTATACCGAAAATTCCGGCAGCCTCTTCGTCCACAAGGCAACGCACCATTTCGATCTGCTGAACTGGTATCTCGACAGCGATCCCGAAGCCGTGACGTCCTTCGCCGACCTACAGAATTACGGCCGCAAGGGCCCCTTCCGCGGCCCACGCTGCAAGCTCTGTCCGCACACGCATGAATGCGACTACTATCTCGATCTGGAGGCAGATCCCTTCCTGGATACACTCTACGAGGAACCGTCGAAGATCGACGGATATTTTCGCGACGGCTGCGTCTTCCGCGAGGATATCGACATTCCGGACACGATGGTCGTCAGCATCCGCTATCGAAACAACGTGCATGTCTCCTATTCGCTGAACACCTTCCAGCCGATCGAAGGCCACCATCTGGCATTCAACGGCACCAAAGGCCGAATCGAAATCCGCCAGCATGAAGCCCAACCCTGGGAGGTGAAGAAAGAGGATGAGATCCTGCTGATCCGGAATTTCCCCAATGGGAAGGAGGCGGTCGAGCGTATCATCGTGCCGCATTCCTCCGGCGGCCACTACGGCGGGGACGACCGGATGCGCAATATGATCTTCAAACCGGACATGCAGGACAGGCTTCATCAGCGTGCGGGAACGCGTGCCGGGGCCATGTCGGTGCTTTGCGGCATTGCAGCGCTTCAGAGCTCCCGCACCGGCAAGGTCGTCAATCTCGCTGATCTGATGCCCGAGCTTGCCAATGACGACTCACCGAATTCCCGCAGGGTTGAATAGGCTCAGGCCATTTTTTCGAGATCCGCGAGGGTGACGCCGTAACGAAGCGGCTCGCCCTTTAAGAAACGTTCGATCTCGTCCACCGCCATTTCGCCGAGGCGCATGCGCTCCAGTCCGACGGCGCCTGCAATATGGGGCGTCAGGAACAGATTCGGCAGATCGTAAAAGGCCGATGAAGGCTCGGGGATTTCCGGGTCGGTGACATCGATGATGGCATCGATGCGGCCGGTTGCAAGCGTCGCCAGCAGCGCAGCTTCATCGATGATTGCGCCCCTAGCCGTGTTGATGAGCGTAGCGCCGTCCTTCATCAAAGCCAGCCTGTCCGCATCGATCATATGTTGCGTGGAAGGCAGGGACGGCGCGTGAAGCGAAATGATGTCGGAAACCCTCATGAGCGTATCCAGATCGACCTTCTCTGCTCCAAGCCCCTGGGCTTCAGCCATGCTAATCGTCGGATCGAAAAGGACAAGCTGGTAGTCAAACGGCTCCAGCAACTCGATGACGCGACGGCCGATCCGCGATGCACCAATGATGCCGACTGTGCGCCGGTAGTTGCCGATCGCCAAACGCTGCATCGGATGGGTGCGGTCACGGTTGCGGTCTGCCACGTAACGGTCGCGGAAGCGGAAAACCTGTTTGCCGGCAAAGAGAATGGCTGCGAGCGTAAACTCCGCGACCGGTGTGGCATTGGCTTCCGCGGCATGGCTGACCGCAATCCCGGCCCTGAAAATCTCTTCACCGATAATGCCTTTGACGGTGCCGGCCGCATGAGCGACAATCTTCAAACGCCTCGCTGCGGCAAGCACCTCACCGCCCACCTGCGGCGCCCCCCAGCCTGTAATGAGGATTTCCGTCTCCGGGAGCACGCGCCGGGCGCGCTCATCAGAGAAATTCTGCAGCGGCTCGCGGTCGAGCAAGCGGCCGATGACTTCCAGGCGTTGAAGCAACTCATCCGACACGACATGTTCCGTGCGCTCCGGATGCATGGCAAGCGCGATGCCGGGACGGCTCATGGCATCTGTCCCGGCGCGACAATGGCGCTGACCGTCACGCCGTGTTCCTTCACCTGCTGTTCCAAAGCTCCGATGTCCGGGACAACAGGGCGCTTCACCCAAACCCCGGAAACAGCTTGCGGATCATTGACTGCGAGCACTGCCGTGATCAGCACGGTCTCACCTGCTGGGATTTCGCCGCGCAACTGCGGCACCAATGTCTTTGCAACAATGAGGTTCGTATTCGGCAAGGCCTTCTGCGCAAGGCCGGTGCGCGTCACGGTCGAGCCAAGATCGACGATGCCGGAAAAATCACTCTCGCCGATGACATGCGCGGTACCTGCTTCTGCCGAAAGCGTATCAAGATCGAAATCCCGTTTGGCGATCGCGAAGCCGCCTTCGGACGTCTGCAGCGCACGTGGCGTATTGATCCTGTGAACGCGAATATGCCAGGGCGCTGCCGGTACGAGCCATGTTTCGACCGAGACATCCTTGAACGGCGACCACTTCGAATAAAGCACGTTGCCGGCAATCTTGGCTTCCGCATTCGTCTCGCGAACTCGGTAATGCAATCCATCGTCGCTGAAAGCCAGCGCCGAATCAAAAGCGCCGCCGGCGAAATTTCGCTCGTCGGCCTCAACACTGAATCCGTAGCGCGCTGAATATGCGAATTTTGCGTATTTTTCCGTTCCAAACCGCATCTGCAAATTTTCCTGGCCGGAAGAAAGCGCCACGACATCGCCGCCCGCCCGTATCATGACCATGCCCGGATGGCGCTGCGGGGAGACGGCGACCGCTTCCGGCGCCGTTTCCTTTGACGTCCAGAACGGATGATCTGCTGGAATTGCGAGCGGCAAGAAGGCCTTGAAAGCCCAATAGGGCGAGCCTGCAGAATTATAACTCTCCGACATCAGCAGATTGGGATAGCCGAAACCGATTGAAAGGATGCCGTCTCGGTTCGTCATCGGCTTGTCCCTCCACCAGCGCAGATGCTGGAGGCAAAGATGCTTGACTTCACCCCAGGGCAAAGCTTCGAGGTCGGCGAAGGCAAGCGCCGACCAGAAACCTGCGCAGGCGAAACGGTATGTCAGGCTGCGGCCGAAGGGGATCGTCGCACCATCGGCTGCAAACCAGTTCTTGAAATCCTTCGCAAAGAGCACTGCCCGTTCGCGGTATCGTTTGGCATAGTCATCATCGACAAGCTTCGAATAAATCAGGCCGTAAAAGTGCATCGCGAAGGGAATGTAGTGATCGATACGGCGGAGATTGCCGTCGCGATACCAGCCATCGCCGATATAGAAGCCCTCCAGCTCTTCCAGATATTGCCTAGTGAGGCTGCGATCGAAATCCGCGCCCAATCGGTCAAGCGCGATATCGACGAAAATGCGGAAGAACTTCCAGTTGTTGTCGGCGTAGTCAAACTGGCGTGCGTGTTTGAGATAAGCGATGACGTTGTTCCGGGCATGCCCATCGAGTGGCTCCCAGATCTTTTCCGGGACAAGCGCCAGCGCAAAACCGAGCGCGGCAAGCTCCACCATGCGCTGGTCGCGGCCGTTGACCGTGCCCCAATATTCCGGATGCTGCGGATCGGCGCCATTAGCGAGACCTTCGGCGAAACGTTCCCAATGCTCGAACCGGCCGTTTCCCGCACCCAAAGGAGCAAGACCCCACAGAGGCCGGGCGAAGCCTTCCAGATCGGCCGCGGCACGATCGAAATGCGCGCCGGCGCCATCCAGCCGCACGCGGGCATTGCCCTTCGAAAAATAGGGCAGCAGTGGATCGAAGAGATCGAGAAGCGCGCGGCCCATGTCCTCGCGGGTTTCGAGCGGGTTGCCTGCAAGCGGATTGGCGCTGGCCGGATCATAGGTCATCGGAATCACTCATGAGGTTGCAACATCAGATACGGTGCCCCCGGCAACGGGGATGACCCCGTGGCATACATGACGGGCGGGGGCCGCCCGGTCGCGGAAACGGGACATCATCAGACCGATCGCCTCCCGCCCAAGCGCCGCACGATCGACGCGCATGGTGGAAAGCGGCGGATTGGTCATCAATGCGCAGGGCAGATCGTCGAAACCGACGATCGCGAAGTCTTCCGGCACCCGAAGGCCAGCTTCCGTGACGGCTTCCAAGACACCGACTGCGATAAAATCGTTCATGCAGAAGGCGGCACTGAACCCGGCGTTCTCCGCAAGAATCGCCGCCGTCAGCTCATGCGCCTCGCGGCTGGCACTGCCATGAAACGTCATCGGCACAAGCCGGCCTTCGGCATCCGGGACCGAGGTTATCGCCGCCTCGAAACCGCGAACACGCTCGCGGATCGTATTGCGGTGGGAACCGGTCAGATGGAGGATGCGGCGGTGACCGGCCTTCAGCAGCCGCTGGGCAGCCTGGAAGGCACCGAAAAAATTGGAAGGCGAAACACCGTCGAGGCGGAGCTGAGGATCCGTCCCGTTGACGAGAACAACCGGAACTTTCTCGTCGTCGATCCAACCGCGTAAAGCCCCACTCGGATCGATGCCGACGAGAAAGAGACCCTCGGCACGCGCCGACTTCAAATAGTCTCGAATGACCTCGGGCGTCGCGCGGTCTTCCCGGATGAGGCGAACCTCAAACGACATGCCGTGCTCGGCTGCCGCCGTACGCAGACCCTCGACGATGGACTCGTAGAAAACGCTCAGTCCGCCCGTGACCCCATCGCTGGCAATCAGCGCAAGTCCGCCCGGAACCGCTTCCGGAGCAGACCTCACCTGGTATCCATGCTCGGCCGCCACCCTCAGAATATGCTCTCGCACGCTCTCGCTTATGCCTGGCTCATTGGCAAGCACGCGTGAAACCGTCGAAACGGAGACGCCTGCCAAGGCTGCGATGTCGGCCTGACGCGGCCGTCTGGGTTTGATTTCGTTCATAACTCAAACATATGCAAATCATGCAAATTTGCAATGAGAATATAATTTGTTGCAAACCGAAATTATTTGCGTACTCTACCCGTGAGATGCTCGAGAACCGTTGGAGGACGGCACGGGCAGGCGACAAAGGAGGATCATCATGCAGATCAATCGACGTTCATTTCTGATGGGCTCGGCCGGTGTGGCTACGGGCCTCGCATTCGGCGCGGGTAGTGCCATCCCGGCATTTGCCGAAGACGCGCAACTGCGTGCCATGTGGTGGGGTTCTAACGACCGCGCCAAGCGTACGCTGGAGGTTGCAAAGCTCTATCAGACCAAGACGCCGGGCGTCACGATCGTCGGCGAGTCGCTCAGCGGCGACGGCTATTGGACGAAGCTCGCGACGCAGATGGCTGGCCGCGCGATTGCCGATGTGTTCCAGCTCGAGCCCAGCACGATCTCCGATTACTCAAAGCGCGGCGCCTGCATGCCCCTCGACGAGTTCGTTCCCTCGGCTCTCAAGGTCGACACCTTCGGCAAGGATATGCTGAAGCTGACGACCGTCGACAGCAAGCTCTATGGCATCGGCCTCGGCCTTAACTCCTTTGCGCTCTTTTTCGATCAGACCATCTTTGAAAAGGCTGGACTTCCCTTGCCGACGCCGGACCTCACTTGGGACGAATATGCCAAACTGGCCGTCGAGCTTACAAAAGCTGCCGGCAAGGACAATTACTGGGGCGGCCCTTACGGCGCGCGCTATGCCTATGTCTTCGATGCTTGGCTGCGCCAGCGCGGCAAGAGCCTTTACGCCAATGGCAGCCTGGGCTTCGACGTCGAGGATGCCAAGGAGTGGTACAGCTTCTGGGAGGACCTGCGCAAAAAGGGTGGCACGGTCGCGGCGGATGTACAGACGCTCGACCAAAACACCATCGACACCAACTGCCTGGCGCTTGGCAAATCGGCGATCGGCATGGCCTATTCAAACCAGCTCGTCGGCTATCAGCTGATCTCGAAGAATAAACTGGCGATCACCATGCTGCCGCGCGAAAGGAAGGGTGGTCCCTCCGGCCATTACTACCGTCCCGCGCTTATCTGGAGCATCGGAGCGACGACGAAGAACGGCGAAGCTGCCGCCAAGTTCATCGACTTCTTCGTCAACGACATCGACGCCGGCAAGATCCTCGGAGTGGAACGGGGCGTACCGATGTCGGCGACCGTCCGCGAGGCGATCCTGCCGAACCTTAACCCGACGGAGCAGGATACCGTCAAGTACGTCAACCTTCTTAAGGATCAGGTCGGCGATTACCCGGCACCTGCCCCGCTTGGCGCGACGGAATTCGACCAGCGCGTCCTTCGGCCCCTCGCTGACGAGCTCGCGTTCGAACGCACGACGCCCGCCGATGCCGCCGCTCGCCTGGTGGAACAAGGCAAGGCAACGATCAGAAGCTGAATCCAGGTTTCTCCTCCCGCAAGGCCCGCCGTCGTGAACTGACCCCTGACCGTTGATGTCCAACTTTCAGGGGTCAGTTCAGCGTGGCGGGCCTCTTGATTGAGCGTTGGTTGCGGGGCTCCGGCCCCGCCGATAGGCGGGCGCGCCCAGACGGAGGGCGACCGTAAACGGGTTCCCCGAATGCTAGGAATGTGCGGGTTTCCGCTCCCCCAGATTCTCTCTCCGTATCCGGAACCACGCCACATAGAGCGCCGGAAGGAAAAGAAGCGTCAGTGCGGTACCGACGACAATGCCCCCCATCATGGCGTAGGCCATGGGACCCCAGAAGACTTCCCGGGAGATTGGAATGAGCGCCAGGGTCGCGGCCGCCGCCGTCAGCATGATCGGACGCATCCGGTGCTCCGTCGCCTCGACGACGGCGCGCCATGGGGGCACGCCTTCGCTCCGAAGCTGTTCGATCTGCACGACCAGGATGACAGAGTTCCGGATCAGGATCCCTATCAGCGCAAGCACGCCAAGAATTGCGACGAATCCCATGGGCGCGTTACTGAAGAGCAGTGCTATAACCACACCGATGAGTGCCGTCGGAGCCACTGCGAACACCAGGAACAACCTGCTGAAGCTTTGCAACTGGATCATGAGGATCGTCGCCATGGCAAACAACATCAGCGGCGCGACCGCAGCGATCGGTCCTTGCGCCTTCGCGCTTTCCTCGACGGAACCGCCGTTGGCGATGCTGTAGCCGGCTGGAAGACCCTTGCGGAAGGCATCGACTTTGGGCTGCAGTTCGGTGACGATAGTCGCCGGCTGTGTCGGCCCGACGACGGCAGCCTTGATGGTGATTGTCGGCGTGCGCGTGCGACGCCAGATCGTTGGCTGCTCCAGCTCGTAGCGGAAATTGGCAACTGCAGAGAGCGGTACCGATTTGCCGTTTGAGCCAGGCAGCTGAAGGTTCTGCAGCGTCTCGATGGAGCCGCGCTCCGAGGTTTGGGCCCTGCCGATCACATCTATGAGATAGATGTTGTCCCTGATCTGCGTGGCCGACGATCCCTCCACGATCCCGTTAAGGGTTGTTGCAATGTCTTGCGACGAGACGCCCAGTTGCCGCGCCTTGTCCTGCAGAACATCGACCTTCACGACGCGCGACGGTTCATTCCAGTCAAAGGTCATGTTGGAGAGCAGCGGATGCTGGCCGACGATGCCCGCAAATTGCTGGGCGATATCGCGAACCTTCTGGATATCCGGCCCGCTGATGCGATATTGCACAGGCTTGCCGACCGGAGGCCCGATGTCCAGAAGCTTTACGAACGCATCGGTCCCCGGGAAGGTTTTCGTCAGATAGTCCTGCAGTTCGCTCTTGACCTTGTCGCGAACATCAAGCCCCTTGGTCACGATGACGGTCTGCCCGAACGACACGTCGGGCGTCTGAACATCGAAGGACAGGATGAAGCGGGGAGCACCTTGTCCGACATAACTCGTCCAGTGCTCTATATCCTTATTGTTCGCGAGCATCTCCTGCTCGAACTTGGCCATCTGCCTGTTCGTCTCGAAGATCGAACTGTTGTGCGGCAAGTTCCAATCGACGATCAGTTCGGCCCTGTCCGAGGAAGGGAAGAACTGCTGTTGCACAAGGCTCATTCCACCGATGGAGAGCGCGAAGGCAACGACTGTCGCGCCGATGGTGATCCAGCGCCACCGCATGGAAAGGTTCAAAAGCCACGAAAAAGCTCTCGCCAGCCGGCCTTTCTGATCATGATGCGACTTCATCGTCTTCGGAAGGATGCTCACGCCCAAAAGTGGCGTGAACAACACTGCGACGATCCATGAGACCAGGAGCGAGACAGCAATCACCACGAAAAGCGTGAAGGTGAATTCGCCCGCGGCACTGTTATTCAAGCCGATGGGAATGAAGCCGGCGACCGTTACAAGCGTGCCCGTGAGCATCGGGAACGCCGTAGACGTGTAGACATGTGTTGCTGCTTTTTTCAGATCGTCTCCTGCCTCGAGCCGGGCGACCATCATCTCGACGGCAATCATCGCATCGTCGACGAGAAGGCCAAGCGCAATGATCAGCGCGCCGAGCGAAATACGCTGCAGCGAAATGCCCGAATAGGCCATAACGAGGAACGTGATCGCTAACACAAGAGGGATCGAGATTGCGACAACCAGGCCCGCGCGAACGCCTAAGCTGATGAAACTGATCGCAAGGACGATGACGACCGCTTCGAACAGAGCGCGCGTGAAGCCCGAGACCGCTTCGTCGACGACGTGAGGCTGATCGGAAACGCGCTGGACATCCACGCCGATCGGCAGATCGGTCACGATGCGATCCATCTGCTGGTCGAGCGCCTTGCCGAATTCCAGCAGATTTGCCCCGGTCTTCATGCCGATGGCGAGACCGATCGCGGGCTGACCGTTATATCTGAACAGCGACGACGGAGGATCGACATAGCCGCGTTTGATCGTGGCAACATCGGTCAGCGGAAAGAACCGGTCATTGACACGCAGATTGATCGACTTGAGGCTTTCCTCCGATGTAAACTGACCGCCGACGCGCAAGGCGATACGCTCGGGGCCGGCGTCAACGAAACCCGACTGAGTGACGGCGTTCTGCGCCTGCAGCGTCTCGATAACCGATTGCTGGTCGATACCAAGGGCCGCAATCTTTCGGGTCGAAAATTCAAGGTAGATCGCTTCGTCTTGCGCACCGATAATGTCCACCTTGCCGACATTGGGTACGGTCAAGACTTTTGCGCGGGCGTCCTCGACAAGGTCGCGAAGCTGGCGCTGCGTGAGCCCGTCGCTGGTGAAGGCGTAGATATTGCCGAAGACGTCGCCGAAGCGGTCGTTGAAAAACGGCCCCACGACGCCGCTCGGAAAATCTCCCTTGATATCGTCGATCATGTTGCGGACGCGCACCCAGGTTGGGTTGACATCCCGGGCCTTGGTGGTCGGCAATAGCTCCACGAAAATCGTTGTCCGTCCGGCAACCGTCTCGCTGCGCGTGTAGTCAAGCGACTCCAGCTCTTCGAGCTTCTTCTCGATACGGTCGGTAACCTGCTTGGTCACTTCCTCGGCGGATGCACCAGGCCATTGCGCCTGGATGATCATGGTCTTGATGGTGAAGTCCGGGTCTTCTTCACGGCCCAGACCGATGTAGGAAAACGCGCCGGCAAGAATGAAGACGATCATGAAATACCAGACGAGCGAACGGTGCTCGAGCGCCCAGTCGGAAAGATTGAATTTTTTCACGGGTTTTCCCCTTGATCCACCCTGACAGCCTGGCCGTCAGTAAGCTTGTGAACACCAGCAACGACGACGCGTTCGCCCGGATTGACGCCTTCAGCGATGCGAATGTTGCCTCCTTCCGCAACGTCTCCGTCCATCTTGATCGCCCGAATGGAGACCTTGCCGGCCGTCGTATCGACGACCCAGACGTTCGGTTTCCCATCCTTCATCAGCACCGAGGACGATGGGAGCAGGATCAGTGGCTGGGCGGCAATGGTCGCAGTTGCCGTCACGACCGCGCCCAGGCGAAACGCCGCCGGCGGGTTGACGAGCGTTATCTTCGTGCGGCGTGTACGGGTCGTCGTCTCGGCTTCGGGTGCAATTTCTCTAACGACACCGCTCGCGCGAATGGTTGGATCTAGCTGGAGGGAGACCTCGAAGGGTGATCCCACCTTGAGGCCGTCGAGGCTCGCATCCGGTATATCAATGACCGCATCCCGCTGATCGGGACGGGCAATGGTGGCCATGCTCTGGCCTGCGGCGACAACCTGGCCCACTTCCGCAGAGGTGGCCGTCACAACGCCATCGAACTCTGCGCGAAGCTGCGCATAGCTCAATTGTTCTTCGGCCTTGTCCAGATTGGCCTGCCCTTTTGCAACGGCAGCAACGGCACTCCGCCGCCCCAGTTGAGCCTCCTCGAAAGCGGCCTCGCTTCCAGACCTTGTTTCGGTCAGACTCCGTTGCCGCTCTTCCGTGGAGACAGCATTTGTCAGCTGTGCCTGCGCATTTGAGAGCTCGGACTGCGCGCTTCTGAGCGCAAGCTCTAGCGCCAGCGGATCAATGGCGGCAACGACGTCACCCTTCTTGACGATGTCGCCGACGCTGACCTTGCGGGCTATCACCCGTCCGAGCACGCGAAATCCAAGTTCGGTCTCGATCTTGGCCTCGACTGTGCCTGGCAGGCTCAGGGACGACGCCGCTGTTGATTTGGCAACAACGGAAAGAACGGGGCGGGGCGGTTCCTCACGCGCTTCATCCTGCCTCTGGCAAGACGACAGCAGCAATGGCCCAAGGAGCAGCAGCCCGGGTGTTACACGGATACTCATTTCGCGGCTTCCTTGTCATATGAGACGACCTCGTTGGGCCGTAGGAATTTGGTACCATCGGATACGACGATTTCACCTGGAGACACGCCCGTGCGCACGGCGAACCGGCCGGTCCCATAGCTGGAAACATCAACCGGCCGGATGGACACGCTGGAGGACGACGGGTCCACGACCCAAACGGCAGGCTGGCCACCCTTCGAGGCCATTGCCGACCATGGCAGTTCGATTGTGTCCTGTGTGATGGAACGGAAGGAGCCGACGACTGGAGCGCCAAGCGACATGTCCGGCGCCCCTTCGAGACCCACTTTCACCCTGATCGTTCCGGTCGATGGGTCGATGGTTGGCGAGATCTCGCGTACAGCCGCATCTACTTTCCGGGATGGAGTCGAAAGCAGGCCAACCGTAACTTTGTCCTCAAGCTTTCGTCCGAGATAGAGGGATTCAAAGACGTTGAAGACCGCGTCACGCGGTCCTTCGTGGGCAAGCGTGAATATCCGTTGCGCAGCCTGCGCGACCTGGCCGATCTCGGCGTTTCGCGCCGTGATCACGCCGTCGGCATCGGCGCGCAGCTCCGTATAAGAGAAAGCGTCTCGCGCCGTGTCGAGCTGGGCTTGCGCCGATTTCAGGCTTCCTTGGGCCGTCAGCAGCGCCTCCTGGGCTTGGTCAAGCGCGGCACGGGTCGTGACCTGAGCCTTAAAGAGATTCTGCTGCCGACCGAAGGCCAGCTGGGCTTGCGTCTGCTGGGCTTGAGCTGACTGCAGGTTCGCTGTGGCGACATCCAGATCGGCCTTCTGTTCCTCAGCGTCGATGCGCGCAAGCACCTGCCCTGCCTTTACGAACGCGCCGACATCGACAAGGCGCTCGACGATCCGTCCGCTGACCCTGAAGGACAGGTCGCTCTGCACACGGGCGCTTACCTCGCCGGTGATGAAGTTGATTTCGCCGACAGGTGCAGTCTTCACGACGACAGTCTCCACCCTCTTGGGCTTCACCTCATTCGTGGCCTGCTTTTCGCATGACGAAAGCGCGACTGCGCCTATGGCCAGCAAGGCGGCGACAAGGATAGTTCTCATGAATTGACCTCTTGCATCCGTTCGCGCGATCGATATAATTGACTGACTCATTAGTCAATATAAGTTGCGGGAAAATTGCCTGATGCCGAGCCACGGAATGACAAGGACCGCTCAAAGGTGAGACATGCCTGATACGAAGAAACTGACGCGTGCGGAGCAGAAAGCGCGCCGTCCTGCACAGATTCTCGATGCGGCCTTTGAGGAGTTCGTAGAACGCGGCTACGTGGCGACACGCGTTGAAGACATCGCTGACAGGGTCGGAGTAACGAAGGGGACGATTTACGTTTACTTCGACACCAAGGAGCAGCTTTTTGAAGCAATGATCAGGCACATCTCCGTGCCGTTTGAAGATCTGCTGGCTAGTGCCCATGAGCTAAGCGGAACATGTTCGGAGCGGCTCGAGGGCCTTATAGCGATGCTCTACGATCGCATTGTCGAGAACCGCAGATTGCGGGAACTGATGAGGTTCGTCATCGCGGAAGGATCACGGTTTCCCCAAGTCGTCGATCGGCACCACGAAGAGTTCATCGACCCACTCAACGCTTATTTGCAATCCCTCATCGATGAGGGTGTAAAACACGGGGAGTTCCGGCCGGCGCCAGCGGCATTCGCCGACGCGGTAGTGGCTCCTGCCATCGCCATGCTGATTTTCAAGCTCATCTTCAATGATCGAAGAGCGCTGGATAAGACGACGTACCTGGAAGCGCATGTCGATCTCATTTTGCATGGTCTAATGGCTTGACCGCTTCATTCGCCCAGAACTAAGCGCCAACTCAGTGCTGCTGCGTCTTATCCCATAAATGCACGGTCGTTGAATATCCGGCTCTTGGCGGTTGTCGCCGCTGAGGTCCAAGTCTCGAAGACGATTGCAGCGTGAAGTCCGTACGTTTTCTTTCGTTGGTTGAAGTCCATTATGCGGAGGGAATCTCGCGCCGGTAAGCTTCTCGGACACCTTCCAGAGCCGTGCTGCGACGTCGCGGCAATAAGGGTCGGCAACGCGGGCTTTCGTGTGTTCGGAACTAGCCGTCGCGCTGTCGCCGAAAGGACCGACGGCGTTACCATGCTGACTTGTGACGTGACTGATGACGTGTCCGTGGCGAAACTGGTGGAAGAAGTTTTGGCCGAGGCCGGGCGAATCGACCTGCTTGTCAACAATGCCGGCATTTGCCCGCTCGGCGGCGCGGAGGAGTCTCGACTGACCAGGCTCCGAAGAGGCGTTATGCGGCGGGGAAGAAGGCGCGCCAGTTTCCTGCGCCGTTTCGTCCCCGAATCCGCATTCGACAAAAGCCTGCGGAAGCAGAACGCGTTGGCGCAGTAGCGTCCACATCGATAAAGATTAGTTCGCCCGACGTGCTGATGATCTGAACCGGCTTCAGGATGTACGGCGGTTTTGTCAGAATGCCTGCGGCCATCGCTGCTGCGCGGGCATGACGGTAATAATCTCAATATCCCGTCCGACACGGTATGGAATGATGTAGGGAATATCGGCCAACACCACTTCACGGGTCCCCTTGATGCGACCCGGTCGCCCACTTGCCGGTAATTCCGCGAGCATATCCACGGCCGTCACAATCCTCGCGACGACGCGCGCCGCCGCATCGGGATTGTCCTGCTCGATATGAGCGCCGATTTTATCAAGCCGACGCAACGCCCTCAGCGTCCAACGACGGCGCTTGCCACTCATGATTGACGGGCGGCGGACTTGACGTACTTTCCGATGACTCTCGCTACATCTTCATCGCTGGCGAATTCACCCCGATCGGCCTCAGCCAACCCGGCTTCGATCTCGGCAAGCTGCCACTCCTGCTGTTCAACGAAAGCCTCAATGGCTTCAGCAGCCATGTAGGAGCGGGATCGGTCAAGCTTTTCCGCGATCTGATCGAGCTTGCTTGCGGTTTCATCCGAAACGCGCACGGTGAATGCAGTCATGGCACCTAACTTTCCTTGGTTCACTAGGATTATTGGTGAACCAACGTGGTTCGTCAAGGTTTCTGCTCAAATCCGGCATGGACTTGCACCAGTCGATGCCGCGCTTGCCGCGCACTTCGATTTCAAAGATGCGCTGAGGCGACTCCGGTACAGGCGAGCGCATTGCGATTGCAGCGATGTCGAGAATATCACCGAGGGGTTCGTCGGGGTTTCGAAATGTGTGAGGCGCGTCCGAGGCGTCTCAGATCGGTGGATGTTTGCCCGATCCGACAGAACGCGAGCAACGGTCCACCGCAGGGCCTCGACTTAACGGGCGCGCAGTTCGCCGGTATCCGCGAGTACGCCGCCGCCCCAACCGAACGGCTCGCCGCCGAGCCGCTCGATCAGAAGGTCGGCCATCAGGCGCGTGACGCCCATTGCCGTTCGGAACGGGATGAATGGCGACCAACCGGTGATGCAGCCTCACGGCAATTTCATCCGGCGGATAGGTTTCGTGCTCGACCCAATAGCGCACATCGTCGAAAAGCGTCGCGATGTCGGGCTGGATGCGATAAGCGTCGACCCCGATATTCCGCGCCATCGTGCGGCAAGTCCCCGCCCATTTCCACACATCGCCGAACATGCGCTTGTGCAGCGTCAGGGCGAAGTCGATGCTGAGGACGTCCTGTGGCTTGCGCCCGCGCCGCCCACGCCGCCCACGCCGCTCCTGCCCCACGATATTCTCCTGCTCGGCCTCATTGAGAACGCCGCGATACGTGATCCAGCTTTGCAGAAGTCCTTCGCGTTCCCCAGGCTCAAGCGGCGTTGCGTCTTCTGGCTTTGCAAAGAGGTCGCTCACGGGGAAAGCAATGGTCATGTGACGCGCCCCGCATCCGCATCGTTTGAGAAACGTTGCTGCCTCGCACGTCGGCTGCTGAGTGAACGCAGCGTTCCATCGAGAACCCCTCGCTTGGGATTGCGACATTTCAGGAGAAGGCGCCGGCGGTCATCCGCTGGCAGCGGATCAAACAGGCCTCCTCCCTTCCGCTAGTCTGCGCCGTCTTTTTTTGCCCGCTCGATGAATTTCCCGGCGACCGCTTTGCCAAGTGCGGCACCGGCCCGGTTGTCCATTTCATAGTGGATGCCGGCCCAGATGCGGGAATCGCCCGCCTCCTTGCCGACCGTGCGGATGAACTCCGCCCGGTCGGGGAACAGGTAGGCCAGCACCTCGCATCGGGCAGTCGACAACGCGGAGTGGTTCGACGGATAACTGGGATGGGCGGGCACTGCGAACAGGGGAGTGATGCTCGGATCAAGCATGTTGGGTCGCAGGTACCAATAAGCGTATTTCCCGTCGTTGCTTGCAATGTAGGCGTCATAGTAGACCGTTGCGAGCATCGCGTAAGCCCGTGCGGCGCGCGGCGGGTTCGAATCCGTCTTGTCCTCGAACATCCACTTGCTGGCATAGTCATACCAGTCGACGAACAGGCCGGATGGGCTTTGCCAGTAGAACGCCTTGTAGTTGTTGGGGAATTTTCGCTCAAACCGCCGGACTGCCTCCGTCTCGGCCTTCACGGCCGCAGACTTGCAGTCGGGCGGAGTCGGTGGCCTGAATTCATCGGCTGCCTCGAGCAGAATCGGCTTCCAGTTTGGCATGTTTGCATTGGCGGGTTTGGCTCCGACCCACATGCACGGCCCGGTCGGCACCGTGCCGGTCCAGACGGCATCGGAGCCGTCGGCCTTTGCCAGCGCAATCACTTGCTCTGCCACGCGTCGCCCCAGTGCCAGGCCGGCGGAAGAGTCGCTTGGGAACTGGACACCGGCAAGGACACGCGACTGTGCGGCTTCTTCGGCCATCGCCTGGAACGACGACGCCTCGTCCGGAAAGAAATAGGCAAGAACAGTCGCGGCGGCGGCGGCGGCTGCCGCGTGTTCAGATGGATAAGCGGGACTCCGAGGCGTAGGCAGCGCAGTCGGCAGTGTCGTATCCACCTCGCTCGGGCGGGGGCGATTGTAGAAGTATTTCGACTCCCAAGCCGCGACGGTGGCGTCGTAGACCGCCATCGTCAAATAGGTGTAGACGCGATGCGCATTGGGGATCGTCTGGTTTGCGAGAAGACGGTGGTTGACCAGGTCGATCCATCGATAGCCCGGCGAGCCGGCGTCCCAGAACGTGATCTTGGCGGCGACCTGCGCATCGTTCTTTACGACAAGTTCGCGGACCCGCTCCAACTCGGTTGCGGAAGTATCCGGTGGGGGCGGGACTCGGAAGTCTTTGCCCGACGTGATTACCCACGTCTTCCACGTTCCAGCGTTTGGCTCTATCTGATCCGATTGGGCGAAAGCGAAGTTCCCTGACAAAAGGATTAGCGCGCAGGCCCTGCTAAAGCCGCTAAGCATGTTCGATCCCCATAGTTAATCCCCGGCCCAAAGACCGAAGGTTTTCTGTTTTGACGGCCATTCCATTTTCTATATTAGCAAACTCTAATTATACCGCGAAGGGCTGCGAAGTGAAAAGATCAAAAATGAGCGCAGGTCGCGGTATGAAAAGTCAGGTCCGAAGACCGCTGTCTTCCTGATTTGCACCCGCAGGGTCGCTGTGACGACGCTCAGCAGTAAATCCTTCGCCAAAGTCGGACGGAAATCACGGTCTCGACCATCCTGCCCCTTCGACAACTCTGTTCAAATGCCGCTCGATTAGCTCTGAAGCGACTCAGACACCATCGATCGCTTCAGAAAGGGAAAATATTCATAGGGACTAAACAACGTGAAAAGCCATCGGCGGCCCCTTCCCGCGTACCGATCGAATGGGTCGCCCGGAACAATCTGATTGCTCCCAGCGAATGGAAAGTCCGTTCCAGCCATGACTACTTCCCTTCGATCTAAAGAGACTGACGTAGATTTAGCGAAGTGAAGATGGTCGCCACGTTTCGAACTAAGGCCGAGGTCCGCTATTGGCCGCCGCTCATAAAGCCTCTTGAGGCTTCTTGGCGTCTGACCGCTTACCACCCGAAGCGGCCGTTCCAACTACAAATTGAAGTGACGGGACGGGGCCAACTCCGGTGGCGACTGCGCGGCTATGCGATCGGCTTCGGCATAGGACTGGCGATGGGATGGGCGACGGTCGGCCGAATTGGGTATGAAGAGCGCTGACTACACTGCGATCGGCCATGTCGTGAACCTAGCGTCGCGATTGTGTTCATCCGCCGATGATCGGCAAATCCTCGTCGACAACGCCGTGGCGCAATCCGTACGTGGCAAAATTTCAATGGTCGCTCTCGGTGCGCGGCAGCTCAAAGGTTTCGACGAGCAAATTTCTGCTTACGAGCTCGGAGCGAGAAGCGGAAGGCCGAATGCCGTGCACGAACCGAATGAGGGATCGAAAGGTTAGGTGGGTCGTTAGAGGAAGGTTTGCGCCAAAAGCGGAAATTATTTCCGATTCAACGCCGTCTTTCTATCCTCCCAGGTGCTGATCCTGGGCAGGATTTAAACCTGCGGCCCTATGAGCCGAAATTCTATTTCTCTGCGCTGGCCGCTTTTTCATCCAGTGCAGCCAAGTCCTCCATGAGGCGTACCGGCAGGTCCATTCGCTCATGCAGAATGCTCATCACACCAAGGTCGCCATTGTTCAACTCCCGGAAGAATACAAGATGGCGCTCGTAGCGGCTAAAATAGGCTTCGCGGTTGATGTCAGCGGGAACCGCAAGCTTCTGCGGGAGCTTTCGCCATATCGCCCTGTTGTCACACAACCGCTGCAAGTGAGTATGTAAGCCGGTGATATAAGTCACCGCCTGCTTCTCGCCCCAGTTCTCAACGGTATCCCGCCAAATCTTGTCCTGAGCGGCATCCGCTCGGGGGAAAAAACGATACGCGACCATACTAGCGGCGCTGGTTTCGGCGGATTACATCCTCGGCCTTAACGGTGACGAATTGGCTATCGTCCGCGCGCATGGCGGGGGCTAGTTCCTTTTGCAAGGCTTCCCATGCCTCATCGCGGTTCCTCAAATCCTGCCGGATCAAGGCGCGAATATACTCGCTGGCATTTTCATAGAGACCATCCTCGCCAATCTGCTGCTGAATATGGGCCTGCAATTGCCCGCCCACCTTCACATGAATGCTTCCCGATGCCATCGGCATATCCTTTCGTTCTTCTTCTATTGTGGGAGCGTAGCATATATTGTCAATATTCATCACCCCGGGAGCGCGCAGCATGAACCCGCAAGCTGGCAGTCCCCCGACCGTTCCGGACGCGTGGCCCTGCCGGTACGGCGAACTGCGGGAAAGGCAGTCGAGTGCGCCTTATGGATAAAGAGGGCAAGGGCGCCTGGCCATAACCGACCATAGCTCCACCATGTGGGGCGGGTTATTCGGGTGCGGCGATGCGTATCGGACGTGTTCCGATCGGAGCACCGGTCGTGCGGTCGATCGTGACAGGATCAATCTCCGTTCCAGTCTCGGCGTCAAAGAACCGGGTTACACCGTTTTTGTTGCGGTGCTTTCGCCCCCACGCGCCGATCGAAAACAGAACCGGCAGGAAGTCCCGACCGGCTTCCGTCAGCACATATTCGTCCCGTGGCGGCCGCTCCGAGTAGCGCCGTTTCTCCAGCAGCCCCTCGTCGGTAAGCGCGGAAAGCCGACGGGTTAAAATTGTCGGAGCGATGCCAAGGCTTTTCCGAAACTCATCAAAGCGGGTGAGCCCAGCATGGGCGTCCCGCAGTATCAGCATACTCCATGCGTCCCCTACTAACGCGAGGCTACGGGCGATCAGGCATGGCTGGTCCGAAAGATTCTGCATGTTAATATCTTTTTGATAGTGACTTACTCTCAAATTGATAGTAACCTAGTTTTCATCGATGTTCCACGACAAAAATGAAAGCTGAGACAGATGAGTAAGACAGAACGCGGCGTCGCCCTAGTCACGGGCGCATCATCGGGCATTGGAATGGCGGCCGCACGAGCGTTGCGGCGCAATGGCTACCGGGTGTTCGGAACCAGCCGGAAGCCGATGGCCAACACCGACGATGGTGTGACAATGCTGGTTTGCGACGTCACCGACGACGGGTCTGTGCAGAAGGTCGTCGATGATGTCGTGAGCCGTGCGGGACGGATTGATCTTCTCGTCAACAATGCCGGAATTGGACTGCTCGGAGGTGCTGAGGAGTCCTCTGCCGCGCAAGCAAAAACTCTGTTCGACGTGAATGTCTTCGGCGTCATGCGTTTAACAAATGCAATACTACCGATCATGAGACGCCAACGGAAAGGCAGGATCATCAACATGAGCTCCATTCTCGGGCTCATTCCTGCCCCCTTCAACGCCCTCTATGCATCGACCAAGCACGCGATTGAGGGTTATTCGGAATCGCTCGACCACGAAGTGCGATCGCAAGGCATTCGCGTCGTACTGGTGGAGCCTGGCGTCACCCGCACATCGTTCGAGGAAAATCTCACGCGCGCGGATCAACCGCTTGCCGTGTACGATAGCGTTCGTGCTGACGCTGAGGAGCTGATGCGAGAGATTGTCGAGACGGGAGACGCACCCGAGATCGTCGCCGACATGGTGGTCAAGTCGGCCAACGCAGCGTCGCCGAAGAGGCGTTACACCGCAGGAAAGGCTGCGGGGCTGGTCCGTTTCCTACGCCGCTTCATGCCCGAGTCTTTCGTCGACAAAAATCTCCGGAAATTCAACAGGCTCCCCGCCTAACCCCCAATTGCCGCCACCTTAGGAAAAGAAAGAAAGTTAGTACTCATGAAGGCATTCTTAGTTGACCGCTATACAAAAGGTGGGGCTCTACGGCTCGGTGATAGTCCGGAGCCGGAACTGCGCGACAACGATGTCATGGTGGAAATTCATGCCGCCGGGGTGAACCCCTTGGATAACAAGATCAGGGACGGCGAGTTTAAGCTCATCCTGCCCTACCGCCTTCCACTGGTGCTCGGCAACGAGTTAGCAGGCGTCGTGGTCCGGGTCGGGGCCAAAGTCCGGCAGTTTAAGCCCGGTGACGAGGTCTATGCACGTCCGGCCCAAGATCGCATCGGGACATTTGCAGAATATGTCGCCATCGACGAGGCCGATCTAGCACTGAAGCCGAAGAACCTCACGATGGAAGAGGCAGCATCGCTGCCGCTCGTCGCCCTGACCGCCTGGCAGGTGCTTGTCGAACGGGCGAACCTCAAGAAGGGACAGAAGGTTCTGATCCATGCCGGCTCGGGTGGCGTGGGAACGATTGCCATCCAGCTTGCCAAGTATCTCGGTGCGACCGTGGCAACGACGACGAGCACAGCTAATGTCGATCTCGTTAGAAGCCTCGGAGCGGATGTCGTCATCGACTATAAGAAGGATAACTTCGAGAAAGTGGTGCAGGGCTATGACGTCGTGCTGAACAGTCTCGAGAAGGACACGCTGGAGAAATCCCTTGCTGTTCTGAAGCCGGGTGGAAAGCTGATCTCGATTTCCGGTCCTCCCGATCCGGACTTCGCGAGGCAGAACGGCTCTGGTTGGCTGCTTCAACAGGTCATGCGCCTGCTGAGTTTCAGCATCAGGAAAAAATCGAAACGCCAAGGCATCACTTATTCGTTTCTCTTTATGACAGCGAACGGTGGGCAGCTCGGAAAGATCACATCCCTGATCGAGGCGGGTGACATACGCCCCGTGATGGACCGGGTCTTCCCGTTCGAGAGGGCCAATGAGGCGCTCAACTATGTCGAAACGGGTCGTGCGAAAGGGAAGGTCGTCGTCGCGGTGAAGTGACGTCTGGGCCAATTGGCGCTCACTCCGGCGTCTCTAACGAAAAACCGGCCTGAGCCTGGACTCTCGTGGCCGGATAGGAGGGTTAAACCCTCATGAGCGGCCGCCAAGCGGGCGCTTCGAACCGGCAAGCGGTTCGTCTGGACACCCCTTGGGTGTCTCTACGGGGCGGTGCCGCCGCCCTATCCCCCTTCCACTCGCGGTTTGCCCGGCGGGGCTTGCGCGCGTTGATGACGGAAGCGTCCAATGTGGTCTTGATATGCGCCGCGTTACGGATTCCGACGTGAAGCCGGCCACCATTCCGATTTGAAGCCGGCCATCGTTCCAATCAAAGACCGGCCGGTTTTCGGCACTGAACATTCCCCCTGGGTCAGCAACTTTGTCATCAAATGCACCGCGACAAACGTGGAGATTTTGATGCCGGCAAAGAAAAGGCTAACCATGAGACAGTTGCGACAAGACGAAACCCGATCCAAACATCAACCAGACGAGGGTGGGGATTTGTGCTAGCCGTGTGTTAGTGGATTTGAACGCAAAAAGGGCTCCGAGTTTCCTCGGAGCCCTTTGATATTAGTCGTAAGCTTTGGTTGCGGGGCCCGAAGCCACGTAGACCGGTATGTCAGCGAGCAGATTCGCGTGTCAGCAAATGGAGGTTGCCACCTAGGTCGGAAACGACAAGCCGCCGCTCGTCCCAGACGAGCACGGACACGGGTCGGGTCAGGCCGTCGAGAATGATCTTGCGGTCGGGTGTGAGTTTATTGAGTTTGAGCAATCGCCCGCTACCCTTCCGGAAACCTTCTTTCTGGTTGTAAGTACCGTGTTCGAGGACAAGCATCTCGCCATAATTGTCGAAGGCTATACCCACGGGTGCATTGAGTCCTTTCACGTCAAGCTGCGGCTTTGAGGCATCGCCGGCCGCGGGAATCGAAACGATCTTTCCAGCACCGGCAAGGAAGGGAAAGCCGCCGAACAGCGCGATATAGAGGCGACCGTCGCGAAGGGCGATGCCAGTCGGCACCGCGTCGACTTCGTAGCTGTTGCCTTCCGCGAATTCCGTTGGCGAAAGGCTGCGCAGCGCCGCGGCCGCCTCCCCCATGCGGCGGAATGCCATGAGCGTGCTTTTCCGGCCGTCCGCCTGCACGCGTTCGACACTATTTCGAGCAGAGTCGATCACGTAGTAGGTTCCGCCCGCCACGATGAAATCGAACGGATTCCAGAAATCGCTGCTGATGACGCGGGCCCGACCGGCGGCGTCGATCGCCACGAGAGCGTGGTCGAGCGGACCCTCGTCAGAATTGACCGGCGTCCATCCCTGGGCAACGACAAGAACATCGCCGACGCGGACCACACGATAGGGACCGGTCGGGTCGCCGATCACGTCGAGCCCATGAGGAAATACGGGACCGAATGCGACAAGCTTGCCGTCCGTCCCGCGCCGGTAGAGCCGGCCGCTCGCGAGATCGCTGACAAGCAAGCCACCGCCATCGCGGGACACACCTGCGAAGGCGGCGCCCGGCGTGTTAAAGGTCTCGAGTGTGTAGCCAGGCGCAACTGTCGGCTCGGCGCCGGCACCGGCTACCAGGAACAGAAGACTAGAGACGATAATCAGGGCGTGGAACGAACGCATCGGAAGCCACCATTGGCTGAGAACCGGAATTCCGGATCATAGGCGAGGCGATAGGTCGTCGTAAGGTGGTTTGGATCGCTGTTCCAGGAGCCGCCGCGAAGCACTCGGTACAGCCCGGCGCTCCTTTCCGCGGTCCCACCTTCATACGGCGCGTAAAGATCGCGGGTCCACTCCCAGACATTGCCGACAAGATTGAGGACGCCTTCGCTGCTTGCGCCGTCAGCGAAGGACTCCGCCGGCGCGGTCATCGGATACCCGTCGCGCGCGTCGCCAGAGCAGCAGGCATCCGCTCCGGAATTTGCGCGTGCATCGTCCGGCAGGGCCCCGCCCCAAGGAAACGCGTCGCCCTTCGCGCCTCGCGCGCCCCTCTCGTATTGCTGCTCCGACGGCAGAGCCAACCCGTAATGACGGCAAAAGGCATCGGCGTCTCCCCAACTCACCCCGACAACCGGCCTGTCGTCTAGCCCCAGGACCGGGTGACCTGCGTAGAAGGCCGGGCGGTGATCGGTAGCATTGACGAAGCGTCCATATTGCCGATTCGTGATCTCGGTACGATTGATTGCAAACGCCCGCCCGTGCAGCACGCGGCGCGGGCGTTCGTTCTCGGGGCCGTCGTCACGGCCAAAGACAAACGCGCCGGCAGGAATTTCGATCAGCGGATTTCCTGCGATAGGGGCGACATCAGCGGCATCCGCTCGGAATGCAAGGGCAATGACCATAGCTGCCGTCCAAACGCTAGAAGTCAACACGATCTTCAGTCTCGCCATTGAACAGAAACACGCGATCCGTCACAACCTTGACGCCGATCTGCTGGTCGATCTGACCACTAAAATTCTTGTCGGCACGCAAGGTCATGGGCTGGCCACCCAAGCGCAAACTGACAAGCGTGTTTTCGCCGGTGAGTTCCACCGAATAGATCGGCGCAACCAGATTGACGTCCGTATCCCCGACTTCGGTCGCGTGGACGTCCTCCGGGCGGACACCGAGGACGGCGCGGGAGACATCTGCCCGGCCGATACCCGACACCCTGAGACCGGCACTAACGAACACACCATTCTTCACTTCTCCCCGAATGAGGTTCATCGGCGGCGAGCCTATAAATCCGGCAACGAAGAGGGTGCGCGGATCATTGTAGATCTCCCGCGGCGTCCCAAGCTGCTCGATCACGCCCTTGTTCATCACGGCCACGCGGTGGGCAAGGGTCATCGCTTCTATCTGGTCGTGAGTGACGTAGATCGTCGTGACCTGCAGCTCATGTTGAAGATGCTTCAACTCAGCGCGCATCTGGGTGCGAAGCTTGGCATCAAGATTGGACAGTGGCTCGTCCATGAGAAAGACACGCGGCGTGCGGACGATGGCGCGGGCGAGAGCTACACGCTGGCGCTGGCCACCGGAAAGTTCCCTGGGCAAGCGCGACAACATCGTGTCGAGTTCCACACGCCGTGCGACCTCGGCTATCCGTCGCTTGCATTCAGCGGGTGGCACTTTACGGATCTTCAGGGGGTAGCCGATATTGTCCTCGACGGTGAGGTGCGGATACAAAGCATATGACTGAAAGACCATTGCGACATCGCGATACTTGGGCAGGACACCGTTGATGCGGTCCTCATCGATGTAGATGTCGCCGAACGTCGCTTCCTCGAGACCTGCGACCATTCGCATGGTCGTTGTCTTGCCGCAACCCGAAGGTCCGAGCAGAACGAGAAACTCTTTGTCCTTGATTTCGAGGTTGAAATTCGTCACGGCGACGAATTCGCCGAACTTCTTGCAGACATTTTTGAATGTGACGGACGCCATAGGCCTCAACCTTTGACGGCGCCCAGGGACAACCCCCGGACAAGATGCTTCTGGACGATGAAGGCGAAGATAACGATTGGCACGCATGCCATGAAACCAGCCGCGCTGATTTCGCCCCAATAGGTGTTGTACTGCGTTACGCGCCCGGCAATGCCGATCGGCAGTGTCTGCGACTGCTCGGTGAGCGTAATAATGAGGGAAAGCAGAAACTCGTTCCACGAGATGATCAGGCAGAAGATCGCGGTGGCCGCAAGCCCGGGCCGGGCAAGAGGTAACGCCACGTGCAGGAATGCTCCCCAACGCGTGTCGCCGTCAACGATTGCCGCCTCCTCCAGTTCAACCGGAAGATCCTGGAAATAGCTCTTCATCATCCATGTCGCGAAGGGCAGATTGAAAGCGGTGTAGGCGATAATAAGAGCCGACTTCGTGTTGAGCATGTCGAAATAGTTGAAGAACAGGTAGAGGGGAATGATGCTCACAATGGGCGGCATCATGCGCGTCGACAGGATCCAGAACGAAATCTGCTTCCGCCACTGCCAGGGATAGCTGAACCGTGCCAAGGCATAGCCTGACATCGTGCCGAAGGTCACTGAAATGACGGTCGTTCCTACGGCGACGAGAAAGCTGTTCAGCGCATAGCGCAGGAACGGACGCTGGATAAACGCTTCGTCGTAGTGTTTCAGCGTCGGGTTTCGAGGCAGCCACTCCGGCGGCACTGCGAAAATGTCGATATCAAACTTGAAAGAGTTCGTCGCGATCCAATAGATGGGAAAAAGTGTGACGATCAGTGCGACAAGAATCGTCAGATAGGCGCACAGGCGGATGAGCACCTCTCTAGTGCGGCTGCGTGCGTGTATGGTCTTTGCCCTCGTCATGGTCAATCCGCCAATCGCATGCGTTTCATAAACCAAGTGCTCAAAACGATCGTCATAAACAGCACGAAAAGTGAGATCGCCGCCGCGTAGCCGGGATCGGCGAAGCGGTAGGCGACCTGATAGATATAAAGGCTCAAGACCTTGGTCCGGTCAGCCGGGCCTCCTCCCGTCAGAATGAAGACCAGATCGAAAAGACGCAGTGCATCCATGACGCGCAGGAGTAAGGCAATGGCGATAACCGGCCTGAGAAATGGCAGGGTCAGGTCCCGGAATTGCTGCCAAGACGAGGCGCCGTCGAGTGCGGCGGCCTCGTAAGGCTCGACTGGCAAGCTGGCCAACCCCGCCAACATCAGAAGAAATATGAACGGTGTCCATTGCCAGACATCGGCGACAATGATCGAGAACATCGCGAGGTTCGCGTCGCCCGCCCATGCCTGCAAGGGGAGACCAAGGCGGAACATGATTTCGTTCAGGACGCCGAACTGAGGCTCGTAGATGAGCTTCCACGTGATCGCGACCGCAATTGGCGGCAGCATCATGGGGATCATCAGGACGGTCTTCAGAAAGGTCAGTTTGCGGATAAATTTATCGAGGAGAAGCGCCAGGCCGAGACCAAGGAGGAACTCGGCCGTCACCGCCGCGACTGTAAATACGGCGGTGTTCCGGAGCGCGACGTGAAATTGCGTGTCGGAAAACAGCCGCACGAAATTGCCGGCAGCGACAAACTTCCAGGGTATATCGGGATTCGGGCTTATTTTGTGAACCGCCGCGTAGAACATGTAGACGCTGGGAAAGATCGTCAGCCCCAGCAGTATAAGCACCGTCGGTGCGAGCATGAGGATGCGCAAATGCCGCTCTGCCCACCGCTCCAGTCCGCCACCAGATCGAAGCGGCTCGGCCAATGCCCCGCTTTCCGACTTGAACATTGACCTCTCCCGCAAAACCCTGCCTCGGGGCGCCTGAATTGTCGGATTTCAAGCTCACTGGGCGCGATTGCCGGCGCTGCAAGGGAGCGGCGTCCGAAAACCCCGCTCCGAATGGCCGTTGCCTAGTAAAGGTTCGTAATCCGTGCGACCGCCTCCTGGGCGTTCTTCAAAGCCTCTTCCGGCGTGATCGTGCCCGCCACCGCCTTGGAAAGCTCGATGCCGAAGGCATTCTCGATTTCTGGCCACTTCGGGTGACGCGGGCGGGGAGTCGAAGCCTGGATCGCCTCCATCAACACGGGATAGTGCCGGAACTTCTCTTGCGAGGTCAGTTCCGGGTCGGTGAAGACCGAGGTCCGGACAGGCGGATTGCCGCGTTGGGCAGAAACCTTCATCTGTTCGGACGAAGTCGCCCAGATCATGAAGTCGAAAGCTTCCTGCTTGTTTTTGGAAGCCGACATGATGCCCATAGTCCAGTGGCCGATTTCCGAACTGCCCGGTTTCGTTCCGGCAGGAATGGGGCTGTAAGAGATCTTGCCGACCATCTTTGATTGGGTTGGATCTTCAAAGGTCGCAACGTAGTTCGGCCAGTTGATCGATGAAGCGGCAGCACCGGCAGCGAGCGCCGTGCCGACCTCGTTGGCGTTGTAGCTCTCTACCCCTTTCGGCGAGACATCGCGCAACGCCATGAATGTCTTCATGGCGGCGGCCCCTTCTGGGGTATCGATCGTTACCTTAGTCCGGTCGGCATTGAACATATCTGCGCCATAAGACCAGAAGATCGGCATGAAATCGGCAACCACCGGATTTCCCTGACCACCTCGGAAAACATAGCCGAAATAACGGCCACCTCCGCTTTCAGTCAGCTTCTTGCTCGCCTTCAGCACGTCATCCCAGGTCTTCGGGGCATCGACGCCGGCTTCCTTGTACTTGGCAGCGTCATAGAAAAACATCTGCGCATTTCCAACATAAGGCAGGCACACATAGGGTCCCGTGTTGTAGGGATTGCGGCAGACGGCTAGCGACTTCGAAAGAAAATCGCTGTCCGGCCCCTCCATTCCGGCCGTCTTGAAAAATGCCGTCAGATCCTCAAGATGCCCGTTCTCGGCGAAAAAGGGAATCCACGGGTCGTCCATGAGGATAATATCGAAGACGCCCGACTTCGTGGCACCGGCATTGGCGCCTTGCTCGAACTCGTTGGCATAGGGCGCCTGGACAGCCTCAACCTTCGTGCCCTTCATCTTCGCGTAGTCCTGGGCAGCGGCCCTTAGACCGTCGCCCTCACTGCCCGATGGCACGAGGATCGTGATGTCAGCCCATGCGGCTCCGTTGATCGCGAGTACGGACGTCGCAATAGCCAAGGTGAAAAACAATTTGCGAAGCATTGTACACCTCCCATTCCGAGCTGTTATCCAGAGGCTTCCATCGTAGAGGCCCCACCCCTTTCCGGCATAGCGGCGACGCTGCCTCGACAGCCATGCGAACCACTCTGCAACAAGCCGAAACGCCGTCAGGCATCTCCTCCTCAAGCCAAGGCCAATATTACCACATCGGTTAGAGAGGTTATATTAGCATTTTATGGAATTCGTCCTGGCAATCATGGAAGTTCAGGAGGTTTTCCGACTTTAGACCGCTTCCGAACTTCGAGGCCGCTCGAAATCCTTGCGTCCCCGCGCCGAGAGCCGTCCTGCCCTGAAAGGCGAGCGCTATCGCCACGTTGCTAACGACACGGATGGCAGGCAGCACCGTCGACATGATTTTGAGAAACTCACACGTCGTCAAACTTGTAGAGACTGCAGTACTCAATGATGGGTGTTCGTGGCGACCTGTTTCAGAAGGTGGTCGCCAAGACGCCGGATCACCAGCCGGCAACGCTGGAAATGCACGGACATATCGCCATTGTCATAGCCGCCATGGACGCGGCAACCGCGATGGAGAAGCGCTTTCAAGCCGAAAAGCACAACGACTATCTGGAGAAGCTGGCTGCCGGTAAGCTCGACACGGAGGCCAAACAAGAAGAACTCCTCCAAAGCTATCTGGAGGAGTTCGATCAGAAACAACTTGCCTGGCAAAGTTTGCAAGTTTGTTTGGTTGCGGGGGCCTGATGGCGCGGAGACTTGTAAATTTTCACCCTATGGCAATCGAGCCGCAGGCCTCCACGGTTTTCTGTGTTTGAAGCAAATACTCCCGGCGTTAACGCAGAAGGTGCGAATGTTTTTTAAACGAGCTCATTGGCCTGGGTCTCGCAGGCCGTGATCTGGTTGACCTGACGATCAAATTCTTCGTGGCCCATTGCTAAAATGCCATCAGATTTATTCACCTGGTATTTCACCGAAGCCCTTAAAGATAGCGACCACTGCAAAAGCTCCGTTAACCGATGACTCTGCAATTTCGTTGTCGCCAGGCCGTAATCGCCCCGCATATCAAGAAGGCAACGCTCCGCGCCCTCGCCTCTGCGACTGGAGCGACAGTGGTCGTTTGGGCACTGAGCCTGCTTGTTCCCGAACCTCCATTTTGGGTGGAATTGACCGCCGTGGCGTTAATATCGGCTGCTCTCACATTTCGGTTTCAATTGGCAATCTGTCTGCGCAACGAAGCGCTTCGTGATACCCAAAAAGAACTTCAGTACGCGCTCCGTCATGATCCCGTCACGGGTACATTGCGCGCCAGCGAATTTGCGAACTCAGTCGAGCAAGCGATAGACCGCAGGCGCGTGAGCAGCGCGGAAAACCCGGATGGCGTTATGCTCGTTCTCAATGTCGGTAATTTCGATGAGATCGGTCGTCGCTATGGTCCGCAATGGGCCGATACGCTGCTTCAATCGATTGTTCGGATCGTACATTCTTCCCTGCGCTATGGTGATCTCGTCGCCCGCCTTGCCTCCGACGAACTCGGCATCTATTTGCCCGGCACAACAACGGAAAATGCCAGCGACATCTGCGAGCGCATCCGCGCGCGGGTGCAGGAAACCACGTTCACAGCCGGACAAGAGCGCCAGATATCGGTGACGGTGCGGCTTGGCGGTACCAGGGTCGAGGACCAGGCCGACTTTCAGGCACTCCGCGAGGCTGCTAACCGCGCTGCCCTCGCGGAGGAAGAAGCTGGCCCACCCCTATTCCGGGAGCTGTTCTCGTGACCGAGAGGCTTTAGGGTCTGCCGCGAATAATCGGGCTTTACGGTCTTTAGACCAGAGCTGCCTCCGGCGGACGTCGTCTTATCCTTAACAGGGACGGGGAATGCAACCAGTTGTGTATCCGCCGACCGTCCGTCACCGTTTCCCATCGCGGCCGCGCGGACCTCGGCTACGGGAACGGACAGATTTGACCCGTCATCTCGCTACCCCGCCGCTATTGGCTTCGGTGGCCGCAACGCCGGCCGGGCTCAAGGCGCCGCAACGCCAGACGCTGTAGACCGGTTGGGTGTCCCAGTCATAGTAAAAGGCCGCTTTCAGCCTTCCCTTCTCCATCAGCTCCGCGAAGCTGCGGCGCACGGCACGGACCGCCACTTCCCGCTCGCGATCATCGACCGGGCAGGAAAGCGCGGTGTTGGCAATGCCCCATTCGCTCACCCAGCACGGCTTGCCTTCCCCTTCAGGCCGGCAAAAGTCGAGAAGCGTCGTCACATAGCGTGCAAGCGCCGCGTCATCTTTGCGTCCCGGGTAGACATGAATGCCGTAGCCATCGACCAGCGCATCGATCCCCCGCTTCCGCAGGAGTGAAATGAACTCGCCGGGTTCGAGCCGTTCCATGCCGCGGCGGTCGGCCTCGCCAGTGCCGACGTCGGAAAGTCCGGCCGAAATCAGAAGCGCGTCGCGGCTATAGACCGTCGCCCGCAATTCTTCCCGGGTGATGCGGAGGGCGCCGACATATGCGTCGAGCCCGCGTTCGAAGGCCGAGCGATTTGCGACTTCCGAAACGTTGCGCGGCGTCTGCCGCCCAGGTTTTTCATAGACGACGAGGTCGCCGTTGTAAGCGCTGTAGTTTATTTCATTTCCGGGCTCGACGGCGTCGATGCGGATGCCCATTTCGTCAATGCGGCGAAGCGCCGAGCGCAACTGCGCTCGGTAGAGATCGAGATCGAGATCCGAAAGCCGCTGAACATCCCAGATGCGGCCGAAACCGGTGCGAGAACGCGCCTCCGCGGGATAATAATCCTTGTTGCCGAGTTGGATCTCGAGGAGGATTTTCAACCCCCGCCGGTCCGCCATTTCGAGCGCTTCGATGCTCTTGTCCACCGGTCTCGACAGCGAAAGCCGGACATGGGTGATACCGCTTGCCACGATTTCATTCAGTACGCGCTCCTGATCGCCGCGGGAAAGCCAGGCTAGGTTTACGCGGTTGATTCCGATACGATCGGAGAGCACTTCGTCAGCGCCCGCCGGCAGCGCCGGGGCAAAGGCCCAGAGCACTGCCAGCGCGCAAGCAAGGCGCGCTCGCGTTTGCGCCAACACCCTCATCCGCTCAAAGTCCGACCTGCCCCAGAGCATTGCGGAAATTCGCCTCGCAAGCGGAATAACGGTCGATCACGGCCTGCGTGTCGATCTTGCCGAGGAAGTTGGCGAGATAGGCGCGCTTGTCCGCCTCCCTGTTCCAGGTGGCTGCCTCGATATAGGGGAAGCCGATGAATTCCAGCATCTCCCGCATGCGGTCATCGACCGCGATCATGAGGGCAGGTGTGCCGGCCTGCATGCCGATGATGCAGCCGTGGAAGCGGCGGCCGAAGCAGAAATCGCGCGCGGACATCGCCCCGCGCCACTGGTTCGTATCGAAATAGACCAGCAGCTCGTATTTCCGCTGCCATTTCTCCGAATGCTTGTACTCCGTCCCTCCCGTGATGCGCCCGCTCGCGCGATCATAGACGATGTCATTATCGTCACCTGTCAGGGAGAGGCTGTAGGCAACCACTTCGTCCTGGACGACATAGCTTGCCACGCTGTCGGGCTTGAGCAGCGCATGAGCATCGACGATCGTATCGGCAACGCTACCGAGATAGCCGCCGAAGACGATCCTCTGGGCCTCCGCCAGTCCCGGATTGGCAAGTGCCGAAAGCGAACGCTTCATGTCGTTCGGCGAGAAGTAGAGCGACGGGCAGCCCGTCGGCTTGACGAACTTCATCCCCTGCTCCCTCAGGAATTCGGCGGTGAAGTAGCCACGCGTGAGGAAGAAACTTTCCTTGTTCCTCAGCACCTCCAGGAACTTGATCGTGCCAGCCGGCAGCTGATTCTTGAGGCCTTCCTTGCGCTGGATGCCGATGCCCATCACCACAACCGGCATCTTCAGCTTCGCGAAGATTTCCGCTTCGAGATCGGCGGAATAGCCAGGACGCAGCAGATTAGCGGAGGCGAAGACGCACAAATCGAATTCGCGGTTCACGCGCTCGTAAAGCTCGTTCGAGTCCCGATTGTTGGCAAGATGCCAGAACGGCAGATAGGTGACGTCATGACCGCGCAGGCTCTCAGCCGCTCCTTCGCCGATCAGATAGTTGCCGGTGTTGGCGATCTTCCTGACCTGCGAGATCAGGTCCTTCCTGGTCCTGGTTTCGTCGAAGTAGGGCCGATGGATGACGGTCGTGCCTGAGACGTCCGCAATCGTCCGCTGCAAATAGGATGGAATGCCCGTAAGCAAGATACGCATAACTGTCCTCTGAACCGAAAAGTGATGGCCCTCAGGCCGCTATAGACCGATGCCGATTTCACGAAGCGTGGTGCGGAAGGCGCGCTCGCGGTCGGAATAGCGGTCGACAAGTTCGTTCGTGTTGAGCTTTGCCAGATGATTGGCCACGAACTCGGCCCGGTTCTCTGCCTTCTCGACCTCGGTGATGTCGACGGCCGGTAGGCCGGTGAAGCCCAGCATCTCGCGCATGCGGTCGTCCACCGCCACCATCAGGCTCGGCACAGCCGCCTGCATGGCGATGATCGAGCCGTGGAAACGACGGCCGAAATTGAAGTCCATCGACGAGGCCCAGGCGCGCCACTGGTTGGTGTCGAAGAAGGTGCGAATCTCGAACCGCTGCTTCTCCCGCTCAGTGCCGGGATAGGCCAGATCGCCGATCATCAGGCCCGATGCGGAATCATAGACGCGTCCCTCGTCGTTAGGCTCCACCTTCATATCGAAGTGGAGGAACTCGTCCTGCACCACGTATTGAGGCACGGTGTCCCGCGGGGCCAGCGCGTTCGCATCAAGGATCGCATCCTGATCGCCGCCGAGATAGCCTGAAAAGATTGTCCGCGCCTTGCCGATGTTTACGCTCGACAGCTTCCTCATGGACCGGCGCATGTTGTCCGGCATGAAATAGACGGAAGGGCAACCGGTCGGGCGCACGAAGGAGAAGCCCTGGTCCTTCAGGAAGCCGGCGGACTCGTAGCCGCGTGTCAGGAAGTAGTGCTCACGCTCCTTTAGGACGGCCAGAAGCCGCTTCGTTCCCTCCGGAAGATTGTTCTCAAGGTCCTTGCGGTTCTGCAGGCCGATGCCCAGCATGACGATCGGCATATTGAGTCGGCTTAGGACATCCGCCTCTGCGTCCGCGGAAAGTCCCTTGCGCAAGAGGTTTGCGCAGGTGAAGACGCAGATGTCGAAGTTGGCGTTAAACTCGTCGAATCCATTGCCGTTCTTGCTCAAATTGTAGAGATGCCAGAAGGGAACTTGCTTCGCATGTGGCGCGAGCGCATGCAGGGCGCCCTCACCGATGAGGTAGTTCCCGGTATTGCTGATGTTGCGCAACTCCTGCAGAAACTCCTCCTTCGTTTCCGGCTGCTTCTGCCGCTCCGCATAGGAGACGGACAGGCCGTGGGCGCCGTTGGCAAGGCGCGTGTAGTGACCGGGAATACCCGTCACGAGAATTCGCGGACGCATTCGACTAGACCTTTCTGTTTCAAAGAAGCGGCGCGGCAATCAGCCAATTGCCGCGACCACGGGATTTGCCGCCGCCTGCTCGCGAAAGACCGCAGCGCGGGACAGTGACGAATTCTTCACGGACCGATCGCTCCAAGAGATAAAATCCGAGAAAGAGGAAGCCCATGACCGGCGTGCGGCGGTCCTGATGCAGCCCTCCATGAGCGGAGCGAGCCTCTCGCGATTGCGCGCGACCTCTTCAATGATCCGCGCCATCTCCCTCACCACCTGAGGATCGGAAGGCGCGTTGATGAGTATGCCGTCCTCGCCGTCGGAAATGAGCTCGTCCACCGCGCCGACCGCGGTCGCGATGGGCACGCAGCCGAGTTGCTGCGCCTCGGCGATCATCAGCGGCGCGCCCTCCCATCGAGAGGGCATGACGAGAACGTCGGCCCAGCCCAGCGCCTTGATCAGATCCTTGCTCGCAAAGACGGGCGAGCGCACGTCGACGCCCAGGTCCTTCAGCCGTTCGCTCCAGGAGACCCTAGAATCGGCGAGGATTTCCCCTCCGATGGCCCGGGCTTCGAAATTGACGTTGGAGGCCCGCAGTTCCGCGAGCGCTGCCGCCAGCCGGTCGATCCCCTTCTGCTGATCGAACCGGCCCATGTAAAGAAGCCGCAAACGGTCATCCCTGCGCTCGATCCGCCTGACGGCCAGAACCTCCGCCAGGGCCTTGGGCGGTACCGAGAAGCTCGCTCCGTTCGCGACGGCGAAGACTTTCTCGTGGGGGACGCCGTAGCTGTGCAGATAGATCTTGAGCTGTTCGGAGCAGGTTAGGAAGGCGTCGTAGCAATGCTCATGGGCAATCGCTGCGAAGGGCTGACCGGCAGGCCTCTTGAAGGCCGTGTTGTCCACGACGTGAAGATAGCAGGCCGTGCGCGTGCCTTCGGAGCGCAGTCGCGCGATGAGGGGATGGACGGCCATCACGTGGTTGTTGATGACCAGGTCGAAGCCGGAAAGCTGTCCCTTCAGCGCCTCCCAGTCGACCGAATGCCCCTCGTCGATGAAATCCTGTCCCAGGAAGGAGCCCGACCCTCCCCAGGCCGGAATTCCCGCGTCCCAGAAGTGAATGTAGTCGAAGCTGGAATCGAATTCATCGATCACATCCATCCGGGACGTGCCGAGCACGAAGAGATGAGTTTCGTAATCCGCCGCCTTCAATTCCCGGGCGGCTGCATAGACGACCTTTTCGGCTCCGCCGAACGAGGCATTCGGCACGAGCAGCGCCACGGTCCGCTTGCCCTCGCTATGGCCGAGCGGCAGGACTGGTGATCCTCCGACTTCCTTGCGCAGCGCCTTGTAGAGATCAGTGTAAGGCACGAGCCGGGCGGGACGCCAGGTCCACCGCCTGCCCGCCGTCTCGCGCAGGGGGCTCATGGCAATTGCGTTGACGCAATTGATCATCACCTGCTGAGGCGTGATGAGAGAGCGGCGCGGGAGGCTTCTTGGAAAAGGGAAGTGCACTTTCAGAACGGTCGATGTCGGCCATACCTGCTGGCTTCCGATCGAGGCGAACCAGTCCACAGCATTGTTCTGGACCACCTCCTGGACGAGCCGGATCGAAAGGAAAACGAGATCGGCGGGGCCGATTTTTTGCCCGCCCGCCCCATGAACGATCGGCTCGATCTTGCGCTGGGCGGCATCGTTGGCGAGTTGGACGAAGACGACGTTGCTGTTCTCGCTCAGGCGCTCAAGATGGGCAAGCACGTTCGGCAGCATGCGCGAACGCCGCAGAAGGTCGAGCGCCGCGCCGCTTCCGGCGACCAGGAAAGGCGGGAAATGTTCATTGTCGGGCTCGCCGATATTGCCCCAGAACGCCGGTATGATGTCGTCGAGGCGAAGCATCATCGGTGGCTTGGTAGGATCAGTGAAGAAGGAGATCGCCGTATCTTCCGTTCGCGCAAACAGGTAGCGCGGGCACTCCTCATGCTCGAAATCCACCAGCATCGGCCGCTGGAACAGCGGCCTGTGGCGCTTGCGCAGGAAGCTTACCGACGTGGCGCGGTCTCGATTGGCCTCCTTGAAGCGGCTCTCCGCCCTCAGCCTGTATTCGAAGACCGTGTCATGGCAGGGCGTGCCGACGAAACCATGCTCGATGCAGGACAGCCAGAACTCCCAATCCTCGAAGCCGTTCTGCCTGTCGTCGTTGAAGCGGACGCCTTGCTGAAAAACATCGATCGAGATCATCGATCCCGTATCGCAGATGTTGTCGGTGATGCAGTGGACCAGTCGTGAATAGCGGTTGCCGTAGTGAGCGCGCCAGCTTACCGAAAATGTGTCGATATTCGTGTAGACCCACCCGCAGCCACTGGAGAGGAGGTGCCGGTAAAGCGTCTCGATGGTGCCGGGAAGGACGCGATTGTCGGCGTCGAGGAAATAGACAGCCTTCGTCTCTGGAAAGCGCTCGAGGACGAAGTTGATGGCGCGATTGCGCGCGCCACCCGGACCGGCGTTTTGGCCGAACACGACATGGACGGAAGGATGGGCCGCGGCGAAGAGCAACAGTTGATCGAACGTCTCGTGCCGTGGATCACCGTCGACCGAGACGACAATGACGATCCGGCAGCTGCTAACATTCGAGGCAAATACCGACTCGATCGCCTCCAGGGCAAGTGCCGCGTGACCGTAAAGGGGCATGGCCACGGCGATCAGGTCCGTTGGCTCCCTGTTACTGGACATCGGCGGCCTCCGTAAATTGTTTGACCAGCCTGAAGCCGGACACCTTGAGCCAGGAGAAATCGACCGAATCCGTGACTGCGCGGCTGAGGATCATCAGGTCCATCGGGCCGCGTGCCGGCTCGTCCAGCTGGATGTTGATGTTGACGACCTCACTGGAGCTGACTTCACGCCATCCGCTGAAGAATGCCGACGGCTTGGCCGCGCCCTTTCGCGCAAGCTCGGCCACTTCGGAACGCGCATTTGAATTCGCCGGTGCGATCAGGAAGCTGACCGCCGCGGGCTGACCTTCCGGATGATCGATAAAGGCGCTCGCCGAGAAGGATATCGTTCCGGGCTCGACGGCGCGACTGACCGCGCCTGCCGATATGCCACTCGGCAACGGGTGGCAGACAACAGCATGCTCATGCTCGAGGAAGCGCACCGTCTGGAATTCCGGGACGATCGGCGTGACCGAAACGTCCGCAATCTGCCTCAACGTACCGACCGCCAGGCGATAATCGACAGTGTACTGGCCTTCGAGCAGGCTGCTGGGCGCAATCATGTTGGGTGTTCTGGCGGGCTTTACTCCCGGCAGTCCCGTAAACACTTTGAACGCCAGCGGGCGCAGGTCGAGATCCGGATGCGGGAGTTCCGACCGCGCCGAATAGCGCTCGCCGGCGATCGGATAGCCGAGAGAAAGGCCGACGGTCTCCGGTCCGGTCGCGGAGATCCGCAGCCGAAGCGTGCGCGCAGCCCCTCCGCAGGCCCGGGGCAGCGAGAAGAAATTCCAGTTCGGCACGAGTTGCGCATAGGGTACGGTCCACTCGGCGACTCCTTCGCCGCTCTCGAGGTAGCTCAATACGACGACAAGCTCTCCGGTGATCCTGGGCACCGAGTGCAGGTGAAGGGCAAACCCTGCCACGCCAAGGCTGGATATTGGCAGCAGTTGCTCGACGAAGGCGGCGGCAAGCAATTGCCCGATCCCCTCGTCCTTTGGATCGGCGTAGGGATCATGGGAGAAAACTTCAGAAACCGGCTCCCAGTTTCGCGCCTGAAACGCATCTTCGAGCGCCCGGTAGTTTTCCAGCAACGTCTCGCGTTCCCGGCGCAGGATCGCAAGTTCCGAGGTGATTGAGGCGCTATACCGGGCAAGCCGGCCGACGCCGCCCTCGGTCAGCGCCCGCAGAAGCGGAAAACTGTCCGACTTATTTGCGAGATCAAGCCGCTGCATGGGAACCGCGGGGACAGTTCCCAGTGGTCCAAGCAGCGCCAGACGCTCCCGCAAATCCGCCTCGCCCTCTTCGGAAAAGGCGACGGCGATCAATGGAAAAGCATTCTCCAATGTCGCTGGAGGATGGCCATCAACATCGAGGTAAACAACCAGATGCTCGATATCGCTCCCTTCGAAGCATGATCGATCCCGGTCCGATGCCGCTATCAGCTTTCTCGTCACCAGTCGTTTCCCAATGCCGGAAGACGTCAATTCTTGCACGCGCGGCCTCTGAAGAATTATCTCGGAACAAAAAGCAAAGACGCCGAATAATCAGATATTTATTCAAATCATCCCGCGCCATATATAGGGAGCCTAACAACTAACATTGCAGTGCACAATAATAAAAATTAACCGTCGTAAAGAAAAATATTTCATATATACTTTAAAAATCAAAGTAATAATCATGAATTCATCTCTGCATTGCGGCGAAGTAACTTTCCAGTCAATTTCTCAAGAAGATACTGTTGGCGATCGAGGCAGTCCGTGAGTCGAAAACGCCTCTCCACCGTCCGGCGCGCCGCGGCACGCATCCCAAAATGCCGTTCGGGACTCTTCAGGGCGCCGAGAATGGTCTCAGCGAGTGCGTCCGTATCGAAGAACGGCACCAACAGGCCGTTCCGGCCGGAGCGTATAACCTCCTGGACGGGCGCGGTGTCCGATCCGATGACCAGGGCGCCGCACGCCATCGCCTCCAACATCGACCACGACAAAACGAACGGATAGGTCAGGTAGAGGTGCGCGGCCGAGATCTGGAAAAGCTGCCGCAAAACCGAATGCGGCACCGCACCGGGAAAGAGGATATTCTCCCGCGGTATATCAAGGGATTTGAGGAGATGATCCTTCCACGCCCCGCCGCCGGGCGGCGGCACACCATAGCTGACGCCATCCCCTCCGACGAAAACGAACAAAGCATCGGGGCGTTGGCGCACAACCTTGGCGGCAGCCTCCAAGACCTGTGGAAATCCGCGATACGGCTCAAGGTCGCGCGCGACAAAGGTGACAATGGGAGAACGACCGGCGCTGAGCACACGCCCGTCCGAAAGCGTGACCGAAGTTGATGGGTCCGGTCGAAACCGCGCCGTATCGATCCCCTCGTGGCATACCGAAATGCGCCCGCGGGCGTCGGCGGGGTACAGACTTCTCTGCCAATGGGTGGGGCTAATGCCGGCCTCGATGGCCTCAAGGGATAGGAGCTGCGCGATGTTGCGCAGCCGCAGCCTCTTGCGCGTCTCCAGATCGGGCTGATCGTCGGGGGAAAACCCGATGTCCGCCCCTTCCGATCGGTAAAAGAACTCGCAATACCCCAATGCGGGCACCCGCGGCAGCACGTCCTTGAAGAACATCATGCTTCCCCAACCGATATGGCCAACGACAACGTCGGGTACCAGCCCTTGCCGCGCCATGGCGTCGAGCGTTTCGGCAACGCGATGGCCGATTCGCGCATGGTGATCGGGAGTGCCCATGTGTCGGGCCATATGCGGATCTGCGCGCGGGCCCGATTCCGCTCGATGTCGAACGACGCGAACGGATGGGATCTTCTGGTCTATGGTCTCGGTGATGAGGCTAACCTCATTTCCCGCCTGCGCGAGCTGAGCGGCCAAGGCAGCGAACTGACCGAAACCCCGACGATGAACAAACGCCACGTGCATCGCCTTTAGCCCGCCCCTGCCAGGTGCACGGCATCACTCACCGCTTAGACGCCGTACCGTGAAGCGCTGCCCCAGGCCAGTTCGAGCTGGTGCAGCGTCTGGAAAGCCGTCTCAAGCATCCGCTGGTCCTGGTCGCCACGATTCACCGCGCGCTCATAAGCCATCGCCGCGTCGCGGAGATTTGCCCTGAGCTGGCGTCCCTTCTCTGTCAATTTGATGCGCGCCGACCGCTTGTCGCGCTGGGAGGCAACGCGATCGATGTAGTCGCCATCGCCAAGCTGCTTCAGATAATAGGAAACGTTGGAGCCGACATAATGCCCACGATCCAGAAGCTCGGCGACCGACAGTTCCGAATCGCCGATTGCCAGCAGAATCATCGCCTGCGCCGGCCCGATATCGTCTACACGAAGCTTGGTCAGCTCCGCACGGATCAGGCCCGAGAAGCGCCGGCTTGCCCGCTCCATGAGGCGAGCGAGCTCGAAATACGTAACCTGCTGGAGGTCCCCAAGCTCGGCACCCTGAGGAAGCCGGGGGTCTGTTTGTGCTGTCTGGCTTATTCGAAGACTCGGATCGTCATTCAGTTCTGCCAGCAAACTGAACACATCATTTTCTTTCATTCGACTCTCCGTTTCAAGATAATACTTCAAAATTTGAAGTAATATTCAAATATGCTCATCACCGACGATCACCATGAGCTTGCACAAGCTCGCTGTTATGTGCCAGATTGGTCGACGCAATACTATCCTTAGGCTCAGTTACAACCAAATCTGTCCTCCAACAGATGGATCTAACGTTAACTCGAGGCAAATTTTCATGCATGAAGTTCAAAATGAGACACGAAGCAAGGGGCAAACCGGGGAAGTCCAAAAACAAGACAGCCCAAGGTTGCTGGTTATTCAAGCAAAGCGTGTATTTTTATTTGGGTTGCTTTATGCAGCTGCACTGAGCGTGTGTCTGAACATATTACAACTGACGATGCCTCTGTTCATGCTACAAGTTCATGACCGGGTACTCAACAGTCAGAGCATGGACACACTTGCAATGCTCACCATCTTGGCCGTCGGCGCCCTTGTGGTGCTCGGTGTTCTGGAATTCATCCGTGCCCTCTCGTTCCAAGCCATCGGAGGCGCGCTCGTGCGTCGGCTGAACATGCCCGTCCTGGCGGCCGCCGTTCAGGCTTCTATCGATCAGGGCCTGACGCGCGCGACCCAGTCGCTTCGGGACATCGCAGAATTGCGAAGCTTCCTGACCTCGTCAGCGGTCAGTGCGCCCCTAGACGCTGCCTGGTCACCGATTTTCCTCGGCGCCCTTTTCCTTTTGCATCCGCTTTTTGGTCTTATCGGAGCAGTCTCCGCCGCACTGCTCATTTGCGGCGGACTGGTCACGGACATGTTGACGCACCAACTCACCAAGGAAGCGAATCAAACAAATATCGAGGCCGTGTCCAGGATTGGCGCTTCGCTGCGACATGCCGAGGCCATCGAGGCGATGGGCATGCTGCCAGCTCTGGCGAATCGTTGGCGCTCCCTTCAACTGCAGGCTCTCAGCGCCTTTGAAACGAGTGGGTGCAGGAGCAAGGCGATGTCGTCCATCACCCGCAGCCTGCGCTATTCCATCCAGATCATGACGCTGGCAGCCGGAGCCTATCTGGTGCTGGAGCAGGAAATCACGCCCGGCGCCATGATGGCATCGAGCATTCTTGTCGGGCGCCTACTGATCCCCTTCGATTCGATCATCGAGAATTGGCGGCAATGGGTGCTGGCGATCGCTGGCTGGCGTCGCCTCGAGGCCCTTCTCAAGGCGGATCTTGCAATCCGCCAAACGATGCCCACGCCACATTCGTCGGGCGACATCGTGGTCGATAAGCTTGTCTACGCAGCTCCGGGGCTGGATGTGCCCATCATCAAGGGCATTTCTTTCTCCCTCTCTCCGGGCGAGGTTCTTGGCGTGATCGGTCCCTCCGCTGCCGGCAAATCGACACTCGCGCGGCTGCTGGTCGGCATCTTGCGCCCCACGTCCGGCGGCGTCTTCCTCGACGGCAACAACACCTATCTCTGGGAGCGTGGCTCGTTCGGTCAGGTGGTCGGATATCTGCCGCAATCCGTCTCGCTTTTGGAAGGCACCATTCGAGAAAACATTGGGCGAATGGCCGACAGCGATCCCTACAAGGTGCTGGAGGCGGCGCGATTGGCCGACATCCACGAAATGATCGGACGCCTGCCACTCGGTTACGACACACCCGTCGGCGACGGACATCTGACCCTTTCGGGAGGGCAGCGGCAGCGCATAGCGTTGGCGCGCTGCCTCTACAACCAGCCTCGCCTCATCGTGCTCGACGAGCCGAACGCAAACCTGGACTCGATCGGCGAGCGGGCCCTTATCCGCGCGATCCAGCGTGCGCGCGACGACGGCGCCATCGTTATCATAATCGCTCACAGGCCAGCCATCATGCAGGTCGCCGACAAGCTGCTCGTGCTCGAAAACGGCCGCATCACACAGTTCGGACCGCGAACGGCCGTGGTTACAACCACGATGCCGGGCGAACCACACCGCGAGGTAGCCGCAATATGACTGAAAAGAGCCCCCTTGCGGTCCGCTCCGATCTCTCCGAACGTCGCCTCCAGCGGCATCAGCCGGCATCGCGGGATGTTGGCTACTCGAACTTGGAATTCGACCGGTTTGATAGCCGTTCGCCGCTTCGTCGTCTTGTCGTTGCGGGGCTCGCCACGATCCTTGTGTCCTTCGGGGGATTTTTTGCCTGGGCCTTTTCGGTCGAGCTCAGCAGCGCGACGGTCGCCAACGGCACGGTCATCGTCGATTCGAAGCGAAAGACTATCAGCCATTTCGAAGGCGGCGTGATGAGTCTACTGCTCGTTCAGGAGGGCGACAAAGTTTCCGCCGGGCAGCCCCTAATCGCGTTGGAGGATACGCGCGCCCGTTCCAGCCTGCAGTCGCTCCAAATCCGACGCATTGGCCTAATCGCGAAACTGGCGCGATTGAAAGCCGAGCAAACTGACATGCCGCAAATCAGCTTTCCACGCGATTTGGGTGACAGCCGGGACGATACGGTCGATGACGCCGTCAGGGCGGAGACGATATTTTTCGAAAAGCGGCGCGAGACCAAGGTCGGACGCGTCGAGGTCCAGCAAAAGACCATCGAGGAGCATATCGAACAAGCAACGTCGCTCGGCATCCAGATCCAGGCGACCGACCAGCAAATCGATCTCATGAAAGAGCACCGGACGGCGACGGAAACGTTGGCGAAAAAAGGCGCGGCACCGCGCACGCAACTCATCGAGATCGACTCCAAGCTAAGTGAGCTTGCGAGGGAACGGGGCGAACTCGTCGGCAACAAGGCCCAGGCAGAAAAAGCCGCAGCAGGCGCACAGCTTGCGCTGACCGGGATCGAAAGTGACTTTCAGTCGACGATTGCCGGCGAAATCACCACGGCACGCATCGATCTGGCGGACGTCGAAGAGCAGATCATCGCTTCGAAGGACGTGCTGCGGCGCCTTGAGATTCGCTCTCCGCAGGATGGCATCATCAGCAACATCTTGCTGCGCACCCCTGGCAGCGCGGTCACGCCCGGCCAGCCGTTGCTCGAGATCGTTCCGGAAAATGAGCCACTGCTGGTCGAAATGCGCGTCAATCCTCGCGACATCGACAGCATTTCCGTGGGCTCGCATACGCAAGTCCGGCTGACAGCCTATAATCAACGCTCCCGCCTGCCGATGGAAGGCACCATTACATATGTCGCCGCGGACCAGTCGGTAGATGAAAAGTCAAACAGTGCGTTTTTCGTCGCGCGCGCCAAACTCGATCCGGCATCGCTCAAAGCAAACCCGGATGTCCACCTTTATCCCGGCATGCCCGCGGAGGTTCTGATCATCCACGAGTCACGCCGTGCGATCGACTACCTCACTTCTCCCGTCCTCGAGAGCTTCAATCGCGCGTTCAGGGAAGACTAGATTTCCAGGAAATTGAAATGCTGCACAGCAGAAATTGTTTCAAATTTTGAAGTTATTTCAAAGTAAAATATTTTCATATTACTTTATGATCCCGGATATTATCGAAACAATGTGCCAATAATATTCAATTTGGGAAATATATTTCTCAAGACAAGACATTTTAGATTCAAGATATGTTGCACTTCGGTTTTTTGCAGTGCACATTTCAAGCGCGAAATCGTCGCACCCTGCGCCGAGACGCATGAATATCAATCCGAAGAGGAGAGGCAGATGGCCACATTGGAAGGCGGAGCATACGACGATGCGCTGTTCGGCTCCCGCTTTAACGACTTCATTCGCGCCCATGGGGGCGCTGATTTCGTGAGCGGCGGCAACGGGCACGACCTCGTGTTCGGTGATGACGGTGACGACCTGCTGTTCGGCGGAAAGGGAAACGATTCCCTGTTCGGCGGCGAGGACAGCGACTTGTTGAACGGTGAAAACGGGAATGACAACCTCGTCGGCGGCTGGGGTGATGATCTTCTGTACGGTGACAAGGGCAACGACACCCTGCTCGGCGGCCAGGGAAGCGACCTCCTGTCCGGCGGCAAGGGCGCCGATATACTTTATGGCGGCGATGGTGCCGACATCATTGATGGCGGTGCTGGCAACGACGTCCTGGCAGGCGGTGCTGGCCACGACATCTTCGTCTTCGACGGCGGCGGCGGGAATGACGTCATCCTCGACTTTAACGCTGGCGAGGATCTGCTGCAGATCTCGAAGGGCATCAATGGCCTCGACGTGTCTTCGCCCGAAGACCTGGCCTCGCGTGTCACGCAGGTAGGGGGCAATGTCGTCGTGGATCTCGGCCATGGCGATACGCTCACATTGGTAAATGTCGATGCCGACGACGTCCATGCCAATCCCGAGAACTACTTCACCGTTCACTGAATATGACTTCTGTGCGCCCTGCCTCCTCCCGTGGGGCGCGCAACTCCGATCCAGAGGATAGCGTGTGACGTTCGACGAATCGATAGACGCCACTGGCGTTTTCAGAAACGCAAAGATCTTTCGGCTCGGCGCGGAGCTGGCCGTCCTTATCTGGGATCTCCCCCCGTCCCTTCCCGCCACCACAAAGTGCCTGTTGTCCATGGACCAGTCGCCGATACCGCTCGTCAGCATGATGCTGCCTCTTGGCAACGGAAGACAACGAATGTTCTGGGCGATGAGACCGGAAAAGCAGCCGGTGAGTGTCGGCATTTGCACGGAACACGGCAGCACCGCCGAAACCATCGTGATGCATCCGGCGCGCACGCTCGTGCCCCTCGATGTGGAGGCACTGTTCGCGGATCTCGCGCCGGATGCCCGCATCAAGTTCGTCAACAACCTGCTGACCGTGTGGCGAAGCGCCTTCCGCATCGCCAGCGACCATCTTTTCAACATGGTGGTCGAAGACGCCCTTCACGCGCTCGTGCCCGAACCGCAGGCCGCCAGCATCGTCTGCCAGATTGCGCAGGGACGCCATCTGATTGAGACGGCTATCAATCCGGATCTTGGCGACATCACAGCGATCTATGCGATCGGCGCAGCTTCGATTACACGCATGGCCGTAAGACTTGTTCGCGGACGCAACGCGACAAACGGCCTGCAAGCGTGCCATTTCATCGCAGAGGCGCCTTCCCCTCCGTTTCTCATCGTCCTCCTGAGCAAGAACGGCGTCGCCATTCGCCAGCTTGCTGACGGCAAGCCTCGCCATCCCAACCTTCAGAGTTGGTGGGGCAAAAACCCCGAGGCGGTGGAACTGCGCGAAATGATTGTTCGTCGACTCGCCACGTTGCCGGAAAGCGGCGCCGCCACGGCGATCGACCTTCAGGTTCGCGCACCACTGGCAACAAGTCGGATTGCCAAGTCAGCGATGCATCCGTCCGGTGAGGTCGATCTCGCTCTGGCGCTTGACGACGGTCTGCTGGCCGGCGGCTGGTTCCACGCGCCGTCATCCGCGTTCGCCGGCATCGACTACGTCAAAGAGGACGGCACGGCCGTGCCGCTCGACGGCAACAGCTACGAATTTCCGGCATGGGCGCAAGGGAAGGATGAGAAGAGTAAGACCGATGTGACCGGTTTCGTTGCCTGGGTCCCTCTGTCGGAATCCCCCGGGCCGCTCCTGCAACCGCGATTTCAGATGCGCCTTGCCTCGGGAACGGTCAGGCCGCTGATACCGACGCCACAGCCTTTCGAGCCCGCGACACAACGAAACCATGTCCTGCGCGCCGTGCCGCCTCAGCATGCGGTCGACGGTGCCTTCCGCACGATTCTCGCCCCTGCCCTGCAGGACATAGAACGACGATTGGGCAAGACCATAGAGGTCGACAGCACAAAGGACTACAGCTTGCCCAAAAGCGCACCCCTCGTTTCCATTGTCGTGCCCCTCTACCGGGTTCTCGATTTCCTGCGCTTCCAACTGTCGGGGATGGCCACGGATCCATGGCTAGCAGCCAACACGGAGGTCATCTATGTCCTCGATTCACCGGAAATCCGGGATCAGACGGAGCACCTGCTCGGCGGCCTGCACCTTCTGCACGGGCTGCCGATGAAGTTGGTCGTTATGAATCGCAACGGCGGCTATGCGCGTGCTTGCAATGCCGGCGCACGTTTTGCACGCGGCGCCATACTGGTCATGCTCAATTCAGATGTCGTGCCTTTCGCGCCAGGCTGGCTTCAGGTGTTGTCGCGAGCGCTGTTGAAAAGCAACGAGCTGGGTGCCGTCGGCCCGAAACTGATCTACGAAGACGGATCGCTGCAGCACGCTGGACTGTACTTCGGCCGCGACCAGCGCGGGATCTGGCTGAACCACCATTTCCACAAGGGCATGCCTGGCGACTACGTGCCTGCGCAACATGCCCGCGACGTTCCCGGCGTTACCGGCGCTTGCCTCGTGACCCGCAGAGACACTTACGAGCGCGTTGGCGGGTACACCGAGGACTACGTGATCGGCGACTACGAGGACAGCGACCTGTGCCTCAAGATCCGTCGCCTCGGGCTCCAGATTGCCTATGAGCCGGCAGCGTGCCTGTATCATTTCGAGCGTCGCTCGATTCGCCGCAGCCAGGACTACATGCGCGGCGTTGCAAGCCAATACAATTCATGGCTGCATACGCAGCGCTGGGAGGAGGATATCGCCGAACTGATGGCGAACCTGTTCGATAGGGACGAGCGACCCACCGCGGCGGGTGTGAGAATCCGGAAGAGGAACGCAGCGTGACTCATGCGGCACTCCTGCACCCCACCAAGCCGGCGCGGCTAATAGATGAAGACCGTGTTCGCTGGCTAATCGAATCTGTTCGGGGCAATCGTTTTCTGCCGCAACCGGAATCCACCAACGTCTTCGTGGGAGACGGGGATTTTCGCGCGATAGGAGCGGAGTTTCTCGGTTACTTCATTCGCATCGGCGGCCTGCGCGAAGACAGCCGCGTTCTCGACATCGGGTGCGGCATCGGCCGGATGGCCGTGCCGCTTACCCAATATCTCGATCCGCAAACGAGCCGCTACGATGGTGTCGATCCAGTCGAGAGCGGTATTGGCTGGTGCCAGCGAACGATTGCGCCTGCCTACCCCAATTTCGCCTTCCGGCAACTGGACATCGCTCACGAGCTGTACAATCCGAACGGCAAGATCAGCGGGATGGCCTTGACGCTTCCGTTTCCGGATCGGCATTTCGACTTCGTCATCATGACGTCCGTGGTCACTCATCTGCCGCCCGCGGAGGTCCTTGTCTACCTCGCCGAGGTCCGCAGGATCCTGTCACCCGGCGGGCGCCTGTTCATGACCGCCTTCGTGGTCGACCGGATCGCGGCGGCAAACGAACACGGGCGACGCGATCCGCGTCTCCCCTTCCGCCGCTATGGCGAAAGCCCATGCTGGTTCGTACCCAACCAGCCACCGCTTGCCGCAGTCGGTTTCGAAGACGGCTTTCTGGACAAGGCGCTCGAACGGGCCGGCCTTTCCGTCGCCCTGAAATCGCTTGGCCATTGGCGCGGCACCAACGCAGGCCACCATCAGGACTTCATCGTGGCGAAGCGCCGGGGAAATGGTCGATGAGCAAGCGCATTCTGGTGGCAGCCCACAACCATCCGTCCCTTCACCCGGGTGGAACGGAGATATTTGCTCACGACTTGTTTCGCGCCTACCAGCGCGAGGGGCACGAAGCCCTGTTTCTCGGTGCCACGAACCAAATCCACCGCGAAGCCAGACCGGGCACGAGCTTTCAGAGCATCGGCTCGGCGGGAGATGAGGTCCTGCTTTGGTCCGGACACTTCGATCGCTTCTTCATGAGTCAGATCGACCTTTATGGTGTTGTGCCGGACATAGCGGAGTTGCTGCGCGATTTCCGGCCAGATGTGGTTCACCTCCATCACCTGCTGCTGCTTGGCGCCGAGTTCCCTCACATCGTCCGCCGCACCTTACCCCACTGCCAGATCGTCATGACGCTCCATGACTACTACCCCATTTGCCACCATGAAGGCCTGATGGTACGCACCGGCAGCAAGGAGCTTTGTCACCAATCCAGCCCGGACCGCTGCCATGGCTGTTTCAAGGACATTCCGCTCGATCGCTTTGCCTTGCGCGAACGCCACCTGAAGGCCCTGCTGAGCACGGTTGACCACTTCGTCTCGCCAAGCGCTTTTTTACGGGAGCGCTTCGTGCGGTGGGGACTGGACGAAGATGCGATTAGCGTCATTCCCAATGGTATCCCCACCCGAAATGCCGGCGCGCGAAGGGAGCTGCTCCAGGGCGGGAAGCCGGTCTTCGGATATTTCGGAAATCTCAACCCCTGGAAGGGGGTGACCGTATTGCTCGACGCTGCGCGCCAGCTTCTGGCCGATGGCCTTGATTTCGAACTCCGCGTCCATGGCGGAGCGCCCTTCCAGAGCGAGGCCTTCGTCGATGAGATCAATCGGCGCTTTACCGAAACGTCAGAATCGGTGCAGTCCCGAGGCCCCTATCGACGCGAAGATATTGGCGATCTGGTGGCCGCGGTCGATTGCACCATAGTTCCTTCCGTCTGGTGGGAGAACGCGCCGCTTGTCATTCAGGAAGCCCAGGCTCAAGGCCGTCCGGTCATCGCCAGCAACATCGGGGGAATGGCTGAAATGATCGAGCATGGCGTCAACGGCCTGACTGTTCCACCCAACGATGCCCGAGCGCTCGCCGTGGCGATGCGGAACATAGCGGAAGAGCCGAACCTGCTGCGCCAGCTCTCCGAAAACGCCCGCAAGCCCGACGACATCGACACGACCGCCCGCCGCTACCTCAAGTGGATGGACACGGCACAGGTTCAGGCACAGGAGAGCTTATGATTAGTCCCGCTGAACGACCGGATGCCGCATCCGAACAGGACAACGCTAAGCCGATGAACGGCCGGGTGGATGCCGTTGACATGGGCCGGATCTTCGGCTGGGCATTCGACCCGATGGCGCCGGATCAACGGCTGACCATTCGTGTCCTCCTCGATGGCAAGGTGATTGCCGAGGCTGTTGCCGACCGCAATCGTCCCGACCTGCGGCGCAACGGTATCGGCGACGGCAAACACGCATTTGAAATCGCGCTGCCCGATCCCGTCCAGTCTCGGGTGAACGATATTGTCGTCATGGCGCGAAATGGAAGCGGTTCCGAGCAGGCCCTGCGCGTTCCCCAGCCAAACGAGCAGGCGGCCGAGGCTCTTATCGCCGCACCCCTGGCGAAAGTGCTCGATAAGCTCGATTTGCTGATGGCGGCGCAGCGGCAGTTGCAGGTCTCACAGCGCTCGCTGCAGCGCACACCAGAATTCGATGCCGACAAGACCGAGACCGCCGGCCTCACCGATGTCAGTAACGCCGTCGAAAGCCTCAAGGTGGATATCAGCCAACGGCTGAATGATCTCGATGTCCATCTGATGCGGCTGGATGGGGTTGTGGCAGGAATGGAGAAGAACCTGAATACGTTGCGGAAGCGTGCGAACGGCGAAATCAAGCCCCTGCTGCTGCTGCTGTTCATTCTCGTGGGATTTGCCGCGGGCGCCAGCCTTACGCTGGTAGCCAGAATCTGATCCAGGGAGGATAAAGCGTGCTGGTTAGAGAACAATCCCCCGCTGTCATTAGTCCCTCGGCAGGCGGGCATGGGGCGAGCAGGGCGATGCGCTCTGGAAGGGTTATCGGCTGCCGCGTCGACGAGACAACCTTGCTGATCATCGGCCTCGGCCGTGTCACGGCCGGCGACGTGGTGGTCGGCCTCGGTGAGGATCAAGCAGTCACGCCAAGCTTGTTTGTCTCGGAATGGCGATTGGCCGCATCCTCACCGCGGGCCAAGCACGGCTTCGCGGCGCTCCTTCCGGCTGTGGGCACGGACCTGACCATGACCACGATCCGGTTCGGAGAGGAGGAGACGGGCGCACGCTACATCTTTGCGCCCCGGCTTGCCTCCGCGGAGGAAGCAGCCGCGCTTGTGGTTGAGTCTGCGGGATCTCAGTCAGCCGCGGTCCTCGACCGGCTCGTGGACGCTCTGATGGTCGGCAATGTCAGCCGCCGCAGACTTCTGACCATAACCGCGCTTTTGCAGTCAGCCCACGCCAGCGATGGGTTTATCGAGTTGATTGGTGAGAGCCATGATGGCGCGACGTTCCTGCAGGGCTGGAGCCGCGGCATGGCGCCGGGGCCTTGCCGGGTGTCCGTGGTGGGCAATGTGACACCGGTGGTCGCGGAGTGCGGTATCGCCATCTTTCCTCGCCCGGACGCTCCCGATGGCGCCTCTGGTTTTGTCGGCCTTCTCGAGGCCAGCCAGGCTGCCCTCGCTCTCGACATCGAAGGTCTGGTTTTTCGGGGGCGCGCCGGTTGGAGGTATGTTGCGGTCCACCCCCGAAAGCGCATCGCCGGCCCGCTGGAAACGCCCGAACATATCCGGTCGATTCTGCTGCGGACCCATGGCGCGCCGGACGTGCTCCTGTCCCTGCGAGCAGCCGCCAACAGCTTTGAGGGCAAAGAAACCGTCTCCAGCCTGCCGTATCCCGTCCGGATGGGAATAGACAGCACATTTGAGGCCGATGGAGGAAACCTCCTCGTCTCCGGCTGGCTTTATGACCCCGACGGCCACGTCGCAACGGTAAGACTGCGTCGATGCGATGCCGCGGCTCGCCTCGACGAACGCTGGACGCGTTTTGATCGCCCCGATGTCACGGACAGTTTCGACGACCAGCAGCACTTCACACCGAGCCTTCGGAGCGAACAGCGCGCGCATGGCTTCATCGCCCACGCCCAATTGCCGAACGAAGATCCTGGTGCGCCCCTCTACTTCGAACTAACGCTGCACGATTCGCGCCGTGCGTTTCTGCCAGTGAAACCAACGCGGGTTTCTGCGCGCTTGGCGGCATTGCGCCAGATCGGCTCCATCGATCCCGCAAACTGTGCGCTGCCGGCGATAGTCGATTCACAAATTGTCCCGTTCCTCGGACAATCCGAAAGGTTAACGCCGGTTATCGAGACAATCCTCGATGCCGGCTCCTTCGATGAGGAAAACAGCCCGCCAATCGTCATTGGCGCCGGGGAGGGCGAGGAGGACATTTCCCCGCTGCTGGCCTTGCTTGCGCTCGATCCGGAGACGCGGCACACGCCGATCATGATCGCCATGCCCGCGGAGCGCTTTCGCAGGCAGGCTGCTCGCCTCAGGGAACTCGCACGGTTCTATAGCCTTTCGGCCAGGCTGGTATCGGTGAAGGGAACAGGCGACGTCCACGACATGCTGGAAGCCGGCACGCAAGCACTCTCCTGTGAAACGGTCGTGTCGCTCTCCGCTTCACTGATCCCGCGCGGGACAGGCTGGTATGGCAAGCTCTTGGCCACGGCCGCGATGCTCAAAGGAAGCGTCGTCTCGCCCGTCCTGGTTTACGAGGACCATTCCATTCGCTGGGCGGGAAGCTGGATCGATGACGGCAACTGCGACGAACCGGTCGTGGGCCGCTATACGGGATATCCTCTCAAAGCGGTTGCCGACATGAAGCTGACCCGTATCGCGGCGGCCTCGCTCGAGTGCTGCGTCATGCCCCGCGATGCCCTGTTGCGCGCCGGCGGCTTTTCCGGCGGCTATCTGGGCGCGCAGGAAAAGGGTCTGGATCTCGGCCTCCGTCTCAGCCGCTCCGGGTTTGACTCCTATTTGCTGCCATCGGTGCAGATGTGGGGCTGCGACGACGCAGGCAACGGTGATAGTCCGGCGATGGCGGCTCTGGTGGAGGAGATCGATCGAAAGATCTTCAAGAGCCAATGGTTGCCTATCCTCACCGTTGAAAAGCACCCGGAAAAGAGGCCCGCATGAACGAGCAGCTTCGCGTCCTTGTCGTCTCGCATGCGCACCCAACGGTTTCGCTCGGCGGGGCAGAAATCGCCTCTCACAACCTGCATCGCGGCCTGAACGCATTGCCGAACGTGCAATCGGTTTACCTGGCCCGGGTCGGCCATCCGGTCCCGCGGCATGCCTCGTCCGCGCTGATGAGCCTTCGCCTTGCCGAGGATGAGTTGCTGTTCCACGCGGACGACTACGACCATTTCTTTTTGTCCAATGGCGATACCCAGGCAATCAGCCGAGACCTGTTGCGTTTCGCGCGCGATCTAAGGCCCCATGTCGTGCATTTCCATCATGTTCTAGGCATTGGCCTTGAAGCCCTCTACGCCCTTAGAGAAGCATTTCCGCACGCGGCCATACTCGTCACGTTCCACGAGTACCTGTCGATCTGCCACAATCACGGGCAGATGGTGAAACGGCCTTCCGGTCAGCTCTGCGAAACAGCATCCCCCGTCGCTTGCCACGGCTGCTTTCCCGACATCCCCGTCTCACGCTTCCTGAAGCGGGAGTTGTTTGCGCGCGGGATGCTCGGCCTTGCCGACGCTTTCGTCTCCCCCAGCCGGTTTCTGGCGGAGCGCTACGTCGCATGGGGCATCGAAAAGGACAAGCTCAGCGTGATCGAGAACGGCATCGCCGTGGAAACAGCTGCGCCCGCGCGAGAAGCGCAAGGTCCCAACCCGCGCCGCAACCGCTTTGCCTATTTCGGACAAATGACGCCGTTCAAGGGGGCCGACCTCCTGATCGACGCTGTTTCGCGCATCCCGAAGGAGATATGGGGCGAAGACTCCTGCCTGATGATCTTCGGCGGCAACCTCGAGCGACAGCCGATCGAATTCCAGGAGCGGATGAAGAAGCTCATCGCAGACGCCGGCCACCGCGTCCGTTTCTACGGCGCTTACCAGAACGCGGACGTGCCGCGTCTCATGCGTTCGGTCGACTGGGTGGTTCTGCCGTCCGTCTGGTGGGAAAACTCGCCCATCGTGATCCAGGAGGCCCTGCTCCATCGTAGGCCGACGATCTGCTCCGACATCGGCGGGATGGCCGAGAAGGTGCGTGACGGAAAAGATGGCCTGCACTTTCGCGCAGGCAGCAGCCAGGATCTCGCGGATCGCATCGTCGAAGTCTTGGGTGATAGCCAAATCTGGGAGCGGCTGCGCGTTTCCATGCGACAGCCCGCCGACCGCCTCGCCTGCGCGCAAGAACACGTCAAACTCTATCGCGCGCTGCTGCGGCGGAAGCTAGATGCCGCGATGACCGAGAGCCCCGCGCTTCTCGGGCACTCGCTTTAACGATGCTCGCGTTGTGAAGCGCTGAAAGGGCTTCGACCAAGAGAGGATCGATCAACCAAACCCTTGAGAAACCGTTCGCAAGGTCGCATCCCTACATGCGCACGAAAGTCCGCAAGACCATCATCCCCGCCGCCGGTTTGGAACAAGGATGCTGCCGGCAACCAAGAGCGTTGGACCTGAGATAGGCTGTCACTCTTCAGCAAGGCCATCTTGTCGAGTGGGCCCGGCAACATTCGGATCACGAATGCGCGGCGTCATCCGACCCGAGGCGGCGCGCGATACGGCCGTCCAGTTCCGCTATCCGGCGGGCGAAACCAGGATTTTCCGGCTGATATGTCATGGCGTCGACAAGCATGGTCCGCGCCGTCGCAAGCTCACCGTCGCGAATGTGGCGGTTGGCCCGATGATAGAGGAAGTTTGCTCGCTCGACCGGAGAGAAAGCCGAGCCGAAGCGTGCATGAAACCGGTCGGCCCAGGCCCGATGCCGGGCGATCGCCGTCACAGCGATCTGATAGGGTCGCATCGGCGCCATGACTCGGGCTGCGCGAGCCAGAGCGCGTAGACCCGGAAGATCGTCTTCGCGGCAGGCTTCGATCAGCGACAGGGCGCGTGCCGTTCCGGTGAACGCCCGAACGGTGCCATGGCCTGTCATGTGGACCGGCACGAGGTGCGTCCTCGCCTGCAGCGTCGCGATTCGAACCGCGTGCTGGTGATCGACGTCGTGGAACGGATCGAAGAAGAGATAGGCCCGGCCAGTTGCGTGATCAGGCGCGATCCCCATATTGGCGTGGAGGTCGGGCGAGAAATGGGGTGCAAACCTGCCATCGAAAGGAACGGCCTTCGGATCGATCGAGATCTGAGGGCAAAAAGCGATGGCAACGGCAGCGTTGAAGCGCCTTCGGTACCGCAACGCCGCGTAGCCGCCCTGCGAGTGCCCGTAAAGGATCCGCTCCGCTGCTGCGCGGAGGATGGGCGCGGTCGCCTCGACCGCCTTGACGACGCTCGCCGCCGGAAACCAGTTCGGCCGTCGGCTGATGAAGCCAAGCGCCGAAATGTCAGCTTTCTCGCAGAACCGCTGCCCCCAGAAGCGGCTGCCGTTCGCCTTCATTTCCATCTCGTTAAAGGTGACGAGAAGATAGGGAGATGATCCTGAACGATGTATCACCTCCAAATTTTCATCTGAAAATACGAGCATGCGGCGATCCATCAGCAATTACGGAACAAATATACTTCAATATTTGATATATACTATCCATGATGGAAATATGCGTAAAAACAGGCTTAAACTCAACTCCGAACCCGCGCTTGGACGATATATTTCTTAATCGCTTACTCCGCGTTACAGAAGAGGCTTATCCAGTTCGCTGAGGTATTACTCACGTCCAGCGTTCACGCATGACGTGTCTCTCCCGCACGCGGCTTTACTTGAGAAGAGAGAGACAGGCGTAGTTGCGACGACGCAGGAAAGCCCTCCCGCTGACCTGCCATCGCCAGATTGGGTGTATGCATCGCTACGTCGCTAACGACGTCGTTAAACACGTGTCTTACCCCATCACCCGGTCGTCCGGCAGGCGGTGGCAATCGGTCGGTTACTTTGGAACGCTAAAAAGGGCTCCGAGTTTCCTCGGAGCCCATTGAGTTTGTGGTAATCATTGGTTGCGGGGGCAGGATTTGAACCTGCGGCCTTCAGGTTATGAGCCTGACGAGCTACCGGGCTGCTCCACCCCGCGTTATTGTTTTGAAGCGGAACGGACCGCTGTTGTTGCGGCCGGTTTATATCGGCTTATGGCCGTTGTTTTGTATTGAGAAGATTGTGATTTTGTTGTTGCGTTTTGCAGACCTGGCGGCGACCGACTCTCCCGCGTCTTGAGACGAAGTACCATGGGCGCTGGGGCGTTTCACGGCCGTGTTCGGAAAGGGAACGGGTGCAGCCACCCCGCCATAACCACCAGGTCAGCGAAGCGCAACGATTTGAGAAGCTGGTGAAGTTTTCACTTCGTTTTGTTGAACACGTCATTGGCGGGGAAGCGCTTGTATGCTGCTTCTTATCGCCTGGCTCATTTTGATGAGCATTGTCAATGAGAACGATCAAGCCGATCGAGCTATTAGTACCGGTAAGCTTCATGCATTGCTGCACTTCCACACCCGGCCTATCAACGTGGTCGTCTTCCACGGCTCTGATAGGGAACACTCGTTTTCAGGTGGGTTTCCCGCTTAGATGCCTTCAGCGGTTATCCCTTCCATATGTAGCTACCCTGCTATGCCCTTGGCAGGACAACAGGTCCACCAGAGATATGTCCATCCCGGTCCTCTCGTACTAGGGACAGATCCTGTCAATATTCCTACACCCACGGCAGATAGGGACCGAACTGTCTCACGACGTTCTGAACCCAGCTCACGTACCGCTTTAATTGGCGAACAGCCAAACCCTTGGGACCTGCTCCAGCCCCAGGATGCGATGAGCCGACATCGAGGTGCCAAACAACCCCGTCGATATGGACTCTTGGGGGTCATCAGCCTGTTATCCCCGGCGTACCTTTTATCCGTTGAGCGATGGCCCTTCCACGCGGGACCACCGGATCACTATGACCGACTTTCGTCTCTGCTCGACTTGTCAGTCTCGCAGTCAGGCGGGCTTATGCCATTGCACTCGACGACCGATTTCCGACCGGTCTGAGCCCACCATCGCGCGCCTCCGTTACTCTTTCGGAGGCGACCGCCCCAGTCAAACTACCCACCATACACTGTCCCGGATCCGGATAACGGACCGCGGTTAGACATCCATGACGATAAGGGTGGTATTTCAAGGATGGCTCCACGGAAACTGGCGTCCCCGCTTCAAAGCCTACCACCTATCCTACACATGCCGACACGAATGCCAGTGTAAAGCTATAGTAAAGGTGCACGGGGTCTTTCCGTCTGACCGCAGGAACCCCGCATCTTCACGGGGAATTCAATTTCACTGAGTCTATGTTGGAGACAGCGGGGAAGTCGTTACGCCATTCGTGCAGGTCGGAACTTACCCGACAAGGAATTTCGCTACCTTAGGACCGTTATAGTTACGGCCGCCGTTTACTGGGGCTTCAGTTCAAAGCTTGCACCTCTCCCTTTAACCTTCCAGCACCGGGCAGGCGTCAGACCCTATACGTCGTATTGCTACTTCGCAGAGCCCTGTGTTTTTGATAAACAGTCGCTACCCCCTGGTCTGTGCCACCCCATCCTGGTTGCCCAAAATGGGGTCACGCTTCTTCCGAAGTTACGCGTGCAATTTGCCGAGTTCCTTCAACATAGTTCTCTCAAGCGCCTTGGTATACTCTACCTGACCACCTGTGTCGGTTTCGGGTACGGTCTATACGGTGGAGCTGTTTCCTGGAACCGCGTCCCTGCAAGATCAATCCAATAAGACCTTACAAGTTGAGCAATCCGTCACTACCACCAGGCCCACGAATATTAACGTGGTTCCCATCGACTACGCGTGTCCGCCTCGTCTTAGGGGCCGGCTAACCCTGCTCAGATTAACTTTAAGCAGGAACCCTTGGTCTTTCGGCGAGAGGGTCTCTCACCCTCTTTATCGTTACTCATGTCAACATTCGCACTTCCGATACCTCCAGGATGT
>NZ_CP121641.1:3447500-3925000 GCF_029714385.1 Rhizobium sp. CC1099 | reverse complement strand
TCTGGCGCGGCCGGATGCGGCCGAGCTGCTTGTCTGCGGAACCGGCCGCCTCTCGCTCAACCTGCTGCAGGCGCATACGGCCATCCGGCCGATCAAGCGCATCCATATCTGGGGGCGCAATCCTGCAGGCGCAGAAAAGGTAGCGGCCGAAGCCCGAGAGCTTGGGCTGGCCGCTGAGGCAGTCTTCGATATCGAAGCGGCGGCGCGAACCGCCGACATCGTCTCCTGCGGCACGCTCTCAAGCGAGCCGCTCATTTGCGGCGCATGGCTGAAACCCGGCGCCCATCTCGATCTCGTCGGCGGCTTCAAGCCTAGCATGCGCGAGACCGACGACGAGGCGATCCGCCGTGCGTCCGTTTTCGTCGATACGCGAGCCGGTGCGATGAAGGAAGCGGGTGATATCGTTCAGCCGCTCGAAAGCGGCGTGCTCAACGAGGGTGCGATCAAGGCAGAACTTGCCGAACTCGTTCGCGGAACACGAGGCGGCCGCAGCGCGGCAGGCGAGATCACGCTTTTCAAATCGGTGGGCGCTGCGCTCGAGGATCTCGCCGGAGCGATTCTCGCCTATGAAACCGTCACCGGCGGGAAATAAGCGCAATGCCCGTTCTGCCGGAACTTCCGGTTTCTCACGTTCTGCCCGAGATCGGAACCGCACTTGCCGAAAGCGGACGAGCCGTTCTTTCCGCGCCACCCGGCGCCGGGAAGACCACGCTTGTGCCGCTTTATCTGCTGGATCAACCATGGCGCAACGACGGCAGGATCATTCTGCTGGAGCCACGGCGGCTGGCAGCGCGGGCCGCGGCGAGCCGCATGGCCTTTCTGCTCGGCGAACAGGTGGGCGAAACAGTCGGCTACCGCATGCGCCTCGACAACCGCATTTCCGGCAAGACGCGGATCGAAGTGGTCACCGAAGGCGTCTTTGCGCGCATGATCCTCGACGATCCGGAACTTTCGGGGGTTTCTTCAGTCATTTTCGACGAATTTCACGAGCGTTCGCTCGATGCGGATTTCGGACTGGCATTGGCGCTCGACGTGCGCACGGCGCTCCGTAATGATCTGCGGCTTCTGGTGATGTCGGCAACGCTCGACGTCGAGCGTGTCGCAGCACTCCTCGACCATCCGCCGGTGATCGAAAGCAGGGGCCGGAGCTTTCCGATCGACGTCCGCTATCGGGATCGCTCGAGCGGCGAGCGTATAGAGGACGCCGCTATACGGGCAATCATCGAGGCCCATGCGGGTGAGACGGGATCGATCCTCGCTTTCCTGCCTGGGCAGGCAGAGATCACCCGAACGGCGGAAAGACTCGAAGGGCGGTTGGGGTCGAACACGCTGATCGCCCCTCTCTACGGCAATCTCGGCCAGAAAGAGCAGGATGCAGCAATCCGTCCGGCGGCGAAGGGCACGCGCAAGATCGTGCTTGCGACCTCGATCGCCGAGACGTCGATCACCATCGACGGCGTGCGCATCGTAATCGACAGCGGGCTGCAGCGGCTGCCGGTGTTCGAGGCTTCGACAGGTATCACACGGCTGGAGACGGTGAGAGTGTCGCGGGCTTCGGCCGACCAGCGCGCCGGGCGCGCAGGCAGAACGGAACCCGGTATCGCGATCCGCCTCTGGCACCCGGGGCAGACGGCCGCACTGCCTGCTTTCACACCGCCGCAGATCCTGTCGAGCGATCTTTCCGGTCTCGTGCTCGATCTGGCGCATTGGGGCGTTCAGGATCCGGCATCGCTTGCCTTCGTCGACCAGCCCCCAGCGACGACGCTGAAGGAGGCGCGCGCGCTGCTGCAGGAACTCGGAGCCCTAGACAAGGATGGAACTTTGACTGCGCGCGGACGGACGATGCGCGAGCTTGCGCTGCCGCCACGGCTGGCAGCCATGGTGGTTTCGGCCGGGGAAAGCGGCCACGCAAAAGAAGCTGCAATGCTTGCCGTTCTTCTAACGGAACAGGGCCTCGGCGGCACGAGCATCGACATCGAGGACCGTTTGCGGCGCTTCAAGGTGGAGAAGGGCGAAAGGGCGGATGCTTCGCGACGCCTTGCCGGACGGCTGGCGCGCGGGCTCGACAAGATTTCCTCAAGCGCGCCACCGCTTGCCGGACAGCTCCTGCTGCATGCCTTTCCCGATCGGATTGCCCTGCAGCGCGGCGGGCGGGGACGGTACGTGATGGCAAACGGCCGTGGCGCCGAATTGTCGGAGACGGAACGTCTGGCGGGCAGCCAGATGCTGGTGATCGCCGATCTGACCGGACGCGCGACGCAGGCACGCATCCTGGCTGCGGCGGAGATTTCGCGCGGCGATGTCGAAACCCAGCTGCCAGGTGTGATCAAGACCGGCGAGCAGACCTATTTCGACCTGCCGAGCAGGCAAGTCCGCGCCCGGCGCGCGACAAGGCTCGGGGCGATCGTCTTTGACGAAACGCCGTTGCCCCGGCCAGCCGGCGAGCCTGTCGCCGCAGCACTAGCGGATGGCATACGGCAATTGGGACTCAACGCCCTGCCCTTTTCCAAGGAAGCCATCCAGCTGCGCGAACGGATCGGCTTTCTGCATCGAACGATCGGCGCGCCATGGCCGGATGTCAGCGACGCTGCGTTATTGAAACGGCTGGACGACTGGTTCACGCCCTACCAGAGCGATGCGCGCGGGCTTTCGGATATTTCCGCCGGATCGCTCACCAGCGGGCTGATGGCGCTTGTGTCGCACGAACTGCAGCGTGACCTCAGCCGGCTTGCACCGACGCATTTCGAAGCGCCAACGGGCCAGCGGCATCCGATCCAGTATGACGGCGAGGAGCCGCTGCTGACGATCCGGGTACAGGAGCTTTTCGGATTGAAGCAGCATCCGGCGATCGGCGGCGGACGGCTGCCGCTTCTTCTCGAACTGACCTCGCCCGCGCACCGGCCGATCCAGACGACGCGCGACCTCCCAGGGTTCTGGGCAGGTTCCTGGAAGGACGTACGTGCCGAAATGCGAGGCCGATACCCGCGGCATTCCTGGCCGGAGCGGCCAGAGGAAGCCTTGCCGACGACACGCGCCAAGCCGCGTGGTACATAAGCCTGGGCGAGGAGCCGAGCATGGCCGATGACGTCAACAACAAACCGCAGAACGACCGGCATAGCAGCCGCAGGCTGCGCCTGCAGACGCTCGTACGTTTGCGCTGGCTCGCGGTCGGCGGACAGGCGGCGACGGTTTTCATCGTTGCCTTCTGGCTGAAATTCCCGTTGCCGCTGCTCGCCAGCAGCTTGCTGATTGCACTGCTTGCCTGGGTCAATTTCTTTCTGACGATCCGCTATCCGCCGACACATCGCCTGGAACCGCCGGCTGCCTTCGCGCTGCTTGGGCTGGATCTGTTGCAGCTCTGCGCGCTGCTGTTTATCACCGGCGGCCTGGCGAACCCATTTGCGGCGCTCGTCTGCGTGCCGGTCATCATCTCCTTTGCCTCCCAGCCGATCCGCTACAGCGTTGCACTCATCGTCTTTGCAATGGTCTGCATCACGATCCTCGCCTTCTCGCCCTTCCCGCTTCCATGGTTCAATGGTGCGGAGATCGATGTGCACAACGTCATGCAGTTCGGTGTCTGGTGCTCGATTGCGTCGACCATGGTCTTTGCAGCTTTTTATGCCTATCGCGTTTCGATGGAAGCGAGCCAGCTGGCGGATGCACTGGCCGCGACCGAACTCGTGCTGCAGAGGGAAAAGCACCTCTCGCAACTCGACGGCCTGGCCGCGGCGGCGGCACATGAGCTCGGAACGCCGCTTGCGACGATCAGCGTCGTCGCAAAGGAGATGGAGCGCGAACTGAAGGACGACGACCGGTTCCGCGAGGACGTGCAACTGCTGCGCAGCCAGAGCGAACGTTGCCGCGATATCTTGAAGCGACTGACGAGCCTTTCGGCAGAGGGCGATGCGCATATGCGACGGCTGCCGCTGTCTTCGATGATCGAGGAGATCATTGCCCCCTATCGCGAATTTCCGATCGGAGTCGAGCTGATCGAGAAAAGCCCGCGCAAGGGTGAACCGGTGACGGAGCGCAATGCCGGGATCATCTATGGGCTTGGCAATCTCATCGAAAATGCCGTCGATTATGCTCGCGAGAAGGTAACGGTCACGGTCGAACATGACCACAACAAGGTGCTGATCGTCATCGAGGACGACGGCAACGGCTACGCACCGGATATTCTCACCCGTATCGGAGAGCCTTACGTCACCAAAAGGCAGAAGGAGGATACTGCAGGCGGGCTGGGGCTTGGACTTTTCATCGCCAAGACGCTGCTTGAACGTTCCGGTGCGACGCTGGTTTTCGAGAACCGCGATCCGGAAAGTGAAGGAGCGCGTATCCGTGTCGAATGGCCGCGCATGCTCATCGATGCAAATTCGACAAAATGACTTTATCGGCATAATGAAGATATGTGCAGTTGGCAAATATAGGGCGGGTTGCAAACCGCCAGGATCGAAGACCATGACCGAACAAAGCCACGAAACCCTTACCGCCGGCGAACACGACATCGGCCCCGATGCGAGCCTCTTGATCGTCGACGATGACGGTCCCTTCCTGCGACGCCTGGCACGCGCGATGGAGACACGCGGCTTCCAGGTCGAAACGGCCGAATCGGTTGCGGAAGGAGTTGCGAAGTCGAAGAGCCATCCGCCGAAATATGCGGTGGTCGACCTACGGCTCGGCGATGGTAACGGCCTCGACGTCATCGAGGCGATCCGCCAGCGCCGGGACGATACGCGGATCATCGTGCTGACGGGCTACGGCAATATCGCAACGGCGGTGACGGCCGTGAAGCTCGGAGCTGTCGACTATCTCGCGAAGCCTGCCGATGCGGACGACGTGTTCGCAGCCTTGACTCAGCGGGCGGGCGAAAAGGCGGAACTTCCCGAAAACCCGATGTCGGCCGACCGGGTTCGTTGGGAACATATCCAGCGTGTCTACGAAATGTGCGAGCGCAACGTCTCCGAAACAGCGCGGCGGCTCAACATGCACCGCCGCACGCTGCAGCGAATTCTCGCCAAACGCGCTCCGAAATAGCCGCTGTTAAATATCGTCGGTGGCAAGCTGCTTGCCATTCGCCCATTCGGCCAGCATCAGTCTCTGCGCGGCGGCACGGGAGAAATTCAGCATGACCGACTTGCGGGTTGCCGGCGCCAGGCGGTGTTCCGGCGCTTCGCGGATCATATGCGCGCCATAGCCGTCCGACAGGAACAGTCCGCATTCCGCCGGGAAGATATCAAGCGGTACATCCTTGTGCGTCGCAAAGAAGAGCCGGTCGCAATGCAGCCGGTATTCGGGCCATTTGCGATCAACGCGAAAATCCTCGATTGAGGTTTTGATCTCGATAATCCAGATCTCGCCCTTTTCCGACATGGTGATCAGATCGGCGCGCCGGCCGCTCGCCAACGGCAGTTCAGGCAGAACCGCATGACGCATGTCGTGAAGTAATATCTGAGTCCCTCGGCGCACGAGCATAGCTCTGTCCGATTGCCGGCCATCTATTAACGGATTGTTATTGTAAACGCTCAAAATCGTCATGGATAACCGTTGGGGAACACTGCGCTCTGTTGCAAAAAAACCATGCGGTTCTACTTTGCCGCTGCGGGCAACTCTCGTCGCACTGCAACATCTTGCAAAGACGAAGTTAATCGAAAATAAACCATAATCAAAGACGGTTCCAAGACCGTTTCCTCACTGCCAATCCTAAGAGATATTCATGCGCATCCGCAATGCATTCCCTGTGTTCGGCCTGATCGCGACCCTCGCTCTGGCCGGCTGCTCCACCAATTCCGATCGCGCTTCCCTCGAAGACAAGGCCGCCGGCCCGACTGTCCAGACGGCGCAGATCTTCGATGACGCCTACGGCGTGAGGACTGATGCCGGATACGCTCTGCCCGCCATCCCGATCCAGCGCGTCAAGCCGGAGTTCCGCCGACAGATCGTTTCCTACGAGACGACCGAGCGTCCGGGCACGATCATCGTCAACACCCGCGAACGCCACCTTTACTACGTCCTTCCGGGCGGCAAGGCGATGCGCTACGGCATCGGCGTCGGCAAGCAAGGCTTCGCATGGGCCGGCACGGCCTATGTCGCCTGGAAGCAGGAATGGCCGACCTGGCATCCGCCGAAGGAAATGGCCGTCCGCAAGCCCGACATTGCAAAATACGTCGAAGACGGCATGGGCCCAGGTCTCACGAATCCGCTCGGCGCACGCGCCATGTATCTTTTCAACGAAAAGGGTCAGGACACCCTTTTCCGTCTTCACGGCACGCCCGAATGGGCCTCCATCGGCACCGCGGCTTCGTCCGGCTGTATCCGCCTCATGAACCAGGACGTTATCGACCTCTACAGCCGTGTCCGTCCGGGCAAGGCGACCAAGGTCATCGTTATCCAGTAAGCTAAAAAGCGAATTCGTTATAAAAAAGGCCGCCAGAATTTTCTTCCGGTGGCCTTTTTGTTAGATCATGAGCCTTATGCAGCCTGCTTGCCTTTGAGCTCAAGACGGCGGCGATGAAGAACCGGTTCCGTGTAGCCGCTCGGCTGCTCCCTGCCCTTCAAGACAAGATCGACGGCAGCCTGGAAGGCGACCGAGCGCTCGAAATTCTCCGCCATCGGTATATAGGCCGGATCGCCGGCATTCTGCTGATCGACGACTGCGGCCATGCGCTCCATCGTTTCGATGATCTGCGCTTCGCTGACGACCTTGTGGTGCAGCCAGTTGGCCATGTGCTGAGCGGAAATGCGAAGCGTTGCGCGGTCTTCCATCAGCCCGACATTGTTGATGTCGGGCACCTTTGAGCAGCCGACACCTTGATCGACCCAACGGACGACGTAGCCGAGGATACCCTGCGCATTATTGTCGAGTTCTCGCTGGATTTCTTCTGCTGTCCAGTTCGGCCGGGTGGCGACAGGAACGGAAAGGATATCGGAGAGCTTGGCGCGGGCACGATCCTTCAGTCCGCGCTGAACATCGGCCACGTTGATCCGGTGATAATGCGTCGCATGCAGTGTTGCTGCGGTTGGCGAGGGAACCCAGGCGGTGTTGGCGCCGGCCTTCGGGTGAGCGATCTTCTGCTCCAGCATGGCCGCCATCAGGTCAGGCATCGCCCACATGCCCTTACCGATCTGCGCGTGACCGGACAGGCCGCATTCGAGGCCGATATCGACGTTCCAGTTCTCGTAGGCGGAAATCCAGGCCGCCTGCTTCATATCGCCCTTGCGGATCATCGGGCCTGCTTCCATCGAGGTATGGATCTCGTCTCCGGTACGGTCGAGGAAGCCGGTATTGATGAAAACGACGCGCTCGCGGGCAGCACGAATGCATTCCTTGAGATTTACCGTCGTGCGGCGCTCCTCATCCATGATCCCCATCTTCATCGTGTTCTTCGGCATGCCGAGCAGTTCTTCGACGCGGGAGAAAATCTCGACGGCGAAGGCCACTTCCTCAGGCCCATGCATCTTCGGCTTGACGACATACATCGAGCCGGTGCGCGAGTTCTTGTGGAGGCCGTTGGGACCGATATCGTAAAGCGCGATCAGGCCCGTAATGGCGGCATCCATGATGCCTTCAGGAACTTCCCGGCCGTCGCGGTCGAGGATAGCCGGATTACCCATAAGGTGGCCGACATTGCGGACGAGCATCAGTGAGCGGCGGTGCAAGTCGAAGGCGGAACCGTCCGGCGCCTGATAGGTGATGTCGGGATTGAGCTTGCGGACGAAAGTCGCGCCGCCCTTGCTCACCTCCTCCTGCAGGTCACCCTTCATGAGACCAAGCCAGTTGCGATAGACGACGACCTTGTCCTCGGCATCGACAGCGGCGATCGAATCCTCGCAGTCCATGATCGTCGTGATCGCAGATTCGAGCCAGACATCGGAGATCTGCGCCGGATCGCCCTTTCCGATCGGCGTCGAGCCATCGATGATAATCTCGATGTGAATACCGTTGTTTTTCAAGAGAAGATGTGTCGGCGTCTCCGCATCGCCTCGATAGCCGGCGAAATGCCGATTATCCGTGAGCGCCAGTTTTTCGCCGTCCATCGAGGTGACCGCGAGATTTCCGCCGTCCGCCTTGAAGGCAGCCGCATCCTTCCAGCTCGCGCCTTCGAGCGGCGCGGCGCTGTCCAGAAAATCGCGAACCCAGGCGATGACCTTTTCGCCGCGCTTCGGATTGTATCCCTTGCCTTTTTCCGCTCCGTCGCTTTCGGGAATGGCATCCGTGCCGTAAAGCGCATCATAAAGTGAGCCCCAGCGCGCATTTGCGGCGTTCAGGGCGTAACGCGCATTCATGACGGGAACGACGAGCTGAGGCCCTGCAATCGAGGCGATCTCGGGATCGACATTCTCGGTCGAAACTTGGAAATCCGAGCCTTCCGGCAGCAGGTAGCCGATTTGGCGCAGAAAGGCCTGATAGCTTTCCATGTCCGCCGGCACACCGTTCTGGCGATACCATTCGTCGACAAGCGCCTGCAGGTGATCGCGTTTCAGAAGCAGTTCGCGGTTCTTCGGCGCGAGGTCATGAACGATTGCGGAAAACCCGGCGAAAAATGCATCCGCGTCAACCGGAAGGCCGGGAAGCACTTCGTTGACGATGAAGTCATGAAGGACAGTTTCGATGGAAAGACCGTTCTTTTCGATGCAGCTCATGCAATTCTCCTCCCGCGGAAGGCGGCGTTTTCACATGCTGTCAATTTGCGCCGCTTTCATTCATAGTCAATTCTGCAATAGTTCGAAAGATTTATGCCGACAAGGAAACAGTACGCTGCGTGACGCGCATCGGCAGACCGTTTTGAGGTTGGGTCGTCAGCTTTTGCACCGGCCAGGGATTGGTCTTTTCCGTCACATCGAAGCGGAAACGGCTCATCAATACGGCTAGCGCGATGACCGCCTCCTGCATGGCGAAGGTGGCACCGATGCAGACGCGCGGACCGGCACCGAATGGCAGGAACTGGAACCGGCCGATCTTGCCGCGGTTTTCCGGGAAAAACCGCTCGGGCATATAGGCACGCGGCTTCTCCCAATAGAGCTCATGCCGGTGAAGAGTCCAGGGCATGACGAGCACCGTCATGCCGGCATGGATATCGACCTTCTCGCCCTTGGAATCTGTCCAGCTGTCGTCAGCGATCGCCGCGCGGTCGATCGACGGCGCCGGCGGATAGAGCCGTAGGGCCTCTTCGAAGGCGGCGCGGGTGAAGGGCATCTGATCGAGCCATTCGATGGGCTCGGCGCCGCTTGCGAGAACGCGGCCGATCTCTTCCTCCATCGCGTCGCGGATATGCGGGCTGTTCGCCACGCAATAGAGCGTCCATGCGAGCGCTCGCGCCGTCGTTTCGTGACCCGCGCCGATGAAGGTCAGAATATTGTCTTCGATTTCTTCATTGGTGAGGCCGCCCGTTGCTGCCCGGTCGAGCAGCAGAGTCAGAAAATCTTCCGGCGCCGAGCCGCGATCGGCAGCCATGCGCCGGAGCCTGGCGTCCATCGTCTCGCGCACGATGTTGCGGAATTTGTCGAGAACCTTCTGGCCACCAATGCGTGTCACCCGCGGCACCCAGGGCGGCGCTCGCAGGAGATCCATGGGATCGACGCGGCCCATACGGTGCAAAAGCGCGTTCACATCCTCAGCAAAGCTGTCTGATGAGGTGACGATCTCACCGGAAAACAGCGTATCGGCGAGGATCGCAAAAGTGAGCTCGGTCATATCGCTGGCGATTTCGAATACTTGGCTCTCGCCTCCGACCGCTTCGTATTTTCGCGCATAGACCTCGGATTGCAGCAGCATTTGCCCTGCGAAACCGTTGGCGTGGCGCGGCGTGAAAACGGGAGCAACCGCCTTGCGCGATCGCTTCCAGACCTCCCCTTCGGCCGTCAGCAATCCGTCGCGCAATATGGGGCGCAATACGAGCTGGCGGATATCCGCCATGCGGTAGTTCGCGACGTTGTCGACCAGCACATGTTTGATGAGACCCGGATCGTTGACGATGATCGTGCTATCGTGGAAGAAGCGCGTCTTGATCCAGGGAAGCGTGTAGGACGGCTCGCCCCAGAGCTCCAGCGGATTGCGAAGGATCGTGCGGATCATCTCCAGCCGCGATGGCGGCACAGAGCGCGGCAGCGGTGCGGGTGGAACAAACGGTTCCGGTCGCATATCCATGGAAACGGCCTTTCGCGGAGGATTATAACCTCCCGCAAAGGCGAAGGTTAGAGCAGGCCCTCAAGCTCGTCCAGCTTGTCGTTGATCAGCCAGCCGTAATAATTCTCCTCTGGCCAGACTAGCGCACCTGAGGCCCGGTTCTTCGCGGCAAGAGCCAAAGCGCGCTGGCGCGAATTGCCGACATTGTAAAGCGTCGCGGTCAGACCAGGATTCTTCGAAATATCCATGCCGGCGATCTGCTTGTAATCTTCGATCGACTCGCGAATCGAGGCCGCAACGAAGGCGAGCGAGATATCCGGCTCCATGATGGCGCGGTAAACGGCGCCGGCGTCCTTTTCGTTCAGTCTCGGATAGCCGGAAACACGGCTGACCAGATCCGAGAGCATTAATGCCGTCAGCGGGTTCACCTGGCCGAGACCAAAGGTCTGACCGGCATAAAACGGTTGGAAGAACACGGCGCTGAAGCGATTGTTCGGGAAGCTCTTGCCGTCCACAGCCTTTCCACGGAAGTCGCGTTCCCAAACATCCTCACGGCAGCTCCAGAGCAGATAGGAATCACGCTTGCCGTTGCACTCTGCAAACTGCGGACGATCGACGAAGGTGTCGACATCCTCGCCCTCGTAGGCAAAGCGGAAGCTCTCGCCGGCATAGGAGGCGGCCTTCACGTAGTAGGACTGAAGGCGGTCATAAGCATCGACGTTATAAGTGTGCTCGCCGACGATGGCGCCGATGATGTGGATGGGATCGATGCTGTAGGTGGCGGCCGTCTTCCTGATCGTGCCCATCAGTTCGCGATCGGTGGAGAGCAGTTCGTAAACTTTCTCGTACTTCCGGTCGAAGGTCGACTTGGTGCCCTTGGTGCGGCGGACGGATGCGCCGGGAACCGCCGGCTGCTCGATGTTGCGATTGCCGGGCGGCACGACCTCAACGGCATAGGCTGGCACGGATGTGAGCGCCGCAATGGCGATCAGGAGGCATGTCAAAAGGCGTCGCACGATCAGCTATTCCGTCTGGTTATATCGTCTTCATGGCGAAGCGCGCTGACTGGACCAGAATCTTGGCCGAATAAAGCCGCGTTCACACGAGCGGGCCTTCACTAAGAAGTAAAAGGCCCGCTGTCGAGAGTTCAGACTGTCGAAATCCGCTGTGGAACCTGCAAAGGTTGCAGCCGGTGCGGCAATATCACAGGATGAAGCGCGAGAGATCCGTGTTCTGCGCCAGATCGCCGACGTGCTCACGCACATAGGCCGAGTCAATCTTTATCGCCGAACCACCGCGATCCGGCGCGTTGAAGGAAATATCGTCCAGGACACGTTCCATCACCGTCTGCAGCCGGCGAGCGCCGATGTTTTCGACCGAAGAGTTCAGATGGACTGCGACATCAGCTAGGGCATCGATCGCATCGTCGGTGAATTCTAGGTTCAGGTTCTCCGTTTCCATGAGAGCGCGATACTGCCGGATCAGGCTCGCTTCGGTTTCGGTCAGGATGCGGCGGAAGTCTTCCTTGGTCAGCGGCCGAAGTTCGACACGGATCGGCAGGCGGCCCTGCAATTCCGGCAGGAGATCGGAAGGCTTCGACACATGGAAGGCGCCCGAGGCGATGAAGAGAACATGGTCCGTCTTCACCGGTCCATACTTCGTGGAGACGGTCGTTCCTTCGACGAGTGGCAGAAGATCGCGCTGCACGCCTTCGCGCGACACGCCGGCCCCCATGCCGCCGTCACGCGCCGCAATCTTGTCGATCTCGTCGAGGAAGACGATGCCATCATTTTCGACCGCGCGCACGGCTTCGCGCTGGATGATATCATTGTCGATCAGCTTGTCGGACTCGTCCCGGATGAGATCGGTATAGGAGGCTTTCACCGTCGTGCGGACCTTCTTGGTGCGTCCGCCGAGCGCCTTGCCGAACATTTCCGAGATGTTGAGAACACCGATATTGGCACCGGGCATGCCGGGGATTTCAAAGCCGCCCATGCCCGCGCCGGTGTCGGCAACCTCGATATCAATTTCCTTGTCGTCGAGTTCACCGTTGCGCAGCTTCTTGCGGAAGCTGTCACGGGTGGCAGGAGAGGCGGTCGCACCGACAAGGGCATCAAGGACGCGTTCCTCGGCGCTCATATGAGCCTTAGATTCGACCTCGGCGCGCTTCTTGTCGCGCGCGAGCCCGATGCCGATTTCGACGAGGTCGCGGATGATTTGTTCGACATCGCGGCCGACATAACCGACCTCAGTGAACTTGGTTGCCTCGACCTTGATGAAAGGCGCACCGGCAAGCTTGGCAAGACGGCGGGAAATCTCCGTTTTGCCGACGCCGGTCGGGCCGATCATCAGGATATTCTTGGGCATCACTTCGTCACGCAGGCTCGGATCGAGCTGCTGACGGCGCCAGCGGTTGCGGAGCGCAATCGCCACGGCGCGCTTGGCCTCATGCTGACCGATAATGTAGCGGTCGAGTTCGGAAACGATCTCGCGGGGGGAAAAGGTGGTCATGGTAAATCCGTTTCTCCGGGTGCGTCCAGCGCCATGAAATGGGCCGGACCGTAAATGGAAGTTCTTGTATCGACGTAGCGAAAGCCCGCCTTCTCGTAAGCCCTGATCGCCCGAAGGTTTTCAGGATCGGGATCGATCACGATGCGCTTGGCGCCGTCTGCAAAAAGCTCGGACGTAAACTGGCGGATGATCGCAGCACCGTGGCCCTTGTCCGTCAGTTCCGGGATACCGATCGAGATGTCGATGCCGAGCGTACCCTTCGGCTGATCCTGATAAGGATGGCCCTCCTCAAGATGAGGATCGTAACTTTGCAGATAACCTATAGGCTTTCCGTCCAGTTCCACGATCATTGGCCGGGTTTCTTCGCTCGTCATTGCCTCTTCGATCGAACCAAGCTCCGTTGAAGGTTCGCCCCACCATCTCGCGACATGCGGCTCCGCAAGCCATTGCGCCAGAAGAGGGAAATCCTCACGGCAGACGTCGCGGAAACGGTATCGGGAGGCAGGCTTAGTTTTCAGCATCCAGTGTTTCCACCACCATGTTGTGGTTCGTATAGACGCAGATATCGGCTGCGATATCCAGCGCGCGGCGGGCGACCTCCTCGGCAGACTTGTCCGTATCCATCAGGGCACGCGCCGCCGCCAATGCGTAGTTGCCGCCAGATCCGATCGCCGTGACGCCATGCTCGGGCTCCAGAACATCGCCGTTGCCGGTGACTGCCAGTGTTATCGATTTGTCGGCGACCAGCATCATGGCCTCTAGATTGCGAAGATATTTGTCCGTGCGCCAGTCCTTGGCGAGCTCAACGGCTGCGCGCATTAACTGGCCCGGATACTGCTCGAGCTTCTTTTCAAGACGCTCGAGCAGCGTAAATGCGTCCGCGGTCGCACCAGCAAAGCCGGCAATGACCTCGCCCTTACCAATACGGCGCACCTTGCGCGCATTGCCCTTCATGACGGTCTGACCGAGGCTGACCTGGCCGTCACCGGCCATCACCACCTTGCCGCCCTTTCGAATTGTAATAATCGTTGTCATCAAAACATCCTTGCCCGGATCAGCGGGCGTTACGCCGAGCCGCTCTCCGGCCCTGTGAGCCCTATGTAAGTTGGCCGATGCCGATTGCAAATGGGCCGGTTTTTCTGCCGGTGCGCTTCTGGATATTTGAGGGAACGCCTGATAAGGAACGGCCGTCATTCCTGATGGAGCAGCCATATGGCCGAGACTGCAGCAAGCCGCATGGGCAATGTTTCCCGCAAGACGAACGAGACTTCGGTTTCCGTTTCCGTCAATCTTGATGGTAGCGGCAAAGCCAAGATCTCGACGGGCATCGGCTTCTTCGACCACATGCTCGATCAGCTTTCGCGACATTCCCTGATCGATATGGAGATCGAGACGAAGGGCGACCTGCATGTCGACGATCACCACACGGTCGAAGATACCGGGATTGCGATAGGCCAGGCGATTGCAAAAGCGCTCAGCGACCGCCGTGGCATCACCCGCTATGCTTCGATCGACCTTGCCATGGACGAGACGATGACGAAAGCCGCCGTCGATCTTTCCGGCCGGCCGTTCCTTGTCTGGAACGTCGCCTTCAACGCGCCGAAGATCGGCACCTTCGACACGGAACTTGTCCGCGAATTCTTCCAGGCACTTGCGCAGAACGCCGGCATCACCTTGCACATCTTGAACCATTATGGTGCCAACAACCACCATATTGCAGAGACCTGCTTCAAGGCCGTTGCCCGCGCGTTGCGCATGGCGACAGAGATCGATCCAAGACAGGCGGGCCGTGTTCCCTCGACGAAGGGCACGCTCGTCTGAGCCCCTTCAGGGAGCTTGAACGATATGACTTCCAGCTATCTGGTTTTGACGGCTCCGGGCGGAACGGATGTCACCCATGAGAAGACGCGCGTCATCCGCGACGGCTTCACGCTGCTCGGCTTTCTTTTTCCCTGGCTATGGCTTCTTGCACACCGGCTTTGGCTCTATGCGCTTGCAGCATTCCTGCTTCAGGGGCTCGGCGGCGTTTTAATGGATCGGCCCGGACTCTGGCCGGCAGGCTTTGCGATCACGCTCGGCACTTGCATCCTGGCCGGCTTCGAGGGGCAGAACCTGCGAATCCGAAATCTCGCTTCCAAAGGCTGGAACGAGGAAGCCGTGATTACGGCAGATTCGCTTGCGACAGCGGAAGAGATCTTTTTTTCGAATATCGAGACCAATGCAGATGGCGACCGCATGCCGGCGCCGGAGTGGGGGCGACATCCGCATTCCCCCGGCCGCCATGGCAATACGACTTCGCTTGGTCTCTTTGGCTTTAACGGAGGACGCTGATGCGCGTCGCAATTATCGACTACGGCTCGGGCAATCTGCGCTCGGCAACGAAGGCCTTCGAACGCGCCGCACGCGAGGCAGGCATCGACGCGCATATCGACCTGACGGACAAGGCCGAGAATGTCGCGTCTGCCGACCGCGTCGTTCTGCCGGGTGTCGGTGCCTATGCCGATTGCCGCCACGGGCTCGATGCCGTTCCCGGCATGACCGAAGCGCTGATCGAAGCGGTTGAGAGGAAGGCAAGGCCGTTCCTCGGTATCTGCGTCGGTATGCAGCTGATGTCGTCGCGCGGCCTTGAAAAAACGGTGACGGAAGGTTTCGGCTGGATTCCTGGCGACGTCGTTGAAATGACACCGGACGATCCCGACCTCAAGATTCCGCAGATCGGCTGGAACACGCTCGACCTTCGGCATCCGCATCCACTCTTCGAAGGCATTCCGACAGGGCCTGATGGCCTGCATGCCTATTTCGTGCATTCCTACTATCTGGCCGCCGAAAACGCCGGCGATGTCATCGCCACGACGGAGTACGGCGGAGCGATGACGGCCTTCGTCGGACGCGACAACATGGCAGGTTCGCAATTCCATCCGGAGAAGAGCCAGAAGCTCGGTCTCGCCCTGATCACCAATTTCCTGCGCTGGAAGCCTTAGGCTCGCGCAGACCGCAAGGACTGAACCAACATGATCCTATTTCCCGCCATCGACCTCAAGGACGGCCAATGCGTTCGCCTGAAGCTCGGCGATATGGAGCAGGCAACGGTCTACAACCCCGACCCTGCCGCACAGGCGAAAACTTTCGAAGACCAGGGCTTCGAATGGCTGCACGTTGTTGACCTCAACGGCGCCTTTGCCGGCGAAAGCGTCAATGGCGCGGCCGTCGACACGATCCTCAAGGCAACGAAGAATCCGGTGCAGCTCGGCGGTGGCATCCGAACGCTGTCGCATATCGAAAACTGGCTCTCCCGCGGCCTGACACGTGTGATCCTCGGTACGGTTGCCGTTCGCGATCCGGCGCTGGTCATCGAGGCCTGCAAGCAGTTTCCGGGCAGCGTCGCCGTCGGCATCGATGCGAAGGGCGGCAAGGTGGCCGTGGAGGGCTGGGCGGAGGCCTCCGAGCTTGGCGTCGTCGAACTTGCCAGGAAATTCGAAGGTGCCGGCGTCGCGGCAATCATCTACACCGACATCGATCGCGATGGGATCCTGACCGGCATCAACTGGACCTCGACACTGGAGCTTGCCGATGCCGTTTCGATCCCGGTGATTGCCTCGGGCGGGCTCGCTTCGATCGAGGATGTGAAGCGCATGCTGCAGCCCGACGCCCGCAAGCTGGAAGGTGCCATCTCTGGCCGTGCGCTGTATGATGGACGTATTGATCCTCGGGAAGCCTTGGCGCTGATCAAGGCGGCGCGGGAGAAGGAAGACACACAATGACCCTGAAAGCCCGCGTCATCCCTTGCCTCGACGTCAAAGACGGCCGTGTCGTCAAGGGCGTCAACTTCGTCAACCTGATCGATGCCGGTGATCCGGTCGAGGCTGCGAAAGCCTATGATGCTGCCGGCGCAGACGAGCTCTGCTTCCTCGACATCACGGCCTCATCTGACAATCGCGAAACGATCTTCGATGTCGTTTCCCGCACCGCCGAACAGTGCTTCATGCCGCTGACTGTCGGCGGCGGCGTGCGCAGCATCGGCGATATCCGCAAGCTGCTGCTCTGCGGTGCCGACAAGGTCTCGATCAATTCGGCGGCCGTGAACAATCCGGACTTCGTCGCCGAAGCTGCCGACAAGTTCGGCGACCAATGCATCGTCGTTTCGATCGACGCCAAGCGGCGGCGCACGCAGGCTGTTGGCCAGGACAACTTGAGCGCCTGGGAAATCTATACCCACGGCGGCCGCAACGCGACCGGCATCGATGCCGTGGAATTTGCACAGAAGATGGTTGCCCGCGGCGCCGGCGAGCTGCTTGTCACCTCGATGGATCGCGACGGCACGAAAGTCGGCTACGATCTTGAGCTCACCCGGGCGATCGCCGATTGCGTTCGCGTGCCCGTCATTGCATCGGGCGGCGTCGGCGATCTCGACGATCTGGTCGCAGGCGTGAAGGATGGGCATGCCAATGCCGTGCTTGCTGCCTCCATCTTCCATTTCGGCACCTATTCCGTCGGCGAAGCGAAGCACTATATGTCTTCGCATGGCATTGCGATGCGCCTCGACTGATTGAAAGCGACAGTATGACCGGATTTTCCCTTTCCGATCTGGAAAAGATCGTCGACGAGCGGTCGAAGGCCTCACCGGATGAATCCTGGACGGCGAAGCTCGTTGCCGCCGGACAGCAGAAGGCAGCAAAGAAACTCGGCGAAGAAGCCATTGAAACCGTCATGGCTGCTGTGGCGGCGGATCGCGCCAATCTTACCTACGAGGCGGCCGACCTCCTCTATCACCTTTTGGTCGTATTGAAGATAGCAGGCATTCCGTTGCAGGATGTGATGGCGGAGCTTGAGCGGCGTACGGCTCAATCCGGCGTCAAGGAAAAGGCCAGCCGGCAGAGTTCATGAGTATCGCGACGCAAATTCTTGGGGCGCCAGAAACGCTCGATCACTTCCAGGCGAATTCCTATTCGCCGTATAATTTCTTTTCTTCCGAGGAATGGGCAAAGTTCCGCGCCGACACGCCGCTCACGCTAACGGCCGAGGAGGTCGCGAGACTGCGCTCGATGGGCGATCCGGTCGATCTCGACGAAGTCCGGCGCATCTACCTCTCGCTGTCGCGTCTGCTCTCCTCACATGTCGAATCATCGCAATTGCTCTTTGAACAGCGCAACCGGTTCCTGAGCTTGTCCGACGTGACGAAAACGCCATTCGTCATCGGCATCGCCGGCTCCGTCGCCGTCGGGAAATCAACGACCGCGCGTATCTTGAAGGAACTCCTGCGGCGCTGGCCATCGAGTCCAAAGGTCGACTTGATCACGACCGACGGCTTTCTGCATCAAAACGCAGTGCTCGAGCGGGAAAACCTGATGCAGCGCAAGGGCTTTCCCGAAAGCTACGACACAGGCGCCATCCTGAAATTTCTCTCCGCGATCAAGGCCGGACAGCCGAATGTGAAGGCGCCCGTCTATTCTCATCTGGTCTATGACGTCGTTCCGAACGAATACACGATCATCGACCGGCCCGACATCCTGGTTTTCGAAGGCATCAACGTTCTGCAGTCGCGCGACCTTCCGGCCGACGGCAAGATCGTGCCGATGGTTTCCGACTTCTTCGATTTCTCGATCTACATCGATGCCGAAGAAGAACTGATCCACAACTGGTATGTCACACGCTTCATGCGTCTGCGCGAAACCGCCTTCCGCGATCCGAATTCCTATTTCCATCGCTATGCCTCGATCAGCGAAAAAGAAGCGCTTTCGATCGCCGAAGGGCTTTGGGCCAACATCAACCTGAAGAATCTCCGGCAGAACATCCTGCCGACCCGCCCACGGGCTGATCTGATCCTGCGCAAGGGCGAAAACCACCTCATCGAGCAGGTCGCGCTAAGGAAGCTTTAGCCGGATTCACGGATCCACACGCCTTAACGTCAGATTGATCCGCCCGCCATTCTTGAGCAGCGTCGACGTTGCCGGATAGATGCGGTCGACGCCGTGAAAGCATAGACGCCCTTCGCCCCCAAGCACCACGATATCGCCGCTGGCGAGTTTGACCGACTGCGTTCGGTCTGTGCGCGAAAGCCCGCCGATGCGGAAAAGACAACTGTTGCCGAGAGAGATCGAAACGACAGGCGCCTTCAAATCCTGCTCGTCCCCGTCTTGATGCAGACCCATTCTTGCATCGTTTGAATAGAAATTGATCAGGCAGGCCTGCGGCGGTTTTTCGCAGTCGGAAACATCGTTCCAGATGTCGAGCAAGACGTCCGGCATCGCCGGCCACGGCCTGCCGGTGACAGGATGTGTCGATTGATAGCGGTAGCCGCGCTCCTTATCGGTGACCCAGCCCAGTGGACCGCAATTGCTCATCCGGACCGACATCGGTTTGCCCGTGCTCGGCATCACGGGCACGAAAAGCGGAGCCTCGGCGACAATGCCGCGGATCATTTCGACGAACGCTTCCTGCCGGGCGCGGTCCAGATATTCCGGGAAGTGACGGACGCCGGTCGAAAGCTCCGTCATATCATTCTCCACCGGGACGGCTGCGCATCTTCTTCACTTCGGCGCGGCCGGATTTTTCCTTCAGGCGGCGTTCGATCGAGCCTTTGGTCGGTTTCGTTTTCTTGCGCGGCGGCGGTGGGGGCTTGGCGGCCTCAAGGATCAGTTCCTTGAGGCGTTCTCGCGCATCCTCGCGATTGCGATCCTGGCTGCGAAAGCGGCTTGCCTCGATCATCAGCACGCCCTCTTTCGACATGCGCTTTCCGGCAAGCTTTATGGCATTGGTCTTGACGCGATCGGGAAGCGAAGGTGAATTCGGGATATTGAAGAACAGCTGGACGGCCGTCGAAACCTTGTTGACATTTTGGCCGCCGGGACCGCCAGCCAGAACGAATTGTTCCGTCAGCTCCCATCCAGCGATGGTGATCCCGTCGTTGATATAGAGCGCGTCGCTGGCCATGCGGCTTCTATCTCATATCCGCGCGAATTTTAAAACGCGCAAAGAAAAACCCGGCGGAATGGGCCGGGTTTCACGTGAATCATCAATGTTTTAGAACCTATTCGGCCGCAGCCTTGATGCCGGGTGCCGCATCGCGCACGCCGCCGTCGACATGTGCCTCAAACTTCGCGAAGTTCGAAATGAACATGGAGACGAGCTTCTCTGCCTGAATATCGTAGGCTGCACCGTTGGCCCACGTAGAGCGCGGATCGAGAATACCGCTTTCGACGCCAGCGACAGTAACGGGCACCGCGAAACCGAAATTCGGATCAATGCGGAAATCTGCCTTGGCCAGTTCGCCGGAGAGCGCTGCCGACAGCAAAGCACGCGTGGCCTTGATCGGCATGCGCTTGCCAGTACCATAAGCACCACCCGTCCAACCGGTATTGACAAGCCAGCATTCAACACCGTGGCGATGGATGAGTTCTTTCAGCAGATTGCCATATTCGGTTGGATGACGCGGCATGAACGGCGCACCGAAGCAGGTCGAGAATGTCGCTTCTGGTTCCGTCACTCCCCTTTCCGTGCCGGCGACCTTTGCGGTGTAGCCGGAAAGGAAGTGATACATGGCCTGATCCGGCGTCAGTCGCGCAATCGGCGGCATGACGCCGAAAGCATCCGCCGTCAGCATGATGATCGTCTTCGGATGAGCGGCAAGGCCCGTCTTCGAGGCATTGGGAATGAAATTCAGCGGATAGGCGCAGCGCGTGTTTTCCGTCAACGAGCCATCGTCGAAATCGGGCTCGCGCAGTTCGTTGAGCACGACGTTTTCCAGTACAGTGCCGAAACGCTGCGTTGTCGCGTAGATTTCCGGCTCGGCCTCCGCCGAAAGACGGATTGTCTTGGCATAGCAGCCGCCTTCGAAGTTGAAGATGCCGTTTTCGCCCCAGCCATGCTCGTCGTCTCCGATCAGGGTGCGCGACGGATCAGCCGACAGCGTCGTCTTGCCGGTCCCGGAGAGGCCGAAGAAAACCGCAGAATCGCCATCCGGGCCGACATTCGCCGAGCAATGCATCGGCATGACACCTTTTGCCGGCAGCATGTAGTTGAGTACGGTGAAGACGGATTTCTTCATCTCTCCAGCATAGGATGTGCCGCCGATCAGCACGAGACCGTTCGTGAGGTCGCATGCAATTACCGTCTCGCTGCGGCAGCCGTGACGCTTCGGATCGGCCTTGAAGCTCGGCAGATCGATGATCGTCAGTTTCGGCACGAAGGATGCAAGGGCAGAAAGCTCCGGACGGATCAGAAGATTGCGGATGAAAAGCGAGTGCCAGGCAAATTCCGTCACGACACGCGTCGGCAGCGAGTAGTTCTTGTCGGCGCCGCCGATCAGGTCCTCGGCGAAAAGCTCCTTGCCGGCGGCATGCGCCAGCATATCCTGATGCAGCAAGTCAAAATGCTCCGGCGACATCGGCTTGTTGTTGTCCCACCAGATTTCGCCGTCCGTATTGGCATCGCGAACGACGAATTTGTCGCGTGGCGAGCGGCCGGTATGTTGTCCCGTCAATGCACGAAGGGCGCCTTGGGCCGTCAGTTCGGCTTCACCGCGGCGAATCGCTTCTTCATAAAGGGAGGCGGCGGTGAGGTTATAGTGGACGCTTTTTGCGCGGCCCAAACCAATCGTCGCCAGCGTTATCGCCGGGTTGTGAATTCCGAACGTCTCCATGGCTTTTCCTTTCGTCCAAGGCTCCCGCCGTTAAAACTAAGAGGAAAACTAAGGTGGCCAATTTTAAAAAGCAATAGTGCAAAATGGCGAAAATATAATGATATCAAATAATTAATCGATTTAAATTTCCTTCGTGTATTTTAAATCGTTTGAATTAAGCGTTTTGGATTGGTTTTTGCCACGCCACGTGCGTCCACCATTTGCACATTGCAGCGATGCCTGCCCTTTATCTTTGCCACAATTTGTTCCACCTTTATCCTCCATAAGCGCATCCGGTCGTTGGGCCGGCCTGGGGACATCAGAAATTCCGGGAGATGCGCATAGATGACGGAGACGAACACCATGGCGACAATCGCGCTCGTTGACGACGACCGCAACATCCTGACTTCCGTGTCGATCGCACTGGAAGCCGAAGGATACAAGGTCGAAACCTATACGGATGGCGCCTCGGCCCTCGATGGCCTTATCGCGCGCCCTCCGCAACTCGCTATCTTCGATATCAAGATGCCGCGCATGGATGGAATGGAGCTCTTGCGCCGGTTGCGGCAGAAATCCGATATGCCGGTGATTTTCCTCACTTCCAAGGACGAGGAGATCGACGAACTGTTCGGCCTGAAGATGGGCGCCGATGACTTCATCACCAAGCCCTTCTCCCAGCGACTGCTCGTGGAACGGGTCCGCGCCGTGCTTCGCCGCGCTTCCAGCCGGGAAACAACGACGGTTGCTGGCGCTGGCGCCGCGCCAAAAACAGGCGCTGCCCAGCTCGCGCGCTCACTCGAACGCGGCCAGCTGGTGATGGACCAGGAACGCCATACCTGCACATGGAAGAGCGAACCGGTGACGCTGACGGTAACCGAGTTCCTGATCCTTCACTCGCTCGCACAGCGGCCGGGCGTGGTGAAAAGCCGCGACGCGCTAATGGACGCGGCCTATGACGAACAGGTCTATGTCGACGACCGTACCATCGACAGCCACATCAAGCGGCTTCGCAAGAAATTCAAGATGGTCGATACCGACTTTGATATGATTGAAACGCTTTACGGAGTGGGATACCGCTTCCGCGAAGCAGCCTGACGCCTGTCGGCGCGGCGCATGAGTATTGTCGAGGGCTGGAGGCGGGAGACCGCCACGCCCTCCGAAAGGGCCTGTCGTTGGCACAGTTGGTGCAGGAAAGGGATTTGGATGACGCGGAAGGCTTGAGCGGCCGCCGTGTCAGGGGAAGGCGCTGGTCGCATCCCTTCACCATCATTCGCCGCATCTTCGGCAATGCGGTCTTTTCGAGCCTGACGCGCCGCATCCTCTTCTTCAATCTCGCAGCACTGCTCGTCCTGGTCGGCGGCATTCTTTACCTCAACCAGTTTCGCGAGGGCCTGATCGACGCCCGCGTCGAGAGCTTGCTCACGCAGGGCGAAATCATCGCCGGTGCGGTTTCGGCATCGGCCTCCGTCGATACGAACTCGATCACCATCGATCCGCAGAAGCTTCTCGAACTGCAGGCCGGGCAGAGCATTACGCCCGTCCCGAATGATGAGGATCTTGAATTCCCGATCGATCCGGAAAAGGTAGCACCGGTTCTCAGACGGCTGATTTCGCCCACGCGGACGCGTGCCCGTATCTTTGATGCCGATGCCAACTTGCTTCTCGATTCGCGCCATCTCTATTCGCGAGGTCAGGTCTTGCGCTTCGACCTGCCGCCGGTGGAGGAAGAGAAGCAGACTTGGGCTGAATGGCTTACAACGCTTTTCAACAAGGCGCTCCAGCCTGGGAATCTGCCGGTCTACAAGGAAGCGCCGGGTGGCGACGGGTCGATCTATCCGGAAGTGATGAATGCGTTGACGGGAGTGCGCGGCGCCGTTGTACGCACCACTGACAAGGGCGCACTCATCGTCTCTGTAGCTGTCCCGATCCAGCGTTTTCGTGCCGTGCTCGGCGTTCTGCTGCTTTCGACGCAGGCCGGTGACATCGACAACATCGTTCATGCCGAACGCTTGGCGATCATGCGCGTCTTCGGTGTGGCGACACTCGTCAACGTTCTGTTGTCGCTGGTCCTTTCGTCGACCATCGCCAATCCGCTTCGCCGTCTCTCGGCTGCGGCGATCCGCGTCCGGCGCGGCGCAAAGGAGCGCGAGGAAATCCCGGATTTCTCGGCCCGCCAGGACGAGATCGGCAACCTTTCGATCGCGCTCCGCGAGATGACCACCGCACTTTATGACCGTATCGATGCGATCGAGAGCTTTGCCGCCGATGTCAGCCATGAGCTCAAGAACCCATTGACCTCGCTTCGCAGCGCCGTGGAAACGCTGCCGCTAGCCAAGTCGGACGATTCCAAGAAGCGGTTGATGGATGTGATCCAGCACGACGTCCGCCGCCTCGATCGCCTCATCAGCGATATCTCCGACGCCTCGCGCCTCGATGCCGAACTTGCCCGTGTCGATGCCCGATCCGTCGATCTCGAGGTATTCCTCAGCGATCTGGTGGAGGTTTCAAGGCAGATTCGCCACAAGAACAAAGAGGTACAGATCGAGCTCGCGATCGAACGCAAGCCCGGCGTCAAGACGCGTTTCGTCGTCAATGGTCATGATCTCCGTATCGGCCAGATCATTACCAACCTCATCGAGAATGCCCGCTCCTTCGTTCCGGATGAAGGCGGCAAGATCACCGTCCGGCTGTTCCGCACGCGGTCGCGCTGCATTGTCTATATCGAAGACAACGGTCCGGGCATCCAGGCTGAAAATATCGACCGCATCTTTGAGCGCTTCTATACCGACCGGCCCGAGTCAGAAGGGTTCGGGCAAAATTCCGGTCTTGGCCTGTCGATCAGCCGTCAGATCGCGGAGGCACATGGCGGCTCGTTGCGTGCCGAAAACATCATCGATGCAGAAACGGCAGAAGTGCTTGGCGCCCGCTTCATTCTCGCCCTGCCCGCAGTCTCGGTGTCATCATGACGGGCGCAACTTTCAACATCAACGCCACGGCGATCGTCGTCAACAAGACCGGCCTGCTCTTTGTCGGCCCCTCCGGCTGGGGTAAATCCATGCTGGCATTCACGTGCATCACGGAAGCCAAACGGATGGGGCTGCCCGCCTCACTGGTCGCCGACGATCAGGTATTTCTGTCCAAACGCGATGGACAGATGATCGCTGAACGACCTCCCGCAATCTCTGGTTTGATCGAGCTGCGCGGCACCGGCATCGTCAAGTGCGAAAGCGTTCCGCTCGCCCCGATGCATTATGCCGTGCTGCCCGGCAGTACGTCGGGCGAAAATCGTCTGCCGCCTGACAACGACGTCGCGCAATTCGCAGAAGGCTTTTCGCTGCCGGCTCTGCGCTTGCTGCCAAACGCTCCAGTACCTCTCGCGATTTTGATGGCCATGGCACCGGACATCGGCCGATAATGCCTGCCGCATAGGCGCATTCGCCGCATATGTCTGCATTTTTATCTTGCACTTCGGCTTTTGATGGCCAAGATGTGCCCCCACCGGTGGACGCGATTGCTGCGTTGCGATATTGGGGCCACCGTTTATATGCCATTGGGAGCAGTTGAATCATGATCGGACTTGTGCTTGTCACTCATGGCAAGCTGGCTGAAGAGTTTCGTCATGCTGTGGAGCATGTCGTCGGTCCTCAGAAATTTATCGAGACGGTCTGCATCGGCCCCGAAGACGATATGGATCAGAGACGGCAGGATATCTTGCAGGCGGTCTCTAGCGCGGACGATGGCCACGGCGTCGTCATCCTGACCGATATGTTCGGGGGTACTCCTTCCAATCTCGCTATTTCGGTCATGAGCAGCGGTCATACCGAAGTGATTGCCGGCATGAACTTGCCGATGCTGATCAAGCTTGCTGGCGTGCGGGGCGAAAACAACATGGAAAAGGCGCTCATCGAAGCGTCGGAGGCCGGGCGGAAATACATCAACGTCGCCAGCCGCGTTCTGAGTGGCAAGTGATGAAAACAAGTCCCGCCATGACCTCGTTTTCCCGGGAACTGCTCATCGTCAACAAGCGCGGCCTTCATGCGCGCGCCTCCGCCAAATTCGTCCAAATGGTCGAAACATTCGACGCTGCCGTTACTGTCTCCAAGGACGGAATGACGGTCGGCGGCACCTCGATCATGGGCTTGATGATGCTTGCCGCGAGTCCGGGCACGACCGTTCTCGTTTCCGCGAGCGGCAACCAGGCCGCCGAAGCGCTGAACGCATTGGATCGATTGATCCAGGACAAGTTCGGCGAAGAAATGTAAGCCTTCCGGGCTTCATATAAACATATAAAGACTTCTTTATATCCTTATTGCCATCGCCTGCGAAGCCTGCTACACGGCGAGCATGGCCGTGCGTCAATGCACGCGTTCGAGCTATCGCGCCGTCAACTGCGCGCTTATGAGACGCTATTCAGCTGGAGACCTCGATGAGCACTGAAAGAGATTATGTCGTCGCCGATATCGGTCTGGCGGATTTCGGCCGCAAGGAAATTTCGATCGCCGAAACTGAAATGCCGGGCCTCATGTCTTGTCGGGCCGAATTCGGCCCGTCAAAGCCGCTGAAGGGCGCGCGCATCACCGGCTCGCTGCACATGACGATCCAGACGGCCGTTCTGATCGAAACGCTCGCCGCGCTCGGCGCAGAAGTCCGCTGGGCTTCCTGCAACATCTTTTCGACCCAGGACCATGCCGCTGCCGCAATCGCCGCATCCGGCGTACCGGTTTTTGCCGTCAAGGGCGAGTCGCTCGAAGATTACTGGGTCTACACCGACAAGATCTTCCAGTGGGCCGATGGCGGCCTCTCCAACATGATCCTCGACGATGGTGGCGATGCCACCATGTACATCCTGCTCGGCGCGCGTGCCGAAGCCGGCGAAGATGTACTCTCGCACCCGCATTCCGAAGAAGAAGAGATCCTCTTCGCACAGATCAAGAAGCGGCTTGCCGCTTCACCGGGCTGGTTCACGAAGCAGCGTGATGCGGTCAAGGGCGTCACGGAAGAAACCACCACCGGCGTCAACCGCCTCTACCAGCTCAGCCAGAAGGGTCTGCTGCCTTTCCCGGCGATCAACGTCAACGACTCGGTCACCAAGTCGAAATTCGACAACAAGTATGGCTGCAAGGAATCGCTGGTTGACGGCATCCGCCGCGCCACCGACGTCATGATGGCCGGTAAGGTTGCCGTCGTCTGCGGCTATGGCGACGTCGGCAAGGGTTCAGCGGCATCGCTTTCCGGCGCCGGCGCCCGCGTCAAGGTCACGGAAGCCGATCCGATCTGCGCGCTGCAGGCAGCGATGGACGGTTACGAAGTCGTGCTGCTCGAGGACGTCGTCCCGTCGGCTGATATCTTCGTCACCACGACCGGAAACAAGGATGTCATCCGCATCGACCATATGCGTCAGATGAAGGACATGGCGATCGTCGGCAATATCGGCCACTTCGACAATGAAATCGAAGTCGCGGCACTCCGTAACCTCAAGTGGACGAATGTAAAGCCGCAGGTCGATCTGATCGAGTTCCCGAAGGGCAATCGCATTATCCTTCTCTCGGAAGGCCGCCTGCTCAATCTCGGCAACGCGACAGGCCATCCGTCCTTCGTGATGTCGGCCTCCTTCACCAACCAGACGCTGGCGCAGATCGAGCTCTTCACCAAGCCCGGTCAGTATGAAAACAAGGTCTATATTCTGCCGAAGCATCTCGACGAGAAGGTTGCCCGCCTGCACCTCGACAAGCTTGGCGTGAAACTGACGCAGCTTTCTGAAGAACAGGCCGCCTATATCGGCGTCTCGCCGAAGGGTCCTTTCAAGTCCGACCACTACAGATATTAACCTCGGCAACAATATCCACAACATCTTGGGGATGCCGCATTGACAAATGCGGCATCCCTATTTTTTGGATCCCACCTTCCCGCCGATTCCCTTCCGAAGTATTGTTCTAGAACTCGATTCGTGGCGCGGAGGTATCCGGTTTGCCCGAAAATGGGATGTCTTGTCGTGATGCGGCACATTGAAGGACGGAGACATACCGCTGATGTCGGAAATGAATCACAGCCTGCCGGGACAGGCGGACGAGGGCGCTTGGCCTGACATCCGTTCACACGAGGCAGGCCGAAAACATACGGCCAGAAAAGCCGTGAAGCAAAGCTCGGGGTCACTGACGCGGCTCGCGAGGATTTGCGCAGGCGGAACGGCAATCGCAGCATTGGCGCGGCCGGTGCTGGCCCAAGTCGAATCCGAAGCAGCAGCATCCGCACATCTTTTCACGTCTTCGCAGGTCGTCGGCTTTTCCGTCGTGATCGGCGTCATTTCCGCAGCCCTGCTTTCGACTCTCTGGCTCGTGCGCCAGCGCGGTAATCTTGAAAACGAAAGCCGTGAAATCCGGTCCGCCCTTTCCGATGCGCATCAGCGCATTTCGCAATACCAGGCGCTGATCGCCGACAAGAATCGCCGCATCGTCGTCTGGGACGGCAATGAGCGGCCGGAACTGCTTGGCCAGCTTCCAGCCGAAACCGGTGCGCCGCAGGACAGCGAATTCCTGGCGTTCGGCCTCTGGCTGAAACCCCGTTCCGCTACAGAGCTCGAAAGAGCGATTGATCGTCTACGTGGTGTTGCACAGAGCTTCGATATGGTTGTCGAAACCAGTCGCGAAGAAATCCTCGAGGCGCAAGGCCGGGTTTCCGGTGGTCGCGCCTTCGTGCGTTTCGTGGCGCTCAACAATCTCCGCGCCGAGCTTGCCGAATTGAAGATCGAGCGCGACCGGCTGATGTCCTCGATCTCGGCCTTCCAGAACCTGCTCGATGCGATCGACCTGCCCGCCTGGCAGCGCGATACCGAAGGGCGCCTCACCTGGGTCAATCAGGCCTATGGCGATGCGGTCGAGGCGACGTCGCCCCAGCACGCGATCAATGAGGGGCGGGAATTCCTGACGACGGTCGCCCGCGAACACATCCGCGTTGCGGCGACGCCCGAATCACCCTTCCACGACAAGATTTCGACGGTCGTCCGCGGCAATCGCACCTTTTTCGACGTCGTTGACGTGAAGTTGCCAAGCGGTTCCGCGGGAATAGCGATCGACGTTTCTGAAGCCGCATCCGTCCGCGCCGAGCTTGAGCGGACGCTGAAAAGCCATGCCGAGACACTCGACCATCTTGCGACGCCTGTAGCGATCTTCGATGGCGAGCGCCGTTTGCAGTTTTATAATCAGGCCTTCGTCGCGCTCTGGGAACTCGATATCGCTTTCCTCGAACGTAAGCCCGACAACGCCGAGTTGCTGGAGCGATTGCGCGCCGCAAAGAAGCTTCCAGATCAGCTCAACTGGAAAAGCTGGAAAGAAACCGCACTTTCCGTCTATCGGGCACTCGATACGCAAACGGACCTCTGGCATCTGCCGAACGGTCAGACGCTGCGGGTCTTTGCGACCGCACATCCCCAAGGCGGCGCAACCTGGGTTTTCGAGAATTTAACCGAACAGGTCGCTCTCGAAACGAGATACAACACACTGGTGAAGGTCCAAGGCGAAACGATCGACCATCTCTCCGAAGGCGTCGCCGTTTTCGGAGCCGACGGCCGTATTCGCCTTTCGAACCCGGCCTTCCGTATGCTCTGGGGCATTACCGAAGCCGAGGCCAAGCCGGGAACGCATATTCGTGGGATCGGCGAAACGTGCTTACAGTCCTATGACCGGCCGGACGGCTGGAAAACCTTTGCGGAGCTGATTACCAGCTTCGATGACGAACGCCGTTCCAGTCAGGGAACACTGGAATTGCTCTCTGGCCTTGTGCTGGACTACGCCGTCATTCCGTTGCCGAACGCCCAGACGATGCTGACTTTCGTCAACATGACCGACAGCGTCCGCGCTGAGCGTGCGCTGACTGAGAAGAACGAGGCGCTGCGCAAGGCCGACGAGCTGAAGAACGATTTCGTCCAGCATGTCTCCTATGAGCTGCGCTCACCACTGACCAATATCATCGGCTTTGCCGACCTGCTGCGCACCCCGAGTGTCGGACCGCTGAACGAGCGTCAGGCTGAATATATCGACCACATTTCGACGTCCTCGTCCGTGCTGCTGACGCTTGTCAACGATATTCTCGATCTTGCCACCGTCGATGCCGGCATTATGAGGCTCAACTATTCGGAAATCGACCTCAACGATCTTCTTGATGATGTCTCCATGCAGATTGCCGACCGGCTGCAGGAAAGCGGCGTGACGCTGGAGATCACAGCGCCTGCCTATCTTGGCTCGATCGTCGCCGATCCCCAGCGCTTGAAACAAATCCTATTGAAGCTGCTTTCCAATGCTGCGAATTTTTCACCGGAAGGTGCGGCAATCTCTCTCGAATGCCATCGCGAGGGCACGGATTTCGTCTTCTCCGTCAGCGACCGCGGCCCCGGTATTCCGCAGGACATGATCGCGACAGTCTTCGATCGTTTTGCCACGGGCGCAAAAAGCGGCAAGCGCGGCGGTGCAGGCCTTGGCCTTTCGATTGTTGACAGTTTCGTCAGCCTACATAACGGCAGGGTTTCGATCGATAGCCAGCCGGGCAAAGGCACGAAGGTTATTTGCCGGATTCCCTCGGTCAACCTGCCGCATTCCGTCGCAGCAGCAGAATGATCACGAAGGGCGGCACAATCTCCCTTTTCCTGGAAGACGAGGCGGCAACAATCCGCCTTGGGGAAGATTTGGCGCTCGCGCTAAAGACTGGCGATTGCCTGGCACTTTCGGGAGATCTCGGCGCTGGAAAATCATCCCTTGCCCGTGCGTTTCTCCGCGCCATGGCGGATGACGAGCGGCTTGAGGTCCCGAGCCCGACATTTACGCTGGTTCAATCCTACGATTTGCGGTTTCCGGTTTCGCATTTCGATCTCTACCGCCTCGCTCACGGTGCGGAGTTGGAGGAACTCGGCTTCGACGAAGCGCTTCAGAACGGTATCTGCCTTGTCGAATGGCCGGAAATGGCAGAAGACGAATTGCCCGCCGATCGTATCGTGATGAAACTTGAGCATGAAGGCAGGGGCCGGCGCGCAACGATTTGCGCACCGCCCGCACAGATGCAGAGAATCCGCCGCGTTCTCGCAATCCGCGCTTTTCTCGCAAAAGCCGGGCACCCGATCGCAAAGCGCCGCTTCCTGACGGGTGATGCGTCGCTGCGCGCCTACGAAGCGGTCTATCCGGATCGCCAGGACCGCAAGATACTGATGGATTGGCCGCCGCTTCCCGAGGGACCGGCGGTACTCGACGGAAAGCCTTATCCGAAGGTTGCCCATATTGCCGAGAATGCCTATCCCTTCGTTGCAATTGCCAATGTGCTGCGCGAAAGAGGCTTTGCAACGCCAGAGATCTATGAGGTCGACTATGCCGAGGGCATTCTGCTGATCGAAGATCTCGGCAGCGATGGCGTGCTTGATGAGGGCGGCAAGCCCATCGCATCGCGTTACCGACAAAGTGTCGCCTGTCTTGCGCATTTGCACGGGATGAAGATTCCGCAGGATATCCGCGTCACCGATAGCCACATCCACCACATTCCCGATTTTGACCGCACCGCCATGAAGATGGAAGTGCGCCTTGTTCTCGACTGGTATCTCCCCTGGAAGCGCGGTACAGCTGCCAGCGATGCCGAGCGTGATGAATATCTGGCGATCTGGGATAGGCTCATCGATGAACTCGCATCGGCAGAAAAAAATCTGTTGCTCCGGGACTTCCATTCACCAAACATCATCTGGCGCGAAGGACAAAAAGGCATTCAGAAGATCGGCCTCATCGATTTTCAGGACGCCATGATTGGCCCGACCGCCTATGATCTTGCATCCATCGTGCAGGATGCGCGCGTCACCATCGAACCTGCCCTGTTCAGGCAGCTCATGGACGACTATTTGGCTTTTCGCCGCGCACAGGGCAATTTTGACGAAGCCGGCTTCCTGAAAAGCTGGGCGATCATGTCGGCTCAGCGTAACTGCAAGCTTGCCGGTCTCTGGGTGCGGCTGTTGCAGCGCGACGGAAAGCCCGGCTATACGAAACACATGCCCCGCACGCTCTCCTATCTTAAGGTGGCGCTTGACCATGAAGCGCTTGCCCCCTTGCGCGATTGGTGCGCAAGGGCTGGAATAGGTTAAAGCGAATCATAAGTTCCGGATCAGATGACCATCAAACAAGCCATGGTGCTGGCTGCCGGCCTTGGCACCCGCATGCGCCCAATCACCGATACAATCCCGAAGCCGCTGGTGAAAATCGACGGCAAGCCGATGATCGACTATGCACTGGATTCGCTTGCGGAGGCAGGCGTTGAGAAGGCGGTCGTCAACGTCCATCATCTCGCCGATCAGATGCTCGCACATCTGAATTCTTACAAAGCGCTCGATATCATCATTTCCGACGAGCGCGACCGATTGATGAACAATGGCGGCGGCCTGGCAAAGGGCCTCAAGCTCCTTGGTCGCGGCACGGTTTTCGTCACCAATGCCGATCTTTTCTGGATCGGTGAATGGCCTGACCGGCCGAGCAACCTTCGTCGTTTAGCCGGATTCTTCGATGCAAACCGCATGGATATGGCCATGCTCTGCGTCAAACTCGCGGATACGACCGGCCACAATGGCAAGAATGATTTCAACCTCGCCCCGGATGGCAGGCTTACCCGCTATCGTGAAAGCGGTCCGAACCCCGTCGTCTATGCCGGTGCAATCGTCATGGACACATCGTTTTTGGACGATGCTCCCGCCGATGACCCGTTCAATATCAATATCTATTTCGACAAGGCGATCGAGCGCGGACGGCTTTTTGGCATGATGCTCGAAGGCCATTGGCTGACAGTCGGCACGCCGGAGGCGATCGGCGAAGCGGAGGAAACGATCCGGCGCTTCCGGACGTTTGTGTAACGGATGGCCGAACGGCACCAGCCTCGCGTTCTAACGATCCCGGCAGCTCTGCCTTTCCTGAAGACGCTTGCCGCAACGCTCTGCGACGGGGGATTGACGCCGCTCTTCCGGCACGATCCGGATGATCCGCTTTCGCTCTCCAAAGTAACGATCTACCTGCCAACGCGACGCGCCGCCCGCGTGCTGCGTTCGGAGTTCGTCGATCTTCTCGGCGGCCGTTCGGCGATCCTCCCGGTTATCCGGCCGCTCGGCGAGACGGATGACGACAGCGGCTATTTCGAGGAGGCGCTGCCTGCAACCCTCGATCTCGCGCAGCCGCTTTCGAATACGGCGCGCCTGCTGGAGCTTGCCCGCCTCATCCTCGCCTGGCGCAACAGGCTGCCAGAGATCGTGCGGCGTATCCACGCCGATTCGCCCTTGGCCGCGCCGGCGAGCCCGGCAGACGCGATCTGGCTCGCACGCAATCTTGCCGAACTGATCGATTCCATCGAGACCGAGGATCGCGAGTGGTCGGAACTCACGAAACTCGATGCCGAAGATCACGCTCTGTGGTGGCAGTTGACGGCCGAATTTCTGCAGATCGCCATCGCTTTCTGGCCGGAACGGCTTGCCGAACTCGGAAAATCGTCACCGGCACGCCATCGCAATGCAATCCTGCGTACGGAAGCCCACCGGCTCGCAACGGCAAAACCTGCCGGACCGATTATTATTGCCGGGTCCACTGGCTCGATGCCGGCAACGGCCGATCTCATCGCTGCCGTCGCCAATCTGCCTGAGGGCGTGATCGTCCTTCCGGGCCTCGATCTATCCATGCCGGATGCGCATTGGCAGATGGTTGCGCCAGAGATTACCGCTGGGGAGCGGACCAACCCCGCGAGCCGAAGCCACCCACAATATGGCCTTTCGTCCCTCCTCAAACGGCTGAACCTCACGCGCGGCGATGTCGTTGCGATCGAGGAGGCGGAACAAGATCTGCATCGCCGCGCAGAAATTCTTTCCCGTGCGCTCGCTCCAGCGGAAGCGACGAGCAATTGGGGCGAGTGGAAGAAGGAACTCCCGGACGATGCATTGGCGGCTGCCTTTGCCGATGTCTCGCTGATCGAAGCCACAAACGAACGTGAAGAAGCGACGGCGATCGCCATAGCCTTGCGGCTGGCACTGGAGCAGCCCGGACGAAACGGCGACAGCCAGACAGCGCTTATCACACCGGACCGCAATCTGGCCCGGCGCGTGATGGCAGACCTCTCCCGTTTCGGCATCCTGGCCGACGACTCGGCCGGTACGCCACTTGCGGCTATGCTGCAGGGAACACTCCTTCAACTGCTCCTCGAGGCAACGCTCCGGCCCGGCGATCCAGTCACAATCGTAGCATTGCTCAAGCATCCGCTGGCCCGCTTCGGCCTCGAACGCGGCGCGCTCACGCAAGCCGTCGAAGCACTCGAACTGCTCGCCCTGCGTGGCGGTGTTGCCACGGTTGATATCAGCGCGTTGGAGCCTTTGCTGGAGCATCAACTTTCAGAGCAGGCAAGGGACAGACACGCGCCGAATTGGCGCAGGTCGCTGCCACCGGAAGCGGTGGAGCAAGCGCGCAATCTTGCCCGACGGATGTCGAATGCGACCGAACCGCTGGCATCCGCGCTTGTCCGGCACCGGCCGGATGGCCGTGGACTGACGGCCAGCTTCACTCTTTCCGATTGGGCGGAGCGGACCGGACGTGCACTCGAAGCTGTGGCAGTCGATGAACGCGGCAACCTCGCCAATCTCTGGGCTGGTGAAGCGGGGGATTCACTTGCAAGCCTGCTCGGAGAGGTGATCGAGACGGAGGGCCAGATCGAAGCCGATGGACCGCAATGGATCGATATCATGGCGGCGCTTTCGGCCGGCCAGGCGGTCAAACCGCGCGCGCTCAGCCATCCAAGAGTCTTCATTTTCGGCACATTGGAGGCGCGTCTGCAAAGCGTCGACACGCTGATCCTGGGTGGACTGAATGAAGGCTCCTGGCCCGGCCAAACGGCCAACAATCCCTTCATTTCGCGCACGATGAAGACGGAAATCGGCCTCGAGCCGCCGGAGCGGCGCATCGGCCAACTGGCCCATGACTTCGTAATGGCGAGCGGAACCCGGCATCTGATCTATTCGCGCTCGCTGCGGCAAGGCTCGACGCCGACGGTCGCTTCGCGCTGGCTTCAGCGGCTGCTGGCGCTGGGCGGCGAGGCTTTCGAAAGGGAACTGAAAGCACGCGGCGACCGCTTCGTGCATTGGGTAAGCCTGCTGGACGAGAGCAAGAGCCAAGCACCCGCGCAACGCCCCTCGCCTACACCGCCCCTTGAATTGCAGCCGAAATCCTATTCCTTCAGCGAAGTTGGCCGCCTGCGGCGCGATCCTTATGCCATCTATGCCCGGCGCATCTTGCGGCTTGACCCCGTGGATCCCTTCAATCGCGATCCAGGTGCTGCGGAACGCGGGACGCTCTATCACACGATCATCGACCGCTTTGTCCGTGAAGGACATGCTGCAGGTACGCCGGAAGCCGCGCAAGCAATGGAAACCATTCTGATGGAGCTCTTCGACATGGAGCACCTGCCGTCGCACATTGATGCAGTGTGGCGTCCGCGTTTCAGGGAGGTGGCGCGCGCATTCCTCGAATGGGAAGCCGAACGCCGACCGGCGATCCGCAAGACTTATACGGAAGTGCGCGGCGGCGTGGAACTCGAACCGATCAATATCCGGTTGACAGGCGTTGCGGATCGCATCGATGTGACGGGGCCGAACGCTGCCGACATCATCGACTACAAGACCGGATACAATCCATCGCCCGCACAGGCGCGCGCGCTGCTCGACCCGCAGTTGGCGCTTGAGGCCGCCGCCCTCAGCGCCGGCGCCTTTCGCGACGTCGGAAGTCTGACACCGCAGGATCTCATCTATGTGCGCCTTCGCCCCGGCAGCCGTTTCGACACCGATGTAGTCAACAATGAAACTTCCACTCGAAGCGACAAGGCAAAATCGGCCCTCGATCTGGCAGAGGAATCGATCGATCAATTGGTCAAATTCGTGTCTCTTCTGCAATCCGGCGAACGTGGCTTCACTTCACGGTTAATTCCGGCGCAGCAGTTCGATTTCGGTGGTGATTACGATCACCTTGCGCGCGTTTCCGAATGGTCGACGGCCGAAAACGAAGAAGGAGGCGGCGATGAGTGATCCGACCGCACTTCCGGAAGGCGACGATCCGGGCATGTGGATAAGCTGGACGACGATCCAGCAGTCGATTGCCTCCGACCCGTCGCGGTCAGCCTGGGTTTCGGCCAATGCCGGTTCCGGCAAGACGCACGTGCTGACGCAGCGCGTCATCCGCCTTCTGCTTTCCGGTGCGCGGCCCTCGGCCATCCTCTGCCTCACTTATACCAAGGCCGCCGCATCCGAAATGTCGAATCGTGTCTTCGCACGTTTGGCCGAGTGGGCGGTGCTGCCGGACGAGGAACTCAAAAACCGGATAACGCAGATCGAAGGCGAAACGCCGGATCGACTCAAGCTTGCCGAAGCGAGACGGCTTTTTGCCAAGGCGCTGGAAACGCCGGGCGGGTTGAAAATCCAGACCATCCATGCCTTTTGCGAGGCCTTGCTGCATCAGTTTCCACTGGAGGCCAATGTCGCCGGACACTTCTCGGTTCTCGACGATCGCGCCGCAGCGACATTGCTCGCCGATGCCCGCCGCTCGCTGTTGACCGCGACGACACCCGAGCAGGATCCCGACCTTGCCGATGCCTTCTCCTATATTCTCAATCTCGGTGACGAGACCGGGTTGGAGACACTACTTGGCGAGATCGTCGCCAGCCGTAACGCCATTCGCCGCTTCATTTCCGCGGCTGAGCAACGAGGCGGGATTGCGACCACGCTGCGCAGGCAACTGCAACTATCCGCCGACGAAACAGAGGCCCAGATCACCTCGCGATACTGGCCGCTGCCGGGTCTCTTCGGCCTGACGTTCGATCTTTACCTGACATTGACAGCCCAAAAGGGTGGCGCGAAAGCGCAGGAAGTCGCCTATGGCTTGCGGCAGGCTTCCAATGAGCGGAATGCGACAAAGCGCGCCGAATTGCTGGAAAAGATATTCCTGACGGCGAAGGGCGAACCTAAGTCGGATTCGCAATTCACCGTCAAAGCCATGCTCTCCGATGCACCTGAGCTTGCAGATGCGATCGCTGAAGCGCGCGCGCATATCGTCGCCTGCCGCGACCGTCTCAAGATCATGCGGATGTTCAATGCCACGCATGCAGCGATTATCCTCGCCGACCGGCTGAACCGGGACTATGACGAGCTGAAAAAGCAGCGCAGTCAGCTGGATTTCGAAGATCTCATCACGCGCACCGCGGATCTGCTGACGAAAAGCGGCGTCGGGCCTTGGATTCACTATAAGCTCGACCAGGGTATCGATCACATTCTGGTCGATGAAGCGCAGGATACGAGCCCAATCCAATGGAGCGTGATCCAGTCGCTGGCGGAAGATTTCTTTTCCGGCGAAAGTGCGCGGCCGCCCGTGCGGACGCTGTTTGCCGTCGGCGACGAGAAGCAATCGATCTATTCCTTCCAGGGCGCGCGCCCGGAACGTTTCTCCGAGGAGAGCGAACGTACAAGGAGGCGGGTCTCGGCAAGCGGTCAAATGTTTTCGTCGGTGCGTCTGCCCCTTTCCTTTCGCTCGACATCCGACGTTCTCGCTGCGGTCGACCATATCTTCACATCATCCGAAAACGCGCGAGGCCTCAGCGCCGTCGAAGAACCGGTCGTTCACCGCTCTAGCCGCATCGGTCACCCAGGTGCCGTCGATCTCTGGGAGATGATCGCCCCCGAAGCCACCGTTAAGGACGAAGACTGGACAGCGCCCTTTGACGCGACGCCCGAAAGCGCGCCAGCTGCTATTCTTGCCCGGCGTATGGCCCATACGATCGAGCGGCTTGTCGGCCACGAGACGATCGTCGAGAAGGGCAAGGAGCGTCTTATTCGGGCGGGTGATATCCTTGTGCTGGTCCGCAAGCGCGATGCCTTCGTCAATGCCCTGACCCGCGCACTGAAACGGCGCAACAATATTCCGGTCGCGGGCGCAGACCGCCTCAGGCTGACCAGCCATATCGCTGTTCAGGACTTGCTGGCGCTTGGCCGCTTCCTCTTGTTGCCGCAGGATGATCTTTCACTGGCGGCGGTGCTCAAGAGCCCGCTGTTCGACCTATCGGAAGACGATATCTTCGCACTCGCTGCGCTGCGTAGCGACCATGCAAGCGTGTGGGCTCACCTGCAACAATTCGCACTCGACGGTCACGAGCGATATGCGACCGTGACAGAAAAGCTCACGCAACTTCTTCATCAATCGCGAAACCTCTCCGTCCACGACTTTTACTCGCGTCTGCTTGGCGTTCACGGCGGCCGGCGGCAATTTCTCGCGCGTCTCGGCACCGAGGTCAGCGATATTCTGGACGAGTTCCTCACATTCACGTTTGATCACGAAAGCTCGGGGTTGCCCGGCCTGCAATCCTTCATCTCCACGCTGGAACTCGAAGCGCCCGAAGTGAAGCGTGAGCAGGACAAGGGCCGCAACGAGGTTCGGATCATGACCGTGCATGCTTCTAAGGGGCTGGAAGCACCGATCGTTTTTCTTGTCGACGGCGGCTCCAAAGCTTTCACGCATAGCCACATGCCGAAACTGCGCCTGCTCGAAACAAATGCAGAAACCCCTCCAATACCTGTCTGGGTACCGGTCAGCGACCTTGCCAATTCGATGACGCAAGCCGATGCGGCACGACTTCAGAAATTGGCGGAAGAGGAATACCGGCGGCTGCTCTATGTAGCGATGACACGCGCCGCCGACCGGTTGGTTGTTTGCGGTTATCGCGGTGTCAGGGCAAACAGCGATACGTGGCACATGATGATTTCATCAGCGATGGCAGACAGTCACCCGCATGTTACACCGGCAACCTTCGAAGGACCGGACGGTGAATGGCAGGGCGTGAAATGGCGCGTGCCGCAAGTGGGCCGCACGTTCGAGCGCTCCGAGAAGCTGGAAGATCGGAACGAGCGCGAGGCCTTGCCCTCCAGCATTCTCGGGCCGCTCCCGCCGCAAAGGCAGTTGCCGAGACCTCTCAGCCCATCCGGCGCCGGAACCATCATCGATGAGGAGGCGGATGACCTCTTGATCAATTCGCCGCTCTTTGCGGAAAAAACACGCTCCGACCGGTCGTTGGAAAAGGGGCGTCTGATCCATCGCATGCTGCAGACTTTACCGGACATCACTCCAGCCGAAAGAGCGGACGCGGCTGCACGTTACGCAAGCCGTGCTGCACGTTTCTGGCCGGAAACCGAACGGCAGCGACTGATCGATTCGGTGCTGAAACTATTGGCGGAGGACAGCCTTCAGGCGATTTTTGCAGTGCACACGCAGCCGGAAGTCTCGATCATGGGGACGCTCACCTTGAAGGGGGGCCACTATGCCGTTTCCGGCCGTGTCGATCGCTTGGCCGTATTCGACGATCGCGTCGTCGTTCTCGACTATAAAACCAATCGCGTGCCGCCCGCGACCCAAAAAGACATTCCCTTTGCGCATCAGGCGCAGCTTGCGATCTACCGCGAAATCCTGGCGCCGCTCTATCCCGGCAAGCACATCGATTGCGTGCTGGTCTATACCGAGAACGCCACTGTTTATACCTTGACCGAGCGCGAGCTCGAAATGGCGCTTGCAGGACTCAAAACAAAGTGAAATACCGGACATTGAAAGTTCGGCACCGCACCATCACATGTGGATCAACAGTAAATTCCGCTAAAGGAGCAGCCTATGGCTACCGTGAAAGTCGATATCAACAACTTCCAGTCGGAAGTTCTGGAATCTGCAGAACCCGTCGTCGTTGATTTTTGGGCCGAGTGGTGCGGTCCGTGCAAGATGATCGCTCCGAGCCTTGAGGAAATTGCAACCGAACTCGCAGGCAAGGTTAAGGTCGCGAAGCTTAATATCGATGAAAACCCGGAACTGGCAGCCCAGTTTGGCGTCCGCTCGATTCCCACGCTTGCCATTTTCAAGGCTGGTGAAGTTGCCGATATCAAGGTTGGCGCTGCTCCGAAGACTGCTCTTTCGAGCTGGATTTCGAACGCCGCTTAATTTCATTGCACATTGAGAGAAAAGCCCGGCTCCGACCGGGCTTTTTTCATTTCGGGGGGTATTTCGTTGTCAGCAAGAAATCGCCGACGAGATAGAGCGACCCGCCGATCAGGATTCTGGGCGCCAGAGCCTGCGGATCAAGGATCTCCTCGATCGTGTCCAACGCTTCACCGACTGGCCCCCCATCGACCCAGATTTCGGCACCCACCGGGGCGTGTGCGATAAGGCGGCCGGGCCATTCGACGGAATTCATAGCCTTTTCCATCATCGCTTCGGTGACGACGAAACCTGCTGCCTTGACGGCGCGGATCGCTGCGGCGGCGTTGGCATATTTCTCATGCGCCATGTAATTCTGGCCGAAGACAGCGGTCGGGCAATTGCATGAGCCGAATAGCTTCGTCGCGAAACTGCCGGAGTCCTGCGATTTCCTGCCGCCCGTTAAGTGTGAAAGCTCCTGCTCACCATTGCAACGATGATCTCATAGAGTTCGCCTTGAGCCTGTTCGATGGTGATCTCTCCCGTCGCAGCGGCATGAGATAACGAATCGGCCGCCCCGAGCACCGCCCAGAAGCTGGACTGCATGATGCCCTTTGGGCCCGTGAACGAAGCCAACGCCTTTCGGCATTTCTCGATGAACGCCAGTTGATAGTCGCGTTTGACGGCCTCCAGTTCGGGGGAGCCGGCAAGCCCGGCCAACACGCCTGGAATCTCACGGCCCTGGGCCAGCACGCATTCGACGTAGGACGAAGCGATCACCCTTGCGGTTCTTTCCAAGATCGGGGCGCAGGCTTCAAGCGCGGCGTCGATCACCTCCGTCTGGCGCGCGTCGAAGTCCTGATAGAGAGCCGTCAACAGGCCGTTGCGGGTACCGAAATGGTTGTAGATTACCGGCTTTGTAACACCGGCCTCGTCCGCCATGCGCGGCAGCGTCAGCGCATCGGTGCCTTCTTCGCGCGCGAGCCGCCACGCCACGTCGAGAAGCTGGCGTAGCCGCTGTTCACGGCTCAAACGGACTCGCTTCGGGGCAATCTGCGTGTCATCGGGTGTGCTTGACATCTCTATATACCAAATGTAACTTACTTAAAGTATATAGATACAACCCTTCCAATGCAACCATCCGCTGGTCTTCCGTCAGCGGCCGAAGCGGCACGCCTGCGCGCGCCGTTCGCAAAAGGACTTTTGCCCGATGACCGATATGGCACTTCCAAGCTCGGTGAACCGAAAGGCATGGCTCGGCCTCATGGCCGTGCTGCCGCTGGTCCTGCTCGTCGCAATGGACGGCTCGATTCTCTACCTCACCATGCCGCACGTCACGTCCGCCCTGACGCCGACAGCCGACCAGGCGCTCTGGATTCTCGACATCTACGGCTTCGTGGTCGGCTCGTTGCTCATCGTCTTCGGCAATATCGGTGACCGCTATGGGCGGCTCAAGCTGATTATGGTGGGCGCGGTGGTATTCGGTGCGGGATCGCTCGGCGCGGCCTATTCGCAATCTCCATTGATGCTGATCGCCGCACGGGCGCTCATGGGGCTGGGCGGTGCGACATTGCTGCCGTCCGGGCTGGCAATCGTCAGCGCCCTGTTTCCCGATCCGCGGCTGCGCGCGCGGGCCATCGGCATCTTCGCCGCGACATTCGCAGCCGGCTTCGCCATTGGCCCCCTGATCGGCGGCATGTTGCTCAGGCAGTTCGAGTGGGGCGTCGTGTTCCTCATCAATGTCCCCGTCGTGCTCGCCTTCCTGATCGTAGCGCCAATCCTGCTTCGCGAGGTCCGCTCGACGACCTATGGTCGGATCGACCTGCCGAGTCTCCTGCTGTCGTTCGTCGGCATCCTGCTGTTCACCTGGTCGCTCAAGATCGCCGCAGCGGAGGGCTTTACGGCGGCGCAGTCCGGCGGCGGGATCATCGGCGTTCTTGCCCTCGCGCTGTTCCTGCGCCGACAGACCCGCATCGACTATCCGCTGCTCGATCTCAGCCTATTTCGAGATCGCATTTTCTCCATCGCAATCCTGACCGGGCTTTTATCCCTCGTCGTCTGGTCTGTCGCCGGCTACCTGTCCGGGATCTATCTGCAATCGGTGCTTGGCTTCGATGTTTTTACCACGGCGCTGCTGACCCTGCCGGGGGCCATCGTGCTGACCGCGACGTGCATGGGCACCGCGCCGCATCGTGGAGTGGATCGGCCGCAAGAATGCTCTTGTGGCGACGCATCTACTGATAGGCGCGGGCGTCTTCTTGCTGCTGCTTACGAGCACCGAGGTTGGTGGCGCGGCCTTCATCGCATCAACGCTCATCGCCGGCATCGGCTACGGACTGTCGTTCAGCCTCGTGGCCGAGGTCGCTGTCTCGGCGGTTTCGCCCGAACGAGCCGGCGCGGCCGGATCCATCGCGGAAACCAGCAACGAGCTGGGAAATGCGCTCGGCATCACTCTGCTCGGATCGCTGGCCGCCCTGAGCTTCCGCCTGCTTGGTCCCGGCGTAGCGGGCACGCTCAACGAGACCCTGGATCGGCCGGGCCTTCCCCCTGAGACCGTCGCACAGGCCAAAGAAGCCTTCCTTATCGGGTTGCATGTCGCAGTCGGAGTCGGAGGGTTGCTCATGCTTGTCGCCGGAATCATTGCGTGGCTCTGGCTGCCAAGAACGCTGCCGGAATAGCGATCCGAAAGCGGTGCCGCGAAAGTCCCCGATCGAAGCGACAGTTTTGCGACTTAGTTTACGACGTCGCAAAAATAGGCATTCTGCGACAATTGAGTCTGCAGAATGCTTCCACATTTCGGTTAGAGGCTGGGCTTCGACCGGGCTTCTTTCATTTCGGGGGTGTTTCGTTGTCAGCAAGAACATCGCCGACGAGATAGAGTGACCCGCCGATCAGGATCCTGGGCGCCGGAGCTTGCGGATCAAGGATCTCCTGGATCGCCTCCAACGCTTCACCGACTGTGGCCCTCGGCTCTGCGACTAGGCCTGCATCATAGGCAGAATTTGACAGGATCACCGGATCGATCATCGCCTCGCTGCCACGGATCGGTACGCAGAAGACCTTTTCCGCAAGCCCGACAAAGGCCCTGAAATAGCCGACCGGGTCCTTGGTATTGATCATGCCGGTTATGAGGTAGAGTGGCCGCGGATGCTTTTCCTCGAAATTCGCCATGGCCTCGGCGATAACTTCGCCAGCACCGGGATTATGGCCCCCATCGACCCAGATTTCGGCACCGGCCGGGGCGTGTGCGATAAGGCGGCCCTCGGTCAGCCGCTGAAGGCGACCGGGCCATTCGACGGAATTCATAGCCTTTTCCATCATCGCTTCGGTGACAACGAAACCTGCTGCCTTGACGGCGCGGATCGCTGCCGCAGCGTTGGCATATTGATGGCGGCCGGGAAGGCGCGGCAACGGCAGATCGGCGAGACCGAATTCGTCCTGATAGACGAGGCGGCCATACTCCTCATGCGCCATGTAATCCTGGCCGAAGACAGCGGTCGGGCAATGCAAGCGCTCGGCAGTCGACATCAGGACATCCAGGACTGCGTCATATTCCTGATGGCCGATCACCACGGCATGGCCGGGCTTCATGATGCCGGCTTTTTCAGCCGCGATCAGTTCGACGCGGTCGCCGAGATAGGGCTGATGATCGAGCGAGATCGGCATGATGACCGAAACGGCCGGATCGGAGATGACGTTTGTCGCATCAAACCGTCCGCCGAGACCGACCTCAATGATTGCCGCATCGGCCGGGTGCTCGGAAAAGAGAAGGAAAGTCACCGCCGTCAGGATTTCAAAGACCGTGATTTTCTGGCCGGCATTCGCTTCAGCAACGCGTCGAAGCGCTTCTGCAAAAACCGCATCGTCGACAAACTGACCCCGGCCGCCCTTAAGACCGATCCGATAGCGCTCATGCCAGTTGACCAGATGTGGCGAGGTATGGACATGGACGCCGTAGCCACCGGCTTCCAGCAATGCGCGGCAAAAGGCTGTAACCGAACCCTTGCCATTTGTTCCGGCAACATGAATGACCCGCGGCAGCCGGTTCTGCGGATTGCCGAGAACTTCGAGAAGGCGGGTGATGCGATCGAGCGAAAGATCGAAACCCTTGGGATGCAATCCCATGAGTTTGTCGATCTCCTGCGCTGCTTCACTCACTGCGGTCTGGCCTCTGGGTATCATTCAGCACCCCGCCCAAGCAGGTTTATGTCAATCAGGCGCTCGCTGCGATTGCGATCGTGCCGCCATTCACCGTAACCGAGTTGGCGGGCTTCCGGGTCAGGATGCTCAGGACACGCGCAAGCGTTTCCGGAATATCGTGCCGTTTGACGACCATGTCGACCATGCCGTGCTCGAGCAGGTATTCCGAGGTCTGGAAACCTTCCGGCAGCTTCTCGCGGATCGTCTGTTCGATGACGCGCTTGCCGGCGAAGCAGATTTCAGCGCCCGGCTCTGCCAGATGAAGATCGCCCAGCATAGCGTAGGAGGCCGTTACGCCGCCCGTGGTCGGGTTAGTGAGAACGACGATATAGGGCTGGCCGGCTTCCTTCAGCATATCAACGGCAACGGTCGTGCGCGGCAGTTGCATCAGCGAAAGGATGCCTTCCTGCATGCGCGCGCCGCCGGAAGCCGGGAACATGACGAGCGGGCACTTTTCGGAAATCGCACGCTCGAAGGCTCTGACGATCGCCTCACCGGCAGCAATGCCGAGCGAGCCTCCCATGAAGTTGAACTCGTGCACGACGGCGACGAGCTTCAGACCGCGAACCTTGCCAACGCCAGCGAGGATCGTGTCTTCCTGTTCTGTCTTGAGGCGGCTGTCCTTCAGGCGATCCGTGTATTTCTTGGAATCACGGAATTTCAGCGGATCCTGCGCGACCTTCGGCTGCGGCAGCGACTCGTATTCACCGTTGTCGAAAAGGTCGGCAAGGCGTGCCTTTGCCGGCATCTTCATGTGATAGCCCGAAGCCGGAATAACCCACTTGTTGTCTTCCAAATCCTTGTGGAAGACCATCTCGCCCGTTTCCGGGCACTTGATCCAGAGGTTCTCCGGCACTTCGCGACGGCCCAGCATGGAATTGATGCGCGGGCGAACGTAGTTGGTGATCCAGTTCAAGTCGAAAACTCCTGATTGACTACAGCCAATGTGGGGACGCTATTCGGCAGCAACAAGGCGCGCCGAACGCGTTCCGGATGAAAGACCGCGAACGAGGGTGGCCACGGCCTGGACTGTATCTGCTGTGGCCTTTCCTTCGCTGCTCAGGCTTGTCGCCACCTGATTGACGATGGCCGTACCAACCACGACGCCATCGGCGGAGCTGCCGATGACCTTGGCGTGATCGGCAGTCTTGACGCCGAAACCGACGCAAACGGGCAGATTGGTATGCTGCTTGATGCGCTTCACGGCCCCGGCGACCAGCGATGGATCAGGCAGAGCCGAACCGGTGATGCCGTTCATCGAAACGTAGTAGACAAAGCCAGACGTGTTCTTCAGTACCGTCGGAAGGCGCTTGTCATCGGTCGTCGGCGTTGCCAGACGGATGAAATTGATGCCCTTCCTGATCGCTGGAATGCAAAGCTCGTCATCCATTTCCGGCGGAAGATCGACGACGATCAAGCCATCGATGCCTGATGCGAGCGCATCGTCCAGGAACGTCTCGACGCCGTAGATATAGATGGGATTGTAATAGCCCATCATCACGATCGGCGTCGCGTTGTCACTCTTACGGAAATCGGCTGCCAGCTGCAGCGTCTTCTTAAGCGTCTGTCCGCCCTTTAGCGCGCGCTGGCCAGCCATCTGGATTGCCGGGCCATCGGCCATCGGATCGGAGAACGGCATGCCGAGTTCGATGACATCAGAACCGGCTTCCGGTAACGCCTTCATGATGCCGAGCGAGGTCTCGTAGTCCGGGTCGCCGCCCATGAAATAGGTCACGAGCGCCGGGCGGCCTTCAGCCTTCAGATCGGCAAAGCGTTTATCCATACGTGCGGTCATGACTTACACACCCATTCCCAGAATCTTGCCGACGGTGAAGATGTCCTTGTCGCCGCGGCCGGAGAGGTTCATCAGGATGATCTCGTCCTTGCCCATTTTCGGCGCGCGCTTGATGACTTCGGCCAGCGCATGCGACGGCTCAAGCGCCGGAATAATGCCTTCGAGGCGGGTCAGCGTCTGGAAGGCATCGAGCGCCTCGTGATCCATGATCGGCACGTATTCGACGCGGCCAATATCGTTCAGATAGGAATGCTCGGGGCCGATGCCGGGATAATCGAGGCCGGCCGAAATCGAGTGGCCCTCCTTGATCTGACCATCGCCGTCCTGGAGCAGATACGTGCGATTGCCGTGAAGGACGCCCGGCGAGCCGGCCGTGATCGAAGCGCAATGCTCATCGCCTTGCAGACCCTTGCCGCCGGCTTCGACGCCGACGATCTTTACGCCTTCGTCATCCAGGAACGGATGGAAGATGCCGATTGCATTCGAACCGCCGCCAACCGCAGCGATGACAAGATCCGGCAGTCGTCCTTCGGCTTCCAGCATCTGCGCCTTGGCTTCCGTGCCGATGACCGCCTGGAAATCGCGAACCATTTCCGGATAGGGATGCGGGCCGGCTGCGGTGCCGATCAGATAATAGGTGTCATCGACATTGGTGACCCAGTCGCGCAGGGCTTCGTTCATCGCATCCTTCAGCGTGCCGTGACCTGCCGTCACCGGCTTCACCTCGGCGCCAAGCAGCTTCATGCGGAAAACGTTCGGCGCCTGGCGCTCGACATCCGTCGCGCCCATATAGACGACGCAGGGAAGGCCAAAGCGGGCGGCGACCGTTGCAGAGGCAACCCCATGCTGGCCCGCACCGGTTTCAGCGATGATGCGCGTTTTGCCCATGCGCTTGGCAAGCAGGATCTGGCCGATGCAGTTGTTGATCTTGTGCGAACCCGTGTGGTTCAGCTCTTCGCGCTTGAAATAGATCTTCGCGCCGCCAAGCTCGGCAGTCAGGCGCTCAGCGAAATAAAGCGGACTCGGGCGGCCGATGTAGTGGCTGCCAAGATGTTTCAATTCCGCCTGGAATTCGAGATCGTCCTTCGCCTTGTTCCATTCCTCCTGCAGATCGAGGATCAGCGGCATCAGCGTTTCGGCGACGAAACGGCCGCCATAGATGCCGAAACGGCCATCCTCATCGGGACCGGAACGGAAGGAATTCGGTTTTAGCGTCTGGTTCACTCTCAACTCCCTGAGACCGTTTCAGGCTCGCAAGCCTTCTCGACCGCATCGAAAAAATCATCGATCATGGCGACGCTCTTCACGCCGGGTGCGCTTTCGACGCCGGAGGATACGTCGATGCCCGGCGCCTTGGTGATCGTCAGCGCTTCGGCGACGTTGTCCTTGTTCAGCCCACCGGAAAGCATGTAATCCACGCTATCGTCAAGCTGGCCGAGCAGGCTCCAATCGAAGGAAACCCCGTTGCCGCCCGGCAATTCCGACCCCTTCGGCGGCTTGGCGTCGAAGAGAAACCGGTCGGCTATCCCAATATAAGCCTCAACCCGCTTCAGATCATCGGCGCTGCGAACAGAGAAGACCTTCATGATCGCGAGACCGTAGACAGCCTTTATCGTCAAGACGCGTTCCGGGCTCTCGTTGCCGTGAAGCTGGAGCATGTCCGGCTTCAAAAGCGCAACGATTTCATCGAGTTCGTCATTAGTCGGATCGACCGTGACGGCGACGATCTTGGCTTTGCCGCGGACAGCATCCGCAAGCTTTCCGGCAACGTCCGGCTCGATATAACGAGGACTTTTCTCGAAGAAGATAAAACCGATATGGTTCGCGCCGCGATTGACCGCGCGCTCGATCGCTTCAGCGCTCTTGAGGCCGCAGATTTTGATATCGGGTTTCATGGCAGCGAAGTGACACGAAAAGGCAAAAGAGTCGAGCCAATTTGCGACTAAGGCTTAATTTACCGCGGCTAAACGCTCAATCAAAGTCGATTGCGTGAAGCTGGCTTCCGTAGCGTTTCAGCCAGGATTTCGCATCTTCCATATGCGGGCAGAGCTTTTGGCAAAGCGCCCAGAAATGCGGGCCGTGATTCATTTCTCTGAGATGCGCCACTTCGTGGGCCGCTAGATAATCGATCACCGAGGCCGGCGCCATGACGACGCGCCAGGAAAAGCTCAAATTTCCCTCCGAGGAGCATGAGCCCCAACGGCTGCGCGTGTCTTTCATGGAAATCGACTTGATCGGTGCCTTGATCGAACGCGCGTGGAAGTGCGCAAGCCGCACGAGGTCAGAGCGCGCCTCCTTCTTCAGAAAGGTTGCGATCCGGCGGCCAAGATGTTCCGGTAGGCCACTGACCTTCAGCACATGCCGGTCGCCGACCATGACTGCCTCGGTGAGGCCGCGCAGACTGCCGGTATGTTCGATCCGGTGCTTGATGCCGCGCACCAGGATCTCGCCGCCATCGTGAAGGGTATTGTCGACGGAGAACTTTGCCAGCTTCGTCAACAGCCATCCCTGATGACGGTCGAGGAAGGCGTTGACCTCGCGCTGCGCAAGGCCCTTCGGAACCGTCATTTTCAGCGCCCTGCCGCCGGGCTCGATGCGCAGCGTAATACGCGTTGCGCGATCATGCTGCTTGATCGTCAGGGGCATCAGCCTGCCTGCGACGTCCAGCGTCCGCGTTTCGGGCGGAGCAGGTTTTCGTGCAGCAGTTCGTCGCGGCTTGGAAAGGAGCGGAAACATAAGCGCTTTTTCTATACGATTCGCAACAAATCCGGGCAAAGAAAAACCGGCATCGCTGATGCCGGTCTGCTGATCATCTAGTGATACGTTAAGGCGTCTGAAATTCGGCAACCGGGCCATTGTCATCGCGCTTTGCATTCTTTCGGTCGCGCATGAAACGGTCGAATTCTTCCTGATCCTTGGCGCGACGAAGCTCGCGCATATAGGTATCGAATTCCTCGCGCATTTCATCGAGCTTACGGCGCTCTTCCTCGAGGCGGTCAAGCTCGGCCTTCCGCCAATCGTCAAAGGCGACGTTGCCGGTCGAAAAATGCGGGCGGTAGCGGCCATGCGAACGGCGGCAGCCGGCAAAAAAGCCGTCAGTCGCGTTATTCGCGTCGCGCTTGAAACCGCGAAGGCGCTCGCCGAAGATGATATAGGCAAGCATGGCCAGGCCCAGAGGCCAGAAGACCACGAAGCCGAGCACCATCAACGCAACGGTAGCCGGAGTCCAATCCGGGCGAAGCAATGCTGACTGGTTCATCGTGCGGTATCCTCGCTTTCTGCGCCCGGCAGAATACCGAACGCTGAAAATCGATGTGGTTACCGCCAGCCAACCCTTCAAGACGATTGCCCGCGAAATCGGACAAGGCCTTGAACAGGCAGGATTAAATCAGCATCCTCTAACTCAGGCGGATTTGCCGCCCCTGATGACGCGTTTTACGCTGAGTTTTCCAGAACGAGAGTGCTCGCGGACGAAGTTGACGATACGCGGCGCGATCTCGCGGCGGAAGCGCGATCCGTTGAAGACGCCGTAGTGGCCGACGTCGGGCTGAAGGTAGTGCATGCGCATGTCGTCGGGGATGTTGACGCAGATCGTCTGCGCCGCCTTCGTCTGGCCCACACCGGAGATGTCGTCGTTCTCGCCCTCCACTGTCAGGAGCGCGACATTGCGGATTGCGGCCGGATCGACGCGCTTGCCACGATGAATCAACTCGCCCTTCGGCAGGGAGTGCTTCATGAACACCTGATCGACCGTCTGCAGGTAGAATTCCGCGGTCAGGTCCATCACGGCAAGATACTCGTCGTAGAAATCGCGGTGCTTTTCAGGCTCACCGTCGTTCTTCACGAGATGCATGAAGAACTCCTTGTGGGCGACCACGTGCCGGTCGAGGTTCATCGACATGAAACCCGAGAGCTGCAGGAAACCCGGATAGACCGGGCGCATGAAGCCTGGTTGTGGCCATGGCACATTCATGATGACGTTTTCGGCAAACCACGTCAGCGGTCTCTCTTCTGCGAGTTTATTGACCGCTGTCGGATTGATGCGCGTATCGATCGGTCCGCCCATCAGTGTCATCGACGATGGTGACAACGGGTCGTTTGCCTCTTCCATGACGGCGGCGGCGGCCAGCACAGGCACGGAGGGCTGACATACGGCAATGACGTGCGTATCGGGGCCGAGAAAATGCAGCATCTCGATGACATAATCGACATAGTCATCGAAATCGAAGGTGCCCTCCGTCATCGGCACCATGCGGGCATCAACCCAGTCGGTGATGTAGATATCGGCGCTCGGAAGCAGCGCTTCGACCGTACCGCGAAGCAGCGTTGCATAGTGACCGGACATCGGTGCAACGATTAAGATTCGGGGATCGCGGTGGCCGGAAGGCGTGTTGCGCGCAAAATGCAGAAGATTGCAGAAAGCGCGCGACCAGACGATCTCTTCACGCACTGCGACCTTGCTGTCGCCGACGACCGTTTCCTTCAGTCCGAACTCCGGCTTGCCGTAGCGGCGCGTCGTCCGCTCGAACATCTCGAGACTTGCGGCGATCGTGCGGCCAAACGGCGTCTGCGAAAAAGGATTAAGCGGATTGGCATAAACAAGCCGCATCGCATCAGCGGCAGCGCGGAACGGCGCCATCGCTGCATGGTTCAATTCATAAAGCTGATAAAACATGAGTTGCGCCACCTTTCTTTTGCCGGAAAGGACAGCGCCGTCAGGCAGGCCATCTACTTCTTTCCATCGTTTGCGGGCACTTCAATTGAGAGTAACAGGCTTATTTGTTGCATAGCAACATACGCATCCGCGTCGCAAAAAGAAATGCCGGGAAAGTGATTCCCGGCAAATGATACGCTCACAATTATTAAAGATCGGACAGCTTCAGCGATCCGCGACAAAGGTCTGCTTCTGCGTGCCGAGGCCTTCGATTCCAAGTTCGACGACATCGCCAGCCTTGAGGTAACGCGGCGGCTTCAAACCCATGCCCACGCCCGGCGGCGTACCGGTGGAAATGACATCGCCAGGCTGCAGCGACATGAACTGGCTGAGATAGGAGACCAGATAAGCGACCCCGAAGACCATCGTCCTCGACGAGCCGTTCTGCATCGTCTGGCCGTTGACCTTCAGCCACATGCCGAGATTCTGCGGATCGGCGATCTCGTCCTTGGTAACGAGCCAGGGCCCAATTGGGCCAAAGGTGTCGCAGGATTTGCCCTTCGTCCACTGGCCGGAGCGTTCCGTCTGGAATGCGCGCTCCGAAACATCGTTGGAGACGCAATAGCCGGCAACGTAGTCCAGCGCTTCGGCCTCGGTGACATATTTTGCGGTCTTTCCGATCACAACGCCGAGTTCGACCTCCCAATCAGTCTTTTCGGAACCACGCGGGATGACGACGTTATCGTTGGGACCGACGATCGCGGAGGTGGCCTTCATGAAAATGATCGGTTCCGGCGGAACTGTTGCGCCAGTTTCGGCAGCGTGATCAGAGAAATTCAGGCCAATACAGATGAATTTGCCCGTGCCTGCAACACAGGCACCAATGCGGCCCGGAGCCAATTCCGGGAGGCTTTTCGCATCGAGCGCTGCGATTTTTGCCAGGCCGGCGGGCGAAATCGCCTCACCAGCGACGTCGGAAACATGCGCCGAAAGGTCGCGGATCTTGCCATCGGAATCGAGTAGTGCCGGTTTTTCACGACCCGGTTCGCCAACGCGCATCAGCTTCATAAAATCTCCTCCTCATCGAAAACGGACTACCATCACCTATGGACCAGTCGACTAAGCGTGTCATTACGGCTTTTTGCTGAAGCGGTACGCATTGTTAAAAATTTCGCCGGGACTGAATTGGCGCGCGCCGGATTGAATGAAGGGAGAAGCATCTGCGGCAACGGGTTTGCTTGCAAAGTTCTATTGGCAGGCAATATCATCCGCTCCAGCCTCTCAACCACTATCCGGAAATAAGATGACCGAAGCCAATAGCCGCACATCCGAATATCCGATCGATGCGATGTTTCTCGATCGCTGGTCGCCACGTGCTTTCACCGGCGAAATCATAGCCGAAGAGCAATTGCTGACGATCCTTGACGCAGCTCATTGGGCGCCGTCTTCCGGCAACCAGCAGCCTTGGCGCTTCATCTACGCCCTTAAGGGCACGGAACATTTCGAGAAGCATCTTAGCCTGCTCGTCGAATCGAACCAGGAATGGGCAAAGAATGCTTGCGCGCTGATCTTTGTTGTCTCACGCAGTTTCAGTGGCGCTTTCTCGGAGAACAAACCGCGCTATACGCATTCGTTCGACGCTGGTGCCTCGTGGGGGCATCTCGCCCTGCAGGCACGCTTTTCAGGCTTCTACGCCCATGGCATGGGCGGAATCAAACATGATGAAATCAGGCTAGCCTTCGCCATTCCGGAAGGCTATCGCGTCGAGGCCGGCATAGCCATCGGCCGACTTGGCGACAAGAGCGTTCTGTCCGAGCGCAACCAGGCACGCGAAGTGCCAAGCCAACGCATGCCGCTTGCGGAGGTGGCTTTCAACGGAAAATTCATTGCCAATTGATTCTGTCGAAAGAACAAGGCGCCATGAACGCGCCTTTTTGTACAAGAAATCAATCAGATATCGAGATTTGCAACGCTGAGCGCGTTATCTTGAATGAATTCGCGGCGCGGCTCGACTTCGTCGCCCATCAGCCGGGCGAAAAGGCCATCGGCATCCGTCGCGTCGTTTACCTTGACCTGTAGCAGCGAACGGGCGTTCGGGTCGAGCGTCGTCTCCCAGAGCTGCTCGGCATTCATTTCGCCAAGGCCCTTGTAGCGCTGCATCGTCAGTCCCTTGCGGCCGCTGGCGAAAATTGCATCGAGGAGCGCGCGCGGACCGGAAATCTCGGTATCTCCGTCGCGGCGCGAAAGCGCCGGTGGGCTCTGGTAGATTTCTTTGAGGCGTGACGAGAGCTGATCAATGTGACGCGCGTCCTGCGATCCAATCAGCGCCATGTCGAGCACGACGACTTCCTTGACGCCGCGCACCATTCGCTCAAGCCGCAACCCGCCTTCGCTGGTCAGGCCACCTTCCCAGCCGCGCTCGGTTTCCTCGGCGATGATGTCTAGTCGCTTGGCGACATCAGTCGCGAGCTGTTCGGCCCTGGCACGATCGCTGACCGCTTCGGCGTTCAGTGCCCCGGCGATTGCCGCCTGCTCAACGACAGCGCGATTGTAACGGGAATGCAGGTTTTCGAGCAACGCACGCAGGCGCAATGCATCGAGGATAACTTCGCGCAGATCCTGACCGGCGCGGACTTCGCCGCTTGCGAGCCTCAGCGCCGCATCCTCAAGGCCCTGGCCGATCAGATAATCTTCTAGCGCCTTTTCGTCTTTCACATACTGAACGGACTTGCCACGCGAAACCTTGTAGAGCGGCGGCTGGGCGATGTAGAGATGGCCGCGCTCGATCAGCTCCGGCATCTGACGGAAGAAGAATGTCAGCAGAAGCGTGCGGATGTGGGCACCGTCGACGTCGGCATCCGTCATGATGATGATCTTGTGGTAGCGAAGCTTGTCGGCGCTGAACTCGTCCTTGCCGATGCCCGTGCCGAGCGCGGTAATCAACGTGCCGATTTCCTGGCTGGAGAGCATCTTGTCGAAGCGGGCACGCTCGACATTGAGAATCTTGCCTCGCAGAGGCAGGATCGCCTGGTTTTCACGGGACCGTCCCTGTTTTGCAGAACCGCCCGCGGAGTCACCCTCGACGAGGAAGACTTCAGACTTCGCAGGGTCGCGCTCGGAGCAATCGGCGAGCTTGCCGGGCAGCGAGGCGATATCGAGCGCACCTTTGCGGCGCGTCAGCTCGCGGGCCTTACGAGCCGCTTCGCGGGCCGCGGCGGCCTCTACGACCTTGCCGACGAGCACCTTGGCCTCGCTCGGATGCTCTTCAAACCATGTGCTGAGCGCTTCATTGACGAGGCTTTCGACGACCGGACGAACTTCCGAGGAAACCAGCTTGTCCTTCGTCTGCGACGAGAACTTCGGATCCGGCACCTTCACCGAAAGGACAGCCGTCAGGCCCTCGCGGCAGTCTTCGCCCTGGAGTGTGACTTTCTCCTTCTTGGTAATACCGGAGCTATCGGCATAGGACACAACTTGGCGCGTCAGCGCGGCGCGGAAGCCGGCCATATGCGTGCCGCCGTCACGTTGTGGAATATTGTTGGTAAAGCAGAGCACATTTTCATGATAGCTGTCGTTCCACCACATTGCGACTTCGACGGTAATTCCATCCTTTTCGCCGCGGATAGAGACAGGCTTGTCGACCAGAGGCTTCTTGGCACGATCGAGATAGGAAACGAAGGCCTCAAGGCCGCCGTCATAACGCATTTCTTCCTGCTTGATGTCCGAATGACGCTTGTCTGTCAGCAAAATGCGGACACCGGAATTCAAGAAGGCAAGCTCGCGAAGGCGGTGCTCCAGCGTGCCGTAATCGAAGTCCGTCATCGTGAAGGTTCCGGTGCTCGGCATGAAGCTGACTTCCGTGCCTGTGTCGCTGCCCGCGTCACCCGTCACCTTGAGCGGCGCATCGGCAACGCCATGCGTGAAGCTCATTTCATGAATCTTACCCTGCCGGCGGATCTTCAGTTTCAGCCAGACCGAAAGCGCGTTGACGACCGAGACGCCGACGCCATGCAAGCCGCCGGAAACTTTGTAGGAATTCTGGTCGAACTTACCGCCGGCATGAAGCTGCGTCATGATGACTTCGGCTGCGGAAACACCTTCGCCGGTGTGTATATCCGTTGGAATACCGCGGCCGTTGTCGGTCACGGTGACCGAGCCGTCGGGGTTGAGCGTGACGGTGACGATGTCGGCATGGCCGGCCAGCGCCTCGTCAATTGCGTTGTCGACGACTTCATAAACCATGTGATGCAGGCCGGAACCGTCGTCGGTGTCACCGATATACATGCCGGGGCGCTTACGCACGGCATCAAGTCCCTTGAGGACCTTGATGGAATCCGCGCCATATTCGGTGTTAACGCCGTTTTCCGTCGCTGATATATCGGTCATGCTGTCTTTGAATTTCCCTGTTGTAGGAGCCCGGAGAGCCTTGCGAATCACCGGCCTTTTTCATTTCGGAATATAGGGTTTTTGGACGCCATTCCCAATGGCAGCGCCTGGGAATCCGGCATAAAGCAGGGGATTATGACGCTTTTCCGTCAGCTTTGGCGAGATTTTCAAGCGTAGCCGCTAGCTCGGCCAAAGCTGCACTGTCAAGGTTGCGAATCCGGCCCGCCAAACGATTGGCAAAAGCCGTATATTCGGGGGGTAGACCTGCGGTATCAATCACCACGCGCGGGTCCGATGCGCGGGCGAGCAGGAAGAGTTCCTCAGCTTCATCCCAGATGATGTTGAAATAGCCGGCGATCCGCTGAAGCAGGTCGAAGGTCGGCAAGCCGCGTTTTCCATGTTCGAGTGCGGAGAGATAGGCAGGCGAGACGTTGAGCGCCGCTGCCATCTGCTTCTGCGACACGCCTTTGCGCGCCCGAAGTTTTCGAACAGCTTCGCCGAACGGTGTCATGACCTGTCCCCCTGCCGCCGGGAGAGCCGGATATAAAGCGCGCCCTCGCCGCCGTGGTGGTGCGCAGCCGCTTCGTAAGACGAGATCAGATAGCGGAATTCCGGCTTCGAAAACCAGAGCGGTACAGCCCGTTTCAACGCACCTTCGCTCCCCATCGAACTGCCCTTGCCGGTGATCACCAGCACATGCCGCATGCCGCGCTCATGCGCGCGGATGAGGAAATCGAGAAGCATGACATGGGCTTGGCTTTGCACGAGGCCGTGGAGATCGATACGCGCCTCTAGTGCCAGCCTGCCTTTGGCGATCTTGCGTTTGACGGGCCGCTCCAGTGGATGGTGGGTGCCGGAAGGCTGCTTCGCTGCCGCGGGCAGCGCTGCAGCTTGTATTTCCGTTTCAGCAGACGATTTCTGTACGGCATTCCCGACCTCGGCTTCGGTTTCCACAAGAAAGGCATCGAGTTCAGTAAACTCACCCTTCTTGCCGGCGAGCGGCCGCGTACTGCGCGCAACCTTGCCCCATAGGATTCTCTCGTCTGTGCTGAGCTTGCGGTCTCTCGTCATCGGCCGAACCTTCCAGCCGCAGCGTTCGGAATGAGGATGGCAAAGTCCGCGTCGTTGCGCACCGTACCCGCCAATTCGCCCGCTTCATCGCCGGAACCCGTAAAGATATCGCCGCGCGCAGGACCGACGATCGCAGAGCCAGTGTCCAAGGCAAGCATCAAACGCTGGAATGGCCTACCCTTATCAAGATGGGTCAGGCTTTCGGAACGGATGAAGAAGGGAAAACCGAAGGTATGTATCAGGCGGTCGACGGCAAGCGACCGTCCGGCGACTAACGGCACTTTCGCTGCAGCAACTGGTCCAGCTTTAGAAGCGGCAACCGGCGCCTCGCGGAAGAAAATATAGGATCGATTGTGCCAGAGAACATCATCGACATGCTCTGGATGCGCTGCGAGCCAGGCGCGAATCGACTGCATGGAAATGTTCGCACGGTCGATTTCGCCGCGGTCGACCAACAGCTTGCCGATAGCGGAGAAAGGATGCCCGGCCTTTGCCGTATATGTGATACGCGCCGTCCGTCCATCCGGGTAGCGCAGTCGGGCCGCGCCCTGCACATGCACGAAGAAGACATCGATCTTGGATTTCGCCCAGGCGATTTCAAGGCCTCGACCGTCGAGGAAGCCTTGGTCGATCGCCTGCCGGTCGGGATAGGCGCTTATCTCTCCATCCCGGAGGCGACCAAAGGCATAGGATGAATCGAGGCCTACGGGGCGGTTGCTATTGTCGAGGTCGATCAGATCATCGGGTCGCCGGTAGAACGGGAAGCGATAAGTAGAATCGAGCTTGTCGGAAACGGCGATTTCCGGTTCGTAAAAAGCGGTAACGAAACCCCGGCTGCCGTCCAGTTTTCTGATAAAAAACGGCCGACAGTTCTGCTCGAAGAAGGATCGGGCATCAGAAGCAGATGCGGGTTTCGCATTTCGGGCTGCGTCGAGCAGAGGCAAAAGATCGTCGGTGCTCAAGCCGAGCGATCCGGTGCGGTAGGGTTTCGTGCCGGTAATTTGGCTGCGGCACGCTTCCATAACTTCAAAAAGGCTGGAGGGATCATCATCCTTCCAGCCCTTGAGTTCATCGAAACCGACAGCTTGCAGAACGAAGCCCGCTTTATCGTCACTCATGTTTCCGATTCGGTTGCCACGAGTTTCCAATTGGGATCGCGCGATCGCGTATCGCGGGCAAAGGTCCAGATGTCGTTGACTTCGGCAACGTTCTCGACATCGCCTTCAATCAGCTTGTCAGCTTTGTCGTAGGTCGCGGAGATCAGCTGGCTGGCGATACGGATCGTAATCTGTGCCTCGCTGCCTTTGACTTCCACCTGTGTGATGTCCGCCTTATCGATGCCGACAAAGGTGGATTTCACTTTCTCGCCCTTGGCCTCGCGATCTGCGATGGCCGCATCAAAACCTTCATAGACCTCGCGGGACAAAAGATTCTTCAACGTCTTTCTGTCACCGTCGGCATAAGCCATGACGATCATTTCGTAAGCCATCTTCGCGCCGTTCAAAAATTCCTTAGGTGCGAAGGATGGATCGGCTTTACTGAGCGCACGGAGAGGCTCATTGAGCGGCGTACCGGGGGGCGCAAAAGCGTCGACCACTGCAAAGCGGCCTTCTTCTTCTGCAGGCGTATCGCGGCGCGGAAGCGTCACGACCTTGCCGGCATCGGAATGCTCAGGACCGGCGGCATCGCGCGGCGTAAAGAGATCGCGCGGCGGCTTCTCATTTCCCGTGCGGCGTCCCAGAACACTGCGGAGCTGGAAAAAAATCAGCACCGCCGCCACAAGGAAAAACAAAGTGATGAAGTCGTTTGAACTCATATCGTGCCGCAGCCACCGTTAACATCTATGATTTGTACTCCCATATAGTCCGCATAGACAGATGATTCAAATAGCCGCAATCTTGCGATTGCCATTGAGGCCCGGCGAGCGCCGGTTGGAGAGACGATGCGACTTGCAATGCTTCCAGGTTTTGTGCTGCTGCTGCCGCTGGCGGAGATAGCGGGCTTCGTAATCGTCGGGCGCGCAGTCGGCCTGCTGGCGACCCTTGGTCTCGTCGTGCTGAGTGTTGTAATCGGTATGGCTCTGCTTCGTCGCCAGGGTATAGGCATCCTGCAGCGTATGTCGACCGAGGGGCGAAACGGCGTATTACCTGGCCGGGAGCTTCTGCGGCCAGCCATGCTCGTCATCGCGTCGCTGCTTCTCATCGTTCCGGGATTTATTTCAGACATCATCGCCATCGCGCTTTTCATCCCGGCCGTTCGTGATCTTGCCTGGAACTACATCCGCAAACGATTCGTTATCGTTGAGACGAAGAGAGGCTCTACCGCGTCGCAATCGTCCGGATTCAGCAACCAATCCAAGCCGGATTCAAAAGTTGTTGATCTTGACGAGGACGATTATCGCCGCGAGCCTAACAACAAGTCTCCCTGGTCAGGCAAGCGGCTCGGCGAGTAGAGACGGATTCGCCCAGGGTTGTAAGCCTTTTCCCGAAATGTTAGATGGCGGCAACATCCAATGCCCCCTCGAGGAAAATCCAATGGCTGATGAAAACAACGGCAGCGGCACGACAAGCCCGAGCCTCACCATTCTCGCTCAGTACACGAAGGACCTTTCCTTCGAAAATCCGGGTGCGCCGCGTTCGCTTCAAGCGCGCGACAAGGCGCCGGCGATCAATATCAACGTCAACGTCAATGCCAATCCGCTTTCGGATACGGATTTCGACGTTGTGCTGTCGCTCAACGCCGAGGCCAGGGATGGCGACAAGACGGTCTTTCATGCCGAACTCGTTTACGGCGGCGTCTTCCGCGTTGCCGGCTTCCCGCAAGAACACATGCTGCCGGTTCTCTTCATCGAATGCCCGCGCATGCTCTTCCCGTTTGCCCGCCAGATCATTGCCGATGTTACGCGCAATGGCGGCTTCCCCCCGCTGATGATCGACCCGATCGACTTCGCACAGATGTTTGCGCAACGCGTCGCCGAAGAGCAGACGCGCGCAAAGGTGCAGACAAATTGATTCGAAGCACGTGATTTGACTGCGGTGCCCGGGTCAAAGCCCGGGCATTTTTAATTTGGGCGATCGTATCTGGCCCAGATGCCTTTACTGCCGAGTGCGACAATCAACGCATCGTGAGCCTGAGCTTCCGCTTCGCTAAGGCGCGGTGCGAGTGGCCGGGGCCGCTCCAAACCGATGTCAGCGGCCTCCTCCAGAACAATCTCGGCGTCGCCTGCCCCGCTTGTTGCCGCAACGCTCAAACCGAGAGCGGTCTGACGCCCGCCGATCATCTCTATATAGACCTCGGCAAGCAGTTCGGAGTCGAGAAGTGCACCGTGTTTTGTGCGGTGTGAGTTGTCTATGCCGTAGCGGCGGCAGAGGGCATCGAGCGAATTCGGTCCCATCGGATGTTTGCGCCGAGCGAGAGAAAGCGTATCGACGACCCTCTCCGGCAGGACCGGCGGTATGCCAAGGCGAGCGAGTTCGGCATTGACAAATCCCATATCGAAGGTCGCGTTGTGCGCGATCCACCTTGCGTCACCGAAGAACTCGATGATCTCTTCAACCACTGCGGAGAAAGGCTTCTTGTCCTTCAAAAACTCGTCGGTAATGCCGTGAACGGCGAGCGCATCGGGATGAACTTTCTGATCTCCCGGATTGATATAGATATGGATCGTGCGGCCGGTCGGGAAATGGTTCAAAAGCTCGACGCCGCCGATTTCGATGATGCGATCCATGCGGCTGTCGAGACCGGTGGTTTCCGTGTCGAAAATGATTTCACGCATTCCGGAAATCTCCCTTCGCGATCCGCGCTTTCAAGACCGCGATGATTTCACTCACCCTCGCCCGCGTAATTTCGATGGCGTGCCCCGTGTCGATGACGTAATCGGCACGCTCCCGCTTTTCGGCGTCCGGGGTCTGGCGCGAGCGAATCATATTGAATTTTTCCTCGGTCATGCCCGGTCGCGCAAGCACCCGATCGCGTTGAATCTGTAGATCGCAGCTCACGACCACGACTATGTCGACTCGGGTCTCGGCACCAGTTTCGAAAAGCAACGGGATATCGAGCAGGATTATCTCCGATCCTCGCGCTTTTTCGCGTTCCACGAATTCCGTTTCGCGCTGGCGAACCAGCGGATGAACGATTGCTTCGAGCGTTTTGAAGCCATCTGGTCGGCGCGAAAGCTGACGGCCAAGTTCCTGACGGTCGACGACGCCGTTCCGAACGGTGCCCGGGAACTCAGCTTCGATCAACTGCGCTGCCTCGCCGGCATAAAGCTCGTGTACCACAGCATCGGAATCATTGACGGGAATACCGGCTTCGGCAAAGAGCTTTGCCGCAGTTGATTTCCCCATGCCTATGGAACCCGTGAGACCGATCCGGATCATCTGTGTTTTTCCATATCTGCGACGACGAGTGCACGAAGCTCGTCATCGACCACCGGCCGCTTGCTGAACCATTTCTCGAAGCCCGGCACAGCCTGATGAAGCAGCATACCAAGTCCATCCACGATCGCGAAACCCTGCTCCTCGGCTTGTTTCAGCAAGGGTGTCTTCAGCGGCACATAGACGATATCTGTGACGACCGCGTTACCGTCGAGCGGCGAAAAATCGATTTCCGGTGCTGTTTCGCCGTCCATACCGAGCGATGTCGTATTGACGAAAAGACCCGCACCTTTCATAACCTCCGCGAGCGCTCCCATCGGATGCGCATAGACTTTTTCTCCAAAACGATCGGCAAGTTCCTGCGCGCGAGCCGCGGTTCGGTTGACGACATGGATCTCCCGGAAGCCGCGGTCGCGCACGGCCTGTATGACCGCCCGGCTGGCGCCGCCTGCACCGAGTATTATTGCGGTCTCGTGCTTATCCCAGCCAGGGTGGCGCGCGTTCAGGTTGGCGGTAAATCCGTGACCGTCGGTATTGGTCGAATGGAGTTTTCCTTCCTCCAGCCATAACGTGTTGGATGCCCCGAGTTCCTGGGAGAGTTCGTCCGGCCTGTCGGCGAGCTGACAGGCCAACTCCTTGTGCGGGATGGTGACATTGCCGCCGATAAAGCCCGAGCTTTGATCCTTGAGCGATCCAATGAATGCTGCAAAATCGGCGGGAGCAACCTCGTATGCGCGGTAGCTTCCGCGAAGCCCAAGCTTTTTCAGCCAGTATCCGTGGATCAAAGGCGAACGTGAGTGCCGCACCGGGAAGCCGGTGACAAAGGCATTCGGGCCGAATGTTTCACGTGAATCATCCATCAATCGCACCCAATTCCCTTAGTTTCGCGAGCAGCGGCAACATCGGCAGGCCAAGGATCGTGAAGTAGTCGCCGTCGATCTGGCTGAAAAGTTGAATTCCCTCGCCCTCCAGTTGATAGGCGCCAACGCTGCCAAGCGCCGTGTTGCCAACGCGTGCAAGATGGCGCGATATGAAATCCGCCGACAGAACGCGCATCGTCAGCGACGCGTGTGACACATGCTCCCATAGAAGTGCACCATTTCGGACGATGGCGATCGCACTGTTCAGACGATGTGTTTGTCCCGAGAGTAATCTCAGATGATTGGCGGCGTCAGCCATGTCGTGCGGCTTGTGAAACACACGATCGCCAAGCGACATGGTCTGGTCCGAGCCGATGATGAGCGCGTCCGGAAACCGGCCGCTCACCTCGTCTGCTTTAGCCCTTGCAAGCACCAAGGCTACAGTATCTGGAGATGCGCCCTCTCGTTCGAGCGGTGCTTCGATTGCGCGCTCGTCTATCTTTGGCGCATGCGCTTCAAACTCCAGGCCGGCATTTTTTAACAGCATCCGCCGGAATGGACTGGAGGAGGCAAGAATCAGTTTCGATGTCATGCGTCTCATAGCTCGTGGTTCATAATGTCAGCGCTTAGCGCAGCTTGGGGCGCAGGGCAACGATCGCGGCCGCCGTCTCTTCGATGGAGCGACGGGTCACATCGATCAACGGCCAATTATGCCGCGCACAGAGCGAGCGGGCATATTTCAGTTCTTCGGAGATCGCGGCTCGATCCGTATATAGACCACGATCGAAGCCGGGCGTCGCACCGAGCACCCGGTTCTCACGCACTTGCGATATCCGATCCGTCGTTGCTATGAGGCAGACGATCAACGGCCTCGTTGCAGTGAAAAGCGCTTCTGGCAAAGGCACGTCATAGACGATCGGAATGTTCGCTGTCTTGATGCCGCGATTGGCGAGATAGATGCTCGTCGGCGTTTTGGACGTACGGCTGATACCGATGATGACGACGTCGGCGTCGTTGTAGTCCTCGGGCATTTGCCCGTCGTCGTGATCCATGGTGAAGTTGAGCGCCTCGATGCGCGCGAAATAGCCGGCATTCATAACATGTTGAGCGCCGACACGGCGCCGCAGCGGAGCCCCGAGATAAAGCTGGAAAGCGGCCATCACAGGCTCAAGCACATTGACTGAGGCGACGCCCATCTCGACGCACCTCTCATCGATCAGCGCAGCGAGTTCCCGATCGACGACGGTGTAAAGAACAATGCCTGGCTCGTTGTCGATCGAATCGAGAACCGCAAGCAGCTGCTTGCGGTTGCGGATCAACGGATAGACGTGTTCGACCGCTTGGGCAGATTTGAACTGGGCGGATGCAGCGCGGCCGGCTGAGATCAGAGTCTCACCGGTCGAGTCAGAAATCAGATGCAGATGGAAGAAGTTCGTGCGGTTCTCCACGCTATTTTCTGCTGCCTGTTGAAAAGACTGGATGGGAAAGAGCTAAGGGACCGGCATGGCTTGAGGCAAGGGAAAACATGGCCCCTTATCCACATTTCGGATTTTCTGGAGGGTACTGCAGGGCGGCCTGTGGATTTGTGGCCCGCGCTGAAGAGCTCATCTAGACTACACAAGATATCCACAGAAAGAAACGCCTCAGCCTTCGAGACAAGTTTTTGGAATCACTTCTAGATTCGAGGTTCTCCAAAAAATGCCATGGAAGGCTGTCGATGTTGTCCCGATATTGTTGATGCGCGTGACATTTGGCATCACCAGTGGATGGATTTTAATCCTTGATAGACACCGACTCTAAGAAATAGAAACCTTTTAAAATATCTTTAGATTTTTATAGGGACGAAGCGCTTGAGCGAAACACGCCGGAAAATCATGAGAGTTCTCGACGGCGAAACTCTCTCCCCTCCGCCGGTCTGGCTTATGAGACAGGCAGGTCGTTATCTGCCGGAATACCGGGAAACGCGTGCAAAGGCCGGCAGCTTCCTCGATCTTTGTTATTCACCGGAACACGCTGTCGAAGTGACGCTGCAGCCCATCCGCCGCTACGGCTTCGACGCGGCGATCCTCTTCTCTGACATTCTCGTCATTCCCGATGCCATGAAGCGCAATGTGCGTTTTACGGAAGGCCATGGTCCAGAGATGGACCCGATCGACGAGGCTGGAATTTCACGTCTGGATGCGGGGGGAGTTATCGACTATCTGAAGCCGGTCTTTGAGACAGTGCGGCGGTTGCGCGCCGAGCTCCCGGAAGAAACGACGCTTCTCGGCTTTTGTGGTGCGCCCTGGACGGTGGCAACCTACATGATTGCGGGCCACGGAACACCTGACCAAGCGCCTGCGAGGCTTTTCGCCTACCAGTATCCAAAAGCGTTTGAACGGCTGTTGATGCTGCTTGCGGATATCTCCGCCGAGTATCTGCTGACGCAAATACATGCCGGCGCTGATGCCGTGCAGATTTTCGATTCTTGGGCCGGTGTTCTTGGGGAAAAGGAATTCGAGGCTTTTGCAGTCAAGCCAGTTGCTCGGATGATTGCCGCTATCAAGGCACGGCGTCCGAATGCGCGGGTCATCTCGTTTGCCAAGGGTGCGGGCTATCTTTTGAAGACCTACAGGCAGAAGACCGGTGCTGACGCGATTGGCCTTGATTGGTCGGTGCCGCTTGAATTTGCTGCTGAGCTTCAAAAGGAGGGAGCGGTTCAAGGTAACCTTGATCCGATGAGGGTTGTTGCCGGCGGGCGGGCGCTTGAGGAGGGTATCGACGAAATCTTGGCGAATCTCGGTGGCGGGCCGCTGATCTTCAACCTCGGTCATGGAATCACGCCGCAGGCCGATCCGGAAAATGTTCGCCTGCTTGTCGAGCGCGTTCGCCGCGGCGGGAATTGAATGATGGAAAGGCAGACGGATCAGCGACCCGGTAGCTACGCGCGGCGACGAGCGCATTTTGCCCTCGCCCTCTTTGTGCTGCTTGCTGTCGGGCTGTTCGTATGGAACCCGGACGACCTCTACCTTTGGATCAAGGCGCTGCACATCATCGCGGTGATCTCCTGGATGGCCGGGCTGTTCTACATGCCGCGGCTGTTCATCTACCATACGGATGCGGAGCCAGGTTCCTTGCAGTCGGAGACCTTCAAGATCATGGAGCGACGTCTGCTGAAGGTGATCATGAACCCGGCGATGATGCTGACTTGGGTCTTCGGCTTGTATCTGGCTTGGTCTGTCTACGGTTTTCAGGGCGGCTGGCTGCATGTGAAGCTTGCCCTCGTCGTGCTCCTGACGGCCGTTCACATGTTTTTCAGCCGAGCGGTCGCCGCTTTTGCCCGTGACGAAAACCGACGTTCAGCGCGGTATTGGAGATTCATGAACGAAGCGCCGACGCTGCTGATGATCCTGATTGTCATCCTTGTCGTCGTTAAGCCGTTTTGACGTGAATAGGCGCCGCTTAAATTTACTTCATTTTTAGAAGCCCCCTTGCGGGGTCTTATCTTAGTCGCTATTTTCCGCCCATCTCATCTTCGTGGCATGTGTTTTGAGTTCAGTCGTCTGCGAGCCCTTTCGCAACACCGAAACGACGCAACATAGCCTTCCCCCTTCGAAATATAGAGTAATGGTCACTTCATGGCTGAAATGAAGCTTCAGGAACTTAAGAGTAAATCCCCGACCGATCTTCTGGCGTTCGCCGAATCGCTCGAGGTCGAAAATGCAAGCACCATGCGCAAACAAGAACTGATGTTTGCGATCCTGAAGGTTCTCGCGAGCCAGGATGTCGAGATCATCGGCGAAGGCGTCGTGGAAGTCCTGCAGGATGGTTTCGGCTTCCTGCGTTCGCCAAACGCCAACTATCTGCCGGGTCCGGACGATATCTATATTTCCCCTTCGCAGATTCGCCGCTTCTCGCTTAAAACTGGCGATACGGTCGAGGGACCGATCCGCGGTCCGAAGGAAGGCGAGCGCTATTTTGCTCTACTCAAGGTGAACACGATCAATTTCGACGATCCGGAAAAGATCCGTCATAAGGTTCACTTCGACAATCTGACGCCGCTTTATCCGAATGAACGATTCAAGATGGAACTCGACGTTCCGACATCGAAGGATCTGTCTTCGCGCGTCATCGATCTCGTGGCGCCGCTTGGTAAGGGCCAGCGTGGTCTCATCGTCGCGCCGCCCAGAACCGGTAAGACCGTTCTTCTGCAGAATATTGCGCACTCGATCACTGCAAATCATCCGGAATGCTACCTGATCGTTCTGCTGATCGATGAACGTCCTGAGGAAGTGACGGACATGCAGCGTTCGGTGCGCGGCGAAGTGATATCTTCCACATTCGACGAGCCAGCTGTGCGTCACGTGCAGGTCGCCGAGATGGTGATCGAAAAGGCAAAGCGGCTTGTCGAACACGGGCGCGATGTCGTCATCCTGCTTGATTCGATCACGCGCCTCGGACGCGCCTACAACACCGTGGTGCCGTCCTCCGGTAAGGTTCTGACTGGTGGTGTCGATGCAAACGCTCTGCAACGGCCGAAGCGCTTCTTCGGCGCTGCCCGTAACATCGAAGAAGGCGGCTCCCTGACGATTATCGCGACGGCGCTCATTGATACCGGCAGCCGTATGGATGAAGTCATTTTCGAAGAATTCAAGGGCACCGGTAACTCGGAAATCGTTCTCGATCGTAAGGTAGCGGACAAGCGCATCTTCCCGGCGATGGATATTCTGAAGTCCGGCACGCGCAAGGAGGACCTGCTTGTCCCGCGTCAAGACCTGCAGAAGATCTTCGTGCTTCGACGTATTCTTGCCCCCATGGGAACGACCGACGCGATCGAGTTTCTCATCGACAAGCTGAAGCAGACGAAGAGTAATCCGGATTTCTTCGAGTCGATGAACACATAATAGATAGCCGGATGTCTGATAATGAAGCCGGTCATTCTCCGTGGCCGGCTTTCGGTTTTTGAGGAATCCGCGCGGCCAGAGTAACCGAGGATGTCGAACGAAACCATCTATGCACTGTCGAGCGGAGCAGTCCCCTCCGGCGTTGCGGTTATCCGCCTCAGTGGTGTGAAGACGCGCGATGCTCTGCAGTTGTTGACCGGCGACGTTCCACCGCCGCGCAAGGCGTCGCTGCGAACGATTCGTTTGCGTAACGGTTCAATCATCGATAGCGGTTTAGTGCTCTTCTTTCCATCTCCGGCGTCTTTTACAGGCGAAGACTGCGCCGAGCTCCAGCTGCATGGCAGCCGGGCCGTCATTAATGCGCTATTCGAGGAACTGGAGACGATCGACGGCGTGCGCATGGCGGCCGAAGGTGAATTCTCGCGTCGGGCTTTTGAAAACGCCAAACTCGACCTCGTCGAGATCGAGGGTCTGGCCGATCTCATAGCCGCAGAAACGGAGATGCAAAGACGTCTGGCGGTCGAGCATAGCCAGGGAAAGCTCTCCCAATTATACGATTCGTGGGCGGAACGATTGACGCGGGCTCGCGCCCTGATCGAAGCAGAACTCGACTTTGCCGATGAAGATGACGTACCCGGTTCGGTATCGGATCTGGTCTGGGATGATGTTGGCGGACTACAGGCAGAGATAGCAAACCATCTCGCCCACGCGAAGGCCGGCGAGATTATTCGCGATGGCTTCAAGGTCGTTATCGCGGGCGCGCCGAATGCCGGAAAATCGACCCTGATGAATGCGCTTGCTCGGCGAGAGGTTGCCATCGTGACGGATATCGCGGGAACCACGCGTGATGTTCTTCACGTCGATCTCGATATCAATGGCTTCCTCGTAAAGCTTTATGACACGGCAGGTTTGCGGGAAGCACATGAACTCGTGGAGCGGGAGGGTATCCGGCGCGCGGAGCAGGTCATCTCTGAAGCGAGTCTTGTACTCTATCTCGAGGATATGGCCGAAGGTACGCATGCGCTTCCGCCAATCGCCAATACGGAAGTCTTGCGAGTCGGCACAAAGGCCGATATATCCGCGGGAAATGGTCCGGACGCCTACGATCTGACGATATCTGCCGTCACGGATGCGGGATTGGTCGCGCTTCGCGCCGCCATCGCCGAGCGGCTGGAGCGGCAGGTCAGCAGCCAAAGCCTAGCGATCCCAAGCCGCAAGCGGCAAAAGGATTCGCTTGCGGAATGTCTGAAGGCGATCGAGGCAGCTTTGGCGGATCCGTCGGCGGAGCTCGATATTAGAGCCGAGAACCTTCGTATCGCAGGCAACGCCTTGGGCAGGATTACAGGGCGCGTCGATGTTGAGAATTTGCTCGATGTGATCTTCTCAGAGTTTTGCATTGGAAAATGATTCACGTGAAACATCTGGAAGCGTGCGAGAAAGCGAAATGAGTGTCTATCAATACGACGTCGTTGTGATCGGAGGTGGTCACGCAGGTTGCGAAGCGGCCAGCGCAGCAGCCCGCGTCGGCGCGCGCACTGCCCTGGTGACGCATCGACGCGACACGATCGGGGTCATGTCCTGCAACCCTGCGATTGGCGGTCTTGGTAAAGGCCACCTGGTCCGGGAGGTGGATGCGCTGGACGGTCTCATGGGTCGTATGGCCGATGCCGCCGGTATCCAGTTCCGGATGCTGAATCGCAAAAAAGGCCCGGCAGTCCGCGGCCCGCGCACGCAAGCCGATCGGAAGCTCTATCGGGCCGCAATGCAAGCAGCAATCGAAGCTATTGATAATATTGAGGTTATCGAAGGTGATGCCTTTGATCTTGATATATCAGACGGCCGCATCACGGGCGTCGTCATGAAAGATAGCCGGATTCTAAGCTGCGGCGCCGTCGTTCTTACGACAGGCACCTTCTTGCGCGGGCTTATTCATATCGGGGATAAAAAGATCCCGGCGGGCCGTGTCGGCGAAGATCCGTCTCTCGGTTTGTCTGGAACATTGTCGCGCCTGGGGCTTCGGCTCGGCCGCCTCAAGACAGGCACGCCAGCCCGTCTTGACGCAAAAACGATTGATTGGGCATCTGTCGGCCGACAGGGCGCAGATGAAGAGGTAACGCCGTTCTCATTCATGACCGGTGAAATTACCAATCCCCAGATTGAATGTGGGGTAACGCGCACCACGGCTGCCACACATAAACTCATTCAGGACAACCTGCATCGTTCGGCAATGTATTCCGGGCAGATCGAGGGCGTTGGACCGCGTTATTGTCCGTCAATCGAAGACAAAATCGTGAAGTTCGGCGAGCGGGACGGGCATCAAATTTTCCTCGAGCCAGAAGGCTTGGACGACGATACCGTCTATCCCAATGGCATTTCGACGTCGCTGCCGGCAGAGGTGCAGGATGCCTTCATCCGTACGATACCGGGCCTTGAAAAGGTTTCTATCATCCAACCTGGCTATGCGATCGAATATGATCACGTCGATCCGCGTGAGCTGACGCCTGCTCTCGAAGCGAAGCGATTGCCGGGGCTTTACCTCGCAGGGCAGATCAACGGAACGACTGGTTACGAGGAGGCAGCGGCCCAAGGGCTCGTGGCGGGTCTTAATGCCGCGCGCCGGGCAGGCAACCAAACGCCGGTCTATCTGAGCCGCACGAACTCCTACATCGGCGTCATGATTGACGATCTGACGTCTAGGGGCGTTGCCGAGCCCTATCGCATGTTCACCTCACGCGCGGAATACCGCCTTTCTCTGCGTGCGGACAACGCAGATATGCGGCTCACTCCGATTGCGGACGAGATCGGATGCCTGGGAGAGGCTCGTCGCACCAAATTCCACGAATACAAAGGAGCCCTTGATGGTGCGCGAGAACAGCTGAGGGCATTGCATATTACGCCGAATGATGCCCGGCAGTATGGCTTGAAGATCAATTTGGATGGGCAGAGGCGTTCGGCCTACGAGCTACTCGCCTACCCCGATTTCGACATGGGGCTGCTGTCAAATGTATGGCCCGAACTTCAAGCGTTGAGCAAGCCGATCGCGCAGGCCGTGGAGATCGAAGCTTCATATGCCGTCTATATGCGCCGGCAGTCTTCGGATATTGTTGATATCCAGCGCGACGAGAATCGCCTCATCCCAGACGATTTCGACTATTCCACGCTTGCTGGCCTTTCGAATGAGCTCAAGCAGAAGCTTGGCAGGCAGCGACCGTTCAATGTCGCTCAAGCTGCAAAGATAGATGGTATGACGCCCGCGGCTATCTCTCTTCTGCTCGTTCATTTGCGCAAGATAGAGGCTGCACAGCGGTCGGTCGCCTAACACACGTTTTGAGAGTCTTCCATGGAGTTGAACGGTCAAAGTGTTTCACGTGAAACACAAGACAGACTGGAGCATTTTGTTGCTCTCTTTAGCAAGTGGTCCAAATCCATCAATCTCGCCGCTCCCTCGACGTTGAATGATGCATGGAAAAGACACGTCGCCGACAGCGCTCAAATCTTTCAATTGAGTCCCGGCCCAAAACGATGGGTGGATATGGGTAGCGGCGGCGGATTTCCCGGCATGATCACCGCTATCTTTCTGGCCGAGCTTGGTGATGGATGGGCTCATCTTATTGAAAGCAACAACAAGAAAGCGTCTTTCCTCAGGTTGGCCCTTCGCGAGACGGGCGCACGCGGTTCTGTGCATTCGATCCGCATTGAGGATGGACCGGATATTGTCCCGTCCTGCGAGGCTATCTCCGCACGGGCCCTCGCCGATCTCGATAAACTATGCGACTTTGCGGAGCCCTGGATGCTTCGCAATAGAAATACCCGTGCATTTTTTCATAAAGGCCGGGATTACGCTGCTGAAATTGCCAAGGCACGTGGTCGATGGCGTTTTGATCTGCTAGAACACCGAAGCGTTGTCGAGCGAGATTCGGTCATTCTCGAGATCTTCAATCTCCAACGCTTGGTTTAACAGTTCGGATGATGCGGCCATGGCCTTTGAACGAAACCGGATTATTACAATAGCAAATCAAAAAGGTGGTGTTGGAAAGACGACCACTGCCATTAATCTGGCGACCGCGTTGGCTGCCATCGGCGAACGAGTCCTGATCGTCGACCTGGACCCGCAAGGTAACGCAAGCACTGGTCTCGGGATCGATCGGAAAGATCGCAAACTCTCTTCTTATGATTTGCTGATTGGCGAGGCCGGGGTGACGGAGGCCTCTTTGCCCACAGCTGTCCCAAATCTTTCGATCGTGCCATCGACAATGGATTTGCTCGGTATCGAAATGGAAATCGCTCAGCAGAGCGATCGGGTATTCAAGCTCCGCAAGGCACTCACAACTCCTCAAGCCTTTGAATTTACTTATATATTGCTGGACTGCCCGCCTTCTTTCAACCTGTTGACGATGAACGCAATGGCTGCGGCACATTCCGTTTTGGTTCCGTTACAATGCGAATTCTTCGCATTGGAGGGGTTAAGTCAGCTCTTGGAGACGGTTGATCAGGTGCGGCGAACGGTAAACCCGCGTTTGGATATCCAGGGTATCGTGCTGACGATGTTCGATGCGCGAAACAATCTTGCCCAGCAGGTGGTGAGCGACGTTCGGACGCATCTCGGCGAGAAAGTTTATCACACGCTTATCCCGCGCAATGTCCGGGTTTCCGAAGCGCCCTCATATGGTAAGCCTGCGATCCTTTATGATTTGAAATGCGCCGGTAGCCAGGCATATCTTCAGCTGGCCTCCGAGGTCATCCAGCGTGAACGCCAGCGTCTCGCCGCTTAAGCTTCAAGTGAGTATTGCAATGAATGACGATATATCGAAGAGACGTTTAGGTCGCGGACTTGCTGCGCTGATCGGCGAAATGGATCAGCCGGTGCCTGTCGATGGTGAAAAGAGCGGTGTAAGTGCAGACCGTCTCATCCCGATCGAATTTGTCAGCCGGAACCCGCGCAATCCGCGGCGCTTTTTTGATGATAGCGAGTTGCACGATCTTGCCAGCTCTATTCGCCAGCATGGCATCGTCCAGCCAATCGTTGTTCGTACGCTTGCAACAAACCAATATGAAATAATAGCCGGCGAAAGAAGATGGCGCGCCGCCCAGCTCGCAGGCCTTGTCGAAATTCCGGTGATCATCCGCGATGTCGACGACAAGACGGCGCTAGAGATTGCGATCGTCGAGAATGTTCAGCGATCGGATCTCAACCCCCTCGAAGAGGCGTTGGGTTACGAGCAGCTTATCGCCGAATACGGCTATACTCAGAACGACCTGGGCGAGATCATCGGCAAAAGCCGAAGCCATGTCGCAAATTCTCTGCGCCTGCTCAAGCTTCCAGAGCCTGTCCGTGACTTTCTTGCCGCCGGCAGTCTGTCGGCGGGGCATGCACGTGCACTGGTTCCAACATCGGATCCGACGGCCCTTGCCCGCACGATCGTCTCGAAGGGAATGTCCGTCCGCGATGCCGAAAAGCTCGCGCAGAACGATATCAAGGCGCAATCCGAGCCGCAGCGTGCGGCTGCTCCACGTGATCAGAAGGATTCTGATACACTGGCGCTCGAGCGCACGCTTTCCGATACACTTGGCCTTGATGTTACCATCAATCACAAGTCCAGCGGCGGCCAGATCCGCATTGCCTATAAATCGCTGGAGCAGCTTGAAGAAATCTGCCGGCTCCTTGAGCGGCGGTAAACCTTAGCCTTTTCGCCCGCTTTGAAGCGTTGTGGACAGCAATGTTTGCAGCGCGATGCTGTCCTCCAGGCTCTGACGCCTTCTTGTCTGCAGGATCGCCGACTGCAGCCTGCTTGTTTCACGGCTGATGGCGTCGGCATTCCAGGTGCGTAGCGCCTGTTCGATAATCGGTTTGCGCCGGAAATGTAGATGGCGACCATGGGTCTGCATAACCTGAGCTGTCTGAAGCCGCTTTTCGTCCATTTCTGCGCGCATCGCGTCCAGAAGCTGAAACTGTTTCAGGCAAGCTTGGATGACGAGGAAGACAGCCGTCTTGGATGTCGTGATCTTCTGCATGGCATGCAGGAAATTGCCGGTGTTTCCGCTTAAAATGGCGTCCACGGCGTCGTCGACCGAAATGGCGCTGGCGTCGCCGATAATCTCGGTCACATGATGTTCCTCGATCGTCTCCATGCCGCGGCAGTAGAGGGCGAGTTTTCTGACCTCATTGCGTGAAGCGATGCGATCACCGCCGATTAGTCCGATCAAAGCCTGCCGTGCGGCAGGCGTGATGCGCAGGCCTTCCGATGCCAACTCATTGTCGATCAAACCATTCAAGGCGCGTGCATCATCCGAATAACAGGGGATCGCAACGATGCTGCGCGTGCCTTCGGCAAGCTTGCGAAGAAGAGAGCCCTTCTTCAAATCTCCGGCTTCGACGATGATGGACGTTGCGTCGAGCGGCTTTTGGGAAAGGTGGTCGAGGGCGTCGACCAGATATTTTTCATTCGCCGCGCCCCGTACCCAAAGGAGTTTTTCTCCTCCGAAAAGCCCGATAGTACCCGCCTCATCCAGCAGGCGCCCGGGATCCTTCTGTAGGTCGCCGATGTCGAGTTTGACAAGCGAAAAAGGATCATCCAGAGCAACGCTGCTTTTACCGGCTATTTGCCCCGCCCGTTCGGAAACCAGGCCACGATCCGGCCCGTAGATGACGAAGATGCGGTAGGCGGAAACCGAACGTTGAAGAAAGCCTTCAAATTCGTGAGATTTAATTTCCGCCACACCCTTTTCCTCAGCGACCGAGCGCGCCGGCAATATCCAAGCCGACAAGCTCGGCAGCCTCGCGTGCCGCGCGGTTCTCGGCATCGCGGATTGCGCGCTGCTTGGCAAACTGTTGGATCGGGAAATCGACAAGCGCCGTGGCGTAGCGGTTACCCGACTTGATGACCTGGCCGTCCGCCGTCGCCTGCAGCGTGTAATCCACGCTGACGGTCACGCGACCGGCGCGCGACTCGTCGGAAGATTCGACAAGAAGTGCGTCAACGACATCAGACCGCACATGAAGCTCTACCTCGTAGGCCGGCTTGACGGGCTCGCCGGCGCCGCGCGTAGCAAGGAAGATCAGTCGGTTGCGAACTTCCTGTTCGACACGAGTCGTTGCGTCCGAAAAACCGACGGAAGCGAGCTTCCCGGCAACTCCTGACGTTTCCGAGTAAAGGGGACGAACCTGGCAGGCGGAGAGCAAGGCCGCAAACGCAAGGACGGCGGTGATTGCGGCGCCGCGTGCGAGCCTGGGAGCGATATCAAACGACAATGTTCACAATCCTTTGCGGAACCACAATAATTTTCTTCGGCGCCTGACCGTTCATCGCATTGATGACGGCGTCGAGTTTCAAGACCGCCTGTGTCACGGCATTCTGATCTGCGTCTTTAGAAATTGTCAATTCAGCGCGTTTCTTGCCATTGATCTGGACCGGCAACACGACGTCATTTTCCACGACCAGAGCTTCGTCATAGACGGGCCAAGGGGTGCGGGCGAGCATCTCGCTGTTGCCAAGCGCCGCCCAGCATTCTTCGGCCAGGTGCGGCGCCATGGGTGCAACGAGCTGAACCAGAATTTCCGCCGCGTTACGAACAGCGGCGCAATAGGCGACGTCGCCCTCGCCTGCGGCTACTTTCGCCAGCGGGCCTGACAAAGTATTCACGAGTTCATAGACGCGCGCGACGGCCTTGTTGAACCAAAGCTTGTCGTAGTCGTTCTGGACAGCCTTCAAGGTTTTATGGGCTGCCTGGGAGATCGAAAGCGCATCTCCATCCTTAGCCGGATTCGGCGATATGGAAGCCAGGGCTTCGGATGCTTCGGAAATCAAGCGCCAGAGGCGCTGCGTGAAGCGATGTGCCCCTTCGACACCTGCTTCCGACCAGATCACATCACGCTCGGGCGGCGAATCCGAGAGAACGAAGAACCGCGCCGTGTCAGCGCCGTAGGAAGCTATGATGTCATCCGGATCGACGACGTTCTTCTTGGACTTCGACATTTTCTCGATCGATCCAATTGAGACCTCCTCGCCCCCTTCCAGCAGGAAGGCGCGACGTTTGCCCTCGATCTCTTCGATACGGATATCTGCAGGCGCCACCCAGTCGCGGATCATGCCCGAACCGCGGCTGTAAGTCTCATGGACGACCATGCCCTGGGTAAAGAGGCCCTTGAATGGCTCCTTGACGTCAACATGGCCGGTCTCGCGCATCGCACGCGTGAAGAAACGCGAATAGAGCAGATGCAGAATGGCATGTTCGATGCCGCCGATATACTGATCGACGGGAAGCCAACGGTTTGCGACGGCCGGATCGGTGGGGACACCTTCCCAAGGTGCCGTAAAGCGCGTGAAGTACCAACTCGAATCGACGAAGGTGTCCATCGTGTCCGTTTCGCGCCGGGCGTCCTTGCCGCAGGTTGGGCAGGCGACATGCCGCCAGGTCGGGTGGCGGTCGAGCGGATTGCCCGGCTGATCGAAGGTTACGTCTGCCGGCAGCTTCACGGGCAGGTCCGTCTTCGGCACCGGCACGACACCGCAGGCATCGCAATGGATGACCGGGATCGGGCAGCCCCAATAGCGCTGGCGCGAAATGCCCCAGTCGCGCAGGCGGAAATTCACCTTGCGTTCGCCCTGTGGCACATTGCCGAGCATCGTGCCCGACAGGCGGTCGGCAACGATCCTGAAGGCTTCGTCCGTCGGTTTGCCGTCAAGGAAGCGGGAGTTGATCATCACGCCGTCGCCGTCGTAGGCGGTGTCACCGATCGTGAAGGTTGCGGCATCGCCGTCCTTCGGCATGACCACCGGAACAATGGGCAAACCATACTTGCGCGCGAAATCGAGGTCTCGCTGGTCGCCGGACGGGCAGCCGAAAATAGCGCCCGTACCATAGTCCATCAGCACGAAATTCGCGATATAGACCGGAAGTTCCCACGATGACTCAAGCGGATGCTTGACCCGGATACCGGTATCCATGCCCTTCTTCTCGGCCGTCTCAAGGGCTGCCAGCGAGGTGCCAGCCCGGCGGCATTCTTCGCAGAAGGCTTCGAGAGCTGGATTTGCCGCGGCAGCATCCTTTGCCAGGGGGTGGTCAGCTGCGATCGCAAGGAAGGAGGCGCCAAACAGCGTGTCGGGACGTGTGGTATAAACCGTCACCTCGGTTTCGCCGGCAGGCGCCGTCTGCGGCACGATTTCCCAGCGGATCATCAGACCCTCGGAGCGGCCGATCCAGTTCTTCTGCATCAGACGAACTTTCTCCGGCCACTGGTCGAGTGTATCCAGAGCGTCAAGCAGATCCTGGCTGAAATCGGTTATCTTGAAGAACCACTGCGTGAGTTCCCGCTGCTCGACCAGAGCACCCGAACGCCAGCCGCGGCCGTCGATAACCTGTTCATTGGCAAGCACGGTATTGTCGACCGGGTCCCAATTGACTTTCGACTGCTTCCGGTAGACAAGGCCTTTCTCCAGGAAATCCAGGAAAAGATGCTGCTGATGCTGGTAGTATTCCACGTCGCAGGTGGCAAATTCCCGGCTCCAATCGAGCGAAAGCCCCATGGCCTTCAACTGCGATTTCATCGAGTCGATATTCCGGTAGGTCCACGACGCCGGATGGACGCCGCGCTCCATGGCAGCGTTTTCCGCCGGCATCCCGAAGGCATCCCAGCCCATCGGGTGCAGGACATTGAAACCCCGGGCCCGCTTGTAACGGGCCACGACGTCACCCATCGCGTAGTTGCGCACATGGCCCATGTGAATTCGGCCCGACGGATAGGGAAACATTTCAAGTACATAGTATTTTTCGCGCGGATCGGCGTTGTCGGTCTCAAAGACCTTCGCCTCGTTCCATTTTTGCTGCCAGCGGGGCTCGGCATCGCGCGGATTATAACGTTCGGTAGCCATGGTATTCGAATTTCCGGAAAATCAGGGGAGGTTGGTGGTGACCTTCACCATGAAACCGCTGTAGCGTCAAGTTTTGCGGGTACTGCAAGCGTCCCTCCCTCGCAGCAAACTGCTTTTTGGCAGACAGGGCCTTGGCAAGAATGTCAGGCGCGGTTAGTGCATGCCCATCCTCCTTATGCGGACATGTCGGGATAAGATAATGGAACTTCAAGAGCGGTTGAACGATGTTCGCGCGCGCATTTCGGCAGCAGAGCGTCAGTCTCAGCGTCCTGCCGGATCGGTTCAACTCGTTGCCGTGTCGAAGACCTTCGATGCGGAGGCCATCCGCCCCGCGATTGCGGCTGGTCAGCGCATTTTCGGCGAGAACCGCGTTCAGGAAAGCCAAGGCAAATGGCCGGAACTCAAGACCGAGACGCCCGGCATCGAGCTGCACCTTATCGGGCCGCTGCAATCGAATAAGGCAACCGATGCCGTTGCGCTCTTTGATGTCATAGAAACCGTCGATCGTGAAAAGATCGCCCGCGCAATCGCCGGGGAAATGAAACGGCAAGGCAAGACCGTTCGGCTCTATGTCCAGGTTAATAGCGGTTTAGAACCGCAAAAGGCCGGTATTGCGCCCGCCGATACACCCGCATTCGTCGATTTCTGCCGGAATGAGCTCGGCCTTTCGATCGAAGGCCTGATGTGCATTCCCCCAGCCGAGGAAAATCCCGGTCCGCATTTTGCTCTGCTGGCTAAGATCGCAGGAAAATGCGGTGTAGAAAAACTCTCCATGGGCATGTCCGGGGACTACGAAACGGCCGTCGCCTTCGGTGCGACGAGCGTGCGCGTCGGATCCGCTATTTTCGGCGCGCGTTAGTCCTTCTGCTTTCGTCGGGCTTCCGGTCCAGCCTCCCCTCGCCTAAACTCGCCACACGGCGTGCATGTCCTGGGGAGGAGCAAATGCAGAGCAGCTATCATCAGGTCTATGCGAGCTGGAAGAGCGATCCGGAAGCATTCTGGCGCGATGCTTCAAGAGCGATCACCTGGTTCAAGGAGCCGCAGCAGGTCTTCTCGCCATCACAGGGCGTTTACGGCCGCTGGTTCGCAGACGGTGAGACCAACACCTGTTACAATTGCCTGGACCGCCATGTGTTGGCAGGCCGCGGCACGGAAACAGCCATCATCTTCGACAGTGCCATGAGTGGCGCCAAGGCACGTTTTAGTTACGAGGAAGCGCTTGGCGAAGTGCAGGCAATCGCGGCGACCTTTCAAGCGTTCGGCATCGGCAAAGGCGATCGTGTCATCATCTACATGCCGATGGTGCCCGAAGCCATTTTCTCCATGCTTGCCTGCGCTCGCATCGGCGCCATCCACTCCGTGGTTTTTGGAGGGTTTGCTGCCAACGAACTTGCGGCTCGCATCGATGATTCAGGCGCAAAGCTCGTGGTCACTGCCAGCTGCGGATTGGAGCCCGGCCGTGTCGTGGCTTACAAGCCGCTTGTCGATCAGGCCATCGCTGCGGCGAAATCAAAGCCCGCACATTGCCTCGTTCTGCAAAGGCCGCAACTGACGGCCGAACTTGTGCCTGGGCGCGATCATGCTTTCCAAGAGGCCGTAGCGCTTCACCATGGCAGGAGCATTCCTTGCGTAGCCGTCAAAGCGATCGATCCGCTCTATATCCTTTACACATCCGGCACCACCGGTCAGCCGAAAGGCGTCGTCCGTGACAATGGCGGGCATATGGTCGCGCTGCACTGGTCGATGGCGAACATCTACGCAATGAAACCCGGCGAAGTTTTCTGGGCAGCCTCCGATATCGGCTGGGTGGTTGGTCATTCCTATATCGTCTATGCGCCGTTGCTTGCGGGTGTGGCGACTGTAATCTTTGAGGGCAAACCCGTCGGCACACCCGACGCCGGCGCGTTCTGGCGCGTGATTTGCGAATACGATGTGCGTGTTCTCTTTACCGCTCCGACAGCCTTCCGCGCAATTCGCCGGGAAGATGCCGATGGCGAGTTCGTGCGCCACTATTCGAACCCGCATTTCCGGGCGCTTTTTCTTGCGGGTGAGCGAGCCGATCCCGAAACTCTCAAATGGGCGGAAAAGATGCTTAAGGTTCCCGTCGTCGATCATTGGTGGCAGACGGAAACCGGCTGGCCGGTCGCTGCAAATCCACTCGGTCTCGGTGGGCTTCCAGTAAAGCACGGATCAGCGTCCGTGCCGGTGCCTGGTTACGAGATCCAGGTTCTCGACGACGCAGGACATCAGGTGCCACCCGGCACGCTCGGCAACATCGTCGCCAAGCTGCCCTTGCCGCCGGGCTGTCTGCCGACACTCTGGAAGGCAGACGAGCGTTTTCGCACGGCATATCTCGAGGAATTTCCGGGATACTACAAGACAGCGGACGCCGGTTATGTGGATGACGACGGCTATCTGTTCATCATGTCGCGCACGGACGACATCATCAATTGTGCGGGCCACAGGCTTTCGACAGGAGCAATGGAAGAGGTCTGCGCAAAGCATCCGGATGTTGCAGAGTGCGCCGTCGTCGGTATTGCCGATCCGCTCAAGGGGCAGGTGCCTTGCGGCTTCCTTGTGCTCAAGAAGAACGTCACGAAGGCGAAGGCAACGATTGAAGCAGAGGTCGTCAAACTGATTCGCGACCAGATCGGTCCGGTGGCCGCATTCAAGACGGCGATTGTCGTCGAACGTCTGCCGAAGACCCGTTCGGGCAAGATCCTGCGTGGCACAATGCAGAAGATCGCGGACGGCGAACCATGGAAAATGCCGGCGACCATCGACGATCCGGCCATTCTGCATGAAATCGCGGAGGCCTTGCGCAGCAAGGGTTTTGGCTCGCTTCCAATGTAGGAAATTACCTATTCGGTAAGATTCGTTGACGAGATGTAACCAGCGTTGACGAGTTGTTAACCATGTTTTCGCTAGGTTCGGCGCACGGACACCTGTTGCAGGTGAGCATGAAGCACCGCCGCTCTCGGCCTCGGCCGGAATGCCCTTTCACCCAAGCGAATTGGACAAAAAGCGATGTCAAGCATTCTAACGAACACTGCCGCAATGGCGGCACTGCAGACCCTTCGCGGTGTAAACCAGAGCCTCAAGGAAACCCAGGACCACGTTTCGTCCGGCCTGCGCGTCGGCAAGGCCGCTGACAATGCCGCTTACTGGTCGATTGCAACGACCATGCGTTCGGACAACAAGGCGCTTTCGGCTGTTTCCGACGCTCTCGGCCTCGGTGCCGCCAAGGTCGACACGGCCTATGCCGCGATGGACAGCGCCATCGATATTGTTTCCGAAATCAAGGCCAAGCTGGTTGCCGCTACCGAAAAGGGCGTCGACAAGGCCAAGGTTCAGGAAGAGATTTCCCAGCTTCAGGCTCAGCTGCTGAGCATTGCTCAGTCTGCTTCCTTCTCCGGAGAGAACTGGGTCGCCGGCGAGGGTACGAAGAGCGTCGTTTCGACCTTCGTTCGCGATGGCTCGAACGCTGTATCCGTCAAACAGACCGAATATATCCTCGACGATACCTCGGTCGGCAACGTCCTGTTCGGCATGAGCGGAGGCCTGATCGAAACGTCCACGGGTATTATCGGCACCTCGAACGGTACGATCGGCTCCGTCTATAAGATGGACATCACCAATTTCACCACAGATGACGTCGGTCTTGCGCTGACGGCTGTCGAATCCGCTCTGAAGGCGATGACCAGCGCCGGTGCACAGCTCGGCTCGATCTCCACTCGCATCCAACTGCAGGAAGATTTCGTCTCGACTTTGAGCGACTCGATCGACTCCGGCATCGGCCGCCTTGTCGACGCCGACATGGAAGAAGAATCTTCCAAGCTGACCGCTCTTCAGACGCAGCAGCAGCTTGCAATCCAATCTCTGTCGATTGCGAACTCGGCATCTCAGAACATCCTGTCGCTCTTCCGCAGCTAACGCGGCAACAGCAGAAAACAAAAGACCCGCCGGATCGCTCCGGCGGGTCTTTTCGCTTTATGCAAACAGGTCAGAAGCGATCGTCTTCGTCTTCATCCTTATCCTTGGAGGAAGACTTCAGAGACTTGAGCTTGGCAAAGACGGCATCGGCGTCGATTTCGCGCTCTTCTTCGCGTTCGAAATTCGGGCTCATGCGCTCAGTTTCCTGGGCGGACTGCAGCGTGGCGCCGAGTTCGGCGGCGGTCGGCAGTGGCCGGCCCCTGGATGCCTTTTCCACTTCCATATCGAGGTCGATCTGGCTGCAGAGGCCGAGCGTGACCGGATCCATCGGCGTCAGGTTGGCCGAGTTCCAATGCGTGCGTTCACGAATCTGCTCGATCGTCGATTTCGTCGTGCCGACGAGGCGTGAAATCTGAGCATCCTTCAGCTCCGGGTGATTGCGAACGAGCCAGAGAATGGCATTCGGACGGTCCTGGCGCTTGGAAACAGGCGTGTAACGCGGACCACGGCGCTTGGATTCGGGAACGCGAACCTTCGGCTCCGAGAGTTTCAGCTTGTGGTTCGGGTTTGCTTCGGCGCGGGCGATTTCATCGCGTGAAAGCTGGCCGGTCGAGATCGGGTCCAGGCCCTTGATGCCCTGCGCTGCCTCGCCGTCGGCAATTGCTTTCACCTCGAGCGGATGCAGCTTGCAGAACTGGGCGATCTGATCGAAAGACAGCGCCGTATTGTCGACGAGCCAGATGGCGGTCGCCTTCGGCATGAGCAATTGTTGAGCCATGGATATAGTCCTTCTGTCGTCCGCGCCGGTGTCGCGGTCCGTGGATATCACCATAATATCCGGAAATATGGCGCTATATAACTGGAGTGACGCAGAATTGCAATTGATCAGGAATGAAATGACCTTTGTCTAATTGCCGGGTGCTTTTGACCTGCTATGAATGCCTAAATCGAGTTCCGGGGATCGCCTTGCGCAGTTAGCCGGTGCCTGTGTTGAGGAGGAGTCACATGTTGGAAAAGATCCATCCGGTTACGAAACTGGTGAAGAGCCATGCCCTGATCGATAAGGCCAAGTATGAGAAATGGTACGAGGAGAGCATCGAGAACCCGGACAAATTCTGGGGCAAGCACGGCAAGCGGATTGACTGGTTCAAGCCCTATACGAAGGTCAAGAACACGTCCTTTACCGGGAAGGTCTCGATCAAGTGGTTCGAAGACGGTCAGACGAACGTTTCCTACAACTGCATCGACCGCCACCTGAAAACGCACGGCAACCAGGTCGCCATCATCTTCGAAGGCGACAATCCCTATATCGACAAGAAGATCACCTACAACGAGCTCTACGAGCATGTCTGCCGCATGGCGAACGTGTTGAAGAAGCATGGCGTCAAGAAGGGTGACCGCGTCACCATCTATATGCCGATGATACCCGAAGCGGCCTATGCCATGCTCGCCTGTGCCCGCATCGGCGCCGTGCACTCTGTCGTCTTCGGCGGGTTCTCGCCGGAAGCGCTTGCCGGACGTCTCGTCGACTGTGGTTCGACGTTCATCATCACCTGCGACGAGGGCGTTCGCGGCGGCAAGCCCGTGCCGCTGAAGGACAATGCCGATACCGCGATCCACATCGCGGCCCGCCAGCATGTGACGGTCGGCAAGGTCCTCGTCGTGCGCCGGACCGGCGGCAAGACGGGCTGGGCTCCCGGCCGCGACCTTTGGTACCACCAGGAAGCGGCGACGGTGAAAGCCGAGTGCCCGCCTGTGAAGATGAAAGCGGAGGATCCCCTGTTCATCCTCTATACCTCTGGCTCCACCGGCAAGCCGAAGGGCGTCTTGCACACGACGGGCGGATATCTTGTCTATGCGTCGATGACGCATGAATACGTCTTCGACTATCACCATGGCGATATCTACTGGTGCACGGCCGATGTCGGCTGGGTGACCGGCCATTCCTACATCGTCTACGGTCCGCTTGCGAATTGCGCGACGACGCTGATGTTCGAAGGCGTGCCGAACTTTCCCGACCAGGGCCGCTTCTGGGAGATCATCGACAAGCACAAGGTCAACATCTTCTATACCGCTCCGACAGCGATCCGTTCGTTGATGGGCGCCGGCGACCATTTTGTCACCCGCTCGTCCCGCTCGTCCTTGCGCCTGCTCGGGACGGTCGGCGAGCCGATCAACCCGGAAGCTTGGGAGTGGTACTACAATGTCGTCGGCGATGGCCGTTGCCCGATCGTCGATACCTGGTGGCAAACAGAGACCGGCGGCATCCTGATCACGCCGCTGCCGGGTGCGATCGACCTGAAGCCGGGTTCAGCGACCGTCCCGTTCTTCGGTGTGAAGCCGCAGTTGGTCGACAATGACGGCAAGGTGCTGGAAGGCACTGCCGACGGTAACCTGTGCATTACCGACAGCTGGCCCGGGCAGATGCGCACGGTCTATGGCGACCATGAGCGCTTCATCCAGACCTACTTTTCCACCTACAAGGGCAAGTATTTTACCGGCGACGGCTGCCGCCGCGATGAAGACGGCTACTACTGGATCACCGGTCGTGTCGACGATGTGCTGAACGTCTCCGGCCACCGCCTCGGCACGGCCGAGGTGGAGTCCGCGCTCGTCTCGCATAATCTGGTTTCGGAAGCCGCGGTCGTTGGCTACCCGCATTCGATCAAGGGACAGGGCATCTATTGCTACGTCACGCTGATGGCCGGCAACGAAGGATCCGATGAGTTGCGCCAACAGTTGGTGAAGCATGTTCGCACGGAAATCGGCCCGATCGCCTCGCCGGACAAGATCCAGTTTGCGCCCGGCTTGCCGAAGACCCGTTCCGGCAAGATCATGCGCCGTATCCTGCGCAAGATTGCCGAGGACGATTTCGGCGCGCTCGGAGATACGTCCACGCTTGCCGATCCGGCGGTCGTCGATGACCTCATCGCCAACAGGCAGAACAAGGTAACCGCCTGAAATCAGAGCGGCTCCCGAAAACCAGGGAGCCGCATTTCAGTCGTGCCGGCACGGACGGCGCGCAGCTTGCGTGCGCTTTGCCGTGCGTCGACTCCAGCCCGCGAAGACTTCAGGGGAAAGAAGACTAGGAATATTTACTTAAAAATCGATCGCGCGGCCGTTGATCTCGTAGTCGCCGAAGCGCGCTGGCTCGGCTCCTCCCCGTCCACCGATCTCCGGTGGCAGATCCAGGGGTTTCTGGTTCCTGCGTCGTTCTTCGGCTTCGGCAAGCGCGCGTTTGGCAGCGGGTGACAGAACCTTGCGCGGTAGTACTGCTCCTTCTGCCACAGTGCTATCTACATTGTCGTTGTCCGCTGGCTGCAATTGCGTCTCCCGCCGGAAATATTGAAAATGGCTGGCGAATAACCAAATCATAGTGCGCCGGCGGCTTGATTGAAACCCTTTTGCCGCAGATGGGAGATGGAGACCTCGATGAACCTCGTTCGCACTGCCATGTTGCTTGCCTTCATGACGGCCCTGTTCATGTTCGTCGGATTCCTGATCGGTGGCCGCGGCGGCATGATGATCGCCTTCCTGATCGCTGCGGGCATGAATTTCTTTTCCTACTGGAATTCGGACCGGATGGTGCTTTCTGCCTACCGGGCGCAGGAAGTCGATGAGCGCAACGCGCCGGAATTCTTCCGCATCGTTCGCGATCTTGCGCGAAATGCCGGCCTGCCCATGCCGAAAGTCTATCTCTACGACAATCCGCAGCCGAATGCCTTTGCCACGGGCCGCAATCCGGAGAATGCCGCCGTCGCGGCCTCGACAGGGCTGCTCAGCGCGCTCTCGCCGGAAGAGGTGGCGGCTGTGATGGCGCATGAACTGGCGCATATCCAGAACCGCGACACGCTGACGATGACGATCACGGCGACGCTTGCCGGCGCAATCTCGATGCTCGGTAACTTCGCCTTCTTTTTCGGCGGCAATCGCGAGAACAACAGCAACCCCTTCGGTTTCGTCGGCGTGCTTCTGGCGATGATCGTAGCGCCGCTCGCCGCCATGCTTGTGCAGATGGCGATCAGCCGGACGCGCGAATATTCTGCCGACCGGCGCGGCGCCGAAATCTGCGGCGACCCCCTTTGGCTCGCTTCCGCGCTCGGCAAGATTGCCCGTGGCGCGGCGCATATCCCGAACTATGATGCCGAGCGCAATCCTGCGACGGCGCATATGTTCATCATCAATCCCCTCTCCGGGGAACGGATGGACAATCTGTTTTCGACGCACCCGAATACGGAAAACCGTATTGCAGCACTTCAGGAAATGGCGGGGAACGGTATGAATGGCTCGACGGCGACGGTTCGCGCTGGTAATCCGTCGCGCAGATCGCGCTCGGTTCCGAATACGGGTATTGGCCGCGGTGGTTCCCAACCGCCAAAAGGGCCCTGGTCTTGAATTCAGACGGCAGAAACAAGCCATTCAACAAAAAGAAACCGCCTGCAGAACGCCTCGCGGTCAAGCCGGGCCTAGAGGCGCGTGCGGCCGCAGCGAAGATCCTCGCTGCCGTGATTGACCGCAAACTGCCGCTAGATGGTGCATTGGATCACGAACACGGGAATCCCGCATATAAGGCACTCGGGGAGAGCGATCGCGCATTGGTTCGCGCTATTCTCAACACTGCGCTCCGTCACCTGCCCCGCATCGATGCCGCGATTGCTTCTCTATTAGACTCGCCGTTGCCGGAAGGCGCGCGCGCACTCCATCATGTGCTTGCGGTTGGAGCGGCGCAGATCCTTTATCTCGACGTCCCCGACCATTCGGCGGTCGATCTTGCCGTCGAGCAGGCAAATCAGGATCCTCGCAATCGCCGCTTCGCAAAACTGGTGAATGCGATCCTGCGACGTCTTGGCCGCGAGAAGGAGAAGGTCCTCGAAGACATCGCGAAGATTTCGCCGATGCCGGCTTGGTTTATCAACCGTCTTGAAAAGGCTTACGGGAAAGAGGCCGCCGCGGCGATCGCCGAATCTCAGCTCGAGCCCGCGGCAATCGATCTCACCGTGAAGTCGGATGCGGCAGGCTGGGCAGCAAGGTTGAATGGGGAAGTCCTGCCGACCGGTGGTGTGCGTCTCGCAGCCTTTGATGGCACTATCCCCTCCCTTGAAGGTTTCGATCAAGGCGAATGGTGGGTGCAGGACGCCGCGGCAAGCATTCCGGCCAAGCTCCTTGGCGACCTGTCTGGCAAACGCGTCGTCGATCTTTGCGCCGCACCCGGCGGCAAGACCGCACAACTCATTCTCGCCGGAGGTAGCGTCACTGCGATTGATCAATCCGAAAGCCGATTGAAGCGCCTACGCTCCAATCTCGATCGCCTCGCCCTCAAGGCAGAAACGCTCACGACGGATCTTGTGAAATACCAGCCGGGCGAGCCGTTTGACGCTATCCTGCTCGACGCCCCCTGCTCCTCGACGGGCACGACGCGCCGTCATCCGGATGTTCTCTGGACGAAGGGGCCCGAGGACATCGCAAAGCTTGCTGGCGTGCAAGAACGGTTGCTTCGCCATGCGCTGACGCTCCTGAAGCCTGGCGGTACTCTCGTCTTTTCAAATTGCTCGCTGGATCCCGTCGAAGGCGAGGATGTCGTCAGCCGCATCTTGGCGGACACACCGAATGTCGAGCGCGTCCGGATCGACGCTGCTCGATGGCCCGGTTTGGAAATAGCGATCAGTCCGCTTGGCGAATTCCGGACGACCCCCCCCATGCTGCGCATGCCCGCAACGGTCGCTTCAGGTCTTGACGGTTTTTACGCTGCAGTGCTGCGGCGTGTTGCCTGATTGCATGGACCTTCCCTAGATTTCGTTTCTGTCACAATTAATGCAGTCTTACCGCTGAAACCGGCCCTCATTCACCTATTCTTAATCATGAGGGTCAATAGACAATAGAATATGCAGTCCGGCCGGCGGTTTTCGAGTTTGTATGTTCGGGAGGCTTGGCGCCGCATGTCGCGGCGCATCGCATCGCTGCGCCTTCGCCTTTTCCGCCATACAATCCAAGTGCCCGAGAGGCTTATCGTTGCGCCGACCGATCTTCGCGCCATCGATCCTCATATCGCCGAGGAGATCATGAATGGCCGCTTTGCTCTGGCAGGACGCCTTCTGGAGACGAACGGCAAGTCGCCCTTCGGCTTTACGCTTCCCTCACGCGCTTTTGCCAGCCGTTTGCATGGGTTCGGCTGGCTTCGTCATGTGCGTGCCTACAAAAGCGATCAAGCTTGCGCGGTTGCCCGGGGGATCGTCGATAGCTGGCTCTCGTTGCATGCTGGCCGCATGGAAGGCATTGCCTGGGAACTCGATGTCACTTCACAGCGAGTGATTGCCTGGCTCTCGCATTCGCCGGTCGTGCTGCAGAATGCTGATCGCGGCTTTTACCGCCGTTTTATGAAGTCTCTGGCGTTTCAGGTTCGCTACCTGCGACGTATGGCGGCTTTCGCGCCGGCGGGGGAAGTTCTTTTCCGCCTGCGGATCGCCCTCGCCATGGCTTCGATTGCAATGCCAGCGCGACCAGGTGTGCTGCGCAAGGCTGCCCAGGCGCTGGATAATGAATTCGATAGCCAGATTCTACCCGACGGCGGGCATATCTCCCGCAATCCACGCACAGGCCTAGAATTGCTTCTCGATCTCCTACCGCTGCGGCAGACCTATGTGAATCTCGGTCACGATCTGCCGCAGAAGCTGATTTCAGGCATCGATCGCATGTATCCGGCGCTGCGCTTTTTCCGCCACCACAATGGCGATCTCGCGCTCTTTAACGGCGCGACATCGACGCTTGCCAACGAGTTGATGTCGGTTCTGCGCTATGACGAAACGGCCGGCCCACCGTTCAAGGCAATGCCGCATTCGCGCTATCAACGAATTGCGGCGGGAAATACCATTTTGATCGCCGATACCGGCCCTCCCGCAGCAGGCCCCCTGTCGCGCACGGCGCATGCGGGCTGCCTTTCCTTCGAAATGTCGTCGGGTCGTCATCGCTTTATCGTCAACTCCGGCTCACCGAAATTCGCTGGCCGCCGCTATGTGCAGATGGCGCGCACGACCGCGACGCATTCGACCGTGACACTGAACGACACCTCATCCAGCCGCTTCTCGGCCTCGGAATTTCTCGGTTATGTCATGACGGATTCGGTGAAGACCGTTAGCGTCGAGCGCGCTGAAACCGACGACGGACGCGATGGCATCAAGGTCAGTCACGACGGTTATCTGAAAAATTTCGGCATGCTCCATGAGCGCGAACTGACGCTGAATGCTGCAGGCTCCATCGTCACTGGCCGTGATCGGCTGGTGCCGCAAGGCGAGCGCGTCATTGACGAGCCTCTTCGTGCTGCCGCGCGCTTCCATATCCATCCGGCCATAAATGTGAAGCAGAGTGATCGCGAGTCCGTGTTGCTGACAGCGCCGGATGGCGAAAGTTGGCTCTTTTCGTCGCCGGGGAACGAAGTTCTGATCACTGAAGATATCTTTTTTGCTGACGCCTCCGGCATCTGCGGTTCGGACCAGATCGAGATCGACTTCGTTTTTGCCGAGAAGCCGGAAATTCGCTGGTTTTTGTCCCGCAAGAGCTAGTCGCCGTTTGCGCAGCGGCATAGCTCGTGCTAACGCGGCGCCATTATCCTATACGTCCCTTGCCGGATGTCTCCCGAAGCCCGAACGGAGAAGGTTCATGGCCGTCACTTCCAAGAAAATCCCCGCCCCTGATAAGGTCAACGTCAAAACCGCGCTGCTCTCCGTCTCCGATAAGGAGGGTATTGTCGAGCTTGCCCGCGCGCTTTCCGAAAAGGGCATCCGCCTGCTTTCGACAGGCGGAACGCACAAGGCCATCACAGCCGCGGGTTTGGCTGTCACCGACGTTTCCCAAGTCACCGGCTTTCCGGAAATCATGGACGGCCGTGTGAAGACGCTGCATCCGACGGTCCACGGCGGTCTCCTGGCAATCCGTGATGATAGCGCGCATCAGGAAGCCATGAAGGCGCATGGTATCGAAGGTATCGATCTTGCCGTCATTAACCTCTATCCATTCGAGGATGTGCGTGCCGCCGGTGGTGATTATCCCACGACGGTCGAGAATATCGATATCGGTGGTCCGGCAATGATCCGTGCCTCTGCCAAGAACCATGCTTACGTTACGATCCTCACCGATCCTGCAGATTACCCGGAACTGCTCGAACAGCTTTCGGCCGATGCAGGCCAGACGAGCTATGCGTTCCGCCAGCGTATGGCAGCCAAGGCGTATGCCCGCACCGCTGCCTATGACGCGATGATCTCCAACTGGTTCGCTGAAGCGCTTTCCATCGATACGCCGCGCCATCGGGTGATCGGCGGCGTTCTGAAGGACGAGATGCGCTACGGTGAAAATCCACATCAGAAGGCGGCTTTCTACGTTACCGGTGAAAAGCGACCGGGTGTTTCGACGGCGATGCTGCTGCAGGGCAAGCAGCTCTCCTATAACAACATCAACGACACCGATGCGGCCTACGAACTCGTCGCTGAATTCCTGCCTGAAAAGGCACCCGCCTGCGCCATCATCAAGCACGCCAATCCTTGCGGCGTTGCCACGGGGCCAAGCCTTGTCGAAGCCTACAAACGGGCGCTCGCCTGCGATTCCGTTTCTGCGTTCGGCGGCATCATTGCGTTCAACAGCACGCTCGATGCGGAGACCGCGGAAGAGATCATCAAGCTCTTCACCGAAGTGATCATCGCTCCGGATGTAACCGAAGAAGCCAAGGCGATCGTTGCGAGGAAGCCGAATCTGCGCCTGCTTTCTGCCGGCGATCTGCCCGATCCGCGTGCCGCTGGCCTGACGGCGAAAACAGTCTCCGGGGGCCTGCTGGTCCAAAGCCGTGACAACGGCATGATCGAGGATCTGGAGCTGAAGGTCGTGACCAAGCGCGCGCCGACACAACAAGAACTGGAAGACATGAAGTTTGCCTTCAAGGTCGGCAAGCACGTGAAATCGAATGCCGTGGTTTACGCCAAAGATGGCCAGACGGCCGGCATTGGCGCCGGCCAGATGAGCCGTGTCGATTCCGCCCGTATCGCTGCCCTGAAAGCCGAGGAAGCCGCCAAGGCACTGGGTTTGCCTGCTCCGATGACACGCGGTTCTGCGGTTGCTTCGGAAGCCTTCCTGCCGTTCGCCGATGGTCTCCTGTCGATGATTGCAGCGGGTGCGACGGCAGTCATCCAGCCGGGTGGTTCGATGCGCGACCAAGAGGTGATCGACGCTGCCAACGAGCACGACGTCGCGATGGTATTCACCGGCATGCGCCATTTCCGCCATTGAGCGGACAGAACCTTGGCGCCCAGCCGGGGTTCAATTCAGTCTTGCTGCCTGTCCGCCGGATAAGGGGTCGCGATCAGCAGGATCAGTCCGCCCGCGAGGAAAAGGATCAGCGTTGCCATGCCGAGACGCGCTGATCCGCTGGTATAGGTTATCAGCGAGAAGAAGAGCGTTGCCATGAAGCTCGTGGCGCGGCCGGATAGCGCATAGATGCCGAAATAGCGCCCTGCCTCCTGCGGGCTGACGCTGCGCGCTAGATAAGAGCGCGACGAAGCCTGGACGGGACCGAAGGCGAGGCCGATCAACAGCCCGTAAAGAATATAGGCTTTTTCCGCCGCCGTGCCGAAAAGCCCTCCGGCGTCCGCCGTTGACATCGGCAGCAGGCCGAAAAGCGTATAACCCGGCCCCGTCGAAATGATCCCGAGGGTGGCGAGCAAAAGCAGCGTCAGGCTGATCAGGATCGTTGCTTTTGATCCGATCCGGTGATCAACGCGTCCGGCGATGACGCAGCCGAAAATCGCGACGACATTGAGGATGATCCCATAAAGTCCGATTTCGATCGTCGCCCAGCCAAACATGCCGGCGGCGAAGGCGCCGCCTAGGATCAGCAACCCGTTGACCCCGTCTTGATAGATCATGCGGGCAATCAGGAATTTCAGGATGCCTCTTCGGATCTTCAACTCGCTGATTGTGTTTGCGACCTGCCTGAGGCCGGCATGGACGGCAGCAGCGAGCGGCAATCCCTTCGCCGCATCGGGTGTGAAGAGGAACATCGGAATGATGAAGATGAGATACCAGACCGCGGAAATCGGCCCTGTAATGCGCGCGTCCTCACCGGTATGAGGATCAAGCCCGAACAACGGGTCGAGCCCCAACAGCGTCTTTCCCGTTTCCAGGTTTCCCGCAAGCAGCGTCACAACAGTGACGAGCACGATCATGCCGCCGAGATAGCCAAGCCCCCAGGCCGTATTGGACAGCCGGCCGACCTCATCCTTGCCCACAAGGCGCGGCATCATGGAATCGTTGAAGACGATCGAGAATTCTGCGGCGATCGAGGCGAGGATCATCAAGATCACCGGATAGACAAGCGGCGAACCGGGCGCGGCAAACCAAAGGCCGAAGAGGCTGACAACCTTGATGATAGCGAAAAAGGCTATCCATGGTTTGCGGGCGCCGGACTGATCGGCGATGGAGCCGAGGATCGGAGAGAGCAGGGCTATGATCACCGAAGAGATCGTCGCGGTATTGCTCCACATCGCTTGTGCCGAAACCGGATCGTCCGTCAGGCGTGAGACGAAGTAGGGTCCGAAAATGAACGTGGTCACGACCGTGAAAAACGGTTGCGCGGCCCAATCGAAAAGCATCCAGCTCCAGATGCCCTTTTCCGACGCCTTCTGCGGCGCCGGCGTTCCTGTTCCGGTCCAGTCTATTCTACTCACGCCTACACTCCCGCATTCGCGGCGGACTGTGTCACCTCGCCCGGTCGCGCGCAAGATCGGTTAAAAGACCTGCGGCCACTGTGATTCGCGCAAGAGTTGGATCGCCGCTGTCGCTGAGGTTTGACAGCTCTTCGGCGATGCGGTTGATCCTGATGCGATCGACTCCGTGCCACGCCTGAACCGGCAGCTTTTCCTTGCCATGCTCTGACAGCGCCGAGATGACGATATCGCGGCGGGCACTGGCAATCTGGTCGATGCTGCGCGCCAAGGCCAGGCTTTCGTAGTGATCCGAGGTGAGAATGCGGGCGCCGGCTGCGAGCAGCCTTCCGACGCGGAAGGTCTGCGATACGGCAAAATAACTTTCCGCGGCACGTCCGAGCGCCTCGCCTGTGCGTTCGGCGATCTGCATGATCTCCGGCACCAGCACAAAGCCCGGCAGCCCGGCGATGACGGCGGCCAATCTTTCTGGCAGCCCGGCTTCGCGATACTCCATGGCACGCGCCTCGAACTCTGCGGGAGCCTGCGCGGCGAAGGAGGGCTTCAGTTTCTTCAACGCAGTCTGAAGCCGACTAATGGTTTCTGCTATGCCGCCTTTTGCCATGCCGGTCTTCAGGAGCAACCGAGTCAAGACTGTGAAGCTATGGCCGAGCTCTTCATAGACACGGTTCTGCATCTGTCCGGAAATATTGCCGTCCAGCGCATCGGTCTCGGTCCAAAGCCTGGTCAGGTCGAAGCCATCGCGGGCGATGATCGCGGCACGGACGACTTCCGGCGCTGACGCCGCTGTCGCATCCATCATGCTCACCACAAAGCCGGGGCCGCCGCGATTGATTGCCTCGTTGGCAAGCACCGTCGCGATGATTTCCCGTTTCAGCCGGTGAGTTGCGATGTCGGAGGTATTGGTTTTTTGCATCTTAGCCGGGAAGTAGTTTGAAAGGGTCGACGCAAAGTAAGGATCATCCGGAAGGTCGCTTGCCGCAACGGCATCGAAAAGCACGATCTTGGCGTAAGAGAGCAACACGCCGATTTCCGGCCGCGTGAGCGGCTTGCCGGCAGCATAGCGCTCGGCGAGCGTCGCCTCATCGGGAAGCGTTTCCACCTTCCGGTTGAGTTGCTTGGCCCCTTCCAGCACGCTCATGAAGCGTGCGAGCTCAAGGCCGTTAGCGGTCCCCTTGCGTTCGGTCAGCGAAATCGCCAGCGATTGCAGATAGTTGTTGCGCAGAACGAGTGCCGCGACTTCGTCCGTCATGGAGGACAGCAGTTGATCGCGTTTTGCCCGTGTGAGCCGCCCGTCATGCATCGCATTGGCGAGCGCGATCTTGATGTTCACCTCGACGTCCGAGGTGTTGACGCCGGCTGAATTGTCAATCGCATCGGAATTGCTCCGTCCGCCTTTCAGGCCATAAGTGATGCGACCCTTTTGCGTGACGCCGAGGTTGGCGCCCTCGCCGATCACCTTCGCCCGCACCTCATCAGCCGTGATGCGGATCGGATCGTTGGAACGATCGCCCACTTCCGTATCGGTTTCCGTCTGCGCCTTCACATAGGTGCCGATGCCGCCGAACCAGAGAAGATCTACCGGGCTCTTCAGGATTGCCGTGATGATCTCGAAGGGGGTTGCCACCGCTTTGTCGATGCCGATCGCGGCAACCGCTTCCGGGGTCAGTGTGACGGATTTCGCCGCGCGTGAAATGATCATCGCACCTTTCGAAAGAACCGACTTGTCGAAGTCCTGCCAACTTGAACGCGGCAGGTTAAAAAGTCGCTGCCGTTCGGCAAGCGTCTTTTCCATGTCCGGATCGGGATCGATGAAGATGTCACGGTGGTCGAAGGCGGAAACCAGCTTGATCTTCGGAGAAAGCAGCATGCCGTTGCCGAAAACGTCGCCGGACATGTCGCCGACACCGGCCACCGTAAACGGTGTCGTCTGGATGTCGATATCCATCTCGCGGAAATGACGCTTTACGGTTTCCCAGGCGCCACGCGCGGTGATGCCCATTTTCTTGTGGTCGTAGCCGGCCGAGCCGCCTGACGCGAAGGCGTCGTCGAGCCAGAAACCAGCTTCCTGCGCCAGTGCGTTGGCGGTGTCGGAGAAGGTTGCCGTTCCCTTATCGGCGGCGACGACGAAATAGGGATCGTCGCCATCGAGCCGTACTGTATCTTCCGGAGGCACGATATCGGTGCCTGAAATGTTGTCGGTGATCGAAAGCAGGGTGCGGATATAGGTCTTGTAGGCTTCGCGGCCGGCATTGAAGATCTCATCCCGGGTGCTGCCAGCGGGCAGTTTCTTGGGATAAAAGCCGCCCTTGGCGCCGACTGGAACGATAACGGCGTTCTTCACCTGCTGCGCCTTTACGAGGCCCAGGACTTCCGTGCGATAGTCCTCGGCGCGATCCGACCAGCGCAGGCCGCCGCGGGCAACCTTGCCGAAACGCAGGTGCACGCCCTCGACCTCGACGCCATAGACAAAGATTTCCCGGAAAGGCTTCGGCTCCGGCAGGCCATCGACGAGATTCGGATCGAGCTTGAAGGCAAGCATCGCCTTCGGCGAGCCATCGGCAGTACGCTGGAAGTAGTTGGTCCGCAGCGTCGCATCGACGACATTGATGTATCGGCGCAGGATGCGGTCATCGTCAAGGCTCGGCACATTGGCGAGCGCCGCCTCGATCGACCGATGCAGGTCGGCGAGCTTTTTCATGCGAGCCTTCTCGCTAAGCTGCGGATCGAGCGCCTCATAAAAGAGGCGGAAGATCGAAGCGGCAATCTCTGGGTATTTATCGAGGGTCGTTGCGATGTAATCCTGCGAATAGGCGATACCTGCCTGACGAAGATAACGCGCATAGGCCCGCAGGACATTCGTCTCGCGTGCGGAAAGCCCGGCTGAAAGGATCAGCCGGTTGAAACTGTCATTGTCGATCGTGCCGTCGAAAGCGGAAATGAAGGCCTCTTCCAGCGCGGCACCATGACGGCTGAGGTCAATTTCGGCGCCACTGCGGTCTTCAAGCTCCATATCGTGCAGTACGACGATGTTGACCGAGCCGTCTGCGGTTGGAACTTCGATGTCGAAGGTCCGCTCGCTCAGCACGTTGAAACCGAGATTTTCGAGAAGCGGCACGCGGCGTGAGAGCGGAAGCTGCTCGCGAGCATGGAAAATCTTGAGTGAGAAGACCCGGCCGCGTTCTGCATCATTGCGGTAATAGAACTCGATGCGTATCGGCTCGCCGGAGGCGCAATCGGTGATGTCCGGAAGATCGGCAACCGTTTCTTCAGCAGTGAAGGAATCCTGGAAGGCATTGCTGACGGCGATCTTCGGCGCCTTCGGCCCAGCCAGCGCTTCGAAGCGATCGTCCCAGCGGGCGGTGATGGCGCGGATCGCTTCCTCGAGCTTCGCTTGCGGGATGCGCGGCGTTTTGCCGCCGGATCGACCGATGATGAAGTGTACGCGCGCAACCCGCCCTTCCGGGAAGGCCGGATAATAGGCAGAGACCCGGCCGTCGTAGACGGTCTTCAGATAGGTGCCGATCTTTTCGCGAACGATGGAATCGTATTCCTCGCGTGGTACATAGACGATGACCGACACAAAACGGTCGAAATGATCGATGCGCGGCAGAACGCGGACGCGCGGCCGTTCGACCAGATCGTTGATCTGTTCGGCGAAATTCGCGAGCAGCGTCGTGTCGATCTGGAAAAGATCGTCGCGTGGATAAGATTCCAGCGTGTTGTACAACATTCGGCCGGAATGGCTCATGGGATCGAAGCCGAAATGATCTGTCACTTTGGCAACTTTGGAACGGATGAGCGGAATTTCCGAAGCCGAAGACGTATAGGCCGTAGAGGTAAAGAGGCCAACGATGCGCAGTTCACCGGTGACGTTGCCGTCCTTGTCGAATCGCTTGACGCCGACATAATCCATATAGGCGCGGCGGTGGACGACGGATTTCACATTCGCCTTGGTGACGATCAGGAAATCCGGACCATCGAGAAAGGCGAGGATTTCCGGCGTCGTCGTTACGGCATCCTTGCCGGTGCGCAGCACCAAGACATCCGGATCAGAAAGAATGCCGAGGCCAGCGCCCTTGTCACGCTCGACCTTCGCTTCGCTGCCCTTGCTGGAATAGACATATTCACGCATGCCAAGGAAGGTGAAGTTTTCATCGCGTAGCCAGGTGAGGAAAGCCAGTGCTTCGTCCCGATCGGCCTTTTTGCGGCTGGCGCCGTAGCTGCCCAATTCGGCAATCACGGTGTCGAGCTTGGAAAGCATGGGCTTCCAATCGGAAACAGCCTGGCGGACCTGCTCCAGCACGATCATGATGCGCTTGCGAAGGTCGCCGGATTGCGCCGTAGTCAACGGCGAAATGTGAATCTGGATATGGCTGACACGTTTTGCCGGATCGCTCGCCTCCTCGGCTGAATAAAGTACCGGCGTCTTGCCATGCTCCATCACTAGGATCGGATGCACCGCCATATAGAGATCGCGATAGGAGCTTGTGACCTCGCTCATAACCGACTCGTAAAGGAACGGCTTATTCTGATCGGTAACCGTCAGGACCGAGACCGCAACGCCATCGGGTTCGACATCAGCCAGCGTTTCGATCGTAACGCGCGGGACCTTGCCGTCCCAGCCAGCAAGCTCCTTAGCGGAATGAACGGCCGAAAGCGCCAGCATCTGCGGTGTGTAGCGATCGAGGTCGTCTCCACTCGCCCGGCCGAAGAGGATTTCCGGATCGAGATGCGGCTCTTTGGCTGCAGCAGCGATCTTCTTTGCGCTTTCGATCAGCTTTTCCCGTCGCGGATGGTTTTTGGCAGCCATTGAAGACATTCCCCCGATTTGTGTGATTTGGCGCAAGTTAGCAGAAGAATTATCGAAAAAACCCCTAAAAGAGGCTCCGCCTTGGCAGTTTTTGTGCGTTTTTGACCTTGTTTCAGTAAAATTTCAGAGGATTCTCCGATTATAGGAAAGCCTAGGCCGGTCTTGGATTTTTTCGGCTCGCCGAGATTTCCACGCATGGATGAAGAATGGTTGACAGCTGCGCGGCAAAAGGACGATCAACAGCGCATCGAATTCGGGGTTTAAAATTACTATGCCGGATAATAGTGCTGCAGGAACGGTGATCGTCATCTCCAGCCATGTCGTTCGCGGTTCGGTCGGCAATCGTGCCGCCGTCTTCGCGCTTGAGACGCTCGGCCATCAGGTCTGGGCACTGCCGACGATCATTCTGCCCTGGCATCCCGGTCATGGTCGTTCGACCCGGCTCACTTTTGCGGAGGCCGATTTCGATGCCGCCATCGATGATCTCATCCGTGCACCGTGGGTTGGAGAAGTGAAGGCGGTCTTGTCTGGTTATTTCGGAAACGCTGCCCAGGCTGGTTCTGTTGCCCGTCTGGTCGGTGCATTGCGTGAAAAGAACCCCGAGCTGCTTTATGTCTGCGATCCGGTGATGGGCGATCTGGGCGGCCTCTATGTGCCCGAAGCGACGGCGGAGGCGATCCGCGACCAGCTGATCCCGCTTGCGTCTTTGGCGACACCCAACCGCTATGAGCTGGCCTGGATGGTGGGCGCACCGTTGGAGGACAATACAGCTGTCATGGAGGCTGCTTTGTCACTCGGCCCTTCCCGCATGCTTGTCACCTCCGCTGTTCCGATGATGGCTGGCGGCACCGGAAATCTCTATCTTTCCGGTCGCCATGCTCTGCTTGCCGAGCATCGTGTCGTCGACAATCCGCCGAACGGACTGGGCGACCTGCTGGCGGCCGTCTTCCTCTCGCGGCTTCTTTCCGGGATGGACGACGAAAAGGCGCTGCAGCTTGCAACAGCCAGCGTCTATGAAGTGCTGGTGCGTGCGGTCAAACGCGGCAGCGATGAGCTTACGCTCGCAAGCGATGCAACAAGCCTGTCGACACCGATGGCCATGGTGCAGATGCGCCGCCTCATGCATCCCGCCCAACGGAAGAAGAGTTAGCGGCGCCCGTTTGCGCATTTCGCATGCGCAGCAGTTGATCTTGCGGCGTCTGCGCGCTAATCGACAGTCATGCAGTGTTTTCCAACTTCACTTCTGGACGGCTATCGCAACTTCATGAACGGGCGTTACGCCGACGCCCGCGACCGCTATAAGATGCTGGCTGAAAACGGTCAGAGTCCGAATACGCTGGTTATTGCCTGTTCGGACTCGCGCGCAGCACCGGAACTTATCTTCGACGCCGGCCCCGGTGAGCTTTTCGTCATCCGCAACGTCGCCAACATGGTGCCGCCTTACGAGCCGGATGGCCATTTTCACTCGACATCTGCCGCTTTGGAATTCGCCGTACAGGTCTTGAAGGTTTCCGACATCGTCGTCATGGGCCATGGCCGCTGCGGCGGTATTCGCGCAGCGCTTGATCCCAATTCCGAACCGCTGTCGCCTGGTGATTTCATTGGTCGCTGGATGTCGCTCGTCCGCCCCGCTGCCGAGCAGATCCAAAGCAATGACGTGATGACTGCCGCTGAGCGCCAGACGGCGCTCGAGCGCGTCTCGATCCGCAACTCGCTCAATAACCTCAGAAGTTTTCCGGATATCAAGGCGCTTGAAGAGGCAGGGAAGATCGCCCTGCATGGGGCCTGGTTCGATATCTCGACCGGTGAACTTTGGGTGATGGATGCGGAAACGCGCGATTTTATCCGCCCGGAATTATAACCTTCGCGGGCGGGAAGCTCACTGGCCGTCGATCTGCTGGCCGATATAAGCGATTGCCTGTTGGTAGACCGTTGCGGCGTTCCAGCCTGCGATTGCTGCAAAGTTCGCTTCGCCTGGCTGATAGCCCGCGCCGGGCTGCCAGCCGTGGCCTCTGAGGAAGTTTGCCGTCGAAGCCAGGGCATCAGCGCGCGAGCCAACCATGTCGACGCGGCCGTTGCCGTCGCCGTCGGCTCCGAAACGGACCACATTGCGCGGCAGGAACTGCGTCTGGCCGATTTCGCCATGCGCCGCGCCGCGAGCCTGCGGGTTCAGATAGCCTTCGGAAACAAGTTGCAGGGCGGCGTAAAGCTGATCGGTGAAATAATCCGAGCGGCGGCAGTCGTAAGCGAGCGTCGAAACGGCAGACAGGGTATGCTGATTGCCCATGTAACTGCCGAAGCCGGTCTCCATTCCCCAGATCGCGATCAGCGGACCGGCCGGAACGCCGTAGCGGCCCTCGATCGAGGCAAAGAGTCCTTGATTGGCGCGTTTCATGCTTCTGCCGCGGGAGATGATCGTTGCGCCGCCCCGCTTCTTCATGAATGCGTCGAAGGATAGCTTGAAGCTCTTTTGGCCACGGTCGGCTGCGATTGTCGATTTATTATAGCTTACATTGGCGAAGGCCCGGTTCAGCACCGATGGGCTGACGCCACTGGCGGCTGCTTCCTGCTTGAAGCCGGCAACCCAGGCTTGGAAACCCGCGCTGTTGTTGCCGCACTGGGCAGCCTTTGCTGCTGCCGGAAGAGCTTGGAGTACGCTCGCCGCTGCGACGACCGCCACAAAGAATTTTGTCATGCTCATCAGAAACCCCGATCTCCATCTGCACAAGCTTGGCGCCGCGCAAGAATGCCAGCAGCAGATAATTTTGTCACGATCACCTTTCGGTGGGCCCTTGCAACCTGATGGCCGTCGGCCAGTTTTCGTAGGAAGCCCCGCATAATCAGGCGATATGCGGGGCTGATAGTAAATTATGGTTAATTTTTGGTATCAGGCGGCCTTCTTGCGTGGCTTGATGAGGCCGCGGTTGACGAGAAGCTCGGCAATCTGGATTGCATTCAGAGCAGCGCCCTTGCGTAGGTTGTCTGAGACCACCCATATGTTGAGGCCATTCTCGACGGTCGCATCTTCGCGGATGCGCGAAATATAGGTCGCGTCTTCGCCGGCAGATTCGTAAGGCGTGATATAGCCGCCGTTTTCGTGCTTATCGATAACGAGGCAGCCTGGAGCGTCACGCAGGATCTCGCGCGCCTGATCGGCGGTGATCTCGTTTTCGAACTCGATATTGACCGATTCCGAATGGCCGATGAAAACCGGAACGCGTACTGCCGTGCACGTGACCTTGATTTTCGGGTCGAGCATCTTCTTGGTCTCGGCTAGAACCTTCCATTCTTCCTTGGTGTAGCCATCCTCCATGAAGACGTCGATATGGGGAATGACATTGAAGGCGATGCGCTTCGTGAACTTCTTGTTCTCGATCGGATCGGCAACGAAGACGGCGCGTGTCTGGTTGAAGAGCTCGTCCATGCCGTCCTTGCCTGCGCCGGAAACCGATTGGTAGGTCGAGACGACAACGCGCTTGATCTTGGCGAAGTCGTGCAGGGGCTTCAAAGCCACCACGAGCTGTGCGGTCGAGCAATTCGGGTTGGCTATGATGTTGCGCTTGGTGAACTGCGTTACGGCATCCGGGTTCACTTCCGGAACGATCAGCGGCACGTCGGCGTCGTAGCGCCAGGCCGATGAGTTGTCGATCACGACGCATCCCTGCTGGCCGATCTTCGGCGAGAACTTCTTGGACACCTCGCCACCAGCAGACATCAGGCAGATGTCGGTGTCGGAGAAATCGTAGTTCTCCAGATTGGAAACCTTCAGTGTCCGGTCACCGTAGGAAACTTCCGTACCCTGCGAACGCGCGGAGGCGAGCGCCACGACTTCGTCGGCGGGGAAGCCGCGCTCCGAGAGGATGTTGAGCATTTCCCGGCCCACATTTCCGGTCGCTCCCGCAACTGCAACTTTGAAACCCATTTCAAGCTCTCTTTCTCTTCTCTCCTCTTGTCCGGTGAGGGGGAAGGCGCGAAACGATCGCGGCTTCCTGTCCCCAGCCGGGCCGGGGAGAGAGCGGCAGGCCAGAGACGTCAGACGGTTTTCGTCGTCGTTTTGGCCTTGGTTTTGGAAGAAACCGGAACAGCAATATCCATCCCGGCACCTGGTGCCAGATCATTGCGTGCAGCAATGGCGTGTTCGTCGCGAACCATGGATATTCCTTTCCGCCGTTGCTCATAAAAGGTTTTCCACAGGAGTCAAGGTTTTTGCAACCTTGCTCCCTGTCGAGCACTTGGGCAGTGGTTGCGGCCCAAATCGGAAGAACCCTTGCCTGCGACAATCTGTGCAAAGGCATTAGACTAAAGTCATAATCCCAAAGCCGCTCTCTTTCTCCGAATCCTTTTCTGTCACACTCTCGTCAGGCGAGTTGCGTCCAAGGGTGCTTTGAGGAGAGCTTGGGGCGCGTCTCGTTGCTTATCACTCTGTGGAGGACAGACAATGGCAAATGTCGCAAGCGTCGGAGACGCGAGAGTCGGCCCGATGACAGGCGAGGAGAAGAAGGTCATCTTCGCCTCGTCGCTCGGGACTGTTTTCGAATGGTATGACTTCTATCTTTACGGTTCACTCGCCACCTATATCGGCGCTACCTTTTTCAGCCAGTATCCGGAAACGACGCGAAACATCTTCGCGCTGCTCGCCTTTGCAGCGGGTTTCCTGGTGCGCCCGTTCGGCGCATTGGTCTTCGGCCGCCTCGGCGATCTGGTCGGCCGCAAATATACCTTCCTGATCACGATTTTGATCATGGGTCTTTCGACCTTCCTCGTCGGTATCCTTCCAGGGGCGGCGTCAATCGGTATTGCAGCTCCGATCATCCTGGTCGGTCTCCGCCTGCTGCAGGGCTTGGCGCTCGGCGGTGAATACGGTGGTGCAGCGACCTATGTGGCCGAACATGCGCCGCATGGCCGGCGCGGCTTCTTCACGTCATGGATCCAGACGACGGCAACACTCGGCCTGTTCCTTTCGCTGCTGATCATTCTCTTCGTCCAGTCCATGCTCGGCGCCGCCGATTTCGCCGCCTGGGGCTGGCGTATTCCGTTCCTCGTCTCGGTCGTCCTGCTCGGCGTTTCCGTCTGGATCCGTCTGAAGATGAACGAGTCACCGGCTTTCCAGAAGATGAAGGCCGAGGGCAAGGGTTCGAAGGCGCCGCTGACGGAAGCCTTCGGCCAGTGGCGCAACGCTAAGGTGGCGCTGCTTGCGCTCTTTGGCGCCGTCATGGGGCAGGCCGTCGTCTGGTATTGCGGTCAGTTCTACGCGCTGTTCTTCCTGCAGAACATCCTGAAAGTCGACGCGCAGTCGACCAACCTGATGGTCGCTGCATCGTTGTTGCTCGGCACCGGCTTCTTCGTTTTCTTCGGCTGGCTTTCCGACAAGATCGGTCGCAAGCCGATCATCATGGCCGGCCTCCTGCTCGCCATGGTGACTTACTTCCCGCTGTTCAAGGCTCTGACCAATTTCGCCAATCCGGCGCTTGCAGAGGCGCAGGCCACGATCCGCGCAACGGTCACTGCGGCACCGGGCGATTGCAAGTTCCAGTTCAACCCGACCGGTACCGCGAAGTTTACCACCTCGTGCGATATCGCCACTTCGTTCCTGACGAAGAATTCTGTGCCCTATGATGTCGTCAGCGGCGCCGCCGGTTCAGCCGCCACGGTTAAAATCGCCGACGACACGATTACCAGCTATGATGCAGCTGCCGCTGGCGACAAGGCGAAAGCCATGAACGGCGCTTTCGAAAAGGGCATCAACATCGCGCTTCGCGATGCTGGCTACCCCCTGGTTCGCGGTGCGGCCAAGGTTCCGGAATCCAAGCTCGATGCCTTTATCGCCGCCAATCCGGAGCTGGCTCTCAATGCTGATGCGCTTCGTGCAGGTCAGAAGGAGACCGTCCCGGCCTCCAAGCTCGTGACCGACAAGCTGCTGACAGCCGACGAGGCCAAGGGCGTCACCGACATGGCCGTCTACACGATCGCCAACGGTGGTACTTTCACCATGGTTGCCGATCCGGCAAGGCTCAACTGGGTGGGCGTCGTCGCTGTCCTGACGGTCCTTGTCATCTACGTGACGATGGTCTACGGGCCGATCGCTGCCCTTTTGGTCGAGCTCTTCCCGACCCGTATCCGCTATACCGGCATGTCGCTGCCCTATCACATCGGCAACGGCTGGTTCGGTGGTCTGCTTCCGGCAACCGCCTTCGCGATGAGCGCCTTCAAGGGCGACATCTATTACGGTCTCTGGTACCCGATCATCTTTGCGGGCATCACCCTGGTCATCGGCATGATTTTCCTGCCCGAAACCAAGGACCGCGATATCCGCACGATGGACTGAGGCAAACCATCAGAATTGAGAAACGGGACCCGGCGCCTCCAACGGCGCCGGGTTTTTTGTAGCCGCAGAAGCCCTTTCGGCGTCGGCCATCCGTCAGGACCCGGGTTGAAAAGCAGCCCGTAGCGCGAATAGACGATCGCCGTCATCCGTGGCTGCATCGAAAAATCATCCGTTCGAAAAGTGTTTTAGGAACAGCACCACGGCAGCAGACGGTAACGACAGTTTTTCGAGCAGAGCTCAAATAAGCCTGCTGAGCCGTGGCACAGGCCAGCCTTCGCGACTGACAGCAAAGACCAGACCGAAGCGGGCAAAAAGGATTGAGACGGCAAATGCGAGCCAGGCACCAAGTGCCAGTCCTGCTACGACATCGCTCGGATAGTGGACGCCGATGATGATGCGGGTTGCACCGAGCCAGAGCCCGATACCGATGAAAATGAGCCTGACGTGCGGAAAAAGGAGGATGAGTGCCACAAAGAGCGCGCCGATATTGGCCGAATGACCTGATGGGAAGCTCTGATGCAGGAAATCCATGTTCAGGGGCGAGAAACTGAAAATGCCCTCCTGCTCATAGATGAGCGGACGCGCCCGCCCGATCAGGAATTTCAAGGCGTTGGCACAGACACTGGCAAGGATGACGGAGAGCCCGACATAGGCCGTCATCTGGACGAAATAGGCCATGCGGAATTGACGGCGGACCTTCCAAAGCCGCCGGCGAACGGCGTAACCGGTGGCAAGAAGGGTGCAAAGCCCCGCAAGGATCCAAGCAAGGCGGCCGATATCCGTTACGTCGCCGGCGATCGATACCAAGGGAGGCGAGAGGCTTTTGGCTGCCTGTCCGAGCGGCCTGTCGAAGACAAAAAAGGCAATGACGACCACATTGATCGCGGAAAGCGTGAACGCCTTCCAGGGAACTCTGCGATGGATCGTGCGTCGGGCGTCGTAGCGCTTGCCCAGATAGGATCGGCAGCCTGGTTTGTGATCGGCGGTATTGCTCATTCCATTCCTTCGTCGTTTTGCCCTTCGTCGTTTTGCAGGACATAGGAACCGGGGCTGATACCTTCAATAAAAAGCCCTCCGTACCGATAGATACGAAGGGCGGAGAAGCGTTTCACGTGAAATATCAGGCAGAAAGCGTCTTGAACTCGGCAAGGATCGCCTGGCCCATTTCGACAGTTCCAACCTTCTTGGCGCCTTCGGCCATGATGTCGGCCGTGCGGATACCCTTGTCGAGAACGTTGGCGATCGCCTTCTCAAGATTGTCGGCTTCCTTCACGAGGTTGAAGGAATAACGCAGGCACATGGCGAAGGAGGCGATCATCGCAATCGGGTTGGCGATGCCCTTGCCGGCGATGTCGGGAGCGGAGCCGTGGACCGGTTCGTAGAGCGCCTTGCGTTTGCCTGTCTTGCCATCCGGCGCACCGAGAGAAGCAGATGGCAGCATGCCAAGCGAGCCGGTCAGCATCGCCGCGACGTCGGAAAGCATGTCGCCGAAGAGGTTGTCGGTGACGATGACATCGAACTGTTTGGGCTGACGTACCAGCTGCATGCCGCCGGCATCGGCCAGCATATGCTCCAGCTGGACGTCGGAATATTTTGCCTTGTGCGTCTCGGTCACGACCTGGTTCCAGAGCACGCCGGACTTCATGACGTTGCGCTTTTCCATGGAGCAGACACGGTTTTGACGGGTTCGGGCCATTTCGAAGGCGACGCCGGCGATGCGTTCGATTTCGTAAGTGTCGTAGACCTGCGTATCGATGCCGCGTTTCTGGCCGTTGCCAAGATCGATAATCTCCTTCGGCTCGCCGAAATAGACGCCGCCCGTCAGTTCGCGGATGATGAGAATGTCGAGACCTTCGACAAGTTCCGGCTTCAGGGAGGAGGCGGAGGCAAGCGCCGGATAGCAGATTGCCGGGCGCAGGTTTGCGAAGAGTTCCAGGTCCTTGCGCAGGCGCAGAAGGCCCGCTTCCGGGCGCACGTCATAAGGCACGCTGTCCCATTTCGGACCGCCGACTGCACCAAAGAGAACGGCATCTGCCGCCAGCGCCTTTTTCATGTCGTCTTCGGAGATGGCCGCGCCATGCGCATCGTAGGCACTGCCGCCGACAAGGCCTTCATCGATGACGAAGCCGGCGTTCATCGCCTCGTTCATGTAAGCAATGATCTTGCGGACCTCGTCCATTGCCTCGGGACCGATGCCGTCGCCCGGCAGCAGGAAAAGATTGCGCGCTGTCATGAAACCCTCCGCGGAAAAACAAGCTGCGGCTTCTTAGACCCCGCCGGACGCCATTTCAAGGAACAGAACGGCTGAATCGGTACGGTTTGCTGCCTCACGATGGCGATGTGCATCCCGGCTTGGAAGCAAAGAAAAAGCCGGGTGGAAGCCCGGCTTGATCGCATGCCGTGTTTGGGCGATTAAGCTGCCCAGGGACGCGATGCGGCGTTTGACTTTTCGAACTTGTCGATCGCAGAGGCCTTTTCCAGCGTCAGGCCGATATCGTCGAGACCGTTCAGCAGGCAGTGGCGCTTGAATTCGTCGAGGTCAAACTTGATCGAACCACCGTCCGGGCCGGTGATTTCCAGGTTTTCGAGATCAACCGTCAGGATGGCGTTGGAACCGCGCGAAGCGTCGTCCATCAGTTTGTCGAGGTCTTCCTGGCTGACCCTGATCGGGAGAATGCCGTTCTTGAAACAGTTGTTGTAGAAGATGTCCGCGAAGCTTGTGGAGATGACGCAGCGGATGCCGAAATCGAGAAGCGCCCACGGGGCATGCTCGCGCGAGGAACCGCAGCCGAAATTATCGCCGGCAACGAGAATCTTGGCATTCTGATATGCCGGTTTGTTGAGCACGAAATCCGGGTTCGACGTGCCGTCTTCGTTGTAGCGGGCTTCCGCGAAGAGGCCTTTGCCGAGGCCGGTGCGCTTGATGGTCTTCAGGTAATCCTTGGGAATGATCATGTCCGTGTCGATATTGACGACCGGGAGGGGTGCTGCAACGCCCGTGAGCTTCACGAACTTTTCCATGGAAACCTGCCTTTGTATGCCGTTTTTCAACGATTGCTCCGGCAATAGAGCAAAACGCCGTAAAAATGAAGGAGAATCTTGGGACGCGCTTAGAGATCGATGATCGTGCCGCGGCCGTCGTTCCAGATGCGCATTTCGCGCTTTGGCTCAGCCTTGGCGCGGACGGGCGCCGGCTTCATCTTCATCGAAAGCGCGCGGCCGGCCATGAGCACGGTCAGGATACCGCCAACGGCGAGCGTCACCGAAAAGGTGAGAGCAGCGAGCGCCACGAATACAGTGATCCCTGCCAGCATGAGGAAGATGGAGCGTATATTCTGCATGAGTTTAGACCTTTCTTCGAAAGGAATGTGGTCCTTGTTTTTTATTTCTGCAAGTCAAGCATGGCTTTTTGTTGTCTTGTCAGTCTTCACAAAGCTTGGCACACATTCGTGATGAGCCAGAACTCGCCCATCCGTTCCTTCAGTTTGCACCGCTCTGTGCTGAGCGTTCCCGCGATCAATCTCCGCGCTCTCGAAAAGACCCATGCGCTCGGTTGCGATGCCGTCATTTTCGATCTCGAAGATTCCGTGGCGCTGGAGAAGAAGGAGCAGGCGCGCGAAAACCTGAAAACCTTCTTTTCGGGCAAGCCACTTGCGAACAAGGAAAAGATCATCCGCATCAATGCGCTTTCGTCGGGTTTCGGCCATGCCGATATGGAGCTCGTACAGGCGCTGCGGCCGGATGCGGTGCTTTTGCCGAAGGTGGACGAACCGCAGGATGTCACGGCCGTGAGCGACCTTCTTGCTGATGCGGATGCGCCAGAGACCTTGCGTATCTGGGCGATGATCGAGACGCCGCGCGGTATCCTGAACGCGGCGGCAATCGCAGAGGCTGGCCGCACCCTGGGCTCGAGACTCGATTGCTTCGTCGTCGGGCTGAACGATCTGCGCAAGGAGACCGGCGTTCTGCCTCAACCGGGCCGAACCTATCTCGTTCCGTGGCTGATGCAGGTCATCCTCGCCGTGCGCGCCTATGGTCTCGATGCGATCGATAGCGTTTTCAACGATTTTAAGGAAACAGATGCCTTCGAAGCCGAATGCGCGCATGCCCGGGCCATGGGCTACGACGGCAAAATGCTGATCCATCCGATGCAGATCGAGGCTGCCAACCGGCACTTCGCTCCCGATGAGGCTGCCATCCGGGAGGCGGAAGAAATCATCGCCGCTTTCGCCGATCCTTCGGCCGAAGGTCTCAACGTCATCACTTTGAACGGCCGGATGATCGAGCGCCTGCATCTTGTCCAGGCGGAAAGCCTGGTCCATAAAGCCCGCCTGATTGCCGAACGCCAGACTATTGAACGAAAGCCTTTATCATGAAGCTCTATCGCCTTCTGACCGGCCAGGACGACGCCGCGTTCTGCCATCGCGTAACCGATGCGCTCAACAAGGGCTGGTCGCTTCACGGTGCACCGTCGCTGACCTACAATATTCAGACCGGCCAGGTGATTGCCGGTCAGGCGATCGTCAAAGAGGTCGAAGGCAAGGATTATCATCCGGAGATGAAGCTCTCCGAGCAATAGCTCAGCGCTCGACGGCCTCCTCGACGCTCGCTTCGATCCGCTCCATGTCGTCATCGCTCAGGCCGAAATGGTGACCGATCTCATGGATGAGGACGTGGGTGATGATGTCTCCGAGCGTTTCATCGTTTTCCGCCCAATAATCCAAAATGGGACGCCGGTAGAGGCGGATGCGATTGGGCATCTCGCCGGTCTCGACCGTGAAGCGCTCGGAAATACCCCGGCCTTCGAAAAGGCCAAGCAGGTCGAACGGCGTTTCCAGCGCCATATCCTCGAAAACATCGTCGTCGGGAAAATCTTCGATTTCGATCGTGAGATTGTCGGTGAGCGAGCGAAATTCATCCGGCAAGTGGCTATAGGCCTCCATCGCCAGGGACTCGAATGTGCTGAGCGTTGGGGCATGGCGGTCCCGCCAATCCTCGCTCTGGTCTATGCGGGCCATGAAAATTCCCTTCCTTTGGCGCCCATATAGAACCTTTGCGGTGGATTTTCGAGTGTGGAATCAAAGGCAGGAATAAATTCATAAGAATTGGTTGTTGACTCTTTTAGAAAGCTCTGGAATCCATAAGAACATAACAGGAACAATCTGACTTTGGAGTGAACGTCATGGCGCAGACGGCCGTGGCGCGCGAGCAGCTTTTTGCGCTCCGCGAAACCATTGCGAAACTCGAAGGCAAACCGGCACCGGCGCTTGCGGCGGCGGCACAAGAAGCTTTTGCGGCTGGTGATGAAACCTATTCGAGACCTGCAAAAACGCCGCTGCGTCTGTCCTTTGACATTCCAATTCTCGATGAAGCGCTCGAAGGCGGTCTACCGCTTAACGGCATTACCGAAGTCCGGTCTCTGATGCTGCGGGATGCAGCTGGCGCCAGCGGTTTCGTGCTGGCGCTTGCGGCCTGGCAGCAGCGGCAGGAGGCGGCGGATGGCATGCCGGTTTTTTGGATTGGTGACAGAGTATGCACAATGGAAGCAGGGCATCCCTATGCTGTTGGCCTCAAGAATTTCGGATTGGAGCCGGAACGCTTTCTCATGGCCTCGCCACACAAGCTGGAAGAGGCGCTGTGGCTTGCCGAAACGGCTGTCGAAAGCGGCGTCTTCCCAGCCACGATCCTGGAGGTGCGCGGCAATCCGGCCCAATTCGGTCTTACAGAAAGCCGGCGATTGAGCATGCGGGCAAGGGCTTCCGGCCGCCCGCTTTTTCTGTTGCGGCAGGGCGGCGAGGAGGAGGCGAGCAGCGCCTTTTTCCGATTCCGTGCCGAACCTGCGCCAGCCAGCGCACGGCCTCTGCCGGATGGTTCGATGCTAGAGGGCGGCATCGGCAATCCGGTTTTTCGTCTCATCCTGGAGAAGAGCCGCAACGCGGCTCCCCTCTCCTTTCTTCTGGAGTGGAACCCTCATGACCGCCGGTTTTTCCCCGTTAGCCAACCAGAGCGCACTCGTTCTCCAGGCGAGCAATCAGCGCATTCTGTCGCTCAGCTTTCCCCATCTTCCAACCGACAGGATCGCCCGCAAGAGGTGGGGTCTGTCCTGGCGTTCGGCCGGACGCCCTGATGCGCCGCCGATCGTCTGTTCTGGACGGCTCAACAATGCCATGCGCCTAACGGCGCTCGATGAGGTGGCGGAACGGATTAAACTGAAGAAAAACCAGGGAGTAGCAGAAGCGCGTGCCATATACCCGCTTCTGGATGTCATCGAGGAAGATCTGGCGGCCGATCGTCGGCTTCTCGAGGGCATCGCTGATTGGTGCGACCGTTATACGCCGCTGGTGGCATTCGGCGGCAAGGACGGGCTGTTTCTGGATATTACCGGCTGCGCCCATCTCTTTGGCGGCGAAAGGGCCATGCTCAAGGATATCCTTTCCCGGCTCTTCCATATGGGGTTCGATGTCCGCGGCGCGATCTCTTCGTCGCCGGGCCTTTCCTGGGCCGTTTCCCGCTTCGGGGATGGTGGCGTCATCGAAACCGATCAAATGGAACATGTGCTGGCACCACTGCCGGTCGCAGCCCTTCGGCTGGAGGAAGGGACCGTCGAGGCGCTGAAGAAGCTCGGCCTCAAATATATCGTCGACCTCCTGTCTGCCCCACGCGCACCGTTGGCCCGCCGTTTCGGCGCGCAACTCCTGCTCAGGCTCGACCAGGCGCTTGGAGTGGAAGAGGAGCCGGTTTCCCCGCGGCGGCCCGTTGCCAGTCTTTCCGCCGAACGACGCCTCATCGAGCCGATCGGTACGGAAGAAGATATCCTCGCCGTCACCGGCCAGATCGCCCAATCACTGAAAGCCTCGCTTGAGGCACGCGGCGCCGGCGGCCGTGTATTCGAACTCGTGCTTTTTCGCGTCGACGGCAGGGTCTTCAGGATTCCCGTCGGCGCCTCACAGCCTCTCAGGGATCCGAAGCATATCGCTTCGCTTTTCTGCGAGCGTCTGCAGGCAATCCACGACGATCTCGATGCCGGCTACGGCTTTGAAATCCTGCGGCTGAATGTGCTGCGCCATGATCCCTTCAATGCGACGCAGGGGGATTTCGAAGGAGGCCGACAGAAAGAGACATCGCTTGCGGCGTTCATCGACAAAATCGCAGCCCGCCTCGGCGCGGATTGCCTGCAGAGATTTCAACTGCGCGAGAGCCATGTGCCGGAGCGGGCGGCAATTGCAATTCCCGCCATGGAAGGCGTTCAGGCACGCCGCAAGGCGGAGGAAGGAAATCCTTTTCCTTCCAGAAGTGAGCGTCCCCTGCGGCTTTTTGCCAGGCCGGAGCAAGTGGAGGCCCTGCTTGCCGAAGTGCCCGACGGTCCGCCGCAAGTCTTCCGCTGGCGGCGCATGCAGCATCGCGTGGCAAGAAGCGAGGGACCTGAACGGCTTGCCATGGAATGGTGGATCGATGGCGCGGATGCCGAGGCACGCGATTATTTCCGAATAGAGGATGATGCCGGTCACCGCTTCTGGATCTATCGCGAAGGTTTTTACGGGCATGAACTCCCTCCTCGCTGGTTCATGCATGGGCTCTTTGCATGAGCACGACGCCCGCATTTTTCGAGATTGGTGCGAGAACGAACTTCTCGTTTCTTGAAGGAGCCTCCAGTCCCGAGGAGATGGTGGTGCAGGCAGCTTGCCTGAAGCTCGGCGGAATCGGGATTGCTGACAAGAATTCGGTTGCCGGGGTCGTGCGGGCGCATGCGCAGGCGGAGGAGATCAGGAAAAAATTCGAGAGGAAGGAAGCCGGCCTTCTGGAAGAGGACGAGAAGAAGCAGATCATTCCCGATCCAATCCACATCCAGCCCGGTGCGCGTCTCGTCTTTTCGGATGGAACTCCGGATGTTCTTGCCTATCCACAAAACAGGCGAGGGTGGGCGCATCTTTGCCGTCTTCTGAGCGCCGGGAATCTAAAACCGGAGGCGGAGAAAGGCTCCTGCATTCTCACCGAGGCGGAGATCATGGAATGGGGAGACGAGATGATGCTCGCCCTTGTTCCTGACCGGCTCGTTGTGAATGATGCCGTTGGCCAGCAAGCATTTGAGAATTGCCTGCAGCGTTTTCGAAAACGCTTTCGGAAGACATTTCATATGGCGATGGCGCCGGCTTATGACGGCCGCGACAAACAGGTTTTTGCAATCCTTTCCATGCTTGCCGCCCGCAACCGCATTCCGCTGATCGTGGCCAATCAGCCTCTTTATCATCATCCTGACCGGCGGCCTCTCTCCGATATCGTGATTGCGATCCGCAAGCATGTTCCGATTGCCGAAGCCGGTTTCCTTCTGGCGCCGAATGCAGAGCGCTATCTCAAGGGAACGCGGGAAATGGTGCGTCTTTTCAAGGATTATCCCGACGCGATCGACAATACACGTGCATTCTTCTCCAGCTTGACCTTTTCGCTCAAGGAGCTCGAGCACAATTATCCGCCTGAAAACGATCCTGGCGAAACGCCGTATGAAACGCTCGAACGGTTGACCTGGGCCGGAGCTGCAAAGCGCTACCACCCGCAGCGCGTTCCGCAGAAAATCGTGACACAGATCGATTACGAACTGGATCTCATCAGGCAGAAAAACTACGCTTCCTATTTCCTGACAGTTTATAAGATCATTCAACACGCCCGCTATAAGCTCGGGGTTCTGTGCCAGGGCCGCGGATCGGCTGCGAATTCGGTCATCTGCTATTGCCTTGAAATAACGGAAGTCGATCCGAACAAGGCCACTTTGCTTTTCGATCGGTTCATCTCGATGGACCGGGATGAACCGCCGGATATCGATGTCGATTTCGAGCACGACAGGCGCGAAGAAGTCATCCAGCACATCTATAAAAGATACGGTATAGAGCATGCCGGGCTGACAGCGGGGGTGACCACCTATCGCACCCGCTCTGCTGGCCGCGAAGTCGCCAAGGCCTTCGGGCTTTCGGAAGATGTCCAATCGGCAATCAGCAGCCTCGTCTGGGGCTGGTCGGAAGACAATCTGTCGGAGCGCGATGCAAAGGCGGCCGGTCTCGACATTGGCGATCCGGTGACGAAGAACGTCCTCAGATATGCGTCCGAGCTTCTCGGCTTTCCGCGCCACCTCACCCAGCATGTCGGCGGATTTGTCATCACCCGGGACCGGCTCGACGAAGTCGTGCCCATCATGAAGACGGCGATGCCGGACCGCTACATGATCGAGTGGGACAAGGACGATCTCGACAATGTCAAGATTCTCAAGGTCGATGTTCTGGCGCTTGGGATGCTGACCTGTCTTCGCAAGGCTTTCGAACTTCTTCAGCTGCACTACGATGTGAAGAAAACGCTCGCCGATCTCGGCAACAAGGAGCATGGGGAAGAGGGCAAACCGGTTTACGCGATGATGTGCCGGGCCGATACGCTGGGCGTCTTCCAGATCGAAAGCCGGGCGCAGATGAGCATGCTGCCGCGACTGAAGCCGAGGGAATTCTACGATCTCGTCATCGAGGTGGCAATCGTCCGGCCGGGACCGATACAGGGCGACATGGTGCACCCCTACCTCAAGAGACGGGAGCAGAAAACACCCATCGAATATCCCAGCAAGGAATTGAAGGCGGTGCTGGAAAGAACCCTCGGCGTTCCCCTGTTTCAGGAACAGGCAATGCAGATTGCGATTACCGCCGCAGGCTTCAAGCCGGCGGAAGCCGATCGGCTTCGACGGGCAATGGCGACGTTCAAGAGAACCGGCACGATCGGCAATTTCGAGAAGCGATTCATCGAGGGAATGGTTTCGAGAAACTATTCGTCTGAATTTGCGCGGCAGTGTTTCAATCAAATCAAAGGCTTCGGCGAATATGGCTTTCCGGAAAGCCATGCGGCCTCCTTCGCGTTGCTCGTCTATGCTTCATCTTGGATCAAGGCCTACTATCCTGATGTCTTCTGTGCGGCGATGCTGAACTCGCAGCCGATGGGGTTTTATGCGCCGGCGCAATTGGTCCGGGATGCCAGGGAGCACGGCGTGGAAATTCGTGCGGTGGATATCAATCGTTCGGATTGGGATTGCCTCCTGGAGGATGCGCGTTTCGACAAGTCAAAGATCGACTTCCGGCACAGGGACATGCACAAGATCATCCGGACGAAGAGGGCGGTTCGCCTCGGTTTCCGGCAGGTGAAGGGCCTTTCCGGCGACATGATGAAGGCGAAATTGATCGCAAATCGAGGTGCCGGCTATAGATCGATCCGCGATCTATGGCTGCGCTCGGGCCTTGAAAAATCGGATATCGAACGGCTGGCAGATGCAGATGCGTTCGGTTCCATCGGCTTGTCGCGGCGAGAGGCGCTCTGGGCGGCGCGGGCGCTTGATGTGAAAAGTGCCGCAGAGAGGCTGCCTTTGTTCGATCGGGTGTCGCATGTCGATCTCCAAGTCGAACCGAGGGTGACACTGCCCGAAATGCTGCCGGGCGAACAGGTGGTCGAGGATTATCGCTATCTCTCGCTGTCACTGAAAGCGCACCCTATCTCCTTCCTGCGAGATGATTTCCAAAGAGCAGGGATTTCGCGCAATGTCGATCTTCTGGCCGTGCCGAACGGAAAGAGGGTGACGATTGCAGGGCTGGTGCTGGTCCGCCAGCGCCCGGGCTCGGCCAAGGGCGTGATCTTCATGACGCTTGAGGATGAAACGGGTGTTGCCAATGCCATCGTTTGGAAAAAGACTTTCGAGAAATACCGCTCGGTTGTCATGGGGGCGCGGCTCGTGAAAATCCATGGCAAATTGCAAAGTCAGAGCGGCGTCATTCACACTGTGGTCGAGCATATCGAAGATATGACGCCCGCTCTCGGCCTTCTGCAGAAGGAGGCGCAGCGCTTTGGTCTTTGCGAACGCGCCGACGAGGCTATGCGGCCGGCAGTCGATGCCCGCGCAAAGAAGATGGCGCGTATCCTCGAAAAGGAAGCAGTCGAAAGGCGAGTGATATCAACAAGCAGTGAGACGAATGCTGGGGAGACCGCAAAGGTTATGCCGAAAGGGCGCAACTTTCACTGATGGGTTAGCGATAGATGATGTTGCCAATGTCAGCGTGCCCAGCCATCTTTTCGGCGGTGGCACGAAATGCATTGTGCCGAGAGGTCCGGTCAGTGGTTCCTCTCGCTCGCCGCGCCTTCTACCTCGATTTTTTTCTTGACAGACACCATCTTCTTTTGCAGAAAACACGATAGTCAGTGTCATGTTTGGAAATGAAGACGTGCTCGTCTGCAGTTGCAACTATATAACCGACAAGGAAATCCGGGAGGTCATCAACGACCTTCTCGATGAAGACTGTTGGCAGCTTATCGTGCCTGCGAAGGTCTATCATGCGATGGAAAAGCGCGGTCGTTGCTGTGGCTGTTTCCCCAACGTCGTCAACCTCATCATCCAGACCACCGAGGAATATCATGCCCGTCGCCACTCGACGGATGACGAGATATTTGATTTCATGTCCCGCCTGAAACAATTCCATGAAGAAAACAGGAGAGCGGACATTGAAAGGCGACAAAAAGGTCATCGAGCGGCTTAACGAGGCACTTTTCCTCGAACTCGGCGCAGTCAACCAATATTGGGTTCACTACCGCCTGTTGGAAGACTGGGGCTATACCAAGCTTGCCAAGAAGGAGCGCGCCGAATCCATTGAAGAGATGCATCATGCTGACCGTCTGGTCGCGCGCATCATCTTCCTTGAGGGGCATCCAAACCTGCAGACGCTTGCTCCCTTGCGCATCGGCCAGAACGTCAGGGAAGTTCTGGAAGCCGATCTTGCCGGCGAGTATGATGCCCGCACAGCTTACAAGAAGTCGCGCGACATCTGTCATGACGCCGGTGACTATGTCTCCATGAAGCTCTTCGAGGAGCTCCTTGCCGATGAGGAAGGCCATATCGACTTCCTCGAGACGCAGCTCGACTTGCTCGAGAAGATCGGCGAAGCCAAGTATGGCCAGCTGAACGCCGACTCTGCCAACGAGGCCGAGTGACTGAACCTTCAAAGCCAACCGGCCGCAAAAATGCGGCCGGTTGGCTTTTCACGTCGAGGACGCGTGTTGCGGCAGGGTTAATTCGCGGGAACGGTGCTCTTCCCGTCGCCGGTGGCGAACAAGGGCATTACCTCATGGCGGTGCCCCACGCCGTTGAGAACCTCGGCCCCTTGTGCCTGCTTGGCCGAGGATCCAACCTTCCCACCGACCAATAACCTTGTCATCCGGGACGCCGTCATCACGATAGCCATCGACCACGTCGAGCATACCGAGCAGGCCGACCGTTGCGTCGAAACGGTCCTCGCCGGTCTTGTCTGACCCAAATCCGTCGGAAATCGCTTTGCGTATCGCCGTCCCGTCCACCTGCGGGCGTGCAGCCAGCCAACGGATGAGATGGTGGCCGATAGATTGGCGGCCTGATTGCTGTCGTTTGCTCCAGATGGGTCGGCGGGGGATACCGAGCTGGCCATAGACGTCGCCGGGATAGGTCTCGGCGACGATGGTGACGTCAGGGTTCGCGAGGGCGTCGATCCCACCGTCGAAAGGCCAGAGGGCGATCTCAGCAAGGTTGGGGACGATGATCTCGCGCCAACCGGCTATCGCGGCCTTACCCACCTGATTGCCGCCCAATGTCCAGAAGATCATGCAGGCATTTTGCCGGTCGCCAGTGGCACGCTCGCAATGCCGGAGAAGATCGTTTCCTGTCGAGACTCCCAGCGCGTCGAACAGATGCTGGCGGCGCGTGCCGCCCGGGCGCATGGGATAGAACGGCCGGTGCAGCGAGATCTGGCTGCGATGCTCGGCGACCATGAACCACTCTGCAAAGGAACCTGTGCCGAAGGTTTGCAAGGCCTCTCGGAAAGAAAAAAGCCCGATCGCCCTGCCATAGGCCTCTGGCAGTCCGATCGGAAAGTCGAAGCCCACAAGCGTCGCACCATCGACTTTGGCACGTTGCCGTAGCCGGGGCAGCAGTGTCGCCGTATCACTGACGGGCTCCGATGCCGATATTATCCAACGGCCACCGTCGCAAACAGCGACGCACTTCCAGCGTTTCTGTCGATCGATGCTCCAGTCGCAATGTGCGACGAGGGCCACGGACATCATCCCCTCCCGGATTCGATCGGCGCACTCGCTAGCCGGATCGGGTTTTCAGGCGCTGGTTCAATTCGCGCCCGGTCTCGATCTGGAACAAAGCCTTGCGGCGTCTGCTGATCGTATGGGTTCCACGACCCGGCGAGTAAGGCCGGGGCGACAAGATAGAGGATGGTGGCGATCACCACGACGCCAGTGAACCCGATATGCATGGCAAGAAGTACGGCGAGGATTGCGCTCAGCACCGATGCACAGCCATTGATCCCCCACGCCCAGGGAATAAACGCCTCCGAGCAGGCGCCAACGTGACCGAGGCCGAGGGGGAAGGGCATGCCCATGAAGATGGCGAGTGGCGCTATGAGGAGGAGTGCGATCGCGATCTTCACGGCATCCGGGTGTGCCAGCAGCCGTTCGAATACCAAAGGCAGCGCGAGCAGGTAGGTGGTAGCCAGGCAGGCGATCACCACGACGGCGAGTGCAATGCCGCGCACCGCTGATCCGCGTCCGACGACCGCCATCCAGCGTGCCGCTACGGCGCTACCGAGCCCCGCGAAAGCAAGGAATCCCGCAAGCACGACCGCGACAGCGTAAAGCGGATGGCCGAGGAACAGCACGAAGCGCTGAATGAAGGCGATCTCGATGAAGAGGAAGGCCAGGCCCAAGGAAAGGAAATAGAGCCCGAAGCGCAGCCGATGTACTCCTCTCCCGAGTGCCCGCCGGCGAAGCCAGAGCGGTAGCAGAATCAGGACGGCGCTGAGGATCGCCGCCTGGACGAGCGTCGTCGCCAGAATCAGGTAGCCCCAGTCGAGCATCGCTGCCCCACCTTGCGTGCGCAGCGTCAGGAGTTCGGGCAGGGCGCGCCAGCGGAAAAAGTCGAAGAAATAAGGCCGATCGTCAGTGGCTGGTGCAATATCGAACTTGTAGCGCTCGATGAAGTCGGCCCGCTCGGGGCCGAGGAGAGCGAGGGCTCCCTCGTAGAGATATTCCTGGTCGAGCTGGTTGTAGCGGTTCACGTCGGCCGACGAGATGCCCGGCGCCCAGGAAGTGTCAAAGAAATTCTCGGCCGCGAAGCCGCGGATGGCTGCGACGTCTTCGCCGGTGAACGCCGACTTGGCGACGAGGAGGGTTGCAGTGTTCCAGCTGCGGATCAGCGCAAGGTGCTGGCCTGCCTCGGCCACGCCATCAGCTTCAAGCGCTGCGGTAGCGGTGGCGAACAGCTTGAGGATGTCGCGTGGCGGCACCCGCAGCCATCGCGTGATGGCGATGATACCACCCGGTCTCAGGACTGCGAGGTAATCCCGCAGCGCCTCCAGTGTGTAGGTGTAGTTCTCATGCATGGTCTGTACGCCGGCCGCGGCCGCACTGAAAGAGTCAAGGAGCGGCATCTGGATCAGGTCGTAACGCTCGCCCGTAGCCGCGGCGAAGGCGCGCGCCTCGGCCAAATGCAGATGCACGTTCGGGCGGCTAAAGATGCCGCCGGCGAAATCCGCGAAGCGATTGCGAGCAAGGTCGATCATCTGCGGGTTAAGCTCTACGGCATCCACGATGTCGGCTCCGGCGCGCAGCGCGAGCAGCACCTGCTCGCCACCGCCGGCACCAAGGATCAGCATTCGCGGCCGCTTAAGGATGCGGTACGGGAGCGCCGCCGTTGTCCGGTCGAGATATGCGACTGTCGCCGGATCGCCGCCATAGGCGGTGATCGTCGTAATACTGTCGCCATCGGTGAAGACGGCGAGTTGCGCGGGCGGCTCTTGGGTGTTGGCGAGGCTGAGGCCCGGCGCGTACCGGAAAGGCACGGTCGGGCTCTCGACGATCGTCAGCAGTCCCAACGGGCTTGATCGCTCCGCGACCACTCGCGCGTTCGGCACTTCGAGCGCCATGCGCAGGCCCTTGTACTGCGACATGTGCGGGCCGGGGGCCGTCCAGGACGGTGGTAGCCACACCGCGATGAGCAAGGCTGCAAGCCCCAAACTGCCCACGGCGAGCCACCGATGACGAGCTATGTCCGTCGCGGCGAGGGCAGCCGCAGCGAATCCCAGCGCTGCGACGAAGTACAGCGCCGCAGGGGGAGGGACAAGGAACAACAGCCCGACGGTGCCCAGCGCACCGATCCCTGCGCCGACCAGGTCGAAGGCATAGACGCGTCCAATCTGGCCAGGGTGGCGGATGAAGGCAAGGCCGATACAGGTTGCACCGAAAAAGAACGGCAGAACCAGGAGAGCATAGCTGGCCGCGAGCCAACCGAGCTGCCCCGGATTCCAGATAATCTCGAGCGCGTTGAACGGAAGCCGTTCGGCACCGGCGACACTGGCAACCGCAGAAATGCCGAACAGGGCTGCCGACGCTGCGAACGCGGCGGGATAGCGCTCCACCAGGGGGCGGCGGGCGAACGCAAGGAATGTACCGCTCGCGCCGAAGCCCAGGAGCGCGATGCTTATGATCATATAGGCGAAATGATGCCACTGAATGATCGAGAAGAGCCGCATCAGTAGCACTTCGTGGGCAAGGGTCGCCGCCGATATGAGACCGACCGGCAGCAGGCGACCCACTCTCATCGGGCCTGACCTCCCCTCAGCGGCACAAAGCTCACCGGCAGCAGCTGCCGGGTCGTGATGCTTCCGTCCACTCGCTTCTCGACCAACATGAGAAACTGGGTCGCGAAGGGACCTCCGACGGGGACGACCATCCGGCCGCCCCGTGCGAGCTGTTCGACCAGCGGCGGAGGGATGTGGCTGGCAGCGGCAGTCACCACGATCCCGTCGAATGGCGCGTGCGCAGGCCAACCATAGTAACCGTCGCCTACCTTTACCTCGACATTGTCGAAGTGGAGCTCAGCGAGCCGGGCGGCTGCCCTTTCGCCCAGTTTCGGTATGATCTCAATCGAGTAAACCTTTGCCGCGAGTGGCGACAAGACGGCTGCCTGATAGCCCGAGCCAGTGCCGATCTCGAGGACAACGTCACCAGGGCCGACATTGATCAGGTCGGTCATCAGCGCGACGATGAAGGGCTGCGAGATCGTCTGACCGTATCCGATCGGCAGCGGTCGATCTCGATAGGCCGCCCCGCGCAGCTCCTCGGGCACGAAGAAGTGGCGCGGCACCTTCCCCATCGTCTTCAGCACCACCGGATCGATGCCCTGGCCCTCGACGGCTGACGGCGCTGAGCGGGCGTGCGAATTGATTGTTTCGATCATCGCCGTACGCTCGGCGAGGCGATCCTGAGCGGACGCAGATGTCGAAACCACAGCGGCAGCGCCCGCCAGAACCGCGGCCAATAACGTTTGGCACTGGGCTAGTGGACGCATGAACTCTCTCCCGTCCAAGGCAAAGAGTATAGTGGCTGCGGAGGCAATTTTGAACAGGGTTCTCAGCCGCTTTCCGGCTGGGACTTCGCAACAAAAGCGACGTGGCCAACGGAAAGTGGCTGCGCCTACTGTGGCGCCGACCCTCGATGAATTGCAGAACTTTCAGCCCCTTGAAATCAAAGATTTTCCATGTTGAACAGGATTGGAAAAGGCAGGAGGCTTGCCGGCGGCTATCCTGCTTTCCTTCAAATTTCCAAGCTTGAACAGGAAAGTCCAAAATCATCCATGTGTAAGCCCCGGCGTCTTCGGTTGTTCGGGGACCGGCATATTGGATCTGGATCGAGAGACTGCTGCCGCCGTCAGTCCGCCGCTCGCAGGTCGGCCAAGTGGCTGAATTCCGATACGACCCGATCGTAGACGGCGCGTTTGAAGGGCACGATCAGCCCAGGCAGCTCGTGCATGGATTTCCACTCCCAGGCATCAAACTCTGGCTCGTGGCCGCCGGGCGGCGGGTTGATGGCGATTTCGCTTTCATCGCCTTCGAAGCGAAAGGCGAACCAGCGTTGCGTCTGGCCGCGAAACTTTCCTTTGAGGCCGATGCCGATCAGTTGCGGCGGCAGATCATAGTTGATCCAATCTCTCGCCTCCGCGAGCAAGGTCACAGTTCTGATACCGGTTTCTTCGTAGAGTTCGCGGTATGCCGCTTCGAGCGGATCCTCGCCCTTGTCGATACCACCTTGCGGCATTTGCCACAGTTGTGGTGAGCCATCATATTCGGAATTGCCAACCGGGACACGCCGGCCTGCCCATACAAGCCCGTCACAGTTGAGGATCATCACGCCGACGCAGGGACGGTAAGGAAGGTCTTCGGCTTTGATTGTCGCCTGATTCACGGGGTGCTCCTCAAGGATTTTTAGGATCTGCAGCAAGAGCAGCAACACCGACGATCTCGATGCCGCGCATGCCTGCCTCTTCGCTCCATTTGGATATTGCCTCAATACTCTCGTCGAAAGCCGCCGCAACACCAATTGCCTGGCCGTTGCGCTTGGCAATGCGCTCAAGCTCGTCAAGCCTCTGCAGGATAGCGTTGACATCGACCTGACCATCGAGCTGCAGGTCCGCAAAAGCATAGGGAAGCTCTGTTCCCTTCGCCACAGCTTCCGTCTTTGATTGCGCAGACGAACCGTCGTCGAGAAACAGCAATCCGCGCTTGCCGATATCGCGCATCACCGGCTCCATGGCATCGGGATTGGAGAGGAAACGCCCTCCCAGATAGTTCATGATGCCCGTATAATTGGTGAGTTCGCCCATCGCGCGGTGCAGGTTCTCGATATTCCTTGCTGGCGACTTCGAGGTCAGCAGCGTCTCGGGGCCGGGATCGTTTGCCGGGTAATCGAAGGGCTCCAGTGGAACCTGCAGGAGGATCTCATGGCCACTGCGGCGCGCTTCCTGCATCCAACGCTGCAGGCTGTTGCCGCTCGCGGCGAAGGCGAAGGTGACTTCCTCCGGAAGTTCCTTGATGGCGCGCTGCGTACCCGTCTGACTGAGGCCGAGACCGCTGACCACGATCGCCACACGGGTGCCGCGTGCGCCCGACCATGGACGCGCATACTGATCCATCGGGCGACGGCCATCCGGCCCGATGACGGGTAGGCGGCCAAATTGGCTGTCTTCCAGAAGGCTCTCATTCGGCATCGCTGCCATGCGCGGATCCTGGCCGACCTGCATGGCGTCTACCAGCGCCGGGCCGTTATCATCGCGTGGCCGCGGGCTGTATTTGGTCACAACCGAGCCGTCCCCGGTCACCATCCGCTCGACATTCGCACCTGAATGCGGATCGGAGCGAGGCATGCCATTTGCGGCCTGGCTCTGCGTCGGGGGGGGCTGGACGGTATCTGTTGGTGGTGACGCCGCTGGATCTGCCACAGGCGACTGTGTCCGCTGAAGGCCATCGTCACTGAGCATCGTGTAGAGAGAAAAGCCGCCGATCGCGATCAGGCAGAGGCTGGCGGCAATCCGGCCGATCCGCAGGATATTCGGCCGCTTTCGGCCAGCCTTGCGGTTCTGGCCCAATGGTGCATGCAAATCCGTTCCCAATTTCCTCGCCCGCTCCAAAACCGGGAAACAGCAAAAAATCAGGCCGGATCAAAAATCCGGCCTGATGACCCATGAAAGTTACTTGGCGGAAACCGCCTTGTCCGGATTCGGGGGGAAGGCCGGGTCGGTCTTCTTGCCGCGAAGCAGGTCGAACGCATAATTCAACTGCACGTCGTCCTTCGGATCGGGGGGAACATAGGCAACGGAACCTGAGCCTTCATCGGTCTCGCTCTGACCCTTGATATGGCCGCGCAGGCTGGATTCGCCTTCGGTTGCCATCTTGTCCTTCAGATCGTCCGGCAGCGGCTCTTCGACCTTGATGTCCGGCGTAATGCCGGTGCCCTGAATCGAGCGGCCCGACGGCGTGTAGTAAAGCGCGGTCGTCAAGCGGAGTGCGCCGTTTTCGCCAAGCGGAATGATCGTCTGGACGGAGCCCTTGCCGAAGGACCTCGTGCCGAGAACAGTCGCGCGGCGTAGATCCTGCAGGGCACCGGCGACGATTTCCGAAGCGGAGGCCGAGCCGCCGTTGACGAGCACGATCACCGGCTTGCCATCCGTGAGATCGCCCGGGCCGGCATTGAAGCGGCGGGTCTCGTCCGGATTGCGGCCGCGGGTCGAGACCACTTCGCCGCGCTGCAGCAGAGCGTCAGAAACCTTGATTGCCTGATCGAGCAGACCGCCGGGATTGAGACGCAGATCGAGCACATAACCCTTGAGCTTGTCGGCCGGAACCGTCGCCTTGATCTTGGCGATCGCCTTTTCGAGGTCCGGATAGGTCTTTTCGGTGAAGGAGATGACCCGGAGATAGCCGACATCATCCTCGACGCGAGACTTGACGGCCTGTACGGCGACGATGTCGCGAACGATCGTCAACTCGATCGGCTTATCCGCACCCTTGCGGATGAGTGTGAGCTTGATCGGGGTGTTGACGGCGCCGCGCATCTTTTCGACAGCTTCTTCGAGCTTCAATCCGCGGACGGACTGGCCGTCGATCTCGGAAATATAATCGCCGGCAAGAACGCCTGCCTTGGACGCGGGCGTATCGTCGATCGGCGTGATGACCTTGACGAGTTCGTCTTCCATCGTGACTTCAATGCCGAGACCGCCGAATTCACCCTTCGTCTGGGTGCTCATATCCTCGGCATCCTTGGCATTCATATAGCTCGAATGCGGATCGAGGGACGAAAGCATGCCATTGATGGCATTTTCGATCAGTTTGTCTTCTGCCGGCGGTGTGACGTACTGGGCGCGGACGCGCTCGAAGACGTCCCCAAACACGGAGAGTTCCTTGTAGGTGGATGCCCCGGCCGCTTCGGCCGGCACTCCTGCCGCATAAATTACGCTCATGGCAGTCGCACCCATCAATGCGCCGACCAGAACAAGAGAAGCCCTACGAATCATTGCGTGCCTTTCCAGTGTCTTTGGCGGACCACCACGGTCGGGAATCGACCGGTTTTCCGTCTTTTCGAAATTCAATGTAAAGCGTTGGCCGGTTGGTTTCCAGCGCCAATGCTGTTGCGCTCGCGACTCTTTTTGCACCCATCACCGCAAGCGGCTCGCCTGCGAAAACGAATTTTCCTTGGCGCGTGCTGATTATGTCCATTCCGGAGAGGACCAAGTGATATCCGTCGCCTGCGTCGAGGATGATCATCTGGCCGTAGCTGCGGAAGGCGCCGGCGAAAACCACCAGTCCATCCGCCGGCGCAGTCACCACCGTATCCGGATTGGTGGCCAGCGTCGTTCCCATGGCCTCGTGTCCAGTGCCGTCGGCGTCGCCGAACTGGCGCAGAATATCGCCCGCCACGGGCAGCTCCAATTTCGCCTTCAATTCTCCGAACGGATATGCGGGCGCAATGCGGTTTTTATCGGGCACACCGCTATCGGCAAGTGCCCTGGCCTGTGCCCGCTGCTCGTCCGTGAGCAGCTTCCGGTTCTCTTCCTCGCGCCGGGCCGCTTCAGCAGCTTCGCGCACGGAGGCAATCTCGGATTCCATCGAAGCCACGAGGCCCTCGAGGGTTGTCGCTTTGCCTGCCAGTTCCTCAGAGCGCTTCTTTTCGGCTTCGAGATCGGCAGCGTTGCTGCGGCTTAGCTTATCGTTTTCGGCAAGAAGCAGGTCCATGCGCCGCTCCTCTTCGATACCATTCGTCATGGTGGCGGTAAGATTTGCCTTCTCCACCACGCTCGCAGCCTGCAAGGCCGCGAGGTTGGCGAGATCTGCGGCAAGCTTATCGGTCTCCTTGCGCATGCCGGGCACGACAGCACCCAGCAGGATGGCGCTACGCACCGAGGCGAGCGCATCGTCCGGTGTCACAAGGAGAGCGGGCGGCGGATTGCGGCCCATGCGCTGAAGGGCGGCGAGCACTTCGGCAAGCAGCCCGCGCCGCTCATGAAGCGAGCGGCGGATGGCGTCCTCCTTGATGCCAAGGTCGGCAAGCTTTTTTTCGCTTTCGAGGATCTGTTTTTCGAGCGTCTTGCGCCGCGCGGCGGAATCGATCAGCGCCTGGCGGATGTTGGTGCTGCTTTTGTCGAGATCGGCGATGCTTTTTTGCAGCGCTGCCACTCTATCTGACGAAAGATTGATCGTTTTTGATATGGCCTCGAGCTCGGTGCGGGTCTCGTCGCGCTTTTTTTTGAGCTCGGCGGCCGGGTCCGGCAACGTCTGATCGGCCTGTTGAGATGTTCCAGCCACAGGCGCTGCGACTGGTGCATCCTGGGCAAACGCGCCCGCTCCACCAAAATCGGACTGGGCGAAAATGACTGTCGCGCCGAGGCCAGCCGCGAATGCGGGCAGGATCAGTCGCGTTCGCTTGCGGGCAGTTCTCGTCATGCGTGTTCAGGGGTAACTTTCAAATCGCGCGGAGACTATGCCGATTTGCCGTCATTTGCCAGAAAGATTGGCGAACAAGGCCACACTTGGCAAAACACGGCTGCGTGACTGATCAGACGCGGTGATAGGGGTGACCGGAAAGGATAGTGACGGCACGGTAGAGCTGTTCGGCAATGAGCGTCCTTACCAACTGATGCGGCCAGGTCATCTTGCCGAGGCATAGGGTCATGTCGGCACGGTCGTAAAGCGCGGGGTCAAGGCCGTCGGCTCCGCCGATGGCAATCATCAGATCCCGTTTTCCCTGGTCGCGATAGTTGCCGAGGACCTTTGCAAAAGCTTCGCTGTCCAACGCCTTGCCGCGTTCGTCGAGGAGAATGAGAATACTGCCTTCAGCCATCGTCTTTTGAAGCATCGCTGCCTCTTCGCGCTTGCGCGTTTCTGCATTGGCGGCGCGACTCTCAGAAACCTCGGCAACGCGGGAGAATTCGAGACCGATCGCAGGACCGGCCTTGGCGAAACGGTCGAAATAGCGGGCCGCAAGATCCTTCTCGGGGCCGGACTTCAGCCGTCCCACCGCAAAAAGACCAACCCGCATCCATCCGCTCCTGTCATGCGCCGCGAAGGCACAATACCGGCTTTGGGCCGGGTTCTCATGTTTCCGGCCTGTTTACTGCCGCGCTCAGGCGCCGGACAAGCCGGCCCGCCGATCAGTGCCGCGTTTCTTCATCCATATCCGGCGCTGCCCACATCTTTTCGATGTTGTAGAACTCGCGGATTTCGGGGCGGAAGACGTGCACGATGATATCGCCGGTGTCGATCAGGACCCAATCACCGCCGTCCTTGCCCTCAACGCGGGCTGCGCCAAAGCCCTCGTCTTTCAAGTCGGTGAGCAGATGATCCGCGATCGCCAGGACATGGCGGTTCGATCGGCCGGAGACGACGACCATATAGTCCCCCAGCGCAGATTTCCCAGCAATGTCGATGGTGACGATATCTTCAGCCTTGGAGTCCTCAAGGCTCGTGAGGACAGCTTGCAGAGCGCGGGCGGCGGCATCGGCGCCACGTTCCAGGCTCTTCGGGACAACGGCGAGCGTTCTTCCCTTGGCGTGTACTGTTGTCAGTGCTTTTCCTTTCCTGCAATAACAGAACATGCGCATCACTGATTTGGGCGAACCAAATCATGGTTAAGATAGGCATCAAACCGTTAATCTTTCAAGACACGAGCCGGTTATCATTTCGCGAAGACTTAAATTCGCGTTCAAGATTTATGTCGTTACCGGCAGCAAGGCGGCTGTGTACAGCGCCAACGGCCAAGCGTAAAGTGGCTGCGATTTTCCGTAACTGCAGAACCGAATGGACACTACCGTCAGACATCAACTCGTTCCCATCCTACGCATCAGCTTTCCGCACGAGGATCGCCTAGGCCGCGGCAAGATGGAGCTCCTGGAGCACATCCGCGAAACCGGCTCGATCTCGGCAGCCGGCAGGGCGATGGACATGTCCTACCGGCGCGCCTGGTTGCTCGTCAGCGACATGAACCGCATGTTCAACGCGCCGGTAGTCGAATCCCAGCGCGGCGGCCAGAAGGGTGGCGGCGCTGCGCTGACGCCATTTGGCGAGGAGTTGCTGTCGCGGTTCCGGCATATGGAAGACGCCATGCGAACAGCCCTTGCGGGTGATCTTGCCTGGCTGGAAGGCAACCGCAGTCAGGCCGAGGCGGCAAGAAAATAGTCAAGGCTGCAGCGCGACTGTCTTGATGACAGCGAAGACAGGCTTGTTGGGCACAAGATCGAGCCTCTCAACGGACAATGCGGTGATACGCGACAGGATGATATCGCCGCCGCAATCGATCTGCACCTCGACCGTTCCGTCTTGCGCAGGCGATATCTGTCGGATGACGCCGTCGATAATATTCAACGCGCTTAAACCCTCCGGCCTGACGGTCGCCAGCATGACATCGCGGGAAGGAATGTGGACGCGAACGCGCTTGCCCGGCGACACCGTGGCACCCGGCACATAAAGGCGGGACGTCTTCAATGCGAGCGTCGCAAGGCGATGGTTTTCATCGAAGCTTTCGACAGCACCTTCCAGAAGGGCACCTGCTTCGCGCCGGTCTTCGGCCGCCGAAGGACGGCTCAGCACATCGGTCGCGCTGCCCGCCGCCTCAACCTTGCCGTCGCGCATCACAACGACCTGATTGGCGAGGCGCGCCACTTCTAAAATCGAATGGCTGACATAGACGATCGGAATCTGCGTCTCGTCACGCAGCCGTTCGAGATAGGGCAGGATCTCGGCTTTGCGGGCTTCGTCAAGCGCTGCGAGCGGTTCGTCCATCAGCAAAAGACGCGGAGAGGAAAGCAGCGCGCGGCCGATCGCCACCCGTTGCTTTTCTCCGCCTGAGAGGTTGGAAGGGCTCCGATCGAGCAGACTTTCGATACCGAGCAGGTCGACGATGTGGTCAAAGTTTCCGGTTGGCGAAACCTTCGGCGCGAACCAGCTTCCATAGGAGAGGTTCTTTCGAACGCTCAAGTGCGGGAAGAGCCTGCCATCCTGGAAGACATAGCCGAAACGGCGGCGATGGCGGGGGACGAAGATGCCTTTGCCCGTATCGGTGAGTGGCGTACCGTCGAGGAGAACCCGGCCTTCATCCGGCCGGACGAGGCCGGCAATGATGCGGATCATCGATGTCTTGCCCGAACCGGACCGGCCGAAGAGGGCCGTCACGCCGACTTCGGAGGTAAAGGCTGCATCAAGGGCGAAGGCGCCGAAGCGGTGTCTGGTTTCGATGGTGAGCGTCATTCCGGGTCTATCCTCCGGCCCGCGAGATGCGCCATGAATTCAGACGCCAGCAGCGCTGCCATGGAGATGACGATAGCAACCAGGGTAAGGCGCATAGCGCCGGCATCGCCACCTGGAACCTGGGTGAATGTGTAGATGGCGGAAGACAGCGTCTGCGTCTCACCCGGGATGTTCGATACGAAAGTGATGGTTGCGCCAAATTCGCCCATGGCCTTGGCAAAGGACAGGATCATCCCGACGATGATTCCTGGCGTCGTCAGCGGCAGCGTGACGGTGAGGAAAACCCATAGCGGGCTCGCGCCGAGGGTGCCTGCGGCTTCCTCGATCCTGCGGTCGATTGCCTCGATCGAAAGCCGTATGCTTCGGACCATCAGCGGGAACCCCATGACCGCACAGGCGAGAGCTGCGCCTGTCCAACGGAAGGAAAAGACGATCCCGAAATATTGATCCAGCAAGCTGCCGATCGGTCCCCTGCGGCCGAAGAGGATCAGAAGAATGAAGCCGGTGACGACCGGCGGAAGGATCAGCGGCAGATGAACGATGCCATTGACAACAGCCTTGCCATAGAAGCGGCCGCGGGCAAGAAGCAGCGCAACCGCAATGCCGAACGGCAGGCTCGCGAACATGGCGACAACGGAAACCCGCAGGCTGAGCAAGATCGCCGTCCACTCATCATTGCTCAGGCCAAAATCCAAGTCGGGTATCTCCGATAGATCGGTTCGAAGCTGCAGGATAAAATCCCTATTCACTTCAGGATCGTAAAGCCCTGCGCAGTAAAGAAGCGGGCGGCGTTCTCCGACTTTAGAAACTTTAGATAGGCAACGGCGTCCGGGTTCTTGCTGGCGGCAAGCAGGGCGATAGGGTAAATGATCGGCGGATGCGAATCGGCTGGAAACGTGCCGACGATTGCGACGCCTTCATCTGCCGCCGCATCTGTCTGATAGACAATGCCATAAGGCGCTTCGCCGCGGGAGACGAGCGCAAGAGCAGCACGCACGCTTTGCGCACCGGCAATCTTCGGCTCCACCGATGTCCAGACGCCGAGCTTTTCGAGCGCGGCTTTGCCGTACTTGCCGGCGGGGACGGATGTCACTTCTCCCATGGCGAGCCTGCCATCACCAAGAAGACCGGAAAGATCAAAACCCGGCTTGATATCGACCTGCTTTGCCTTATCGCTGGCAGTCACCAGCACGATGCGGTTGCCAAGCAAGTCTGCGCGGGTGTCTTCCCTGATCAGGCCCTTCTTGGCGATGTACTCCATCCAGTCGAGATCGGCGGGGATGAATATATCGGCTGGTGCGCCATTTTCGATCTGCTTGGCGAGTGCGGAGCTCGCTGCATAGGAAACGACGGCTTCCTTGCCGCTTTCCTTCGCCCAGGCTGCATTTGCGGCATCAAGGGCATTCTTGAGACTCGCCGCTGCAAAGACGGCAATTCTATCTGTGGCGCCTGCGGGCTGGGGCAGCAGCCCTGCAGCGCCAATCCAGGCCGTGGAAAACATCCCGACTACGCGTTTCATCCATTGCCGGCGATTATGCATATCTTCAATTCTCCCTCGAAATATTCATAGGAATATATCGATATCGATAGAATTGGCTAGGGATATGTTTTGAAGAATATAGCGTCTTCCAGATTGGTTGACATCGGCCAGACGGACGACGGCTTGCCGCAGTACAGGCGGTTCCCTGAGAATGGTCGAGGGTTGCGCGTGCGGTCGATGAGAGCCTGATCATCAAGCGTGATTGTACTCAACTGAAGGCAGGTGAAATCAAGGAGAGGGTCGGTGAAATTCGCTTCTTCGGCATCGACGGAGACATATGCTGCCGCACGTTGTAGCCGACAGCCGGCTCGCAATGGATTCACTGGCCGAGCACAGGGTGATCGCATTCGATGATCCCTTCAACCCGGGCTGGACTGAAGTCACGGTCGGGTTTGCAGATTTCCTGCGAGGGCGAGGCGTGATTTTAGCTGACGCTCGGCCGGTGCGAACGCGCCTCGCACGAGGACCCAAGCGGTTGTCGACCTCTCGGAGCGTCTCGCGACCCAACGAGCGTGGCGAGACAGAAAGTGCCCCAGTTGACTCTCAACCACAGCGGCTCAACACTGATCGGTTGCCACTTTTCAGCACAAGTTGGTCAGGGAGGAAGCAATGGAAGCCATCAATCGTAGATCCACAATCGCACTCGGCCTTACAGCGGCCGCAACGCCTCTGATCGCCTGGGCGACACCTGCTGTCGCCCAGACTTCCGGCAGTGACGAGGGCAAGGAGCTCGCGCCGGGTGTCAGAGAGATAACGCATGGTGAGCGGGCTTCGGTCATCCCAGCTTATGCGATGGTCAAGCTGCGCGATATCGTTATCCAACCCGGAGCGAAGACGCCGGACAATATGATGGCGAACGACATGCTCTGCCACATGACTGAGGGAGAACTTTCGGTCGTTCAGAACGAAAAGAAGTTCACGGTCAAGAAGGGCGACGTTTGGACCTGCGCTAAAGGGGATACGACCGAAGGTACCCAGAACACGAGCAGTGCGGTCGCGATCATGCGGATCATCGATTTGATGACCTCATAAGGAGGCGACGCACCGAAGTGGGCAACGGCGGCTCTAAAAAGGGAAGCCCCGAGGCGTCGTTGCCGTTATCTCTGCCCTTCAAAGCAGCGGAGGACGCATGTCTGTCCCGTTTGGTTTTTAGATGGCGACTCCGGCCCCGCGGAGTCCGTCCACCAGCCGATCGAGCAGATCGGGGTCCCGGTAGGGTAAAGTCCTCTTGAGGTGGTCGACAGAGCGGGTGAGGACAGAAGCGAGAAAGCTCGATCAGGATGCCCTGCGGCGGGCCGCTGAAGACTATGGCGGCGTGCGCGCGAAGAAGTTCTTCAAAGACGCCCTTGCCGACTTGAAAGTTGCTAATGGCTGATTACCTGCACCGGCACCCAGAATTTGCAGACCTGCTCCGCATCGTCGGCGAGGAGATGGGCATTCTGCCTGCTCTCGTCGAGAAGGACTAAGACAGAGGCTGCCGCGTAGTCATCACCCTTTTTCTCACGTTGCTTCCGCTTTTCGACCGCAAGCTGAACGAGGGCCAGAGGATCGCCACCTCCCGGCCGAAGGAGCGGTGGAGCCGGCATTCGTACAAAAAGAGGCAGCAAACATTGGCAAAGCCGTCCGTCGCCGTGTGTCACACCCTCATTGGACAAGCCGGACGGCGCCGAGATTATTGATCTCGTTGTTCGCCAGTTCCGACTTGCAATCGAGCTTGAAAGTGCTGTTGCCGGTCATGGTAATTTTCTGGGCGATGATTCGGACGCAGTCGCCAGACGTCGTACCATTGCCGGAATACTCGACTTCTTCGGCTGCTGGCATGTAGATGATGCCGCTGATGTTCGAGTTGCTGTTGCCATTGATCACTGCGGAGGCAGTGTTATCGCGGTCGGCGACGATAACGAAACCCGCCCATGGCCCCGATGTCGGGGCAGTGACGTTAACGGTCGAACCGCCATGAATGTCGATTTCAGCGCCGTTGAGCAGGAAGAATGTGACCCCTTCGCCAGTGATGACCGACTGGCTCCCGAAACTCAGCTTGCCCCCGTCGATGATATAGTCACCCGGTTGCAGCTTCACAGCGCCCTTGATTTGGAGACCCTTGTACGTCCCGGGCTCCAGTTCGCCGGAGCCTTTGTTCTTGGCCAACGTCCCTGCTTTCGGCATCGTTTTGAGTCTGAACGGGTCAAGGGCCGCTGCCGTTCCCTCGTACGGCTTGTCGCATTCGAGATCGATTTTGTACGGCGAGGCGGAGACCTTGCCTGGCGTATAAAGACATTCCGTCTTCAGGCTGCCCGATCCGCCGACATAGATGGCTTCGTTGCTGCGCGAGTTCGCGGTGATCGCACACTTCGACGTGTCGACCTTCGAACTGCCGGTAACCTCGAAGGCGCGATCTGCCGTCGGGCTGAGCGCGAGAATGCAGGCTTCGTTGCCCGCTTGGTAAGCGGTGCTACTGCGGCGGGAGATAGGGAAAGATAATCGAGTCAGGAATACCGGGTGGTAGTTGACTGCATAGTCAGCCGTCGCCATTACCTGCTGTCCCGCCAGGGAATAGGCGATATGCAAAGATGGAGGTTCCGCTGCCGGGGATGCATCCTTGCCCTGAGAGACGGCACCCGCCCCTTGATAATTGCCGAAGAACATTTCGTTCGCCAATTGAGTGGCTTCCGCCTCGCTGTAGCCCTCGCCGTAAAGGCGCACCGCCGCAAGCGTGGCGCTGTCCAGCGCCTCCTGCAACTTGTCGGCCTCGAAACTGGCATTAACGAAGTCGATCGCGACGGAAGCCGCCCCCAGTAAGGGAACGATTGCAACCGCAGTCAGGATTGCAAAGTTGCCCACCTCGTCGCGAATAAATCGATCGACATGCCGTTTGAGAACTTCACGCATTGGTATGCCCCAGATCCGAGTAGCCAAGCCGACACATTAGATGTTAGCGATATACGATTGATTGCCTCTTTCATTCGAATTGTACGTATCCCAAAGAATACAAATCCTACCCGTATGCCGAAACGCTCCCGTTTTTGCGCATCCGGGAACAGTTGGACTTATCCAGCGCAAGTGCTCATGCGCAGGTCATCAATTTGTTCGGCAAGTAGCAGTCACGCGGAAAACGCCGGGCACGTGCTCCGAGCTACGAGAGCCAAGGTGGCCGACGTCGATCAGTTACCAAGGCGGAGACGGTTGGCAGGCGGCTCGGGAGTCCGGACCCAATTGCTCCAGCATCGCAGGCCGCGTCGGGCCAAATGCTGCCCTGCCGTGGTCGTGTTTGCTACCTAAACCCGAACATATGTGGACCAGTCGGCAGTCGCTACGGCGTGACGCGACATAGCTTGGCGAATCTGGCCTGATCCTAACTTCGTTGGCTTTGCGGCCTCTCCGGCTTGAGGACCGCTCCGCCCTCGTTTTTGGACTAGAGTCCCGCTCACGTGGATATCCTATGAGAAGGGTCTACTGTGCAAACGGGTTAAGCCATCTTCCCAATGCCGCAAAAAGCGGCAACACTGCGGTGTGAATTCGAGGAGCCTTGCGCACATCGCATTGCTGCAATGCAATATACGGTATTCCAGTTTTCCGAAGTTATGATAAAACATACTTATCGAAACGGCGATCTCCTCCTCCCAAAGCCGTTAGATATGGGTCGGCAGCACTCCTCCTCCCAGCTGTCGATCAAGTTTATAAAGCCCGACGGATCCTCCCCCGTCGGGCTTTTCATTTGTCAGCCTTCCTGAAATTGCCGCTACTCGGCCGCTTTGCGAATAGCGGTCGAACTCAATGCCGATCGCGGGCCATGAATAAAGGTCCAGGCAGGGGCGGATTTTTTCCAGAGCACACGGGCATCGTCCTCATCGATACGGGCGAAGTCGAAGGTCTTTGCCATTTTCGACGAGAGATAGGAAAGCGTCGCCCCGGGTCGATCAATGACGGCGATCGGGAAGGTGCGCGCGATCTCTTGCCACTTTTGCCATTTGTGGAAGGCCTGCAGGCTGTCGGCACCCATGATCCAGATGAAATGGATGTTTGGATTGCGCGCCTTTACCCTGGCGAGTGTATTTGCCGTGTAACTGACGCCGAATGCCTGTTCGAATGCAGTCACCTTGATATGCGGATCGGTTGTGATCGCTTCGCTGAGTGCGATCCGCTCGGCAAGCGGCGCAAGATGATTGCGGTTCTTCAGCGGATTGCCAGGCGTCACCATCCACCAAAGTTGGTCGAGGCCGAGGCGCCGTATGGCGATCTCCGCAACCAGCGCATGCCCCTGGTGCGGTGGATTAAAGGATCCGCCGAAAAGACCGACGACCATGCCGCGCTCGGTGTGCGGCATCCGAAGGTAGCGACGGTCTATTTCGTCTGTCGTCACGTCAGGGCCGCGTTTGTCCGGTGCCGCGCACGCGGTATTTGAAGGAGGTAAGCTGCTCGACACCAACAGGACCGCGGGCATGCATCTTGCCCGTCGCAATGCCGATTTCCGCACCCATGCCAAACTCGCCGCCGTCGGCGAATTGTGTGGAAGCGTTGTGCAGCAAAATGGCCGAATCGATCTCGGTGAAGAATCGCTCGACGACGGCCGGATCATCCGCGATCACGGCTTCCGTATGGTTCGACGAATAGTTTTGGATATGTGCGATCGCGCCGGAAATGCCGTCCACGACGGCGACGGAAATGACTGCATCGAGATATTCGGTCGACCAATCCTCCTCGGTCGCCGGCTTCATGCCCGGGGCAACCTTCAACACCGTCGCGGATGCGCGGATTTCACAGCCGGCCTCGGCCAGCACTTCGAGAAGCGGTGTCAGATGCGTGCCGATTGCAGCGCCGTCGACAAGCAGGGTTTCCACGGCACCGCAGATGCCTGTGCGGCGCATCTTGGCGTTGACGATGATCCTCTTTGCCATTTCGATATCGGCAGACTTGTCTACATAGATGTGGCAAAGGCCTTCGAGGTGAGCAAAAACCGGCACGCGAGCTTCGTTCTGCACGCGGGCGACAAGGCTCTTGCCGCCGCGCGGCACGATGACGTCGATTGCATCTTCCAAGCCCCGCAGCATGGCGCCGACGGCGGCACGGTCCGAAACCGGAACGAGCTGTATGGCATGCTCCGGAAGATCGGCTGCCTTCAGCCCTTCAACGAGGCAGGCATGGATTGCCTGCGACGAACGGCGCGAATCCGAACCGCATCGCAGGATCACAGCATTGCCTGCCTTCAGGCAAAGCGCACCGGCATCTGCCGTCACATTCGGCCGGCTTTCGAAGATGACGCCGATGACGCCGAGAGGTGTGCGGACCCGCTCGATCTTCAGTCCGTTCGGCCGATCCCAGGCGGCGATCACTTCGCCGACCGGGTCCTTCAGCGCGGCAATCGCCCGAATGCCTTCCGCCATTTCCGTGATGCGCTGGTCATTCAGTGTCAGGCGGTCGATGAAGGAGGCAAGCATATCGGTGCCAGCGACATCCTTCAGATCCTTGGCGTTTTCGGCAAGGATGTGCTCCTTGCTTGCGAGGATCGCGTCGGCCATCGCATTCAGCGCCTTGTTCTTGGCCTCGGTGGACGCAAAGCCTAACGGTCGTGCCGCAGCCTTGGCCTTGCGGCCGATGTCGTTCATCAGCGCGTCAATGTCAGGGCTGTGCACAACGGTCTCAAGCATGGGCCGTGTCCTTCTTCTGTCTTTCCGATTTCGAATTTACCTGTGACGTCATCACCATATCGTCGCGATGGATCATGGCGGTACGGCCGGGATAACCGAGGATCGCTTCGATCTCCGTTGATTTGCGGCCAACGATCTGGCGGGCGTCTTCTGCGTCGTAGCTGACGAGGCCGCGGGCGATCTCGCGCCCAGAAGGGCCGATGATTGCCACGGTGTCCCCTCGGCTAAAAAGCCCGATCACCTTACGAACGCCGGCGGGAAGCAGGCTCTTGCCCGCACCCAGCGCCGTCACGGCGCCGTCGTCGACATGCAGTTCTCCGGCTGGCTGCAACTGACCTGCGATCCAGGTCTTGCGGGCGGTCACGGGGGTGCCGGAGGGTGCAAACCAAGAGGAACGTGCGCCGTTTGAAATCGCCGATAGCGGGCTATCCGTTTTGCCGGAAGCGATGATCATCGCGCAGCCCGACGTCGTCGCGATCTTGCCGGCGTCGATCTTCGTGCGCATGCCGCCGCGCGAAAGCTCGGAAGCGGCGCCGCCTGCCATGGCTTCGATCTCCGGAGTAATCTCGGCGATCGTCTCGAGGAATTCCGCCTCTGGATCGAGGTGCGGCGGCGCCGTATAAAGCCCATCGATATCGGATAGAAGGATCAGCAGGTCGGCGCCCGTCATCGTTGCGACACGGGCCGCGAGGCGATCATTGTCACCGTACCGGATTTCGCTGGTCGCGACGGTGTCGTTCTCATTGATGATCGGAACGGCGCCGATCTTCAGCAACTGGTTGATCGTGGCGCGGGCGTTCAAATAGCGGCGGCGTTCTTCGGTATCGCCGAGCGTCAGCAGGATTTGGCCCGCCACGATCTCATCGCGCGAAAGGCTTTCCGACCACGCACGCGCGAGCGAAATCTGGCCGACGGCTGCGGCCGCCTGGCTTTCCTCCAGTTTCAGCGCACCAGAAGGCAGATCCAGCACAGAGCGGCCGAGCGCGATAGCGCCCGAGGAAACGACGAGCACGTCCGCACCTCTTGCCTTCAGTGCGGCGATATCGGCGCACATTGCGTCCAGCCACGCGCTTCTCAGCCCGGTCTTGCGGTCAACAAGGAGTGCTGAGCCGATCTTGATGACGATGCGGCGGTAGCGTTCGAGCGGCTTACGCGTCGTCATCCGTTCTGTCCTCATCGGCAGCGATCATGTCGCGATGCCGCAGCTTCGGCGCTTTGGCCGGCTTCTCGCCGCCCGCATTCGCTTCGACAATGATGTCGCGCAGGGCTCGCAGAACCTCGGTCATGCCCTTGCCCGTTGCGGCCGAAATCTGGAACGGCGTCTTGCCGCAAGCCTTGGCGAGCTCCTTCGTCTTCTTCTTCAGCGTCGCGTCGTCGAGCACGTCGATTTGTGAGATCGCAACGATTTCCGCTTTGTCGGTCAGTTCGTTACCATAGGCCTCAAGCTCGTTCTTCACAGTCGTATAGGCTTTGCCAACCTTTTCCTCCTGCGCCGAGACCAGATGCAGCAGCACGCGGGTGCGCTCGACATGGCCGAGGAACCGGTCGCCGATGCCGACGCCCTCGTGCGCGCCTTCGATCAGCCCCGGGATGTCGGCGAGAATGAACTCCTGTCCGTCGATCGTTGCCACGCCGAGGTTCGGATGCAGGGTCGTGAAAGGATAGTTCGCGATCTTCGGCCGCGCGCGGGTGACTGCCGCCAGGAAAGTCGACTTTCCGGCATTGGGCAGACCGACGAGCCCGGCGTCCGCAATCAGCTTCAGATGCAGCCAGATCGTCTTTTCCTCGCCAGGCAGGCCGGGATTTGCCCAATCCGGTGCCTGATTGACCGAGGACTTGAAATGCGCATTCCCAAAGCCGCCGTTGCCGCCGGCGGCAAGCCGGAAACGCTGTCCTTCTTCCGTCAGGTCGCAGATCAGCGTTTCCTGGTCTTCTTCGAGCACCTGTGTTCCGACCGGGACCTTGAGCGTCACGTCATCGCCATTGGCGCCGGTGCGGTTTTTGCCCATGCCGTGCATGCCGATCTTGGCCTTGAAATGCTGCTGGTAGCGGAAGTCGATCAGCGTGTTGAGGCCGTTGACGGCTTCAACCCAGACATCGCCGCCGCGTCCGCCGTCGCCGCCGTCCGGTCCGCCGAACTCGATGAATTTCTCGCGCCGGAACGACACGCTGCCTGCGCCCCCGTCACCGGACCGGATATAGACCTTTGCTTCGTCGAGAAATTTCATTTTACTTCCATCATCGGTGGCTTTTTACGCGCCCCATCCTGCCGCTTTCGATATAGGCGGTTCAAGCTAAGGTCAAAGATTATCGTGAAGTTTGCGAGCTATAACATACAGTACGGCTTCGGTCTTGATGGGATTTATGATCTCGGCCGTATTGCGGAGAGTCTCGATGGAGCGGATATCATCGCGCTTCAGGAGGTGACCAGAGGCTTCTCGCGAAACGATTTTTCCGACATGGCGGCCGATCTCGCGGCCTTCTTTCCCAACCATTTCTGGGTCTATGGCCCGGCCTGCGATCTGCATGTCGACGCCGGTGAAGAGGGTTTTCCGCCGCGCGGCGCGCGCTTCCAGTTCGGCAACATGATCCTTTCGCGTTGGCCGATCCTGTCGGTGCGCACCCTGCTTTTGCCGCGCAGCCGCACAGTTTCGAAAATCAATCTGCAGCGTGGGGCGACCGAGGCCGTCATCGATACGCCGGAAGGCGCGCTTCGCGTCTATTCCGTTCATCTCGATCACGTTTCGCCCGACGAGCGTATCCGCCAGCTCGCCTATTTGAACGAGCGCATCAATGCGTTTCCGTTCGAGGGCGGTTGCGTGACGGGTGCCTGCGAATTCGAGATTGCGGATCTGCCGCTTCCGGAAGACTACGTCATCTTGGGCGACTTCAACATGGTGCCGGAATCGCCGGAATATTGCTCGTTTGCCGGGACGAAGGACGGATATTGCGGCCGCGTGCCACGCATCGGAACACCTGTCGATGCGCTGGCCGCACTCGAAGGCTATGCGCCCGCAAGCTATAGCTGGATGGACCCGAAGAATCACGGCAAGCGCATGCATCTCGATTACTGTTTTGTCAGTTGCGGCCTGCATGGCCGCCTGAAATCTGCTCATGTGGACACAGCTTCGGTGGGCTCCGACCATTTCCCTGTCTGGATCGAGATCGGCGGATAGGAAAGCACCGCAGCGCCGGCTGCGGTGCTTTTGTCTGGTCAGGCAGCCTTCGTGATCTGCAGAGCGCCGGGCTGAAGCACGGTTTCGACGTGCGAGACCATGGTGTTGCGGGCGAAGCTGTAGATCTCCACGCATCCCGTCATCCGGAAACCGAGCTTCTCCTGCAATCTCAGCGAGGCTGGATTGTCCGCGAACACGCCCGAATGAACGGCGCTTTCCGGCATCCGCCGGGAGAAGCGCTCCAGCACGGCTGCGACAGCCTCGCTCATATAGCCGCGCCGCCAAGAGTAGCGGTTCAGCCAGTAGCCAAGGTGCCAGCGGCCGTGGCGGAGCTCGACGGAGACGACGCCCAAATGCGTGTCGTCGCCATCGGTGACCGCCAAGTGCCAATCCGGCAGACTGCCGGACGTCACGGGAACCAGCCAATCAAGCGCGTCCTGCCTGTCATAGGGCGCGGGCACGCGGGCAAGCATGCGGGTGATTGCGAAGTCGGACAGCGATTCCGCAATCGCATTCGCATCGGCCAACCTGTGCGGGCGGAGCGTCAGCCGGGGCGTGGTGACGACCGGCACGGGGCCGGGCGTCACTTGCTCGCTCTTGGGTCGCTGCAAGATGGCGGCGCTCATCACAGGCTCCCCCAACTTCTCAGCGACATCCAGGTCTTGCGGTCGAGCCGGTACCATTCCACAGGCACGTTGCTGCCGAGCGCCAGAGACGCGGCAAGGCCTGAGCCCTGGAACTGGAAGCCGCACTTCTGGATAACCCGCCGTGATGCGATGTTCATCACCCGGCAACGGGCATCGATCTGATCGACGTTTTCGCGCGTGCGAAAGACCATATCGACCAGAGCGTGGCATGCTTCGGTCGTATAGCCTTGGTTCCAATAGGGTTCACCGAGCCAATAGCCGATTTCGACGGTACGCCCGTCTGCATGCGGCTCAACTCCGCAGCATCCCATGAAGGCGCCGTTTTCAGCTTTGGTGATGGCATAGACGCACTTACCAATCTCGCCATTCTTCGTCCGACGCACGAAGTCGGCTGCATCATTGGCGGTATATGGGTGCGGCATACGCGATACCATTGTGGCGACTTTGGCGTTGTTGGCGAGATGGGAAAGGGCGTCAATGTCTTCCTCGTGGGGCGCGCGCATGACGAGCCTTTCCGATAACAAGACAGGGCAATCGGTCCTTAACCGCTCCGGCCTCAGCCGTTCTTGGGGTGACCGTGATTGGTCAACCCTTATCAGTTCGCCTTGCATGTTCAGTCCTCCTTATGGACAAAGAAAAAGGGGAGATGGCGCCCCATCTCCCCTGTTTTCTGGACTGAACCTGGTACGGCCAGCCGGGTCGATGAGACGCCGGCTGTTTTTGAGCGCTACCGGCTTATTCCGCTGCTTCCGCTTTCGGCATTACAGACACGTACACGCGACCATTGGCCTTCGTTCGGTAGTCCACATTGCCTGCCGTAAGCGCAAAAATGGTGTGGTCCTTCCCGAGGCCGACATTGGCGCCCGGATGCCACTGCGTACCGCGCTGACGCACGATAATGTTGCCTGCGATGACGGCTTCGCCGCCGAACTTCTTCACGCCAAGGCGCTTGGATTCGGAATCACGACCGTTACGCGACGAACCGCCAGCTTTTTTGTGTGCCATTGGAGTTCTCCTTTAAACCTTTAGTCCCGTGATCTTACTTGGCAGCCACGATGTCCGTGATGCGGACGACCGTATGATGCTGGCGATGGCCGCGCGAACGCTTCGAGTTCTGACGGCGGCGCTTCTTGAAGGCGATGACCTTCTTGCCGCGGTTGTGCTCGACCACTTCGGCCTTGACGGAAGCGCCCTTGATGAAGGGAGCACCAATCGCAGCGTCGGCGCCTTCGCCGATTACGAGGACTTCGGTGAATTCGATGGAGTCGCCAGCGGTTGCTTCAAGCTTCTCGATGGTCAGCACGTCGTTGGCTGCCACACGGTACTGCTTACCGCCGGTCTTGATGACTGCGAACATTTTTGATCCTTTCATGTTCGATCCAGCTCTCCCCGCAAACCGCAGGTGGCTGTCTTCTTATCAGTCGAAGTTAAGCAGGGATTTCAGGGCGTTCGCCCGGAACTCTGTCTGCCGGTGAAACCCCGCGCGGGCGCGAGGCTGGCAAGGCGCGGACTTCTCCATGCCTATTGCGTGAGCGAGATACGCGAGTGTCAAAAAGCTGTCAAGGCAAAAGGATGAAAAGCTTTACAATTTCGTCTTGCCAGCCTGCCTTTTGATCGCTATGAGACAGCCCGCGCGAAACAAGCGCCAACCAGCACCGCGGAGAGGTGGCAGAGTGGTTGAATGCACCGCACTCGAAATGCGGCATGCCTGCAAGGGCATCGGGGGTTCGAATCCCCCCCTCTCCGCCAGATTTTTTTTGAAATCAAATGGTTGTGAAGCCTCGGCATCTGCCTAGAGCTTTTGCCGTTGAGTGGCTACGATCACAAATCATCGCAGGGCCACGCTGACGGCCCGTCCGTTGTGGTTGGGCGCTATGCAAGCCGCTGCGATGTGATTCAGCCGAAGCTCTCGACTGCCCTCTCAATCCCGGGCCGGGCCTTCGCCAGGTCATCGCGGTTCATGACCGCCTTGATCTCAACACTGGCATCAAACGCAAGGAACCATGGCTCAGCAACGGCCGGCATCTCCGAGGTGTCCGTCATGTCGAAGAAAATCAGGCCCGTTCTTTTCCCGTCGAATTCAGTGAAGTAGGCCGCTTCGGGTTTGAGATCAGCAAGGATGGATTGAATCTTGGTGACGAGGCTGCCGTCTTTGATTGCTGCGTTTCCCTTGTCAACGGGAAGCGAAGCTTTGAGCATCATTCGCATTTCTATTCTCCTTTTTCCTGCATATGTGGCGTTCAGCGACCCTCATGCCCGACGAGCGGGTCGAGGAGGCCGTGCTTTACGCTGCTTTAAGCATCTCCGTATATAAGAATACGATGAGATACGTCATCGCTGCTTTTATTCTAGCGTGTTTCGTTACCTGGGATTTTGCTGAGAAAAAGGGATCCTTCTCTTTGGCGGCTCTGGATACCATCACTCATTATGCGAAGCAGCCATCTCGAATTCTACAAAGGCTAGCGCCTCGATAATAAGTAGCGCACGCTCCCTTATTCCATACGCATTGGAATCTCGGAGATTTGGATTTTCTAACTTGCGTTCGGGATTTCTGCCGCCTCCATAGTTCAGAGGCCGATGGCAAGCACAAGTGCGCCGGCGCAGTATGAAGCCCCGCTGTAGGCTACGTTGAACCAGAAATCCTCCCGTTCTCAATCAACCGCGATTTGCCTCGGGCGCTGATCTGGGACACAGCGGGAGGCACTTGTCATCCAAGAACGCAGTAGCAGTTCGAAGCACGTAACGCTTTTATTAGATATTAGATATACGCTTACAAGGAGAAGTATTAGCAGACGTGAGGAGTCGCTAATCGTGGTTCTGCGTATTCGAAAATCCTTGCTTCGCAAAGGAATGTATATTGAAGCGGTAGAATGCGCTGACTTGGAGTTCTCCGGACGACGCTTCCTGCTTGAAACGGATTCCGCCCTGCATTCCATACTCGCCTCTTCGGCGGAATACGTTCTGATCAACCGTGCAAAAAGCAATGTCGATTGCGGCTTGCCTGTTTCCCGCCAGCCGGACGAACACGTCCAGCCCAAGTCTCTGCGTGAATCAGACCAGCGCACACGGATCCAGCATGCGGTATCTCAAGTAACCGCGACTTTGCGGGACGGTTTTGACGAGATCAAATCAGGCAAGTTCGATATCGATCGATTCGCCCCCGCCGCCATGAACATCACCGCTTCCTTAATCGCCTCGCCCCATGTCTTGGTCGAGGTCACGCGGCTAAAGACCAAGGATGAGGGAACTTATATCCACTCGCTCGCGGTCAGCGGGCTCATGACGGGGCTCGGCCACCTGTCGGACCTGGGAGAGGAAACGACAAGGGAATTAACCATAGCCGGGCTGTTGCATGATCTTGGCAAGTTGCTGATACCCAACGCTATCCTCAACAAGAGCGGACAGCTGACAGACGCCGAGCGGCATGTAATGCGCACCCATCCTGAGCGTGGCTACCTCCGCCTTAAGCAGCATCCGGAGGTATCTGACCTGATTCTCGAAATCTGCCGATTTCACCACGAAGCCCTTGACGGAAGCGGCTACCCGCTTGGCCTTCGAGCTGATCGACTGAGTTTACCTGTTCGCATATGCACCGTGTGCGACGTGTTTGACGCCCTTACGAGCGTCCGCCCCTACAAGCGCGCATGGACCAGCACAGAAGCGCTGAAGTGGATGTTCGATAGGGGACATCTCTTCGACAGGAGACTGGTCCTGCGGCTCGGAAGTCTGCTTAACTAAGTGCAGTTTGGTCTGATGGTTTGCCGAGGAGAAAACCCGTTCCAGGAGTTCAAAAGTCGATCCGGCTCGCCGAGCAGTGAAAAAAGGCATGCGAGATTTAATAGGTGAGGATGCCGGGATAATCCTTTGGCTCACCTCCCGGGGGCTTCCTACGCGCGATCTTCAACATCCGCTGGAGATCACATGGCGACAATCAGAAAACTAAGAGGGCGCCTGGCTGGTGCCGATGCAGATGATCCTTCGTCACTGTCCTGCGGCCGCCCAGAATCCGGTCTTCTTCGCGTGCTTGCCCCTCAGATCTGCAACATAGCCGGGATGTGAGGCAAAAGTGTCGAAGTCGCTAATCTTCGTCGACAGTCGCTCACATTCAACGAGATGTCGCGCGGCAAAGCGATAGCGACTGGATTTCGCTCGATCGAGCGTAAAGTCAATCATAGCCCGCAGGACGATGGTCGCTGCCAACGGATACTTCTCCTGCAGATGCTCGGACGCCGGTGTCAAAAGTTCGTAGTGATCGCCATCAAGTTCGGCTGCACGCGCGCGAATGAGCGTCGCAGCCCTGTCGAGCGCCGGCCATGACAGCAGGAAGGCGAGCGCCTGGTGGACATCCGAGAAGTGGCTCACACAATCGAAGGCGTTTTCCTCTGCTTCGAGATCATCGAAATCCGGTAGGCGCTTCAGAAAAGCTCGCAGGTGCCGCTCGTTCAGCGATTGTTGCCAGCGAAAGGCCTGCGCTTCGTCCCTCCGCCCCAGAGCTTCAAGCACATCGAGGCGGGCTTTTTCCCACTCGAACGGGGATTGTCGGCCCTTCATCTCAATGCGATTGATGGCATCCCATGCCTCTCCGGCCCGGCCCGCCTTCAGCAGTCGCTGGGCGATTTCTGCCGCAATCATCGGCACGGATCTCGCCTGCTCGCTCTGCTGCGCGATGAAGGCATCAACGTCGCCCTGGGCATCGGCTATCTGCTCCAATGCTGACCTGATGGTTCTGTCGCGATGGCGGAGATTGAATTCGTCTTCGTAAACCGGGCCACTGCTTGGCCAACCGATCACGACAAGGCCTGCCTCAGTCGGCGTATCGACCGGCGCTTTTGCCCAATCGTCGAACAACGACTTCAGCCGGTCGAGGCCTTCCGCACCCAGCGCCGGCGACAGATTCTCGATCAGGCGATCATACTGTCCGTGGTCATTGTCCTGCAGCGCGCGGAAAGTTTGTTCGCCGAGCAGGCGCGGGTGCGGTCTTGCCGCGCTCGCTATCGTGCCCAGATCAACGCCGGCCTGATGAAAGACATCCATGATCGTGCCGTTGCCATCGTCACATCGCTCGAAAATCGAACGCGCCAGGCCCATGAAGCGCCACATCACCTCCAGCGCCTCGTCCGGATCGCTGCTGGCGATCGTATCAACGATCACGTGCCGCTGCGTCTCCAGATCGCTCTTCAAGGCCTTCACCCGGCGCCAGTTGATCATGGAGCGGGAGCGCTCGATCGATGAAAGCCGCTTTGTTACTTCCCTTGCTTCAGCGCTGCTCTGCGTTCCGGCGAGCTCGATCCGCAGCCGGCGTTTGGTCGCGGCGCTGCCCGTGCTGATCTCGATCAGCAACTCGGCCAGCCTCTCGGCGCCCAGCAACTCCAGGTTTTTGGCGTTCAGCGTCGTTTTCGGTGCCATCCATTTTTCCAAGGTATCAAGAGCGAGGAACCATACAGGTCGCTGGCATCCGGGCCAACAGAGGGTTCCACCTCTCGACGGCGCCTCTCCCTTGGTTGAGATCGATGAGTGCCGGGTAATCCTTGGTTCCCCTCCAAGGGCATCCCGCGCTTGATCCTTCAATATTCATTGGAGATCGCATGAAGACGATCGAAAGTTCAGAGGACGCTGGCAAGCTCAGGCATAATGATGAATTGAAGCACTCGACGCGCTTAGCCATTGCGCTGGCCTTCTTTGCCGTATCCAGGTCGCAATCGCTGGCGAGCCGTTCTGAACTCAAACATCGCAAACCGATAGTCCTCGTAAACGAGGTTGATCTCGCGGACTCGCAACTAGGTTTCCGGCGGTTGGGTAATATGTCGGGTAAGCGCCTTGCCCAAAACGAACAACCCTCTGTTAACGAGTTGCGTTCAGATTAATATCACCGCCTTTCTAGTGGATGATCCGCCTTGTCTATTGATTTTGAGCGCTCCTGGCCGCGTTGCAGGTGTGCCGGACGGAACATTATACGCCATGGAAATGCAAAACATTATCTTTTACCTCCCGTCGAGCCTTTTCCTTATCATGGCTTTCGTCTTTCTTCTTCTATGGCGTATTGGACTTTCTTCGTCATGGCAGTGGGGAGCGGGCTTCGCGCAGACCGCGAGCGGCTTTGCTCTCTCGTCGTTTCCGATTGAACCGACATTCGACCAATTTACCTCAGGCATTTTATACATTGGCGCGGCTTACTCTTATGGCAGCGCGATCCTTATTCATTTTGAACAACCTTTGTGGCAATGGACGCGGCGCGCACTGGCAATAGGCTTTTTGGCACCGCATACCTATCTCGTCTTGATCATCCCTAGTCTGCGCTGGGACCTGTTCCTGATTGAGATCGTGTTTGCCTGCCTACTCGGATCGACCATCTGGCTTGGCGCAAGTAGGGCAAAGTTCGCAGCAGACGTTGCGTTCATTATCGCGAGCTCACTTGTGGTGATCGATTGTCTCGTGAGAGGCGTGGTTTTCACCTTTCTCATCCAGACCAGCGACGAGATGGCTGACTTCCTGCACTCTGCCTACAATCTTTCCGTCCACGTTTCGACGATAACCGTCTGCATGCTCTTTCCGTTCTCGGCAATCGCAGCAATGACCGCTGCTGCCGTCAACAGACACCGTAATGCCGCGGAGCAGGATCCGCTGACCAGTCTCTTGAACCGTCGAGGTTTTGAGCAGGCCACTCAAAGATCGAGCGGGGGAACGCTGCTCACCGGCGCGATCATTGTTTGCGACATCGATCATTTCAAGAAAATCAACGATAGCTTCGGCCATGCAACCGGCGATCACGTCATTGTTGAAGTTTCGAAAGAGCTGTTAAAAATCCAAAATCAAAAGACGCATATCGCGCGCTTTGGCGGAGAAGAGTTTGTAATTTTTGTTTTGGACGCATCAGAAATAGAAGTTGCTCAGATTGCAGAGACGTTGAGAGAAAAGATTGCGACCCGACGCTGGGTCGACTTAGGTTTCGATCGCAAAGTCACAGCAAGCTTTGGTGTCGCAGAGTTGGATCTTTCCGACTTCTCAGTGGATGCCGCAATCGATCGAGCTGATCGAGCCCTCTATCTCGCGAAACTTGCCGGGCGCAACCAGGTGGCCTTGGCATCGTCTATTCAGGAAAAACACTTGGGATCAGCCGGTGCGATGAAAAGCAAGACCGCGCGGCCGTCTAGCAGACACACAGCCGCAAGCGTCTAACGCACAAAAGATCGAAATCTCCACGTCTTCGATTGCCAGCGCGACGGATGTAGCGTGGCCCACAGTGGTCGATATAGCCCACAGCTACTTCCTAGGGCGTCCTGCGCAATCCCAACAACCCGTTGGAGATCACATGGCGACCATCGGTAAGCTAAGAGGCGGTGGCAAGTGCACGGTGCTTGGGCTTGTAACTTGCTCCAAATGTCAATTTAAGCTGATGATCTTCGCCGGCGAAAAACTCGGGAGCTTCTTGACGCCGCTCACCATGCCTTTGCCCAGGGGCAGGCAGGCAGTGTGTACGGTCGCCAAATGTATGAGGTCATGCATTATTGGGACGACGATCATCCTGAGTGGGATGCAGAGCAACACGCCTTCGCGGCGGCGTGGCGGAGCCAGCCGAAATGGGTCGTCTCGCGCTCGTTGAAATCGGTCGGCCCCAACGCCACGCTTGTTGAGGATGATCTCGAGGGCGCGATCCGTGAGCTGAAGGCCGAGCGCGCCGGGGAGATCGAAGTTGCTGGCCCAGCCTTGGCGCGAAGCCTCACCAAACTTGGCCTGATCGATGAGTATCGGATCTACCTGCACCCCGTCGTGCTTGGCCACGGCAAGCCATATTTCGCCGGACCCCGGCCGCCGCTCCGCCTTATGACTAATGATCGGATTGGCGAGGACGTGATCAGGTTGACCTACGTCCCTGCTTGATCTCGTGACTCGTCGGATTGAAATCGCTGCCGAAGTCTGGTTTGGGTTATCGTAGCGCTACAGCGTAGGAGTAGTGCTCATCTTCATCGGGCGTGGCCCGCCACGATTCAGTCCAACGTTCTGTTTTTTCTAGAGTTTTTTGCTCTGTGGTGCCGCAGCCCATCGTCTGGCTCCATCGGAGCAACTTTCTTTAGAAATCCGTCAGAAAACTACCTGTTCCGGAGCTTTCAGGTTCGAAGCGGAGCGGCAGCTTCGCGCCCCACATCCGGACCTTGCTGGGGATGCCGCGAAAGTCACCTCTCGATCCGAAGGGTCCGTTTGTCGCACGGTCATCCACGTGACGCCATGACCCTGAGCCGACCTCCATCGATCGCTTTCATTGCGATTGGGGACGTTCGCGGAACGGATGCCAATTGGAAACGTTTCCTCGCCTCTACCTCGAATGCCTGCCTGCGATCGGCCTAGAATGGGATGCTGCCATATGGTTCGGCAGCCAGCGAGGACTCGCGGAACCAGAAACTCTCATCCCGCCGAGCGGGATCAAGAGCTGAGGCGGGTATTCTAGTAAACGTGGAGAACGCGACGATGCGTCGCTAGGTGATGGTCTTAGAGAGCAAGATGACTAACCAACCTGGTCGAAATGATTTAGCCGGCGAAAACATTGTGACAGTGTTCGGCGGAACGGGCTTCCTCGGGCGGCGAATCGTAACCAGGCTTCTGGACAAGGCTGTTGATGTACGTGCCATCTCGCGCCATCCGCACAAATATAAGTTGGACAACGTGTCCGGTAAGAGGCCATCTCAGGAGATCGAGGCGGACATACTCGATTCATCCTCGATCGCCGCTGCCGTGGCTGGATCTCGCGCGGTTGTGAATGCGGTCAGCCTTTATGTCGAGCGCGGTGAGCAGACCTTCGAGCGTGTCCATGTAGAAGCCGCGGCCGATCTGGCGACCGCGTCGCGGGATGCAGGCGTCGAGATGTTCGTCCAGATTTCGGGCATTGGATCGGATCCGAAATCCCGTTCGAATTACATCCGGGCCCGGGGCCGCGGCGAGGAGGTGGTGAAGGCGGCGTTTCCAGGCGCGGTGATCGTCCGTCCCTCTGTAATGGCGGGACCCGACGACACGTTCATCACAACGATCGCGAGGCTGGTGCGCATCCTCCCGATCTATCCGCTGTTTGGAGAAGGCGGCACTCGGTTGCAGCCGGTTTATGTCGAGGACGTGGCGGAAGCCGTGAGCCGCTTGGCCTCAGGACAGTATTCCACGGATGCTTCGATCTTCGAGTGCGCCGGTCCGCGCATTTATTCGTATCGGGAACTCGTCCAAGAGATCGCCACTCAACTCAACGCGCGAAGCAGGCTTGTGCCCGTGCCATTCGCGGTATGGAGCATAGTGGCGACTGCTGCGGAGTTTCTTCCCGCCGTGTCCCTAACGCGCAACCAAGTCGATCTCATGCGGCGTGACAATGTCGCGGCAAACGATCTTCCGGGCCTGGAAGAACTGGGCATCCAATCCCGCGGCATCGAGGAACTCGTCCATATGATTGAGCACGAGGCTTGAGCCGGAACCTCGCGAGCAACCTGTTGCTGCTCGCGAGGTATGACTCAACAGGAGGAATACAGCCATGGCCAGATGCGACCAGTGAAAACGCGGCGCCTATCTGGTGAACACCGCGCGCGGCAAGATCCGCGATCGCAACGCTGTTGCCAGAGCATTGGAAAGCGGTCAGCTGGCCGGCTATGCGGGGGATGTCTGGTTTCCGCAACCGTCGCCGCAAGAACATCCGTGCCGGACCATGCCCCATCACGGGATGACGCCGCACATTTCCGGAACCTCGTTGTCCGCGCAGGCGCGGTGCGCGGCCGGAACGCGGGAGATTCTCGAATGCTGGTTCGAAGGACGGCCCATTCTCGAGGAATACCTGATCGTCGACGGAGGACGGCTCGCCGCCGCCGGCGCACATTCGTATAGTGCCGGTGATATGACGGGCCGGTCCGAAGAAGCGGCCCGCTTCAAGAACAAATGATCTCGGCGGGCTGACCTAGACACAACGGCGAAATGGCAGCTAAGGCCGTCATGGGGCGGCCCTGGTGATGTCTCTTTTCAGCGCCTCCACGAAGCGGATGACCTGGCCAATCGTGTCGTCGTACCAAATATCATTGTGACCAGAACCGTCATATATCCGCATCTGCTTTGGCTCGGGAGCGATGCGATATAGCGCTTCGCCCGAAGACAGCGGGATGATGTCGTCACGCCGGCCGTGGATGAACAGCTTCGGTTGCCTCAGCTTCGCTATTCTGAGGTCCGAGCGGAAGGGATCCTTGACAAGAAGCGCAACCGGAACGAACGGGTAGTACGTCTGTGCGAGCGACAGGACCGACAGGTAGGCGGACACCAGGATGACGGCCGCAGCCGGCCTTTGTGCCGCCGTGTTGACGGCGACGCCGCTGCCCAAAGACTGGCCCAGCACAACGATCTTGCCTTCAGTGCGTATAAAAAGCCAATCGAACGCGGCGATGCCGTCGGTCAGAAGCCCGTCCTCGCTCGGCGAGCCGGTCGATCCCGGATAGCCGCGATAGGAAATCGCCAGCAGGCCAATGCCCCGCGCCGCCAACGCCTGGGCGAGGAAGCCGTAGTTGCTGGCCCGATCAGCATTTCCGAGAAAGAAGAGCACAGACGGCTTGCCGGACTCGCCCCGGCGGTAGAGTCCATGAAGCGTCTCTCCGTCGGACGTCCTGATAAAGATGCTCTCGCCCCAGCGCGCGTGCTCTGGAGCAAGTGTAGGGCTGGCGCCCGGATAGAGGAGGGCGCGCTGTGAAAGATACATCAGGCCGACAAGCGACACATACGCGAAGGCCGCCATCAGCGGCAAGATCAGCACGAGTTTGGTGACGCTCACGACAACATGTCCAAACGTAGGTCCGTCGAATGTCCAGAACCTCTTCCGGCAAAGCCATCCCGTTCCCGAATGAAGCGGAACCGCGCGAATCCTATCGCTTCCAGTAGTGGACGGCGAATCGTCTTTGGCCTATCGATGGACCCATGCGATCGTCCTTGGAACATCTGCCGGAAGAAAAGCAGCGCGAGCTTGCCCGCGTCGTTGCGATCATCCATGAGGAGTTCGCCGATGCGTTGTCGGGCACGTCTGCAGCCTTCAAGAAGCGCGGCCGGATCCTGAAGATCATCCAGTTCGGTTCCTATTGTCGCGGCACCTGGGTCGACGAGCCGCATACGATGAAGGGCTACCGCTCCGACTACGACATCCTGGTGCTCGTCAATTCCAAGCAACTGGCCGAGCCGCAATACTGGGACAAAGCCACCGATCGGCTGATATGGGACAAGGATGTGGAGACGCCGGTCGGGCTGATCGTCCACGGCGCCAGGGAGGTGAACAACTTCCTGGCCGACGGCCAATATTTCTTCGTCGACATCCTGCGCGAGGGCATCGTGCTTTACGAGCTCGATGACCGGCCACTGGCCGAACCGAGAAAACTCTCCGCCGTCGATGCGCTGAGAGTGGCGAAGGAGCACTTCGAGAGGCAGTTTGCTAGCGCAAAATACCTTTGCCAGTTAGCACAGTATGCGATCTCTGATGGCAAACCCAATCACGCGGCCTTCAATTTCCACCAAGCAGTCGAAACCGCTTATTCCGGCCTGCTGCTCACGCTCACCAATTATAGCCCGCCATCGCACAATCTGAAATTCCTGCGCGGGCTGGCGGAGGACCAGGACCGCCGGCTCATCGAGGCATGGCCGCGCGATCAGCACCGCTATACTGCCTGGTACAACATCCTCAACGAAGCCTATGTGAAGGCACGTTATTCAAAGCACTTCGAGATCACCGAAGAAGCACTCGATTGGCTGCTTGAGCGGACAGAACACCTCCACCGTCTCGTCGAAGCCATTTGCAGGGAGCGTCTGGCGGAACTGGAGCGGGCAAGCGGCGGCAGTTGACGGCCGTCGGCAGTTTCGATGGTTCGCGACTGGGCGTGGGTAGCGCTGCCGGAGAAGAAATTTCCGGCACCGTTTGTCCGGTGCCGTAGAGCTTTTACGGACATCACATAGCGCGCCGCAGCACGTTGTGCGGATTCCTTCTTTTTCTTGCCTTCCCTCTCCTCTAAGACTTCACATATCCGATGTGGCAATAAAGGTGATATATGGCGGGTGAAACTGTTCTCGTGGTCGGCGGAGCCGGCTATATCGGCTCTCATACGTGCCTCGATCTGGCGAACAAGGGTTACAAACCGGTCGTCTTCGACAATTTCTCGAATGGTCATCGCGAATTCGTCAGGTGGGGGCCCGCCGAGGAGGGCGACATTCGTGATCGCGTCCGGCTCGAGGAGGTTCTGGCCAAGCACAAGCCATCGGCGATTTTGCATTTTGCAGCGCTGATCGAAGTCGGCGAATCGGTGAAGGATCCTGTTTCCTTCTACGAGAACAATGTTATCGGGACGCTGACCCTGCTTTCGGCCGCGCAAGCCGCAGGCATCAAGGCTTTCGTCTTCTCATCCACCTGCGCGACATACGGGCTGCCGCAGAGCGTGCCGCTTGACGAGGCGCACCGGCAGGTGCCGATCAATCCCTACGGGCGAACGAAATACATCGTCGAGCAGGCGCTCGCCGATTACGATCAGTACAAGGGTCTCCGATCCGTGATCCTGCGGTATTTCAATGCGGCGGGCGCGGATTTCGAAGGACGGATCGGCGAGTGGCATCAGCCGGAAACCCATGCCATTCCGCTTGCAATCGATGCGGCACTCGGCCGGCGGCAGGGTTTCAAGGTCTTCGGCAGCGACTACGAGACACGCGATGGCACCTGCGTGCGCGACTATATCCACGTGCTCGATCTGGCGGATGCGCATGTGCGCGCTGTCGAATATCTGTTGAAGGGCGGCGATTCCGTTGCGCTAAACCTCGGGACGGGGACGGGCACGACGGTCAAGGAGTTGCTCGGGGCGATCGAAGAGGTGTCGAAGCGGCCTTTCCCGGTCGAATATATCGGGCGCCGGGAAGGCGATTCGCACACGCTGGTTGCCAATAATGACAAGGCCCGCGATGTGCTTGGCTGGGCACCGCAATATGATCTTTCGCAGATCATCCAGTCGGCGTGGAACTGGCATTCCAGATCCAATCACTGAGGCGGCTTTCATGAAGCGGCCGAACGTCCTTCTCATCACCGCGGATCAATGGCGCGGTGATTGCCTTTCGGCCACCGGCCACGCCTGTGTCAGGACGCCGAATGTCGATGCGTTGGCGAGGGAAGGCGTGCTTTTTCGCAATCACTTCGCCGGCGCGGCACCCTGTTCGCCGGCGCGGGCGACGCTTTACACCGGCCTTTACCAGATGAACCATCGGGTTTGCCGGAACGGCTCGCCGCTCGACCGCCGTTTCGACAACCTGGCGCTGGCGGCAAGGCGCGCCGGCTATGATCCGACCTTGTTCGGCTATACGGATACCGCGCCTGACCCGCGCGAACTTGATAGGAACGACCCGCACCTTGAGACCTACGAAGGTCTGCTGCCAGGGTTTACCGCGCGCCAGCTCCTGCCCGAGCATGAGAAGCAGTGGCTTTCGTGGTTGCGCTCACGCGGGCATCGCAATGCAGTCAGCCGGGACATCCATGTTCCGCTAGGTGCCGCCCGCGGCGAAATTTCGGCGGAACCGACCGCTTACTCCAGGCAAGAAACGCAAACTGCGTTTCTTGCCTGCGAATTCATTCGCTGGCTCGGCGAACAGGATGCGCCGTGGTTTGCCCACGTTTCCTTCCTGCGGCCGCATCCGCCATTTTCGGTGCCTGAGCCCTTCGGCAGGATGTTCAAACCGGACGACGGACCGGAGTTTTCACGGGCGAAAAGCCGTGAGATCGAAGAGGCGCTGCATCCTTATCTTAGCTATTCGATGCCGAAGAACGACAAGGGCAGCTTCATATATGGCGCCGAGGGTTCGGTCAGCGACTGGAGAGCTGCGGATTTCGCGGCAATCCGGGCGATCTATTACGGGATGATTGCCGAGGTGGATGCGCAGCTTGGCCGGATCTGGCAGGCGCTGAAGGATGCCGGCGTGTGGGACGACACGATCATCCTCTTTACCTCCGACCATGCCGAAATGATGGGTGATCACTGGACGCTTGGCAAAGGCGGTTTTTTTGATGGCAGCTATCACATTCCCCTGGTCATACGCGACCCAAAAGCGGCGGTGAGAGGTCACGTGGTCGAGCGCTTCACGAGTGCGGCGGATATCTTTCCAACGCTTTGCGACAGTCTGGGCGTCGAGACAGCCAACCATGTCGACGGCCGCTCATTGCGCTCGTTCATCGATCATGGAGATGCGATCGACTGGCGGGAGGCGGCATTCTGGGAATTTGATTTCCGCGACATCGCCAATGGCGAAGCGGAGCGCCACTTCGGCCTGAAATCAAACCAGTGCAATCTGGCGGTGATCCGGGACGAACGGTTCAAATATGTGCATTTTGCCGCCCTGCCGCCGCTACTCTTCGATCTCAAGGCCGATCCGATGGAGCTCAACAATCTCGCTCCCGATCCAGCCTATGCAGCGACGCGCCTGGAGTTCGCCGAGAGGCTGTTATCGCACCGGGCGCGGCATCTCGACCAGACGCTTGCCTATACGGAGCTGACGAAAGAAGGGCGGGCCGGTCACGCGCCGGCCCTGATTACTCACGAGAAGCGGCCAAGATAATCAATCTTGCCGACCGGCACGCCCTGATTGCGCAGGATCGCGTGTGCCGTCGCGACGTGGAAGTAGAAGTTCGGCAGTGCGAAGGTCGCGACATATTCGTCGCCGCGGAAGGTCATCTTGTTGCCGCCGGGCGCGATCGTAACTTCATTCGTTTCTGTGCCTTCAAGCGCTTCCGGCGCAATCGTCGCGAGATAGGCTTCGGTCTTGGCGATGCGCTCGCGGAGCTCGGCGATCGTCGTTTCGCTGTCCTCGAATTTCGGTGCTTCGGTGGAGGTCAGGCGGGCGACTGCCAGCTTGGCGCTGTCGCTCGCACGTTGATATTGGCCCGATAGCGGCAGCATATCGGGCGCAAGCCTGGCAGCAACCAGTTCATCCGGATCGATCCCCTTCTCCTTTGCGTAAGCCTCGGCCTTTTCGAGGTAGTTTTTTAGCGTCGTAAGTCCGCGCTGAAACATCGGAACGGTCAGGCGGTACATGGAAATGGACATGGCTTCTCCTTGGGGATTTTTCGTGGGCGCAGCGGTTTTGATCGTTACGTCCGCACATTTAGGCGCGCGCTGTGACGATTTCATCGGCCTGCCCGCCCATAGCTTCATATTTTCAGTGCGGCTTTCGGTCTTCATTTCCTTGAAAAGAGTTGACGCCGCTGCGACGGCGGCTCACGCGAAAACCATTGGCGTTTCCATGGCGCTTTATTTCAAGCCAAGGCGTGTTTACTCATCCGCTATAAAATTCTGAGAAGGGGGCTGGCCAATTCTGCCAGCTTTTCTATTCTGCACGCTTGTCATTTGCTCGGCAGGGCAGAGCAGGAAAACAGATGCAGCTTGTATTTGATGGCCATAATGACGTTCTCCTCAGGCTTTGGACACATGAAAGGGATGGCAACGACCCGGTTGCCGAATTTCTGAACGGGACGACATCAGGCCACATCGATGGACCACGCGCCCGGCAGGGTGGTCTCGCCGGCGGCCTTTGCGCCATCTACGTGCCCTCGGGCGATCTCGTCTTCGCCGATCCCGATCAAAACGGACATTACGAAACGCCGATGGCCGCACCTCTCGACCGGCTGCCGTCACTTGGCGTCGCGACCGAGATGGCGGCGATTGCACTGCGTCTCGACAAGGCGGGCGCCTGGCGCCTCTGCCGGACGGTGAAGGACATCCGCAACGCCATGGCAAGCGGTGTTTTTGCCGCGGTCATGCATATGGAAGGCTGCGAGGCGATCGGGCCTGACCTTTCCGCACTCGAGGTCTTTCATGCGGCGGGCTTGCGCTCTCTGGGACCTGTCTGGAGCAGGCATAACGTCTTCGGACACGGCGTGCCCTTCGCCTTCCCGATGTCGCCAGATACTGCGCCGGGGCTGACCGGTGCCGGCTTTGAGCTGGTGCACGAATGCAATCGCCTGGGCATCATGATCGATCTGTCCCACATAACGGAAAAGGGCTTCTGGGACGTCGCGAAGACAACAGATCAACCGCTGGTCGCTACGCATTCGAACGTGCATGCGCTGACGCCGGTGGCGCGCAATCTGACGGATAAGCAGCTTGATGCGATCAGGGAGAGCAAGGGGCTTATCGGTCTCAATTACGCGACTGCGATGTTGAGGCCGGATGGCCGCTCCGAGGGCGACACACCGATCAGGGACATGATCCGCCATATCAACTATCTCGTCGACCGCGTCGGGATCGATTGCGTTGCACTCGGATCCGATTTCGATGGCGCGACCATTCCGGACGAAATAGGCGACGCGGCTGGCAACCAGAAGCTGATTGCCGCTCTCCGGGACGTTGGATATGGTGAGGAGGATCGACGGAAACTCGCCAGCGAGAACTGGCTTCGGATCCTGGCTTCGGCGTGGGGGGAGAAGAACGCCTGAGCCAAAATACCGCTTTGTAATCAATCAAGAACAGGGGAACAGATCGATGATGATTACTAAACTCAGCCGCAACTTTCGCGCCCTTTCTGCGGGGGCCGCGCTTTCGCTGCTCATGCTGACGGCGCCTGCCGCTTTTGCCGAGACGCCGAAGGATACGCTCGTCGAAGGTTTGGCCATCGATGACATCATTTCGATGGATCCAGGCGAGGCCTTCGAGTTTTCAACGGCAGAAATGACAACCAACACCTATAGCCTGCTGGTCCGCCTCGACCTCAACGACACGACGAAGGTCAAGGGTGATCTTGCCGAGAGCTGGAGCGTCTCCGATGACGGCCTCACCTATACGTTCAAGCTGAAGCCCGGTCTGAAGTTCGCCTCAGGCAACCCGGTCACCGCTGAGGATGTCGCCTGGTCCTTCGAGCGCGCCGTCAAACTCGACAAGAGCCCGGCATTCATCCTGACACAGTTTGGCCTGACCGGAGACAACGTGACTGAAAAGGCCAAGGCTGCGGACGAAAACACATTCGTCTTCACGGTCGACAAGGCCTATGCGCCGAGCTTCGTACTGAACTGCCTGACGGCGACGGTTGCCTCCGTGGTCGACAAGAAGCTGGTGATGGATCACATCAAGCCGATGACGCCAAGCGCGGAATACAAGCATGACAACGACTTCGGCAATGAATGGCTGAAGACGGGCTATGCCGGCTCCGGCGCCTACAAGCTTCGCGAATGGCGCGCCAACGAAGTCGTCGTGCTGGAGCGCAACGACAATTACTACGGCGACAAACCGAAGCTGAACCGCGTCATCTACCGCTACATGAAGGAAAGTGCCGCACAACGCCTGGCGCTGGAGGCAGGCGACATCGATATCGCGCGCAATCTCGAGCCGGGCGATCTCGACGCTGTTTCGAAGAACGCCGACCTCGCGGTGGCAAGCGCACCGAAAAGCACGATCTATTATGTGAGCCTCAACCTCAAGAACGAGAACCTGAAGAAGCCGGAGGTGCAGCAGGCCTTCAAGTATCTCGTCGATTACGATGCGATCAGCTCGACGCTCATCAAGGGCATCGGCGAAATCCACCAGACATTCCTGCCAAAGGGCCAGCTCGGCGCGCTTGACGAAATTCCCTTCAAGCTCGACGTCGCCAAGGCGAAGGAATTGCTGGCAAAGGCCGGTCTTGCGGATGGCTTCTCGGTGACGATGGACGTGCGGAACACTCAGCCGGTCACCGGCATTGCCGAATCCATGCAGCAGACGCTGGCACAGGCCGGAGTGAAACTCGAAATCATTCCGGGCGACGGCAAGCAGACGCTGACGAAATACCGCGCCCGCACGCACGACATGTATATCGGCAATTGGGGATCCGACTATTTCGACCCGAACTCGAATGCCGATACCTTCACGGCGAACCCGGACAATTCGGATGCGGGCACGAACAAGACGCTCGCATGGCGCAATACCTTCGAAACGCCGGAACTCGACAAGCAGACCAAGGCAGCACTGCTTGAGCGCGACGGTGCCAAGCGCGCCGCGATGTACCAGGATATCCAGAAGAAGTACCTGGAGAACAGCCCCTTCATCTTCATCTTCCAGCAGATCGAAGTCGCCGGCTATCGCAAGAACCTGAAGGACTTCAAACTCGGACCGAGCTTCGATACGAACTTCGTTGGCCCAATCGCCAAGGAATAATCCGGCAGGATTCGTTCGTTGAGCATTATCGAAACAAAAATGGAGGCGCGGCCCGCCAAGGGTCGTGCCGTTCCTCTCGCCAAAGCAATCGGGCGTTTCCTGATCGCTGCCGTGACGACCTATCTTGGACTTCTGGCCGTCACCTTCTTCATCGGCCGTGTCGTGCCGATCGATCCGGTTCTTGCGATCCTTGGCGACCGCGCTCCGACGCATGTCGTGGAGCGCGTGCGTGAAGAGCTCGGCTTCAATCTGCCGCTCTATCAGCAATTCTTCATCTATATCAAAGGTATCCTTTCCGGTGATTTCGGCAATTCGGTGCTGACCACCAATCCGGTGATGACCGATATCCGTCGCGTCTTTCCAGCAACAATCGAGCTTGCGACCCTCGGCACCATTTTTGGCGCCCTGATTGGGATCCCGCTCGGCGTGCTTGCGGCTGTGCGGCGCGGCAGCCTTGCCGACCAGATTGTGCGTGTCGTCGGGCTTGTCGGCTATTCCGTGCCGATCTTCTGGCTGGCCTTGATCTCGCTTGTCGTATTCTATGCGCAACTGCGCTGGGTGGCCTTCCCGGGGCGCATCGATATCGTCTTTGAATATACGTTCACGCCGATTACGGGCTTTTATCTGATCGACAGCCTCTGGCAGGGGCAGTGGGACGTCTTCTACGACGTCTTCCGGCACATTATCTTGCCGGCATCGCTGCTCGGCTATTTCTCGCTCGCCTATATCAGCCGGATGACGCGCAGCTTCATGCTGAACGAGCTCAGTCAGGAATATATCGTGGCTGCGCGCGCCAAGGGGCTTTCGGAAACCCGGGTAATTTGGGGCCACGCATTGCGCAATGCCGCGGTGCCGCTTGTCACGGTGATTGCGCTCTCCTACGCCGGGCTTCTCGAAGGCTCGGTGCTGACGGAGACGGTGTTCTCCTGGCCGGGCATTGGCCTCTACATCACCAACTCCTTGCAGAATGCCGATATGAACGCTGTCCTCGGCGGCACGATCGTCATCGGCACGGTGTTCATCGGCATCAACCTCCTGTCCGATCTTCTCTATCGGACGCTCGATCCAAGGACGCGAAGCCGATGACGGTTCCAGCCAGCCAGCCAGCGCCGATGAGCCGCCGCGAGTGGTTGCTTTCCGATCGCCCGCAATCGCGTGTACAGGCACGTCTCGGGCGCGCCTATGTGACCTGGCGGCAGTTCAGTGCGAACAAGCTTGCCGTCCTTGGTCTCATTATCATTGTCGCGCTGCTTTTCGTTGCCGCCTTCGCTAATCTCTTGGCCACGCATTCGCCGGTGGTCGGCGATCTAAAGAATGCGCGACTTCTGCCGCCAGGTACCGGCGAGTATCTGCTCGGCACGGACGACCAGGGTCGCGATATCCTTTCGCGCCTGATCTACGGGTCGCGGCTGACGCTCTTCGTCGTCGTGCTGGTGGCGATCATCTCGGCGCCGATTGGACTGATTGTCGGCACGGTCTCCGGCTATGCCGGCGGATGGGTGGATGCAGTGCTGATGCGTATCACCGATATCTTCCTGGCGTTCCCGAAGCTGGTGCTGGCGCTTGCCTTTGTCGCGGCGCTCGGGCCGGGCATCGAAAACGCGATCATCGCGATTGCAATCACGTCCTGGCCTCCTTACGCCCGCATTGCGCGGGCGGAAACGCTGACGGTGCGGCGCTCGGATTACATCTCGGCGGTCAAGCTGATGGGTGCATCGCCGGTCCGCATCATCATCCGCCATGTCATGCCGCTCTGCCTCTCGTCGCTGATCGTTCGCGTAACGCTCGACATGGCGGGTATCATCCTGACGGCTGCCGGTCTCGGCTTTCTCGGTCTCGGCGCGCAGCCGCCACTGCCGGAATGGGGTGCGATGATCGCCTCGGGTCGCCGTTTCATTCTCGATCAATGGTGGGTCGCAGCCATGCCGGGTATTGCGATCCTTATCGTCAGCCTCGGTTTCAACCTGCTTGGCGACGGCCTGCGCGACGCGCTCGATCCCAAGGAGAGCGGCCAATGACGGCTTTGCTGACGGTCGACAATCTCAAGGTCAGCTACCCGACGCGCACCGGCGTGATCGAAGCTGTTCGCGGCGTTTCCTTCACACTGGACAGGGAACGCCTCGGAATTGTCGGGGAGTCCGGATCCGGCAAGTCGCAGACCGGCCGAGCGATCATGGGGCTCACGCCGAAGCACGGCATTGTCACGGCCGACAAGCTCGACTTCAACGGCATCGATCTGCTCCAGGCTCCAGCGAAAGAACGGCGGCTCCTGCGCGGCAAGCGCATCGCCATGGTGTTGCAGGATCCGAAATATTCGCTTGATCCGGTGATGTCGATCGGCCGGCAGATCTGCGAGACGCTGAGAACGCATGAGAAGGTCAGCAAGGCCGAGGCGACCGAACGGGCGCTTGCCATGCTGGAGGCGGTGCAGATTCGCGATCCGAAGCGTGTCTTCGATCTCTACCCGCATGAGGTCTCAGGCGGCATGGGCCAACGTGCAATGATCGCCATGATGCTGATTGCCGGGCCGGAACTGCTGATCGCTGACGAGCCCACCTCGGCGCTCGACGTCACCGTGCAGCTCGACGTGTTGAAGATCCTGGACAAGCTGGTTTCCGAGCGCGGCATGGGGCTTATCTTCGTGTCGCATGATCTGCGTCTTGTTTCCTCGTTCTGCGACCGCGTCATCGTGATGTATGCCGGTAAGATCGTTGAAGAGCTTAGGGCTTCTGACCTCAAAAATGCACAGCATCCCTATACGCAGGGACTTTTGAACTGCATGCCGCAAATCGGAGAAGATCGCCATCCGCTGCCGGTGCTCGACCGCAAGCCGGAGTGGGCTGCATGAGTGCGGCGCTTTCGGTCGAAAATCTCAGCGTCGTCTATGACGACTTTCATGCGCTTCAAGATGTCAGCATCGCGGTCGCATCCGGCGGCTCCTTCGGGCTGGTTGGGGAATCCGGTTCCGGCAAGTCGACGCTGCTTCGTGCGGTAGCGGGCCTGGCGCCGGTCAAGGGTGGCACAATTCGCGTTCATGATCAGCTGCTTCAGGGTGCAAAACGCAGCAAGGCTTTCTATCGAAATGTCCAGATGGTGTTCCAGGACCCTTATGGCTCGCTGCACCCACGGCAGACGATCGACCGGCTGCTGCTCGAGCCATTGGCAATTCACGGGATTGCCGACAGCGAGAAGCGCATCGCGCGGGCACTGGGCGAGGTCGGCCTTGGAAACGGCTTCCGCTTCCGCTATCCGCACCAGCTTTCCGGCGGCCAGCGGCAGCGTGTGGCGATTGCGCGCGCCCTGATCGTCGAGCCGTCGATCCTGCTGCTCGATGAACCGACGTCGGCGCTCGACGCTTCCGTGCAGGCGGAGGTGCTCAATCTGCTGGAACAGATCAGGCGTGACCGCAAACTGACCTTTGTCATGGTGAGCCACGACCTTGGTGTCGTTACCCATATGTGTGAAAGGCTTGCCGTGATGCGCAACGGCGCCGTCGTCGAACGGCTGACCTCCGGCCAACTGGCCAGCGGGGACGTTCATGAGGATTACACGAGAAATTTGATGATTGCGAGCAAAGGCTTCGTCAAAACCAGAACTGCAGATTTTTCAGATATTTGAAATCCTTTCGGGCGCTGGCCATTCAAGGTTAAGCAGCCGTTAAAAGACGACTATTCGACTAGACTATTGACAGCCGATTTTCATCTGTCATGATCCTGTTAACGAGTGTTAGCTTTCGTGATCGTGGAGGTGAGGCATGTTCTTTCTCGGCGGAATGACCATGGGATATCTCGATCCTCCGGCCAAGGTCGAACGGAGCGAGCAGACACGCGTTGCCATTCCCGCTGAAAAAGATCGCCGATTGATCGAGGCTTCCTCGGGTGCCCAAAGAGAAGAAAACGCAATCGAGCGTTCGTTGATCTGGGCATGGCGCACTCTTTGCTGAGCCGGGTCAGATTTTCTATCCCTCGCGCCTTGGAAGGAAATTTATCTCTACCTAGCTTATAGAGAATATAGGAATATCAGTGCCGGCAGACCGCCGCGCCAATAAAAAAGAGACGGAGGCAACACATGGCAGACCTGGGTATTTCGCATACTCAAGCGAACTATTATGGTTCCGTACCGGCCAAGAAGCCGGCTTCAATGCGCCAGAAGCTTCATTTTGCGCTCAATGCCACGCTGTTTACCGCGGCGTTCGCTTTCGTTGCAGCCCTAGTCTGCGGCGTTATCGGCTGATCGAGCTGTCGTGCCGGCATGTTGCCGGCACATTACGAATTTACTTCTCAAATCGCTGGCTGGGACATTCTTCTGCGTGAACCGGGAATTTTCGGCCAACAACAACAGCGGTCCAATCACGTTTGAAAATCCGGTGCCCGATGGGTGCCGGATTTTTCTTTTGAATAGCGACGAACTGCCAAAATTGAGGTAAGCAAAGCTGGGCAATTCCGTGCCTCTTGACTTGAATTATCGGGAGGGTGTCCAACTTTCCCGGATGGTTCTTCGGGGGTGAAGGCAAAATGCAGCTCTGACCGGCAGATTCGTGCCATAAATCAGGCCTAAACCGTTTCGTATCGGAAATCTGTGGCTTTCGCATCTTCCTGGAAAGCCCCTTGGCCGTTCATGTCGCAGTCATAATTGCCGGTGCAAAAGGCTAGGCAAAATTACCATAACCTTAGTTTGGACCCAGAACCGAACCCATGACCATTTCCATTCCGTCTCCAAACCCGTCACGCGAATCCGAAGTCAAGCACATCGATCACAACGACTCGGTGCGCTCGACCTACCTGTCGATTGAAGACATCAAGGCGATGGGTGAGTCGATCGCCCGCAAAGGCGTCGATTCGCTGCCGGCTTTTACTGCCTTCGATTTTTTTGCACGGCATAAGGAGAACGAGAAGGAAATCCTGCGCGTTTACCGCACGACCGCGGCCGACGTGGAAGCGGGCGAGACGATCACGCCTGCCGCCGAATGGCTTCTCGATAACCACTATATCGTCGAAGAGGCAATTCAGGAGGTCCGCCGCGACTTCCCGCGGCGCTTCTATCGCGAGCTGCCGACCATCGATGTCGATGGTGTGCAGGTACCGCGCACGCTGGTGCTCGCCTGGCTCTATGTCGCTCACACCCACAGCACCGTTTCACAGGAAAGTCTAACGGCGCTTGTCGATGGCTTCCAGCTGGGTGAGACGTTGCGCATCGGTGAGCTTTGGGCGGTCCCCTCACTCGTGCGTTATGTTCTCGTCGAAAACCTCCGTCGCATTTCCAGCCGCGTTGAACGCAGCCGGCGCATACGCCGCCGTGCGAACGAGGCGGCCGATGAACTCGTGCGTTTGGACGATCCGGCGAAGGCTGCGGAGTATCTGAGGACGCTCGAACCGCTTGCCGAGGACAATACCTTCTCGACGCAGTTCCTCTATCGCATGCGCGACGGTTCGCAGGCGTCTAGCCTTGCGATCGCCTGGCTCGACGAGCGTCTGGAAATGCTCGGCCGTGATACCGAAGAAGCGACGATGGCGGAGCATAGCCGCCTCTCCTCCGGTAATGTCACGATGGGCAACATCATCCGGAGCCTTCGCGAGATCGATGATGCGGAATGGTCGGTCTGGGTCGAGCAGGTCAGCCATGTCGACAAGCTGCTCTGGGAGAATTCCGATTACGGCATCCTCGATTCGGGATCACGCAACAAATACCGCAAGCAGATCGAAAAGCTCGCCAAGCGCTCGCCGCTGACGGAAATGGAAGTCGCCCAGTTGGCGCTCGACATGACCAGCGAAGCCAGAGCCTCCGAGGAGCCGCAACCGCATGAGCCGAATGTCGGCGGCTTTCTTGCCGGCATGCACCGGCCGAAGCTTGAAGAACGTGCCAATTATCGTCCGACCTTCGTCCAGCATTTTGTTCGAACAGTCCGCAAGTTCAACTGGCTGTCGATTGCCCTCCCCGTCATGCTGCTTACCGTCATTGCGATGGCGATCGTCGGACGCTTCATGGCCAATGCCGGCATGGGCACGTTGGAAATCGCCGTATTGCTGATCATGTTCTCTCTTCCGGCATCGGAGGGCGCGACCGGTCTTTTCAACACCTTGCTGTCCTTCTTCGTGACGCCGTCGCGGCTTGTCGGCTATGAGTTCAAGGAAGGCATTCCGGAAGATGCACGCACGCTGCTTGTCGTGCCATGCCTGATTTCGAACCGCGACAGCGTCGACGACCTGGTTCGCAATCTCGAGGTTCACTATCTCGCGAATCCGCGCGGCGAAATCTATTTCGCGCTGCTGAGCGACTGGCCCGACAGCGACGTCGAGGAGACGCCGAACGACCTGGAAGTGCTGGACTACGCCCGGCGTGAAATCGCCAATCTTTCGGCACGTTACGCCTATGACGGCAAAACGCGCTTCTATCTCCTGCATCGCCGCCGCCTCTACAACCCGTCAGAGGGCGTCTGGATGGGCTGGGAGCGCAAGCGCGGCAAGCTGCACGAGCTGAACATGCTTTTGCGCGGCGACAGCGACACGACCTATCTGCCGGGCGCCAATATTGTGCCGGCTGGCGTTCAGTATATCATGACGCTCGATTCCGACACGCGCCTGATGCGCGATGCCGTGACCAAGCTTGTCGGCAAACTCTATCATCCGATCAACCGTCCGGTGATAAACCCGAAGACCGGCCGCGTCGAAAGCGGCTATGGCGTGCTGCAGCCGCGCGTGACCCCGTCGCTGACAACCGGCAAGGACGCTTCGGTCTTCCAGCGCGTCTTCTCGATCAACCGCGGCCTCGACCCTTACGTCTTCACGGTTTCCGATGTCTACCAGGACCTCGCCGGCGAAGGCACGTTTACCGGCAAGGGCCTTTATCATGTCGATGCCTTCGAAGCTTCGCTGAGGGATCGCATCGATGAGAATTCGGTGCTGAGCCACGATCTTCTCGAAGGTTCGATGGCGCGCTGCGCACTCGTCACCGATCTCGAGCTCGTCGAAGACTTCCCGATCCGCTACGAAGTCGAGGCCTCGCGCCAGCATCGCTGGGCGCGTGGCGATTGGCAACTCCTGCCATATATGTTCAATCCAAAATACGGCGTCACCGCTCTCGGGCGCTGGAAGATGTTCGATAACCTGCGCCGCTCGCTGACGCCGATCGCCTGGTTCTTCGCTTCCGTGCTAGGCTGGTATTTTATGGGCCCGCTTGGCGCACTCGTATGGCAGATCCTCCTGATCTTCTGCCTTTTCGTTGCGCCGACGCTGTCGCTCATCCACGGCATCATTCCACGCACCAGCGATATCGTTGCACGGGCACATCTTTATACCGTGTGGTCGGATATCCGCGCTGCGAACGCCCAGGTGGCGCTTCGTATCGTTTTCATTGCCGATACGGCTTGCATGATGGTCGATGCGATCGGCCGCTCGCTCTACCGTCTTCTCGTCAGCCACAAATTGATGCTGCAATGGCGCACTGCTGCCAGCGTCCAAGCGGGCGGGCAGGGAACGATCCTCTCCTACTACGGCGCGATGTGGCACGCCCCGGTGCTCGCGCTGCTCGCACTCGGCTTTGCAGCACTTCCCGGCGACAACGCATTCCTCGTCGGCATCCCGTTTGCCCTGCTGTGGACCCTGTCGCCGCTCGTTGCCTGGTATGTCAGCCAGTCGGCAGAGACCGAAGACCGCCTGGAAGTCGCCGATTCGGTCTCAAGCGAGCTCAGGAAGATCGCACGCCGCACCTGGCGTTATTTCGATACGTTCACCACGGCGGAACAGAATTACCTGCCGCCGGATAACATTCAGGAGACGCCGCACGTCATCGTCGCGAGCCGCACCTCGCCGACCAATATCGGCGTGTATCTGCTCTCGGTCGTTTCCGGCCGCCAGTTCGGCTGGTTTTCCTTCGAGGAAACGATCGAGCGGCTGGAGCAGACGATCGGCACCATCGACAAGATGGAGAAGTATCGCGGCCACCTCTTTAACTGGTACCACACCGATACGCTTCAGACCCTTGGGCCGCGATACGTTTCGGCTGTCGACAGCGGCAATCTCGCCGGTCACCTGATTGCCGTTTCATCGGCTTGCCGCAATTGGGCCGAGGCCCCGTCGGCGCATATGCAGGGCAATCTCGACGGCGTCGGCGACACTGCCGGCATCCTCGGCGAAGTACTGGCCGACCTTCCGGACGATCGCAAGACGGTCCGTCCGCTCCGCCGTCGCCTGGAAGAACGAATCGTCGGCTTCCAGAACGCGCTCGCCGCCGTTAAGCGCGAGCACGAGTTTGCCTCGATCCGCGTCATCAACCTTGCGGTTCTTGCGCGTGACATCCAGAAGCTTGCGGCAAATCTGGATCACGAAGTGAAGTCGGCACTCAGCGGCGAACTTACCCGTTGGGCCGAAGCACTCGTCAAGATTTGCGAAGCGCATATTTCCGACAGCACATTCGACCTTTCGAATATCGATGCTTTGCGGCCGCGGCTGATTGCCCTTCGCGACAAGGCCCGCGATCTCGCCTTCTCGATGGATTTCAGCTTCCTGTTCCGTCCGGAACGCCGCCTTCTTTCGATCGGCTATCGCGTCGAAAGCGGCGAGCTCGACCAGGCCTGCTACGACCTTTTGGCGTCGGAATGCCGGCTGACCAGTCTCTTCGGCATCGCAAAGGGCGACTTGCCGACGGAGCATTGGTATCGCCTCGGCCGGCAAGTCGTGCCGGTCGGTTCGCGCGGCGCTCTGGTCTCTTGGTCCGGCTCGATGTTCGAATATCTGATGCCGCCGCTCGTCATGCAGGAGCGCGGCGGGGGTATTCTCAATCAGACCAACAACCTGGTCGTGGTCGAGCAGATGAACTACGGACGCAAGCTCGGTATTCCGTGGGGCATTTCGGAAGCTGCCTTCAATGCTCGCGACCATAACCTCAACTATCAGTACACGAACTTCGGCGTGCCTACGCTTGGCCTGAAGCGCGGCCTCGGCCACAATGCCGTCATCGCGCCTTATGCCTCTATCCTCGCCAGCCAATACGACCCGCAAGGGGCACTCGAAAATCTGCAACGCCTGCGCAAGCTCGGTGCGCTCGGCAAATTCGGATTCCACGATGCCGTCGACTTCACGCCGACCCGCGTGCCGGAAGGCAAGAAATGCGCTGTTGTCTATAACTACTATGCGCACCATCACGGCATGTCGATTGCGGCGGTTGCCAATGTTGCTTTCAATGGGCATCTGCGTGAGCTCTTCCACTCCGATCCGGTGATCGAAGCAGCCGAACTGCTGCTGCAGGAAAAGGCGCCGCGCGACATCCCCGTCATGAGCGGCAAGCACGAATCGGATACGCCCGCCAGCATTCAGGAAGATCTGCTGCGGCCGGAGCTTCGCAAGATCGCCGATCCGCTTTCGCGCGATCGCGAACTCATGTTCCTGTCCAACGGTCACTATTCGATGATGTTGACGGCGACCGGTGCCGGCTACGCACACTGGAACGGCCAGGCCGTTACCCGCTGGAAAGCCGACCCGACGGAAGACCGCTGGGGAAGCTTCATCTTCCTGCGCGACACGGCGACCAACGAATGGTGGTCGGCCACCGCCGAACCAAAAAGTGTCGAGGGCGAAAAGGTCAATGTGCTCTTCGCCGACGAAAAGGCGGAATTCACCAAGGTTGTTGGCGACCTCAGCAGTGAATTGGAATGCATCGTTGCGACTGAGCATGATGCGGAAGGCCGCAGGCTGACGCTTCTCAACATGGGATCGGAAGACCGCTTCATCGAAGTCACCTCCTATTTGGAGCCGGTGATCACATTGGATGACACGGACAATGCGCATCCGGCTTTCGCCCGCATGTTCGTGAAGACGGAATTTGGCAGGCGCGGCGACGTCATCCGTGCCGAACGCAACAGACGCGATCCGGGCGAGCCGAACATGAGCATCGCCCATCTGATCGTCGACAGTGCCGGTCCTTCCCGGCAAACGGAATTTGAGACCGATCGCCGCAAATTCCTCGGCCGCGGCCGTAGTCTTGCAGATGCCGCAGCCTTTGATCCTGGTGCGACGCTTTCGGGCACCGACGGCTTCACGCTCGATCCGATCCTTTCGCTGCGCCGCACGGTTCGTGTGCCGGCTGGCAAGAAAGTCAGCGTGATCTTCTGGACGATCGCCGCCCCTAGCCGCGATGAGGTGGACAAGGCTGTCGAGCGCTATCGGCACGCCGATGCCTTCAACCATGAGCTTGTTCAGGCCTGGACACGCACGCAGGTGCAGATGCGCCATGTCGGCGTGACGTCGCAGCAGGCTGCCGCCTTCCAGTATCTCGGCCGGCATTTGGTCTATCCGGACATGGACTTGCGCGCCGATGCTGCGGCAGTACGAGCCGGCATGAAGTCACAATCGTCGCTGTGGCCGCTTGCGATCTCCGGCGACTTCCCGATCTTCATGCTGCGCATCGATGACGACATGGATCTCGATATCGTTCGCGAGGCATTGCTGGCGGAGGAATATCTGCGCTCGCGTGGCGTGACGGCCGATCTTGTCATCATGAACGAGCGTGCATCCTCCTATGCGCAGGACATGCAGCATGCCGTGGACCAGATGTGCGAAAACGTGCGCCGCATTGGCCAGGTCGATGGCCTTCGGCAACATATCTTTGCCGTCCGGAGGGATTTGATGGAGGAGGCGACCTATCATGCCCTGATCGCCGCTTCGCGCGTCACCTTCCATGCGAAGAACGGCAAGGTTGTCGATCAGATCAACCGCGCCATCGCCCTTTCTGCGCCGTCCAAGGACGACCTGCCGGAAATGGAACGCGAGCAGCGTAAGACCCCGGTCAAGCGCGTGGCGCGTGTCGTGCAGCCCAGGCCGCCGGCGCTCGTGATCGAGGAGGAAGGCGATCTCGACTTCTGGAACGGCTTCGGTGGTTTTGCCCGCGACGGCCGCGAATATGTCGTTCGTCTTGCTGGCGGCACGGCAACACCGCAGCCCTGGATCAACGTGATCTCGAACGAGAAGTTCGGCTTCCATGTGTCTGCGGAAGGCGCGGGTTTCACCTGGAGCGTCAACTCGCGCGACTATCAGCTGACCTCCTGGTCGAACGATGCCGTCGTCAATCGCTCAGGCGAGGCGATTTACGTCACCGACCTGGAAAGTGGCGCGCTGATGACGCCCTTTGCTGGGCTTTCGCAGCGGAGCGATGTCCGTTTTGAGGCACGCCATGGTCTCGGCTACTCAGTCTTCTCCAGCGAGCAGAACGATATCGCGCTCGAAGTGATACAGACGGTCGATCGCCTGAGGCCGGTCAAGCTGCAGCGCGTCCGGTTGCGCAACATGGGTACCACGGCGCGCAAACTGCGGCTCTATGGTTATGTCGAGTGGGTTCTCGGCAACAACGCCCAGCGCTCGGTGCCCTTCATCCTCTCATCCCTTGACGAGGAAACCGGCGCACTCCTTGCCGCCAACCAGTACAGCATCGACTTCTCGAACCGGGTATCCTTCTTTGCCGCCAGCGTGAAGCCGTCGAGCTTCACTACAAGCAGGCGCGAGTTCATCGGCAAGGCCGGCACGATCCGGGCTCCGCAGGCACTCAAGCCACCCTTTGCGCTTTCCAACGCCACGGAACTTGACGGCGACCCGGCAGCGGCTCTCGCAATCGATATCGAAATCGGTGCTGGAGAAGAGCGTGACGTCACGTTCTTCCTGGGCGACACGGCGTCGAGGCAAGAGGCCCAAACCTTGATCGCCGAGATCCGCAAGACCGCTGTCGAGGACACTGTTCAGGCAAACCGCGATTTCTGGCAGAGCTTTACGGGCAAAGTTCAGATTTCGACGCCGAACCAGGCCATGAACAATCTCGTCAATGCCTGGCTGCCCTATCAGAGCCTTGGCTGCCGCATCATGGCACGGTCGGCCTTCTATCAGGCAAGCGGCGCCTTTGGCTTCCGCGATCAGTTGCAGGATACGCTGGCTTTCGTGCTTCAGGAGCCATCGCTCGCGCGCAACCAGATCGTCAACGCTGCCTCGAGGCAGTTCCGCGAGGGCGATGTCCAGCATTGGTGGCTGCCGGGAACCGGCGCGGGTGTCCGTACGTTGATTTCGGACGACGTGGTCTGGCTCGCCTATGCGATCCATCACTATTGCAGCGCAACGGGCGACAAGAGCGTGCTTGACGAGGAATTGCCGTTCCTCGAGGGCCCGGCGTTGCTCGAAGGCCAGCACGACTCCTTTTATCGTCCGGAAGTCTCGGACGACAAGGCCAGCATCTACGAGCATGCCGCCTTGGCACTTGATCTCGCGATCAAGCGCAAGGGCTCAAACGGCCTGCCGCTGATCATGGGCGGCGACTGGAACGACGGCATGAACCGTGTCGGCATCCAAGGCCAGGGCACAAGCGTGTGGCTTGGCTGGTTCCTGGCAGGCGCGCTGCGGTCCTTCATTCCCTATGCGCAAGAGCGGGGCGACGCTGCTCGCGTCGAGCGCTGGACGAAACATCTCGGTGAACTGAAGGCCGCGCTCGAAAGTGAAGGTTGGGATGGCGGCTATTATCGCCGAGGCACATTCGACGACGGCAGCCTGCTCGGTTCGAAGGAAAGCCTGGAATGCCAGATCGATTCGATCGCGCAATCCTGGAGCGTGCTTTCCGGCGAAGGCAATCCGGATCACGCGGTCAAGGCCATGGACGCTGTTTTGAACCGCCTTGTGGACAAAGAAGCGCGAATCATCCGCCTATTTACCCCGCCTTTTGCCACGTCGGTCAGGGATCCGGGTTATATCAAGGCCTATCCACCCGGTGTTCGCGAGAATGGCGGCCAGTACACGCATGCGGCTACCTGGGTGGTTATGGCGCTTGCTGAGCTCAACCGGGGCGATGATGCATTGGCCTGCTTCGAACTCCTGAACCCGATCACCCATGCGCGCGACAAAGCTTCTGCCGAGCACTATCGAGTCGAGCCCTATACGGTGGCTGCCGACGTCTACGGCGAAGGTGCGCTCAAGGGCCGCGGCGGCTGGACGTGGTATACGGGGTCCGCGGGCTGGCTCTATCGTGCCGCAGTCGAAGGGATTCTGGGTATCCGTTTGAAAAACGGACGGATTTTTGTTCGTCCAGCACTGCCGAGCGGTTGGGACGGCTTTTCGGCGGAGATCGAACATTCAGGTGTGAAATATCGCATTTCGGTCTCAAAATCGTCCCATCCGGACGGCTACACTCTGGTCATCAACGGCAGCGAAGTCGCCAATCCCCATGAGGGATATTCGGTCGGATAGCAGCATTTTCGACGCTCACACTCCGGCGATTCGTTGCAGCCAAAAGGTGAAACTTTTTGGCTGCAACCGCGTTTGCAGATCGAAACAGGAGAACCATCATGGCGGCTACGCCGGAAAACGCCATCGGCGCTGAGCGCTTGCCTCAATCAGCAGTGCGACCGGCGCGCGATACGAGGCTTGATGTTCTGCGTGGCCTTGCCCTCATCACGATTTTCATCAATCACGTTCCCGGCCAGATATTCGAGTATGTGACGACGAAGAATTTTGGCTTCTCCGACGCCGCGGAAGCCTTCGTGCTGATCTCGGGCATTGCGGTCGGACTGGCCTATGGCTCCGGCTTCAAGGTCGGCAGGCGACTAGACATGGCGAAGAAGGCGATCAAGCGCGCCTTCACGCTCTATCTCGCCCATATGATCACGACCTTCATAACGCTCGCGCTGTTCATTTGCGGCGCCTGGCTGTTCCACCGGCCGGGATTGCTGGTCGAAATCAATATCCTCGCCGTCTTGATGAACTTGACGGAGGGAATACCCGCCCTGCTTCTGCTTGGCCACCAGATCGGCTACAACAACATATTGCCGATGTACGGCGCGCTGATGCTCATGGTACCGGTCATCTTGCTTCTTTACTCGGCCCATCCGCTTCTGGCGCTTGGCGTTTCGGGTGCCGTGTGGCTGCTTGCGGGCATCTATCAGATCGCGCCGCACAACATGCTCATCGCCGACTACTGGTTCCTCAATCCACTCTCGTGGCAGTTCTTGTTCACGATCGGCGCCGTCGGCATCATGCATGTCAAGCGTGGTGGCAAGCTGCCGGAACACCCGATTTTGTTCGTGCTGGCTTCCGGCTACGTAGCGCTGTCCTTTGCTTGGGTTGTCGGTCACCTCTGGGACCTCGGCAATGTACTGGCAGCGCTTGGCTTGCCGCCTGTGCTTACCGGTTTCGACAAGACTTTCCTGTCACTGCCGCGGCTGCTGCATGTGTTGGCGCTCAGCTACCTCGTTATCAATATTCCCGTGCTGTCTCGTATCCTGCGCCGTCCGTCGGATCATGCGCTGACCATCATTGGCCGTCACTCGCTGAATATCTTCGTGGCAGGGACAATCCTTGCGATGGCGGGCCAGGTGCTGCTCTACATTACCAATCATGACCAGATGATCGGTGCGCTCTTTGTCGTCGCAGGCATCTCCGGTCAGTTCGCTTATGCCTACCACCTCGAGCGCAAACGCATCGACGGTACCGTGAAGGCCAGGTCGATGGGGCGTGGTGCTTCCGTTCCCGTCGCCGTCCGCGTCGCGGATGGCCGAAAGCTCTATAGCGACAAATAGCTCTCTCTTTTGCGATATCAAAACCGGCTGGCGAAACCGCCAGCCGGTTTTGTCAATCGGCCTTGGCCTGCAGTTCGGCCACCGGCCGACAATTGATGATGGCAAGCTTGCCGTATTTATTCCCCGCCCAGATGCAATTGCCCCGAGGAGAAATTCATGGTCGACGAAAAGCAACTGATTGCCAAAATCACGTGGCGGCTCATGCCGTTCCTAGGCATTCTTTATCTCATCGCCTATATCGATCGCCAAAATGTCAGCTTCGCCAAGCTGGAAATGGTCGGCGCGCTTGGCATGAGCGAATATGCCTACGGCCTCGGCGCCTCGCTCTTCTTCATCGGTTATTTCCTGTTTGAAGTCCCGAGCAATCTGCTGCTCGAGCGGTATGGCGCCAGCAAATGGTTTGCGCGTATTTTGCTCTCGTGGGGCGCAGTTACGATCGCCCTGGCCTACACGCAGAATGCGACGATGTTCTACATTCTCCGATTTCTTCTTGGCGCCTGCGAAGCCGGGTTCTTTCCAGGCGTCCTTTATCTGCTGACACTTTGGTATCCGTCCGCCTATCGCGGCACGATGGTCGGACTGTTCATGATCTTCAGCGCTCTTGCCAATGCCGTCGGCGCGCCGCTGGGCGGCATGCTGCTCGATCTCGACGGGCTTTATGGTATCGCCGGCTGGCAATGGGTGTTCATCGCGACGGGTATTCCCGCCGTCATAGCAGGCGTGGTCACGCTGCTTTACCTCTCGGATCGCCCAGAGAGTGCGAACTTCCTGAGCGATGCGGAGAAGAGCTGGCTAAAACGCAGGATTGAGGCGGAAAATGCAGACATGGACAAGAACGCGGAGAATGGCTTCAAGGCGCTCATCAATCCGAAGGTACTTCTTATGGCATTGTGCTACGTCGGCTTTCCTCTTGCAGCCTACGGCCTCAGCTATTGGCTCCCGACCATCGTCAAGGAATTCGGCGTCAGCAACACGGCCAACGGCTTTCTGAACATCATACCCTGGGTCCTCGTGGCGGTGGCGCTTTACATCGTCCCGTCGATGGCAGACAGGGCAGCTTCGAAGACGCCTTACATCGTCATTCCGGCACTGCTGGGCGCCATATGCCTTGTCCTTTCTGCTGTTATTCCGGACCATGGCGTCCAGTTCGCATTTCTGTGCATCGCTGCAGCGGGCATCTTCGCCGGCCAGCCGGTTTTCTGGAGCCTGCCGTCACGTTTTCTGAGAGGCGCTGGTGCGGCGGCCGGGCTCGCCGCAATCAACTCCGTCGGCAATCTCGGCGGCTTTGTCGCCCAGAACGTCGTGCCCTGGATCAAGGACAGTACGGGAAGCACGATTGCGCCAATGTTCTTTCTTGCCGCGTGCCTGGCTGCCGCCGCGCTGCTGGTGCTCGTGGTCGGACGCGTGATGTCGCGTACACAGATTCCTGCCGAAGAGAGCGGAACTGTGCAACAGCGCGCGCAATCCTAACAATGCCAAGCCAAAGTCCCAGCAGAACAATCGGCTGCTGGGACCTTGGCTTGAGGTCCATTCAGTCGGTCAGCAACGGCATTATTCCGCGAGAGAAGGTAATCGTTAACCAACACAAGCCTAACAGTCTGATGGAAACATGGATTGATTCGATGGCATCTTCTTTCGACACCCCTCTCGCCGCGCTGACCGCAAGCGAAATCGTGATATTTCCAAGCATCCCCCAGCCCGGCGATATCGAGCGCTGCGCCGCGACGCTTGATGATCTGCACGGAGAACCGGCGGTCGCGTTTTGGAAAGCCGAGTGCCGTTTGCTGGCGGACGAGCTTGCGCGATGTGGCTTGCGCGAGGAGAAGATCCGGGAGCGCGTCTTGTCCTTCCAGGCTGCGGTTCAAGCCGCTCTGGTAGAGAGACATCAGCTGCGCGCTTTATCCGAAAGCCGCGCGCGGCAAGGCAGAAGGCGCCGTCGCCTCTGACGCGATAAACTGTCCGCTGCCGCAGCTGTCACGGCATCAAGGCCTTGAGACCCGTCTGAGGTTACTCAGCCCATATCGATTTATAATTCGTCAGCCGTCACTGAACAAAGTCCAAACAAATCAAAGGCCGAAGGCCTCAGCCTCACAGCTTTGCACGGTAAAAACTTCCGATCGGTACGTTTTTATCGCCTCCCTGCCGAATGACTTCCCGATCGGTAAGAAGCGCATTGAAAATTAAAGAACCTTCCTGAACGGTAAGCCGCCACAGGAGATGCTGGATGTTCAAGTCTGCACGTGATTTCGGCCTGCCCTCAGAGAAAAACGCAAGGGCCTCGGCTGGACCCAGACCGAGCTTGCCACCCGTTCCGGAACGGGCGAGCGTTTCATTGTCGAACTCGAATCCGGCAAGCCGAGCTGCCAACTCGAAAAGGCGCTGATCGTCGCGCGCACGGTGGGCATTGAGCTCGGCGACCTGACCACAGCCCAAGCGTCCCCAGCAGCATCCGAAGATGATCTCGGCTTCCTGCCGAACTTCGGTGATGGTCGATGACAAAGATCTTCTACGAAACCTTCCCCGTCGCACAGATGACTTTCGAAGGCGAATGGCGGCTCGATTACGATCCATCCTGGGAAGCGCGCCGCTCGGCTTTCCCCATTTCGTTCATTGGCTCAAGGCGGTCCGCGATTGTTACCAAAAGGCCTGGGGCAGTAGCGGACAGGAGCTCAGTACCCCGAAAGCCATAGCGTTATTTTAGCATCGAATTCCACTTCGCGGCGGCGGGAGTCGGCAACGACCTCACTTGCAGCGCGTCCCGAGTTTCTAACCCCGATAAAAAAGGCCGGAAGGTTTTCCCTCCGGCCTTGCAATTTGGCTTTCGAACCTGGTTAAGCAGCTTCGGTCGTATGAGCCTTGCGGACTTCCTCGTCCGTCAGGATACCGCTGGCGCGAAGCAGCGCTGCAAATCGGCCGTTGCTGTGGCTGAGTTCATCGAAACTACCCTGTTCGACGATCCGGCCATTGTCGAGGAAGAGCACCTTGTCTGCTTCACGAACCGTCGAGAGGCGGTGCGCGATGATAAAGGTGGTGCGGTTCTGGCGAAGGTTGTCGATTGCAGCCTTCACGCGGTTCTCGGTCTCCACGTCCAGCGCGCTGGTCGCCTCGTCGAGAACCAGGATCGGCGCATCCTTGAGGATGGCGCGGGCGATGGCCACACGCTGGCGCTCCCCGCCCGAGAGCCTGTTGCCACGCTCGCCGACATGCGTGTCATACTGTTCCTCGCGCGTCTCGATGAAGTCCGCCGCGGCTGCCGCTTCGGCAGCACGGCGCATCTCTTCTTCGCTGGCACCTTCGCGGCCAAGGCGGATATTGTCGCTGATCGAACGGTTCAGCAGACCCGCATCCTGGAACACGGTGGCGATATAACGGCGCAGCGACCTGCGGGTGACCTTGGTGATGTCGTGGCTATCCACCAGGATCTGGCCGCTGTCCGGATCGTAGACGCGCTGCAGTAGATTGACGAGCGTCGTCTTGCCCGCACCTGTCGGGCCTACGATCGCGACTGTCTGGCCAGCCTTCACCGAGAAGGAGACATTGTGCAGGCCCTGCGACGAGTTGCCGAAGCCGAAGGATACGTCGCGGAATTCGACTTCGCCCTTGACGTCCTTGATGTCGGCATTGCCCGCCGGTTCTTCGCGCTCGCGAACGGAGTCTTCGAGCGTATAGAAGTCTTCAAGCTTCGCGCGGGCTTCGAAAATCTGCGTGGCGAACTGGCGCATCTGGTCGAGGCGCGAGATCAAAAGGTTTGCAAAGCCGATGAAGGCGATGACGTCACCGATCCGCAGTTCGCCGGCCTGCACCAGAAGCGTGCCGATCACAAGGATGATCATCATGGCGATGGTCGATGCCATTCGGTTCAGAGCACCGGCAAGGGCCCACCAGTCGAGGACCGGGTACTGAGCCTGCAGCAGACGGTCGGCAAAGCCCTTGAGCGCCTTGGTTTCAGCTTCAATGCGGTTGTAGCTGTGCAGCACCGAAACGTTGCTGATCGAGTCGCTCACATGCGAGAAAACGGTGTGATAGTGGTTCTCGACCGAAGCCTGTCCGTCCTTCGTGCGGCTCATGACCAGACGGCCGATCAGCCAGTAGGCAAGACCAAGCACGACCAGCACGCCGGACAATCTCAGGTCCATGGCCATGGCGGTCGGGACCAGAAGCGCAATGGCGACGGCGGTCGAGAGGTGATTACGCATGAATTCGAGCCAGAGGCCGAAGAGCGTTTCGCAAGCGCGCAGCAGGGTATGCAACGCGTTCGACGTGCCGCGCTGGTGATGCCAGGAGAGCGGCATCGAGATGATGCGGCCAAATGCTTCCGTCAGCAAAGTCGCGCGCCGGCCATGGGCCAGCCTGTCCGCCTCGCGGGCGACAAGAACGAAGGCGATCGTATTGAAGACGGCAAATCCGGCCCACATGAACAGAATGGGCTTGACCTCGCCATTGCCTGAAATGGCGTCGATGATGCGACCAAACAGAACAGGCTCCGCGATCGTGATCGCAGCCAGAACAATGTTCGCAACGACCACCAGGGATACGCGGAGCTTGTAAGCGCCAAGGTAGCGCAAAGCTCTTGCATAGACCTTGAATAACGACACGGCGGTACCTCTTGTGTGCATCTGCAAAAAACGGAATGGCGCGATGCTATGAAAAAACACCTGAACCGACGATTAACGGCGCATTCAGGTGAGGTGTTTCTGCAGGATGCGACAGGATAACCGCAGCGCAAAGCTGCTCAACCGATTGGGAGTGCAACAATTTCCACTTGTATTTAAACCAAGCTTTAGCAATCCATAAACCTTATATGAAGCCAGCTTGTTAATCGAAGACCGTCGTTGCCGCGTTCAGGTGGTCCGACCGACGGACTTCACCGATCGCCCATTGCCGGGCAAGGGGCTTTTTGTGAATATTCATTCTTTGGTTCAATTGCTCGTCGTCATAGAGGAATGCACGAAGCCCGAAACCGTCGTTGAGGAACTCCGGCGGGCCGTTCATTCCTATGGCTTCGAGTATTATGGATTGCTGCGTCACCTGAAGCAGAGCCAAGATCCCTGGGGTCTCGTACTTGCCGGGCATTGGCCCGAGAAGTGGCCGCAAACATATGTTGCAAAAAAATATGTCCTCATAGATCCAACAGTCCGGTATCTGGCGCAGGCGCAAAGGCCATTTCGATGGAAGGAAAGCCTTGCCGCCTACCGCCGCGATCCGCACCAGCGGCGAATGGAACAGATGATGGCGGATGCCCATGCCCACGGCCTCCGCGACGGTTACATCTTCCCCATTCACGGCAAGAGCGGCGTGCTCGGAAACTTGAGCGTCGGCGGTGAGCCCGTCGAATTGTCGCCGGTCGAGATGTCGTTGTTCGAAACGGTTGCCCGCAAAGCGTTCTGGCGGCTGCTTGATCTCAAGGGCGAAGCGAAGGCACTCGAAAGCGCTTCATTGCTCAATATGCCGCTGACGCGCCGCGAGCTCGAAATCCTGCACTATTTGGCCGACGGCCTGACCTCGATGGAGATCAGCAAGGTGCTCAGCATATCGAACCACACGGTCGATTGGTATATGAATGGGTTGCAGGACAAGCTGAAGGCCAAGAACCGCCAGCAGGCGGTGGCGCTGGCTTTCCGGCACGGGCTCGTTACCTAATTTGGCGCGCGACCCTCGCATTTGGGAAATTCTATTTCGCAAGGGAAATTGAACTTTCTGTAACGGCGCGTTAAGAATTTCCTTCGCGGGTGCAGCATTGCCCGCTTCGATGCCGTGAGGAGAGCGCATTGCCCATATCCAAGATACTCGTTGCCAATCGTTCCGAAATTGCCATCCGCGTGTTCCGCGCGGCCAATGAGCTGGGAATAAAAACGGTCGCGATATGGGCGGAAGAGGACAAACTGGCGCTGCACCGCTTCAAGGCGGACGAAAGCTATCAGGTGGGCCGCGGGCCGCATCTCGACCGCGATCTCGGGCCGATCGAAAGCTACCTTTCGATCGATGAAGTGATCCGCGTTGCCAAGCTATCCGGCGCCGATGCCATCCATCCAGGTTATGGCCTGCTGTCGGAGAGCCCCGAATTCGTGGATGCCTGCAATAAGGCAGGCATCACCTTTATCGGCCCGAAGGCCGATACGATGCGCCAGCTCGGCAACAAGGTGGCCGCGCGCAATCTGGCGATCTCGGTCGGCGTGCCAGTGGTTCCGGCAACCGATCCGCTTCCGGACGACAAGAAGGAAGTCGCCCGCATGGCCGAGGAGATTGGCTATCCGGTCATGCTGAAAGCTTCCTGGGGCGGCGGCGGGCGCGGCATGCGCGCCATTCGCGACCCGAAGGATCTTGCCCGTGAGGTGACTGAAGCCAAGCGCGAGGCGATGGCCGCCTTCGGCAAGGATGAAGTCTATCTCGAAAAGCTCGTCGAGCGCGCCCGCCACGTCGAAAGCCAGGTGCTTGGCGATACGCACGGCAATGTCGTGCACCTCTTCGAGCGCGACTGCTCGATCCAGCGCCGCAACCAGAAGGTCGTCGAGCGTGCGCCGGCACCCTATCTTTCGGAAGCGCAGCGCCAGGAGCTCGCCGCCTATTCGCTGAAGATCGCCAAGGCGACGAACTATATCGGCGCCGGCACCGTCGAATATCTGATGGATTCCGATACCGGAAAATTCTACTTCATCGAAGTCAATCCGCGCATCCAGGTCGAGCACACGGTCACCGAAGTCGTGACCGGCATCGATATCGTCAAGGCACAGATCCATATCCTCGATGGCTACGCGATCGGTACACCGGAATCGGGCGTTCCCAAGCAGCAGGATATCAAGCTCAACGGCCACGCGCTGCAGTGCCGCATCACGACGGAAGATCCGGAACATAACTTCATCCCGGATTACGGCCGCATCACTGCCTATCGCTCGGCCTCGGGTTTCGGCATTCGTCTTGATGGCGGCACGTCCTATTCGGGAGCGATCATTACCCGCTATTACGATCCGCTGCTCGTCAAGGTGACGGCCTGGGCCCCGAATCCGCTCGAGGCGATCTCTCGCATGGACCGGGCGTTGCGTGAATTCCGCATTCGCGGCGTGGCAACCAACCTCACCTTCCTTGAAGCGATCATCGGACACCCGAAGTTCAAGGACAACAGCTATACAACCCGGTTTATCGACTCGACGCCGGAGCTTTTCCAGCAGGTTAAGCGTCAGGACCGCGCGACGAAGCTTTTGACCTATCTTGCCGACGTGACCGTCAACGGCCATCCCGAAGCCAAGGACAGGCCGCGGCCGCTGGAAAACGCTGCAGAGCCGGTCGTTCCCTATGCCAACGGCAGCAAGGTCCAGGACGGCACCAAACAACGTCTCGACAAGCTCGGCCCGAAGAAGTTCGGCGAGTGGATGCGAGGCGAAAAGCGCGTGCTGATCACCGATACGACGATGCGCGATGGCCATCAGTCGCTGCTCGCGACGCGCATGCGCACCTACGACATCGCCCGCGTCGCCGGGACCTATGCCCATGCGCTACCGAATCTGCTGTCGCTCGAATGCTGGGGGGGTGCGACTTTCGACGTTTCCATGCGCTTCCTGACGGAAGATCCATGGGAGCGTCTGGCGCTGATCCGTGAAGGCGCACCGAACCTGCTCTTGCAGATGCTGCTGCGCGGCGCCAACGGCGTCGGATACAAGAACTATCCGGACAATGTCGTCAAATACTTCGTCCGGCAGGCCGCAAAGGGCGGCATCGACCTCTTCCGCGTCTTCGACTGCCTGAACTGGGTCGAAAACATGCGCGTGTCGATGGATGCGGTCGCTGAAGAGAACAAGCTCTGCGAAGCGGCGATCTGCTATACCGGCGATATCCTGAACTCGGCGCGCCCGAAATATGATCTGAAATACTACACCGACCTTGCCGTTCAGCTCGAAAAGGCCGGAGCTCACATCATTGCACTGAAGGATATGGCTGGTCTGCTGAAGCCTGCTGCTGCAAAGGTGCTCTTCAAGGCCCTGCGTGACGCGACAAGCCTGCCGATCCATTTCCATACGCACGATACGTCCGGCATTGCCGCTGCGACCGTGCTTGCAGCCGTCGATGCAGGCGTCGACGCGGTCGATGCTGCCATGGATGCGCTTTCCGGCAACACCTCGCAGCCCTGTCTCGGTTCGATCGTCGAAGCGCTGCGCGGTTCCGAGCGCGATCCGGGGCTCGATCCGGAATGGATCCGACGCATCTCCTTCTACTGGGAAGCGGTGCGCAACCAGTACGCAGCCTTCGAAAGCGACCTCAAGGGGCCGGCATCGGAAGTCTATCTGCATGAAATGCCGGGTGGCCAGTTCACCAATCTCAAGGAGCAGGCCCGCTCGCTTGGGCTGGAGACGAAGTGGCACAAGGTGGCGCAGGCCTATGCCGACGCCAACCAGATGTTCGGTGACATCGTCAAGGTGACGCCGTCTTCCAAGGTCGTCGGCGATATGGCGCTGATGATGGTTTCCCAGGACCTCACGGTTGCCGATGTCGTCAGTCCGGAGAAGGAGGTGTCGTTCCCGGATTCGGTCGTCTCGATGCTGAAGGGCGATCTCGGCCAGCCCCCGTCCGGCTGGCCGGAAGCGCTGCAGAAGAAGGCGCTGAAAGGCGAGAAGCCCTATACCGTGCGTCCGGGCTCTCTGCTCGAGGAAGCGGATCTCGATGCCGAGCGCCGGGAGATCGAGACCAAACTCGAACGCACGGTGAATGATTTCGAATTTACCTCCTATCTCATGTATCCCAAGGTCTTCACCGACTTTGCACTGGCTTCCGACACCTATGGCCCGGTCTCGGTCCTGCCGACGCCCGCCTATTTCTACGGTCTGGCGGACGGCGAGGAACTCTTTGCCGATATCGAAAAGGGCAAGACGCTGGTCATCGTCAATCAGGCGATGAGCGGCACGGACAGCCAGGGTATGGTGACGGTGTTCTTCGAGCTCAACGGCCAGCCGCGCCGCATCAAGGTGCCGGATCGTGCGCATGGCGCTTCCGGCGCCGCTGCCCGCCGGAAGGCCGAGCCTGGAAACGCCGCCCATGTCGGCGCGCCGATGCCGGGCGTTATTTCTCGCGTCTTTGTTTCGCCGGGCCAGGCAGTTAGCGCCGGCGACGTGCTTGTCTCGATCGAGGCCATGAAGATGGAGACGGCGATCCACGCGGAGAAAGACGGCACGATTGCCGAAGTGCTCGTCAAGGCCGGTGACCAGATCGACGCCAAGGACCTGCTGGTAAGCTATGCCGGCTAACCGGAAGCCGAAGGGCTAGGGTGGCCTACCCGGGCCGCCCTTGCGTGTAATGGACAGGAAAGGCCGAAAATGAACAACCTCAAGATTGCAGTTGTCGTTGGAAGCACGCGCATCGGCCGCTTTGCCGATCATCCGGCGAAGTGGATTGCCGAGATTGCCGCGCAGCGGCCGGAGTTTGAGGTCGAGGTGGTCGATCTCCTCGACTACCCCATGGCTTTCTTCGGTGAAGCACGTGCGCTGGAAGCTGAGAGCAAGACGGCGGAGCGCTGGAAGAAGAAGCTGCGCGAGTTTGACGCCTTTATCTTCACCGTTGCCGAATACAATCACGGCCCGACGGCCGTGCTCAAGAATGCCATCGACCTCGGCGAATTCATCCACAAACCGGTTGCCTTCGTTGGGTATGGCGGTGTCGGTGCTGCGCGTGCCGTCGAACAGCTTCGCGTGATCTTCGTAGAAATGGGCGCGGCTTCGGTGAAGACGGGCGTCCATATTTCTCTGCCCGAATATATCGGCGTTGCCAGGGAAGGTAAAAGCCTCAACGACTACCAGCACCTTATCGATGCCGCCGGCAAGCAGCTCGATCAGCTGGCCTGGTGGGGCAATGCGCTGAAAGCGGCGCGCTCGAAGTAAACGAGCGCTGCGGCGCGGGACCGAGTGGTGAAAATCTGACGCTTGAAACCGTAGCCGAAAAATCATTTTTCGGAGCGGCCCTCCAGCGGACAAGCGTTTGAGCTGTCGGAGCTGGATCGCGCACGAAATCCTATCTTTTCATCCCGGAAATGCGCCCCAAACCGGCAGCGCTTGTCTGGAGCTACGCGCGCCGGGCGGTATAGATTGCAGTTGTCATGTTGCGATCTACGCGGCCCGCAAACTGCCCTGTAACAATCTCGGCCAAAGCATCGAGCAGATGGGCCTGCTCCGAAGGCGCAAGGGCGGAAACATTAGAGTAGGTGGCATAAAGGCTGCGCACGCCGGACGCATCAAGCCTCAATGTCCAGCGGATAAATTCAGGAGGATCGGGTATGAACCCAGCATCCGTCATCTCCCGAATTCGTGCATCCGCATCAAGCGCATAAGGAGAACTGTCGGGCCCACCCGCTGACAGGCTGGCACAATGGCCAACGAACAAATGCGTGGTGGCATCATGAAAGGGATCGGGCCGACTTTCATCGCCAAAGACGTTCCACCAAAGGGCGACGGCGCCGCCCGGTCGCAGCAATCCATGAATTCGTTTCAGAGCAGGCGCAGCGTCCAGCCAGTGAAAAGCCGTCGCACTTGCAACCAGGTCGAACGAGGCAGGCTCCAGATTTGCGTCTTCAAATGGCAGCGCGAGCACCCGCAAGCAGTCAACCGCGATCAAGGTTCGCAGGAAGTCTGCCAGCCTCATGTCAGGTTCAACCGCTGCAAGCAGCCGCGGCTTGTGCGCCAGCAATTCTGCCGTTGCAAGCCCAGTACCAGCGCCGATCTCCAGAATATCAATGCCGGGTCCAAGGTCAGAACGCTCGCGCAACAGCTGCCATGTTTCTTCAGGATAGCGCGGTCGGGCAGCATGATAATTGGACGGATCGGCCCCGAAAGCCACACGGCCAAACACACGATCCAGTGTTGGAACTGTCATCGCGTCCTCCAAGGGCACAGACCACTCAGACCTTTTTCGCCCGTGATGTGCATATTATTCAAGTAGCATGAGGGCCGCTATTGGTGGACAGAGCCGAAAATAATCACGGTTTCGAGGGTTTGAACCGAGCGGGACAGGAAAAGATGCGCCATCCATGCCTCGCTACCTAGATTTTCGTTCCTCAATAGCGCCGGTCGCCATAGTACGCGTCCAACGACGTATGATCGGTCAGGTGCCATCGATTCATGGACGTGATGAGTGGCTCGCGGACCACCTGACTTATTGGGTGGAAATGGATGGATGAATGGATGAACACGCTCGATACCTCCACGATACGGATCACCCAAGAAATCCTATACTCCATTGCGGAGATCGATGAATTCAAGGGGCTCTGTGCGAGGATAGATCACGCAATCCTCGATACCTGCATATTGTGAAACGGGTCACCCGGCCTTAGGGCGTAGTCTAGATATCGTAGGTATGTGCGGCGTTGATCGTCGAGATGAAGCGTTTGGTGCGCTCGCGTTCCGGCGCCGTGAAGATGGACTTCGCCGTGCCGGTTTCGACGACGTTTCCTGCTTCCAGGAACACGACGTTGTGGGCGATCTTCGAGGCGAGCCGCAGATCATGTGTCGCCATGACCATGGTCGTGCCTTCGCTGGCCAGCCGGCCGAGAACATCGACGACTTCCGCCGAAAGTTCTGGATCGAGTGCCGAAGTCGGCTCGTCACAGAGAAGGACGCGCGGCGACGGAGCCAATGCACGGGCGATCGCGACGCGCTGCTGCTGGCCGCCGGAAAGTGTCGAGGGCCAGGCATCCGCCTTATGCGCCATATCGACCTTGGTCAGCAGTTCCATAGCGCGGGCGTGCGCCCTTTCTTTCGGCCATTTCAGGACCGTCACCAGGCCTTCCATGACGTTTTCGATCGCGGTTTGATGCGGGAAGAGCTGGAAATTCTGGAAGACCATGCCTGTCTGGCGGCGGATCTTCTGGATCGCTTGCCAACCAACCCGCCTTCCCGGCACAAAATCCAGCGTCTGTTCGCCAATCCTGATCGAGCCAGCTGTTGGAATCTCAAGCAGGTTGATGCAGCGAAGCAGCGTGCTCTTGCCGCCGCCGGAGGGACCCACGAGAGCAGTGACGGTGCCTTCCGGGATGCGGATGCTGATATCCTTTAGGATGATGGCATCGCCGAAGCGCTTTTCGATGTTGGAAAGCTCGATCATGCATTTGCCTCCAGCATACCACCGTAGCGCGCGAAGCGGCGCTCGAGCCGTACCTGCAGCGCTGAGAGAACGGAGCTCAAAACGAGGTAGATCAGCGCTGCCTCGATATAAAGGATCAGCGGCTCATAAGTTGTCGCAACGATGCGCTGTGCAGCCTGGAAGAGCTCCGGCACGGTGATTGCTGCCGCCAGCGACGTATCCTTGACCAATGAAATGAAGGTATTTGAAAGCGGCGGCACGGCGACACGACCGGCCTGCGGCAAGATCGTGCGGCTCATCGCCTGCCGCCAGTTCATGCCGATCGAATAGGCAGCTTCCCATTGTCCCTTCGAAACGGAGGAGATGACCGCCCGGATGATTTCGGAGCTGTAAGCGCCGATGTTCAGCGTGAAGCCGATCAGAGCCGCCGGAAAAGCATCGAGCAGAATGCCGAGGCTCGGCAGGCCATAGAAGATGACGAAGAGCTGCACGAGCAGCGGCGTGCCGCGGATGACCCAGACGTAGAACCGCGCGATTGAGGCGATGGGAGCCGGGCCGAAGAGGCGTGCCACGGCAGTCACCAGCCCGAGCGCCAGCCCGAAGACGAAGGAGAGCAGGGTCAGCGGTATGGTGAAGATCAGTCCGGCCCACAAAAGCGTGGGGAGCGATTCCGCCATCAGTTGAAGCCAGTGCGGCACGGGTGTGTTTCCTTAATGAAAGGGCGTCCAGCGGGTTTTCGCTGGACGCTCTTCGGCAGATATAGAGGATGTGCCAGCGGCAGGAAACCGCCCTTTCGACGCTTACTTCGATACGTCCTGGCCGAAATATTTATCGGCGATCTTCTTGTAGGTGCCGTCTGCATTGATGTCTGCCAGTGCCTTGTTGATCGCCTCGAGCAGTTCCGGCTCTTTCTTGCGGATGATGATGCCGGAGTAGTCGGCGTTTTCCTGCTCTGCCGCAATCTTCACATTTGCGTCCGGCTTGTGCTTCTTGAAGTCCAGGAACGAGAGGCTGTCATTGATCGTTGCATCGGCGCGGCCGGTCAGCACGAGCTGGATCGATTGGTCGAAGCCTTCGGTACCGACGAGCTCTGCGCCGGACTGCTCGGCGAGCTTGCCGAAGTTGCTCGTCAACGACTGGGCAGATTTCTTTCCCTTCAGGTCGGCGAAGCTCTTGATGCTGTCGTCGTCTGCACGGGCGATGAGCACCGCCTTGGAGGCGATATAGGGCTCGGAGAAGTCGTACTTCTGCTTGCGGGCTTCGGTGATGCCGACCTGGTTGATGACGGTGTCGTAGCGCTTGGCGTCGAGGCCGGCAATCAGGCCGTCCCACTTGCCTTCAACGAACTCGGCCTTGACGCCGAGCTTGGCGGCAACCGCCTCGCCGATCTCGACGTCGAAGCCCACGAGCTTGCCGCTTTCGTCATGGTAGGTGAATGGCGCATAGGTGCCTTCCGTACCGATCTTGAAAACGCCTGCGGACTTGATGGCGTTGAGATCTTCGCCGGCCTGGGCGGAGACGAAGGCAGCGGCCGAGATAAAGGCTGCGGCAGCGATGGTCTTGAGGAGTTTCATGTTTTGCGGGTCCATGTGGGAGGAATTCGATGACAGATAGATCGCAGAAAATAGAGCGTGGCGAAGCGTAGAAAACTGCAAAGAAATTGGGCAACTGCGAATATTTTTCTCATTTATCTGGCTTTTGACGCGGCTTGTTTCAAGGTGTCAGGAAATGTGCGGCCAATGCCTATTGTGTGCACGTTCATATACGTTTATGCACGTTTTCAGGAACTAGCGCCAATTGTGAGCTAAACAGGCATGAATACGACCGAGATGCTGTTGAGGGAGCGGCAGAACATCATATCCGGCAAGCTTCAGGCGAACGGCCGTGTGCTTGCAGCTGAACTCGCGCTGGAATTCGGGGTTTCCGAAGATACGATCCGTCGCGATCTGCGCGAGATGGCAGCTGCCGGCCTCTGTGAGCGGGTCTATGGCGGTGCGCTGCCGGTTTCGCCTGCCGGCGGGAGCCTTAAGCGGCGGATGGGCATTGCCCTCGATCGCAAACAACTGCTGGCCCAAGCCGCCGTGTCGCAGATTGCGCCCGGGTCGACGGTATTTTTTGATGCCGGAAGCACCAATCTGGCGATTGCCAAAGCCCTTCCATCAGACATGACGCTGACGGCTGCGACGAATGCTCCGGCAATTGCCGCAGCGCTGATAGACAACGGCGGCATCGATGTCATCCTGATCGGCGGAATGGTCGACCGGCAGGTGGGCGGCGCGCTCGGCGCCAAGGCGATGCGGGACATGGAGCAGATCTCGCCGGATCTTTGCATTCTCGGCGCCTGCGGCATCGATCTGGAAGCGGGCGTCACGACATTCGGTTTCGAGGACGCGGAGTTCAAGCGGTTCGCGACGTCGCGAAGCCGGAAGGTGCTGGTTGCGGTGACCTCGGATAAATTCGGTACAGCGGCGCCGCACGGCGTCCTGCCGGTCGCGCATTGCGAATGCCTCGTCGTGGAGCACGACGCCGACGAGGCGCTGCTTGCGGCCTATCGCGAGCGGGGCTGCCGCACTGTCAAGGCGCGCAAGGCGCGATGAATAATCTTTGAGTCGGATCCTAAAGGGGCCGACTGCAGGAGGAGACGGGAATACAATGGATAATCCGATGAATGTGGCCCAGGGGGTCCGGCGTGGCTTCCTGCCGAAGAGCAGGGTTGCGGTGTCGCTGCTCTTCTTGATGAACGGCTTTGTCGTCGGTTGCTGGGCTCCGAAGATTCCGGATTTCGCGGAGCGTCTGGAACTGACGAAATTCCAGCTCGGGCTGATGATCCTGGTGTTCGGCCTTGGGTCGTTGACATTGATGCCGATTGCCGGCGCACAGATCGCCAAGCATGGCTCGCACGTGGTGTCGCGGGCAACTGCGGCCTGCGTACTGCCAATTCTTCTGGCGCTGACGCTGGCGCCGAATATTGTTACCGGCGCAATCGCGCTCTTCCTGTTTGGTGGGTTCATCGGCGCAATGGACGTCGCAATGAACGCCAACGCGGTTGCCGTCGAGAAGTCGATGCGCCGGGCGATCATGTCGTCCTGCCATGCCTTCTGGAGCCTTGGCGGCCTGATCGGTTCGGGCCTTGGCGGCTTCGTCATCGCCAAGCTCGGCGTTCTTGGCCATGCGCAGCTCGCCACCGTGCTCACGTTGATTTTCCTCGTGATCGCCTGGCCGATGATCCTTGCCGATCCGCCGCATCCCGATGAGAAGAAAGAAAAAACACGCCTGCCGATGACGCCTCTGCCATGGTTGCTTGGGCTCATGGCGCTCTTTTCGATGGTTCCGGAAGGTGCTGTGCTCGACTGGGGTGCGCTCTATCTCCGCCAGGAAATGAATGCATCCGTGGCTCTTTCCGGTTTCGGGTTTGCGGCCTTCTCGCTGACGATGGCAATCATGCGTTTCGCCGGCGATCTGGTGCGCGACAAGCTCGGCGGCGTCAAGACGCTGCGCGTCTGCACCCTCTTTGCCATCGCCGGCATGCTGATCGCAGCCCTTGCGCCGAATGCCGAGCTTGCCATTGTCGGCTTTGCGTTCTGCGGCATCGGCATTTCGAACATGGTGCCGATCGCCTTTTCCGCGGCAGGCAATGTCCCTGGTCTGAAGGCCGGGATCGGCCTTTCGGTCGTGACGACCATGGGCTATTCCGGCATGCTGGTTGCACCCTCTGCAATCGGCTTTGCAGCCGAGCATGTCGGCTTTAGCGCCGTCTTCATGGCGCTGCCCGTCCTGCTGGTCGTGGTGCTGATCTTTTCGAAGCTTGCCCGCTACGCGGACGGCATCTCCGGCGGCGGCCACTAGGTCAGCCAAGCAAAAGTGATGCTTTGGGCGTTGACAAGAAAGCGGGTATGATCCACCTGAAAGGCACGAATTCAAGGGTTCAAGAGCTCTGTCTATGTCTTCACCTACCGATTTTGATCCGAAACCGCGCCGCGCTTCCGTCGCGGTCGACGTGGGCGGCGTCGTCGTCGGCGGCGGTGCGCCGGTTGTCGTGCAGTCGATGACAAATACGGATACGGCGGATATCGATTCCACTGTTGCGCAGGTTGCCGCCCTCTTCAAGGCGGGGTCGGAGCTCGTGCGCATCACCGTCGATCGTGACGAAAGCGCTGCTGCCGTTCCGAAGATTCGCGAGCGGCTCCTGCGCCTCGGCATGGATGTGCCGCTAGTCGGCGATTTCCACTATATCGGCCACAAGCTGCTTGCCGATCATCCGGCCTGCGCCGAAGCATTGGCGAAATACCGCATCAATCCTGGCAATGTCGGTTTCAAGGACAAGAAGGACAAGCAGTTCGCCGAAATCATCGAGACAGCGGTCCGCTATGACAAGCCGGTGCGTATCGGCGTCAACTGGGGTTCGCTCGACCAGGACCTGCTGACGGCGCTGATGGACAAGAATGCCGAGGCGGGTTCGCCGCTTTCGGCACGTCAGGTGACGCGCGAGGCGATCGTGCAATCGGCGTTGATCTCGGCCACCCTTGCCGAAGAAATCGGCCTGCCGCGAAACCGCATCATCCTGTCGGCCAAGGTCAGCCAGGTCCAGGATCTGATCGCTGTCTATTCCATGCTTTCCGAGCGCTCGGACCATGCGCTGCATCTCGGACTCACCGAAGCAGGAATGGGCACCAAGGGCATCGTCGCCTCGTCGGCTGCCATGGGCTACGTTCTGCAGCACGGCATCGGCGATACGATCCGCGTTTCGCTGACGCCGGAGCCGAATGGCGATCGTACACGCGAAGTGCAGGTGGCACAGGAACTGCTGCAGGTTATGGGTTTCCGACAGTTCGTGCCGGTGGTCGCCGCCTGTCCCGGCTGCGGCCGCACGACATCGACGGTTTTCCAGGAACTGGCGCAGAATATCCAGAACGATATCCGCAAGAACATGCCGGTCTGGCGGGAGAAATATCCGGGCGTGGAAGCCCTGAACGTCGCCGTGATGGGCTGCATCGTCAACGGGCCGGGCGAAAGCAAGCATGCCGATATCGGCATTTCGCTGCCTGGCACCGGCGAGACGCCGGCCGCTCCCGTTTTCATTGATGGCAAGAAGGCGCTGACGTTGCGCGGGCCGAACATTGCTGCGGATTTCGAGGCGCTTGTCATCGACTATATCGAAAGGCGCTTCGGTCAGAAGACCGCTGCTGAATAAGCTCATCAGCCGCTAGATGCCAAGAGGTATCTCGCCTGCCGCTGCTGCGTCAGCTTTTTCGAGCGGCAACAAAATGCGCGGTGGCGGCGAGCGTCGCAGCGGCATCGCCGTAAGGCGCCAACAGCCGTGTCGCATCCTCGACGTGCCGCCGGAGCTCGGTTTCGGCCCATCCGATACCACGCAGAGAGACGAGGGTACCTTTGCCGCGGCCCATGTCCTTGCCGGTTGCCTTGCCCATGGTGGCGGCGTCTGATGTGACATCAAGAAGATCGTCGGCGAGCTGGAAGGCAAGGCCGATCTTTTCGCCGAAAGCGCGCAGGCGCTTGCGATCACCGCTCGAAGCGCCGGCGATCATTGCGCCTGCTTCGCAAGCAAAGCGGATTAACGCTCCCGTCTTCATAGCCTGCAATGTAACGATGCCGCGTTCATCCGGTGTGTTTTTTTCCGCAGCGAGATCGAGTGCCTGTCCGCCAGCCATTCCGCCCAGGCCAGCGCTGCGCGCAAGCGCAAGGATCAGCCCCACCTTGCTTTGCTCCGGAAGTCTCGTCTCGTCGGCGGCGATAATGTCGAAGGCGTAGGTCAGAAGGCTGTCGCCTGCAAGGATCGCGGTCGCCTCGTCGAAAGCTATGTGCACCGTCGGTTTGCCGCGGCGCAGCTTGTCATCGTCCATCGCTGGAAGATCGTCATGAACGAGCGAATAGCAGTGAATGCATTCAAGTGCTGCACCCACTCTCAAGGCCGCCTCTTTGTCTCCGCCGAGGAGCAGCGCGCTCTCCACGACGAGAAACGGGCGAAGCCGCTTGCCACCGTTCAGCACCGCATAGTGCATCGCCGCCCTCAGGCTATCAGGACGGGCTATCTCATCTTCTCGCATGTCATCGGAAAGCAGCGCGTCCAGCAACGCCTCGATCTCTTGGGCGTTGGTCTTCAAACGGATATCGAAGGCTTCGGAGCTCGCGACCATGCGCGCTCTTTGGCATGAGCAGTGGCGCCGTTGCAACGGAATTGTCAATGATCACAGCAAGATTTCCTTTGCATCTGGCCTTCACGACCAGCAAACGCTATGAGAGCGAAGGGAACAGGTGTTGGGCTTACACGTATTGGACATATCGCCGGAAAGAGAGGACAGCATTGCGATGCCGGCTCATCGCCGTTTGTTCGCTTGGCTGCGCAGCCGGTCGATCATGACGCGCATCGTCCTTGCGACCGCCGGATTTCTAGTCCTGCCCTATGTTCTGATCTTTGTTTATCTGATCCCTTTTATTCATCCCGTCTCGACGCTGATGCTGCGCGACATCGTGCTCCTGCGCGGCTACGACCGGCAATGGGTCTCTTTGGACGACATCTCGCCGGTTCTCGTTCAGTCCGTGATGATGTCCGAGGATGGTCAATACTGTTTCCACGGCGGGGTCGACTGGGGTGAAATGCAGGAGCTGGTCGCAGAGACCCTCGACGGCGAAGCGACCCGCGGCGGCAGCACAATCCCCATGCAGACGGCCAAGAACCTATTTCTGTGGAATGGCCGCTCCTTTGTGCGCAAGGCGCTTGAACTGCCGCTGGCGGTCGCCTCTGACCTCGTCTGGACCAAACGCCGGCTGATGGAGATCTATCTCAACATCGCCGAGTGGGGACCGGGTATCTACGGCATCGAGGCGGCGGCGCGCTATCATTTCAAGGTACCGGCTTCCAAGCTCTCGCGACGCCAAGCAGCGCTTTTGGCCGTTTCTCTTCCGAACCCGATCGACCGGAACGCCGCAAAGCCCCGCCGCGGCCTTCGCACGCTTGCCTCGGTCATCGAGCGCCGGGCTCAAGGTTCCGGCGATTACATCAGATGTCTTTATGATTGAGGCATGAATTATTCATTGGTCGCTTTAGCCGGGCGCCGCTAAATTCGGCTGCGAAATCAATTTGCGGATGCTTCATGGATAGCCTTACCCTCTATATCGGAAACAAGAATTACTCCTCGTGGTCGTTCCGGCCATGGATTGCGATGGAAGCAACGGGCATTCCGTTCGAAGAAATTCTGATCCCCTTTGATTTTCCCGCAGGCAATCCGCGCATCAGGGAAATCTCTCCCACGGGCAGGGTGCCGGTTCTACTCCATGGCAGCCTGCGAGTATGGGAATCGCTCTCGATCATCGACTACGTCTCCGACCTTTATCCCGAGGCGGGGCTTTGGCCCAAGGATCGCGCACAGCGCGCGGTGGCGCGTTCGGTCTCGATGGAGATGCTTTCGGGTTTCGGAGCGCTGAGAGGCGCCTGTCCGATGAATATCCGGCGCGAGCGAGGCAAGATCGCACTTGCGGATGGCGTGATGGCCGATGTCGTGCGGATCGAAACCATTTTTCGCGAGTTGCGCGGCCGCTCGGGCGGACCGTTTCTGTTTGGCGGATTTTCGGCAGCCGACGCGATGTTTGCGCCGGTCGTCAGCCGCTTCGATACCTATGACCTTGTAACTGCCAGCGATACGTTGAGTTATATGTCGGCGCTAAAGGCGCATCCTGCCTGGCTGAAGTGGGAAGCTGCGGCCCGGGCCGAACCCTGGAGCGTGCCGAAAGACGAGGTCTGAGGTTGAATTCACGAGAATCGCAAAAAATCTGTTTGGGGACTGGTCAACCACCTTCAGGGCATGTATAAGCGCGCAAAATTTCCGAAATCGCGATACGTCCGTTTCGGCCGCCAGCTTGGCCGGGAATGTGTTGCCTGTGAATTGGAGTACGTAAAATGGCTGTACCGAAGAGAAAAACGAGCCCGTCCAAGCGCGGTATGCGCCGTTCTGCAGACGCCCTGAAGGCTCCGACCTACGTGGAAGACAAGAATTCCGGCGAACTGCGCCGCCCGCACCATATCGATCTGAAGACCGGTATGTATCGTGGCCGCCAGGTTCTGACGCCGAAGGAAAGCGCATAAGCTTCCAAATTCTGGCACAGCCAGGATTCGAAAAGGCCGGCTTCAAACGCCGGCCTTTTTGCTTTTGAGCATTATTGCATTTCCGATGCCTTGAAGTGGTGCTGTGATCTGCTGCAGTATTCCCGTCGAAATAGGGGACATGGCTCAATGATCGCTGTAATGCCGCTGATGGTAATCCCGTTTATTCTTTACAACATGACGATGGCCGGTTTGATGGGTGGCGGAGGCATTCCCGCGCTCCAGCATGACATCATGGTGCTTTCGATGATCTCCGGTGCGATCTGGAGCATGGCGCTCGGCGATCTCTTCATCGTCGTGGCGCTGGTCATCCTGTTCTTCGAGATATTGAAGGCCACCCGCAACGGATCCGGCAGCCTTGTCAATCACATGCTGTCGATGCTGGTCTTCATCGCTTTCCTGGTCGAGTTCCTTCTCGTCCAGGATGCGGCAACACAGGTCTTCTTCATCTTGATGACGATTGCGCTGATCGACGTGATCGGCGGGTTTGCAGTCTCGATCCGCAGTGCCGGCCGCGATGTTTCGATCGGGCTTTGAACCTTAGAGATTGTCGAGCTTGTTCTGCAGGGCGCGCAGCTGTTCCTTCAACTCGTCGATATCCTTCGCCTCCGCCTTCTTCGATTCCTTGGCGGGAGGGGTCATGAAGGGAGAGAACATCTGCATGGCCTTCTGAAACATCTCGGTGTTGCGGCGGACCTGGTCCTCGACCATCTGCATCGGCAGCTGCAGGTTCTTGCCGAGCGGTGACTCGCCGAAGGCGCGGTTCACCTGTTCGCGCATCTGCGCCTGCTGTTCGGTGAAGGCGCGCATGGAATGTTCGAGGAAGCTCGGAACGACCATCTGCATCTGATCGCCGTAATAGCTGATGAGCTGGCGCAGGAAGGAAATCGGCAGCAGCGTATTTCCGGTTTTTGATTCCTGCTCGAAAATGATCTGGGTCAAAACGGAATGTGTGATGTCATCACCGCTCTTTGCGTCCTGTACCGTAAAATCCTCTCCCTTCTTCACCATCTCCGCCAGATCTTCCAGCGTCACATAGGTGCTGGTGCCTGTATTGTAGAGGCGGCGGTTGGCGTATTTCTTGATGACTATTTGACCCTCGTTCTTCGCCATATCAGTCTCCTGAACCCCGTCTGATTGTCATGGATATTCCTCCGTAACAGACTGTAGACGCAAAAGAAGCCTGGTGACAATCTCTTTGTGCGATGCGGCAACCCCTTTGAGAAAAGGGATAATTGGCATGTTCGCAAGCCGCAGCGAAAATTGCCGCAATCGCCTTCTCGTTTGACTTAGGGCTGAAGCTTTGCCAGTTTCGACCTATGTATACTGAAGGAAAACGAGGAGGCCTTTATGAGCAGTTCATCCATCGTCATCGCCAGCGCGGCCCGTACAGCGGTCGGCTCTTTCAATGGTGCATTCGCCACGGTTCCGGCGCATGAGCTTGGGGCTGCCGCCCTCAAAGCTGTGCTCGAACGCGCAGGCGTCGACGCAGCCGAGGTCGACGAGGTTATCCTTGGCCAGGTGCTTCAAGCAGGCGAGGGCCAAAATCCAGCGCGCCAGGCGGCCATAAAAGCGGGCGTTCCGAACGAGGCTACCGCCTGGAGCGTCAACCAGCTTTGCGGTTCGGGCCTTCGGGCAGTCGCCCTCGGAATGCAGCAGATCGCGCTTGGGGATGCGAAGATCATCGTCGCCGGCGGCCAGGAATCCATGTCGATGGCTCCGCATGCCGCGCATCTGCGTGGCGGTACGAAGATGGGCGACATGAAGATGGTCGACACCATGATCAAGGACGGCCTGACAGACGCTTTTTACGGCTACCACATGGGCACCACCGCCGAGAACGTCGCCCGCCAGTGGCAACTTTCCCGCGACGACCAGGATCAGTTTGCGGTTTCATCTCAGAACAAGGCGGAAGCGGCCCAGAAGGAAGGCCGCTTCAAGGATGAGATCGTTCCCTTCGTCATCCAGACACGCAAGGGCGATGTGACGGTGGATGCGGACGAGTACATCCGTCACGGTGCAACACTCGATGCGATGGGCAAGCTTCGTCCGGCTTTCGACAAAGAGGGCACGGTGACGGCTGGCAATGCATCGGGCCTCAATGACGGCGCGGCAGCCGCGATCCTGATGACGGAAGCGGAGGCCGCCAGGCGCGGCATCCAGCCGCTGGCGCGCATCGTTTCCTGGGCGACGGCTGGTGTGGATCCTCAGATCATGGGTACTGGCCCGATCCCTGCGTCGCGCAGGGCGCTCGAGAAGGCTGGCTGGTCCGTCGGCGATCTCGACCTGGTCGAGGCGAACGAGGCCTTTGCCGCTCAAGCTTGCGCTGTGAACAAGGATCTTGGCTGGGATCCGGCGATCGTCAACGTCAATGGCGGCGCAATCGCGATCGGTCATCCGATCGGTGCGTCCGGAGCGCGGGTTCTCAACACGCTGCTGTTCGAAATGAAGCGGCGCAGTGCCAAGAAGGGTCTTGCGACACTTTGCATCGGTGGCGGCATGGGTGTCGCCATGTGCTTCGAGGCACTTTGAATAGTATGCGATTGATGATTCGAGAACGCCTGATCAAAGGCGAATGACCGAGAGGGGAGCGAAGCATGAGCAGAGTGGTTTTGGTCACCGGTGGCACGCGCGGCATCGGTGCCGCCATTTCGATGGCACTTAGGAATGCGGGCTATAAGGTCGCCGCCAGTTATGCCGGCAACGACGAGAAGGCGAGGGCCTTCCATGACGTGACCGGCATCCCGGTCTTCAAGTGGGATGTTTCCGATTACGTCGCTTGCGGCGAAGGGGTCGCAAAGGTGGAGGCAGAACTCGGCGGCATCGAGGTGCTGGTCAACAATGCCGGCATTACGCGCGACGCAATGTTTCACAAGATGACGCCGCAGCAATGGCATGAGGTCATCAATACAAACCTTACCGGCCTCTTCAACATGACGCACCACGTCTGGGGCGGGATGCGCGACCGCAGCTTCGGACGCATCGTCAACATCTCTTCCATCAATGGCCAAAAGGGCCAGATTGGGCAGGTGAACTATTCGGCTGCCAAGGCGGGTGATCTCGGCTTTACGAAAGCACTTGCCCAGGAGGGGGCAGCGAAGAACATTACGGTGAACGCCGTCTGCCCTGGCTATATCGGCACAGAAATGGTCCTCGCCGTTCCGGAGAAAGTGCTCAACGAGCGGATCATTCCCCAGATTCCGGTCGGGCGCCTTGGCGAGCCGGAGGAAGTCGCGCGCTGCGTTGCCTTTCTCATCTCCGACGATGCCGGCTTTATCACCGGCTCGACGCTTTCGGCGAACGGCGGGCAGTTCTTCGTTTAGTTGCCGCGCGGACGCCTGATATTTGCCCTGACTGGTACTCTTTGCGTACGGCTGTCACCGCCGCAAAGCGCAGCAGAGGCTGTCGTGAGAAACGCTGCCGCAACAAGAACGGCGACAGCGGCATTCAAAATGATCTGAACCATGGAAGCATTCCTTGCCTAAGCGGCAATCGTTGCGGTGTTATGGAAGGAATATGCGCCTCATCCCTGTGGTAGAGTAGATTTGACTTTCACGACCGATCGTCAACATGCTGTTGACGACACGCAACAAAAAACGGGCGCCGAGGCGCCCGTTTGCATTCATTTCAACGGCAATACTTAATAACGGCGCGGGCAGCGTGCTTCGTAGCGGCGGCCGTAGCGGTCGCGATAGACGCAGTAGCCGCGGCGTTCCACGGACTGGCCGATAAGAGCACCAGTAAGGCCGCCAGCAACTGCACCGACTGCAGCGCCACCCCAGCTGTCGGTGACAGCACCGCCAATGATTGCGCCTGTACCAGCGCCAATGGCCGTCCCTCTTTCCGTCGGCGTGCAGGATGCAAGGGCGCCTACAAGGGCGGCTACAATCGCAATTTTTTTCATCATGACTTTCACTCCCATTTACCTAGCCGTTAAATCCGGCCCATTAAGACAAGGATAATTATGATGATGAGAACTAGCCCCAAACCCCCGGAAGGTCCATAGCCCCAACCACGGCTGTATCCCCAATTCGGGAGAGCACCAATCAAAAGCAGAATAAGGATAATGAGAAGTATCGTTCCGAGCATGTTGCGATTCCTTCAACTCATCGTGAGTCCGAATGGACAATAAACACGCATCCGCGATTTTTGTTCCCGGCTAAGCTCCGCAATATGCAAGCGGCGGCGGTTTTCTGCTTAGGACGAGGATCAAGAACGGTGATCAAGAGAAGCGACGATCGTTAAAAGGACCGCCGATGGCCGTGCCGAGCGACCAACGCTTCGGAGTGGTTTTATGGTTAGAATTCGATTTCAATACAATATGTTGCGGTGAACGAACCGGGAAAATCGCGATGTCGCTGATTCGTCAGCGATTCGTTCCGGATTTGATCGAAATGTTAATGCGATCGCGTGAAGCGTTAGTCGAATATGAATCCGGCTTCCGAAATCGGAGGCAACGTTGCCTTTGCGGTTCGCCGCCGATCGTTCCGGCTTCGGGCCGCAGCATCAATTCCGGGCAGTTTTCCCAGCTGTTTCTCGTCCATGTTCGCTCTCGGCAAGAACGTTAACGCGAGCAGCATTTCGAGCTATCCAGCGCCTGATGCCGATTCAGCATCTAGTAGGAAAAACCGATTCAAAACCAATACTTAGCCGTGAACAAAAGCTGAATCACCGCGAGTCACCGATTCGTCGCTGATTCGTTCTCGCGCTGTTCCGAATCTTAAAACAGTCACTTAGCGGCATTTCCTGAATCAAGTTTGCAGCTGATTTTAGAGGACGGCTCTTGCGTTTAGTCGGCCGGCTGTCCATGTGTTGTCTGCTTCGGGAACGGAGCGCACTTGACCCCGAGGCTCCCCCGCCTCACTTGCATGGACAATGACACTGACATCGCAGCCCATGATACTGAGCGGGCGCGGCGTGACCGCGGTGCTCGGCCCTACCAATACGGGCAAGACCCATTACGCCATCGAGCGCATGGTAGCCCACGGCACCGGCGTGATCGGCCTGCCGCTGCGTTTGCTGGCACGTGAAGTCTATACGCGTGTCGTCGAAAAGGTGGGAGTGCAGAATGTCGCCCTCGTGACCGGCGAGGAGAAGATCTCGCCGCCGACTGCGCGCTTTTCGGTTTGCACGGTCGAAGCCATGCCGCGTGAAACCAAGGCCGCCTTTGTCGCGATCGATGAGGTCCAGCTTGCAGGCGACCTTGAGCGCGGCCACATCTTCACCGACCGTATTTTCCATTTGCGGGGCCGCGACGAAACGCTGCTTCTAGGCGCCGACACGATGCGGCCGATCCTGCAGCAGCTCCTGCCGGGCATCACGGTCGTTGAGAGGCCGCGGCTTTCGCACCTCTTCTACGCGGGTCAAAAGAAGATCACCCGTCTTCCTCAGCGCTCGGTGATCGTCGCCTTTTCGGCAGATGAGGTCTACGCCATTGCCGAATTGATCCGCCGCCAGCGAGGGGGTGCTGCGGTTGTTCTCGGTGCCCTCAGTCCCCGCACCCGAAATTCTCAAGTTGCGCTTTATCAGGCCGGCGATGTTGAATATCTCGTCGCAACCGATGCGATCGGCATGGGCCTCAATCTCGATGTCGATCACGTGGCGTTCGCGCAGGACCGCAAGTTCGACGGCTATCAGTTCCGCAATCTCAATCCTGCCGAACTCGGCCAGGTTGCCGGACGTGCCGGCCGCCACGTGCGTGACGGTACATTCGGGGTAACAGGCCAAGTGCAGCCGTTCGATGAGGAATTGGCGCAGCGGATAGAAGCGCACGAGTTCGACAATGTCAGGGTCTTGCAGTGGCGCACGAAAGAGCTTGATTTCTCGTCGATACAATCATTGCGGGCGAGTCTTGAACGTCCGCCGAGCGCTGAAGGTTTGACGCGGGCTTTGCCCGCCGTCGACCAGCAAGCGCTTGAACATCTGACGCGCTATCCGGAAATCATAGATCTGGCTACAAATCCGCAGCGCGTGGAGAAGCTTTGGGAAACTTGCGCACTGCCTGATTATCGGCGTATCACCCCTGCACAGCATGCTGACCTGATCTCGACGCTCTTTTCCGATCTTGTGCGCTATGGCACGGTGAACGAGCAGTTTCTCGCGGAGCAAGTGCAGAGAGCCGATCGCACGGATGGCGAAATTGACACGCTTTCGGCGCGAATCGCGCAGATAAGAACATGGACTTATGTGTCGAATCGGCCCGGATGGCTTGCCGATCCGACACACTGGCAGGAAAAGACGCGGGAAATCGAGGATCGATTGTCCGATGCGTTACATGAAAGGTTGACGAAACGCTTTGTTGATCGCAGGACATCTGTGCTCATGAAGCGCCTGAGAGAGAATGCGATGCTGGAAGCTGAAATCAGTGTGAATGGCGATGTCTTTGTTGAAGGACATCATGTGGGGCAGTTGTCCGGGTTCCGGTTTACCCCAATTTCGGGTGCGGACGGATCGGACGCCAAGGCGATCCAAACGGCATCGCAAAAGGCGCTTGCCCTGGAATTCGAGGCACGCGCCGCGCGCCTCCATGCTGCGGGCAACAGCGATCTGGCGATCAGCGCCGACGGCCTCATCCGGTGGATCGGCGATCCGGTTGCGCGCCTTGCGGGCAGCGAGCACGTCATGCGTCCTCGCGTCATCCTGCTTGCCGACGAACAGCTGACGGGCAACGCGCGCGAGCACGTTGCAGCCCGCGTCGAACGCTTCGTCAATCACCATATCAGCACGGTTTTGAAGCCGCTCGATGATCTTTCGCGTGCTGAAGACCTACAGGGCCTTGCCAAGGGCCTCGCCTTCCAGCTCGTCGAAAATCTCGGTGTGCTCTTCCGCCGCGATGTGACGGAAGAGGTGAAGTCGCTGGATCAGGACGCGCGCGCCTCCATGCGCCGTTATGGTGTTCGCTTCGGCGCCTACCACATTTTCGTCCCTGCGCTTTTGAAGCCGGCTCCGGCTGAACTCATCACGCTGCTCTGGGCCTTGAAAAATGACGGCCTCGAAAAACCGGGCTATGGCGACCTCATTCCGGTGCTGGCTGCCGGCCGCACGTCCGTCGTGACCGATCCGGGCTTCGAGCGCACGTTCTATAAGCTCGCCGGCTTCCGTTTTCTCGGCAAGCGTGCCGTTCGCATCGATATTCTCGAGCGGCTTGCGGATATCATCCGTCCGTTGCTGCAGTGGAAGCCGGGTCAGGCGAACCGGCCGGAAGGCGCTTATGATGGCCGCCGCTTCACGACCACCACTGCGATGCTTTCGATCCTCGGCGCGACGCTGGAGGACATGGAAGAGATCCTCAAGGGCCTCGGCTATCGCGCCGATGCCGTGACGGCCGAGGATGCGGCAGGTCATCTTGCTGCCCACGATGCTTCCGCTGCCCCGGCAGCCGAAACCTCTGGGGAAGAGGCCGCCGAGAAAGCCGATCATGACGATGCCGACAGCACATCGGAAGAAGCTGCTTCCGTGGCGCCGGCTGCAGAAGAAAAACCTGCTGTCGAGCCTGCGGCGAGCGAAGCATCCGCGACTGAATCTGCGGAAGCCGCTGAACCTGTCGAACCGAAACCTGTCCTTTTGTGGCGTCTTGGCGGACGCAACGACAATCATCGCCAAGCACGCGGTCCCGGGGAACGCCGCGGTGGTGACCGTCAGCAGCAGGGCAACCGCCGCCACGGCGGGGGTGAAGGCGCAGAAGGCAATCGTGGCGAAGGCCGGGACGGCAAACGCCGCGACGGCGGCAAGCCGCACCAGGCTCGGGGCGATCGCAACGAGCAGCGGGGCGATCGTCAGGATCGCGGCGACCGCAAGGATCGCAACGACCGCAACAACAATCGCAACGGCTCGCAGCCGTTGCGCTTCGAGGCAAAGGCGCCGCGCAAGGAAAAGCCGATCGATCCGGATTCTCCTTTCGCAAAGCTCGCTGCCTTGAAGGAGCAGATGAAGAAGTAGCCGATGAGCGGGGAGACACAGCCAGGAAGCGGTTCGCGTCAGCGCATCGACAAGTGGCTGTTTTTCACGCGCATGGTGAAATCTCGCTCTCTGGCGCAAGGCCACATCCAGTCAGGCCACGTTCGCATCAATGGCGAGCGCGTCCAACAACCCAGCCAGACCGTGAAGGCGGGTGACCGTGTCGAGCTTAAGCTGGATCGCCGGGATGTGGTTCTGATCGTGAAGGCATCAGGCGAGAGGCGTGGGCCCTTCGAAGAGGCAAAACTGCTTTACGATGATCTGACGCCGCCCCAGGGTGAGACAAAACGTCTCACGCCCTACGAGCAGGCCATCCGTTCGACGGGCGCCGGCCGGCCGACGAAAAAGGAGCGGCGCGCAGTCGACAGGCTGATGTCGGACGAGGATTAGAAAACTCTGTCCATCAGGCCCTGATCGACAGATCGTTTATTCTTGAAATTCGACCACAAAGCCGATACGTGAAAGTCAACTTGCCGGACAGTGTGCTTGCCTCCCAAGCCTGTCCACGCTGTCCTCCGGCCAGGGGAAAGGCGCGACGTTCCAGGTTGCCCGGCCCCGCTTGCGTGAAAATCCTGGAGTTCCTCATGACCTATGTCGTGACCGACAATTGCATTCGCTGCAAATATACCGACTGCGTGGAAGTCTGCCCTGTCGACTGCTTCTATGAGGGCGAAAATTTCCTCGTCATCCACCCGGATGAGTGCATCGACTGCGGTGTCTGCGAACCAGAATGTCCCGCCGAGGCCATCAAGCCGGATACCGAGCCTGGGCTCGACAAGTGGCTCAAGATCAATGCTGAATATGCCAGCAGCTGGCCCAACATCACCGTCAAGAAAGAACCGATGGCGGAAGCCAAGGAAAGGGACGGAGAGGCCGGCAAGTTCGAGAAGTACTTCAGCGAAAAACCCGGTTCCGGCGATTGATGATTATTTTGCCGGCGTAGCCTCGAAATCGGAGCCGAAGGCGGGCGTAAACGTTTATAAGATGCTCTGCTCATATGGGTGCCATGTGTTGCCCACATGACTCACGTTAAGCAAATTATTGATTTCCTCATATTTTTATGATAGGTTTGCCACACTGATCCATTTGAGGCACGAAGCGTGCCCAAAACCATCACGAAAGCAAAAGAAATCCGTACGCGGTTCCCCGTGAGATATCAACGCCTTGAGCTGTTCGATCATTGATCGCGCGCAAGGAGATCTTTTGCTTCTGTCTGGTGGGACCAGAGTGAAGTCACCCGACGGAGCTGATCCGTCTCATCCGGGCCTGACTGACCCGGCTCCGGCCGCTGCCGGACGCGTAACAGGGAGTTTTTGATTAGTATGACGACCCAGCAGAAAAAACCTTCAGCAGCACGCCATGGCTTCAAGACCGGTGAATCGATCGTATACCCCGCTCACGGCGTCGGTAACATCACTGCTATCGAAGAGCAAGAAGTCGCCGGCATGAAGCTCGAGCTTTTCGTTATCGATTTCGAGAAGGACAAGATGCGCTTGAAAGTTCCGGTTGCCAAGGCAATGAGCATCGGCATGCGCAAGCTCTCGGAAACCGATTTCGTCGAGCGCGCCCTGAAGGTCGTGCAGGGTAAGGCACGTGTCAAGCGTACCATGTGGTCCCGCCGTGCGCAGGAGTATGATGCCAAGATCAACTCCGGTGACCTGATTTCCATCGCAGAGGTCGTTCGCGACCTCTATCGCGCTGAAAATCAGCCCGAGCAATCCTATTCCGAGCGTCAGCTCTATGAAGCGGCGCTCGATCGCATGGCGCGCGAAATCGCCGCAGTGAACAAGATGTCGGAAACCGAAGCCGTCCGTCTCGTCGAGATGAATCTCAACAAGGGTCCGAAGCGCGGCAAGGCAATCGAAGAAGACGATTCGCAGGACGAAGCCGCTTAATACTGCATTGTTTTCCTTAACAAAAAGCCCGGCCTGCGAGCCGGGTTTTTTTGTGGAACTTTTTCCGGCCAGCCGCGTTTAGACACTGTACGTGCGGATTGCATCGGGAAATATCTGCCTGATCGAACGTTCGCATTCCTGTCAACGTTCGATGAGGAGCGGATCATGCCTTCCACAATTTGCCAGGCCGGCAACTTGAAGAAACGGGTCCAACCTTACCTGCATATGACAAAGAGATAGGGCCTCCTCCTGAAAAATCCAGGAGCGGGGCCTTTATGCATTCACACGCTGGATTGATCCGGGCAGCTTTGGTCCGGGAGTAACCTGATTGTTTTCTTTCAAGGGCACGAGGCCTGATTTTTAGGAGACCGATTATGAAGAACATGTCTGCAGACCGGCGCATGATCAAAATCGCCATGGCGGCTCCCTATCTTGCTCGCGAAGAAGAACATGATCTCGCTATTCGCTGGAAGGACAATGAGGATCGCGGTGCCCGCAACCAGATCGCGATGGCTCACATGCGTCTCGTCATTTCGATGGCGGGCAAGTTTCGCAATTTCGGCCTGCCGATGAGCGATCTTGTCCAGGAAGGTTATGTTGGCCTGCTGGAAGCGGCCGCCCGCTTTGAGCCGGAGCGCGAGGTGCGCTTCTCTACCTACGCAAGCTGGTGGATTCGCGCGTCGATCCAGGATTACATCCTGCGCAACTGGTCGATTGTCCGCGGCGGTACGAGCTCGGCCCAGAAAGCTCTCTTCTTCAATCTGCGTCGCCTGCGCGCCAAACTTGCCAGAGGCGACTCGCATCTCACCCTTCAATCCATCCATCAGGAGATCGCGGCTGCCCTCGGTGTCAGCCTCGCCGACGTCCAGACGATGGATGCACGCCTTTCCGGCAATGACGCCTCGCTGCAGGCGCCTTCGGTTTCCGGCGATGCCGACAGCGCCGAGAAGATGGATTTCCTTGTCAGCGACGATCCGTTGCCGGACGAGCAGGTTTCCAACATGATTGATGGCGAACGTCGCCGTATCTGGCTGACATCGGCGCTGAAACATCTCAATGAGCGCGAAATGAAGATCATTGCGGCACGCCGCCTTGCCGAAGAAGGTGCGACGCTCGAGGAACTCGGCGCCGATCTCGGAATTTCGAAGGAACGCGTTCGCCAGATCGAAAGCCGCGCCATGGAAAAGTTGCGCAGCGCGCTTGTGAGCGCAGATCCCCATATGGCGGCTCACGCCTAAAAGCTCTTACTTCCAGCAGCACAAACTGGCCCGGCGAAAGCCGGGTTCTTTTTATTCGGAAATGATTTTCACGCGGTCGCCGGGCGAGACCGTGCCGCCGGTTGGCAGGGCATTGATGAGTTTGAAGAGGTCGAGCTTACGATCCGTGCCCAGCATTCGGGCCGCCAGGGTTGCGACGTTTTCGCCGGGACGGACGCTGATGACGCGGATTCTCAGAGGCTTCAGGGTTGCCGCCTCCTGCGGTGTCATGCGGCGGAAGCTGGCGCGCAGCACGTCTGCTGTCTGCTGCAGGACGGCACTGCCCTTTGGAACGGCGGTCAGGAAGCGGAATATCTGCGAATTGTTGCGCACCACGGTCACGTCGAAATCCCAGCGATCCGCGGTTGCACGGGCCGTTGCCGCTTCCATGCCGTTGACGGTGATCGGCCGGATCGTCGAAGGATCGAGGCCGGTGACCCAGCCGCTCGATATGTAGTTCGTCAAGCTTTGGTTGTCGTTGTCGGCAACCCCGTCGAAGCGGATCGCCACGTCTCCCGGACCGGTTGCCATGACGGCTTCGACTTTATTGTCGATGCTGAAATCCGGCGGCACGTCGAAGCGAATGCCGAGACCACCGTGCAGGAAGGTCTGGCCACGAACATAGCCTTCCTCCGGACTGTCGCCATAGAGAAGACCGTCGATGCCATCGAGATAATAGCCCCGGCCCTTGTCTCCGACCGTCCCCTCCTGGCCGAAGGCGCGGGCGTGATCGCGCGCAAGCTCGATACGCTGCACCGAGTTCGGGTGGCTCGAAAGGAAGTCCAGGCTTTGGTCGGCCTCAGGATCGGCGGACATGAAGCGGCTATAGGCCGCCATGGAATCGAGGAAGCGAGTGGCGGCGTAAGGATCGTAGCCCGCTTCACCGAGCATGCGCACGCCGATCACATCGGCCTGCAGTTCCTGCTGGCGCGAGAAGGCGGCGAGACGCAGCTTGCCGCGGGCAAGCGCCTGCTTGCCGGCGATGTCGCTCGACAAAACTTCGGCGACGACGCGGCTTGCGATGACCTCCGCCTCTTCGCGCTTCTGGCGTTCGATGCCGTGATTGGCCGTAACGTGACCCATTTCATGCGAAAGAACAGCCGCGACTTCGGAAGCGTCGTTGGCAAGCGCCAGCAGACCACGGGTCACATAGAGATAGCCGCCCGGCAGCGCGAAAGCGTTGATTGCCGGCGAATTCAAAATCGTGATTCGGTAGGACTGGCTCGGATTCTCCGAAACCGCCGTTAGCGCACCGGCAATGCGCGCAACGAGGCGTTCAGTCTTGGCGTCCTTGTATTCGCCGCCGTAGCTTGCAACGATACGCGGATGTTCGCGCGCGCCCATGGCGGCACGCGGATCGTTCTTCTGGACTTCATCGACGATCTGCGGGCTGGCAGAGGGCGAGACCGTCGGCTGATAGGATTGCTCGAGAATCGACTGGCAGCCATTGAGCGCGACCGCGGCCGCAGACACCAGCAGCGCATGGCGGCTCCACCGGTATGGCGCAGAAAGCACGTTACTGGAGGGCGCGGGGCGTTTCCACGTCGTCATGCTGTCCAGTCTGGCTCTCCGAGTCATCTTGCTTTTCGGCCGGTTTACCGCATGTCCGATCCGGCCGCTTCCAACGGGGTTCAACAGTCGTCCATCCCGGTTCTCGCACTGCACAGCGGGAAGACACAAGCCATTGCTGTAACTGATTTCCGCATCGGTTGCATAGCGAGACTCTGTTTAATTGTAGCGCCGTTGTATTTTAGCAAGCGTGGCGTCGTTAGGGCGATCTTTCGCTCGGATGAAATTGTGGCGAAAGTGCCATCGCAAGTATGAGATTCGTCAACCGTGCAGAAATCGCCTTAGCGCGGGCATATCCTCCCGTGCGAGATACTCGGTGAGTGGCGCGGCAAGAACGATCGCGCCTTTATCGATAAAGACACCGTAATCGGCGATCCGGCGCACCTCGTCGGGATCGTGCGAAACCATGATCACCGTGTTTTCGGTTTCCATGTGCAAACCAAGCAGCAGCTCGGCCATGCCTGCGCGCAAGCCCGGGTCAAGTGCTGCAAAAGGTTCATCCAGCAGCAGAACGGCCCGCTTTCGCACCAGCGCCCGCGCAAATGCGGCTCGCTGCCGCTCTCCACCGGAAAGCGTTGCGGGCATACGCCTTTCGAAATTGGCGAGGCCGACCTTCTCAAGCGCTTGGGAAATTTTTCTCCGGTCTTCGGCGGCAAGCTTCAACGCCGGATCGATCCCCAGGCCGACATTGGTGAAGATATCAAGATGGGCAAAGAGATTGTTGTCCTGGAAGACGACAGAGATCGGACGTTCCGCCGGATAGGCGGCCGTCACATCGGCGCCGTGCATCAGAATGCGGCCGCTGTCGGGTCTTTCAAAACCGGCAAGCAGATTGAGAAAGGTTGACTTCCCGGCGCCGGAAGGGCCGCTCACCGCGACGACCCGGCCGGCCGGCAGGCGGCAATCGAAATGGAAAGCGTGCGTGCCGAGCATCAGGCGCACGTCCTGCATTTCGATCTCGTCTTGATCAGCGATCGCCATCGCCATTCTCCCGTGTCGGCTGGCCCGCTGTTCCGGCGATTGTCAGCAGCAGGCAAATGATGCCGAGGATCAGCGCAAGGCCGTCGGCATCATTCGTCCGGTAGCTGCCCATGCGGCTGTAGACGAGCCAGGGCAATGTGACAAAACCTTCAGAGCCGAAGAGAGCAACGGCCCCGAGATCGCCGAGCGAGAGCGCCATGGCGAACGACAAGGCGGTGAGCAGCGGCTTCTTCAAGCCCGGCCAATCGATCAATCTCAATCGAGCCGCGCGCGCAATACCCAGGCTTGCGGCCAGTTTCTGCGTCCGGCGCTGATGCACAATATAGGCCGGCTCCAGTACGCGCATGACAAAGGGAAGTGCCATGAGCATATTGATGAGAACGACGAGTACGGCTGCAAAGCGCGTCGCATCGCCGAAAGGCCGCAGTGCCATGAACCACCCGGTTGCGAGTACGATTGGAGGCACGAGCAGGACCATCGATGAAGCACCGCCCATGGCTGTGAAAAAGGACCTGTCGGTAACCCCGCGCCGCCGCTTCGATAAGATTGCATGCCGGGCACGAATCATGGCCATCGAAAGGACGATCGAGAGCAGAGCGGCCGAAAGCGAGATCGCCAAGCTCATCCCGGCTGACTGCCAGAAGATCGGCTCCTGCAGCAGCTTTATGAGATCGGCGTGCAACCCGGCGGCGATGATCGACACAAGCGGGAGGCCGAGGAAGAGCACGGCGATCAGCAAGAGCAGACTGTCGGCCAATCTGGCACATTGCCCTTTGCCATCAAGCCGCTTGATGTCTCTGCCTTCGGTCAGGCCCTCGTCTCCGGCAGGCGGAAAAAGTGCCATCGCGCCGAGGATCATCGCCGTCAGCGCGATCTGCAGGAGCGACAACGCGATTGCGCGGCCGGGGTCGAAATCGAAACGGAGCGACTGGTAGATCGCGACCTCGATCGTGGTTGCTGCCGGGCCGCCACCGAGGGTTAGCACCAACGTGAAGCTGGTGGCGCAGAGCATGAAGATCAATCCGGCTATCCCAGGAATGAGCGGGCGGATCGCCGGCCATTCAATGAAGCGGAAGACCGAGCGGGGCCGCATGCCGAGGCCGCTTGCCATCAGCCAGTATTCGGCGGGCACGCGTTCGAGACCTGCAAGCATCAGGCGGCAGGCAAGCGGCAGGTTGAAGAAGACATGGGCGAGAAGAATGCCGGTTAGCCCATAGATGCTCACCGGTTCGTCAAGCCCGATCTTCATCATAAGCGAGTTCAACAACCCCTGCCTGCCCCATATCCCGATCAAGCCGAGTGCGCCGATCAGAACCGGCAGCCCCATAGGAACCGCCATCAGGCGGATGATCCAGATGCGCCCTAGAAAATGCGGCTGGCGAGCGAGCGCGCGTGCGACCGGAATCGCGAAGACGATGGAAAGTGCGGTCGAAAGCAGCGCCTGCAGCAGCGTGAAGCGCAGCACACGCAGAATATAAGGATCGAAAAGAATGCCGACGATGGCAGCGCCGCCTCCGGCAAAAAGCAACGAGAACGCTGCAAGTCCGACAAACAACGTGACGGCGGCGAGGCTGATCGCCCCGCCGGTCAATGCACGCTGCCGTTCGGCTGCGGTCTGCAGCATCAGTTCATGCTCATCGCCGCAAGCCACTCGTCGATCCAGGCCTTGCGGCTTCTGGCGACCTCGTCGGAGCTCATCAGGAAGGTCTTGGCCGGATTGACGAGCTTGCTAAAGGCATCCGGCAGCGGCTTGGAGGTTGCGGAAACGGGCATCATCCAGTTGTTCGTCGGGATGGTATCCTGGAAGCCGGGCGTCATCATGAATTTCAGGAAGTCGCGGGCAAGATCCTTGTCCTGCGCATTCTTCAAAAGGCCCGCGACTTCGATCTGGATATAGTGGCCTTCCGAGAAGGCTGCGGCCTGGTAGCGATCGGTATTCTCAGTCACCATGTGATAGGCAGGGGATGTGGTATAAGACAGCACCATCGGCGCCTCGCCCTTGGTGAACAGGCCATAGGCCTCGGACCAGCCGGGCGTGACCGTCAGGATGCGGTTCTTGAGTTTGCCCCAGGCTTCCGGCGCCTTGTCGCCGTAAATGGATTTGACCCAGAGCAGCAGGCCGAGGCCCGGCGTCGAGGTTCGCGGATCTTCGATCACGATCTTCTGCGAAGGATCACCTTCGACCAGATCCTTCATGCTCTGAGGCGGGTCCTTGATCGTTTGCGTATCGTAGATGATCGCGAAGTGACCGTAGTCGTAGGGAACGAAGACATCGTCCACGAAGCCGCCCGGCACCTTCAGCGCGCCGACATCGACGCCACTTGCGTCGAACAGGCCGGTCTCCTTGGCTTCGGTGACGAGGTTCGTGTCGATACCGAGGACGACGTCAGCCTTGGTGGAAGCTCCCTCGAGCTTCAAGCGCGAAAGCAGGGCGACGCCATCGGCGACGCTGACGAAATTGACCGTGCAGCCGCATGTCTTCTCGAAAGCGTCCTTGACCTTCGGCCCGGGTCCCCATTCGGACGTGAAACTTTCGTAAGTGTATATGGTGAGCGTCTTTTCCGCGCCGTGCGCGGCAGACAAGCCGAGCGTCGCGGCGAAAAATGCTGCGGTCAGCGAAGAGATGATCGATGTGCGGCCGGACATGGTGCGCCTCCTCCTTGAGTTTCTTTTGAAGGGGAAAAGGGCGTTGCCGAATGTCACGCGTCTAATCCCTCCGCCGGTGTTAACCGGATCAGGTTCCGCGGGTTGGCTCGATGCCTCTCAGCCGGTATCCTTGCGGACATCCAGGCACCCCGTTAGAGCGTCGGCAGATGTATCGCCATGAAGGCTTTATGACAAGGGCGAAGCGCGCTGACCGTAGCCCCTTTCCCTTGGCCCCTGCTTTGCGCTATGGGCAATGCCATGAGCCAATCCACTTTCACGATCCTGCTCGGCGGCGAACTCGCCCTGACCGAGCGCCTGCGTTCTGCCGTTTCAGGCAGCCGCTTCATCGCCGCCGACGGCGGTATGCGGCATGCAGCAGCGCTTGGCGTGGTGCCGGAGCTTTGGGTCGGGGATTTCGACTCGACGCCGCCGGATCTGGAGGGCGCATTTCCGCATGTCCCGAAACAGCCCTACCCGGCCGCCAAGGCCGCAACGGATGGTGAAATCGCCGTGTCGGAGGCGATTGCGCGCGGCGCACGGCGACTTGTCCTTGCCGGTGCGCTCAGTGGCGAGCGCTCGGACCACGCGCTGCAGCTCCTGCTTTACGCCGTCAGCCTTGCCGAACAGGGTTTCGACATTCTGTTGACCTCCGGAACGGAGGAGGCCGTGCCGCTTCTCGCTGGTAAAATTGAGCTCGATTTGCCGAAGAACAGCCTGTTTTCGGTGTCCGGCTTCAGCGAACTTCATGGTCTTTACATCGAGAATGCCCGGTATCCGCTCATCGATTTTCATTTGCCCTTCGGCTCCTCGCGTACCATTTCCAACGTCGCGGAAGGCAAGGTTCGTTTTAGGCTCGGCAGCGGCCGGGCGATTGTCCTTGCCCGCCCTTATGATTTTTCCGGAGTCTGATTTTTGGCCCCTCCCATCCTGAAACTCGCCGATATCTTCCTAAGCTTCGGCGGAACGCCTCTCTTGGCCGGCGCGGCCCTGCAGGTCGAGCCGGGCGACAAGATCTGTCTGGTCGGCCGTAACGGGTCGGGCAAATCGACCCTTCTGAAGATTGCGGCCGGCATCGTTGAAGCGCAATCGGGCGAGGTTTTCCGCCATCCATCCTCGACGGTGCGCTATTTGGAGCAGGCTCCGGATTTCGCCGGTTTCAAGACGGTGCAGGCTTATGCGGAAGCCGGTCTTGGGCCGGGCGATGATCCTTATCGCGTGACCTACCTCCTCTCGCATCTCGGCCTTACTGGCGAAGAGGACCCGAAGAACCTCTCCGGCGGCGAAGCGCGACGCGCAGCGCTTGCCCGCGTGCTGGCGCCTGAACCGGATATTCTCCTGCTTGATGAGCCGACGAACCATCTCGACCTTCCGACCATTGAATGGCTGGAAGGCGAACTTCAGAAAAGCCGCAGCGCGCTGGTCCTGATTTCCCACGACCGCCGTTTCCTCGAAAAGGTCTCTACGGCGACCGTCTGGCTCGACCGGGGTATGTCGCGGCGGCTCGACCGTGGCTTTGCCCATTTCGAAGCCTGGCGCGATCAGGTGCTCGAGGCGGAAGAACTGGAGCAGCACAAGCTCGGCAAGGCGATCGAACGCGAGGAGCACTGGCTGCGCTATGGCGTAACCGCTCGGCGCAAGCGCAACATGCGACGCCTCGGCGAGTTGCAGACCATGCGCTCGCAGCATCGTGGCCACAAGGGGCCGCAGGGGACCGTGCAGGCTGCGGTGTCCGATGCGCAGGAATCCGGCAAGCTGGTGATCGAAGCGGAAAAGATCACCAAGACTTTCGATGACCGTCAAATTGTTGCGCCGTTCTCAATCCGCGTCCATCGCGGCGATTGCATCGGTCTGGTCGGACCAAACGGCGCGGGCAAGACGACGATTCTGAAGATGCTGACGGGACAGCTTTCGCCGGACAGTGGCACGGTGAAGCTCGGGACCAATCTCGAGATTGCAACGCTCGACCAGAAGCGCGAAGATCTCAATCTGGAGGATACGCTCGCGCACTACCTGACCGACGGGCGCGGCGAGAATCTGCTGGTGAACGGGGAGCAACGGCACGTCACCGGCTACATGAAGGAGTTCCTCTTCCAGCCGGAGCAGGCGCGCACGCCGATCAGGAACCTGTCAGGCGGTGAGCGCGCGCGGCTGATGCTGGCGCGCATCCTCGCGCGCCCGACCAACCTTCTGATCCTCGATGAACCAACCAACGACCTCGATCTCGAGACGCTGGACCTGCTGCAGGAAATCGTCGTCGGCTTCCCGGGCACGGTTATCCTCGTGAGCCACGACCGCGACTTCCTCGACCGCACGGTGACCTCGACAATCGCGCCCGCAGTCCCCGACGCGCCTGATGGGCGCTGGATCGAATATGCCGGCGGCTATTCCGATATGCTTGCCCAGCGCAAGGGCGCAATGGAGGAGCGGAAGAAGATCGAAAAGGCCGCGGAGAAGCCGAAAGCTGAGTCGGCTGCATCTGTGGCAGATGCCTCGAAGGGCAAAGGCAAGCTCTCTTACAAGCAGAAATTCGCGCTCGAAACCCTGCCCAAGGAAATGGCCAAGGCAGAAGCTGAAATCGCCAGGCGCGAAGAAAAGATGGCCGATCCCGATCTCTTCAGCAAAGATACTGCCACCTTCAACCGGCTTGCGGCGGAGATGGAAAAGCTGCGCGACAGCCTGACGAAGATGGAGGAAGAATGGTTGGAGCTTGAAATGCTGCGCGAAGAGCTGGAGGGCTAGGTTCCGTCCTGACGAGGAAAGGCTTCCGCGTTCTGTCAGATCGCGCAGGTCTTTTCTGCCCTTGGTTCGGACGCATAGTACTGCGACTATTCAAATGACCGGTGCAGGTGCGTGTGCCGTGCCAGTTCCTGCTGCCGGAAAGGCCGACTGCTCGATCTTCGCTGCCAGTGGATGCAAATGCAACTCGCGCGGATTGAAGGTTTCGAGGTAGGCCTCGGACCGTCCGATATAAACCATGGTGGAATCGGATAGCGTCGCCAGCAGCGCCATCAGGGTTGATTGCCATTCCGGCTCAAGGCCTTCCAGCACTTCGTCGAAGATGATCCAGCGCGGCCGGGCCAGCAGCAAGCGGGCAAAGCCGATCCCCTTCTGCTCATCGGAGTCGAGCATCTTATCCCAGCGGGCCCGCGTATCGAGACGCGCAATAAGGTGGCTAAGGCCGGCTTTCTGGAGCGCTGCTTCGACGTCCTCGCTGTTGTAGGTGTCCACCGGTTCCGGGAAGGACAGCGCTTCGCGCAACGTGCCACCGGGCACATAGGCTACTTCTGGAACGAAAACCATGCCGTCGGCGGGCGGCAGCCCTATCTTGCCGCTGCCGCAGGGCCAGAGCCCTGCAAGCGCCTGGAACAGCAGCTTGCGGTTCACATTATGATCGCCGTTGATCATGACCTTCTCGCCGGCTCTGATCGTGACATCCGTCTCGCGGACGGCAAAGCCGCCGCACAGATCGATCTCTTCGCCGAGCTTGGCGGCGATCATGAGGTTCTTGAGGGTCAGCGTATCTGCGTTATCCTCGTAGGTGATCGCATTCTTCGGATTGATGGGTTCGTCCATGCCGTGCAAGGCATGGCGGAAATCGGTCACGCGCATCAGCGTGGCGCGCCACTCGGCGATCGCGGCGAAATTGGCAACATACCAGCGCAGGGCGGTATTCACCTGGTTGAAGGCGCCGACGGACATCATCAGTTCGCCGAAGGTCAGGCTGCCTGAAAAATAGGCGGGAGCCGCGACGATGATCGGGACGACGATGACCAGCCAGCCGTAACCGGCCGAAACCCAGGTGAGGTTGGTGCTAGCCATGGTCAGCCGCTTCAGGATGGCAAGTACCGAAGTGATATCCTCATTGATCCGCCGGCGTTCGTTTTCCTCGCCGCGGGCCACGGTAATCGCCGGCATGTTCTCGTTGGCATGCATCAGCGAAAAGCGAAGCTCCGCTTCCTTGGAGAAGCGGTCGGCATTCAAGATCACCAGCTTGCGGCCGACGATCTGGCTGAGAATCGACGCGGATGCCGCATAGAAGATCGCGGCCCAGACCATATAGCCCGGAATGGCAAAGGCGTAGGTGCGAAAATGGAAGACGAAGCCGCTCGAAAGCTCCCAGAGAACGCCGATGAAACTGACGAGCAGGATTGTCGACTGGATGAGGCCGAGCGTGAGGCCGGTCGTGCTTTCTGCAAGGTTGCGGGCGTCTTCATGCAGCCGCTGATCCGGGTTGACCCCGATCAGGCCGGTTGAGGCGAGACGCAGCGCACGCTTGCGCTTCAGCCAGTGATCCACGAGGTCGCGGGTCAGCCCTTCGCGCATATAAAGCGCGGTCATCAGGTTGAGCCACGCCTGGCCGACGTTCATGAGCAATAGCGAACCGGCAATCAACGCGAAGACCTGGAGCTGATGGAAGAATTCGCCGACGTCGCGGCGCTGCAGGGAATCGTAGAACGGCGCGTTCCAGCGGTTCAGAATGACCTGGCCATAGGCCGTCGCCAGGATCACCGCGAGCAAGATCGAGGCGAGAAGCAGAATCTTTCCGCGGACCTTGGAATCCCAGAATGCCGCAAACATCAGTTTCAGGCGGTATCCGAGGCTCAGATCGTAACCTACTCTATCCTGCCCTTGAATGCTCGGCCTGCCTTCGACGTCGTCTGCCATTATGTCCTTCCATGCGGACCATGATGATGCTTGATTAACATGGTGACGCGCCCTGTCCATCAACAGATTCTACCAGTCATTAACGCGTGAGTTACCTTGGTTCAACGCGCCCCTTCAGAATTGCGATTGATTCGCGTGGGCTCCGGCGCTATTTAGTGTTCTCCGTGGTGATTTGGCCGGCCGGCTTGCAGCCACGTTAAATAAGTCGCTAAAGGGCCGCGTGCGGACCGGTAGCGATTCTTTCGCCGCCGGTTTTTTATTTGCCGGTGCCTTTTGTTTTGTTGAGTGACCGCAATGCCCATCAAGATCCCCGATACTCTGCCCGCTTTCGAGACCCTCGTTCATGAGGGCGTGCGGGTGATGACCGAAACGGCGGCGATCCGTCAGGATATCCGCCCTTTGCAGATCGGGCTTCTCAATCTCATGCCGAACAAGGTCAAGACGGAGTTGCAGATGGCGCGCCTTGTGGGCGCCTCGCCGCTTCAGGTGGAGCTCTCGCTGATCCGCATTGGCAACCATAGGGCCAAGAACACGTCCGAAGACCACCTGCTTGCTTTCTACCAGACCTGGGAGGAGGTAAGGCATCGCAAATTCGACGGCTTCATCATTACTGGCGCACCGATCGAAACTCTGCCTTACGAGGACGTGACCTATTGGACGGAGATGAAGAAGATCTTGGATTGGACCGAGACGAACGTTCATTCGAGCATGAATGTCTGCTGGGGCGCAATGGCGGCGATCTACCATTTCCACAAGGTTCCGAAATACGAGCTGAAGGAAAAGGCGTTCGGCGTCTATCGCCATAAGAACCTCAAGCCTTCATCCGTCTACCTCAATGGCTTTTCCGATAACTTCGAAGTGCCGGTTTCGCGCTGGACCGAGGTCCGGCGCGCCGATATCGACAAGTCCTCAAGCCTCGAAATCCTCATGGAATCCGACGAGATGGGCGTGTGTCTCGTGCACGAGAAAAAAGGCAAGCGGCTCTACATGTTCAATCATGTGGAATACGATTCCACATCGCTTTCCGACGAATATTTCCGCGACGTGAATGCCGGCGTGCCGATCAAGATGCCGCATAACTATTTCCCGCATAACGATCCGTCGCTCGCACCGCAGAACCGCTGGCGCAGCCATGCGCATCTGCTCTTTGGCAATTGGATCAACGAAATCTACCAGACGACGCCCTATAATCTCGACGAAATCGGTACAAAAATCTGAACTGCAGCCGCCGCTGACCTCGTTGCGGCGGCGTTTCTTTTTTGGTGTTTGACGGTTGCGGTCCTCAACAAATGGAGGCAGGTTCGCGGGCCTGAAACGAACACAGATTTGGGATGGCGAACTATGTCGGAAAAGCTCGAACGGGAAGTTTTCGGGACGACGAAAGACGGCGAAACCGTCTATCGCGTCGAGATCAAGGGCGGCGGCCTTACAGCCAAGATCATGACTTGGGGGGCAGTCATCCAGGATCTGCGGCTCGACGGCCATGATGCGCCTCTCCTGCTTGGCTTCGACGACTTTGCCAGCTATCCCTCCCATTCCTCCTATTTTGGTGCAACGCCCGGCCGCTGTGCCAACCGCATCGGCGGTGGCAAGTTTACCCTCGACGGCAAGGCCTATCAGCTCGAGCTCAATGAAAAGGGCGTTTCGCATCTGCACGGCGGCAGCGACAATATCGCCAAGCGCAACTGGACGATTGTCGAGCACGATGCCGACCGTGTCGTCTTGAAGATCGTCGACCCGGACGGTCGCGCAGGCTATCCAGGCAACTGCACGGTCCAAGCGACTTACCGTGTGCATGGCCATGGCGAATTCTCGGTCGTCTACGAGACGACCACCGACCAGCCGACGCTCGCCAATCTTTGCCAGCACGCCTATTTCAATCTCGACGGCCGCGAAGATGCGCTCGGCCACGATATCATGATCGCTGCCGATCATTATCTACCGACTGACGAGAAACAAATCCCGACCGGCGAGATCCGCCAGGTCGAAGGCACGGTCTTCGACTTCCGCGAAATGGCCCCGATGAAGCGGTTCGATGACGGCGAGCAGGCGTTTTACGACCACAATTTCTGCCTTTCGACGGAACGCACGGCCAAGCGCTCCGTCGTACTGGCACGCAGCGTCAACTCCGGTGTCTCGCTGGAGGTTAGAACCACCGAACCGGGCATACAGTTCTATGCCGGTTTCAAGCTCGACGTTGCGGTCGCGGGCATCGGGGGGCGGAAATACGGGCCCTTCGCCGGCTTCTGCCTCGAAACGCAGGTTTGGCCGGATGCGATCAATCACGAGGGCTTTCCGAATGCGGTGCTGCGCCCAGGCGAGGTGCTGCGGCAGGAAACGGATTACATCTTCACGAGAAGCTGATCTTCGCGGACATTCGATCACTCATAAACCTTCGTGCCGCCACGAGGGTTTTTATCTTTGCGGCAGAGATTCAGCTTGAAAAGTGGTTCTAAATAGGTTCTATGGTTAATCCATGGATAGAACCAGTCTGGTAGCGGAGCTCAATGCCCGCGGTCTGCGCGACGAAACGATGACGGGACCGCTCTACAAGCGGCTGGCACTGGCGTTGACCGGCCTCATTCAGGAAGGCCTTCTCAAGCCGGGTGCAGCCCTTCCCGGAGAGCGCGATCTCGCCGAAGCTCTGAAGCTCGGCCGCGTGACGGTGCGAACCGCCTATCGTGATCTGATGGCATCCGGCGCATTGGAATCGCGTCACGGCAGCGGTACCTTCGTTTCCAGTAAGGTGGAGCGCATGGAGCAGCCGCTCTGGCGTCTTTCGTCTTTCTCGGCCGATATGCGCTCACGCGGCCGTTCGCCGGCGGCAAGGATATTGTCCCGCACGATCAATTCGCCATCGCCGGAAGAATCCTTCCTTCTCGGACTTGGGCAGGATGAGGCCGTTCTGCGCCTGGATCGTCTGCGCCTTGCGGATGGTTTGCCGCTGGCGATCGAGCGGGCGGTTGTGCCGGTCAAGTTCCTCGGCGGCAATGCCGGTGGCGAGGGATCGCTTTATGATGCGCTGGCCGCAAACGGCCACAAGCCGGTGCGTGCTCTGCAGCGGCTGACCGCCGTGACGCTCGATCCTTCATCAGCCTCGATGCTGAATGTAAAGACCGGTGCGCCAGCACTCTTGATCGAACGGATTTCGCGCCTGGAAGACCAGCGCGTCGTTGAATACACCCGTTCGCACTACCGCGGCGATGCCTATGATTTCGTGGCCGAACTGAAAATTGGAGATGACCTATGAGTGAGAACCAGTCGCTGATGCTGCAGGAGGCGGGCCAGTCGCCGGACGTGGTCGCGACGCTCCTTCAAAAGGAGAAGCCGGTTTTTGCCGAAATCGCCAAGCTGTTTTCCTCGGTTCGCCCGAGCGTGGTGACGACGGCAGCGCGTGGCTCTTCGGACCATGCCGCAACCTTCTTCAAATATCTCTTCGAGATCACTGCCGGTATTCCCGTCGCTTCCGTCGGCCCATCGATCGCTTCCGTCTATGGTGCGGCTCTACAGTTGAAGGATGGTGTTCACTTCACGGTTTCGCAATCCGGCGCCAGCCCGGATATCGTTGCCCTTCAGGATGCTGCCAAGCGTGGCGGCGCGACGACGATCGCCGTTGTGAACGTCACCGACAGCCCGCTTGCAAAGCAGGCAGATATCGTTCTGGACCTCAATGCAGGTGCGGAAAAGAGTGTTGCTGCGACGAAGTCCTTTATCGCCTCGGTTGCCGCGCTCGCCGGTGTGACGGCTGCGATTGGCGGTACGGCCGATCTGCAAGCCTCATTGGAGAGGTTGCCAGAGGCTCTGTCGGCGACTGCTGGTATCGATACGGCTGCCGCAGAAGACGTGCTCTTCAATGCAACCTCGCTTTATACGGCAGGCCGCGGGCCAGCTTTGGCGATCGCGCTCGAGGCCGCGCTGAAAGCCAAGGAAACGTCCGGCCTTCACGCGGAAGCCTTCTCGCTGGCAGAGCTGATGCATGGCCCGATGCGCCTCGTTCAGCCGGGTTTCCCGATCGTCGCCTTCATGCCCGACGATGCGGCCTATGCCAACAACGTTCAGGCACTCGAGCGATTACAGAAGCTCGGCGCAACGACGGTACCGTTCTCGGCGCAGCCGCTTTCCGGCGTCAATCTGCTCGTGCCGACGACGGGCAACGGCTTACTCGATCCGCTCGTGTCGCTTCTCGTCTACTATCGCCTGATCGAGTCAGTTACGCGCCGCAAGGGTTTCGATCCAGACAAGCCGGCGAACCTGCTCAAAGTCACGGAGACGATATGATACCCCCCAAGATCTTCACCGGTGCCCGGATCTTCGACGGCGAGAGGTTCCATGACGAAAAGGCGCTGATCGTTGCCAATGGCCGGGTCGAGGCCATTGTCTCGTGCAACGACTTGCCCGAAGGCGAGACGATCTTGCTTGACGGCGGTGTGCTTTCGGCAGGTTTCGTCGATGCGCAGGTGAATGGCGGTGGCGGGCGCATGCTGAACGATGAGCCGTCGGCAGCTTCGATGTGTATCATTGCTGACGGTCACCGGCGCTACGGTACGACGGCGCTGCTTCCAACGCTGATCACCGATACGGCAGATGCGACGGCGGCTGCGATCGAGGCCGCAAAGGATGCGGTTAACACCCATCGCGGCGTGGCCGGTCTTCATCTGGAAGGTCCGCATCTGGCGCCCGCCCGCAAAGGCGCGCACCTGGCCGAACTGATGCGCCCGGTCGAAGACAAGGATGTCAAGGCTTTCATCCGCGCCCGTGAGGCGATCGGTACGCTGCTCGTGACGATGGCGGTCGAACAGGTGACGGTCGCTCAAGTTCGCGAACTGAGCGAGGCTGGCATCATCGTCAGCATCGGCCATTCGGATTGTTCGAGCGAAGCTGCAGAAGAGCGTTTCGATGCTGGTGTACGCGGCGTCACCCATCTTTTCAACGCCATGAGCCAGATGGGTCACCGCGCACCCGGTCTGGTTGGCGCGGCAATCGACCATCCGTCGACGTGGTGCGGCATCATCGCCGACGGCCATCATGTCGATCCAAAAGCGCTGCGCACTGCACTTCGCGCCAAGCGCGGGGAGGGCAAGCTCTTCTTCGTGACGGATGCCATGTCGCTGGTTGGCTCCGAAAAGGATAGCTTCATGCTGAACGGTCGCACCGTGCGGCGTGAGAAGGGGGGCTTCTGCTCGAAGCTGGTGCTTTCGGACGGCACACTTGCCGGGTCGGATGTCGATATGGCGTCGACCATCCGCTATGGCGTCACCTATCTTGATCTGACGCTTGCCGAGGCGCTGCGCATGGCAACGCTCTATCCGGCCCGGTTTCTCCGGCTCGATGGTTATGGCCATCTTTCGCCGGGAGCGCGCGCCGACCTCGTGCATCTGACGGATGCGATCGAAGTCACCGCCACGTGGATCGACGGCGAAGCGGCCTGAAGCAAAGGAAATGCCATGACGGCGGTTACGGATGCCTATTTCTCCAATCTGATCGGCCGTCTCGAGGCTTTGAAGAAAAGCCTTGCCGAACCCATGGCGAAGGCCGCAGCAGTCATTCTCGATGCGGCGCGTCATGACAAGCGCGTTTACGTCTTCGGCACGGGCCATTCGCATATGCTGGCCGAGGAGGTGCATTATCGCGCCGGCGGTCTTGCGTTCACCGTGCCGGTTCTCATCGGCTCCGCGATGCTGCATGAGGGGGCGGTCATCAGCTCGGTCTATGAACGCACGCAAGGCCTCGTTCGGCCGGTGCTGGAGCGCTACGGCATGCAGCCAGGCGACGTCATCATTATTGCTTCGAACTCGGGTGTGAATGCCGCACCAATCGAGGCCGCGGACTATGGCCGCGAGATCGGCGCCAAGGTGATCGCTGTTACCTCGGTTGCCTATTCGAGCGCGATTGCCAATGGCCGCCGCCGGCTCGTGGATATCGCCGATGTCGTGCTGGATAACGGCCTGCCGCCCGGCGATGCCGTGCTCGATCTGGCTGGAAGCGGTCTCAAGGTGGGCCCGGTGTCGACGGCTGTCGGCGCAACAGTGCTGAACGCAATCTTCGCTGAAGTTGCGTCAGTGCTTTCGAAGTCCGGCGACGCACCAGTCTATCTCAGCGCCAACATGCCGGGAGCTGCGGAGGTCAATCAGCGGCTGGTGAAAAAATACCGGCCGCGCAACCCGCATCTGTAATCAAAACAGAAAGGCCGGCGTTAGGCCGGCCTTTCTGTTTGATATGCCAAAGGATCAATCCTTGGCGCGTTCGACGTAGGAGTTGTCTTCCGTTGCGATAACGACGCGCGTGCCCGCGTTGATATGCGGCGGCACCAGGGTGCGCACGCCGTTCGAAAGCATCGCTGGCTTATAGGAGGACGACGCCGTCTGGCCCTTGACGACCGGTTCCGTCTCGGTGATCTCGAGCGTGACGTGACGCGGCAGCTCGAGTGCCAGCGGGATGCCTTCATGCATCGACAGAATGCAGGTCATGCCTTCCTGGAGGTAGGCCTTCTGGTCGCCCATTGTTTCGTTGTCGACGACAACCTGATCGTAGGTCGCCGGGTTCATGAAGTGGAAACCTTCGCCGTCTTCATAGAGATACTGGAAGTTCACATCCTCAACGAAGGCGCGCTCGACCTGCTCGGTCGTGCGCCAGCGCTCGGCAACCTTTACGCCGTCCACGATGCGGCGCATGTCGACCTGGGTGACCGGCGTACCCTTGCCGGGGTGAAAGTTCTGCGCGGTGAGAACGACGTAAAGTTTGCCGTCTACGTCGAGAACGTTGCCCTTGCGGACCGAAGAGGCGATGACCTTGACCATAAGACTTCCTTGTAACTCGGCTTTTGGCGTCGTAGAGGGATTGTCTGGATGGTCCCGATGACGCCAATTGTTTTTCGTTGGGGCGCAACTAACCTAAAATCCGGCAAAACGCCAGCCCTCGCGTTGGCGAGCCTGGTGATGAAAGCTGAGAATGAACCTTACCAGCGCCAAAGCGTCTCCTTGGTGGACCCCCAGCGTCCACGCGGACCGCCGCCCCTTCCTGATTGGGCGGAACGCGATCCAGGCGGCGCTGCGCGGCTACTTCGCGCGCGAGGATTTCATCGAGGTAGATACTGCGACGCTGCAGGTTTCGCCCGGCAACGAGGCACATCTGCACGCTTTTGCAACCGAGGCGCTGACGACGGACGGGCAGGCGACATCCTTCTACCTGCACACCTCACCGGAATTTGCCTGCAAGAAGCTGCTCGCCGCCGGTGAGCAGCGCATCGCCTGCTTCGCGCATGTCTATCGCAACCGCGAACGCGGCCCATTCCATCATCCCGAATTCACGATGCTGGAATGGTATCGCGCCGGCGAAAGCTATGAAACGCTGATGATGGACTGCGTGCGGATTCTGGCGCTAGCCGCCGAAACCGTGAAGACGCCAAAGCTGACCTATCGGGGCGCTGAAACCGACCCCTTCGCCGGACCTGAACGCATCAGCGTCGCAGAGGCGTTCGAGCGCTATGCGGGCATCGACCTGTTGGCGTCGGTCGCCGCCGATGGTTCGACGGATCGAGAATATCTGGCTTCCGAACTACGCCGGAACGGCATGCGCGTCTCGGCCGACGACGGCTGGGCGGACCTCTTCAGCCGCGTCCTGGTTGAAAAGATAGAACCCCACCTCGGTTTCGGCCGCGTGACCATTCTGGATGAGTACCCGGTTTGCGAAGCGGCACTCGCCCGTCCCTCGGCACGCGATCCGCGGGTTGCGGAGCGTTTCGAGCTCTATGCCTGCGGCGTTGAACTGGCGAACGGCTTCGGCGAACTCACCAATGCGACAGAACAACGCCGCCGCTTTGAGCTCGAGATGGCAGAAAAAGCGCGCGTCTATGGCGAACGCTACCCGATCGACGAGGATTTCCTCGATGCGCTTTCGATCATGCCCGAGGCAAGCGGCATCGCGCTCGGCTTCGACCGGCTGGTCATGCTGGCGACAGGAGCCTCGCGCATCGATCAGGTGCTGTGGGCGCCGGTTGCGGAGTATCGCTGATGAATATTGTCCGGCCGATCAAAAGTGTCGTTGACCTGTCGAAAGCCAGGTTGTTGGCCGATCGCGACCGGCTGGCACTGGAAGAGGTCGCTGCACGATATGCGATCGCCCTGACGCCGACCGTCGCTAAGCTGATCGATCGAGCCGACGTCGACGATCCGATCGCGCGTCAGTTCGTGCCAGATGCGGCCGAGCTTGTCGTAACACCTGAAGAGCGCGCCGACCCGATCGGTGATCATTCGCACAGCCCGGTTGAAGGCATTGTGCATCGCTATCCGGATCGCGTGCTGCTGAAGGCCGTGCATGTCTGTCCGGTCTATTGCCGCTTCTGCTTCAGGCGGGAGATGGTCGGTCCTCAAGGTCTCGGTACGCTCGATCCGACGGCGATGATGGCTGCTTTCGACTATATCCGCAGCCATCCGGAGATTTGGGAGGTGATCCTTACAGGCGGCGATCCGCTCGTCCTTTCGCCGCGACGGCTGGAAGAGATCATGCGGGAGCTTGCGGCCATCGATCACGTGAAGATCGTCCGGTTCCATACACGCGTGCCTGTTGTCGATCCGCAGAGGATCGATGCGACGTTGATCGCCGCGTTGAAAGCGAGCGGCAAGACGACTTATATAGCGCTGCATGCCAACCATCCGCGCGAAATGACGATCGAAGCCCGTGCAGCCTGTGGCCGGCTCATCGATGCCGGGATCGTCATGATCAGTCAGTCCGTGCTTTTGAAGGGCGTCAACGACGATGCCGGCGTTCTGGCGGACCTGATGAAGACCTTCGTCGAGACGCGCATCAAGCCTTACTACTTGCATCATCCCGATCTGGCGCCCGGCACCAGCCATTTCCGGCTGACGATCGAAGAAGGCCAGAAGATCGTTTCTTCGCTGCGCGGCCGCATCTCAGGCCTTTGTCAGCCCACCTATATCCTTGATATCCCAGGTGGCCACGGAAAGGCAGTGATTGGCGAAAATTCTGTCCGGAAGACGGCGGATGGCTGTTTTTCCGTGTTGGATTACCATGGCGTAGAGCATTGCTACCCGCCTTCCGAGTGACGTGAAGACACGTGGCGTATCATTTCTGCACTTTCAGCCTGGACACCAATCTTGGCGCCTGAGACAGGAGTAACGCCTAAGTGTCTGTCAAGAAAAAGATAAAGGCCATCGAGGCAAGGTACTCCCTAAAATTTTAACTGCGAGTCTTCCTCATATTTAACCAGACAAGTTAGCGGAATGTTTTGTTTTCCGGCCTAAAAGAACGCTCATGATGAAGGCGATAAATCGCCACTCGGGATCATGACAATCTTGGAGGTTGCTAAGGATGAACAAGACTATCCGCGAACTGCTCGCCAAATTCGGCAAGCTTCCTGTTTCGATCGATCAGCTAGCCGACGATGCCGATCTCTATGCGGCCGGCCTGACATCCTTTGCTTCCGTGCAGCTCATGCTTGGCATCGAAGAAGCCTTCGATATCGAATTCCCGGACAATCTCCTCAATCGCAAGTCCTTTGCCAGCATCTCCGCGATCGAAAAGACCGTCGATATCATCAAGGACAACCGGAAGGTCGCGTGATGAACTTTCCGGTCAAGATCACGGAACAGAGTTTTACCGTCAGAACGGCGCGCGTTGCCGAGATCGCCGCGAAATATGCCGACGCCGTCGACGCCGAAGGCCGCTTTCCATGCGAGGCCGTCGATGCGATGAAAGCCGAGCGCCTGCTCAGCATTCAAGTGCCGCTCCACCTGGGTGGCGAGGGGGCTTCGACGACCGAAGTCGCCGAACTCTGCTCCGTTCTTGGCCAGGCTTGCGCCGCAAGTGCGATGGTCTTCGCCATGCACCACATCAAGCTTTCAAGCTTGGTCGAGCACGGCACCGAAAGTGAATGGCATGCGGGCTTCATGCGGCGCATCGCCGCCGAGCAGCTTTTGATCGCATCGGCGACGACCGAAGGCGGGATCGGCGGCAATCTGCGCAACAGCATCTGCGCCATCGAGGTCAGCGGCGACAGCTGCCGTCTCGAAAAGGACGCGACCGTGATCTCCTACGGCTCGCATGCCGATGCGATCCTCATAACCTCTCGCAGCCATCCGGACGCAGCACCCTCGGATCAGGTCCTGACGGCGTTTCTCAAGGACCAGTACACACTTGAGCGCACGCATGTCTGGAACACGCTGGGCATGCGCGGCACCTGCTCCGACGGCTTCCTCTTCAAGGGGCAAGCGCCTGCCGTTCAGATCCTGCCGAAGCCTTTCGCCGAAATCGCCGCACAGTCGATGCTCGCTTCGTCGCATCTGCTGTGGAGCGGCGTCTGGTATGGCATTGCGGTCGACGCCGTCTCCCGCGCTCAGGCCTTCGTGCGTGCCGCCGCCCGTAAATCTCCTGGTGTTCCGCCCCCCGGTGCGCTGCGGCTCGCCGAAGTCTCCACTCTGCTGCAGATGGTGAAGTCGAACGTCGTGGCGGGTCTCAAGGCTTACGAAGATGCCAAGTCCGACCCGGACAAGCTTTCCTCGATGGGCTTTGCGGTGGCCATGAACAACGTGAAGATCGCTTCGTCGGAAACGATCCTGGAGATCGTCAACCACGCCATGCTGATCTGCGGCATCGTGGGCTACAAGAACGGTACGCCCTTCAGCCTTGGCCGGCATTTGCGCGACGCTCATTCCGCACAGCTCATGATCTCGAATGACCGCATCCTCGGCAACACGTCGAGCATGCTTCTCGTCCACAAGCAGGACACTAGCCTACTGGGGTGACAGTCATGGATATGCAGACCTCGTTTCTAGACCGGCTCTTCGAATCCGGTCTACTGATCGATACCGGCGTCGACGGTCTTTATGGCCGTAGCGGACAGTTCGAAGACGTGATCACCGCCTTCGAGCGCCTGATCGACAAGTTCGGCGGTGCGGATGGCGCAGAAGCCATGCGCTTCCCGCCGGGCATGAACCGCGCGCTTTTCGAAAAGAGCGGCTACATGAAAAGCTTCCCGCAGCTTGCGGGCACCGTCCACAGTTTCTGCGGCAGTGAACTCGATCACATGAACCTGCTGCAGTGCATGGAAGTCGGCGACGACTGGACGAAGGGCCAGGAAGCAACGGATATCGTGCTGACGCCGGCCGCCTGCTATCCGCTTTATCCGACAATCGCCAAGCGGGGCAATCTGCCTGCGAAGGGCGGCCTCTTCGACCTGCAGTCCTATTGCTTTCGTCATGAACCGTCGAAGGATCCCGCCCGCCAGCAGCTTTTCCGCATGCGCGAATATGTCTGCATGGGCACCGAAAGCCATGTGACCGACTTCCGTCAGCGCTGGATGGATCGCGGCGTCGAGATGATGAAGGAGCTCGGCCTCGAAGTCGTCATCGACGTCGCCAACGATCCATTTTTCGGCCGAGGCGGCAAGATGATGGTCAACAACCAGCGTGATCAGAACCTGAAGTTCGAGCTGCTGATCCCGATCACGTCGGCTGCCAAGCCGACAGCCTGCATGAGCTTTAACTATCATCAGGACTCCTTCGGCCAGAAGTGGGACCTGAACCTTGAGGACGGCAGCGTCGCGCACACTGCATGCGTCGGCTTCGGTCTCGAGCGCATCGCGCTTGCGCTGTTCCATCATCACGGGCTCGACGTGACGGAATGGCCTGCGAATGTGCGCAAGACCCTGTGGGGCTGAGCGGTTCGATGTCCTGCGTTTTCCCGGCCATCCGTCCAGATGGCTACCGCCAGCATGCGCTGCATTCCAACGAGCGCATGTGGCCGGAAACCAACTGCTATATCGACCTCTGGATCGAAGTGCTGAACACGCTGAGGCTGCCGCCTGAAGCGATGCTCGGCTTTACGCTGGCGCAGGATTTCGAGGGCGATCAATTCACCTTCTTCAAGGTGCCGCTCGAAGACCTCGAGGCGCTTTACGGCATCCGTGTCACCGAACTCGCGATCTTCGACCGCGTCGAGCATCACGTCGAAACGCAGATCAGGCGCGGCCGACTTTGCCTGATCGAAATGGACTCCTTCTATATGCCGGATACCCTCGGTACGGCCTATCGTTCCGAACACGGCAAGACGACCGTCGCCATCAACCGGCTGGATGTTGCTGCCAAGCACGTAGAGTATTTTCACAATGCCGGCTATTTCCAGCTTGAGGGCGAGGACTTCGACGGTCTCTTCCAGATGCATCTGACGGACGAGGATTCGCCCTTCCTGCCCTATACGGAATTTGCAAAACTTCCGGAGGCGTTTGCAGGCGAAAACTATATCGGCGATGTGGCGCACCGTCTTTTCAAGGTCCATTTCTCGCGCCGGCCTGCCGAAAACCCGATCCGCGCCTTTTCCAAGCAATTTCCGCAGCAGGTGGAAGTTGTCGCCGAGCGCCCTTTCGGCTTCTTCCACAAATATGCCTTCAACACCTTGCGCCAGTTCGGCGCCAATTTCGAGTTGGCCGCAGATCACCTCGCGTGGCTTTCTCCGGGCAGGTTCGCGCAGGCTGAAGAGTATGCCCGGCGTATCTCCGAAGTGGCGAAGTCGGTGCAGTTTCAGCTTGCCCGCGCCGTCACGCGCAGGAAGTTCGAGCCATTGCAGGCGGCGCTTGATCCGGCGGCAGATGCATGGGATGCCATGATGACTTCGATTTCCGATCGGCTTTGATACCGGGAGCTTGTGCATGGGGGGGCGGTTGGCGAGCGTCGGTGCGGAAGAGACCCTGCTTTCCGAAGGCTGGAACCTGGTTCTGACGGAACCGGGAGCTTGCTTGACGCCGCATGACATCCCGCCGTCTTCGAGGTTCATTGCAGCACCTGTTCCCGGCACTGTGGCTGACGCTCTGGAGCGCGCCGGTCTCTTCGATCGCGAAAATCCGGAGCCGCTGAATACGAAAGACGCCTGGTACGTCTGCCGGCTCTTCGACGCCCAGCCTGGCGATGTTATCCTTCGTTTCGGCGGGCTTGCGACGCTCTGCCATGTCTTTCTGAACGGGCAGGAAATCCTCTCTTCCGAGAGCATGTTCACGGCGCATGAAATCCCGGTCACGCTTATGGGCGGCGATGACCTGGTCCTTTGTTTCCGTGCGCTCGGTCCCCGTCTGAGCGAGCCCGGAGCCCGCGCCCGCTGGCGTCCTCAGATGATCGCGCCGCAGGGGCTCAAGAACTTTCGTACGACGCTGCTTGGGCACATGCCTGGCTGGTGCCCGGAAATTCATGCTGTCGGGCCGTGGCGGTCGATTACGCTTGTTCGCCGCAGCGTGATGTCGATCGATAATGTCTCGATCCGGGCTGTGCTGGAAAATGGCGTCGGCCGCCTCAGCGTTTCGTTGCACGCGGATGCCGCAAATCCCGAGATGCTGCTTCGCTGCGGAGAGGTGGAGCAAGGCTTTGAGAAGATCGGCGGAAATCATTATTCGGCGATCCTCAAGCTGCCGGAGGTCACGCCGTGGTGGCCGCATACGCACGGGACCCCGCATCTTTACGAACTGACGCTCGTTTCGGACGGCACCGAATACTCGCTCGGAAAGACCGGCTTCCGGCGGATTGAAATCGATCGTGGCGTCGACGGCGACGGGTTCGGCCTTCGGGTAAATGGCGAGCCCGTCTTCTGCCGCGGTGCTGTCTGGACGACGGCCGATATCGTTCGCCTGCCGGGTTTTCGCGCGGACTACGAGCCCTTTCTGCGCCTTGCTGCCGGCGCCGGTATGAACATGATCCGCATCGGCGGCACGATGGCTTATGAAACGCCAGAGTTCTTCGAGCTTTGCAACGAGCTCGGCATTCTTGTCTGGCAGGACTTCATGTTCGCCAATTTCGACTATCCGCGAAGCGACAAGGCCTTCACGGGCCACGTTCATGCCGAAGTCGAGGGTTTTATCCATGGAGTGCAGGCTTCTCCTTCGCTCGCGGTTCTTTGCGGCGGAAGCGAGATTTATCAACAGGCGGCGATGCTTGGGTTGCCGCAGGAATTCTGGCGCGGACCGCTGACGGAGGACGTCATCCCGGCGATTGCAGAGCGTATGCGCCCCGACGTGCCCTACGTGCCGAACTCCCCTCACGGTGGGGCCATGCCTTTCTCGCCAAATACCGGCGTCACGCACTATTACGGCATTGGTGCCTATATGCGCCCGCTGGAGGATGCTCGCCGCGCCGACGTCCGGTTTGCTGCAGAAACCCTCGCCTTCGCCCATGCACCGCAACAAAAGACATTGCAGCGGCATCTGGATGTCCCGGCAGTCCATAGTCCGCTGTGGAAAGCTCGCGTTCCGCGGGATCGCGGCGCCTCCTGGGATTTCGAGGATGTTCGCGACTTCTACCTGAAGGAACTTTATAACGTCGACCCAGCGGCGCTGCGCCGGGAAAATCCGGAGCGCTATCTCGATTTGTCTCGCGCCGTGACGGGCGAGGTTCTGACGGAAACCTTCGCCGAATGGCGGCGCAAGGGTTCAAACTGCAACGGTGCTCTTGTCTGGACGCTTCAGGATATTCTGCCTGGTCCCGGTTGGGGCGTTGTCGATTCCACCGGTGAGCCGAAACCGGTTTGGTTTGCCATGCGCCGCGCCTTCCGCCCGATTCAAGTGCTGCTGACGGACGAGGGCACGAACGGCCTTGACGTGCATGTCATCAACGAAACCGGGGAAAGCTTGCCGGTTGAGCTTGAAGTCGTCTGCCTGCGAGACGGCAAGCAGAGAGCCGTCAGCGGCAGCCAGGCACTGATACTTGCGCCAAGATCCACCGAAAAGCTCGCCGCGACCGAGCTCTTCGGTGCATTTTTCGACACGACCTATGCTTTCCGTTTCGGTCCACCTTCCCATGACGTAACCGTCGCGCGGCTGCGCTCCGCCGATGGCGGGCTGCTTGCCGAAGCATTCCATTTCCCGCTCGGACGGTCGAAGGCGTTTCACGATGCCGCGATCGATGTGAAGGCGGTAGAAGATGGCGGGAACTGGACCCTTGAGCTGCAGGCCGATCGCTTTGCGCAGTCCGTACACGTTGATGTCCCGAATTACCGTGCAGCCGACGATTGGTTTCATCTGGCGCCAGGTTCGGTCAAACGCGTCCCACTGCATGGCCTTGCGGGCGCGACGAAGGGCGAGGCGCCCTCTGGTGAAATCAGGACGTTGGGAGGTTCGCGTATTTTGGCGATCTGACGGCGTGGCTGCGGTCCTCATGCGGTGTTGCCTGGCGCGTCCCGATCTTCAGCGATATGGAGCGGACCTCCTGGAGGTAGAAGGACTGAGCATGTGCCTGTGTAAGGTTATGATCGGCTTCCGGTATGATGTTGAGCCTAACGTTGCCGTAGCGTTTCAGATATGAGCCATTCTTGCCAAAATGATCATTGAACTGCTCAAGACCGGTATCATGGGCGGTATAGATCAGCGACACGTCAACCTTGCGGGCTTTCAGGGACTGGAAAAGATCGAGAATTGCGGTCCGCTCCTCGGATCGGACCGGCAGAAAATCCAGCATCGGACGGCTTAGCCTGATCGCTCGTCGCACCAGAGAGGTCATGAAATTTCTGATTGCCCGCGGGACATCGATTTCACCGCGCAACAACCGCTTTAGGGTTTCGAACTGCAGCAGCTTCAGGCGGTACGTTTCGAGCGAGCGCGGCACATGGCGAAGCGATGCGTCGACCGTGAGCCTACCGGACCAGTGGAAGACATAGGGATTGGCGGCAATCAAGCCGCTGGAGCGTTCATCCCAGAGGCTGCCCTGGAAAGCGAGGTAACCGCCGCTGCAGCGGCCGACAAGCACGGCAGGCAACAGCTTGGATGATTCCAGAAGATCGAGGGCCGCTGTGATCTCATCGTTCTGTCCTTTGAAATAGAGCACCTGCTCTGGCGCGCCCGGGGTGGGCGGGCTATCTGCGACATTCGCATTGTCGAAGCGCAGCGAGGGAATGCCGTCGCGGGCAAGCGCGCGCGCCATTTTTACGGATGTGCGGCCCCAGCCCGCATTCCGGTCGTAAGCCGTTGTCAAGATGATCGCGGTTGCACCACGACGCGGAGCCGTGGGCTCGCAAAGAATGCCGTAGAGTTCGCCAGCTTTTCCAAACCGCAGCGGCGTCTCGGTGAACTCGGCGGTTGTAAGCGGTGCCGTCGGGCGTTGCCTTCGCGTTGATGTCCCCCTCTGAGAACCGGAAATCGATTTCACCCATTCGACGATGTGATTGCCGGTCTCTACCGGCATCGTTGCGATCGTCGGGTTGAAGACGAGTTCGTCATAGCCGCGATAGACAGCTTCCCGCGTGGCCGGATGCAGGTCCTTGACATGGGCGGCAAAATCTTCGTCGGCCGAACGGTTCGGGCGCGTCAGCACCAAGCAGTTTTTTGCGTCGAGCTTCGAAAGCTCCATGAGGTTGATTTTGCGAACTTCCGCGGCGATTTCGTCCGACATACGAAGGCCGGCGATCCATACGCCCTGTGTTTCGCGCTGGCTTTCGGCAACGCCCATTCCGTCGTCGATCATCTTCGACCATACGGAGAGTTCACGCAGATAGAGCCGGCCGGAGATTGCGGGTGCCATCAATGCAATGCCCTCGACACCACCGAGCCTTTGCGCCAGATAGACAGCGATCGTGCTGCCGAGACTCTGGCTCACAAGTATGATGCTGTCACAGCCGGAAAGCGATTTCAGCTGCGCTGCAGCCTGCTCCGCCGTTTCGAGCCAGACGGCTAGGCCGCGGCTATGGTCCGTTACCTCCAGCGCGTCGCCGGTTCCTGCGTAGTCGAAGCGCAGGCTTGCCACACCCGCTTCGGCAAGTTCTTCCGCCAGGATACGGAAGAACTTGCGGGTGCACATTTCCTCAAATCCCCAGGGGCTGACAAAGAGAACGGCCGTGGATTTGCGCGCGGCTTGACTGGCAGGTGCGTAAAGGCCGATTGTGCCGGCAAATGTCACCGGCTCGGCTGCTGCGGCAGCTTTTTGCGTTGTCTTGCTTTTGTTGGTATCCAGCCCCGTGCTCATTTTCATTCCTCGTCATATTCTGCGCGGCGTGAGCAGCGCCAGCGCATGAAATGCTAATGGATGCGCCAGCTTCGGCAGGCGATTGACGATCTGTTCCATCACCGCAATATCAGCAGCCGGAACGGCGTTCAGCAGGCGTAGGGCGATCCCATAGGCGCCTGCTGCTGCGATAACCGCAACAACAAGCCCGCCAATTCCTGGAACAAAATGGATCGCTCCATATGCTGTCGCCCCGCAAAGGGCCGCGGCAGCGGCGATGCGGAGAATCGGGATCGACATTTGGTAGATCGAGCCGTCGAGGTCGATCCGCGCGACCATCAACATGCACATGACCGTAAATGCCAGAAAACGGATTGCCGCGGCACCTTCTCCGCCGTACCAGGGCACGGCGGCAAAACAGCCCACAGCGAGTACGAGGCTGGCTATGCCTCCGATCATCAGGCGTTCACGAATTCGATCGACGGAATACAGATATTGCGTGCAAATCTGCGTGAAGACGTAAGGTATGGCCGTCAGCGCCAAGATGGCGACTGTACCGCCCGCCGGCGCGAAAGGCTGGCCGAAGATTGCAACGACGAGCGGCTTGGCGATAGCGGCAAGGCCGAAGCTCATTGGCAGCGTGATGTATGCAATGCTTCGAACGACGCCTTCAAAAATGCTTGCAGGGAGTTTGCCGTTGGGACTGGAATGAATTTTTTCCGAATAATAGGGAATAAGGCTACCGCTCAGTTGGACGGGAAGCTGCAGCGCGAGATTGGCCAGCGACAAGCCGACGGCATAATAGCCGACAGCCTCCACGCCCCAATCCTTCTGCAGGAAAAAAAACTCGATGCGATTTAGGAAGATCGATGTATTCGCGTATTCCAAGGACAGAATGAACGAAGAACTCGCAAGATAACCCACGCCGATACCACACGAGCTTGCGCGCACCGAGGCAATCCTGAGCGTAAAGAGGAACATCAGGAACTGACCGGCTGCATAACCGGCCAAGGCGCCGCTAACGCCGTACAGCAGCGCGCCTGCAAGCACGATGACGACCTGTACGACGGAGCTTGCGATCGTCAGCAGAAAATAAGGCGCGAGATTCTGTTCCCCGATGAGATAGTTCTTCGTGTAAGCGCCGATCGACTGGAAAAGGAAGAGGACGCCGGTGATGACAATCACGGCCGGGGCGCCGACGGCCCAATGAAGCTGCTCGGCTTCGAAATAGACCAGGGAATAAACGGCGAGCACTATCAGCGACGCAACGATCGTTGGCCGTACGAGATAGGCGGCAAAGCTACGGCGTTCTTCGTAGGATCTGCCCTTAGCCCGCAGTTGCGGCAGGATGCGCAGAAGCATGACGCCAGTGCCGAGTTCGGCGACAAGCGCTCCGGTCGTTACCAGCCACAGGGAAAATGCGATAATCCCGTTTGCTTCCGGGCCGAGCAGCCGCGCGGCAATGATCGAACATGCAAAACCCGTCGCAAGCAGGGTCAGGCCTGCTGCCGCATTGAGCGCCGAGTTTGCCATTATGCTCTTCGCCATGAATACTACCGCTTTTCCTTTTCCCGGAGACCACAGCGCATTGTGAAGTGTCTATTTCAGATACCTTAATATTTGCCGCTTAAAGTCCAGTTAAACGTCGCACCGGTGGTCGGTATGAAAATCACCGCAATTTGCCGGCTTCTGCCTTCAGGGGTATCGATTGTTCAGCCTCATCGTCTGTACCGTTGATCGTTTCGATCAACTCGAGCGTCTCTTTGGATCCTTGGCAAGGCAGACGCTGAAGACCTTTGAAATCATTCTGGTTGATCAGAATGAAGATGACCGGCTATTCGATCTGGTGGAACGCTTCGCTTCCTCCTTTCCCATTCACCATCTACGCTCGGGGCGCGGGCTTTCGCATGCGCGCAATAACGGAATTGCGAAAGCATCCGGAACCTATGTGTGCTTTCCGGACGACGACTGCTGGTACGAGCCCGCTACCTTGGAAATCGCCGCGCGGCTCTTTCGAGAAAATCCCGCGCTTTCGATCGTAACGGGACGAACGCTTGATGCGGATGGCAAGCCTTCCGTTAGCCCGACGGGTGATCGCAGCGTAGAGATATCCCGCCGGACTTATCTTCGCTGCGGCAATTCGAACGGCATCTTCGTTCGTCGTGAAACGCTTTGTGCAATCGGCGGCTTCGACGAGAATCTGGGCGTTGGGTCGGCGTCGCCGTTTCAAAGCGGAGAGGAGGCCGATCTCCTGCTGCGCTTCGTCGGTGCCGGCCAAAAACTCATGTACTTCCCGGATCTCATCGTCCATCACGATCAGGTTGTGAGCGTGATCGGTACCCAGCAGATCGAACGCGCTCGAAAATATGGCCGCGGTTTCGGTGCGCTGCTGCGCAAGCACGATTTTTCCTTGCCGTACGTGACCTACAGAATTGCACGCCCGGCGATCGGCTGGCTTGTTGCGCGCTTCCGCTTTAATGCGGATGAAGCGGCATTCAAGCGAGCATGGCTCAAAGGGATCGTCGAAGGGTACAAGGCTTGGCCGAAATGGAACGGCGTTGATCAGTCGCTTAGGACCGAGTCGTAGACGCTGAAATAGCGCCCCGCCACCGTTTGCCACGAATACCGGCCGGCTTCCTGCATCAGTGTCAGGCGAATGCCTGCCGGATCAATTGGAAGAGCAAGGTGAGCCGACTCCAAGGTATCAGCCGCGGCTTGCGGATCGGAAAAGTCGGCAAGGCGTAGCAACGGGTGTTTTGCGGCCAGACCACAATAGGCCGCATTTCCGTTGAGTACCGGCACAAGGCCAGCACTCATGGCTTCGAGGGCGACGAGGCCGAAGCCTTCATATTCAGAGGCGGAAGCGAAAAGCGACGCGCTGCGAATGAGGCGGGCGATCGAATCGTTGTCCGGTGAAACAGTCAGCGTCACGGTCGTGTCGAGCGCGCGTGCCTGGATTTCTCGCCGCAAGTCTGCTTCCTTGAGGTCGGATTCAGAGCCGACGATGTCGAGGTGCCATTCAAGATTGCGTGCTTTCAGGATGATCATGACATCCAGCAGATGGTCCAGCCGCTTGTTGATGGAAAAGCGGCCGATGGTGATGATGCGGCGTCGTGGCTTTTGAGATGCGCTGTCGGCGAATTTGCCGATGTCCACGCCGTTCTCGATCAGGATGCTCGTTCTTGGCGAGATTTTGCGAAACTGTTCCAGATCGGAGACGCTGCAGCCGACGATGCGTTTGTACGCCCTTGCCGACATGCGTGTCAGGGTCTGGAACCAAAGCTTCTTGATCGTGGCGTATTTTCGAGTGTGGAAGAAGCCGCCATGGGTGGTCACGATCATCGGCTTGCCGTGCAGGAAGCGTCCCAGGGCCAATGCATCGAAGAAGAAGTCGATCGCGTGCACGTGAATGACGGCGGCGTCCCCCAGGTGGCGAAAGACTTGCGGTGCAATCGGATAGCGCTGGCTGCCCGACCAGGGGATGCGGACGACCTCGATACCGTCGATCGTCTCATGGGCGGCCAGTTTGTTGTCCCGCGACGTGAAGAGCGAATCGAGCGTTATGACGCGGACGCGGTAGCCGTGTTTGATCGTCTGGTAGGCAAGGTTGGCGACAACATCTTCGAGTCCGCCGCGATTGGGCAGAAACTGGCGTACGACATGCACGATCAGTGGTGCAGCAGCTGACTGCGGCACCGATGTGACTGTCTCTGTTTCCACTGCTGACATCGTTCACCTACCGGCCACATGGCCGCAACTCGGCTTTGACCAGATAATGGATGGCGTTAAAGCGGGGTTTACGGGGAGACCGGCGGATCGATTGTTGCGGAAGAAGGTTAATCGTATCTGTCAGAAGGCCTTGAAGGTCAGCGTCGTCAGCGAGCGAACAATGCCGGGGATATTGGCGATGTTGTCGTTGATGAACTTGCCGATGTCCTGACCCTCCTCGATATAGACCTTGAGAAGCAGGTCGTAATCGCCGCTCGTCGAATAAAGCTCCGAAACGCGTTCGGTCTGGTAGATCGCGTCGGCAACCTCGTAGGTCTTGCCGGGCGCGCATTGGAGCTGGACGAAAATGGGTTTCATGGGAGTTTCCTGCGAAATATTCTGATTGGCGCATAATGCTCGAAAGCGCTCTTGCGATGCAAGCCGTTCCATCATCCCGCTTTGGCTTCTGCGGTGATCCAGCCGCGAAAGGCTGAAAGCGGCGCATAGTCGGCCCGCTCGGGAGGACAGGCGAGATAATAGCTTTCGCTGCTTTCCACTTCCCGGCCGATCGCCGCGACAAGATCATCGCGCTTCAGCTCGTCCTGAATGAGAAATGTCGGCAGCAGCGCGACGCCGAGGCCGGTGATCGCTGCCTGTGCCGCCGTCGCAAACTGGTCGAACAACATGCCGTGTACGTTTTGGAAGGCGACGCCGTTATCGGCAAACCACCGCTCCCATGCGTCAGGGCGGGTCGTCAGATGCAATAGGGGAACATCCAGCAGGTCTTCAGCTTTGGTGATGCCGTGCTGCCTCAGGAAGGCGGGGCTGCAGGCAGCAACCGTCTTTTCGGACATCAGGAAGGTCAATTCCGCTCCCGGCCAATGCGGATGGCCGAAGTGAATAGCGGCGTCGATGGAATCGAGCCGGAAATCGAAGGAGGAGAGCCGGGTGACGAGATTGATCGTAACGCCCGGATTCTGGTCCAGGAACCGGCCGAGGCGTGGTGCCAGCCAGCGGGTGCCGAAGGTCGGCAGGATGGCGAGGTTCAGCGTTCCGCCATGCGGATTAGCGCGCAGGTTCAGCGATGCGCTGGAAATTCGGCGAAGTGCTTCGCGGATCTCGCGGGCGTAGCTGTCGCCCGCAAGCGTGAGGCGCACCGTCTGGCGTTCGCGAAGAAAAAGTTCAGCGCCAAGCTGTACTTCCAGCGCCTTGATCTGGCGGCTGACGGCGCTCTGGGTGAGGTCGAGTTCGCGTGCTGCCGCTGTCACGCTGCCGGTTCGGGCGACGGCCTCGAAGGCGGCGAGCAATGAAATCGACGGCAGAAAACGTCGCGAAGGCAGCATGGTTCATTCCAACTGAGAATGATGTGTTTCCAAAATGTCGATATTCATGGCGCTGGAGCCTTTGTAAAGACGTCTATCCTCCAAAATCGGAATGACCCGGAGTTCTTTGATGCCGAGCACCGTCGAGGACGAGCTGAAGCTCTATGCCGAGCGCCAGTCGGCTTCTCCCGACGCCGTGATGAAGACGCTGGGGATCGTCGGCCTGGAGTTGAAAACCGTTGACTGAGGCTGCTTCCGCAACGCCGTGGACGGCGCTAGAGTGCTGCCGCGTTTGCTTGGAATGGACTGACTGATGCTGAATGATCCCCGCTCCCACGGACTCTGGGAAAAGACCGCGCCGCTGCCGCCGGAGACATCGGCGCTTCAGGGCGCCCTGTCGGCCGATGTGGTGATTGTCGGCGGCGGCTACACCGGACTGTCGTCCGGTCTTCATCTTGCCGAAGCCGGTTCGAAGGTCGTGCTGTTGGAGGCCAAGGAGATCGGTTTCGGTGGGGCTGGCCGCAATGTCGGACTGATCAATGCCGGCATGTGGGTGATGCCCGACGATCTGCCTGGCGCTCTCGGGCAGATCTACGGCGATCGCCTGCTCGGTATGCTCGGCGAGGCGCCTCGCCTTGTCATGGAGTTGATCGAAAAGCACGACATCGCCTGCGAGCTTGAAAAGAACGGTACGCTGCATTGCGCCGTCGGCGCGGATGGGTTGAAGGAAATCGAGACGCGTGCTGCGCAGTGGTCTGCGCGCGCGGCGCCAGTGACGCTGCTTGATGCCGCCGAGACCGCACGTCGCGTTGGCACCAGCGCCTATGCCGGATCGCTGCTCGATATGCGTGCGGGAACACTGCAGCCGCTCGCCTATGCTCGAGGTTTGGCGCATGCGGCTATCAAGGCGGGCGTTTCGATCCATACATCGAGCCCTGTTATCGCAACCGAACGAGACGGCAGCCGATGGACGGTGAAGACTGAGAGCGGCCGGGTGACCGCTGACTGGATTATCGTCGCGACGGATGCCTATAGCACCGGGCCATGGGAACAGGTCCGCTGCGAGCAGGTGCACCTTCCCTATTTCAATTTCGCGACGGCGCCGCTCAGCGATAATCTGCGCAAATCGATTCTGCCCGGTCGCGAAGGCTGTTGGGATACGAAGGAGATCCTCTCCTCATTCCGGATGGATCGTGCCGGGCGCCTCGTTTTCGGCAGTGTCGGAGCGTTGCGCAACACCGGCGCTGCAGTTCACAAAAGCTGGGCGAAACGCTCGCTGAAGAGGCTCTTTCCGCAGATCGGCGACGTAGAATTCGAATACGAATGGTACGGCAAGATCGGCATGACCGACAATGCGCTACCACGCTTTCACAAGTTCGCGCCGAATGCCGTTGGCTTCTCCGGCTATAATGGCCGGGGCATTGCGCCTGGCACGGTATTCGGCCGTACGCTGGCACACCATATATTGGGCCGGATCGCGGAAGCGGACCTGCCCTTGCCGGTTACGGACCTGCGGGAGCCCGGTTTCCGCGCGCTCAAGGAAATGTGGTACGAAGCCGGCGCCCAGGTCGCTCACTTCGCCGACGCGCGCTTTTGACTAAAAGCTCGCAATCAAGAACAAGAAGGTTGGAAACACGATGACCATCGCTACGCTCGATCTCGCAGCCGAGACGAAGAAACTGCTTTCCGAACTCGGCGTCGATGCGGCCCGCTATACCGGCGGCTCGCTGCGTGTCGCCTCGCCGATCACCGGCAAGGAAATCGGCCTACTCAAGGAACATTCCGTCGCGGATGCCAAAAAGGCGATCGACGAAGCGCACAAGGCATTTGCCGAATGGCGCGCAGTCCCTGCGCCGAAGCGCGGCGAACTCGTCCGTTTGCTTGGCGAAGAGCTTCGCGCGGCGAAGCCGGCGCTCGGCCGCCTCGTTTCGATCGAAGTCGGCAAGATCACGTCTGAAGGTCTCGGCGAAGTCCAGGAAATGATCGACATCTGCGATTTCGCAGTCGGCCTTTCGCGCCAGCTCTACGGCCTAACGATTGCAACCGAGCGCTCCGAGCACCGCATGATGGAAAGCTGGCATCCGCTCGGCGTGGTCGGCATCATTTCGGCCTTCAACTTCCCGGTCGCGGTCTGGTCGTGGAATGCGGCGCTGGCGCTCGTCTGCGGCAATTCCACAGTCTGGAAGCCGTCGGAAAAGACGCCGCTGACGGCACTTGCCGTACAGGCGCTGTTCGAAAAGGCGCTGAAGCGCTTCGTCGCCGAAGGCGGGCAGGCTCCGGCGAACCTTTCGACGCTGCTGATTGGCGGCCGCGATGTCGGTGAAGTCCTCGTCGATCACCCGAAGGTGCCGCTGGTTTCCGCCACCGGCTCCACGGCCATGGGCCGCGCCGTCGGCCCGCGGCTGTCGCAGCGCTTTGCCCGTGCGATCCTTGAACTCGGCGGCAACAATGCCGCCATCATCTGCCCGACAGCCGATCTCGATCTCACTCTGCGCGGCGTTGCCTTTTCGTCGATGGGAACTGCCGGCCAGCGCTGCACGACGCTTCGCCGTCTCTTCGTGCACGAGAGCATCTACGACAAACTCGTGCCTCGCCTGCAGAAAGCCTATGGATCGGTCACGATCGGCAATCCGTTGGAAAACGGGACGCTTGTCGGTCCGCTGATCGACAAATCGGCCTTCGAGAAGATGCAGTCGGCTCTATCCGAGGCAAAGTCGGCTGGCGGCAAGGTCACGGGTGGCGAGCGCGTCGAAAACGGCGCTGCCGAAGCCTTCTATGTGCGCCCGGCGCTTGTCGAGATGCCGTCTCAGACTGGTCCTGTCGAACACGAGACCTTCGCACCGATCCTCTATGTCATGAAGTACACGGATTTCGACGAGGTGCTGAAACTGCACAATGCCGTGCCGCAGGGCCTATCTTCCTCGATCTTCACCAATGACATGCGTGAAGCCGAAACCTTTGTTTCCGCCCGTGGCTCCGATTGCGGCATCGCCAACGTCAATCTCGGCCCGTCGGGTGCCGAAATCGGCGGTGCTTTCGGTGGCGAAAAGGAAACCGGGGGCGGCCGCGAATCCGGCTCGGATGCCTGGAAGGCCTACATGCGCCGCACGACGAACACGATCAATTACGGCAAGACGCTGCCGCTCGCTCAGGGTGTCAAGTTCGACGTCGAGTGATCGAGAGAGCCGCATTGAATCCGAAGGGACGATGACGTAACACCGTCATCGTCCCTTCGTTTTTGCCCAAGGTTTTTCTCCATGCATCTGACACTTGCCGCAGCCGAAGCGCTGGTTATCGACGCGTTGAAGCGCAGCGGAGTGGAGGAGGGAAATGCGCGCTCCGTCGCGCGTGCGCTGGTCGCCGCAGAAGCCGCAGGACAGGGTGGCCACGGGCTGCGCCGCGTCGTTGCCTATGCGGCCCAGGCAAAGTCCGGGAAGGTCGACGGAATAGCCAAGCCGATCGTCTTCCAGCCTTTTCCATCCATCATCCAGATCGACGCCTGCCACGGCTATGCTTATCCGGCTTTCGATCTCGCCGTGCCGTTGCTGTCGGAGATGGCGCGCAAACAGGGCATTGCGCTTGCCGCTATCCGCCGTTCGCATCATGCGGGTGTGCTCGCGCTGACCGTCGAACGTTTTGCCGAAGCTGGTCTCGTGGCGCTGATGGTTGCGAATGCCACAGCTTCCATGGCTGCCTGGGGCGGACGCAAGCCCGTCTTCGGCACCAATCCCATTGCTTTTGCAGCGCCCGTTCCCGCAGATGATCCGATCGTCATCGACCTTGCGTTGTCGCGCGTTGCGCGTGGCAAGATCATGGCCGCCCGGCAAAAGGGCGCGTCGATCCCGGCCGATTGGGCCTTTGATCGTGACGGCCAGCCGACAACCGATGCGGTTGCCGCCCTGGAGGGCACTATGGTGCCATCCGGCGAGGCCAAGGGTGCTGCGCTTGCCATGATGGTCGAGATTCTCGCAGCACCGCTCGCGGGTGCCAATTTTTCCTTCGAATCCACTTCCTTGTTCGATGACCAAGGAGCAGCGCCCGGCCTTGGGCAGATGCTGATCGTTATCAATCCCGAAGCGAGCGGTGGAAGCTTCGCGGCATCGCGTCTGGGCGAACTTGCCGCTGAAATTTCTTCCGATCCCGGTGTCCGCCTGCCCGGTCGCCGCGGTCAGAATGCGCGAAAATACGCGCTGGAGCATGGCATCGAAATCGAGGATGACGTGATCGACGCCATCCTGGCTATATAGAATTATTCTAAAGTTGATGGGTGGGTTCAAGTATTTGTGAAGACCGGCGGCAAGGCGAAACTTGAAAAACTAAATCAAGAAAAATATACGGGGCGCGCATCACCCGGGGAGTTTGGGTGACACCCGCCATGGAGGGCATCATGAAAATTTCTCTTACGCGCTTTTCCGCGCTTGCTTTGGCCACCTCGCTTCTTGTTGCGACGTCGCTGGCATCCAGCGCAAATGCGCAGGAACCCGAAGGTATCGTCGTCTATAACGCTCAGCACGAAAGCCTCGGCCGCGAATGGATCGATGCCTTCACCAAGGAGACCGGCATCAAGGTCACTATGCGCCAAGGCAGCGACATGCAGTTCGCCAACCAGATCATCCAGGAAGGCGACGCTTCCCCGGCCGACGTGTTCTTGACCGAGAACTCTCCGGCGATGGCGCTCGTCGATGGCGCGGGCCTGTTTGCCCCGGTCGACAAAGAAACGCTTGATCTGGTCCCGGCGCAGTACCGTCCGGCCGATGGCATGTGGACCGGCATCGCCGCCCGCTCGACGGTGTTTGTGTATGATAAGACGAAGCTCACCGAAGACAAGCTGCCGAAGTCGATGCTCGATCTCGCCGATCCGGCCTGGAAGGGCCGTTGGGGCGCGTCGCCTGCCGGTGCCGATTTCCAAGCGATCGTCGGTGCACTGCTGCAGCTGAAGGGCGAAGAAGCAACGGCTCAATGGTTGAAGGCGATGAAGGAAAACGCAACGCCTTACAAGGGCAACAGTGTTGCCATGAAGGCCGTCAATGCCGGCGAAGTTGAAGGCGCGGTCATCTATCATTACTATTGGTTCGGCGATCAGGCGAAGACTGGCGAAAACAGCAAGAATGTCGGCCTGCATTACTTCAAGAACCAGGATCCGGGCGCGTTCGTCAGCGTATCGGGCGGCGGCATCCTGAAGTCGACGCAGCATATGAAGGAAGCCCAGGCGTTCTTGAAGTTCATCGCCGGCAAAGCCGGCCAGGACATCCTGAAAAACGGCACGTCCTATGAATACGCGGTCAGCGGCGATGCGAACGAAAAGCTCGTCCCGCTTGCCGATCTCAATGCGCCGAAGGTTGAGGCTTCCGAGCTTGACAGCAAGAAAGTCGTCGAGCTGATGACGGCCGCGGGCCTGATCTAAGCCTCTCTGCCGCAGGCCGGATCGAGTCAAAACTATTGCTTTTGGCTCAAGAAAACCTTAGGGCATGACCCAATCCGGCAACCGCTTCAGAAAGAGGCGGTTGCCTTCCTTTTTCAGCGTATCAAAGGCGTCGGCCTTGCTGCAAGACAACAGATCGCTTGTTTCCGAGCTCGCGCCCGGCAATGGAGCGCCAGTCAGCGGAACAGGTTTGCTGCGCGGGCGCATGCCGCACGCCTCCGTCGTCGTCTTTGCAACGCTCGTCGCACTTATAAGCCTCGTGCCGCTCGGCTTTATCGGTTGGATTACCATCAATGTCGGCTGGCAGACGGTCAAGGAGCTGGTCTTCCGGCCACGTGTCGGCGAGCTGCTCGTCAACACGATCCTCCTCGAGGCGCTCACCATTCCCCTGTCGATTGTTCTTGCCGTGACGCTCGCCTGGCTGACGGAGCGGACCAATGTTCCGTTTCCGCGGTTGTGGTCCTGGCTTGCCGTTGCGCCGCTTGCCGTTCCGGCCTTCGTCCACAGCTATGCCTGGGTGAGCCTCGTTCCCGGCATGCGCGGCCTGCAGAGCGGTGTCTTCGTTTCCGTGCTCGCCTATTATCCTTTTCTCTACCTGCCGGTCGCTGCTGCTCTTCGCCGCCTCGATCCGGCGATCGAGGATGCGGCGGCGTCGCTTGGCCTCGATCCCTGGCGTGTCTTCTTCCGTACGGTCCTGCCGCAGTTGCGGCTTGCGATCTGTGGAGGCTCGCTCTTGATCGGGCTGCATCTCCTGTCGGAATACGGGCTTTACGTGATGATCCGCTTCGACACCTTTTCGACCGCGATCGTCGATCAGTTCCAGTCGGCCTATAACAGCCCCGCAGCCAATATGCTCGGCGGTGTGCTCGTCGCCTGCTGCCTTTTCCTGCTTGGCCTCGAAATCCTTTTGCGCGGCAACGAGCGCTACGCCCGCGTCGGATCCGGTTCCGCACGTCCCGCCGATCGCCGCCGTCTCGGCTGGTTTGTCGTACCTGCCATTCTGCTGCCGGGCACGCTTGCGGTGCTGACGCTCGGCGTACCGCTCATGACGCTCGGCCGCTGGCTCTATCTCGGCGGCGGCGAGATCTGGCGGCTGGATGCGGTCGGAAATGCGTTCGTTCAAACGATCGTCCTTGCGGTTGCAGGCGGCGTGCTGACGACGATCGCGGCCGCGCCCATGGCCTGGCTGTCGGTCCGCGCCCCTGGGCGATTCCAGCGCTTGCTCGAAGCCTGCCATTATTATGTCGGCTCGCTTCCGGGCGTCGTCGTGGCGCTGGCATTGGTGACGATCACCGTGCGGCTGGCGCTGCCGCTCTACCAGACTTTTGCGACCCTCATCGTTGCCTATGTCCTGCTCTTCCTGCCGCGTGCGATGGTCGGCCTTCGTGCCAGCATCGCACAAGCACCTGTGGAGCTGGAACGGGCTGCCATGTGCCTGGGACGCACGCCATCGCAGGCCGTGCGCCAGATTACCATGCGCCTTGCTGCCCCGGGCTTTGCTGCAAGCATCGCGCTGTCGGCGCTTGGCATCACCAACGAGCTGACGGCAACGCTGATGTTGTCGCCGAACGGTGTTGAAACGCTGGCAACGGAATTCTGGTCGCTGACCAGCGAAATCGACTATGCGTCGGCCGCTCCCTATGCGGTGATGATGATAGTGCTGTCGCTGCCGCTGACCCTTCTTCTCTATGCCCAATCGAAACGGACCGCCGGCCAATGACCTTGCTTACGATCCAGTCTGTCAGCAAGCGCTATGGCCCAGTGACAGCGCTGGACAAGGTGACGCTGGACGTTGCCGCCGGCAGCCGCACCGCCGTCGTCGGCCCCTCAGGTTCCGGCAAAACGACTTTGCTGCGCATCGTCGCCGGCTTCGAGCGGCCCGATGAAGGGCAGGTCGTCCTGAACGGCGAAGTGCTCGCGGATGGCTCGGCAGCCGTTCCCGCGCACAAGCGCGGCATCGGCATCGTCTCGCAGGACGGTGCGCTCTTCCCGCATCTGAGCGTTGCCGACAATATCGGCTTCGGTTTCGAGCGGGGCGGTCCCGATCGCGAAAAGCGGATCGTCGAACTACTGGATATGGTCGAGCTCGACCGCAACATGCTGACGCGCCGTCCCCACCAGCTTTCCGGCGGCCAGCAGCAGCGCGTGGCACTGGCGAGAGCCCTCGGCCGCAAGCCGCGCCTCATGCTGCTCGACGAGCCCTTCTCGGCGCTCGATACCGGCCTTCGCGAACACATGCGCAAGGCTGTCGCACGCGTGCTGCAGATGGCGGATATCACGACTATTCTCGTAACCCATGATCAGGCAGAGGCTCTCTCCTTTGCCGACCAGGTCGCGGTGCTCAGGGAAGGCAAGCTGATCCAAGCGGGTTCACCGCAATCGCTCTACCTGCAGCCGAAGGACCGCGAGACCGCACTCTTCCTGGGTGATGCGGTGATGCTTCCGGCGATTATCCGCAATGGCTTTGCCGATTGCGCGCTCGGCCGCGTTGCAGTGGAAGGCAGCCATCAAGGCAAGGCCGAGATCATGCTGCGGCCGGAGCAGATTCGCGTCGTTGCCGATGAAGGCGAGCCCGCCTATGGTGGTCGTGTCGTCGAGGTCGAGTTCGGCGGCGCAACCTGCACCGTGGCAGTGTCGCTGGAAGGCGTGGCGCTACCGCCGATCTTCATCAAGACATCCAGCGTGGCCTTGCCCGCACGCGGCGATCGTGTTCGCCTTGACATCGCCGGCAAGGCGCATGTCTTCGGCCGCCGTTAAGCCGACTTTCGCGAAACCCTTTCCGTTTCCGCCTGCTCCAGCCAGCCGCCCGTAAAGCCGGCGCGTTCAAGGCCGAGACGGATGACCGGCGACTGCCGCATCAGGTTCCATATGAACTCCGACCGGTCGTTTTCGATCGTCATCACCAGCAGCCCTTGGTCGATCGCGACGCATCGATCGTCCACCCAACCTTCAGGCCGGGCAGTCTTCACCGTCGGGTTGAAGCCGCCTGGAAAGCGGCCTTCGCAGAGCAGATCAGGATAGGCGGCGAGCAGCGCCTTTAGGCCATCAAGCGACGCCTGCCGGTCAAAGGGCAATGCCGCAACCGCCGCCCAGGGTGCAATTGTCCCGTCATCCGGGCCAAGCGGTGCACCGCGGGCGGCGTAACCAAGCACCTTCGTGCGCCGGCCGCCACGCATGTTGCGCGTTGGCGGCGGGCCGTCGGAGGCGGAAAGTCCCCAGACATCCCTATTGTAGCCAACGAAGTGTCCGGGGTTGCGCTCGGCATAATCGCGCTGCACGGCGATCGAAACCTGTGTGTTGCGGAAATAGTCCCAGTCGCGGGCGGCCATCTCTTTGTCCTTAATCCCGCGGAAGTCGATCCAGGCATGCGGGAAAAGGTGAATGAAGAACGGTCCAGCATAGAGATAGGGCTGCTTGCCGAAGAGCATCCAGGAATAGCTTGAGACGAAGGCATCGTAGCTCGATGGCACGATCGGATGGGTCGGCGAAGCAAGTGCCAGCATATAGAGCAGGATCGCTTCGTCATATCCCTGCCAGCGCCAGCGCAGAAAGCCACTGCCCGGCTTCCAGCCCATGCTGACGGTCTGCCCCTTGTTCAACGCCCAATGCCAGTCGATGCGCTCATAGATGAATTTCGCAAGCTCGCGGATTTCCGTCTCCACCGCATCGGTCCGATCGAAATAGGCCGCAGCCGTCAGCATGCCGGCGACGAGCAAGGTCGTGTCGATTGTCGAGAGCTCGCTGTTCCAGGCCCGATGGCCGCTATCCATATGCAGGAAGTGGTAATAGAAGCCGCGATAGCCGGTCGCGTGGCGTTCGCGTCCCTGATAGCTCCTGGCAAAGAAACGCAGCGTCGTGACTGACCTGCCTGCCGCTTCTTTGCGCGTCATCCATCCGCGTTCGGCGGCGACCGCATAGCTGGAGAGCGCAAAGCCGACGGCAGCGATGCTGCAAGGAACCCCGGGCACTGACGTATCCGCGACCAGGCCGTTTTCGGGATTGGAATATTTCAGAAAATAGTCGAATGCGGATTCCTGCAGCCTGTCGATCAGGGCGGCATCCGTGTCGTCAATTCGTTGCAGCATACATCAAACCAACCGTTGCCCGCCCTCGCTCAACATGGCGATGCGTTGCGCGCAAATCAAATTCTTTTCAGATAGTGCGGCAAATGGCTGCGATCGGCCGTTTTGGCGCTGACGTGGCGACATGGCTTTAGAACACTAAATCGTCTTACCGATGATTAATATAAATATTTGATATTTCTATGAAAACTGGAGAGCTCGAAGGAATTTGAACCCTCGACCCCAACCGGCAAGCATAAAATTACGACGTGGTAGGATCGTGCCCGTACTGCAAAATTCACTCCAGTTCTAGAAGGAGCGGTTTTTGCGCGGAGCGCTCGATGAGTGTGACGCGAAGTGCATACGTGGAAATAGATTGCACTTGGCCGAAATCCGGTGACTGTTACCGGAGGCAACAGCAAGGCATTCGGGCCATGCGCGCCGCTACAACTATTGAGTACCCAAATTCCTGGCGACCCGCCCCACTTCTGCCCAATGGAGCCGCAAGGATCTTGGTTTCCATGTTAGGGGAGATACAACGCCATGCCGACCCGGCGACATTTCCTTATGGGCTTCGTTGCCACGCCGATTGTGCTCCCGAGACTCGGCCATGCAGCCGGCGCTCCTGCGCAGCTGTCGCTTACACCAACTTGCGATGATGACGACGATCTGACGCCAGCGCAGACCGAAGGCCCGTATTTCACCCCGGAGAGCCCTGAAAAACAGGACTTCGCGAGCGATGCACCGGGCGGTGAAAGGGTGACGCTTGCCGGTTACGTGCTGACCGAGAACTGCCAGCCCGTGGCAAAAGCGTTGATCGAGTTATGGCATGCCAATGAGATTGGCACCTATGACAACAGCGGATACAAACTCCGCGGACATCAATTCACCGATGCTGAAGGCAAATGGTGGTTTGAGACGATCGTGCCAGGGGTCTATCCTGGCCGCACCCGGCATTACCACCTGAAAGTCCAACGGCCCGGCGGAAAAGTGCTGACGACGCAGCTCTATTTTCCCGGTGAGCCGGACAATGAACGTGACCGGATATTCAACGCAGCCTTGTTGCTCGATGTCGGGGCGACGAGCGACGGAAAATTCGGCCGCTACGATTTCATAGTGGCCTAAACCGGTCGCCTTGCATAGCAAGCGATGAACCAAGGCCGATACGTTGCAAAATTCCACGGCATGAAAGTTTCGATTTCGCTGGCTGGCCACCCGCTGCGATGCGCTCGAGGGCCTGCGTCAGCCATGCCAGCGGATCGACATCGTTCATCTTGGCGGATCTGAATGAGCGTTGCGATGGTGGCCCAGGTGCGACCGCCCCCGGCACTGCCGGCAAAAAGAGAATTCTTCCGACGATGGCTTGTGGCCTGGTTGGGCGACTACCCCTGTCCACGACAGAGATGCGCTGGTGACCAATTGCGAGCCGCATCTGCATCATTGCAAGTAGATCAACATCCCGACCGTGCTGGCAGGACAGAAACTCGCAATCAAGGAAGTCATGAAGGCATCTGGCTCACCAGCTTCATGCACTATGATCTTGGATATATCGACCTGGAGCAGAGGACCTTGCAAACCATCGACAACCCGTTCGGCACGAGGTTGTCACCTATGTGTTAGGTACGATCTGTTACCAATGTCTCCGGGTCGGACAATTTGGAAACTGGAGCGGGCGAAGGGATTTGAACCCTCGACCCCAACCTTGGCAAGGTTGTGCTCTACCCCTGAGCTACACCCGCTCAATCCGCATCGGTCCGGGGTAGTTGGTGGACCGTGGGCTGCCACCTTGCGGCGACGGGCGCTATATGGCCCAATCGATTTTTAAATGCAACAGGGAAATCACGCAAAGGCCAAGAAAAATTCCACGATTTCAGAGGTGCTTTCGCAAACTGCCGCAAATTCAGGGATAAGCGTCGATCCCGAACATTGCAAAACACGTCCCTCCGACTTAATCAGGGCACCTTATCTCCTTCTTTCCGCACGGATGCCGCGATGACCGAAGCCAAGCCGAAAAACAAGAACGAACTTTTCGCCTTCCTCGACGGGCTCGGCATCGCGCACAGCACGCATGAGCATGCTCCAGTCTTCACCGTGGCCGAATCGGTGTCGCTGCGCGATGCTATTCCCGGCGGGCATACAAAAAACCTTTTCGTGAAAGATAAGAAGGATCAGTTCTTCCTGCTGACGGTCGAGGAACATTCCGTTGTCGATCTCAAGACCGTGCATGGGCTGATCGGCGCCGCCAGCAAGGTTTCGTTCGGCAAGGCGGAAAAGCTGATGGAATATCTTGGCGTGATCCCCGGCGCGGTCACCGCCTTTGGCGCCATCAACGACATGGGCAACAATGTGACCTTCGTGCTCGATGCGGACTTGATGAAGGAGGAGGTCGTCAATTGCCATCCGTTGTCCAACGATGCGACGACGTCGATTGCAAGCGCAGATCTCATTCGCTTCATGGAAGCGACCGGCCATAAGCCGCTTGTCTTGAAAGTGACGGCCTGACATACGATTTTAGCGCTAGAAAAAGCCGGGCAACCGGCATGGCGGGAGATACCAATGAGCGGCAGCGACAATTCCTACAGCAATTCCTTCGGCAGTCAGATGTCGGCAACGGCGAATTTCGGTTCGGCGCCGCAGCCGGCGGCAGGCGGCGGACATATCAAGGATACGACAACCGCCACTTTCACGAAGGACGTCATCGAGGAATCGCGCAACCAGCCCGTGCTCGTTGATTTCTGGGCGCCTTGGTGCGGCCCGTGCAAACAATTGACGCCAGTGCTCGAGAAAGTGGTCAATGAAGCGCAAGGCCGCGTGAAGCTCGTGAAGATGAATATCGACGACCATCCGTCGATCGCAGGCCAGCTTGGCATCCAGTCGATCCCGGCCGTGATCGCTTTCGTCGGCGGCCGCCCGGCCGATGGCTTCATGGGTGCCGTGCCGGAAAGCCAGGTTCGCCAGTTCATCGACCGCATCGCCGGTCCTGCTGGTGCAGATCAGGCTGCGGAGATCGAAGCGGTGCTCGAGGAGGCTGCGGAGCTCCTGGCCGCGGGCGACGTTAATGGTGCCGCGCAACTCTATGGCGCGATCATGCAAGCCGATCCGGAAAATGCCAAGGCGCTTGCCGGGATGGCCGAATGCATGATTGCCGCCAACCAGCATCAGCGCGCTCGCGAAGCGCTGACCGATCTGCCGGAAGAGCTTGCCAAGGACGCCGGGATTCAGGCCGTCATCACGAAGCTCGATCAGATCGAAGAAGCCCGCAAGCTCGGTGATCCAATCGCCCTGGAACAGGACCTTGCGGTCGATCCGGATAACCACGATGCGCGCATGAAGCTTGCCAAGATCCTGAACGTCGAGGGAAAGCGCGACGAGGCGGCCGAGCATCTGCTCCATATCATGCGCAAGGACCGGACCTTCGATGACGACGGCGCACGCCGCCAACTCCTGCAGTTCTTCGAAGTCTGGGGCTTCAAGGATCCGGCAACGGTGTCCGCGCGGCGCAAGCTTTCGGCGATGCTCTTCTCGTAACTTTCAAAGCCTTGCCCTTGCGTTTTTGGGCAAGGGCACCACATTTCACAGGCAGGACAGGGAGCATCGTTTCGCTCCTGCCGCTTGGTTGTGGGACAAGTTTTGATGCAAGTCGGGAACGCAAGATATTTAAAGCCCGGCGATCTGCCAGATTCGATCGCCGTCTTTCCTCTGACCGGCGCTCTTCTCCTGCCTACGGGACAGCTTCCGCTGAATATTTTCGAGCCGCGTTATCTCGCGATGTTTGACGCCGCGCTGGCTGGCAACCGGCTGATCGGCATGGTCCAGCCGGCCCTTGGCGACAATGATTCGACGGCGGGCGACAAAAGCGGCGAACCTCATCTTGCTCCCGTCGGCTGCATCGGGCGGATCACCTCTTTCGCCGAGACCGGCGACGGGCGCTATATCGTTTCGCTAACGGGCGTTTGCCGTTTCCGCCTGCTTGGCGAGAAAATGACGCATGAGCCGTTCAGAAGCTTCCGCATCGCTCCCTTCATTTCCGATCTCTCCGCACGCGATGAAGAAGATGCCGTCGATCGTGGCGCTTTGCTTTCCGCTTTCAGGGCCTACCTCGATGCGAACAAGCTGGAGGCCGACTGGGAAAGCGTCGAGCGCGCCAGCAATCTGACGCTCGTGAATTCGCTTGCGATGATGTCGCCCTTTGGCCCTGCAGAGAAACAGGCGCTGCTGGAGGCTCCCGATCTCAAAACCAGGGCGGAAACCCTGATCGCAATCACTGAAATCGTGCTCGCGCGGGTCTTCGGTGACTCCGATACGGTTTTGCAGTAAATCATCGGGTATGGACGAAAAACTCAGCCGTGTTGATCCGAAACTGCTTGAGCTCCTTGTTTGTCCGCTCACCAAGGGCACGCTCCGCTATGACCGCGAGCACAACGAACTCGTCTCGGAAAAGGCGCGCCTTGCCTATCCGATCCGTGACGGCGTCCCGATCATGCTGGTGTCAGAGGCGCGGGGGCTGGACGATTAGATCGTCTCGCCTGCCAAAAGCCGCGGATTGTTCCTGGCCGCGGTCCCGGCCGCCTGCCCGATGAAGAAGGACTTGAGGCTCGGGATCCTGTCGACGATGCCCAGGCCGACGTCGCGGGCAATGCGCACCGGCATCACGTCATTGGAGAACAGCCGGTTCAGCACGTCGGTCGTCACCCCCATGCGGAAAGTATCGAAGCGGCGCCAAGTCTGGTAGCGCTCGAGAATATTGATCGAGCCGATATCGAGCCCGAGCCGGTCGGCCTCGACGATGGTTTCTGCCAATGCTGCCACGTCCTTGAAGCCGAGATTGAGGCCCTGGCCCGAAATCGGGTGAATGCCGTGGGCTGCATCGCCTGCAAGTGCAAAGCGCGGCGCCACGAAGGCCCGGGCGAGCGTCAGGCCGAGCGGGAAGGCGCGCCTTTCGCCAATCACCTTGAGCGCGCCGAGCTTGTGGCCGAAACGGCGCTCCAGTTCCTCTTCGAAAATCAGGTCGTCGCCGGCAACAAGCCGGTCGGCATCGTGGGCCTGCTCGGTCCAGACAAGGGAAGACCGGTTGTTGGTGAGCGGCAGGATCGCAAAGGGACCGGAGGGCAGGAAATGCTCCTCGGCGCAGCCATTGTGCGGCCGCTCGTGCTCGACGGTTACCACGATGCCTGACTGGCCGTAATCCCAGCTGACCGTCTTTATGCCTGCCAGATCGCGGAGCTTCGAGCGCACCCCATCGCAGGCGACGAGCAAGCGTGATTCCAGTGCGCTGCCATCGGACAACGTCACGGAGATCCGGTTTTCTTCCGTCTTCAGGCCGGTGGCGCTCAGTCCATGCCGGATTTCGATGCCGAGCCGGTCACAGACGCCGCGCAACGCGCCGACCAGGACGGCGTTCGGGATCATGTGCGCAAAAGGGCGCCCATCTTCCACTTCACCATCGAAGGTCAGGAAAACCGGGCGGACCGGGTCGGCTGTCCTCGAATCGGTCACGATCATCTTGGTGATCGGCTGGGCTTCAGGCTTGATTTCCTCCCAGATGCCGAAGACTTCCAGCATCTTCGTTGCCGCAGCGATGATTGCCGAGGCGCGCATATCCTTCTGCCAGGCATTCTCAGGCGCTGCTTCAACGACCGCAATATCGAGGTGGGGGGCAGCCTGCTTGACGGCGACCGCCGCGGAAAGGCCGACGTAACCTCCGCCAACAACCAGCATGTCCTGCATCGCCCGCTCTCCGCGCCTTGTGATTACAATGATGATCTATATAGATCATCGCATCCCCACTTCCTACCGTTGGGAGCTGAACAAATGATGGAAGACGCGGCCAAACCCACAGCCATGGAAACGCTGCTCGCGACGCTTGATCTCGAGCCGATCGAAGTCGATATCTTTCGCGGCCGCAGTCCGCAGGTCGGCTGGCAGCGCGTCTTTGGCGGACAGGTGATCGGTCAGGCATTGATGGCTGCCCAGCGGACGATTGAGACAGAGCGCTTCGTTCACTCGCTGCATGCTTATTTCATGCGGCCGGGCGATCCTTCCGTACCGATCGTCTATCAGGTGGAGCGCATCCGTGACGGATCGAGCTTCAACACGCGCCGGGTCGTGGCAATCCAGCACGGCAAGGCGATTTTTGCACTCTCGTGCTCCTTCCAGGTCGAGGAACCGGGCTTCGATCATCAGATCGTGATGCCCGATGTCCCCATGCCGGAAAGATTGCTTGGCGAACAGCAGATCAAGGAGCAGTATCTCGCGCATGCGCCGGCGGCTGTGCGCAAATACTGGGAGCGCGAACGGCCGATCGAAATCCGGCCGGTTTCGCTGACACACTATTTTTCCGACAAGAAGCTCGATCCCCGACAGGATGTCTGGGTGCGCGCGACAGGGCCGGTCCCGGATAACCGGCTCTATCAAGCTGCTGTGCTTGCCTATCTCTCCGACATGACGCTGCTCGATACCTCGCTCTACGCTCATGGGACGTCGATCTTCGACCAGGGCCTGCAGGTTGCGAGCCTTGACCATTCCATGTGGTTTCATCGGCCTGATAAACTTGAGGATTGGCTGCTTTACACACAAGATAGCCCATCGGCTTTTGGTGCCCGCGGTCTCACGCGCGGTAGCCTCTTTACCCGGTCGGGTGTTCTGATTGCGTCAGTCGCGCAGGAAGGTTTGATTCGGAAAAAGGCAAATGAATAAAAAATGTGCAAATTTACAAATTTGGGCATTATTTGGGCGGTTGTTGCCCTGACATTTGCCTCTTAAATAGCATCGTTCATTATACTCTTTACTTTTCAATAACTTATAATCTGCCTCGAAACTGGCACGCCCTTTGAATGTAGATCCCCAGTCGCTGTTCGTGAACGTCAGCGGCAAGGAGAGTCGGCTCCGCGCCGAGGATAACGAAGGATGGGAAAACCAGATGAAAATTGTGATGGCCATTATCAAGCCGTTCAAGCTCGATGAGGTCCGCGAAGCCCTCACGGCGATCGGCATCCAGGGCCTGACCGTGACCGAAGTGAAGGGCTACGGACGCCAGAAGGGACATACCGAAATCTATCGCGGTACGGAATATGCGGTCAGCTTCCTGCCGAAGCTCAAGATCGAAATCGCAGTCGCATCAGAAATCGTCGACAAGGCCGTCGAAGCCATCGCGTCGTCGGCCAAGACCGGCCAGATCGGCGACGGCAAGATTTTCGTCTACTCGATCGACCATGCCGTCCGTATCCGCACGGGCGAAACCGATACCGAAGCGCTGTAAGAACGGCTGAGCAAGGAGCTTTATTCCAATGTCAATTTCGAAGTTTTCTTCCACATTTGCGCGGCTCGGGGCTGCGTCTGCCGCGCTCTTAGCGCCGGTCGTCGCCTTTGCGCAGGAGACCGCGCCGGCTGCTGCCGATGCCGCGGCTGCAGCGGCTCCGGCCTTCACCATGGACAAGGGTGACAATACCTGGATGCTCGTCTCCTCGGCGCTCGTGCTGTTGATGACCATTCCCGGCCTGGCTCTCTTCTATGGCGGCCTCGTACGCGCCAAGAACATGCTCTCCGTGCTGATGCAGGTCTTCATGATCACCGCCGTTGTGTCGCTGATCTGGGTCACCTACGGCTACTCGCTGGCCTTCACCGACGGCGGTTCGCTGAACAGCTTCATCGGCGGTTTCTCCAAGGCCTTCCTTGCCGGCGTCAACACGTCGTCGCTCGCCGAGACCTTCTCGAAGGGCGTCGCAATTCCGGAATACACCTTCATCGTGTTCCAGATGACGTTTGCCTGCATTACGCCCGGCCTCATCGTCGGTGCGTTTGCCGAGCGCATCAAGTTCTCCGCCGTCATGCTGTTCGTTGTCCTGTGGGTCACCTTCATCTACTTCCCGATGGCGCACATGGTCTGGTTCTGGGGTGGTCCGAGCTCCTACAGCTCGCCGTCCGGCCTGATCTTCTCCTATGGTGCAATCGACTTCGCCGGCGGCACGGTCGTTCACATCAATGCCGGTATTGCCGGCCTTGTCGGCGCCATCATGCTTGGCAAGCGCACGGGTTATAAGAAGGAAATCATGGCTCCGCACTCGATGACGCTCACCATGGTCGGCGCATCGCTTCTGTGGGTCGGCTGGTTCGGCTTCAACGCCGGTTCCAACCTCGAGGCCAACTCCTATGCTTCGCTCGCGATGATCAACACCTTCGTCGCAACGGCTGCTGCCGCTGTTTCCTGGTGCATCGTCGAAACCTTCGCCCGCGGTAAGGCTTCCATGCTGGGTGCCGCTTCGGGTGCTGTTGCCGGTCTCGTTGCCGTTACGCCGGCAGCAGGCTTTGCAGGTCCGATGGGCTCGATCGTTCTCGGCCTGATCGTTTCGCCGGCCTGCTACTTCTTCGTCGACGTCGTGAAGAACAAGTTCAACTACGACGACAGCCTTGACGTCTTCGGCGTACATTGCATTGGCGGCATCATCGGCGCCATCGGCACCGGCATTCTAGTCAACCCGGCTCTCGGCGGCGCAGGTATCGTCGACTACTCGACGCCGGACTTTGCTGCATCCTACGCCGGTACGGCAACTCAGGTCTGGGCTCAGCTAAAGGGCGTCCTGACGACCCTCGTCTGGTCGGGCGTCGGCTCTGCGATCCTCTACAAGATCGTCGACCTCATCGTCGGCCTGCGCGTAACCCCGGAGGCAGAACGCGAAGGTCTCGACCTGTCGACCCATGGCGAAGCCGCCTACCACTCTTCTTGATCGCAGGGTCAGCGGCGCCCGGCAAAGGGCGCCGCTGAACAGCCCGTCGCGGCCTATCTATAGGCTGCATCTTGGCCCGGACCTTAGGTTCGGGCCTTTTTATTTGCCGGTCCGGCTTGTCCAGTCTCTCATGGTTAACATCGCTTTAACCCTCCTTTGATTAGGTGGGGCGGACGCATATTGCGTGGCGACGCCCTAAGCGATTCGCGCGCTCAGCATTGGACGGGTTGGGTATATGGCAAGAAGCACGTCGCCGGTGATGGATAGCCGGCCGGACCGGTTCTCCCTATCAGGGTTCGTGTTCCGGCAGGCGCAGGCTCTCCTGGGCTTTGCAATCTTCCTGCTATTGGCGCTCGCGGTCGCGGCACTCGCGACATGGAACGTCACAGATCCGAGCTATTCCTACGCGACCGGCAATCCGCCGGCAAATGTCCTGGGATATGGCGGTGCCGCCTTTGCTGACATCGCGATGCAGTTCTTCGGCCTTGCAAGCGTCGTGGCGCTATTGCCGGTCGTTGCCTGGGCCTTGGCATTGATTTCAGGCCGCCGCCTTAGCCGCATTCCTCAACGGGCCGGCGCCTGGGCTCTCGGCTCGATCCTTTCGTCTGCCGTGATCGGCTGCTTCCCGCCGCCGCTGACATGGCCGATCCCGAACGGCATCGGCGGCGTCATCGGCGATATGATCCTTCGTTTTCCGGCTCTCTTCGTCGGCGCCTACCCGAGTGGCGCGTTCGCGACGGCTGTCGGCTGCGTGTTCGCGCTGCCCACCGCCTGGATGATGCTCTTTGCTGCCGGCATCGTCGGCCGCACGGAAGCTGAAGAGGATGAGGGCGATGCACTCATGGCTATACCTTCCAAGGCCCGCTCGGTTGGTGATGCCGACGAGGACGAGGACGACGAAGGCGGCGGCTGGCTTGCATTCGGAGCGCTAACGCATGCCTGGTATATGAGCCAAGCGCGGATGCGCCGCATTCTCGGCATGGCGCCACGCAAGCGCCGCCAGAGCGATTTCGAATCGCCCTACGACTTCAACGATGATGAATTCGGTACCCTGAACGAGCCCGTCCGTGCCAAGGCGCCGGCAGGCCGCAGCGAGCGCCTGGAGCCGTCGATGGAACCGCGCGTCAGTTCGCCGCGCCGGGTCGTCTCTGCGCCCTCGATTTCGCTCGACGACGACGATGGCGAAGTGCCATTCGATAGCGACATGCCTCCGCGTCCGGCCGATATTCTGCCGGATGACGATGAAGATGACTGGATGATACGTGCGCCGGCAAAGGCCGCCGGCGGCAAGCCCGAGCCGCGTGTCGTGCCGCAGATCTCGCGTCCGAAGCCCGGTGCCCGCATCGAACGCGAATCGCAGGGTTCCTTCATTCGTCCGGAAGGTTTCCAGCTTCCCTCGATTCATCTGCTCGCCGAACCAAAGAATGTCATCCGTGACTCATCGCTTTCCGCCGATGCGCTGGAGCAGAATGCCCGCATGCTCGAAGGCGTCCTGGAAGACTTCGGCGTCAAGGGTGAAATCATCCATGTCCGCCCTGGCCCAGTCGTCACACTTTACGAGCTCGAGCCCGCCCCGGGCATCAAGTCCTCACGCGTTATCGGCCTTGCCGACGACATTGCCCGCTCCATGAGCGCGATCGCCGCCCGTGTCGCTGTGGTCCCTGGCCGCAACGCGATCGGCATCGAATTGCCAAACTCAACGCGTGAGACTGTTTACCTGCGCGAACTGATCGCATCGCGTGATTTCGAAGGTTCGAAGGCGAAGCTCGCCATGGCACTCGGCAAGACGATCGGCGGCGAGGCCGTCATCGCCGATCTCGCGAAGATGCCTCACCTGCTGGTTGCCGGTACGACAGGCTCCGGTAAGTCGGTTGCCATCAACACCATGATCCTCTCGCTGCTCTACCGTCTGACGCCGGAACAGTGCCGCTTGATCATGATCGACCCGAAGATGCTCGAACTCTCGGTCTATGATGGCATTCCGCATCTGCTGTCGCCGGTGGTCACCGATCCGAAGAAGGCTGTCGTCGCGCTCAAATGGACCGTCCGCGAGATGGAAGAGCGCTACAAGAAGATGTCGAAGATCGGCGTCCGCAACATCGATGGCTTCAATGCGCGCGTTGAGCAGGCGCTGGCCAAGGGTGAAGCCATCTCCCGAACCGTGCAGACAGGCTTTGACCGCCACACCGGCGAAGCGATGTACGAAACCGAGGAATTCGACCTGCAGCCGATGCCCTACATCGTCGTCATCATCGACGAAATGGCTGACCTCATGATGGTCGCCGGCAAGGATATTGAAGGCGCCGTCCAGCGTCTGGCGCAGATGGCGCGCGCCGCCGGTATTCACGTCATCATGGCGACCCAGCGTCCGTCCGTCGACGTCATTACCGGCACGATCAAGGCAAATTTCCCGACCCGCATCTCCTTCCAGGTCACGTCGAAGATCGACAGCCGCACGATCCTTGGCGAACAGGGCGCCGAGCAACTGCTCGGCATGGGCGATATGCTCTATATGGCTGGCGGCGGGCGCATTCAGCGCGTCCATGGTCCCTTCGTGGCTGATATGGAAGTCGAGGAGATCGTTTCCTATCTGAAGACCCAGGGCGCACCGCAATATCTCGATGCGATCACCGCTGATGACGACGAGGACGATGATTACGGCGGTCCGGCAGGGACGTCCAATCTGGCGGATTCCGACGATCCCTACGACCAGGCGGTCGCCATCGTGCTTCGCGACGGCAAGGCCTCGACGTCCTATATCCAGCGTCGTCTCGGCATCGGTTACAACCGCGCCGCATCATTGATCGAGCGCATGGAGCAGGAAGGCGTCATCGGACCTGCAAACCACGCAGGCAAGCGCGAAATCCTGGTTCCGACCGAAGGCGATATCCTCGATCGCTAGAGGCTGAAAAAATCTGCCGGGGCAAGGACTTCACGGAAACCTGATCGCCTCGGAAACGTTACCTTCTGCAGCGATGCTTCTGCGCCATGAAGACGCCGCCTTTCGGCAGCATGCAGGTCGCATCATAGGAGACCTAGATGACCAACTCCGATTTCCATTCCAGTGGCTTGCTGCTGAACCGCCGTCACCTTCTCGGCGCCATGGCTCTAGCGGCTGTTTCGGCTGCAGCGCCTTTCGACGCCTTCGCGCAGGCAGCGGCCGGCGGTTCTTCGACGGCACAGGCGATTGCCAACCATTTCTCCAACGTAGCCACCATGCAGGGCGAATTCGTGCAGTTCGGACCGCGCGGCGAGCAGACGGGCGGCAAATTCTTCATCGAGCGTCCCGGCAAGCTGCGCTTCAACTATGACGATCCGTCGCCGATCCGGGTGATCTCGGACGGTAGGAATGTTGCGGTCGGTAACCTGAAGCTGAAGACCTGGAGCCTTTATCCGCTTTCCAAGACGCCGCTCAGCCTGCTGCTTGCACGGAGGATCAACCTGTCGGACGGTTCGGTAAAGAGCGTAAAGGAAGAATCGGACCTGACGACGATCGCGCTTGGCAATAAGACGATCTTCGGCAATTCGACGATTACGATGATGTTCGATCCGAAGACCTACGATCTGCGTCAGTGGACGATCACCGATAATCAGGGCAAGGACACGTCCGTGATGGTGTTCAATGTCAGGACCGGCGTTCAGTTTGATCAGAAGGTCTTCAGAGTGCCGTACGAAAGCATTCCAGGTACTGCCGCTTCCCGTGACTGATGCCATATGACTTTCTGTGAAAAACGCCCGGTGAAAGCCGGGCGTTTTTGCTTGTGGACGTTCCATCCACAGTCCCTTTGCTCTAAGGCCTTTCCAGTCTCGTTGAAAGGCAATGGCATGAGCTTCTCGATTACCACCTGGAACATCAATTCGGTGCGGCTGCGCATGCCGATCGTCGAAAAGTTCGTCCTCAAGCATAGGCCGGATATCCTCTGCCTGCAGGAAACCAAGGTCCCAAACGAGCTCTTTCCGGCGGCCCCACTGCGCGCCATGGGTTATGAGCACATCATCGTGCATGGCCAGAAGGGCTATCATGGCGTCGCTATCGCCTCGCGCATCCCGCTCCAGGAGGACCATCGCCTGGACTACGGAAATGTCGGCCACGCGCGCCATATCTCGGCGGTCTTCGAGCGTGAAGGGCGCCGCGTCCGGCTGCATAATTTCTATGTGCCCGCCGGCGGCGACGAGCCGGACCCGGCCATCAATCCGAAGTTCGCCCATAAGCTGGATTTCGTCGAGGAAATGAAACTGCTGAAGGCCAACGGCGAAGCGAATACCTCGGCGATCCTCGTCGGCGATCTCAACATTGCGCCGCTCGAGCACGACGTCTGGTCGCACAAGCAGATGCTGAAGATCGTCAGCCATACGCCGGTCGAAACCGAGGGTCTGCTGGAGGCGATGAAGCGCGGAGCCTGGCTTGATCTCATGCGCCAGCACGTGCCGTCGCACGAGAAGCTCTATACCTGGTGGAGTTACCGCGCCAAGGACTGGGAGGCTGCCGATCGCGGCCGCCGCCTCGATCATATCTGGTCGTCATCGGACCTCGGCCCGCTGCTCCAGCGCATCGACATCCTGAAGGAGGCTCGCGGATGGGACCGTCCGTCCGATCACGTGCCCGTGACCGCGCATTTCAAACTCTGAGATCTACGAAAAGCGGTGAAGCTGTGCGCTCGCCCGTGCCGCCAATTCCGCGATGTTGTCGCGAATGCGGCTTTCTATGAGGCGGGCCGCATCTGGATACTCCTCGATCAGCCTGTAAAAGAGCGCTCGCGTGATGCGGATGACGCTGGATTCCTCCCGCGCCACGGCGGTGAATTTGCGCTCCACCAGCGTTACCAGAGCGAGTTCGGACAGTAACGTGCCCTGGCCCGCGATGCGCTCGACCTTGGGATGGCCATCTGGGCCTGTCGTGCTGAGCTCCAGCGCGCCGCTGACGACGACATAAGCGCTTTCCGCCGGTGATCCTTCGCGGAAAAGCATCTGCCCGGTGGAAATCAAACGCCGGTCGGCGCCGAAGGCGACCAGCCGCAACTGGTCGGCGGACATGCCTTTGAAGAGCGGCTGCTGCGAAAGCATGTTGATATCGTCTGTCAGCGCCATGCGGCTCTTTGCCCTACGGTACGATCTTGTAGCCGCCGTTTTCCGTTACCAGGATTTCGGCGTTCGAGGGATCGCGCTCGATCTTCTGGCGCAGGCGGTAGACGTGCGTTTCAAGCGTATGGGTGGTCACGCCGGAATTGTAGCCCCACACCTCTTCGAGAAGGACGTCCCGGGTGACTACCTTCTGTTCCGCGCGATAGAGATAGCGGATGATCGCCGCTTCCTTCTCCGTGAGGCGAATCTTCTGGCCGTTTTCGGTGGTCAACAGCTTCTGGCTCGGCTTGAAGAGATAGGGTCCGACTGTGAAGGTCGCGTCCTCGCTCTGTTCGTGCTGCCGAAGCTGGACGCGGATGCGCGCCAGAAGCACCGAGAAGCGGAACGGCTTGGTGACATAGTCGTTGGCGCCGGCCTCCAAGCCGAGGATCGTATCTGAATCCGTATCGTGTCCGGTCAGCATGATGATCGGCGCCTTGAAGCCGCCCTTGCGCAGCAGCTTCACGGCTTCGCGTCCGTCCGTATCCGGCAGCCCGACATCCATGATCAGCAGATCGACGGGCGTGTTGCGCGCAGCTTGTATGCCCTTGCCGGCCGTCGCCTCCTGCAGCACCGTGAACTCATCATAGAGCGCAAGCTGCTCCGTCAGGGTTTCGCGAAGGTCGTTGTCGTCGTCCACCAGTAGAATGGTGCGTGCGGTCATGCGGTTCTGTTCCTCAGATTCCGTCTCATCAAGTCCTACGCCATATTTCGATCGCTGGCAAAGACCGGGAGACGTGCTGTTGCCGGGCCAGGGCCGATGTGATTTCAATCGAAGTCCCAAGCAAAACAAAAACATGTGAGAAAAATGGAGAAAACAAGGCGAAGCGCAAGAACGGTACCATCCACCATTATTGTGCGTCCCGCGCCCGGCAGGCAAAGCCGCGCACTGGTTCAATGCGGTTCTTTCGTCCTTCCCGCCGCAATCGGCCGTTCCGGCCGCACCATCTTGAAGCGCGAGGGCGACGGTGCAACGCCGATTGCTTCAATGAAGCTGCTTTACGGATTTTGCCGCGGCGAACGTCCGAGCCGCCTCGAAACGCCGCTCTTGCTCCGCCGCATCCGTCAGGACATGCTCTGGTGCGACCAGCCCGGCGATCCGAACTACAATCGCCTCGTCAGAGCGCCCTTCCGTCCAAGCCATGAAGAGTTGAAGCGCAAGGACGGACTCTACGACATATGTCTCGTCATGGATTGGAATATCACATCCCGCGCCCGCAATCGGGGATCGGCTATCTTTTTCCATCTCATCAGGCCGGGCTATGAGCCGACAGCAGGTTGCCTCGCCGTCCATCCGCGCGACATGCGCCGGCTATTGCCGCACATGCGCAAGGGGACCGTCATACGCGTTCTCTGAGGCATCAGGGGTGATAATCTGCGCACCGTCTCCTATATCCGTTTTGACCGGCGCTCAGGCTGAATGGCATGCCGGGAAATCCGTTCGCGGATTCAATTTCATGCCCCTCCAATCCTTCAAACTTCCGGAGATATATTGTGGCCAATCAACCCATCATCACTTTCCATGACGGACATTCCATTCCCCAGGTCGGCCTCGGCGTATGGCAGACGCCACAGGAGGTCGCGGCTCCGACAGTCCGCAAGGCCCTCGAAGCCGGCTACCGCCATATCGACACGGCTTCGGGCTACGACAACGAAGAGGGTGTCGGCGAGGGCGTGCGTTCCTCCGGTCTCGACCGCAAGGATGTTTTCATCACGACAAAGCTTCGTAACACCGACCAGGGTTACGACAGCGCTCTGCGCGCCCTCGAGGGCAGCCTGAAGAAGCTTGGCACCGAATATGTCGATCTCTACCTGATCCATTGGCCGTCGCCGCACCGCGGACTCTATCGCGAAACCTGGAAGGCCTTCGTCAAGATCAGGGAAGAAGGCCGTGCTCGTTCGATCGGCGTGTCCAACTTCTATCCGGATCATCTGGATCACATCATTGGCGATACCGGCGTGGTTCCGGTCATCAACCAGATCGAACTCCACCCGGATTTTCAGCAGAAGGCGGCGCAGGACGCGCACCGGAAACTGAATATCGTTACCGAATCCTGGAGTCCGCTCGGTCAGGGAAAATTCATCGCCAACCCGGTTATCGGTGAAATCGCCAAGAAGCACAGCAAGACACCGGCGCAGGTCATCATCCGCTGGCATATCGATAGCGGTCTTGTCGTGATCCCCAAGTCGGTGACACCGTCGCGCATCGAGGAAAACTTCAAGGTGTTCGATTTCAAGCTCGATGCCGGGGACATGGCAGCGATTGCCAAGCTTGACGACAGGAATGCCCGCATGGGACCGGAGCCCTATACGGCAACGTTCTGATCAAGAGACCTTCCATCTCCTCCTCCTCCATTGCGGGGAGGAGGAGACGTTTGCTCACGTGAGTTCACGCGGTGTCACGAAGCGCTCGAGACGTCCGCTTCCGGGCGATATATCCGCCCAGCTATTTTCCTCGAACGCGATGATCGCCATGCCGGCAGTGGCGAATTTCTCCTTCAAGCGGGCGCAAGCCTCCGGATCGCCCTTGCCGATGAGATTGTTCGCGAGGTCCTGAAAACCGGGATTGTGTCCGACAAGCATGACCGTTCGGACCGACGGCTCAATCTTGTGGAGGAGGCCGACAATGCGCGTTGCCGAGGCTTCGTATAAATCCGGCACATCGCGTTCCACAGTCGAGGCGGAAAGTTTTTTCGCTACACGCTTCCATGTTTCCTGTGCGCGCCGCGCCGTCGACACCAAGGCGAGATCCGGGAAGAGCTTTTCGCGCGTCATATAGGCGCCGATCAAGGGCGCGGCCTTTCGCCCGCGCTTCGCAAGCGGGCGGTCGTGGTCTGCGACATCGTCCGGCCAAGCGGATTTTGCGTGGCGCAGAAGAAAAAGGCGAAGGGACTTCGGCGAAGACTTTTTTGACGCATTCATGCCGCTCACCTGAAAAAGGCCAGGAGACTATTGTCTCACCGAATGCCCATCTTGTCTTCTTAAGATGGCATGCCTCCCTCTCGGTCCGAGAGGGAGGCAAAATCCGTCAGTTCCACTCGCGGATATCGACGAAATGGCCAGCGATTGCAGCAGCGGCAGCCATGGCCGGCGAAACGAGGTGCGTGCGGCCCTTGAAGCCCTGACGGCCTTCGAAGTTGCGGTTGGACGTCGAGGCGCAGCGCTCGCCCGGCTTCAGGCGGTCGTCGTTCATGGCGAGACACATGGAGCAGCCCGGCTCACGCCAGTCGAAACCGGCTGCCTTGAAGATCTTGTCGAGGCCTTCGGCTTCGGCCTGTTCCTTCACGAGGCCGGAGCCGGGAACGATCATCGCGTTGACGGTCGAAGCAACTGTCCTGCCTTCGACGACCTTGGCAACTGCTCGAAGGTCTTCGATACGGCCGTTGGTGCAGGAGCCGATGAAGACGCGATCGATGTTGATCTCGGTGATCGGCGTGCCTGGCCTCAAGCCCATGTAGTCAAGTGCGCGCCACTTGGAGGCTCGCTTGGTTTCGTCCTGGATCTCGTCCGGGTTCGGAACGACGCCTTGAACCGAGACGACGTCCTCCGGCGAAGAGCCCCAGGAGACGATGGGCGGCAGTTCGGCGGCGTTGAGCTTCACGATGCGGTCGAAATGTGCGCCTTCGTCGGACTTCAGCGTCCTCCAGTAGGCAATCGCCTGTTCCAGGGCCTCGCCCTTCGGCGCGCGCGGCTTGCCCTTTATGTATTCGAAGGTCGTATCGTCGGGCGCAATCAGGCCGGCGCGGGCGCCGCCTTCGATCGACATGTTGCAGATCGTCATGCGGCCTTCCATCGACAGCGCACGGATCGCTTCGCCGGCATATTCGATGACGTAGCCGGTACCGCCGGCCGTGCCGATTTCGCCGATGATGGCGAGAACGATGTCCTTGGCGGTGACGCCGGCCGGAAGCTTTCCGTCGACCTGCACCAGCATGTTCTTCGCCTTCTTCTGGATCAACGTCTGTGTCGCCAGGACGTGCTCGACCTCGGACGTGCCGATGCCGTGGGCGAGCGAGCCGAAGGCGCCGTGCGTCGACGTATGGCTGTCGCCGCAGACGATCGTCATGCCCGGAAGCGTGAAGCCCTGTTCCGGCCCGATGATGTGCACGATGCCCTGACGCTTGTCGTTCTCGGAGTAATATTCGACTTTGAACTCGGCAGCGTTCTTGGCAAGCTGCTCGACCTGGATGCGGCTCTCCTCGTTCTTGATGCCGAGATGGCGATCAGGCGAGGTCGGAACGTTATGATCGACGACGGCAAGCGTCTTTTCGGGAGCACGAACCTCGCGGCCGGTCATGCGCAGGCCTTCGAACGCCTGCGGAGAGGTCACTTCGTGGACCAGATGGCGGTCGATGTAGAGAAGACAGGTGCCGTCTGCCTGTTCGTCGACCAGGTGGTCGTCCCAGATCTTGTCGTAAAGGGTACGCGGTGCGCTCATGGCATTTCAGTCCGTTTTTGGATGCAATGGGAAAAGGAATAGGCGGAAGGCCCGCCGGCCATCATTCGATCAACGAAGTCGGCTGTTGAGCGCACCGGAAACGGTCGCAAAGAAGCGTGCCGGCAGGCGATAATGATCCTGCAGCACAAAAATATGCGCGCCAATGCACCTGAACTTGCTTTCCATGGGCGTGCATATAGCGATTTTTCTCGCAAACGGCAATTCGAATCATGTCAGCGCTACCGGCTGTGAGCTTTGCGCATCCGCTGCTCGATCTGCCGCAGCGCGAGCGACAAACCGATCGTCAGGATCAGATAGATATAGGTGACGATCGAATAGGTCTCGAAGAAGCGGAAGGAGCCGGAGGCATAGACCTTGCCCATCTGCGTGATGTCGGAAACGCCGAGCACGGAAACGAGGGAGCTGTCCTTCACCATCGAGACGAAGTCGTTCGACAGCGGCGGAAAGATGACGCGGATCGCCTGCGGAAAGACAACCAGCCGGAAGCGGTGGTAGCGCGACAGGCCCAGCGCCTTTGCCGCTTCGATCTGTCCATGGTCGACCGATTGGATGCCGGCGCGGAAAATCTCGGCAATAAAAGAGGAATACCCGATCATCAGGGCGATGATCGCACGCCACATCAGTGATAGGTCACGCACGAGAATCGGTTCGGCCAATCCGGCTTTCACAAATGGCGTGATCAGGAAATTATAGGCGGCGACAATGCCCGGAGCGCCGACAAAGGCCACGTAAAAGAGCAGCACGAGCATCGGGATGCCGCGGATGATCTCGATATAGAAGCGGGATGCTTGGCGCAGCGCGACGCTGTCGGAAAGCCCAAGAAGAGCGATGCCGAGGCCAAGCAATGTCGCCAGCGCAAAGGCGACCAACGTCACGAAGACGGTGACCCATACGCCGTTGACGACGGTGCGGAAAACCTGCGCATAGATGCCGTTGGCGACGATGACGATCGCAAGGATGACGCCGATCGCAGCAAGGGCGACCAGCCACCACGGATAGTCGCCCTTGAGATTTCCGGCAGGAGAAGGCTGCAGGGCCATCAGCGGCTGACCTGCATCATTCGCCCATCTTGTAGTCGAGGAACCACTTCTTGTTCAGTGCGTCGAGCGTGCCGTCGGCTTTCAATGCGGCGATCGCGGCGTTGACGGGGGCAACGAGATCGGAGCCCTTCGGGAAGATGAAGCCGAAATCCTCGGTGCCGAGCGGGCCGCCGATCACCTTGAGCGTGCCGTTCGAGGCATCGACATACCCCTTCGCGGCAACGCTGTCCGTCAGCACCACATCGACATCTCCGGCTTTGAGCGCCTGGACCGTCGCGCCGAAGGTTTCGAAGAGCTTGATACGCGGATTCTGCTCGTTGCCGTCAAGGATTTCATAGACGGCCGTGTAGAAAGGCGAGGTGCCCGGCTGCGCGCCTACCAGGCCGTCCTTGAACTCACCGAAGGTCTTCGCGTCCGTGAAGCGGCTCTCATCGCCCCGGGCCAGCATGAATTGCTGCGAGCGCATATAAGGATCGGAGAAATCCACTTTCTGCTTGCGGTCGTCCTTAATGGTGATGCCGGTCATGCCGATGTTGTACTGATCGTCGGAGACGGCCTGGATCATCGCGTCCCAGCTCGTGTTCTGATATTCGACCTTGAAGTTCAGCCGCTTGGCGATCTCGTTCATCGCGTCATATTCCCAGCCGATCTGCTTGCCGGACTTGGGGTCGACGAACTGCAGCGGCGGATAAGCATTCTCGGTAACGACGACCACCGTCTTGCCGCCAAGATCCGGCAGATCGGCACCAAGGGCCGCCAATGGCGAAAGAACGAGAGCGGCGAGGCCTGCAAGAATGGTGCGGCGGAACGGCATCAGAAATCTCCAATGAAATGTGGCTTGGGGAAATTGTCATAGTTGCGAAGCCGATGGCAAGAGCATCGGCCCCGATGCGGCAGGCCCAAAACAGAAAAGGCGGCCCAAAGACCGCCTTTTCGTGTAAAGAATTTTGCGTTCCCAGAGCTTATTCTGCTGTGGGCTCTGCAGCGGCTGCTGCAGCTTCAGCTGCTGCCTTTGCTTCTGCGGCTTCGGCTGCTGCCTTTTCGGCTGCGAGAGCCTGAGCTGCTGCAACCTTTTCGGCTTCGATCCGTGCCTTTTCCTCGGCAACAGCAGCGCGCTCGGCGTCGTTGAGCTTGCGGGCGCGGGTGCCGGTGTTCTCAACGATACGGGCGGACTTGCCGCGACGGTCGCGCAGGTAGTAGAGCTTCGCACGGCGGACCTTACCGCGGCGAACGACTTCGACACTTTCGATCATCGGAGAATAGATCGGGAATACGCGCTCGACGCCTTCGCCGTAGGAAATCTTGCGGACCGTAAAGTTTTCCTGCAGGCCGCCGCCGGAGCGGGCGATGCAGACGCCTTCATAGGCCTGAACGCGGGTACGGTTGCCTTCCGTAACCTTGACGTTGACGCGGAGCGTGTCGCCCGGGGAGAATTCCGGAAGCGTGCGCTTGGCTTCGATCTTGGCGGCCTGTTCGGCCTCGAGCTGCTGAATGATGTTCATCGTCTTAACCTTTGGTTCTTCTGAAACAGCCAGAGCGCTCGACACGTGATCCTTTGGGATTGCCTCGGGATTTTGCCCTTCGCGGGCGGGAGCGGATTCGCCATTCTTTGTTTGCTGGCAGACGGGGCTAGCCCCATTTCCGCGTGCGCTACTACACGAAAGCCGGGGCCTTGTCATCCCTTGGACGACATTTTTGTAAGGCGGAGGCACGGATTTTCCGGCTTTCAGTCCTTCAGAAGGTCCGGTCGCCTTTCCTTTGTCAAGGCAACCGCCTGCTCATGTCGCCATTTTTCGATGGCGCCGTGATTGCCGGAGGTCAGGATCGCTGGAATTTCGCGGCCTTCCCATTCCTGCGGCCGGGTGTAGTGCGGATGCTCCAGCAACCCGCCTTCGAAACTCTCATGCAGGCCGGAAAGATCATTGCCCATGACGCCTGGCAGGATGCGCACGATCGTGTCGAGAACGACCAAGGCGGCGGGCTCGCCGCCCGAAAGCACGTAATCGCCGATCGAAATTTCTTCAAGCTCCCGCGCATCGATCACCCGCTGATCGACACCTTCGAAACGGCCGCAGACGATGATCACGCCCTGGCCCGCCGCAAGCTCGCGCACCCGTTCCTGCGTCAGCGGCTTGCCGCGCGGGCTCATCAAAAGCCGCGGACGAGCATCATTTTCGCAAGTGCTGTCGATCGCACGCGCCAACACGTCAGGCTTCAGCACCATGCCGGCGCCACCGCCTGCCGGCGTGTCGTCGACGGTGCGGTGTTTATCGGTCGCAAAATCCCGGATCTGCACGCTATCCAGCGACCATTGCCCTCGCTCCATCGCCTTGCCGGCGAGCGAATAGCTCAGATGCCCCGGAAACATTTCCGGGTAGAGTGTCAGGACGGTCGCCCGGAAACCCATGGCAATCTCACTTCTTTTTCTTCGGCTTGCCGGAGGCGAGCTTGGAGATTTCTTGCGGATCATCGACAAGTCCCGCCGCCAGCGGATCGATCAGGATTGTGCCGTCTTCGAGATCAATTTCGAGAACCGACGCTTCGGAGAAGGGGATGAGCACGGGGCGCTTGCCCGGCCCCTTAAGCTCCAGCAGGTCGCCCGCGCCGAAGTCGAAAACGCCGGTAATGGTGCCGTAGCTGACGCCCTTGTCGTCCACTGCCTCCAGTCCCTCCAGATCGGCATAGAAGAATTCGTCTTCCTCCAGTTCGTCGTCCGGCAGGTTGCCGCGTTCGATGTAGAGCTCCAGGCCGTTGAGCGCCTCGGCCGCATTGCGGTCATTGATGCCACGGAAGCGAACGACGACGACATTCTTCATCTCGCGGATTTCGAGGATCTCGAATGTCCGCCCGTCCATGCTGTGCAAATGACCATAGTCGCCGAGTGCGGTCGGATCGGCCGTATAAGCCTTGGCGCGCACTTCGCCGCGGATGCCCTGCGCACCGCCGATCGTTGCCATCAGTACGGGGTTTTCAAGCTTTGTCATGGGGCCCTTCATGTGAAGCCGGAAATCTGGCTTCTCATAAACGAAGTCTGCCGGAATGAAAATGAAAACGGGCGGCATGTCGCCATGCCGCCCGTCCGATCGGGATATGATCCCGGGATTATTCTGCGGAAGCGGCGGCTTCAGCTGCGTCGGCAGCTTTCTGAGCCCTCTCGGCAGTGCGTTCCTGGGCCTTCTTGCCCGGCTTTGCCTTTTCCGGGTTGTTCTTGGCCTCGCGCTTTGCAACGCCGGCTTCGTCGAGGAAGCGCAGAACGCGGTCGGTCGGCTGCGCGCCGTTGTCGAGCCAGTGCTTGACGCGCTCGGCGTTCAGTTCAACGCGCTTTGCGTCGTCCTTGGCCAGCATCGGATTCCAGGAACCGAGCTTTTCGAGGAAGCGGCCATCGCGCGGCGAACGGGCGTCGGCAACAACAACGTGATAATACGGGCGCTTCTTGGAACCACCGCGGGCGAGACGAATTTTCAGTGCCATGTCATTTACTCCTTAGGCTTTCTTGACCGCTTCGTGAGGCGGTATTGGTTCATTTTGCTGCGGCGCCTTGTTCAGCGTGATCCGCAGCGATCTGCTCGTGATGCCGGATGACTTCCGTGATGACGAAGTTCAAGAACTTCTCGGCGAAATCCGGATCCAGATGCGCATCTTCGGCAAGCTGCCGAAGTCGGGCGATCTGGTATTCCTCGCGCGCCGGATCGGCCGGCGGCAACTTGTACTTGGCCTTCAAAACGCCGACCTCTTTGGTGCAGCGAAAGCGTTCGGCCAGGATGTGGACGAGCGCAGCGTCGATATTGTCGATCGACTGCCGGTAGCTCGAAAGCTGGGCTTTGACGTCTGGATCAATCATGGGGCAGGCGATCCTTTCACTTCTTCTTCGGCAATCCGGGCAGACCCGGGAAACCACCGCCGAGACCCGGCAGCTTTGTCCCGCCAAGACCTGGCAAGCCGCCCGGCAAACCGCCACCTAAACCGGGCATGCCCCCACCCGGCTTCCCAAGACCCGCCGCTTCGGCCTGCTTTTGAAGTGCTTCCAGCTGCTTGGGGTCGATATTCGAAAGATCAGGCATGGAGCCCATCCCACCCATGCCGCCAAGGCCCATCTTGCCGGCAAGACCTCCCATCAGCTGCTTCATCATGCCGCCTTTGCCCTTGCCGCCCATCATCTTCATCATGTCCGCCATCTGGCGGTGCATCTTGAGCAACTTGTTGATGTCGGCAGCGTCGGTGCCGGAGCCGGCGGCTATCCGCTTCTTGCGGGAATGCTTGAGGATGTCCGGGTTGGCGCGCTCAGTCTTCGTCATCGAAGAGATGATCGCAAGCTGGCGGCCGAAGAGGCTGTCATTCAGGCCGGCGGATGCCATCTTGTCCTTCATACCGGCCATGCCGGGCATCATGCTCATGATGCCGCCCATGCCGCCCATCTTCTGCATCTGGCGCAGCTGGTCGGCAAGGTCGTTGAGGTCGAATTTTCCCTTGGCCATCTTGGCGGCCATGGCGGCCGCCTTTTCGGCGTCGATATTTTCCGCCGCGCGCTCGACGAGCGAGATGATGTCGCCCATGCCAAGAATACGGTCTGCGATGCGGCGAGGATGGAATTCTTCCAGCTCGCTCATCTTTTCGCCGACGCCGATCAGCTTGATCGGCTTGCCGGTGACGGCGCGCATAGAGAGAGCCGCACCGCCGCGGCCGTCGCCGTCCATACGGGTGAGCACGAGGCCGGTGATGCCGACGCGCTCGTCGAAATTGCGGGCCAGATTGACGGCGTCCTGACCGGTCAATGAGTCCGCGACCAGCAGGATTTCATGCGGGTTCGACTTCTTCTTGATGTCGGCCATTTCGACCATCAAGGGCTCATCGATATGCGTACGGCCGGCCGTATCGAGGATGACGACGTCATGGCCGCCGAGCTTGGCTGCCTGCACGGCGCGCGCGGCGATATCCGTCGGTGACTGGCCGGCGATGACCGGAAGCGTGTCGATATTGGTCTGGGCGCCGAGCTGGCGAAGCTGCTCCTGCGCTGCCGGACGGCGTGTGTCGAGCGATGCCATCAGCACCCTCTTCTTCTCGCGTGTCGTCAGGCGGAGGGCGATCTTCGCCGTCGTCGTCGTCTTGCCGGAGCCCTGCAGGCCGACCATCATGATCACGACGGGGGCGGCAGCGTGAAGATCGACGCCGGCGCCTTCGCCGCCCAGCATCTCGATCAGCTCGTCATGAACGATCTTTACGACCATCTGGCCGGGCTTGATCGCCTTCAATATCTCTGCGCCGACGGCCTTTTCGCGCACACGGTCGGTGAAGGAGCGTACGACATCGAGTGCAACGTCGGCTTCCAGCAATGCACGGCGAACCTCGCGCAGCGCTGCGGAAACATCGGCTTCCGAAAGCGCGCCACGGCCTGTCAGTCCATTCAGAATGGATCCAAGACGGTCCTGGAGGTTTTCAAACATCGGCTCTTCCTTGATACGTTTCGGGCAGGATTGGTATGCCCGGAAACGTCGTGCTTTTCCTTGACGAAAACAAGACGCAAAGCCAAAAAGCACCCGAGGGCGCATCGCGCTGTCGGGTGTGGACCTCCGGGATCTCTTTATACCTTATCGGGTCCCGGTCGGCGGCTCGAGTCTTGAAGCTCGTCACAGAATGAGCCGCGGTAAACAGGAAAGTGCTGACAAAGTCAAGAGAATGCGGACAAATGACCGCATTGCCGGCTTGCGAAGCCTTCAGCGTGCCGCTTGTGTAATCCCAAGTGACACTATCAAAAGTGCCGCCTCCATGAATTCCGCCGTCATTGTGTGAAAAAGCTGGCGGCCATGAGCGGCTGTTGGGATTTCTGGATCGATTGCGGCAGCACCTTCACGGGGTGGCCCGGACGGCTCCTTGACCGCCCACAGGCTGCTCTTGGGTCACAACGCCGACGGGAGGCGGATACGGCGCGGTTTGAAGTCCGGCTGACGCCCAGCCGAGTTTTAATTCGGGTGCGATCCCGAACCGTGTGCGTGGATGATTGCGTCGGCCTCTTTGCCGTAGATCTCCTCGAAGTGATCGAACGCTTTGGAGAAGTATCCGATTCCTTGCGTAGCGGAGCGCAACGTCCGGGCAAGTTCGTCGAGCGCCGCACCGGGAACGAGTGCCCGAAAGACATCCCATCCTTTGGCACTCTCATCGCGATCGAAGCCAAGCACCTGGCCCTTGAGTGCCGAGACGATCGCCACCATGCTGCCAGAGAAGATGGATGGTATGTGGATTTCGACGCGGACCACTGGCTGCATCAGCACAGCCGCTGCCTCTGATAATGCCTGCCGCACCCCCATCCGTGCCGCTGCCCGGAAGGCGAAGTCGGAGCTGTCGACGGAGTGGTACTGGCCGTCCGTGAGCGTCACGTCGACATCGATCACCTGAAAGCCGAGCGGGCCTTTTTCCATGGCTTCACGGGCGCCGGCCTCCACCGCCGGAATGTAGTTCCGGGGAACGGTGCCGCCTTTGACCGTCTCGCCGAAGGTGAAGCCCTGCCCCCGTTCATTGGGACGCACACTCAGCTGCACGTCTGCGAACTGCCCTGCGCCACCCGTCTGCTTGCGGTGACGATAGTGGACGTTCGAGGGCTTTGAGATCGTTTCCCGATAGATCGGGTTCGGCGATCGGTCCGTGACTTCGACGCGGAATACCTCCGACAGGGTCTTGCGCAGATCGCGCAGGTGCATCGGTCCTTGCGCGCAGATCAGCTGTGCGCCTGTTCCCTCCTCCTGCATCACCTTCAGGCCGCGATCGGTCTCGGCCAGCTTTGCAAGCGTCGCCGAGAGCTTCGTTTCGTCGCGCTCGGTGCCCGGAACAAGGATGCGTTCGAGCATGGGCGTCGGCGGGGCCGCCCAAGCGGGCGGTGCCAACGCGTCGGCCGCTGTCAGCAAGGCGGTTGCGGGCAAGTGATCTGACTTGACTGCGGCGAAAATCCTGCCGCGTGCCGAGTTGCCGGCAAGGGGGCGGCCGTTTCCTCCCTCCTGAACCGACCCGAGACTAGCGCCCCCCAGCGCAGCGCCCTGTTTCAGTCCGTCGGCAAGCGCACGGACGAGAATGGTCTTTCCAACGCTCGGCCGGTGGTAGGCGTGGAAGCTCACGGCAGCCAATGCCGTTTCATCCAGGCTGCCGGTGGCAGCCAGCCGGCTCTTCAGGGCTTCAACAGGCGGCGCTTCGTGGCGCAGCGCCTTCATCAGCCGCTTGATGCCATTGCTATGGGATGCTGCGCCGAAGAGCACGGGAATGACCTTGTTTTCCTTCAGGATCCGCGAGGCGATGGCAAAGAGTGCGTCGCTTGGTAGTTCGCGGTCTTCTATCAGTTCCTCGAGAAGCCAGTCATCGTACTCGGAAAGCTGTTCCAGCAATTCGGAACGTGCCTCGTGCTCGCGCGCAGCAGCACTGTCGGGAAGTTCGACGAGGGCCGAAGGCTGACCTTCCCGATAGCGCCAGGCGCGCTCCGAAATCAGGTCGCAGCTGCCGACCACAACATCTCCGTCGCGGATCGGTATCTGCCGCAGGACGAGAGGATGGCTGGAATAGGCCTGCAGGGCGGCGATGACATCGCGCAGGCGCCCCTGCGGCTCGTCCATGCGGTTCACAAAAAGAATGCAGGGTGTCCCCGAAGCTTCGATGGCGCGAAGATAGGGTGCTGCCAGCACCGCCTCGTCCGGCGCCGGCGATACGCAGAGGATGCAAGCATCGCTTGCCAAAAGTGAATCCTGGGCAAGCGCCAGCGCCTCGTTCGCGCCGGGTGTATCCAGCGCACACCAGGCCTCGCTTCCGAATTCGAATTCCGTCAGGCCCGATCCGTATGGAGAGACGGACTTTCTCGGTGTCCCTTCGAGCGAAGCCAGTTTTGCGACGAGCGTCGACTTTCCCGTCTGCGAGGGTCCAAGTACCGTGAAGCAGCGCATCGGCTATCCTCCCTTTGCCAAGAACACGCATCCGATTGTCAAGAATGCCTTCAACCGTTGAAAAGTGCTAGGCCATTGCGACTTTTCTCAAGCATGAGGCGGCGGCTGTCCCCTCATGAGACATTTTTGCCTGGGCAGCATAGCGTCTGCCTTGCCGGGCTCCCCACGAGACTATCGGCGAAAAGGGCGGAGCAGCGAAGCGTCGCTGCTAGTCATTGCCCGCACCCACTGGTAATTCCCGCGCGTTTCCGCCATATACAGCCGAAATGGACACGGGATGATCCTATGAGCGCAACGGTCGAATTCGCGAAGATGAACGGGCTTGGCAACAAGATCCTGGTCGTCGACATGCGCGGCCGCGCCGACAAGGTGACGCCTGCTGCGGCAATCGCACTCAATGCCCACCCAGATACGGCCTTCGACCAGATCATGGCGATCCACGACCCGAGGGCTCAAGGCACCGATGCCTGGATCGATATCCTGAATTCCGATGGATCAAAGGCGCAAGCCTGCGGCAATGGCACGCGTTGCGTGGTGCAGGCTTTTGCCGCGGAAACCGGCAACAAGGTTTTCACTTTCCAGACGGTGGCAGGCATCCTCAATGCCGTCGAGCATGACGACGGTACGATCTCGGTCGACATGGGCAAGCCTGTTTTCGACTGGGACAAGATCCCGCTTGCGGAAGAGTTTCACGATACCAGCCGCATTGAACTCCAAATCGGTCCGATCGACAGCCCGGTCCTGCATTCGCCCTCCACCGTGTCGATGGGCAACCCGCATGCCGTCTTCTGGGTCGACAGGGACGTGATGTCCTTTGATCTGGCGCGCTTTGGACCATTGCTTGAGAACCATCCGATGTTTCCCGAGCGCGCCAATATCACGCTGGCGCAAATTACCTCGCCGGCATCGATCACGACACGGACATGGGAGCGCAGTGCGGGTTTGACGCTTGCCTGCGGTTCGGCTGCCTGCGCAACAGCGGTTTGCGCTGCCCGCACGGGCCGCACGGGCCGCAAGGTCGCAATTCATGTCGCCAGCGCCAAGCCGCCCGGCATATTGTCGATCGAATGGCGCGACCGCGACGACCACGTGATCATGACCGGCCCTGCCGAATGGGAATGGTCCGGTACGTTAGATCCCTCCACCGGTTCGTGGGCGCGCGATCAGGCGCAGGGGGCCGAGGCGCGGTGAGCGGCGTTGAGGTCATTACCTTCGGCTGCCGTCTCAACACCTACGAATCCGAAGTGATGCGGGCGGAGGCGGAAAAGGCCGGGCTCAACAACGCCATTTTGGTGAATACTTGCGCGGTCACAAGCGAGGCCGTGCGTCAGGCACGGCAAGCCATCCGCCGCGCACGACGCGAGAATCCGCATGCGCGTATCATCGTGACGGGCTGCGCAGCCCAGACCGAAAAGCAGACCTTCGCAGAAATGGCCGAGGTCGACGCCGTTCTCGGCAACGAGGAGAAGCTGATCACCGCTTCATATCGCGCCCTGCCCGATTTCGGAGTGGCCGCGGAAGAGAAGCTGCGCGTCAACGACATCATGAGTGTGCGCCAGACGGCGCCGCAGATGGTGAAGCACATCGACGGGCATGTGCGGGCCTTTATCCAGGTGCAGAACGGCTGCGACCATCGCTGTACCTTCTGCATCATCCCCTATGGCCGCGGCAATTCCCGCTCCGTGCCCATGGGCGCCGTGGTCGATCAGGCGCGCAACCTCATTGAAAACGGCTACCGAGAGATCGTGTTGACAGGCGTCGATGCCACCAGTTACGGCGCCGACCTGCCCGGCGAACCGACGCTCGGGCTGCTTGCCAAGACGCTTCTGAAGCAGATACCTGACATCCGCCGACTGCGGCTGTCATCGATCGACAGCATCGAGGCGGACAAGCATTTGTTCGATCTGGTCGCCGATGAGCCGCGTTTCATGCCGCACCTGCATCTTTCGCTGCAACATGGCGACGACATGATCCTGAAGCGCATGAAACGGCGGCATTCACGCGACGATGCGCTGGCCTTCGTCGATCAGGTTCGCCGTCTGCGTCCAGAGATGTGCTTCGGCGCGGACATGATCGCCGGTTTCCCGACCGAGACCGAAGAGATGTTCGAAAATGCCGCCAGCCTGGCGCAAGAAGCGAAGATCGCTCACCTGCACGTCTTCCCTTACAGCCCTCGTCCAGGCACGCCGGCAGCCCGCATGCCGCAGCTCGACCGGTCGATCGTCAAGGATCGTGCGGTACGGCTTCGTGCTACTGGACATCGGCTTCATCAGTCCCATCTGGCTCAGATGGTCGGAACGCGGCAATGGCTGCTGGTGGAAAACAACGGGCTCGCACATACCGAGAACTTCACGCTTGTCGCAGCCCCCGGTCTTCGCCCGCGTTCGTTCGTCGAGGCAACCATCACCGGCCATAATGGCAAACATCTTGACATGCAATTGACAGCCGCCGACGCGGCCTGATTTCACGGAATTCCCATGGCGCTCAGTTTCATCAAAAAGGTCTTCACCTTCGGCAAGGAAAAGCCGGCGGAAGAGCAGGCGCCAGAGGCTTCAGAGACAAAAGTTCTCGAAGCCGAACATTCGCGCGAGGAACACTTGCCGCTCGCAAGTGATCCCGTTTTATCGGAGGAGATGGATGCCGCGGGCGGCCCGGCTGCGGACGCTCTCGAGCCTTCCGAAGAGGCCGAGGAGTCGGCGATCCTTCCGGGCGCCTACCAGATTGGCGATCTTGGAGTGATACCACTCTCGTTGCTGGAGGCCGAGGCTGAAGCCGAGCTAGAGACGTCAGCCCAAGACGCGGCCTTGGCGGAGACACCCCCCTCAGTCCCTTCGGGACATCTCCCCCACGAGGGGAAAGATCAGTTGGCCGACGAGGCGCCACTTTCCGATGCTTCTCATGATGAAGTCACGGATATTCGTCCGGAGATTTCCGGGACGGCTGAGGGAGCTCCTGCTCAGCCAACCTCCCTCCTTGAAGGGGAGATGCCCGGCAGGGTGGAGGGGGATGCTCCTCGTCCTGAAACGGAGGGCGAGCATGCTTCAAAGACGGAACCTGTCCTTCCCAAGGGCTTTGCAACCACTCCGAAAATCACCGAACCGGAGCCGATTGCTCCTGCGCCGAAACTCAGCTGGTTCCAGCGTCTGCGCGCCGGTCTCGCGCGTACTTCGTCGCAACTCACGGGCCAGATTTCCGCGCTCTTCACCAAGCGCAAGCTGGACGACGACACCCTTCAGGATCTCGAAGACCTGCTGATACAAGCCGATCTCGGCGTCGAGACCGCCATGCGTGTCACCGATACGCTTGCTTCCGAGCGCTACGGCAAGGATGTGACCGGCGAGGATGTCAGCCGCATCATGGCGTCGGAAATTGCCAAAGTGTTGAAGCCGGTCGCAAAGCCTTTGCAGCTCGATCTCACCCACAAGCCGCATGTCATTCTCGTCGTCGGCGTCAACGGCACCGGCAAGACGACGACGATCGGCAAGCTGGCGTCGAAGCTTTCGGGTGCCGGGTTGAAGGTCATGGTGGCGGCGGGCGATACTTTCCGCGCCGCGGCGATCGAGCAGTTGAAGATCTGGGCCGATCGCACGAAGTCGGAATTCATCGGCACCAAGCTTGGTGCGGATGCCGCAGGTCTCGCCTACGACGCCTTCGAGCAGGCGAAGGCGAAAAAATGCGACGTGCTGATCATCGATACCGCCGGCCGTTTGCAAAACAAGGCGGAGCTGATGGCGGAGCTTGAAAAGATCGTCCGCGTGCTCGGCAAGCTCGATCCCGACGCCCCGCATACGGTGCTGCAGACGCTGGATGCGACCACCGGCCAGAACGCTCTCAATCAGGTCGAAATTTTCCGCAATGTTGCGGGCGTCAACGGCCTGATCATGACCAAGCTCGATGGTACGGCAAGGGGCGGCATCCTCGTTGCGATCTCCGCCAAGCACAAGCTACCGGTCTATTTCATCGGCGTCGGCGAAGGCGTAGACGATCTGGAGCCGTTCGAGGCCGAGGATTTCGCTCAAGCCATTGCCGGCCTTGGGCAATGATGCCACAGATAAGCCGGAACAGCGCGCAAGGCGCGCGAACGACGAACAGGTTTGACGAATACATGACCACTGAAAGCGATATTACTCCCAGCGCCGCCGACCGGCACCATCCGATGCTGAAGCTGGCGCTGGAACTCGGGCCGCTGCTGATCTTCTTCTTTGCCAATCTGCGCGGCGCCTGGCTGGTCGAAAGATTCCCTGCATTGTCCGAACTCGGCGGGCCGCTCTTCGTGGCGACGGGGCTTTTCATGGCGGCGACGATCGTCTCGCTCGTCGTTTCCAAGCTCGTCCTTGGCCATCTGCCGATCATGCCCTTCGTGTCGGGCATCGTCGTTTTGATCTTCGGTTCGCTGTCGATCTACCTGCAGAACGAAACCTTCATCAAAATGAAGCCGACGATTGTCAATACGCTGTTCGGTGTCGCGCTGCTGGGCGGGCTTGCCTTTGGCAGGTCGCTGCTCGGCTACGTCTTCAACGCGGCCTTTCAGCTCGACGCTGAAGGCTGGCGCAAGCTGACGGTCCGTTGGGGCGTTTTCTTCCTGTTCCTTGCCGTTTTGAACGAAGTCGTCTGGCGCAATTTTTCCGATGACTTCTGGGTGACCTTCAAGGTCTGGGGGACGATGCCGATCACCATCATCTTCACCATGGCGCAGATGCCGCTCATCTTGAAGCATTCGATAAATCCTGCAGGAGAGACCGAGAAGTGACGGCATTCAGTGCAGCGGAAAGAGCGAGACATCAGAATTTCTGGTTCGCGGCCTGCCTGGCGGTTTTGATCGTCCAGATCGCTGCCGAGTACCTAATGGGCCGCACGCCGATCTGCGCCTGCGGCTATGTCAAGCTGTGGGAAGGCGTCGTCAACTCGAGCGGCAATTCCCAGCATCTTTCGGACTGGTACACGCCGTCCCACATCATTCACGGCTTCCTGTTCTATGGGCTGGCGCATCTCGTAATGCGTAACAGACCGATCGCCGTCCGCCTGCTTCTGGCGCTCGTCGTCGAATCCGGCTGGGAACTGCTCGAAAACTCGCCGATCATCATCGACCGCTACCGTGCGGCGACGATCTCCCTCGATTATTACGGCGATAGTATCCTGAACTCGGCCATGGACACCGTCTTCATGGTCGCCGGCTTCTTCTTCGCAGCCCGCGCTCCGATCGCGCTCACAGTCGCCATCGCGATCTTCTTCGAGATTTTCACGGGTTACATGATCCGTGACAACCTGACGCTCAACGTGCTGATGCTGATCTGGCCGGTCGAGGCGGTCAAGGCCTGGCAGAGTGCGGTTTAGGAAACCGGTTTCCCGAGCGCCTTTTCCATTGCCGGATAGAGGCCTTCCTTGAGGCTGACATCGTCGAAGGGGCCGACGCGTTTATAGAGGATCGTGCCGTCGGTGGCGACCAGGTAACTCTCCGGAATGCCATAGACGCCCCAGTCGATCGCCGCCTTGCCATTCGGATCGACGCCGATTGCGGCATAGGGGTTTCCGAGCTCGCCAAGGAAACGCAGCGCGCTGTCGTTCTTGTCCTTGTAGTTGATTGCGACGATGTTGAGCCGGTTGTCCTTTGCCAGTTCCGTCAGGATTGGATGCTCTTCCCGGCAAGGAAGGCACCAGGAGGCAAAGACATTGACCAGCGTCAGCTTGCCCTTGATCGCGCTATCCGTCAGCGGCGGCAGATTGGACCCTTCGAGGGGTGCCAGGTTTAATTCCGGAGCTTTGGTGCCGATCAGCGCTGAAGGGATCTCGGAAATGTTCTTGCCGTGGAAATCCTGATCGTAAAGCATCTTTGCTGCCGTCGCGGCAATGCCGCCGAAAACGACAAGCGGGATCAATGCCAGCGCATAACGGGCAAAGCCGCGTGGTTTTGGCCGATCTGCTTGCGGCGTGCTCATTCGTTATCCTTCGGACGCGCCGAACGGCGGCGGATACCGGAAGCTTCGAGGGCCGCCAGTTCCTTCTGCCGCGCGCGCCCGTCCACCCAGATCCACAGCGTTACGGCAATGGTGACGAAAGCGGCGAACCCATAGGAACTGTAAACATAAAAGGCGTGCGTCATCGGTCAATCCTCACGGCTTGCCATGCGCGCGGCAAGACGGCGCTGGGCGGCAACGCGGCGCCGCCAGATTTCGTTGCGCATCGCCATGATGTGCAGCGTGAAGAAGAGCAGCGTGAAGCCGATTGCCATCACGAAAAGCGGGCGCAGGAACTCCGGGTCGATCGCCGGGCCGGCGAGGCGCACGACGCTCGCAGGCTGATGCAGCGTATTCCACCAGTCGACCGAGAACTTGATGATCGGGATATTGACGAATCCGACGAGGATCAGAACCGCGGTGACACGCGCGGCCCTTGACGGATCATCGATGGCGCGGTTCAGCGCAATCAGGCCGAGATACATCAGGAAGAGGATGAAGACGGACGTCAGCCGCGCGTCCCAGACCCACCAGGTGCCCCACATGGGCTTGCCCCAGAGAGAACCGGTGACCAATGCAAGCAGCGTGAAGGCGGCGCCGAGCGGTGCGGCGGCCTTGGCGGAGACATCGGCCAGCGGATGGCGCCAGACGAGCGTGCCGATCGCCGAAATGCTCATCACGGTGTAGCACATCATCGAAAGCCAGGCCGAAGGCACATGGAGATACATGATGCGGACGGTTTCGCCCTGCTGGTAGTCGCCTTTCGTCGAGAAGCTGAGGTACAATCCGATGATGAGACAGAGCGCCGTTGCCGCCGCCATCCACGGGATGGTGCGCCGCGCCAGCGCCAGAAACCGCGTCGGATTGGCGAGATCGCTGATTTTGCTGATGGCAAGGCTTGTTTCGCTCATGTACGGATCTTTACCTTGAACGCGGTGCTCCCGCAATTGATCGCTCTCAAAGAGCCGATCAATCCGATGTGTTTCGCAGCGCAAGTGCTGCGGCTGCCGGACCGATGACGGCAAAGAACATCGTCAATGCGATCAGAATGAGGAAGGGCGGCATGAAAGGTGCCGGATCTTCAACTGCCGCATAGGTGGCGCTGACGCCGAAGATCAGCACCGGAATGGTCAATGGCAGAACAAGGATCGAGACCAGCAGCCCGCCGCGCGGAAGGGCGACGGCGACAGCCGCGCCGACGGCGCCGATGAAGGTGATGGCGGGCGAGCCGGCCAAGAGCGTCAGCATCGTCGCACCGATCGCGACCTCGTCCATGTTCATGAAGAGACCAAGGAACGGGGAGGCAATCACCAATGGCAGGCTCGTCGCCGTCCAATGCGCGAAGCATTTGACAAGAACCGTCAGCACGAGAGGCGTTTCCTGCATCAGCATCAAGTCCAGCGAACCGTCGTCGCGTTCGGCTTGGAAAAGCCGGTCAAGACCCAGCAAAGCCGCAAGCAGCGCGCCAATCCAGACGATGGCGGGGCCGATTCTGGAAAGCAGGTTCAGGTCCGGCCCGACGCCGAACGGGATGACAGCGACGACGGTGAGGAAAAACAACACGCCGATGAGAGCGCCGCCGCCGGCGCGGATGGAGAGCTTCAGATCGCGGAAGAAGAGGGCGGTCATTTGAGGTGTCCCTCTTCGCGGATGACCAAGGACCCCTCCCCAACCCCTCCCCACAAGAGGAAGGGGCTAACGTGCAGCGCCGTTTGCTGCCTACAAATATCCGTTCCGCAAGCTGTAGCGTTGTCCTGGTGTGCCACAAGCGTCATCAACCCCAAACTCCTCGATCCACGCCCGCAAACCCCGTCATCTTCAATGCCCGGGCACTCTCAAGCCCGAGCGGCTGATGGGTCGCGGCGACAACGATGCCGCCCTTTCTCCGGTGGGCGTCGATGAGACCGGCAAACAAGCGGTCGGCGCTGGCATCGAGTGCTGCGGTCGGTTCGTCGAGAATCCAGACCGGGCGGTAGGCAACGAGCAGCTTGGCGAAGGCAAAGCGGCGTTGCTGGCCGGCGGAGAGATAACCGAAGGGAAGATGCGTAATGTCCGAAAGGCCGACGGCCTCGGCGGCGTCTTCGATCGACAGTTCCGAGGCGCCGAGGACGTCGCCGAGAAAGTTTTGCCAGAAGGCGAGATTTTCGGAAACGGTTAGCTCGCTTTTCATCGCGTTGCGGTGGCCGAGATAGTGGCTGACCTCGCGCGGAATCCGGTCCGTTTCACCACGCGAATCAGTGAATTGAACTGTGCCCCTTTCAGGCCTTAAAAGACCGGCCACGACGCGCAGCAAAGTCGACTTTCCCGATCCGTTTTTCCCAGTCAAAACCAGCGCTTCGCCTGCGTCGAGGCGAAAGGATACGTCTGCGAAAATCAGGTCTTCGCCCCGCCTGGCAGCGAGATTGGAGGCGTCGAGATGCATAGGTTTTCCGTTCAATAAGTTTTTAGTCACCGCGACGCAAAAAATGTCCCAAATGGGCCGAGCCCTCTCTGGCACCTTTCTTAGAAATTATCTATAAGACCCGCAACCACGCCAGCGGCCGGCGTGAATTTCATCCTTGCGCCGAACTTGGAGAAACCTCTCCACGTGCGGACAGCGGAAATGGCCGTACCCGCATCCTGATGTGCATTAGTGCATAGGCGTCCGCACGACTGTGTTGGCTATCAGAAACGGGGTCTCTCGTGTCTAAATCTCTTGACAGCTTCAATTGTCGCTCCACGCTTTCCGTGAACGGAAAGGACTACGTCTATTACAGCCTACCGAAGGCTGAAGCGAACGGTCTTAAGGGCGTGTCGAAGCTTCCCTATTCGATGAAGGTTCTGCTCGAGAACCTGCTGCGCTTCGAAGACGGCCAGTCGGTCACCAAGGAGCACATCCTCGCGGTCGCCGAATGGCTGAACAACAAGGGCTCCGTCGAAAACGAAATCGCCTATCGCCCGGCGCGCGTGCTGATGCAGGACTTTACTGGCGTTCCGGCGGTGGTCGACCTTGCTGCGATGCGCGACGCAATGGTCTCGCTCGGCGGCGATCCTGAAAAGATCAACCCGCTCGTGCCCGTCGACCTCGTCATCGACCATTCCGTCATCGTCGATGAATTCGGTACGCCGCAGGCCTTCGCCAAGAACGTCGAACTTGAATACCAGCGCAACGGCGAGCGCTACCGCTTCCTGAAGTGGGGCCAGCAGGCATTCAAGAATTTCCGCGTCGTTCCTCCCGGCACCGGCATCTGTCACCAGGTCAATCTCGAATATCTCGGCCAGACCGTGTGGACGAAGGATGAGGACGGTGAGACGATCGCCTATCCGGACACCTGCGTCGGTACCGACTCGCACACGACGATGATCAACGGCCTCGGCGTTCTGGGCTGGGGCGTCGGCGGTATCGAAGCAGAAGCCGCCATGCTCGGCCAGCCGGTGTCGATGCTCCTGCCGGAAGTCATCGGCTTCAAGCTCACCGGCAAGCTCAAGGAAGGCGTCACGGCGACGGACCTCGTTCTGACCGTCGTGCAGATGCTGCGCAAGAAGGGCGTCGTTTCGAAGTTCGTCGAGTTCTTCGGCCCCGGCATGGACAACATGCCGCTCGCCGATCGCGCGACGATCGGCAACATGGGTCCGGAATACGGCGCGACCTGTGGCTTCTTCCCCGTCGACGGCGAAACCGTCAACTACCTCACCATGTCCGGCCGCACGCATGACCGGATCGCGCTCGTTGAAGCCTATTCGAAGGCGCAAGGCATGTGGCGCGAAGGCGATGGTTCCGACCTCGTCTTCACCGACACGCTGGAGCTCGACCTCGGCGACGTCGTGCCGTCGATGGCAGGTCCGAAGCGTCCTGAGGGCCGCATCGCGCTCGAAGACATCGCGTCCGGTTTCGCCACGTCGATGGACGCCGACTACAAGAAGCCCGGCCAGCTTTCGAACCGTTATGCGGTCGAAGGTACGGACTTCGATCTCGGCCATGGCGACGTTGCCATTGCCGCCATCACATCCTGCACCAATACCTCCAACCCGTCGGTTCTGATTGCTGCCGGCCTGCTCGCCCGCAACGCCGTTGCCAAGGGCCTGAAGACCAAGCCCTGGGTCAAGACTTCGCTGGCGCCTGGATCGCAGGTCGTCGGCGAATATCTTGCCAAGTCCGGCCTGCAGGCCGACCTGGACAAGCTCGGCTTCAACCTCGTCGGCTTCGGCTGCACGACCTGCATCGGCAATTCCGGCCCGCTGCCGGCGCCGGTCTCGAAGACGATCAACGACAAGGGCCTCATCGTTTCGGGCGTGCTTTCGGGCAACCGCAACTTCGAAGGCCGTATCTCGCCGGATGTCCAGGCGAACTATCTGGCATCCCCGCCGCTCGTCGTTGCCTACGCGCTCGCCGGCACGGTCCAGAAGGACCTGACCAAGGAGCCGATCGGCGAAGACCAGAACGGCAAGCCGGTCTATCTCAAGGACATCTGGCCGACCTCGAAGGAAGTTCAGGAGTTCATCCTCAAGTACGTCACCCGCGAACTTTACGAAACGAAGTATGCGGATGTCTTCAAGGGTGATGAAAACTGGCAGGCTGTCCAGGTTCCTCCGGGGCAGACCTACGCCTGGGACGACGACTCGACCTACGTCCAGAACCCGCCTTACTTCGTTGGCATGGGCAAGAAGGGCAGCGGCACCTCGGACATCAAGGGTGCCCGCGTCCTAGGCCTGTTCGGCGACAAGATCACCACCGACCACATTTCTCCGGCCGGTTCGATCAAGGCTGCGTCGCCGGCCGGTTCTTATCTGCTCGAGCACAATGTCGGGGTCGCGGACTTCAACCAGTACGGCACGCGCCGCGGTAACCATGAAGTGATGATGCGCGGCACCTTCGCCAACATCCGCATCCGCAACCACATGCTCGGCCCGAACGGCAAGGAAGGCGGCTACACGATCCACTATCCGTCGAAGGAAGAGGAATCGATCTACGACGCCGCCATGAAGTACAAGGCAGAGGGCGTTCCGCTCGTCATTTTCGCCGGTGTCGAATACGGCAACGGTTCGTCGCGCGACTGGGCGGCGAAAGGCACCAACCTGCTCGGCGTCAAGGCCGTTATCGCGCAGTCCTTCGAGCGTATCCACCGCTCGAACCTGGTCGGAATGGGTGTCATCCCCTTCGTCTTCGAAGACGGCACGACCTGGCAGAGCCTTGGCCTCAAGGGTGATGAGACCGTTACCATCGAGGACCTGGAAAACATCAAGCCGCGCGAGAAGAAGATCGCCAAGATCACCTACAGCGACGGCACGGTGAAGGAGGTTCCCCTCCTGTCGCGCGTCGATACGCTCGACGAAGTGATCTACCTCAACAACGGCGGCATCCTGCAGACGGTTCTGCGCGATCTCGCTGCCTGATTGTTAAGAAACAGGGCACATAATGGCCGCCGGAGAGCAATCTCCGGCGGTTTTTCTTTGCGGGTTTCCATCTCACGCCGATGTGTTCTAGCAGCGATGCCGACGGGCGGCGTCTCACCCCTTCGTGACTTCCCGTTTGCAGTCGGAAGGATTATCTCTACGGGCGTAAGTCAGGGCCTGCGGTATTCGGTCTGCTGCGCGTCTCTGGAAAAGAGGTTGGAATGTCGCCGCGTTTTTTGATTTCGCTGGTCGCCGGTATGGTGCTTACAGCGCCGCTTCATGCCGAAGATGGCAAACTGAAAGGCGTCGTTGAACTTTTCACCTCGCAGGGATGCTCGTCCTGTCCTCCCGCCGATGCAGCCTTCCGGAAGCTGGTTGGCCAGGGCGATGTCATCGCACTCGCCTATCATGTGGACTACTGGAATTATCTTGGGTGGACGGACACGCTCAGTTCGAAGGAAAACACCGAGCGCCAATATGGTTATGCTCGGATGATGGGCCGCAGCAACGTCTACACACCGCAGGTCGTGGTGAACGGCCGCGATCACCTGACTGGCTCGGACCTTTCCGCCATCTATGGCAAGATCGATACATTTTCGACGGAAGGCAAAGGCTTGACCGTGCCCGTGGACGCGCAGCTGCGCGGCGACGAGCTCGAGATCAAGATCGGCGCCGGCGAAGGTAAGGCCAATGTCGTGCTCGTCTATTTCGACAAGGAAAAGACGATCGACGTCGAAAAGGGCGAAAACAGCGGCAAGAAGATTTCCTATCTCAACAGCGTCAGCGATGTCGAAACAGTCGGCATGTGGGATGGCAAGGCGGCAAGCCTGACGCTGCCCGCAAGCGTTCTGCAGAAGCCAGGACTGGAGGGTTGCGCCATCCTGCTTCAGGCGACGACAACGGACGGCGATCCGGCTGCGATCGTCGGCGCAACTATCGTCATGGCAGGCAAGAATATCTGATCGGTTTACCGCTTCGAGGCGGATGGAACGAGGCGGCCCGGCTGATCGTATTCGGGGCTGGGGTTAAGGTCGATACGCTCAGCCGGGCCCTTTGGCGCGCTGGCGCCAAATCAGTGAGCGAATTTCCTCCGGAAATGAGGCGCTGTTTTGACTGAAATGCGGCGCTTGGGAGATTGCATAGCATATGTTTAATGTGATGGTAGCTGCACTTGCAATTTGATGTGGCTCGGGCAAACTGTCGTTCTCCTGTCATAAGTGGAGGCTTGGGAGACTGATGACAGATCAGCCGGATTTGCGGCATGGCGACGCCCGTTCCGCCAGTAGTAGTTCCTCGGTCGTCGTCGATTTAAAAGAGTACAAGCAAAGCAAGGACCCGCCGCCGGTGACCTTTCATCGTCGCGAGTTGGATGCGATTTTGTGGATCTACGGAAGGATGGTTGGCGAAGGCGAGTGGAAAGATTACGCGATCGACCATCTGAAGGAGAAGGCGGTCTTCGCCGTGTTCAAACGTTCAGGCGAGATGCCGCTTTTCCGCATCGAGAAAGATCCGAGGCTCGCCGCCAAGCAGGGCGCTTATTGCGTGATCAATGCAAACGGCATGATCCTCAAGCGCGGCCATGACCTGCAGCAGGTGTTGAAGGTCTTCAACAAGGTTCTCAAACTCGTCGAGACGTAACGGCGTCAGCCGTCAAACAGCGTGCCGGGATAGACCGACGGGTTAGGATCGCTGTCTTTGCCATCGCCGAGCGGCCGCTGCATGATCATCGTGTCGAGCCAGCGGCCGTGTTTGTAGCCGGTACCCTTCAGCAGGCCGGTCTCTTCGAAACCCAATGCGCCGTGAAGCGCGATCGAAGCCGGATGGGCGCCGCCGATGATGGCTACCATCTGGCGGAAGCCGAGTTCCGTGCAGCGTGAAATCAGCGCTGTTAGCAGTGCCCGGCCAATGCCAAGGCCGCGCGCTGTAGGCGCGAGATAGATTGAATCCTCCACAGTCCAGCGATAGGCAGGCCGGGTGCGGAAGGCGGAAGTATAAGCATAGCCGAGCAAGGCTCCATTCTCATCAACCGCCGCGATATAGGGATACCCAAGACTGGTATTTGCAGAGAAGCGAGAGGCCATTTCGGATTCCGAAGGCGGGATGATCTCGTAGCTCGCGACGCCGTTGAGGACTGATTCGCGATAGATTTCCGAGATTGCGGGAAGGTCGGAAGGAGTGGCGTCACGAAGAAAGAAAGGCATTGGATCGGCCGGTCATTGATGAATGCCTTTAGAAAACACTCCATCGCTCGACGTGCAATAAAAAAGGCGGCCGGAGCCGCCTTTTCAGTGATGCTGTCCACTTACCTGCGGTTGCCAAGGAACTGCAACAGGAACATGAAGAGGTTGATGAAGTCGAGATAGAGCGTCAGCGCCCCTATGATCGCCTTCCGGCCGGCGACGGCAACGTCATCGGCTTCGAAGTACATTTCCTTGATTCGCTGCGTATCGTAGGCAGTAAGGCCTGCGAAGATCAGGACGCCGATCACTGAGATCGCGAACTGCATCGCAGAGGAGGCCAGGAAAATGTTGACGAGCGAAGCGATGATCAGGCCGAAGAGGCCCATGATCAAGAACGAGCCCATCGCCGACAGGTCACGCTTTGTCGAGTAGCCGTAGAGCGACAGTGCGCCGAAGGAGGCTGCCGTGATGAAGAACGTCTGAACGACGCTCTCGCCCGTGTAGATCAGCAGCAGCGACGAGAGCGACAATCCGACCAGCGCGGCATAGACCCAGAAGGTCGTCTGCGCTGCGGAAACGCTCATGCGGCCGATCCGGAAGCTTAAGAAAAACACCAGAGCCAGCGGAGCGAAGATCACGACCCACTTCAGCGGGCTCACATAGATCGCCTGGCCGAAGGCGGTCAATTGACCATCGGCAAAAGCGAGCTGGAATGACAGAAATGCCGCTACACCCGTGATCGCCAGACCCAGCGCCATCAGGTTGTAGACCTTGAGCATATAGGAGCGCAGGCCCTGATCGATCATCTCGCCAGTTTGTGCGCGGCTTTGGTAGTTACGAAGGTCAGCCATAGTTTCCTCTTAAAAGCTCCGATGGGTATACGGTGTCGGGCTATACGACCCGGGCGCCGCTGCGGAGCTCCAGCATGCCTACCGGTAATATGAGCCTTTCGCCTTTTGCAAACAAGGCCCTTGCAACCCGCGATCGGGTTAAATCGCCGTAAGGTGAAGTGATTTTATCAGCCGCAGATTCATAGTTCGCGCAAAACGGGTGCTGCCTTCTGGCCAAGAATGCGCCAGGTGCCGATGAGCCCGATGCCGACTGTCAGGACCAGCGCGGTGACCAGCGTGAGGCCGGCGACATCCGGCAGGAAGGTCGAAGGCATCCGCATGATGCGGCTGACGATGAACCAGGCCGCAGCGCCACCGGCGATCAATGCAAAGACCGCTGTTGCAACCCCCAGGATCAGATATTCGTAGCTGAAGGCGCGGATGAGCATTGCCCGCGTCGCGCCAAGCGTCTTCAGGACGACGGCGTCGTGTGTTCGGGCCCGGTTGCCGGCGGCAAGCGCGCCGGCAAGCACCAGAACGGAGGAGATGAGCGCAACGGAGGCCGCGGCGCGGATCGCGGTTGCGAGCTGCGCGACCAGCGTGTTGACAATATCGATTGCGTCCTTGACGCGCACGCTGGTGATCGTCGGGTACGTATTGGTCACGGATTTCAGGATAGCCGCTTCTATCGCCGGTGTCGCCGAGGGATCGGTAAGCGTTGCCAGCCAAGCATGCGGAGCGCCGCGGAAGGTATTCGGCGAGAAGACCATGACGAAATTGATCGATAGCGATTCCCACTCGACTTTCCGCAGGTTTGCGATCCTGGCCGTCAGGTTACGGCCGAGCACATTTACGGTGACGGTATCGCCGATTTTGAGGCCGAGTTCCCTGGCTTCTTCCGAGGAGAAGGAGACAAGCGGTTCGCCGCTGTAGTCCTGCGGCCACCAGCTTCCCTCTGTCAGCGAGGCGTTTTCCGGTATCGTCTGGGAATAGGTGATGCCGCGGTCGCCGCGCAGCACCCATTGGCCGCCGGGCGGCACCTGGATCTTGGTTACGTCCTTGCCGTTCAGCGCCAGAATGCGGCCCCGCAGCATCGGCACTTCCACGAGCTTGCCTTCCGGCGCCTGCCGGCTGATCAGGCTTCGGAAGTTTTCGACCTCGGCGCTCTGAATGTCGACGAAGAAGAAATTCGGTGCGCCGTTTGCCATGCGGCCGGTCAATTGCCGGCGCAGGTTGCCGTCGATGAGCGTCAAGGTGACCAATAGCGCGAGGCCGAGGCCGAGCGAGAGGACGACGGACGGCGTCAGTGCGCCGGGGCGATGGATGTTGCCGATGGCAAGCCTGAGCGCTGGTGAATTGACACGCGGGCTGCGCTTGGCGAGCCAGGCGATCAGTGCTGCAACGGCGCGCAAGATGACGAAGGCAAAGACAATCGCGCCGACGAAGATGACGGCGATGTATCGGTCGTAGGCGGTAACGATCGCAAGACCGGCAAGCCCAGCCATGAAGAGCGCGGCCAGCAAAATGTAAGGCAACGAGGGCAGGCGGCGTGCCTCGAAACCCTGTTCGCGGAAGAGCGCAGTTGCAGGCACTTCCCGGGCATGGCCGAGCGGCATGATAGCGAAGGCGAGCGTCGTCAGGATGCCGAAGAGTGCGGCGAGCAGCAGCGCGTCCGGATAGAGCGTCGGTTCGGTGGAAACCGGCAGGAATTGTGCCAGGAATTGCGCGGCAAGCATCGGCGACAAGGCGCCGATGACGAGGCCGAACAGGATGCCGGCGAATGCGATGATCGCAATCTGGAAGAGATAAACGAGGACGACGACGCCAGCAGGTGCCCCCAGGCATTTGAATGTCGCGATCGTCGTGCGCTTCGCATCCAGAAAGGCGCGCACGGCGTTGGCGACGCCGACACCGCCGACGATGAGTGCGGTCAGGCCGACGAGCGTCAGGAATTGCGAGAAGCGGGTAATATTTTCGGTGAGAGACGGGGCCGCGCGGTCGCTGGTTCGGATCGACCAGCCCGCCGATGGGAACTCCCTGGTGGCGCGGTCGCGCACGCTCCCGCGCTCGGAGGGGGCATCGAGCTTAATCTTGTAGACATGCTCGACAAGGCTGCCGGTCTGGATGAGTCCGGAAGCAACCAGGGCCTGGCGGCTGACCACCAGCCGTGGCGCAAATCCGAAACCTTCTGAAAGCGCGTCCGGCTCGGTCTTCACCTGACCTGTGATGCTGAGGGTGGCATTGCCGAGCAGTATCTCGTCGCCGACTGCAAGACCGAGCCGCTCCAGCAGGAGAGGTGCCGCAACGGCGCCATAGGTTCCGTTCTGATCGGAAAGCAGAGCCGAAAGGGGGTAATCCGGTTCGGCCGTGAATTTGCCATAGAGCGGATAGGTATCATCCACCGACTTGACCTCGACGAGCGCTTGATCCGACCCGTCTGGCTTTCGTGCCATGGAACGAAGACCGGTTGAGATGGAAACCTGGCCGAGGCCCCGCAGGAAATTCATCTCCGGCTGGGTTGCTTCACGGTTGTTCAGCTCGAAGCGGACGTCACCGGCGAGCAGTTCCTGGCCCTGGGAGGCGATCGAGTCGGTGATCGACTGCGAGATGGAATTGACGGCGGCGATCGCACCGGTGCCGAGTGCGATACAGGCAAGGAAGATGTAAAAGCCCCGGAAACCGCCGCGGAGTTCGCGAAGGGCAAGGCGGAAGGCAAGCGCGGTGCGCGGGGCGACAAGCTTCATGCGATGGCCGCTTCGGAATGGCGCGCCGCGCTATCGCCTTCGATCTTGCCGGAACGGACTTTGATCTGCCGCGAGCAGCGATTGGCAAGCGAGACGTCATGCGTGACGAGCAGCAGTGTCATGCCGCGTTCGGCCTGCTTGGAAAAGAGCAGATCGGCGATCTGGCGGCCGGTATCGGTGTCGAGATTACCGGTCGGTTCGTCGGCGATGAGGAGGGCTGGCGAAGGCGCAAGAGCGCGCGCGATGGCGACGCGCTGCTGTTCGCCGCCCGAAAGCTGGCCCGGGTAGTGGCTCAGCCGCTCGCCGAGCCCGACCGATTTCAACTCACGACGGGCGATGTCGAAGGGGTTCGGCACGTTTGCGAGTTCAAGCGGGACTGCGACGTTTTCAAGTGCCGTCATATTGGCGATCAGATGGAACGACTGGAAAACGATGCCGATATTGCGGCCACGGAAATCGGCGACCTGATCTTCGCTGAGGGCGTGCAACGGCGTGTCGTTTATATTGATCTCGCCGCTATCGAGCCTCTCAAGGCCGGCGAGGACCATCAGCAGCGTGGACTTTCCCGAGCCGGACGGACCGACGATGCCGACCGACTCGCCGGCGGCGACCGAAAGGTCGATGCCCTTCAAGACATGAACGGAGGCTGCCGCGTTGCCCAGTGTCAAATCTGCCTGCTTGAGCTCGATGATGGTTTTTGCCAACAGAAAATCGCCCTATATGAATTGCAAAGACCTTGCCAATCTAGGGAAAGCAGCATGAGATTTAAAGTTGCCGCGCTTCACATCGCTGTCATTGCCGCTTCGTTGATTTTCGGGACGAGTGCCAATGCTGCGACGATCAACCTTGTCGGCTTCGGCGACAGCCTGATGGCAGGCTACCAATTGCCGCCCGGCGACGGCTTTCCGGAGAAGCTGCAAGCGGCCTTGAAGGCCCAAGGCGTCGATGTTTCGATCGCCAATGCCGGCGTTTCCGGGGACACGACGACCGGTGGGCTGGCGCGAATCGATTGGTCGGTCCCCGATGGCACCAACGGCGTCATCTTGGAGCTTGGCGCCAACGACGCGTTGCGCGGTATTGCCCCGGAAGAGAGCGAAAAGAACTTGGACGCGATGATTGCCCGGCTAAAGGATCGCGGCATCGCCGTGCTGCTCGTGGGCATGATGGCGCCGCCGAACATGGGTGGGGACTATGCTGCGCGTTTCAATCCAATCTACCAAAAACTCGCGGAAAAACATCAGGTTCCGCTTTACCCTTTTTTCCTTGACGGGGTCGTGATGGACACCAGTCTGAAGCTGGACGATGGAATGCATCCGAACGCAAAGGGCATTGATGTCATGGTTCAGAAGATGGAACCGGCTGTCACGGAATTCATCGGGACGATTTCTACTGTGAAGAAATAGGGGCTTGCGCGGGTGTCGAATGCGTGATTCCGTGTGAGCACCTGCAAAAGATTCGGGGAGTGCTCGTCATGCCGAGACTGTTTACCGCCCTCGAAATTCCGCGCAATGCGGCGATGAGCCTTTCATTGCTGCGCGGTGGTCTTCCCGGTGCAAGATGGATCGATGTGGAGAACTACCACATCACGCTGCGCTTCATCGGCGATGTCGATGGACGCACTGCTGACGAGATCGTTGAGCGCCTGGACCGGATCGATCGGCCCGAATTTCAGATCCGCCTTGACGGCATCGGCTCTTTCGGCTCGAAGAAACCGCATTCCGTCTGGGCAGGCGTTTCGCCCTCGCCGGAAATGTATGCGCTACAGGCTGAAATCGAGCGCATCTGCCAGCGGATCGGCCTGCCGCCGGATCCCCGAAAATTTACCCCGCATGTGACGCTGGCGCGGATGAAGTCCTCGCGCGTCGATGACGTCGTCCACTACCTTTCCAGCCGAGGCAACTTCCAGACGTCATCCTTCACCGTTCCACGCTTCGTGCTGCTTTCTTCGCGCGAATCGGTCGGCGGCGGGCCCTATCTGACGGAAGAAGTGTTCCCGCTGAGCGAGGCTTGGTCGGCGCCGAACTTGTCCACCAATGCGATGCAGCCGGTCAAAAGCCTCGTATAGATCAATTCGAAGCCTTCTGGGCCACCAAAGTAGGGGTCCGGAATATCTTCGCCAGTCTGAAGCGCGGTATCGCCGAAAAGCATTATGTTGCCTGCGCCCGGCGCCATCGCGCGAAGTTCGGCAATATTGGCGCGGTCCATTGCGAGGACAAGATCGAACTCTTCGAAATCCTCAAGGCGGACACGGCGTGCACGTTGCCCTGTAATGTCAATGCCGTGGGCGCGTGCGATTGCGATCGAGCGCCTATCGGGCTGTTTGCCTTGATGCCAGCCGCCGGTACCTGCTGAGTCAATCTTGAACCGATCGGCAAGACCGCTCTCCCTTGCAATATGAGCGAAAACGCCTTCGGCGAGCGGAGAGCGGCAGATATTGCCCATGCAAACAAAGAGAATGCTGACGCGTTTCATGAAGAGACCTGACTGAAGAGATGGAGCACGATGACATGAAACAGGAGAAACTGGAACGGAGCGCGATCGACAGCCAGCTTGCCGGATTGGCGGGTTGGTCGTTGGATGATGGTTGGGCATCGATCTCGAAAACCTTCAAATTCGCAAGCTTCGTCGAAGCCTTCGGCTTCATGACGAAGGCGGCGCTTGCGGCAGAAAAGCTCAACCACCATCCGGAATGGTTCAATGTCTATTGCAGGGTCGAGGTGAAGCTGAACACGCATGATGCAGGTGGATTGACCGAACTCGACTTCAAGCTTGCCAAGGCGATGGACAAGGCCGCCGGGCAGATTGATTGAATCTGTTAAAGCCATCACCATATCTTCGCATGCACCAAAGGGAAAACGGGAATGGACGAGGTCAAATTCGGTGAAATCCTGCTGCCCGGGGACGAAGATACCCAGAGCCGGCGGGAGAAGGCTGTGCGGAAAAAGTTCTGGCCGACCTTCAAGCGGGCAGTGCGGCAGATTCCGTTTTCACGGGATCTTGTCGCAGGCTTCTATTGCGCGCTCGATCCGGAAACGCCGACGCGCGTGCGCGGCATCCTGCTTGCGGCTCTCGCCTATTTCATCCTGCCTTTCGACCTGGTCCCGGACCTCTTTATGCTGATCGGCTTCTCGGACGATATTGCGGTGCTCTCCGCGGCTTTCGCAATGGTCAGCAGCCATATGAAAGCGAAGCACTACGAGGCGGCGGATCGCGCGCTTGCCGATCAGCCGGAAGGCATGAAAACGATCTAGGCCATTTCGGCTTCCAGCACGTTTGCGCAGGCAATTCTTTGACGGATTTCCAGTGTCTTAATGACCCTGCAACGGAATTTTGGAAGGTCAAACTCTTGCCTGAATCTTTATGTCTTAAATCTCCTCGAAGGGATGGCATCACGCCATCAGGGCAGAATATCGTCGCGGAGCGCAATCGCGTCATAGGTTAACACTCAGGCTCAGGCCGGAATGACACACGTGGAGACAATTCGCAGGCTCCGTTGACGCTTTGGTAACCTGAATTAAGTCAAAATAAAGCAGATCGTGACGAAGACGCCGCTCGCTCCGACAGGGCGCTGAATCGCAAGAACCGGCAGGAAATCCATGTTTGTAAAAAGTATCGTATCCGCTCTCGCACTCGTTCTCATCACGGCCGGAGCTGCAGGAGCACAGCAGACTGCTGCTGCGCCGACACGCATCCAGCAATTCCAGGCCTGGGGCGCCTATTCCTATAAGCAGGGCACCGGCAATGTTTGCTATGTGCTGTCCGTGCCGACCGAAAAGAAGCCGGCTGGCATTGACCACGGCGACAACTTCTTCATCGTCTCGCAGCGTCCTGGCCAGAACATCTCCTATGAGCCGCAAGCGATGATGGGCTACACGGTCAAGGACGGTTCGAAGATCGAAGTCGTCATCGACAACAAGACCTTCGTCATGTTCACCAAGGATAAAGCCGGCTGGGTCGAGAACGCGGCGCAGGAACCTGCGCTTGTGGCAGCCATGAAGGGCGGCAAGTCGATGACGGTCAATGCGACGTCTCGCCGAGGCACTGCCACATCCTACAGCTACTCGCTCTCCGGTATCTCCGCTTCGCTGAAGCAGATCGAAGCCTGCAAGTAAGCCACCTTGCTCTGTCTTGAAGTTCAAGGGCCGGCCTTGCGCCGGCCTTTGGCGTTTCCATCTATAGTGACGCGCGGCGAAAATGATGATAAAGCCGCGCGCAACTGCGGAAAGATCGCGGCATATGCTGCTGCTCCGTCATTCAATTTTCTGCCAACTGCCGATGCCGCCCGCCAAGTCTTCCGGCTTACCGGGATGAGCGCAGTTTGATTTCGGGATAAGAGACCATGTCCGTCATGGATGCCGTGACCATCACCAAGCCTGCCGGGCAGCCGCGCACAGAGCTTTCGCCGAAGCCCTCGCTGATAGGCTTGAGCCGCGAGGAAATGGGTAATGCTCTTCGCGAGAGGGGCGTTGCCGACAAACAGGTGAAGATGCGCGTCAGCCAGCTCTGGAACTGGATTTATGTGCGCGGCATCTCCGATTTCGACCAGATGGTGAATATCGCCAAGGACATGCGAGAGATGCTGAAGCAGCATTTCACCATTGCGCGCCCGGAGATTGTCGAAGAGCAGGTTTCCAATGACGGCACCCGCAAGTGGCTGCTGCGCTTTCCGCCGCGCGGCGCCGGCCGTCCCGTCGAAGTTGAAACCGTCTATATCCCGGAAGAAGGTCGTGGCACGCTCTGCATCTCCAGCCAGGTCGGCTGTTCCCTGACCTGTTCCTTCTGCCATACCGGTACGCAGCGGCTGGTGCGTAACCTGACAGCGGAAGAAATCCTCTCGCAGCTCCTGCTTGCCCGCGACCGGCTTGGCGATTTCCCGGACCGCGATATTCCCGTCGGCGCCATGGTACCGTCGGAAGGCCGCAAGGTCAGCAACATCGTCATGATGGGAATGGGCGAGCCGCTCTACAATTTCGATGCGGTCAAGCAGGCACTGCTGATCGCCACGGATGGCGACGGGCTTTCGCTGTCGAAGCGCCGCGTCACGCTTTCCACCTCCGGCGTCGTGCCCGAGATTTTCCGCACTGGAGACGAGATCGGCGTCATGCTGGCGATCTCGCTGCATGCCGTGCGCGACGACCTGCGCGACATTCTCGTACCGATCAACAAGAAGTATCCGCTGAAGGAGCTGATCGAGGCCTGCCGGGCCTATCCAGGGCTTTCGAATGCACGCCGCATCACCTTCGAATATGTAATGCTGAAGGACGTCAACGACAGTTTGGAAGATGCCAAGGGGCTGATCCAGCTCCTGAAAGGCGTGCCTGCCAAGATCAACCTGATCCCGTTCAATCCCTGGCCGGGCACGAACTACCAGTGCTCTGACTGGGCGCAGATCGAGAAGTTTGCCGATTTCATCAATTCGGCAGGTTACGCCTCGCCAATCCGTACGCCGCGCGGCCGCGACATTCTCGCCGCTTGCGGCCAGCTGAAATCGGAATCCGAGCGCATGCGCAAGACCGAACGCCTGGCATTCGAGGCGATGATGATCGCCAATCACGGCGTGGACGACTGATCAGCAAGTTTGATCCTTGCAGCAGTTCTTTGCGATTGATTGCGGCGCGGGGTTTTCCTAGAACCCCCTCATTATCGATGGAGGACTCTCATGCGTTTGATCTCGCTCGCCGTCGCGGCGGTTCTTGCCCTTACCTTGCCTGCCAAGGCTGACGGCGTCACGGTCGCTGTGACGGCCATCGTCGAGCACCCGGCGCTCGATGCCGTGCGCAAGGGCGTCCAGGATACGCTTGCCGCGGCAGGCTATAAGGAAGGTGAGAATCTCACGTTCCTCTTTGAATCCGCACAGGGAAATCCTGCCACCGCAGCGCAGATCGCCCGCCAGTTCGCAGGCGAGGATCCGAACGTCATCGTGCCGATCTCCACGCCGTCGGCGCAGGCTGTGGTTTCCGCGACCCGCGACATTCCAGTGGTCTTCACTGCCGTTTCCGATCCGCTCGGCGCCCAGCTCGTCAAGGATATGGACAAGCCCGGCGGCAACGTCACCGGCCTTTCCGATATGTCGCCGGTTGCCGAACATGTTGCGCTGATCAAGGAGATCCTGCCTGCCGCCAAGACGATCGGTTACCTTTACAATTCCGGGGAAGCCAATTCCGTCTCGTTGCTTGCGGCCCTGAAGGCTGAGGCGGAGAAGGCCGGTATGGGCGTTGTTGAGTCCGCAGCGACGAAGTCTGCGGAAGTCCAGGGTGCTGCGCGCGCGCTGGTCGGCCGTGCCGATGCGATCTACGTCCCGACCGACAACACGATCATCTCGGCGTTGGAGGGTGCCGTAGCCGTTGCCGAAGAAAGCAAGCTGCCGCTCTTTACGGCGGATACGGATTCCGTCTCACGCGGCTCGATCGCAGCGCTCGGTTTCAACTATTACGACGTTGGCAAGCAGACCGGCGATGTCGTGGTTCGTGTCCTGAAGGGCGAAAATCCGGGTGATATTCCGGTTAAGGTTGCCGCCGGCAGCGATCTCATCATCAACAGCGCCGCGGCTCAGAAGATGGGCGTTAAGCTACCGGAAAGCGTTCTCAAACGCGCCAATCGCGTCATCGAATAACCACCAGCTTTCGCCATTATCGATATTGCGCTCGGCCGCTCCTGTTTCTAAACGGGAGCGGCTGATGATATTCATGCCCTTACGATGGACGGGCAAAACGAAGAAAAGAGGGTCGACCGCCTTGAGTGAGATCGCATTTTGGGGTGCCGTGGAGCTTGGGCTTGTCTACGCCTTCGTTGCTCTTGGCGTTTATCTCGCCTTCCGCGTCCTCGATTTCCCCGATTTGACGGTGGATGGCTCCTTTCCCCTCGGCGCGGCGGTGACAGCGGTTCTGATCATTGCCGGCGTCAATCCTTGGCTGGCAGCGCTGGTTGCGATGATCGCCGGTGCTGCAGCCGGCGTCGTGACGGCGCTCCTCAATGTGCGCTTTCGGATTCTCAACCTGCTTGCCTCGATCCTCACCATGATTGCGCTCTTCTCGGTCAATCTGCGCGTCATGGGCAAACCCAATGTCGCGTTGATCAATGCCGATACGATGATCAGTCCGTTCTTCGGTCATGGCCTTCGCGACTTCTACGTCCGGCCGCTCTTTGTCGGCGTTCTCGTCGTCATCGCGTTGATCGTGGTCTGGCGGTTCCTCGAAAGCGATGCCGGGCTTGCGATGCGGGCAACGGGTGCAAATGCGCGGATGGCGCGGGCGCAGGGCGTCGACACCAGCAGACAGATCTACCTTGGCATGGCGATGTCGAATGCTCTCGTCGCGCTCGGCGGCGCGCTCTTTGCGCAGACGAACGGTTTTGCCGATGTGACGTCCGGCGTCGGTACCATCGTGGTCGGCCTTGCCGCCGTGATCATCGGTGAAACGCTGCTGGGCCGCCGCGGGTTGTTGATTGCGCTCATCGGCTGTGTCTTCGGCTCGATCATCTACCGCATAGCCATTCAACTGGCGCTTTCCACCGACATGATCGGTCTCCAGGCCTCGGACCTCAATTTCGTGACGGCGGTTCTCGTGACCATCGCGCTCATTCTTCCCCGACTTCGCCGCGGAGGAGCCCCATCATGATCAGCATTAAGGATATCAAGGTCGTTTTCGGGAAGGGCACGCCGCTGGAGAAGCGGGCGCTAAACGGCGTCAGCCTGGCCATCGAGCAGGGCTCCTTCGTGACCGTCATCGGCTCCAACGGTGCGGGCAAATCGACGCTGCTCGGCGTTCTCGCCGGCGACGTTCTGGCAAGCGAGGGGAAGGTGCTGATCGGCGATATCGACGTGACGCGCAAGCAGACGGCTGCGCGGGCGGGGCTTGTCGCACGCGTCTTCCAGGATCCGCTGACGGGAAGCTGCGGCTCCTTGTCGATAGAGGAGAATCTTGCTCTTGCCGCTCGGCGCGGCGAGCGGCGCGGATTGGTGGCGGCCCTCGGCTCCAAGCGCCGCGATCTTTTCCGCGACCGGATCAGCGAACTGAACCTCGGTCTCGAAAATCGTATGGCTGATCGCATGGATCTGCTTTCCGGCGGCCAGCGGCAGGCGGTTTCCCTGGTCATGGCGACGCTGGCAGGCTCGGAGGTCTTGCTGCTCGACGAACATACGGCCGCACTTGATCCAGGCATGGCGGAATTTGTCATGAGCCTCACGGACAAGATCGTCTCAGATCGCAAGCTGACCACGCTGATGGTGACCCATTCCATGCGCCAGGCGCTGGACTACGGACACCGCACGGTCATGCTGCATGGCGGCGAAATCGTGCTGGACGTCAGCGGCGACAGTCGCAAGGATCTGCAAGTCGAAGACCTGATCGCGATGTTCCGCAAGATGCGCGGACAGACGCTCGACGATGATGCACTGCTGATCGGCTGAGCGGGCGCGATCAGCGTGCCTGCGTGAGAAATATCTTTACGGCGAAGATCGAGAAGACCCCCGCGAAAGTGTAGTCCATTCCGCGCAGGATCTTCCTGTTCTTCTGCAGCCAGCCCGCAAGCCAGTCGGAAGCGAGAACCACAAGGGCGTTCACCGGCATGCCGATGAGGATGAAGAAAAAGCCGAGGAAGAGCAGCTTGTGCGTGACCGCCGGATCGCCCGCGCTTACGAATTGCGGCAGGAAGGTCATGAAGAAGATGATGACTTTCGGGTTCAGAAGATTGACCCAAAAGCCGACGGAAATATTGGAAAGCGGCGTGCCCTTGGCTTCGCTGACCTGCTCGACGGAAAGCTTCGAACCGAAACGGATCGCTTGAAGAGCCAGCCAAAGAAGATAGGCAGCACCTCCGGTTTTGAGGACCAGGAAGGCGGTCGGCGAGGCGGTGATCAGCGCCGAGATGCCGAAAGCAACCAGCATCGTATGAACGACGATGCCGAGGCTGGTGCCCAAGACGACGTAGAGTGCCGGCTTCTTGCCCTGAGACAGAGCGCGGCTGATCGAGAGCGTCATGTCCGGTCCGGGCGTGGCCGCAAGAAGCAGGCTGGCCGCGGAAAAGGCGAGAAGGGTCGCAATGCTCGGCAGGAAATCCATGGCACTCTCTGAAAGCTGATAAGAGTTCGTCTTTCTTATCCAAGTTTCAGAAAATTACCAATCAATCCTGATGATCCGCCTATCGCTTTTCTTCAAGGAAGGCCTTGAACCTGCCGGCATAATCCTTGTGCCAGCGCGAAAGCGGCGGGCGGTTTTCGATGATGTCGCCGATCGCCCAGGCCATGCGGCGCTCGTCAAGGGGGCGGGCGACGTCGTTGTCCGGGCAGAGGATATAGAAATCGCCGCGCTCCAGGCTTTCGATCATGAAATCGACGGTCTGTTCCGGTGTCCAGGCGGCCGCGGGCTTTTCGGTGCGGTCACCCTTTGTAAGGCCGGTGAAGACAAAGCCCGGGATCAGAAGGTGGGCAGATATCTTCGAGCCTTCGGTATTGCGCAGTTCGTGCTCGAGGGCTTCGGTGAAAACCTTCACGCCTGCTTTCGACACATTGTAGGCAGGATTGCCCGGAGGAGTCGTGATGCCCTGCTTGGAGCCGGTGTTGATGATGAGCCCGGGCTCGCCATGTGCCAGCATCTTTGCTCCGAAGACCCGCGTGCCATTGATGACGCCGAGGAGATTGACCCCGAGGATGCTGTCCCAGTTTGCCTGAGCGCTGAAGATCGAGGTTTCCGGACCGATGCCGGCGTTGTTCATCAGCACATGGACGCGGCCGAAGCGCTGAACGACAGCTTGTTCGAACGCCTCCAGCGAAGACTTGTCGGAAACGTCCGTCTCGACTGCCATCACACGCTCCTGGCCGGCAATGGCTTCGAGTTCGCCACGAGCCGTCGCCAGCCGGTCGCCATCGAGGTCGGCGATGACGACGCTCATACCTGCCTTGGCAAAGCGCTTTGCCGCCGCAAGGCCGATGCCGGATGCGCCGCCGGTGATCACCGCAACATTGGGCTTCTTGAGAATCTCCTGAATATTCGTCACGGGACCGGCCTCCTCAATCATTATTCGGACGCAGCCAGATATGGGTGCGCGTTTCGCGCTGTCAAACATCAAGCCTGCTCTGCCCCAAAAATCCTTGCCCTTGCGTCACGCGACAATCTCGCTAAAAGTGCCCGCGACACCGGGCTTTGCCGCCCATTATGCAACGGACCTCATCATCATGGCATCTAAGAAAGACGTGAAAAAAGTCGTGCTCGCCTATTCCGGCGGTCTCGATACCTCAATCATCCTGAAGTGGCTGCAGACCGAGCTCGGCGCCGAAGTCGTGACTTTCACGGCCGACCTTGGGCAGGGTGAAGAGCTCGAACCGGCGCGCAAGAAGGCCGAGATGCTCGGCATCAAGGAAATCTACGTCGAGGACGTGCGCGAAGAGTTCGTAAAGGACTTCGTCTTCCCGATGTTCCGCGCCAATGCTGTCTATGAGGGCGTCTATCTGCTTGGCACGTCGATCGCCCGACCGCTGATTTCCAAGCACCTGATCGATATCGCCCGCAAGACCGGCGCCGACGCGATCGCCCATGGCGCGACCGGCAAGGGCAACGACCAGGTCCGCTTCGAGCTTTCCGCCTACGCGCTGAACCCGGATATCAAGATCATCGCGCCGTGGCGCGACTGGGCGTTCAAGAGCCGCACCGAGCTGCTGGCATTTGCCGAACAGCACCAGATCCCGGTTGCCAAGGACAAGAAGGGTGAAGCGCCGTTCTCCGTCGACGCCAACCTGCTGCACTCGTCCTCCGAGGGCAAGGTTCTTGAGGATCCGGCGCAGGAAGCCCCGGAATACGTGCATATGCGCACGATCTCTCCGGAAACCGCGCCCGACAAGGCAACCGTCATCAAGGTCGGTTTCGAGAAGGGCGACGCAGTTTCGATCAACGGCGTTCGCATGAGCCCGGCGACACTGCTCGCCACGCTCAACAGCTATGGCCGTGACAACGGCATCGGCCGTCTGGACCTCGTCGAAAACCGTTTCGTCGGCATGAAGTCGCGCGGCGTCTATGAGACGCCCGGCGGCACGATCCTGCTTTCGGCGCATCGCGCGATCGAATCGATCACGCTCGACCGCGGTGCAGCACATCTCAAGGATGAGATGATGCCGCGTTACGCAGAGCTGATCTATTATGGCTTCTGGTTCTCGCCGGAGCGGGAAATGCTGCAGGCGCTGATCGACAAGAGCCAGGAGCATGTCGAAGGCGAAGTGACGCTGAAGCTCTACAAAGGCAATGTCATGGTCATTGGTCGCGAGAGCCCGAAGTCGCTTTATTCCGACAAGCTGGTCACCTTCGAGGACGACCAGGGTGCCTACGACCAGAAGGATGCGGCGGGCTTCATCAAGCTGAACGCACTGCGCCTGCGCACACTCGCCAAGCGCAACCTCAAGCGTTAAGCGTGTCACAATACGCTTGAAAAGAGGCCCGCACGGCCAAGCCGTGCGGGCCTCTTCTTTGGGGTGTTGCGACGCTTGACGGATTGCCGGGTTAGCATAGTCTGCGGCTTTGATCCTTCGGAGCTTTTGCCATGACGCAATCCCTGCTCGTCGGCGCCTTTCTGGCGGCTCTCTTTTATGTGCTCATTCCAGGCCCTGCGTTCCTTCAGCTTCTCGGCATCGGCGCCGGCCAGGGGCGAAAGGCTGGCGCCTTCTTCATGATGGGGCATCTTGTCGGTGATATTCTCTGGTCGGCGCTGGCGCTGGTTGCGATTGTCGGCGCGAGAACGATAGGCACCTTCGTCTTCGATCTGCTCGGATTGCTCTGCGGTTTCTATCTCGCTTGGATCGGCTGGAGCGCGGTAACGGCCAAGCCGAAAGGCGACGGGCAGGCCCTGGTGACGGTGAAGCGGCCCTTTCGCCGCGGGCTGATTTTCGGCGTGACCAATCCGAAAGGCTACCCGGTGGCGCTGGCGACCTTCACGGCACTGGTTGCCGGTTCGGCCGGTGCGCTCGATTTCGAGGCTTTGCCGCTGCTTCTCAGCGTATCCTTCCTAGGCTTCGTGACTGCCGATCTCATTCTTGTCGCCATTATAGGCGCAGGCGCCGTGCGGCGTTTCTACCGCGCGCATGAGCGGCTGATCGTCCGCTGCTCCGGCGTGCTCTTCATGGGATTTGCAGCCCAAGCTCTCTGGCACGCAACGCCCGGCCTGCTTGGATGGCGCAAGGCCTGACGGCGCCTACGCGTTCAGGAAATTCACGATCGATTTCAGCGTCTTTACGCTATCGGAATCGCCGATCGACATGGCGATCTGCAGCTGGTTTTCATAATAGTCGCGGAAATTGAATAGCGTGCCGTCGGTGATCCCGGTCAGATCGATGACATTGCCCTGCACATCGATGGCATGCATCGGCAACGGCTCGGAAATCGCCGCAAACGTGTCCTGGTCGATCCCGCCGTTGTCGTAGCTTTGGCGCGCATGGCTACGCAGCTCGCTCGGGCTCATGGCAGCGAAATCCGGCCCTTCGACACGATTGTCTTCGACCTTGAATATCGCTGAAGCTGCCGCTCCGGCGTCGATTCCAATATCTTCGGTCTTCGAACTTTTTGCGTTGTTCTGGCTGTTTTTAAAAAGCAAACTCTGAGAAGACCGCACAGAAAAAATTTCCATGGCGCATGTCCCCTTACGGAAAGAGTGGCTCGAAACTAGCGTCAGCGCGCGAGTCGCGTCAATCGTTAACGATTGGTTAATTTTTATGTATCAATTCTTGCCCGTCAAAACTTGCGAGGGCAAGCAAAAGCGAATCTCGCAAGCGGCATACCAATGCGGTGATGCCTTGCCTATATTGCCGTTTCCAGCCTCTGCATAAAGGACGTCAGCATGCCTTCCACACAAGAGTTCAATCCGGCGCTTGTCACCTGGAACGGGCTTCATGGCCTGCCTCGCTTCGAGGCGCTGAACGACGGTGATTTCGCCGCTGCCTTCGATGCCGCTCTCGCATCTCATGAAGTGGAGATCGACGCGATCGCCGGAAACGTGGAAGAGCCCACATTCGAGAATACGATCGTCGCCCTGGAGATTGCAGGCGACGAGCTTTCGCGTGTTTCGGCGCTGTTCTGGAACCGGGCGGGGGCCTACACGAACGATACAATCCAGGCACTGGAGCGCGATATATCGCCAAAAATGTCGCGCCACTATTCCAAGATCGGAATGAACGCTGCGCTTTTTGCACGTATCGATACGCTCTGGGAGGATAGGGAAAGTCTCGGACTGACACTTGAGCAGACACGTGTGCTGGAGCGTCACTGGAAGAGCTTTGTAAAATCCGGCGCCAAGCTGGCGAAGGCCGAGCAGGAGAAGCTTGCGGCAATCAACGAAAAGCTTGCAGGCTTGAGCACGCAGTTCGGACAGAACGTGCTGGCCGACGAAAAGAACTGGTCGCTGATCCTCTGCGAAGGACCCGAGCTCGCAGGCCTTCCGGATTTCCTGAAGGACGCCATGGCGTCGGCAGCGCGCGAGCGCGGCGAAGAGGGAAAGTTTGCGGTCACTCTGTCGCGCTCGATCATCGAACCGTTCCTGACCTTTTCCGAACGGCGCGATCTGCGCGAGCAGGCCTTCAAGGCATGGGTCGCACGCGGCGAGAACGGGGGCGAGACGGATAATCGCGGCATCATCCGCGAGACGCTGACCCTTCGCGGAGAAGTCGCGAAGCTTCTCGGATATGGCAATTTTGCGGAACTGAAGCTCGACAACACGATGGCAAAGACGCCAGCCGCGGTAAACCATCTGCTGCGCGCCGTCTGGGCAAGAGCCGTCAAACGGGCGCTTGATGAAGAGGCGGATATCGCAAGGCTGATCGCCGAGGACGGCAAGAACCATGAGGTCATGCCCTGGGATTGGCGCTACTATGCCGAAAAGATCAGGGCGCAGAGGTTCAATTTTTCCGAAGCCGAACTGAAGCCCTATCTGCAGCTCGAAAAAATCATCGATGCCTGCTTTGATGTCGCCGGCCGACTCTTCGGCATTCGTGCCGTCGAGAAGAAGGGGATTGCCGCCTATCACCCGGATGTGCGCGTCTTTGAAATTCGCGATAGCGAAGACAAGCTGGTTGCGCTTTTCCTGGGGGATTATTTTGCCCGCAGTTCCAAGCGCTCCGGCGCCTGGATGAGCGCGTTCCAATCCCAGCATAAACTCCCAATGAAGAATGGGCATCAGGGCGAACTGCCGATCATCTACAACGTGTGCAACTTCGCAAAACCGGCCGAGGGCAGGCCGGCACTGCTTTCGCTGGACGATGCGCGCACACTCTTCCACGAATTCGGCCATGCGCTGCATGGCATGCTTTCGAACGTGACCTATCCCACTGTGTCGGGCACGGCCGTTTCGCGCGACTTCGTGGAACTGCCATCTCAGCTTTACGAGCACTGGCTGACAGTTCCCGCAATTCTCAAGCAATATGCCGTGCATTTCGAAACCGGCGGACCTATGCCGCAGGAGCTGCTCGACAAGGTGCTTGCGGCCCGCACCTTCAATGCCGGGTTCAACACGGTCGAGTTCACCTCCTCGGCGATTGTCGATATGGAGTTTCACACGCGCGACGCTGTGGAAGACCCGATGGCGGTGCAAAATCAGGTGCTCGCCGAACTCGGGATGCCGAAGTCGCTCGTGATGCGCCATGCCTCGCCGCACTTCCAGCACATCTTCTCCGGCGGTTATTCGGCAGGCTACTATTCCTATATGTGGTCGGAAGTGCTCGATGCAGATGCTTTCGCCGCTTTCGAGGAAACCGGCGACGCCTTCAACAGTGAGATGGCGCAAAAGCTCAAGGACAACATCTATTCCAGCGGCGGCTCGATCGATCCGGAAGACGCCTATAAGGGATTCCGCGGCAAGTTGCCGAGCCCCGAGGCAATGCTCGTCAAGAAGGGTCTTGCAACATTCGAAGAGCTTTCGGGCAGCGACGCGTAAGGCGGTCCTTAACAAAATTGTCGCCGAAGTTTCGGAAAACCGTCATGTCATCTTCAAGAGACTGACATGACGGCCGCTCTAGGCTTGTTGCGAGAGATTCGATCCCGCTCTCGAAGCAAGCCGAATGAGCCATGGCATGAAACTGACGGACACGACGCGCCGCCGCTTCCTTTCCTCGATCGGCGCAGTCGGCGGCTTTGCGGCAGCCAGCCTCGTGATGCCATATTACGCGCGAGGATCTTCGAGCCGCCCCATCTTCACGTCAGGCGTTCAATCCGGTGATGTAGACGCAACGTCGGGCATGATATGGACGCGTGTCGACCGGCCATCGCGGCTCTTCGTCGAATATTCGACGAGCGACAAATTCGCGAATGCCGTCAGGTTGGCCCCGATCGACGTCACACCGGAGACCGATCTTGCGGGTAAGCTGCTGCTGCGGGATCTGCCGCCGGACCATGACATCTTCTACAGGTTTGTGGCCGCCGACCTGCAGGACGTCAACAGCGTCTCCGAACGAATTCACGGCCAGTTCCGCACCGCGCCTTCCAACAGGCGGACGATCCGCTTCGCATGGTCAGGCGATACGGCGGGGCAGGGATGGGGGATCGACGACGAGGGTATGCGTACCTATCAGACCATCGCCTATCACCGCCCCGATTTCATGATCCATTCCGGCGATACGATCTATGCCGACAATCCAATGCCGGACGAGATCCGGTTGCGTGACGGCGGACTCTGGAAGAACAGGATTGTCACCGCGGAGAAGCGCGACATCGCGCAAACGCTCGATCAGTTTCGCGGACAGTGGAAATACAATCTGCTCGACGAACATGTGAAGGAACTGAATGCAGTCTGTCCGGTCTTCTATCAATGGGACGACCACGAGGTTTTAAACAACTGGTCGCCTTCGACCGACCTTCGCGGCAATGATCGCTACAAGGAAAAGTCCGTTTTGACGCTGGCAACTCGGGCAAGCCGCGCCTTCCATGAGATGACGCCAATCCGCTACATTGCCGCCGCCCCAGGGCGCATCTACCGGAAAGTCTCATATGGTCCGCTGCTCGATATCTTCTTCGTCGATCTGCGATCCTATCGGGGGCCGAACGACCATGGCCTGGATCAGGTCCTGACGGCGAAGTCCAGCATCCTTGGCGAAGGGCAGGTCGCATGGCTGAAGCGCGAACTGGTGCGCTCGACGGCAACATGGAAGGTGATTGCCTGCGATATGCCGGTCGGAGTCGTCATCTGGGATGATTATGGAAAGCGGGAAGGCAGCGAGTCCTTCTCTAACGGCGACAATGGAGCGCCGCTCGGGCGAGAGTTGGAATTTGCTGATCTGCTGCGCTTCATCCGCGACGCGGCGATTTCGAACATCGTCTGGCTGACGGCTGACGTCCACTACACTGCGGCGCATTATTACAATCCGGCCAGGGCGAAATTCCGGGAGTTCTTGCCGTTCTGGGAATTCGTCTCCGGGCCGTTGCATTCCGGGACCTACGGAGCGCAGGAGCTCGACATGACCTTCGGCCCAGACGTGCGGTTCATCAAGGCCGCGCCTGGCGGTGCGGACTCCAACCTGCCACCGTCTGCTGGCCTTCAGTTCTTCGGACTGGTCGAAATCGACGGGCAGACCGAGCAGATGACCGTGCGGCTGATGGACAGAAACGATACCGAACTCTGGCGGACGGTCATCGACCCCCAACATACGGTCTAGGCCCACATGGCCGCTATCGCCCCTCCCCCCTTTCGCAAACGCGAAAAACACTGTATGAGCCCGCCAAACGTAATTGGCGCTTTCCCTTGAACGTAGCGCCTCAGCCTCAGAGATTTGAAACATATGGCACTTCGCAACATCGCGATTATCGCTCACGTTGACCATGGCAAAACGACCCTGGTGGACGAGCTCCTGAAACAGTCCGGCTCGTTTCGTGAGAACCAGCGCGTTGCAGAACGCGTGATGGATTCGAACGACCTTGAAAAGGAGCGCGGCATCACCATTCTCGCCAAGGCGACCTCGGTCGAGTGGAAGGGTGTCCGCATCAACATCGTCGACACCCCGGGCCACGCCGATTTCGGCGGCGAAGTTGAGCGCATTCTCTCGATGGTGGACGGCGCGATCGTGCTGGTCGATGCTTCGGAAGGTCCGATGCCGCAGACGAAGTTCGTTGTCGGCAAGGCGCTGAAGGTCGGTCTTCGTCCCATCGTCGCGATCAACAAGATCGACCGTCCGGACGGCCGCCACGAGGAAGTGATCAACGAAGTCTTCGACCTGTTTGCAAACCTCGACGCGACCGACGAACAGCTCGACTTCCCGATCCTTTACGGTTCTGGCCGTGACGGCTGGATGAACGTCAACCCGGAAGGTCCGAAGGATCAGGGCCTCGCACCGCTTCTCGACCTCGTGCTCGAGCATGTTCCGGAGCCGACCGTTCACGAAGGTCCGTTCACGATGATCGGCACGATCCTCGAAGCCAACCCCTTCCTCGGCCGTATCATCACCGGCCGCATCAATTCCGGTTCGATCAAGCCGAACCAGCCGGTCAAGGTTCTGCATGCCGACGGCAAGACGATCGAGACCGGCCGCATCTCCAAGATCCTCGCTTTCCGCGGTATCGAGCGTCAGCCGATCGAAGAGGCGCATGCAGGCGATATCATCGCGATCGCCGGCCTCTCTAAGGGCACGGTTGCCGATACTTTCTGCGACCCGTCGATCACCGAGCCGCTGCAGGCCCAGCCGATCGATCCGCCGACGGTCACCATGTCCTTCATCGTCAACGATAGCCCCTATGCCGGCACAGAAGGCGACAAGGTCACCTCGCGCGTCATCCGTGACCGTCTGTTCAAGGAAGCTGAAGGCAACGTTGCGCTGAAGATCGAAGAATCCTCCGAAAAGGATTCGTTCTTCGTATCCGGCCGCGGCGAATTGCAGCTTGCGGTTCTGATCGAGACAATGCGCCGCGAAGGCTTCGAGCTGGCCGTTTCGCGTCCGCGCGTCGTCATGCACAAGGACGAAGCAACGGGCGAGATGCTCGAGCCGATCGAAGAAGTCGTCATCGACGTCGATGAAGAGCATTCGGGCGTCGTGGTGCAGAAGATGTCGGAGCGCAAGGCCGAAATGGTCGAGCTGCGCCCGTCGGGCGGCAACCGCGTCCGTCTTGTCTTCTTCGCACCGACCCGCGGCCTGATCGGCTACCAGTCAGAACTGCTCACCGATACGCGCGGCACGGCCGTGATGAACCGCCTCTTCCACGACTATCAGCCGTACAAGGGTGAGATCGGCGGCCGCGTCAACGGCGTGTTGCTTGCCAACGACTCCGGCGAAGCTGTGGCCTATGCTCTCTTCAATCTGGAAGACCGCGGTCCGATGATCATCGACGCCGGCGAAAAGGTCTATGCCGGCATGATCATCGGCATTCACAGCAGAGACAACGACCTCGAAGTGAACGTGCTGAAGGGCAAGAAGCTGACGAACATCCGCGCCGCCGGCAAGGACGAAGCCGTCAAGCTCACGCCGCCGATCCGCATGACGCTCGACCGCGCGCTGTCCTGGATCCAGGATGACGAGCTGGTCGAAGTGACGCCGAAGTCGATCCGTCTGCGCAAGATGTATCTCGACCCGAACGAGCGTAAGCGTTTCGAAAAGGCACGCTACGCCTAAGCGATTCTAATTGCTGACATTTCAAACCCCGGCCTGGTGCCGGGGTTTTTTATTGTGCGGCGCGCTGATTCCGTCTTGTGACAATCGTTAAAAAAGCGTTAAATTTTGCTCATCGTCCACATGTTAAGTCTGTGGGCAAACGGCCGAAACGCATCATCGCGTATGGTTAATTGCCTGCTGGAAGACCAGAGTAAGCGTTATGAAGACGTTGTCGATCGATGTCCGGCGGGCAGAACCGCATGATGCCCGAGCCATTTCCGAGGTGCATCGCCTCGCCTGGCAGCACACTTATGCCGGGATCATTCCGCATCGCGCTCTGACGCAGATGATCGAACGCCGGGGCGAGAACTGGTGGCGCAAGGCGACGCGCGGCCCGGCAACCCTCCTCGTTCTCGATGTCGCCGGCACGGTCGCAGGTTATGCCACACTTGGCCTCAATCGGGCCCGAGCGCTGCCGCAGGAAGGCGAGATCTACGAGCTCTATCTTCGTCCGGAGTACCAGGGCATCGGTCTTGGGCGCATGCTGTTCGGCGAGGCTCGGCGACTCCTGAAATCACTCGGCTGCAAGGGACTGGTGGTCTGGTGCCTGGAGGAAAACGAAAATGCCAGCCAGTTCTATCGTGGCCATGGCGGCGTTGACTTCTGCGAAGGCATGGAAAGCTTCGACCACAGGCAGCTGAAGAAAATCGGCTTCATCTGGAACTGAAAAGCCCAGCCTCCTCTTTTGAAACAGCGCTGCACCGCTTTGAAGCGCCTGCTGAAAATGGGCGCCCTGCTCCTCGATATTGCAGATGAATCTCGAACATCCCGAACACGCAATGTTGCGTTGCGGGATGAAACGGACTATTTGGCTGCGAACAATTCACCTCGTGGGAGTTTTCGTATGCGCATCGACGCCATTTCCATCGGCAAGAATCCTCCGGAAGATGTCAACGTCATCGTTGAAGTTCCGGTCGGCGGTCACCCCATCAAGTATGAAATGGACAAGGAAGCCGGCACGCTGGTCGTCGACCGCTTCCTCTACACGCCGATGACCTATCCGGGCAACTACGGCTTCGTGCCGCATACGCTTTCGGAAGACGGCGATCCGATCGATGTCCTAATCGCCAGCACGCGTCCGCTGGTTCCGGGCTGCGTCATTAATGTCCGCCCGATCGGTGTTTTGAAGATGGAAGACAATTCGGGCAAGGACGAGAAGATCATCGCCGTCCCGTCGCCGGCGCTTACGCTGCGCTACGAGAAGGTGAGGGACTACACCGACCTTCCTGAGATTACCTTGAAGCAGATCGAACACTTCTTCGAGCACTACAAGGACCTGGAGCCCGGCAAGTGGGTGAAGATTTTCGGCTGGGGCGATTCGAAGGAAGCCGGTCAGCTGATCCTCGAAGCCGTTGAGCGCGCCAAGAAGGCGACGTAAGCCGCTATAGCTTCAGAAGCTTTTCGAGCCTTTCCATCAAGTCCTCCGGACCGCCATCGATCCGGAGGACTTTTTTGCGCGATGTATCGCCTGACATCAATCGTATCGAGGATTTCGGAATGCCGAGCGCTTTGGACAGAAGCGCAATCAGCGCCTGGTTGGCTTTTCCCTTCTCAGGAATCGCTGCGACACGGATCTTAATGTGGCACTCGCCTTCGGCATCGGCCTCGATGCCATCGATCGCGTCGCGCCCGCCATTCGGGGTCAACCGAACGGCGAGGCGTATATGATTATCGAATATCTTCCAGGCGGAGTTCACGCCACCAGCGGGAAGATGGTGTTCCACATCAGGGAGCGCAGGAAGAAGATAATCAGCAGCAGAATGATCGGCGAAATGTCGATGCCGCCGAGATTCGGCAGCAGCCGGCGAATCGGCCGCAGCAGCGGCTCGGTGACATTATAGAGGAACATGCCGACCGAATTGACGAACTGGTTCGAGGAATTGATGACGTTGAAGGCGTAAAGCCAGGAGAAAATGGCACTCGCAATCAGCACCCAAGTATAAAGATTCAAAGCCAAATCAATGGTTTGAAAGAGGGCAATCATCTTGGTCTCCAGTTCGTTGCTGACAGACATGTATCCATTGGCGGCTAAACGGGCAAGTGCCGCGTGAAAACCCGCGGCGAATCATGCTTGGCGAACCCGCCCGTTCATGCGTCCGGCTTTTTCGCAGCAGATAACGAGCAGCGCAATGGGGAAGCAGAAGCGCTTGGTCTCAAGTGGATTGCTGCGCGCCTATGCAGACAGCGCAGCTATAGAGCCCGGTACGGCCTTTGCCGTCTTGCCTTCAAAGACGATATCGAGAAATTCGGTCAGCCACGCCTTGAGCGGTGCATCGAAGAGCATGCGGCCCTCCAGATGTTCCCGTCCCTGCTGCGCGTTCGGCAGAATGAAGCGGTGGGCGCCGTGGACGACCCAGCGATGCATCATCACGCGGGTGAGCTCTGCGTGGAATTGCAGTGCCCAGGCGTTGCCGTTGTAGCGAAAGGCCTGGTTGGGATAGGTATCGCCTTCCGCAAGCAAATGGGCGCCGTGCGGCAGATCGAAGCCCTCGCGATGGAAATGGTAGACCATCTTCGGCCAGTGCATCAGCAGCCGGCCCTTTTCGGTCGGGCGGAGGGGATACCAGCCGATTTCGGTCGAGCCGTCGGCATTCGACTGCACCTTGCCGCCAAGATGGCGCACCAGCATCTGCGCTCCAAGGCAGATGCCGAGGAACGGGCGGTTTTCCTTGAGTGGAATGTCCAGCCAGTTGATCTCGCTCTTTATGAATTCGTCTGGATCGTTTGCACTCATCGGTCCGCCGAAGACGACCGAACCGGCATGGTTCTCCAGCGTAGTGGGCAGCTTATCGCCCAGAACCGGGCGGCGGATGTCGAGGTTATAGCCCTTGTCGGCCAGGAGCTGGCCGACGCGGCCGGGGCTGGAGCGTTCCTGGTGCAGGATGATCAGTATGGGGCGCTTGTCACGTTTGATTGGACGGTCAATCGGCATCGTCTTGCACCACCACCGTATCGGTCACGCGTGCGGCTGCCTCCTGACGTTTCTGGATGCGCTCGCGGGAGGAAACACCCAAGAGATCGGCGATCCGCCAAATGACGTGGTCCTCCATCTCGCTGCGTTCGCCGTCGGCATAGACGATGTCCCAGAGAATGCCGATGAGTTCCAGACGCTGCTCGGTATCGAGATGGCGTTTCAGGTCGGAGGTGAAGCGGTAATAGTCGACGGCACTGCTCTCCGCTTCCTGGCCAGCCGCAATCACTGCCTCCAGCGGCTTTCCGTCAAGGCCGTATTGCTCCTTGAGCAGCTTGCGGAGCCGCTTCTTTTCGCTGTCCTTGATCTTACCATCCGCTTCCATCACTTGCATGCAGAGAGCGGCAACGGCAATGCGGGGATCGTCAGGACTAAAACCCTTCTTGGGGTTGTTTGCAGTGAGATTTTGGAAGAATGCCTGAAAACGTTCGAACATGCGGATTTCATTCCATTTCAGAAAAGGCGGAGTCGTGTCTTGGGTTCCGGTTCCGCCTTCATGTTGCGAACGCCAGGGTCGTCCGGCATTCCATAAAAGGGTTTCGGCTCTGGCTGTGCGGTAACCGGCTCTGGCTGTTTGGAGGCCGTCGCGGGCAAGCCAGGCTTCGGTGCGGCAGCAGGAGCCGGCCGAGCGGCCTCTGCAATCGTCGCGGCGCGCTCCAGTTCAATGATGCGGTGATCGTTGGCCGGGCTTTCTGGCCGTGTCTCGCGAACGGGCGGCAAGGTCTTCAGCGCGGTATCGATCGAGACGGCGGAGCCGTCCTCGATCGGTCCTTCAAGCTGACCGAAGGGCGCCTTCCATTCGAAGGCGTCGAGACGGCCGGTGACGGGTGAGACGGGAAGCCATTTGTCGGAAACGAAGCCGTCGGCCACCCAGGCCGGATCGCGCGGCGCCTTCAGCGCCTGCGCCAGCCAGTGACGTACACGGCCTTGGTCGCCACTCTCGGCTTCCTCGATATCAGCAAGCAGCAGGAAGGCCGCTTCACGCGGCTGCATGCGCGCTGCCGCTTCGGCCTTGGCCCGGGCCTTGGCGAAATCCTGCGCATCGAGAGCCGCCTGTGCGACCACGAGCAGGGATTCGACGTTGTTGGGGCGCAGGGCTTCCAGCCGTTCGGCTCGCTTCAGGCGATCGACGGTGGAATCGCCGCTTCGGGCAAGCACATAGGTGCGGCCGATCTCGGGGTGTGGCCCTGCCTTCCAGGCCTGCTCGAGGATCGAGGCGGCCTTGCGCAGCTTGTCCTCACGGAAAAGCGCCTTGGCGGCAATGATCGCGGCCGGTTCGAAATCGGCAATGAGCTTCAGCGCATGCATCGCGTCGTCGCGCGCACCGGCCGGATCGCCTTCGAGCTTGTCACCGGCGCGAGCCGTCAGCAGAACACCGCGCAAGCGTTCCGCATCCTGCTTTTCGACGACACGCGCGGCCTTCTGTTGCTCAAGAAGCAGGATGGCGTCGTCCCAGCGGCCGGCCTGGCTGCGGTATTCGAGCGTCGCCTGTGCTGCCCAGGGCAGATAGGGCGCGTTGTCGGCTGCCTTTTCGGCATATTGGCGTGCGGCCTCGTTGGCGCCGAGGCGCTTGGCCTCGAGATAGAGCCCGCGAAGGCCGAGTTCACGCGTTTCCGGATCGTTGGCCATCGCTTCGAACTTGGCACGGGCTTCGTCATGCCGGCCCTCGATCAAGGCCGCCTGTGCTTCGAGCAGGTTGATCAGCGGCTCCTGATCAGCGCGGATGAGGCCGCGGGACCGGGCTGCCATCTTGCGGGCAAGCAGGGCATTGCCGGCGCCGGCGGCGATAAGGCCGGTCGAGAGGGACTGATAGCCGCGATCACGCTTGCGGGCGCGAAAATAGCGGGTCACGGAATGGGGCGACGTCCAGACCGTGCGGACCAGCCACCAGGCGAGCATGACAACAGCAATCAGTGCGATAAGGCCGCTTGCCGCGACGATCAGCTTTGCCTGATAAAGCCGGCCTTCCCACACCAGCGAGAGATCGCCGGGGCGATCGGCAAGCCAGGAGAAGCCGTAGCCGAGAACGACGACGAGGATGACGAAGACGACGAGGCGGATCATCGATCAACCCTCCTTGCCGGCGCCAGAAATGGCCTTGGAGAGCGCACCACCCACCAGTTCCTCGACGCGGATGCGGGCTTCCAATGATTGTTTGAAGGCGGCGGAAGCCTGCTTTGCGTTCGAGGGCAAGCCGTTCCATTCGTTGGCAGCGCCCGGCAGGTCGCCGTTCTTCACCTTGTCTTCCATACGCGCCGCAATGGCCTCGACACTTTCGCCCTCGATGTTGCCGACAGGGCGCACGGTGACGAGCGACTTGGCACTCGCCATCAGCCGGTCCGACCAGCTCTGGTTCGGATCCGCTTGGTTGACGGATTGGATGATGGCGGTCGCGACGTCGGGAACCTGGCGGATCAGTTCGGCGCGCGAGGGCACGCCGGTTTCGGCGAAATTACGGAGGTCGGCGACGGCGGGGTCGTCCGGCGAAACGCCGGCGAAAGTATCGAGCTCGGCCATGAAAGGTCCGCCGCGGTCGATCGCTGCCTTGAGGGCCGCAGCGGCGATCGCCTGCGCAACGGCTACATCCTGGCGTGGTTCGTTGAGCTTCTTCTCTGCTTCCTCCAGCCGCTTGATAATGTCGGCGCCGCTCGACGCCCGCTCTTCGGAGGTTTGAGAGAGAGATGTGCGCAACTGTTCCAACTGAGTGGCCAAATCCGCGACCTTTTGGTTCAGCGCCTCGACCTCCGGGGTGTCTACTGGCCCCGTCGCGGCAGGCGTCTTTGCCGCCGTTTCTAGAGCAGCGACACGCTTGTCGAGCGCGTCGTCGCTGGTGCTCGGCGCTGCGGCGAGGTTCGCGATCGATTGCTTGAGGCCGTCGATTTCAGCCGAAAGGCTGGCCGTTTCATCCAGCGCGGTCTGAGGTGCGGAAGACGTCGGAAGGTAGCCGGCATATTGGATCACGCCAGCACCCAAAAGGGCAACGAGGCCGCCGAAAATACCGGCGGCGATCAGACCCGACGTCGTTGCGCCGCGTGGCTTTTGCCGGAGCGGCTCGGGGTCCGTTGCCATTTCCGGCTGACGGGGCTCCTCCGAGGTAGCGTCGTGCTCGGCCGTCTCCTCAGCCGATGGTTCTTTTTCCGGATCGACGGATGCCTCTAGGCCGGTTGTCGCATTGTCTGCGTCGGGAGTGCCGGCGTCAGGGGCGTTTTCTTCGGATTTCTTCTCGGTATCGGCTGCTGCCGCAATTTCCTGCGCTTCCAGATCGATCGTGACCGGCTCGTCGGCGTTTTTCGAATGACGTGGCGGATTTCCCGATACCATGCGTACCTCATTTTCCTGCATTGCAACGAAACTAGTCAGTGATGCCAGTTATGGAAAGAGGTTAGATCAAATTTGGGCGCGTAAGGCCTTCAAAGAAGCGACAGAAGGCTTCCCTCATCCGGCAATGCTGCGATGCGAAGATTTCTGCCGAGTGAAGCCGGGACTGCCGCGGCAACGGATGTGCTGAGGCAAAGGATGATGGCCTGATTGAGCCAGGCGGGTTCCGATTGGACCTCGGCGAGACGGAAAAAACGCTCTGCGGTCTGGCGGGAATAAAGGAGTATGGCCTCCGGCGGCGGGGTCAATGCTTCTCGCAGGGCCACCGGATCAGGTTCTGCCGGATGCATCCGATAACACTCGACGACATCGACCTTTAGTCCCAGTGCGTGCGCGGTGCGCTCGAACGTCTTGGCGCGCGGCGAACCGGCGAGATAGGTGACAGATTCCCGCGTCTGCTCCGCGATCAACTCCGCCAGTCGCGCGCCATCGCCCGCCGAGGCTAAGACCGAAGCAAATCCCACCGCCTTGGCTTCGTTTGCGCTCGCTTCGCCAACAGCGAATACCGGCCGGCGGCGATAAGGCTTGACGTCTGTTCCTGACGACGAGAGCGCACGGACAGCTTCCGCGCTTGTGATGGCGATAGGACCGTGGGTCCTTGCCAGCGCATCCATAGCGGTCTTGCCATCATGCAGGGGCTGCGAAAGCGGCAGCAATACGGGCTCATGCCCCTTGTCGCGCAACCTTTTGGCGGTTCGCTCCCCCGAACGCAGCGGCCGGGTGACGAGCACACGCATCGGGCGTCAGCTCCAGTCGTCGAAGAAGCTGCTGCCAGCACGGGCGCGGATGTCTTGTCCGGCGCGCGTGCCGAGCGCTGCGGCATCGCGCCGATTGCCATCGATGGTGACCGAGTGCTGGTTGCGACCATCCGGCGTGATGATCAGGCCAAAGAACTTGATCCGATCGCCTTCGCAAATCGCATATCCGCCGATCGGCGTGCGGCAGGAGCCGTCGAGCGCCGCAAGGAAAGCGCGCTCACACGAGACGGCGTCGTGGGTCGCGGGGTCGTTGATGGCGGCCAGCAGATCATCGGTGCGCTGATCGCCAATACGGCTTTCGATGCAGATCGCGCCTTGCGCGGGAGCCGGCGGGAAGGTGTCGGGATCGAGGATGTCGGTAATCACGTCGACCTTGCCAAGACGCTTCAGGCCTGCGACCGCCAACAGCGTCGCATCGACCTGGCCTTCATCCAGCTTGCGCAGGCGGGTTTCCACAGCGCCCCGGAAGGTTATCACTTTGACATCCGGGCGCATGCGGCGGATCAGAGCCTGTCGGCGCAGCGATGCCGACCCGACCGTTGCGCCATGCGGCAGCTCGATCAGTTTTGGCGCCGTGCGGCCGATTACCGCATCGCGGATGTCTTCGCGCGGCAGATAGGCCGAGAGATGAAGCCCTTCCGGCAACACCGTCGGCATGTCCTTTGCGGAATGGACGGCCAAATCGAGGTCGCCGCTTGCAAGCTTTTCTTCCAGTTCCTGGGTGAAAAGACCCTTGCCGCCGATCTCGGCAAGCGCACGGTCGGTAATGCGGTCACCTTTCGTGGTCAGCACAACGATCTCGAACATTTCCTCCGGCATTCCGTGCGCCGCCATCAGCCGATCGCGCGCTTCGTGAGCCTGAGCAAGGGCCAGCGGGCTGCCCCGCGTTCCGATCCGGAAAGGTTTTGTTTGCATCCGCTTCGATCCGTTGTTACCGGAAGTTCTCGTAACCGGGTTTTATACCCATCGCAATCAACGACAGGCTTCATGGCTCCCTTTCTACGCATCCTCGGCATCGAAACAAGCTGCGACGAGACCGCCGCGGCGGTGGTCGAGCGCGATGCGGACGGGCGTTCGAATGTGCTTTCCGACGTCGTCTTGAGCCAATTGGACGAGCATAGCGCCTATGGTGGCGTGGTGCCAGAGATAGCCGCGCGTGCCCATGTCGAGGCACTCGATACGCTGATTAACGAGGCGTTGCAGCGCGCCGATGTGTCGCTCTGCGAAGTCGATGCGATCGCTGTGACCTCCGGACCTGGATTGATCGGCGGGCTGCTCGTCGGACTGATGACCGGCAAGGCGATCGCCAAGGCCGCCGGCAAGCCGCTTTATGCCGTGAACCATCTCGAGGGCCATGCGCTGACGGCGCGGCTGACGGACGGGCTTTCCTTTCCCTATCTGATGCTGCTTGTGTCGGGCGGTCATACGCAGCTTATCCTCGTGCGCGGCATTGGCCAATACGAACGCTGGGGAACGACGATCGACGATGCGCTGGGCGAGGCGTTCGACAAGACGGCGAAGCTGCTCGGGCTGCCTTATCCCGGCGGACCCCAGGTGGAGGAGGCAGCGAAGACGGGTAACCCGGACCGCTTCGATTTCCCGCGGCCGCTCGTCGGTGAAACGCGGCTCGATTTTTCCTTTTCGGGCTTGAAGACGGCGGTCCGGCAGGCCGCGACGGATATCGCGCCGCTGACGGAGCAGGATGTCGCCGATGTCTGCGCTTCATTTCAGAGGGCGATTTCGAGGACTCTGAAGGATCGCATCGGCCGTGGATTACAGCGGTTCAGGGCGGAGTTTGCGCATCTGGACGAGCAGCCGGCCCTGGTGGTCGCGGGCGGCGTCGCCGCCAACCTCGAAGTACGCGCCACGCTACAGGCGCTCTGTGATAAATACGCCTTCCGCTTCATCGCGCCGCCGCTGAGATTGTGCACCGACAATGCGGTGATGATTGCCTGGGCGGGGCTCGAGCGCATGGCGACAGGTGTTGCGCCGGATGATCTCGATGTGCAGCCGCGCTCGCGCTGGCCGTTGGATTCGAATGCGCAAGCGCTGATCAGCTACGGAAAGCGGGGAGCAAAGGCATGAGCGAACGGATTGCCGTCGTTGGCGCAGGCGCTTTCGGAACGGCGCTTGCCGCAGTCATTGCGCTCACCGGCCGCAGCCAGGTCACTCTCGTCGGCCGCGACCCTGCGCTGATGGCCGACCTGAAAGCCGAACGGCTGCATGATGCGGTTCTTCCCGGCATTGAGCTGCCGGAAGCACTGGAATTCTCGGCAGAACCCGATTCGATCGACGATGCCGATATCGTGCTTTTCGCCATGCCGTCGCAGGCGCAGGCGGATGCGGCCCGGCAGTATGGCCCTTATCTCGCCAAGGATGCGATCGTCGTAACCTGTGCCAAGGGCATCGAGCGGGCGACCGGCAACTTGTTGACAGACATGCTGGAGCGCGAATTGCCGCAGCATCGCGTCGCGGTGCTTTCGGGGCCGGGTTTTGCATCCGACATCGCCAAAGGACTGCCGACCGCTATGGTAATTGCGGCATCGGACGTGGCCGTTGCCGAGCGGCTGGCGCAGGCGATTTCGGGCAGGACGTTCCGGCTCTATCCGTCGTCCGACCGTATCGGCGTGCAGCTTGGTGGTGCGCTGAAGAATGTATTGGCGATCGCCTGTGGTATCGTCGAAGGCTGCGGCATCGGCGATTCTGCGCGCGCGGCGCTGATCGCGCGCGGGCTGGCGGAAATGTCGCGCCTCGTCGTTGCCAAGGGCGGGCAGGCGGATACGGTGCGCGGGCTTTCCGGGCTGGGCGATCTTGTCCTGACGGCAACGAGCCATCAGTCGCGCAACCTGCGCTTCGGCATTGCGCTTGGCCGCGGCGAAAAGGCCGATCCTTTGCAAGGCGAATTGGTGGAAGGTGCCTTTGCCGCGGCCGTCGCCTCGCGGCTGGCGGAAGAGCTCGGCATCGCGATGCCGATCACGGACGCCGTCTCGGCGATCATCGAAGGTAAACTCAGCATCCCCGAGGCCATCGAACAATTGATGACACGTCCGATCACGACCGAATAAGGAGACTGACATGCTATTTGCCCTTCTCTGCAAGGACAAGCCGGGGCACCTCAACACACGCATGGAAACACGCGCGGCGCATTTGGAATATCTGAACAAGCTGAATGCCGAAGGCACGCTCACCATGGCCGGACCGTTCCTCGACGGTGAAGGCAAGCCCTGCGGCAGCTTGGTCATGGTAAAGGCCGATACGGCGGAAGCCGCCAAGGCACTAGCCGATGCCGATCCCTATGCGAAGGCTGGTCTTTTCGAGAGTGTCGAGATCAAGTCCTTCAACTGGGTCTTCAACAATCCGGAGGCATAAGGGATGGCCCATTGGCTCTATAAATCCGAGCCTTCCTCCTGGTCCTGGGAGCAGCAGAAGGCCGCAGGCGAGAAAGGTACGGAGTGGACGGGGGTTCGCAATTATCTCGCCCGCAATAACATGCGCGCCATGCAGATCGGCGATAGAGGCTTCTTCTACCACTCGAATGACGGCCTGGAGATCGTCGGCATCGTCGAGGTCTGCGCATTGTCGCATCCGGATTCGACGGCGAAGGGCGACGATCGCTGGGATTGCGTCGACATCCGCGCTGTGCGCGATTTGCCCAAGCCCGTGACGCTGAAAGATGTCAAGGCGAATGAGAAACTTTCGAAGATGGCGCTGGTGACCTCGATGCGCCTTTCGGTCCAGCCGGTGACAGATGACGAGTGGCTCGAAGTCTGCCGCATGGGCGGCCTCGACAATCCGCCACGCTGACCGCATTGAAGACCGACCCGGAAATCTTCATCCGCGCCAATACGAAACTGATCACGCCGCCGCATGTGCCGGAGATCCGGTTGCATCTGGCGAACGAAGCTCATGAGCTTTGGCTTAAGACGGAGGAGGAGCTGGCGGAGATCGGCCTGCCACCGCCGTTCTGGGCCTTTGCCTGGGCGGGTGGCCAGGGACTTGCGCGTTATATTCTCGATCATCCGGAAACGGTGCGAACTAAGCACGTTTTCGATTTCGCAACAGGTTCGGGGATCGTCGCGATCGCGGCGAAGATGGCGGGTGCGGTGGCGGTAAAGGCGGCGGATATCGATCCATGGGCTGAAACGGCCGTGCGGCTCAATGCTGCTGCCAATGGGATCTCGGTTGATTTTAGCGGCGCCGATTTCGTCGGCAAGCCTGTCCATGCCGATATCGTCCTGGCGGGCGACGTGTTCTATGACCGCGTCTTTGCGGACGCCCTCGTTCCGTGGTTCGACCGGCTGGCCAGCGAAGGCAAGGAGGTTCTGGTCGGCGATCCGGGACGGGCCTATTTGCCAAAGGAGCGGCTGGAGTTTTGCGCCATCTACGAAGTGCCGGTAACGCGGGCGCTCGAAGATAGCGAGAACAAGAAGACGACGGTCTGGCGGTTCAAGGCCTGATGACGCAGACGCTGGCCTCGTAGCTGCAAGGATCGGCCTGCACGGCAACGTCGATCACTTTGGGCCCGGGTGCGAGCGACTCGGCCTGCGGCGCAGCGTAAAGTGCATAGCCGTCCGCACCGAAATAGGTGCCGCCTTCCGTTTCGTAAGCATAGGAGCCGGCGTAAGTGCCATTGTAATCATAGCGCAGACGCTGTGGCGATCTGGCGATAGCGCTGCGGATGCGGTAGCCGTTCGATGACGGCGAGAAATGCTTGAGGCGAACATAACGGTTATGGCCGTGGCCATGGTGGCGATGATGGCGATGATGACCGCCGAACCAGGGTTTGGCGCTGTTTGCCCACTTGGCGTTGTTTGCCCAATGGGTCACGCCACGATGATGCCCAGCACGCTCGCCCGCCGTGGCAGGAAGCGCAATCAGGGCACACAACACCAGCGCAAAGACTTTCGACAGACGCTGGAACATCAGACGCAACCTCCGGAAATCCGATCGTTAACAAATCGTTAACGCCAGCTTGCGTCAAAACTACCTATGTGTCCACTTGAGCGATGAAAAATCAGCATAAAATTTGATTCGAAAGGGCCAGTTTCGATTTCCGGCAACTTCCCGGTAACGCGAATCGATTAAATTAAAAACAGACAGCAATTGTGCTTGTCGTCGGGGGCTTCGGTGATTAAACGTCGCCGTTGATGCAATGCACACAGACAAATTTTGTCATTCCTGTGGTTGCCTCGAAATGCTCCGAAATCGGGGAGCGCAAGACGCCGCGAGGTTCTGATGGCGAATGTGACAAATAACCGGCCTCTGTCGCCGCATTTGCAAATTTATAAACTCATTCCGACCATGGTCATGTCGATCGTCCATCGTATCACAGGGGCTGCTCTTTATTTCGGCACGCTACTGATCGCCTGGTGGCTGATCGCGGCTGCGACCGGTCAGGCTTATTACGACTGGGTAAATTGGGTGCTCGGCAGCATCATCGGCAAGGCCGTCCTGCTTGGTTACACCTGGGCACTGCTTCACCACATGCTCGGCGGCCTGCGCCACCTCCTGTGGGATCTCGGCCATGGTTTCGAGAAGGAATTCTCCACCAAGCTCGCCATCGCCAACATCATCGGATCGCTCTGTCTTACCGTGCTGGTCTGGGTGATCGGCTTTATCATTCGCTTCTGAGGTCGCTCATATGGATATGCGTACCCCTCTGGGTAGAGTTCGCGGCCTTGGCTCGGCCAAGGAAGGCACTGAACACTTCTGGCGTCAGCGCCTGACGGCTGTCGCCAACCTCCCGCTCATCGTCTTCTTCGTCATCTTCATGATCGTTTATGCCGGCGCGCCTTATGTCGATGTCGTGCATGCGCTGTCGAACCCCTTCGTGGCAGTCATCATGGGACTGATGGTGATTTCAGGCATCATTCACATGCGTCTTGGCATGCAGGCCATCATCGAGGACTACGTGCACAGCGAAATCGGCAAGCTCGTGTTGCTGATGCTGAACACGTTTTTCGCGATCGCGGTCGCAGGGCTCTGTCTCTTTGCCATTCTGAAAATTGCTTTCGTAGGATAACCGTATCATGGCACCGACTTCACCTGCTCAGAATGGGAAAGCCTACAAATATGTCGATCACTCCTATGACGTGATCGTTGTCGGCGCCGGCGGCGCCGGTCTTCGCGCAACGCTTGGCATGGCAGAACAGGGTTTCCGTACGGCCTGCATCACCAAAGTATTCCCGACCCGCTCGCACACGGTCGCGGCCCAGGGCGGCATCGCCGCCTCGCTGCAGAACATGACGCCGGACAGCTGGCAATGGCATCTCTACGACACGGTCAAGGGGTCTGACTGGCTCGGCGACGTCGATGCCATGCAGTATCTCGCCATGGAAGCGCCGAAGGCGGTCTATGAGCTCGAGCACTACGGCGTGCCCTTCTCGCGTAATGAGGAAGGCAAGATCTATCAGCGCCCATTCGGCGGCCATATGCAGAACTACGGCGAAGGCCCGCCGGTGCAGCGCACCTGCGCGGTTGCCGACCGCACCGGCCACGCCATCCTGCACACGCTTTACGGCCAGTCGCTGCGCTACAACGCCGAGTTCTTCGTCGAATATTTCGCGCTCGACCTCATCATGTCGGAAGACGGCAGCCGTTGTACCGGCGTTGTTGCCTGGTGCCTCGATGACGGCTCGATCCATCGCTTCGCGGCGAAAATGGTGGTGCTGGCGACCGGCGGCTACGGCCGTGCCTATTTCTCCGCGACCTCCGCCCATACCTGCACCGGCGACGGCGGCGGCATGGTGGCGCGCGCGGGGCTTCCGCTGCAGGACATGGAGTTTGTGCAGTTCCATCCCACCGGGATCTACGGCTCCGGCTGTCTGATTACCGAAGGCGCGCGCGGGGAGGGCGGCTATCTCGTCAATTCCGAGGGTGAGCGCTTCATGGAACGCTACGCGCCCTCGGCCAAGGATCTTGCCTCGCGCGACGTGGTTTCGCGCTGCATGACGTTGGAAATCCGCGAAGGCCGCGGCGTCGGCAGGAACAAGGATCATATCTTCCTCCATCTAGACCATCTCGACCCGGCTGTTTTGCATGAACGCCTGCCGGGCATTTCCGAGAGCGCGAAGATTTTTGCCGGCGTCGATGTGACGCGCGAGCCGATCCCGGTTCTACCGACCGTCCATTACAACATGGGCGGCATTCCGACGAACTATTGGGGTGAGGTGCTCAACGCCGACAGCGCCAATCCGGAACGCGTGATCCCCGGGTTGATGGCCGTCGGCGAAGCGGGCTGTGCTTCGGTGCATGGCGCGAACCGCCTCGGCTCGAACTCACTGATCGACCTCGTCGTTTTCGGCCGTGCTGCGGCAATCCGTGCCAGCGAGGTCATTGACCGCGCTGCGCCGACCCCGCATCTGAACATAGCTGCCTGTGACAAGATCATGGATCGCTTCGATGATCTTCGCCACGCCAGTGGCGCAACGCCGACGGCGCATCTGCGCGAGAAGATGCAGCGCGCCATGCAGGAAGACGCCGCCGTGTTCCGCACCCAGGAGTCGCTGGAATCCGGCTGCAGGCGCATTTCCGCGATCTGGCAGGAAATGTCGGACATCAAGGTCACCGACCGTTCGATGATCTGGAATTCCGATCTCGTTGAGACGCTCGAGCTGCAAAACCTGATGGCGAATGCGATCACAACGATCTACGGCGCTGAGGCGCGCAAGGAAAGCCGTGGTTCGCATGCCCGCGAGGATTACACCGAAGGCGCATACGCCGGCCGCGACGACGTCAACTGGCGCAAGCACACGCTGGCCTGGGTCAGCAATGCCGGTGAGGTCAAGCTTGACTACCGTCCGGTTCACACCGAGCTCATCTCTGAAGGCATCGATCCCAACAAGATCGCGCCGAAGGCTCGTGTGTATTGATGATGGGAAAGTACCTCGGATTAGCTTCGTTCATTGCCGCGGTGCGGGCCGTCTCGCCCGTCATGGCGGCGGAGCGCTACAAATTGCGTGCTCCCGGCGGCTTGGCTGCCGCGGTCAGCAACGAGGTCGGTGTGTGGAAGACAGCGAATGGCGCGCAGGGTGCTCGCTCGTCGCTCGCAGCCGGCAACGCTGCTTTCGGTGGTTGTAGGGGTTGCGTGAAAACGGAACTCCTGTCGGCAAACTAGGATTTTATCATGGTTGAACTCGCTCTCCCCAAGAACTCTCAGATGCGCGAAGGCAAGGTCTGGCCGAAGCCGGCGGGTGCGAAGAACACCCGTGAATTTCGCGTCTACCGCTGGAGCCCGGATGACGACCAGAACCCGTCGATCGACACCTTCTATATCGATGTCGACGACTGTGGCCCGATGGTTCTCGACGGCCTGCTCTACATCAAGAACAAGATCGATCCGACGTTGACGCTGCGCCGTTCCTGTCGCGAAGGCATCTGCGGTTCCTGCGCGATGAATATCGACGGCACGAACACGCTTGCCTGCACCAAGGGCATGGATGACATCAAGGGCACGGTTAAAATCTATCCACTGCCGCATTTGCCGGTGGTGAAGGATCTCGTTCCGGACCTGACGAATTTCTATGCGCAGCACCGCTCGATCGAACCCTGGCTGAAGACCGTATCTCCAGCACCTGCCAAGGAATGGAAGCAGAGCCACGAGGATCGCCAGAAGCTCGACGGCCTCTACGAGTGCATTCTCTGCGCCTGCTGCTCGACCTCCTGTCCGAGCTACTGGTGGAACGGCGACCGCTATCTCGGTCCGGCCGTCCTGCTGCAGGCCTATCGCTGGCTGATCGACTCCAGAGACGAGGCGACCGGCGAGCGTCTTGACGACCTCGAAGATCCTTTCCGGCTTTACCGCTGCCACACGATCATGAACTGCGCGCAGACCTGCCCTAAGGGTCTCAATCCGGCAAAGGCCATTGCCGAGATCAAGAAGATGATGGTTGAGCGCCGGGTCTGATAGCCGATGCTCGCCAAATGCCCGGCGCTGACAGAGGCTGCGCCGGGTTCTTCCGAATTTTTGCTGGGATCGGTCTGAATCCGGCGAAGGATTGTGCAGATCATCACCTTGCTGACAAATTCTATCTGCAGGAAGTACTCCGACAGGCAAGTTGAACTGCTCCATTTCTGGCATAAGCATTGTCGCGAGCAATTTATGGCTGTGCCGACTTGATTAACCAAAGTGAAATACGCTAATTCGAAAATCAGTCTGATGACCAATTCTGTGCGGCAAGAGCGGACAATCGGGAGCATGATGATGCAATTGCGATATGCGATGACGGGTGTGGCGGTTGTTCTGTCATTGGCGGGCTGCCAGCGCACGGCATATGACAATGCGAGTTACAGCTCGCCGGCACCGCTAACCGCGCAGCCTGTTCCTTCCGTCCAGGGCGGGCAGCTTCCACCACCGGCAGGCGCCTCGCAGTTTCCCGCCGCTCCGACGGCCGCGCCTGCGGTTCCGGGCCAGCCGGGTGCCATGGCGGCCAATGCGCTTGACGTCTCCAAGGAATCCATGGTCGGCAGCTGGCGCGTCAACGGCAGGTGCGACATGTTCCTGACGCTGACCAATCTCGGCAGCGGCTCACGCGGCGGCACGCGCGGCTGCGCCGGCGAGCTGACGGCGATGGGCTCCTGGGAAGTCTCCGGCAAGCAGGTTCTTCTCAAGGATCGCAGCGGCAACCAGATCGGCAGCGTCTACAAGACCGCCGACAACAGCTTCAGCGGCCAGACGAGCACCGGTCAACCGATCACCCTCAGCCGGTAAGACAACCGGCGGCCACCCCGCCGACGACGCGTAGGCGGACTCCTCCTCATGCAGCCTATCCCCGACTACACTTCGAGCGTCAGCGAACACTTGAAATCGCTGACGGCCTCCGGCGCTCTCCAGATCGATTCAGCGCAGATGGATGTGGCAAAAAGCCTCGATCGGGTGCTTTTTGAACTGAAGCGCCGCCGCCCGGCTGCTAAATCCAGCTCGCTCGGCTGGCTCTTCGCTTCGAAGAAAAAGGCGAGCGAAGGCATCAAGGGACTCTATATTCACGGCAGCGTCGGGCGCGGCAAGACGATGCTGATGGATATCTTCTACCGCATGGCGCCCTGTTCGAAGAAACGCCGTGCGCACTTCCACGAATTCATGGCCGATGTACACAACCGCATCGCCGCGCACCGGCTCAAGCTGAAGAACGGTGAGATAAAGCAGGCCGATCCCGTGCCGCCCGTGGCGGCCGCACTTTACCAGGAGGCCGAACTCCTGTGTTTCGATGAGTTTACGGTGACGGACATCGCTGATGCGATGATCCTGTCGCGGCTGTTCTCCGAGCTTTTTGCGCGTGGCTGCGTGCTCATCGCGACCTCGAATGTCGAGCCCGACAATCTCTACAAGGACGGCCTCAATCGCGGTCTCTTCCTGCCTTTCATCGGTCTCCTCAGGAAGAATGTCGAGGTCGTGACGCTCGACTCCCCGACGGATTACCGGATGGAGAAGCTGAACAGCCAGCCGGTCTATCTGACGCCGATCGATGAGCGGACGGATATGGCCATGGACGCGTCCTGGGCGCAGGCGCTGGATGGGCGCAAGGCGCAGCCTTTCGATATCCCGATGAAAGGTCGGTCGATCCATGTGCCACTCGCAGTCGATCGCATGGCGCGCTTTTCCTTTGCCGATCTTTGCGAGAAGCCGCTCGGTGCTGCTGATTTTCTCGCAATCGCCAAGCGTTTCGATACGATCTTTGTCGATCGCATCCCGATGCTCGGTCCGGACAAGCGGAACCAGGCGAAGCGTTTCATCATTCTTGTCGACACGCTCTACGACCACGGCGTTCGCCTTCATGCGTCGGCTGCGGCAATGCCGGAAGATTTGCTGATCGAACGGCGCGGGACGGAAGGCTTCGAATTCGATCGTACCGCATCGCGCCTTTTTGAGATGCGCAGCGCGGAATATCTTGCGATGCACCATAAAAAGCACGCCGCGGAGTAACAGTTTCGCACAAAATATCTTACGTTTACGTAAGATATTTTGTATCTAAACGATTGAAATTGCTGATTCAAAAATAACACGTTGCCATTTTTGGGCTTTAGGGCTATGCGATTGCGTCATTGGACGACGCCCTAGACGCGCCGCCCGACTGATTTTGATCGCAAAGGAAACAGCGAAATGGCGCGTAACAAGATCGCACTTATCGGTTCTGGCATGATTGGTGGCACGCTGGCGCATCTCGCCGGCCTGAAAGAGCTCGGCGACATCGTCCTCTTCGACATCGCCGACGGCATTCCACAGGGCAAGGGCCTCGATATCGCCCAGTCGTCCCCGGTCGAAGGCTTCGATGCCAATCTGACGGGTGCCAGCGACTATTCTGCGATCGAAGGCGCAGACGTCTGCATCGTCACCGCCGGCGTTCCGCGCAAGCCGGGCATGAGCCGCGACGACCTTCTCGGCATCAACCTCAAGGTCATGGAGCAGGTCGGCGCCGGCATCAAGAAATATGCCCCGAACGCTTTCGTCATCTGCATCACCAATCCCCTCGACGCCATGGTTTGGGCGCTGCAGAAGTTTTCCGGCCTTCCGGCCAACAAGGTCGTCGGCATGGCGGGCGTTCTCGATAGCTCGCGCTTTCGCCTCTTCCTTGCCAAGGAATTCAACGTTTCCGTTCAGGACGTCACTGCTTTCGTTCTCGGCGGCCACGGCGACACGATGGTGCCGCTTGCTCGCTACTCCACCGTTGCCGGCATTCCGCTCACCGACCTCATCACCATGGGTTGGGTCACCAAGGAACGGCTCGAGGAAATCATCCAGCGCACCCGTGACGGCGGCGCCGAAATCGTCGGCCTCCTGAAGACCGGTTCGGCCTACTACGCTCCGGCAGCCTCGGCAATCGAGATGGCCGAGGCCTACCTCAAGGACAAGAAGCGCGTTCTGCCCTGCGCGGCGCATCTCTCCGGCCAGTACGGCGTCAAGGACATGTATGTCGGCGTTCCGACAGTGATCGGTGCCGGCGGCGTCGAGCGCGTCATCGAGATCGACCTCAACAAGGCCGAGAAGGAAGCCTTCGACAAGTCGGTCGGCGCTGTCGCCGGCCTGTGCGAAGCCTGCATCAACATCGCGCCCGCGCTGAAGTAATCAAAACAGGAATAAACCCATGAACATTCATGAATATCAGGCCAAGGCTCTGCTGAAGAGCTATGGCGCACCGGTCGCTGAAGGTGTGGCCATCTTCAAGGCCGACGAAGCCGAGGCTGCGGCAAAAGAATTGCCGGGTCCGCTCTACGTCGTGAAAAGCCAGATACACGCCGGCGGCCGCGGCAAGGGTAAATTCAAGGAACTCTCGCCGGAAGCCAAAGGTGGCGTTCGCCTTGCGAAGTCGATCGACGAAGTCGTCGCCAATGCCAAGGAAATGCTCGGCAATACGCTGGTCACCAAGCAGACCGGCCCGGCCGGCAAGCAGGTCAACCGCCTCTACATCGAAGACGGTGCCGATATCGAGCGCGAACTCTATCTCTCAATTCTCGTCGACCGTTCCGTCGGCCAGGTTGCCTTCGTCGTTTCGACGGAAGGCGGCATGGACATCGAGACCGTTGCACACGACACGCCCGAGAAGATTATCACCGTCGCTATCGACCCCGCAAAGGGCGTAACGGCTGAAGACAGCAAGAAGCTTGCGGATGCGCTGAATCTCCAAGGCGAAGCTCGCAAGGATGGCGACACGCTGTTCCCGATCCTCTACAAGGCTTTCGTCGAAAAGGACATGAGCCTGCTCGAAGTCAATCCGCTGATCGTCATGAAAAACGGTCGCCTGCGCGTCCTCGACGCCAAGGTATCCTTCGACGGCAATGCGCTCTTCCGTCACGAAGACATCGTCGCTCTGCGCGACAAAACGGAAGAAGACGAGAAGGAAATCGAAGCCTCCAAATATGACCTTGCCTACGTTGCCCTCGACGGCAATATCGGCTGCATGGTCAATGGTGCGGGCCTTGCCATGGCGACCATGGACATCATCAAGCTCTACGGCGCCGAGCCTGCGAACTTCCTCGATGTCGGCGGCGGTGCATCGAAGGAAAAGGTCACCGCGGCTTTCAAGATCATCACCGCCGATCCGGCCGTGAAGGGCATCCTGGTCAATATCTTCGGCGGCATCATGCGCTGCGACGTCATCGCCGAAGGCGTGATCGCGGCGGTGAAGGAAGTAGGCCTCCAGGTGCCGCTCGTCGTCCGTCTCGAAGGCACCAATGTAGAACTCGGCAAGAAAATCATACGAGAGAGCGGGCTGAACGTGATCCCTGCCGACGATCTTGACGACGCGGCGAAGAAGATCGTCGCTGCTGTGAAAGGGAACTAAGGCATGTCAATTCTCGTCAATAAAGACACCAAGGTCCTGGTCCAGGGGCTGACCGGCAAGACCGGCACTTTCCACACCGAGCAGGCGCTTGCCTACTACGGCACCAAGATGGTCGGCGGCATCCATCCGAAGAAGGGTGGCGAGACCTGGGGGTCGCTCGAAGGCGAAGCACATCTGCCGATCTTCGCCTCCGTCGCCGAGGGCAAGGAAAGGACCGGTGCCGACGCATCGGTGATCTATGTGCCGCCGGCCGGCGCCGCCGAGGCGATCATCGAGGCGATCGAGGCGGAAATTTCGCTCATCATCTGCATCACGGAAGGCATTCCCGTCGAGGACATGATCAAGGTCAAGTCCAAGCTCGACAAGTCGAAGTCGCGCCTAATCGGTCCGAACTGCCCGGGTGTTTTGACGCCTGAGGAATGCAAGATCGGCATCATGCCAGGCTCCATCTTCAAAAAGGGTTCGGTCGGCGTTCTCTCGCGCTCCGGCACGCTGACCTATGAAGCCGTCTTCCAGACCTCGAATGAAGGTCTCGGCCAAACGACGGCAGTCGGCATCGGCGGCGACCCGGTCAAGGGCACCGAGTTCATCGACGTACTCGAGATGTTCCTTGCCGACGACGAAACCAAGTCGATCATCATGATCGGCGAAATCGGCGGATCTGCTGAAGAAGACGCGGCTCAGTTCCTCAAGGACGAAGCCAAGCGTGGACGCAAGAAGCCGATGGTCGGCTTCATCGCCGGGCGCACGGCACCTCCCGGCCGCACCATGGGCCATGCCGGCGCCGTGATTTCCGGCGGCAAGGGCGGCGCGGAAGACAAGATCGCGGCTATGGAAGCGGCCGGCATCACGGTGTCGCCGTCTCCGGCTCGTCTCGGCAAGACGTTGGTTGAAGTCCTCAAGGGCTAAGCCAACTTATATATCCGGGCGGAAGAAAGCACCTGCGCTTCCGCCCGGCCCCAGGTTTTCGACAGCAGGTGTGCCGCGGACAGGCGGCAAATTCGAATGCGGCAGCCGGGTAGAGCCGGCAAATTCATCAAAAGTCAGGAGGCGGGCGGAAAGCGTCCGCGTAAAACCATGGCACGGCAAGAAGCCAACGAGCAGTTTCAGATCACCTCGTTTCTGGATGGCGCCAATGCTGCCTATATCGAGCAGCTCTATGCGCGCTACGAAGAGGATCCATCATCGGTCGACGATCAGTGGCGGACTTTCTTCAAGGCGCTGGAAGACGATCCGAACGATGTGAAGAAGGCGGCCAAGGGCGCTTCCTGGCGCAAGAAGAATTGGCCGATTCAGGCCGGCGGCGATCTTGTATCTGCGCTCGACGGTGATTGGGGCGCGGTCGAGAAGGTCATCGAAACCAAGGTGAAGGCAAAGGCCGAAGCTGCCGGCAAGCCGACCGACGGCGCTGACATCCTCCAGGCGACGCGCGATTCCGTGCGTGCCATCATGATGATCCGTGCCTATCGCATGCGCGGCCATCTGCATGCCAAGCTCGATCCGCTAGGCATCGCAGCACCGGTCGAAGACTACAAGGAACTGTCGCCGGAAGCGTACGGCTTCAGCGCGGCCGACTACGATCGCAAGATCTTCATCGACAACGTGCTCGGTCTCGAATACGCGACCATTCCGCAGATGATCGAGATCCTCGAGCGAACCTATTGCTCGACTCTCGGCGTCGAGTTCATGCACATGTCCAATCCGGAAGAGAAGGCCTGGGTTCAGGAACGCATCGAAGGGCCGGACAAGGGCGTTGCGTTCACGCCGGAAGGCAAGAAGGCGATCCTTGCCAAGCTCGTCGAAGCGGAAGGCTATGAGCAGTTCCTCGACGTCAAGTTCAAGGGCACCAAGCGCTTCGGCCTCGATGGCGGTGAATCACTGATCCCGGCTCTTGAGCAGATCCTGAAGCGTGGCGGCCACCTCGGCCTGAAGGAAGCCGTGTTCGGCATGGCGCATCGCGGCCGCTTGAACGTGCTCAGCCAAGTCATGGGAAAGCCGCATCGCGCCATCTTCCATGAGTTCAAGGGTGGTTCCTATGCGCCCGACGAGGTCGAAGGTTCAGGCGACGTGAAGTACCATCTCGGTGCATCTTCCGACCGCGAATTCGACGGCAACAAGGTTCACGTTTCGCTGACGGCAAACCCTTCGCACCTTGAAATCGTCGACCCCGTCGTCATGGGCAAGGCGCGCGCCAAGCAGGACATGAGTGCTACCGTCTGGGAAGGCGATGTCATTCCGCTCTCCGAGCGCGCCAAGATTCTGCCGTTGCTGATCCACGGCGATGCGGCTTTCGCGGGCCAGGGCGTCATCGCTGAAATTCTCGGCCTTTCGGGTCTTCGCGGCCACCGTGTCGCCGGCACGATGCATGTCATCATCAACAACCAGATCGGCTTTACGACGAACCCGGCCTTCTCCCGTTCGTCGCCCTATCCGTCCGACGTTGCGAAGATGATCGAGGCCCCGATCTTCCACGTCAATGGCGACGATCCGGAAGCTGTGGTCTACGCCGCGAAAATCGCGACCGAGTTCCGCATGAAGTTCCACAAGCCGGTCGTGATAGACATGTTCTGCTACCGCCGCTACGGCCACAACGAAGGCGACGAACCGTCCTTCACCCAGCCGAAGATGTACAAGGTCATCCGTGGCCACAAGACGGTGTTCCAGCTTTACGCCGAGCGTCTTGTTGCGCAAGGCCTGCTGACCGAAGGCGAAGTCGAGAAGATGAAGGCCGACTGGCGCGCTCATCTCGAGCAGGAGTTCGAGGCCGGGCAGTCCTACAAGCCGAACAAGGCCGACTGGCTGGACGGCGAATGGTCTGGTCTGCGCACGGCCGACAACGCCGATGAGCAGCGCCGTGGCAAGACGGCCGTGCCGATGAAACAATTGAAGGAGATCGGCCGCAAGCTCTCGGAAGTGCCGGCAGGCTTCAACGCGCACCGCACGATCCAGCGCTTCATGGAAAACCGGGCCAACATGATCCAGACGGGCGAAGGCATCGACTGGGCAATGGGCGAGGCGCTCGCTTTTGGCGCACTCTGCCTCGAAGGCCATAAGATCCGCCTTTCGGGTCAGGATTGCGAACGCGGCACTTTCTCGCAGCGCCATTCGGTCCTTTACGATCAGGAGACCGAAGCGCGTTATATCCCGCTCGCCAACCTGTCGCCGACGCAGGCCCGCTACGAGGTCATCAACTCGATGCTCTCCGAAGAGGCCGTTCTCGGCTTCGAATACGGCTATTCGCTGGCGCGCCCGAACGCGCTCACGCTCTGGGAAGCGCAGTTCGGCGATTTCGCAAACGGTGCGCAGGTCGTCTTCGACCAGTTCATTTCGTCGGGCGAACGCAAGTGGCTGCGCATGTCGGGTCTCGTCTGCCTGCTGCCGCATGGTTACGAAGGTCAGGGTCCGGAACACTCTTCGGCGCGCCTGGAACGCTTCCTGCAGCTTTGTGCGGAAGACAACATGCAGGTTGCCAACGTCACGACCCCGGCGAACAACTTCCATATCCTGCGCCGTCAGTTGAAGCGCGACTTCCGCAAGCCGCTGATCCTGATGACGCCGAAGTCGTTGCTGCGCCACAAGCGGGCGGTTTCGAGCCTCGCAGAGATGGCCGGCGAATCCTCTTTCCACCGCCTTCTGTGGGATGATGCAGAGGTCATCAAGGACGGACCGATCAAGCTGCAGAAAGACAACAAGATCCGCCGCGTCGTCATGTGCTCCGGCAAGGTTTATTATGATCTTCTGGAGGAGCGCGAAAAGCGCGGTATCGACGATGTCTATCTGCTGCGCGTCGAACAGCTCTACCCGTTCCCGGCCAAGGCGCTCATCAACGAGCTCTCCCGCTTCCGCAATGCCGAAATGGTCTGGTGCCAGGAAGAGCCGAAGAACATGGGCGCATGGTCGTTCATCGATCCGTATCTCGAGTGGGTTCTTGCCCATATCGATGCGAAGTATCAGCGCGTCCGCTACACCGGACGTCCGGCTGCCGCTTCGCCGGCAACGGGCCTGATGTCCAAGCATCTGTCGCAGCTCGCTGCATTCCTTGAGGATGCGCTGGGCGGCTGAGGAGTTGGGGCGATGGCATATTTCTTCTTGAGACTTGTGCCGCCTCGTTCCCGCTTTCCGAACGACGCGACCGGGGAGGAAATGGCTGCGATGGAACGGCATGCCGAATATTGGCGCCACAACGCAGAAGCGGGATCGGCAATTGCTGTCGGCCCCGTCTTCGAGGGCGAAGGCGCCTGGGGTATGGCGGTCGTTTCAGTCGAGGATCGGGAGGCCGCAAAGGCGCTCGCCGATGCCGATCCGATCGTCCGCTCCAGTTTCGGTTTCCACTTCGAAATTTTACCAATGCCCTCGATCATTCTCCGGCCGTCTGCTGCCGGAAACGAATAAACGAAAACAAGCAAATCAGGATTTGAACAATGGCCACAGAAATCCGCGTTCCAACTCTCGGTGAATCCGTCAGCGAGGCAACCGTCGGCACCTGGTTCAAGAAGGTTGGCGACGCCATCAAGGCCGATGAGCCGATTCTCGAGCTTGAAACCGACAAGGTGACCATCGAAGTCCCGGCACCGACCTCCGGCACGCTGTCCGAAATCGTTGCCCAGGCCGGCGAAACCGTGGGCCTCGGCGCTCTGCTCGGCCAGATCGCCGCAGGCGCTGCAGCCCCGGCTGCCGCTCCCGCCAAGGCCGCCGAGCCGGCCGTCGCTGCTCCCGCCCAGGCAACGCCTGCTGCTCCGGCGGCTGCCGCTGCGGCACCGGTTGCTTCCGCCCTGGCCCCGGCTTCCACCATGCCGGCGGCGCCGGCTGCCGCCAAGATGCTCGCTGAGAACAATCTCTCGGCCGATCAAGTCGAAGGCAGTGGCAAGCGCGGCCAGGTGCTGAAGGGCGATGTGATCGCTGCCGTCGCCAAGGGCCTTTCCGCCCCGGCTGCTGCGCCTGCCGCTCCCGCTGCAGTTCGTGGCCCATCGACGGTCGAGGACGCCGGCCGCGAGGAGCGCGTGAAGATGACGCGCCTGCGCCAGACGATTGCCAAGCGCCTCAAGGATGCGCAGAACACCGCAGCCATGCTCACCACGTACAACGAGGTGGACATGAAGGCAGTCATGGATCTGCGCGCCAAGTACAAAGACGTCTTCGAAAAGAAGCATGGCGTGAAGCTCGGCTTCATGGGCTTCTTCACCAAGGCTGTGACGCACGCCCTGAAGGAACTGCCGGCCGTCAACGCCGAGATCGATGGCACCGACATCATCTACAAGAACTACTGCCACATCGGCATGGCTGTCGGCACAGACAAGGGCCTGGTCGTTCCGATCATCCGCGATGCCGACCAGATGTCGATCGCCGAGATCGAGAAAGACCTTGGCCGTCTTGCCAAGGCCGCGCGCGACGGCACGCTCTCGATGGCCGACATGCAGGGCGGCACCTTCACGATCACCAATGGCGGCGTCTATGGCTCGCTGATGTCCTCGCCGATCCTCAATGCGCCGCAGTCGGGCATTCTCGGCATGCACAAGATCCAGGAGCGTCCGGTCGTTGTCGGCGGCCAGATCGTCATCCGTCCGATGATGTATCTGGCACTCTCCTACGATCACCGCATCGTCGACGGTAAGGAGGCCGTGACCTTCCTCGTCCGCGTCAAGGAAAGCCTGGAAGATCCGGAGCGTCTGGTTCTCGATCTCTAAGAGAATGATGGGACCGCGCGAGCGGCCCTGTCTTTCGCGGCAAGGAGTGCCTTATGGCGCGTGGAGTTCCGGCAGCGGACGGCAGTTCGCTCCTAATCGTTAGGCTGAAATTGGCGGCTGCCTTGGCGGCGCCACTTTTCCTGTGCGCAATGACGGGAGCTGCGCTTTCGGCCGAGTGCAAGCAATCTGATGCCGTCTATGCCGATCGCGACGGCGCTTATGAACTCCGCTTTTCGCCGCTCGGTTCCGAAGCCGCTGCGGCAAGCAATCAGTTCAAGATCAATGTCTTGAAGACCTCGATCGTTCTGGACGGATATGTGATGCCGTCGGAGGATCCCGATCGTGCTATCGGCATCGTCATGTTCAAGTGCCCGGATGGTGATGTGACGGGTGCGGATCTCGATGCCTGCACGATCTGGCAAGGGCCGGTCTACAGCGTCCGTGCCGCAGGCGAACTGGATAATCTTCAGGCTGAGGCGCAGGGCGCTGCTGACAGGATCGTGCTACCTGGTCTCGGTCCGGCGATCCGCGAGTCCTCGATTTGGGGCGAAGGCAAGGCGACGGTCGCGCCCTGGGATGTCCTGACATTCAAGGAATGCGCGAAATGAGTGATGTGCCTGTTCTGCTCGTGACCGGCGCAAGCCGCGGCATCGGTGCTGCCGTCTCAAGGCTTGCTGCCAAGCAAGGCTGGCGGGTTGCCGTGAATTATGTCTCGAACAGGGCAGCCGCGGATGCCGTCATTGAAGCGATCGCGGCGGACGGCGGCGAGGCGATTGCCGTCAAAGGCGATGTCGGCAACGCCGCTGAAATCACCTTGATGTTCGAAACCGTTGATCGCCATTTCGGGCGGCTTGACGGGCTGGTGAACAATGCCGGTATCATCGATACGGCTCAGCGCGTCGACGAAATGAGCGTCGAGCGCATCGAGCGGATGATGCGCGTCAATGTCACCGGCTCCATTCTCTGCGCGGCGGAGGCCGTTCGCCGCATGTCGAGCAAGCATGGTGGCAAGGGCGGAGCGATCGTCAACGTCTCGTCGATGGCGGCGATCATCGGATCACCGTCGCAATATGTGGATTACGCCGCTTCGAAGGCGGCGATCGATACCTTCACGATCGGGCTCGCCCGCGAAGTCGCTGCGGATGGCATCCGGGTGAATGCGATCCGCCCGGGAATTATCGACACCGATATTCACGCCTCCGGCGGACTGCCAGACCGTGCGCGCGACATGGCGCCGAGCATTCCGATGCAGCGGCCGGGAACGGCAGAAGAGGTGGCCGATGCCGTCCTCTATCTTCTTTCTCCTGCGGCCTCCTATGTCACCGGTGCAATCCTCAACGTCAGCGGTGGGCGGTAGGTCGCAAAGGGTAAACGATGCAAATTCTTCGCCGGCGTCTCGATCTTCTTCACCGTCAAGCCCGTCACGACCGCTTCATTGCCAGCGGCAAATGGTTCAACCGCATCACCGGCGCCGCATTGGTCGGCTTCGGCTTCCGCCTCGCACTCACCCGCGCGGCCGACTAAACGATTAAAGCAAAGGAAAAGAAACAATGTCCTATGATGTGATCATTATCGGAACCGGCCCCGGCGGCTATGTCGCCGCGATCAAGGCGGCCCAGCTCGGCCTCAAGGTTGCGGTCGTCGAAAAAAGCGCGACCTTCGGCGGCACCTGCCTTAATGTCGGATGCATTCCCTCCAAGGCGTTGCTGCATGCTTCCGAAATGTTCCATCATGCCGGTCATGGCATGGATGCGCTCGGCATCGAAATACCGGCTCCGAAGCTTAATCTCGAAAAGATGCTGGCGCACAAGGATGCGACGGTGAAGTCGAATGTCGACGGCGTCGCCTTCCTCTTCAAGAAGAACAAAATCGATGCCTTCCAAGGCACCGGCAAGATCGTTTCCGCCGGGAAAGTTTCCGTGACCGCCGACGACGGCAAGATCCAGGAGATCGAAGGCAAGAACATCGTGATAGCCACAGGCTCCGATGTTGCCGGCATCCCAGGCGTTCAAGTCGAGTTCGATGAAAAGGTGATCATCTCCTCGACCGGCGGTATTGCGCTGGAGAAAGTGCCGGAAACGATGATCGTCGTCGGTGGCGGCGTCATCGGTCTCGAACTGGGCTCTGTCTGGTCGCGCCTCGGTGCGAAGGTGACCGTCGTCGAATATCTCGACACGATCCTCGGCGGCATGGATGGCGATGTAGCCAAGCAGTCCCAGCGCATGCTCGCCAAGCAGGGCATCGAATTCAACCTCGGCGCCAAGGTCGTCGGCGTCGAGAAGGGCGGCACGGGTGCCAAGGTGACGTTCGAACCGGTCAAGGGCGGCGACAAGGTGACGCTCGAAGCGGAAGTCGTTCTCATCGCCACTGGCCGCTTGCCCTATACGGCAGGCCTCGGCCTTGAAGAGGCGGGTGTCAAGCTCGACAATCGCGGCCGCGTCGAGATCGACGGCCATTTCAAGACCAATGTCGCCGGCATTTATGCGATCGGCGACGTCGTGAAGGGTCCTATGTTGGCGCACAAGGCGGAAGACGAAGGCGTGGCGCTTGCCGAAATCCTTGCCGGCCAGGCCGGTCATGTGAATTACGACGTCATTCCGAGCGTCGTCTACACACACCCGGAAGTCGCTTCCGTCGGCAAGACCGAGGAAGAACTGAAGGCTGCAGGCATCGCCTATAAGGCTGGCAAGTTCCCGTTTACGGCAAATGGCCGCGCTCGCGCGATGCTCGCGACAGACGGCTTCGTAAAGATCCTGTCGGACAAGGCAACGGACCGCGTTCTCGGCGGTCATATCGTCGGCTTCGGTGCCGGCGAGATGATCCACGAGATTGCCGTTCTCATGGAATTCGGCGGTTCTGCCGAGGATCTCGGCCGCACCTGCCATGCGCATCCGACAATGTCGGAAGCAGTGAAGGAAGCGGCACTCGCTGCCTTCTTCAAGCCGATCCATATGTAAATTCCGAAGACCGAAGCTCAGACGCCGCGGTTCGCAAGGACCGCGGCTTTTTTAATGGGCTTTAGCCAAATGCCTTCACCTTACTGGTCTGAAGAGCGATTAAGTCATGGCTTCGGTCCCGCGGCACGGGCAACCGGATAAAACTGAAATGAAGGATATACCCGCGCTTTGCGCGTAGCTTCAATTCACTTGCGTGACGGTGAAACCCTGTTTGCGCAGAAGTTCGATGACTCCGCCATCGCCCGGCAGATGTAGGGCGCCGACAGCCATGAAGACATTACCACTGGCGAGAATCGGAGCTGCGCGCTCGGCCATTATTTTGTTGCGGTCGAGGATGATGCGCTGCTCGAAGCTGGCGTAATCGCTCTCCTCGTCCTTGCCGTCCGGCGAAACTGTTTTCAGCATCGGTATTGTCATGCCGATGTCGCCGGAGAGATAGAGATCGGTCATCGTTTCCACGACGTCGTTCATCTTGGAGCCGAGCTCCAGGGTCTCGATCAGTGACTTCAGATGGAATTCGACCGGAAGTTCGGCCATTGCCTGCAGTTGTTCGGCAAGCGTTTCGAGCCCGCGCACCTGCTTGCCTTCGGCGGCTGCGTCGGCTGCGATCTTCTGATCGAGGAAGGGGATACCCTTGGCCTTGCGGGAAATCTCGCAGGCGGGGAGCGCGACGGCGCTCGCAATCATCCAGGGGCGCATGCGCGAAACGGCGGAGAGCGGAATGCCGCGTCGCTGGAGGCCCGCACCGAGTCGGGCGTAATCCTCGCGCGACAGGAGTTTTTCGATCGTCGTCCCATCGGTGAACATGGTGAGATCCGGCCGGGTGAGGAGAGCGGCGGCCGCCTTTTTTTCGCTCAGGATCTCATCGGATTCGATGACGATCGTATCGGCGCCATCACGAGCGGCCTGGGCGTAGAGCGGCAGGTTCAGCACGCGCGGATCAGTAACATGCATGCTGCCAAGCAGCCACGAGGTCTTCAGGCCGGGCTTTTCGATCTTCCAGAAAATGCCTTTGCCGTTCGGCGTCGCATCCGCTTCCTTGACGACCTCTGCATAGCGGGCAGGATCGTTCTGCTGAAGCTCGGTCATCAGGTTCTTGCCGGTGCAGGTATCGTCGGCAGCCTGCGCCGAAGACACCGCAAGGAGCACGGCGAGAAGCGCGGCGGCAAGCAGCATATGGAAGGCTGCAATCAGCCCGAGCAACATATTGCCCGGTGTCGCAACGCGCAGACTACGGTGGCCGACGGTGATCGTCATGATGATGTTCCGGTCACAATGTATGAGAACTCATGCTCTACGCCTCGCATGCGCATATTGCCTTAAGAGAATGCGTTAACAAAAGATTACGCCCTCGGATGGGCACGATCGTAAACTTCCAGCAAACGCGATGAATCGACGCCGGTATAGACCTGGGTCGTGGACAGGCTTGCGTGACCGAGCAGTTCCTGGATCGTCCTCAGATCGCCGCCGCCAGCCAGCAGATGGGTTGCAAAAGAATGCCGCAGCGCATGCGGTGTTGCCGTTTCCGGCAATCCGAAGGCGCTGCGCATCCGCTGCATCGTGCGCTGGATGATCCCAGCCTGGAGCTTGCCGCCGCGAGCGCCGCGGAAGAGCGGTTCTCCTTTCTCCAGATGGTACGGGCAGAGAGAGCGGTATTTCTCAACGGCTTCAAAAACAACGGGCAGCAGCGGAACCAGGCGCGTCTTGTTGCCCTTGCCGGTGATGCGCAGTGTCGTGGCGCCTGCATGCAAGCTGTCCGCAGTCAGGTCAAGTGCCTCGGCAATGCGCAGACCGCAGCCATAGAGGAGCGTGAAAACGGCGGCGTCGCGCGCAGCGATCCATGGTTCCTCGTTAAGCTGTGCCTCGTCGCTGGCGACATTGATCGCCTGCTTGTCGGAGAGTGGTTTCGGCAGCGATTTCGGCTGTTTCGGTGAGCGAACGGCTCCTGCTCCGGCGGCGTTCACCAAACCTTTTTTTTCCAGATATCGCAGCAGCGACCGAAGACCGGCGAGATTGCGGCCAAGCGATCGCGCCCCGGAACCTTCTTTCCGGCGGGCAGCCAGGAAGCCGCGGAAATCGGCCGGGCGAAGAGATTCAATGTCCTTCAACGTCGCCGGGCCGCCGATATGGCCGGTCAGGAAGGTGAGGAACTGGCGGCTATCACGCTCGTAGGCGTCGAGCGTGTGTTCGGAAAAGCGCCGCTCGCGCTCGAGATTTTCAAGCCAGGCGCTGCGTTCCGCCATCAGGCGCGGGTCGGCGATAATCAAAAGTTCGTTCACTGGCGCGGGCCTTGATTTTGTTCTTGCCTTTGCCAAGTTTGAAGGAGGGACCGTTAGGGAATTGCTAATATCGGCCAAGCTCTTGTCATGCTTCCATCATAATAGGTTGCGATAGCTGTTCCGAACGAAACAGGACTTTGCATGGCACGGCGCCAATCCACGACGGCTTTCGGACAGCTCGCGGAAGCGATCGCTCTGGTTTCCCACGGCAACCCCGGACACATCGTTGATACTCTGATCGCCGAGCGCGGCCAGCGCATCGTCCGAAACCCGCTTTGGCCGGTGATGCGGCCCTTTCTCTATGCGCTTTTGCGCTATAACAAGGCGCTTCAGTTCGCCAACGACGTAGCGAACATGCCGGGCTTTCAGTGCTTCGAATATATGAGCAACCTGCTGACGCTGGACATCGCGGTTAGAAATGCCGAGCGTATCCCTGCTTCCGGCGGCTTCATACTCGTCAGCAATCATCCGACCGGCATTGCCGATGGTGTTGCAGTTTTCGACCTCCTGAAGAACCGCCGCCCGGACATGATGTTCTTTGCCAACCGGGACGCGGTGCGCGTCAATCCGCGCTTTGCGGAAATGGTGATCCCTGTGGAATGGCGGGACGAATACAAGACCAAACTCAAGACCCGTGAGACGCTGCAGCTTACGAACCACGCCGTGAAGCAAGGAAAGGCAACTGTATTGTTTCCCTCGGGCCGCATCGCCTATTGGGCGAACGGCCGGCTGAATGAAAGGCCGTGGAAAAACTCTGCGGTCGGCCTTGCCCGCAAATACAATCTGCCGATCTTGCCAGTGCACATGACCGCGCGCAACTCCGGTCTTTTCTACTGGTTTGCAAAGTGGTCGACCGAACTGCGCGACATGACGGTGTTTCACGAACTTCTCAACAAGCGCGGCGATCGTTTTGATTTCATCATCGGCAATCTCGTTCCGGTGGGGCATCTGGACGGCGACATAAACCAAGTGACCAAGGCGCTTGAAAAACACACGCTACATGATCTGCGTGCGGACAGCGATGCACGGTTCCTGCCGCTTATGCAGCCGCCCGCGCCGGAGATAGTGGCGGTCCATTCATTTCGTTGAGCGGATAGGTTAAAGCGAGGCATGCTGCTCCGCTCGATGTTTGCCCAGAACGAAAGGTCGCTGCGATCGATCCGCATGGATCTTTCGGGCATCAATCTTTTCGTCGGCGAAAACGGCGCGGGAAAAGGCACGCTCCGGCGCGCTATCGATGGCTGGCGCTTCTTTCATGGATTGAGGGCCGACCGATCGTCGCCCCTGCGCACGCCATGTCTGGCGGTCACGGCACCGATGCTCGACGAGGACGGAAGCAATCTGGCGGCTGTTTTGGCATCATTGGTGCATAGGGGAGGATACCGTCGATCTCGACCGCGCGATTGCTTCCGCACTTGGCGCTGCCAGGCCGATTGTGCCGGAGAGCTTCTTGCCGCCGCGGCCGAGGAGTGATGCGGCGTGCGGCAGGACGGCTCACATGGAATCGAGGGGATGCGGTTGAGCGGCGTCATCGATGAGGACGAGCAGGCGATGTTCTGGCAGGTTTTCTTTTTACTTTATAGCGGGCATGGTCACGCCCGATGAGCACAGATTCGTCCGATCTCTTTGGCGCGTTACTCGAGGCACCAGCCGGAACCCGCACGGTTCCGGTTCTCGTGCCCATGCCTGCACCGAAACCCTATTCCTATTCCGTGCCGGATGGCATGGCGGTCGAGCCTGGTTCGGTCGTGCAGGTGCCGCTCGGCCCCAGACAGGTGATCGGCGTTGTCTGGGACGGCGGTGAAGATGGCGTCGATCCGAAGAAGCTTAGACCGATCACGCATGTCTTCGATTGCCCGCCGCTTTCCAAGGAAATGCGGGAGTTCATCGACTGGGTGGCTGCGTACACGCTGTCGCCGCCCGGTCTTGTTGCCCGCATGGCGCTTCGTGCACCGAATGCCTTCGAACCGGAGCCGATGGTGGAAGGATTGCGCTTCGTCGGCGGCGAGCCGGAGCGGATGACGCCTGCGCGTGCCCGAGTGCTCGATACGGCATCGGACGGTATCTCGTGGACACGGACCGGACTTGCACATGCCGCCGGTGTTTCCACGAGCGTTGTCGATGGCCTCATCAGCCAAGGGGTTTTCGAGACAGTTTTCCTGCCTCCGCCTCCGGTCGTGGCAAAACCCGATCCGGACTTTGCCTTGTCGCGGCTGCAGGGGCCGCAGAAGGATGCCGCCGAAGAGATTTTGAGCGAAGTCACAAAAGGTGAATTTGCCGTTTCGCTGATCGATGGCGTGACGGGATCTGGCAAGACCGAGGTCTATTTCGAGGCGATCGCCGACACGCTTCGCCGCGGCAAGCAGGTGCTGATCCTCCTGCCGGAAATCGCGCTCACCGCAAGTTTCCTAGAGCGCTTCCAGGACCGGTTCGGCGCAAAGCCGGCCGAATGGCATTCCGATCTCGCGCCGCGCATGCGCGAGAAAGTCTGGCGGCAGGCGGTGACCGGCGAGGTTCGCGTGGTTGCCGGTGCCCGGTCAGCATTGTTTCTGCCGTTCGAAGACCTGGGGCTCATCGTCATCGATGAGGAGCATGATCCTGCCTACAAGCAGGAAGACCGCGTCTATTACAATGCCCGCGACATGGCAGTCGTGCGCGGTCGCATCGGCAATTTCCCGGTTGTTCTCGTGTCGGCGACGCCTTCCGTCGAAAGCCAGGTGAACGGTCAGAACGGACGCTACAGCACCATCCATCTGCCGACACGCTACGGCGACGCGGCGCTGCCCGATCTGCATCTCGTCGATATGCGGCGGCACGCGCCGAAAAGGGAAGGTTTTCTCTCGCCGGTCTTGATCCGGGCGATCGGCAAGACGGTCGAAAAGGGCGAGCAGGCGCTGCTCTTCCTCAATCGCCGCGGCTACGCACCGCTGACGCTCTGCCGTGTCTGCGGCCACCGCTTCCAGTGCCCGCAATGTTCGAGCTGGCTCGTCGAGCACCGTTTCCGTAGCCAGCTGCAGTGCCATCAATGCGGCCATACGGAGCGGACGCCGGAGGCTTGTCCGGAATGCGGAACGCTCGATCACCTCGTCGCCTGTGGGCCGGGGGTCGAGCGCATCGCGGAAGAAGTTGAGCGTCATTTCCCCGACGCGCGGACCATCGTGTTATCCTCGGACATCATGGGCGGCGTCAAACGCCTGCGGCTGGAACTCGAGGCGATCGCCAAGGGCGAAGCGGATATCGTCATCGGCACGCAGCTCGTCGCCAAGGGGCATAACTTTCCGTTGATGACACTGGTCGGCATCGTCGATGCGGATCTCGGTCTCGCCAACGGCGATCCGCGCGCGGCGGAAAGAACATTCCAGCTTCTTTCACAGGTGACGGGCCGGGCGGGGCGAACGGGTCTGAAGAGCCATGGCCTGCTGCAGACGTACCAGCCGCAGCATCCCGTCATGCAGGCGATCGTTTCAGGCGACGCGAGCGCGTTTTACGAGCGGGAAATCGCCGAGCGCGAGCGGGCAAGTTTGCCGCCTTTCGGACGCCTTGCGTCGATTATCGTCTCGGCCGAAACGCGCCATGACGCGGAAAACCATGCCCGCGGCATGCGGAGCGCGGCGCCGCAGGTTTCCGGCATTTCCGTGCTCGGCCCCGCCGAAGCACCGCTGGCGCTGGTGCGCGGCCGCTACCGTTTCCGGCTCCTCGTACACGGGCGGCGGAGTTCCGACATGCAGGCATTTCTGCGCAGTATGCTTGCGCAGGCGCCGAAAGAGCGTGGCTCGGTGCACGTGCAGCTCGATATCGACCCGCAAAGCTTCCTGTAGATCGGCGATTGACCGCCGTTTTCCACCCGGCGCAATCATGCCATAAGGGGCAAGCATTCGCAGCGTGATTTGGGGTTGATCCATGGAATTTTATTTTCCCGAGACCTTTGGCGAGCAGCTCGCATTCTGCTCGGCGGCGTTCACCGCTCTTGCGGGCCTCGTCATCATGTTCGCGCCCGGATATGCGATGCAGCTTTTCGGCCTTCAGCCGCGTGGAGAGCGCCGGGATGGTTTCGCCGAGCAACGCTCCGTCGGCGGTTTCTATCTCGGATTTGGGCTGGCGGCGATCATGCTGGCGCAGGATTTCATCTACATGGCGCTTGGGGCGGCATTTGCGATGGCGGCTTTCGCCCGGATCGTTTCGCGCCTTTCCGATAAGGGGAGCACGATTCTCAACTATTTACTTCTGGTTGTGCAGGCCGTTCTAGCGGCACTCCCGCTCGCCTATTCCTTGGGCTTCTTCGCAACCTAGATTACAGCGCCGCGAGCCGCTCGCTCGCCGGGCTTTGCGCCATTTCACGATTTTGCCGATAGAAAAGCATTCGAAAGGCATATTCGGGCATTACGCGTGTTGCGAGTCCCGACATCCTATGTTAGACGGACCCCGAATTTCGGAAGAAGCAAGAGGCTTCTCTTGCGATTTCTGGGGGAAATCAAAACGAATTCAAGAGCATAGGTCAGGCGCCCGCCAAAGGCCGGATTCTTGGGTTGAAATCAGGGAAATTTGTGCCCGTGGCAGACACGTCCCAGCTTGCTTCTGGTGTTGCAGAACGATATGCGTCCTCGCTGTTCGAACTGGCCCTTGAAGAAGGCGCCGTCGAGAGCGTCACTGCAGATCTCAATCGTTTCCAGGCGATGCTGGACGAGAGCGACGACCTGAAGCGCTTCGTTGCAAGCCCGGTATTCTCCGCAGACGATCAGCTCAAGGCGGTGGCTGCAATCAGCGAGAAGGCCGGCATCAGCGGATTCTTTGCGAATTTCCTGAAGGTTGTGGCGCGTAACCGCCGCCTCTTTGCCCTTCCGGGCATGATCAAGGCCTTCCGCATCATTGCTGCTCGCCAGCGTGGCGAAATTTCTGCCGAGGTCGCCTCGGCCCATGCGCTGACGGCAGCGCAGGAAACCGAATTGAAGGCGGCGCTGAAGGGCGTCACCGGCAAAGACGTGACGATTGCCGTCACGGTTGATCCGTCAATTCTTGGTGGTCTGATCGTGAAGGTCGGGTCCCGTCAGATTGATACGTCGCTTCGTACCAAACTTTCTACCCTCAAGCTTGCATTGAAAGAGGTTGGCTGATGGATATCCGCGCCGCGGAAATTTCCGCAATTCTCAAAGATCAAATTAAAAATTTCGGCAAAGAGGCGGAAGTCTCGGAAGTCGGTCAGGTGCTTTCTGTCGGTGACGGTATTGCTCGCGTTTACGGTCTGGATAACGTTCAGGCGGGTGAAATGGTCGAGTTCCCCGGCGGCATCCGCGGCATGGCGCTGAACCTTGAGTCCGATAACGTCGGTGTCGTTATCTTCGGCAACGACCGCGACATCAAGGAAGGCGACACCGTCAAGCGGACCGGCGCCATCGTTGACGTTCCGGTTGGCCCGGAACTGCTTGGCCGCGTCGTTGACGCTCTCGGCAATCCGATCGACGGCAAGGGCCCGATCAACGCGACGCGCCGTGCGCGTGTCGACGTCAAGGCTCCCGGCATCATCCCGCGCAAGTCGGTTCATGAGCCGATGTCGACCGGCCTCAAGGCAATCGACGCTCTCATCCCCGTCGGCCGCGGCCAGCGCGAGCTTGTCATCGGCGACCGCCAGACCGGCAAGACCGCGATCCTTCTCGACACGATCCTGAACCAGAAGGCCATTCACGACTCCGGTCCGGAAGCTGAAAAGCTTTTCTGCGTCTACGTCGCCATCGGCCAGAAGCGCTCCACGGTTGCGCAGTTCGTCAAGGTTCTCGAAGAACGTGGCGCCCTGAAGTATTCGATCATCGTCGCCGCGACGGCTTCCGATCCCGCTCCGATGCAGTACCTGGCTCCGTTTGCCGGCTGCGCCATGGGCGAATATTTCCGCGACAACGGCCAGCATGCGCTGATCGGTTACGACGACCTGTCCAAGCAGGCTGTTTCCTACCGTCAGATGTCGCTGCTGCTGCGCCGCCCGCCGGGCCGCGAAGCCTATCCGGGCGACGTCTTCTACCTGCATTCGCGTCTCCTCGAGCGCGCTGCAAAGATGAGCGACGAAATGGGCGGCGGTTCGCTGACGGCTTTGCCGGTCATCGAAACGCAGGGCAACGACGTTTCGGCTTTCATTCCGACCAACGTGATCTCGATCACCGACGGCCAGATCTTCCTCGAAACCGACCTGTTCTATCAGGGCATCCGTCCGGCTGTTAACGTCGGTCTGTCGGTTTCGCGCGTCGGCTCGTCCGCACAGATCAAGGCGATGAAGCAGGTTGCGGGCTCGATCAAGGGTGAGCTCGCCCAGTATCGCGAAATGGCCGCCTTCGCCCAGTTCGGTTCGGATCTTGACGCTGCGACGCAGCGCCTGCTGAACCGCGGTGCCCGCCTGACCGAACTCCTGAAGCAGCCGCAGTTCTCGCCGCTGAAGGTGGAAGAGCAAGTCGCGGTCATCTTTGCGGGTGTCAACGGCTACCTGGACAAGATCGCTGTCGCTCAGATCGGCAAGTTCGAGCAGGCATTGCTCTCGTACCTGCGCTCGGAAGGCTCGGCCATCCTCGACACGATCCGCACGGAAAAGGCAATCAGCGACGATACCAAGGGCAAGCTTGTGGCTGCTCTCGATACCTTCGCGAAATCTTTCGCCTGATCGCACCTAATTAGGACGGAAAACGGATGCCTTCACTTAAGGATCTGAAAAACCGGATCGCCTCCGTCAAGGCGACGCAGAAGATCACCAAGGCGATGAAAATGGTCGCCGCGGCGAAGCTTCGGCGTGCGCAGGAGGCGGCCGAGGCCGCCCGGCCCTACTCGGAGCGCATGGCGGCTGTTCTTTCGAACATCTCCAAAGCGATGACGGATGCCGATAGCGCACCAGTGCTCATGACGGGTACGGGCAAGGCTCAGGTTCACCTGCTCGTTGTCTGCACCGCCGAGCGCGGCCTCTGCGGCGGCTTCAATTCACAGATCGCGCGCTTTGCCCGCGACCATACCCGCAGGCTCATCGCCGAAGGCAAGACCGTCAAGATCTTCACCGTCGGCAAGAAGGGCTATGACGTTCTTCGTCGCGAATTTGCTTCGCTCATCGTCGAGCGCAAGGAGCTTCGCGACGTGAAGCGCATCGGCTTCGAGAATGCCGACCAAATCGGCAGGCGCGTTATCGAGATGTTCGAAGCCGGCGAATTCGACGTTTGCACGCTGTTCTACTCGGAGTTCAAGTCGGTCATCTCGCAGGTGCCGACGGCTCAGCAACTCATCCCGGCTTCGGCTCCGGAAGCTGTTGCTGAAGACGTTGTGCATGCAGGTGCCGTCTATGAATACGAGCCGGATCCGGCATCGATCCTGAACGATCTGATCCCGCGCAACATTTCGGTCCAGATTTTCCGCGCGCTCCTCGAGAACGTCGCCGGCGAAATGGGCGCGAAGATGAGCGCGATGGACAGTGCGACGCGCAACGCTGGTGAGATGATCAACAAGCTGTCGCTCAGCTACAACCGGCAGCGTCAGGCTCAGATCACCAAGGAACTCATTGAAATCATTTCGGGCGCGGAAGCGCTCTGAGGTTAGAGAAAGAGGGTATGAAAATGGCTAGGGCAGCTACCCCGAGGGCGGCAGCGAAGACCGCTGCTAAGAAGACCGCCACAGGCTCTGTCGGCAGGGTCACACAGGTTATCGGCGCCGTCGTCGACGTTGCTTTCGAAGGCGAACTGCCGGCGATTTTGAACGCGCTCGAAACCACCAACATGGGCAACCGCCTGGTTCTGGAAGTCGCGCAGCATCTCGGTGAAAACGAAGTCCGCACGATCGCCATGGACTCGTCCGAAGGCCTGGTCCGCGGCCAGGAAGTTATGGACACCGGCGCTCCGATTTCGGTTCCGGTCGGCCCGGAAACGCTCGGCCGCATCATGAACGTCATCGGCGAGCCGGTTGATGAAGCCGGTCCGCTGGTTACCGCTTCCAAGCGTGCGATCCACCAGGACGCACCGTCTTACGTCGAGCAGTCGACGGAAGCACAGATCCTCGTCACCGGCATCAAGGTGGTCGATCTTCTGGCTCCTTACGCCAAGGGCGGCAAGATCGGCCTCTTCGGCGGTGCGGGCGTCGGCAAGACGGTTCTCATCATGGAACTGATCAACAACGTTGCCAAGGCGCACGGTGGTTACTCGGTGTTTGCAGGCGTTGGTGAGCGCACCCGCGAAGGTAACGACCTCTATCACGAAATGATCGAATCGGGTGTCAACAAGCATGGCGGCGGTGAAGGCTCGAAGGCAGCCCTCGTTTACGGCCAGATGAACGAACCGCCGGGCGCGCGCGCTCGCGTCGCTCTGACCGGTCTGACGGTTGCCGAAAACTTCCGCGACCAGGGCCAGGACGTTCTGTTTTTCATCGACAACATCTTCCGCTTCACGCAGGCAGGTTCGGAAGTGTCGGCTCTGCTTGGCCGTATTCCTTCGGCCGTTGGTTATCAGCCGACGCTCGCAACCGACATGGGCCAGATGCAGGAACGTATCACGACGACGACGACCGGCTCGATCACCTCGGTTCAGGCTATCTATGTTCCGGCCGACGACTTGACCGACCCTGCTCCGGCAACTTCGTTCGCGCACCTTGACGCGACGACCGTTCTATCGCGCTCGATTGCCGAAAAGGGTATCTACCCGGCCGTCGACCCGCTCGACTCCACCTCGCGCATGCTCGACCCGATCGTCGTCGGCGAAGAGCACTATGAAGTTGCTCGCAAGGTTCAGTCGACGCTGCAGCGCTACAAGGCCCTGCAGGACATCATCGCCATCCTTGGCATGGACGAACTGTCCGAAGAGGACAAGGTCGCCGTCGCCCGTGCCCGCAAGATCGAGCGTTTTCTGTCGCAGCCGTTCTTCGTTGCCGAAGTCTTCACCGGTTCGCCGGGCAAGCTGGTTGCTCTCGAAGACACGATCAAGGGCTTCAAGGGTCTCGTCAACGGCGAATACGACCACCTGCCGGAAGCTGCCTTCTACATGGTCGGCTCGATGGACGAAGCCATCGAGAAGGCCAAGAAGCTCTCCGCAGCTGCTTGATGAACGAAGCTCGTGACGAGATTTTCTGCTGCGACTCCCTGAAGGAAGTCGTGGCAGGACTTCCCGCCCCGGCGGCGCCGACCGTTTACAGAGCAGATAACGGCGTGCTGATGATGGTAGTGGGTTTGGTCCAGACCGAGGAAGGTCTGGGATATCTCGATCAGGCGATAATGCACTGCCCGTTCTGCGGGACCAAACTGCAAGATGCAAAGGCCATAGCCGAGAAGGTAAGTCACTGATGGCTGACAATTTCAATTTTGAACTCGTATCTCCGGAGCGCCTGCTCCTGTCGGAGATGGTGACGGAAGTTGTCATTCCGGCAACCGAGGGCGAGATGACCGTCATGGCGCACCACGCCCCGACGATGACGACCATCAAGCCGGGCATCGTCAGCGTCCGCTCCAGCGGCGGCTCCAAGCAGGACTACGTTGTTTTCGGCGGCTTCGCCGACATCCTGCCGACCGGTTGCACGCTGCTTGCAGAATCCGCTGTCGCGGTCGAGGACCTGAGCAAGGACGAGTTGACCCGTCGTATCGAGGCTGCGAAGAAGGAGCTTGAGGATGCCCTGCATCACGAGCACAAGTCCAAGCTCGAGCATTTCATCATGGAACTGACGCATCTGCACGGCATCGTCCAGCAGGACTGATCGGGATTGCAACGAAATGACCTAAAGCGGCCTTAGCGGGCCGCTTTTTGTTGTGCGCCCAGCATGGGCACATTCTTGTGGGTGCAAGTCCCACCGTAAGCTGGTCATAGCGAGCGAAGAGAAGCGCAACTGCGGAGGGGTGACCGACCGTGGGGAGGAAGCGTGGATCGAAACTGCGGGCCGATGGACAAGAACCGGATATGAGGCGGTGCCGACCAGGGCGAGCGGGCAACAAACCGCGAAGCCCTTGTGACCGAGGGGAGGCAGCGTAAATCCGGCGGTCGTGCAGTGAAGGAGTGCGTTCTTACCTGGGGAGATCTCGCTTTGCGCCTGAAAGGGCGACGGTGTCGAGCCGGAGCGAGAAGTCAGCAGAGGCCGTAGTAGGGAGCGCCTTGGTGCAAACGAAGGGCCGAACGAGAGAGAGTGAAGTTCCTCCGAGGATGAGCAAGGCCCTGCGTCAGATGCCGGGAGTGTCCGGGCGATTGGAGAAGGAGGCGGGTGAAGCCTGCCGGAGCTCCGATCTCGACGAAGCCGAGCCCCCGCCGCGGCACAGGAACGACACAGGCGCGGGGCTGCTGGACGCGGCCCTGAGGCGAGAGAACCTTCTGCAGGCCTGGAAGCAGGTGCGGGCCAACAAAGGCGCGGCGGGCGCGGACGGACTGGACATCGACCAGACGGCCGCGATGCTGCGCAAGTGCTGGCCGGCCATCCGCGACAGCCTACAGGAAGGGACGTATCGGCCGCAGCCGGTGCGTCGCGTGATGATCCCGAAGCCGGGGGCGGCGAGCGCGAGCTTGGCATCCCCACGGTGCTGGACCGCCTGATCCAACAGGCGCTCCTGCAAGTCCTCCAGCCAATCCTTGATCCGACCTTCAGCCAGCACAGCTACGGCTTCCGCCCGGGAAAGAGTGCGCACGATGCCGTCCTGGCGGCGCAATCGTTCGTGCAGTCCGGGCGGCGGGTCGTGGTGGACGTGGACCTGGAGAAGTTCTTCGACCGGGTTGACCACGACATCCTGATCGACCGTCTGCGCAGGAAAATCCCCGATCCCGGCATTATCCGCCTGGTCCGGGCGTACCTGAACGCCGACATTGTCGATGGGGATGCGACCGTCAAGCGGATCAGGGGCACGCCGCAAGGCGGGCCGCTGTCGCCGCTTCTGGCCAACCTGCTGCTGGATGAGGTGGACAAGGAACTTGAACGGCGGGGCCATGCGTTCTGCCGCTATGCCGACGACTGCAATGTCTATGTGCGGTCGCAGCGGGCGGGTGAACGGGTGATGGCTCTGCTGCGGCGCCTCTATGGCCGACTTCACCTGACGGTGAACGAGACCAAAAGCGCCGTTGCCAGCGTCTTCGGCCGCAAGTTCCTCGGCTACACCTTCTGGGTGGCGCCGGGGGGTGTGGTCAAACGAGGTGTCGCCGACAGGGCAATCAAGGCGTTCAAGGATCGCATCCGCGAGCTGACGTCCCGCGTGACGGGACGGTCCTTGCAGGCCGTGGTCGAACAGCTGGGCGTCTTCGTGCGCGGATGGAAAGCCTACTTCAGGCTGGCGCAAACACCTGGGGTCTGGCGAAAGCTGGACAAGTGGATGCGTCACCGCCTGAGAGCCATCCAGCTCAAGCAATGGAAGATAAGCAGGACGATCTTCCGGGAACTGATGGCGAGGGGAGCAAAAGCCGATGTGGCGCTGCAGGTGGCGGGAAACTCCCGTCGCTGGTGGCGCAACAGCGCCAAGCTCCTCAACTCCATCCTCACGATCAAATGGGCCGACCAGCTCGGAATGCCCAGACTCGCTTGACCTCAATCCCTCGAACCGCCCGGTGCGGACCCGCATGCCGGGTGGTGTGGCAGGGGTGCGATCACATACGATCGCCCCCTATGCCGATTGCGGCAGGGGCCGGCTTAACGTGGAACGGCATGGACTTTCACTAAGACCGGCCGTTCGACGAAAATATAGCTGAGGCTTCCGATGACGAACACAAGGGCTGCTGCGAGGAGCGACCAGAGCAGCCAGCCGTAGAGAAGATCGTCGCTGATCGGGCCGAAGGCGGAAGGAAAAAGCGCCTTCACGGCTGAAATGACCGGATCCTGCCAGATATAGATGCCGAACGAAATTTTCGCGGTGAAGCGGACCGCTCGACTATCGAGACAGTTCCCAAGCCATAGCGAGCGCGCCAGCGCGACAAGCGCCACTGCAATAGCGATCGGAAAGAGCGGAAACCTATAAGGAATTCCGAGCCAGCCATAGGCCTCCCAAGGCCCGCCTGCGGACGAGACGAGGGCAGCGACGCTACCGGCTATGGCGAGACAGGCGAGGACATCGAAGAGGGCTACCCTTCGCTTCGGCAGGATTGTCTCGACGCCGGAAGCAAGGATACCGAGCGCGAAAATCGCAAAGAAGCCGATCGGATTGTAACGCGGCATCCATTCCTTCGCACCGCCCGCCATGCCGAACTGCCAGCCGCGCTGCACGTGGTCCGGCTGCAAGGCGTTGACGATTAACCAGTGCAAGACAAGAGCGGTCGCTATGGCGCCAAGCCAAAGGAGACGCGTGGACAAGCGCGGCAGCGGGCGGCTGAAGTGATGAAGAGCGAGCATGAACGCCGGCAGCAAAACATAACAGGTCGCTTCGAATGGAATCGACCAAAGCGGCCCGTTCCCTTCGACCGGAAACAAAGTGCGCCAATGCCACTGGCTCATCAAAAGGAAGCCTGCGGCATAACGCATGCCGAGCTCGGCCGTTGGTGGATCTCCGAGCAGCGTGATGCTCAAAACGAAGCCTGCGGTCAGCGCCACCCAGTAGCCAGGCAGGATGCGTGCCGCACGATGTATGGCGTAAGTTTTCATACCCGGCAATGGGCGGTGCTCATCGAGAGCTCGCCAGAAAGGCCGCGCAAGCAGATAGCCGCTTAGAACAAAGAAGATCGCCACGCCGAAATTGCCGAAGCGGGCAATGACCAAGGCCGATTGCGCGGCGGGATCCACCTGATTGATGTCGATGCGCAGGACAAGATGATGAATGAGCACGAGCAGGCACGCGGCCGCACGCATGGCATCGGCACCTGCCAGCCTCCGATCTCTCTCCATTCGTGCCTCGCCTGTCTGCTTTTCCTCAGGCCTAGGACATGATGGCGCGTAGGACAAGGGCGCTGCTTTGGGACCGCCGGCATGTGGACGAGCGCGCGATCCATCTTCGCCGGCCATCGGGCGCGAATGCTAACATATGCACCGGGCGAACACTCGGACATAGGCCAGCCCGGGTGCTCGCCGGCGTTTTCCGTACCTGCCGGGAACGGAAACAGGCGTGGTTCAGGCGGCGATGTTTCGATAAGGTCGCTCGGCGCGCGCGGCGGACAACGCATGCGCCCACCATTGCAGCCTTGCCATCATCCTGGCGAGAAGCTTGAGCGCGTCTTCGGGCCGCTCGAGGTTGCCGTCTTCATCGAAACGGTTCCAAGGTGCCGCAATGCTCACGGTGTCACGTATGGTGACGGCATGGAGTTCGGCGAAGACAAGCCGCAGCTGTTCGACAGCACGCAGACCGCCCGAGATGCCTCCATAGGATACGAAGGCTACAGGTTTGCCGTGCCAGGGTTCGTTGAACGAATCGAGCACGAATTTGAGTGCCGCTGTGAAGCTGTGGTTATATTCCGGCGTGACGACGATGAAGGCATCTGCCGCATTCAGACGAGAGGCGAGACGCTCTATTTCCGGATGATCGCTATCATGCCGGGCAGGCAGATCGAAGTCGAGCGGATCGATGATATCGAGGTCGATCAGCGGGTAGAGCGTGAGCTGCCGGGTCAGCCATTTCACCACCCGGTCGCAGATCCGGCCCGCGTATGCTTCCGTAGATGACGCCGATTTTGATGGCTGTTTGCATATATTGCCCCTTCTTTACGCTGCAAGGAGCTTGGCTTATAAAACCTCAACCAATATTGAGGTCAATATGCAAACAAGTTCGTCGACCAATTTCAGCAGGCTTCTCACTGTAGGCGAAGTGGCAGAGCGTAGCGGACTGGCCGTCTCGGCGCTGCATTTCTACGAGGCCAAAGGCCTGATTTCGAGCATGCGGTCGCGCGGCAACCAGCGGCGTTACGGGCGCGATGTCCTGCGCCGTCTCGGCATCATCAAGGTGGCGCAGAGGGTCGGCATACCGCTGGCCGAAATTCAGGCGGCCTTCGATACGCTGCCGCAGGGGCGCACCCCAACTGCGGGTGACTGGCAGAAGCTCTCGCAGATGTGGAAGGACGATCTGGATTCGCGGATCAAGCGGCTGACGTTGCTTCGCGATCGTTTGACCGGTTGCATCGGCTGTGGTTGCCTGTCGATCGAAAGCTGCCCGTTGCGCAATCCCTGCGACAAGCTTGGGAAAGAGGGAACCGGTGCGCGCCTGCTGGAGGATGCTTAGGCGGCCGCTGCAATCGCCCGCATGTAGCTGTCCAGGGCAGCCGCCTCATCCATTTGCAGATATAGCCCGTTCTTGGTCCTTCGCCACAGGATGTCTTGAGCGGTGACAGCCCATTCGGGGTCGTTTGCGGGAGGGGGCGATTTACTACCTTAAGGCCCCGTCGGCCCGAAGCTGCGGATACGCGGGAGAATTAAAGTCCCCCACGCCATTGTGAGGGACTTTCTGAAAACCTGAGGTTTCCGAACTAAGTTTCCGATATCTCGACCGACAGATCCGGGCCGAGCGCCTGCAGGAAGCTGGCGGCATTGAAAATGGCTGCCGGCGGCTTTGCGCCGACATCGCGGATATCCCTCGACAGGATACGCTGGACCGCTTCGCAGATAATCGGCGCCGAGACGGCGTAGATGTCCTGCCCCTGCGCGACGATCCGGCGGTGCATGTCACCCTGCGCGACGATCACCTCTACCGCGAAGCGCTGCGCCGAACGCCCGGTTTCGTCGACCGCCTGCGGCGGAGGCGTCGATGGATCACGAACATCCCGCAGGGCGATTGTGCTGAGAAAGGTGTGCAGCTCCTTCGTCCGGACGTGACGGGCTATCAGCGGCACCTCCGAAAAGGGAAGTTCGACAAACGTCTGCCGGCCGAACGGGGCCGGTAGGATCGACACCCTTTCGGCAGGCGGTTGATGCACCGGCTCCAGCTGCCCGCCGCTGACGGCCAGGCGCCGCGCGGTGTTTTTTTCTCCGGTCACACGTGTGCCTCTCGTCGGGAGCCAGCTGTCGAGCGCAACTCGAATTTCGATGGTGTCGGCGTGCTCCCACTCGTCCATGACGGCCGCCACGAGCAGGTCGGCCAGGCCGCCATAGAAACCCATTGCCGGGATGATGGCCACGCCTGCTTTCCGGGCTGCGACTTCGTGGCGCTCGAACGTGGCTTGTACGCTCGGCTGCTCTGCCGTCACGTCGAGATAATGAATCCCCGCCCGCAACGCGGCACGCGCCACCGCGTCGGCCGTATCCATGAACGGGCCTGCGCAGTTGATAACCGCCGCCGCGCCGGCGAGCGCCCTGTCCAAAGCCCCATCATCCTCGACAACTGCTTCGCGGCATTGGATGCCGCGCTCCGGAAAGCCCGCAGCCGCCAGCCTCTCGGCATTCCGTCCGATGGCGATCGGTTTCAGACCGCGCCGCAACAGCTCGGTCACAACAAAACGACCGGTATGGCCGTTCGCTCCCAAGACCGCGACGGATTGGGTTGTCTTCGTGATGTCAGTTTTATCGATGGTCATTGCTCTCTCCTTCGCTACAGACCTGTCTGTATCTAATAAAACATACAGGTCTGTAGCGTGTCAATCCGTTTGCTGTTATGGTCGCGGAATTGGAGGTGCACGAATGACGAAAAGCACAACGAACTCCCCTGCCTCAGGCGGCAACGAGGTGCGCGACAGGATTCTCGAGACAGCGTCGGAACTCTTTTACCGGCGCGGCGTGCGCGCCGTCGGCGTCGATCTTGTGGTCGAAAAGTCCGGTGTGGCCAAAACCAGCCTCTATCGCCATTTCGGCACGAAGGACGACCTCATCGCGGCCTTCCTCAAGCGTGAGGACCTGGACTTTTGGAGCACCTGGGATCGAGTGAGGGAACGGCATCCGGACGATGCCTGGGCCGAGCTTGTCGCCCATTTCGAGTGGATCGGCGAACGGGTCGGGCGGGAAAATTACCGGGGCTGCCCGCAGATCAATACCGCGGCCGAGTTCCCCGAAGCGGATCACCCCGCCCGCAAGGTCGCCGAAGCCCACATGCGCGAGATGCGGCGGCGTCTGAAGACCATCGCCGAGGGGCTGGCGGTTGCCGCACCCGATCGGCTCGCCGGCCAACTGGCGGTTCTGATCAACGGCGCCTTTGTCAGCATGCAGCTGTTTGAACCCGGCGAGGCAACTGGATTGCTCCGTGATGCAGCGCATGCCCTAGTCGCCGCCAGCCGTAGCTGATTACACTGGACGTCCACTGGAAGCACAGATTACCGGGTGAGGACGCAAAGCTCATAGCTGATCCGGTTCACACGGCCATCGTCATCTATGACGGAATTGCGCCATCTGGCCGCAATAACCTCGTCAATCGGCACATCCTCCATCGGCACGAACCGGCAGCCATCATCCACCTTGCTCCTGATCCAATCCAGCGCCACTAGCATCGGACGCCACACAGTGTTGTTCGACCGGAATTCCAGAACCGAAAGCAGCAGGCTGGGCAGATGCGCCGGTATGATTGGCCCAGGATGACCGCATCACCTTATATATGCGCCGATCAAGCGCCCCGCGTGGCTCTCCTTGACGATCGCCGCCAGCTTGTCCTTGCCGACGATCGGGAAAATAACATCGCAGATGCGCCCGGACGGATCCTCGATCGAGGCGTTGGCGATCTCGACCAGCAACCCGTTCCTTGCCATAGACCCGCTCGTTGATCCCGCCGCCAATCACGAAGAGGTCGAAGATCTGGCTGCACACGATTGCTCTCCAAGTCTCAGGCTATCAAACGAAACAATATAGCGCTAAAACGAAGAAAATCGAATGTCAAACGAACGCTCTACGACAATTCTTTTTCCGAGGTTTCGATCAGATTGATGCCGCTTTCCGCGCAGACCTTCCTGAGGGATTCGACATTGCAGTCGTCGGTGACGAAGGTGTGGACCTGTGACAGATGGCCGATGCGCACCGGAGCTGTGCGCTCGAACTTGGTGGAGTCGGCAACGAGGACGACGTGGCGGGCATTCGCCATGATTGCCTGCGCGACCTTCACCTCGCGAAAATCGAAGTCGAGAAGCGCACCGTCCGGATCGATCGCCGAAGCGCCGATGACGGCGTAATCGACTTTGAACTGCCGGATGAAATCGACGGCTGCTTCGCCGACGATGCCGCCATCCGAATGGCGCACCACGCCGCCCGCGATGACGACCTCGATCGAGGGAAAAAGGCGCAAGCGGCTGGCAACGTTGATGTTATTGGTGATCACCATCAATTCCTGATGGTCGACGAGCGCTTCCCCGACGGCCTCGGTCGTCGTTCCGATATTGATAAAGAGCGAGGCTTTGTCGGGAATGAGATCAGCGGTCGCGCGGCCGATCGCGAGTTTTTCGCTGGCGGCGATCGAGCGGCGCGCCTCGTATTTCACGTTCTCCGTCCCGCCAGGAAAAATCGCTCCGCCGTGAATGCGCGTCAGCACATGCCCATCGCAAAGATCGTTCAGATCCTTGCGGATGGTCTGCGGCGTGACGGAGAAGCGCGATGCCAGATCTTCGACCAGCACGCGGCCTTCCGCTTTGGCGATATCGAGGATCTCCGTCTGCCGTCCGGACAGAAACATGGTTTCGCTCCCTTTCTTTCGTTGGGCCGGATCATATGTTAAAGCGAAAATTGCGCAATCGGCGACTGGCGGCCGGGGCCGGGAGGGTTCAAGCGTGTTTCATCCCAAGCTTTTTGAGAATCGCAATGTTGTGGTGACCGGAGCAGGACGTGGAATCGGCCTCGAAGTCGCGCGGCAGTTCCTGGATTGCGGCGCGCACGTCCTGGTTCACACTGGCCGCGACGGCGAAAGGGATTTGCCGGATTTCCTGCTGACGGCAGAGCAGGAGCGGCGTGCGGTTCTCGTTGCAGCCGATTTTCTCGCCCCGAACGGCACTGCCGCTTTCGCAGCGAAAGCTCTGGATACTTTCGGCATCGTACACGCACTCGTCAACAATGCCGGCACCATGGTCGGCCGGTTTTTGGCAGACACGTTGACCGATAGGGAATACGACACGATCGTCAGACTCAACCAGACATCTGTCGTCGAACTCACGCGTGCGCTGCTGCCGGCGTTGCGGGCAGCCCACGGCGCGGCGATCGTCAATACGGTTTCCATCTCGGCGCTGACCGGCGGCAGTCCCGGTTCGGCAATCTATTCCGCCTCCAAGGCTTTCGTCGCCACTTATTCTAAAGCGCTCGCACGCGAGCTGGCGCCGGATGCGATCCGGGTCAATTGCGTGTCGCCCGGCACGATCGAAACCGACTTCCACGGGCGTTATTCCTCGCCGGAGAAGCTGGAGCAGACCCGCAAGGGCATACCGCTGCAACGTCTCGGGACTGCCGAGGATTGCGCGCCCGCCTATCTCTTTCTGGCTGCGCCATCGCTCTCCGGCTACATCACGGGCCAAGTGCTCGAAATCAACGGTGGCCAGCTTATCTGCTGATTTGTTTGGACTTTTTTTGGTATTTCGCCAATTGGGTACAATGCCGGCGTGTGGATATGTTATCGTTGCGGCTACCTGAAGTGCATCCAGCAGAGATTCAGAATGCCCTTGCCAACGACCGAACCGGGAATAACCGGCCAGGAACTGCAGAAGCTTGCTGTAAAAGCCCACGAAGCAAGCGATCTGCTGAAAGCAATGGCGCATCAAACCCGGCTTCTCATTCTCTGCATCCTCGCCAACGAGGAAAAGACGGTCAGCCAAATCGAAGAATTGCTCGGTATGCAGCAAGCGATGGTTTCACAGCAGCTTGCGCGGCTGCGCATGGAGGGCCTCGTCAACACGCGCCGGGCAGGCCGGCTGGTCTATTACAGCATCGGCAATGCCAATCTGACGATTTTCCTGGATTCTCTCTTCGGCTTGTTCGAAGCGACCGACCCCGACTGATTCCTGCCCTTGCGATTATTGGCGGCTAGCGCCAAAGATGGCTTGTCCCCGAAGCGGGCGGAAGGCCGGATGATCGACAAACTTGAATTCTTCATTGCCCTTGCCAACGAAAAGCACTTCGGCCGTGCTGCCGAGGAGTGCGGCATCTCGCAGCCCACGCTGTCGGCTGCAATTCGGCAACTTGAAGATCAACTGGGCGTCATGCTGGTGCAGCGGGGCTCACGATTCCAGGGTCTGACGCCGGAAGGCCAACGTGTCCTCGAATGGGCAAGGCGCATCGTCGGTGACACGCGCACCATGCGCGAAGAGATGCGCGCGGCGCGCAAAGGTCTTTCCGGCCATCTGCGCCTTGCTTCCATTCCGACAGCTTTGGCGATGCTACCGCGTATTACGACGCCTTTTCAGGAACGACACCCGGACGTCACCTTCTCCATCGTTTCGCGCAATTCGCTGCAGGTGTTGAGCATGCTCGAAAATCTCGAGATCGACGCCGGGGTGACTTATCTTGAAAACGAGCCGCTTGGGCGTGTAACGACCGTGCCGCTTTATGCCGAGCGCTATCACCTGATCACTGCCGCTGGAAGTCCGCTTTCCGATCGCGAGACCGTGACCTGGCGCGAAGTGGGCGACCTTCGGCTTTGCCTATTGACGGCTGACATGCAGAACCGCCGCATTATCAACCGGCACCTCGCGGAAGCGGGCGCGAGCGCGCATCCCACTTTGGAATCCGGTTCGATGATCGTGCTGTTTTCTCACGTCAGAACCGGGCGCTGGGCGAGCATCATGCCGCGTAATGTCGCTGAATCCTTTGGATTTCCGGCCGAAATACGCATGATTCCGATTGTCGAGCCGGCGGCCCATCATTCGGTGGGCTTGGTCGCCACACATCGCGAGCCTTTTACGCCTCTCGTGTCTGCGTTGCTGCACGAGGCGAGAATACTCGCAGAGAGCGAAAGCCTCTGATAGAGATTTCCTATCAGTCGACGGAACAGCTTTATTGATCGCTCGATGTTTCCCTGAAAGACTCCCTTCGAGATACCGGATCGGCATGGGGAGGCCGTTGCGGTGAGCGACACAGCAAAGCCTCGGGAGGCCTGCCGAAATGAATGCTCATGTCGCCAATGGCGATATTGCCGAACGCACGCGCGCGATTGTTGGTGCCTTGCGCTCTCTTGAAGGCCCGCTCCTTCCAATCCTTCACGAAGTGCAGGATGAATTCGGCTATGTGCCGCACGAAGCGCTGCCGGTTATTGCGAGCGAGCTCAATCTCTCGCGCGCCGAAGTGCATGGTGTGATGACGTTCTATCACGATTATCGCGATCATCCTGCCGGCCGCCATGTCCTGAAGCTCTGTCGTGCCGAGGCCTGTCAGTCGATGGGCGGCGATGCTGTCGCCGATCGTATGAAGACACTGCTCGGTGTCGATTTCCATCAGACCGCGCTCGACGGCAGCGTGACCTTGGAGCCAGTTTACTGTCTCGGGCTCTGCGCTTGCGCGCCCGCAGCCATGCTCGACGGCGAGCTCTATGGGCGGGTCGATGATGAGACAATTGCCGACCTCGTTGCGCAGGTGCGGCGATGAGCGTGACAATTTTTGTTCCGCGCGACGCCGCAGCGCTAGCGCTCGGTGCCGAGAAGGTGGCTGAAGCGGTTACCCAGGAGATCGCAGCCCGCGGCATCGATGCGAAGATCGTGCGCAACGGCTCGCGCGGAATGTTCTGGCTAGAACCTCTGGTGGAGGTCGAGGTATCCGGCAAGCGTATCGGCTACGGGCCGGTAAAAGTGAAGGATGTCGCTGCACTTTTCGATGCGGGGTTGGTCAGCGGCGGCGATCACGCGCTCTGTCTGGGGGAGGTCGAAGGCCTCCCATTCCTCAAGGAACAGACCCGCCTGACCTTCGCCCGCTGCGGCGTCGTCGATCCGCTTTCTCTGAAAGATTATGAGGCACATGGCGGCCTTGCCGGCCTTCGCCGCGCGGCGGCCATGGCTCCCGCAGACGTGGTCAAGGAGGTGACCGATTCCGGTCTTCGCGGCCGCGGCGGTGCTGGTTTTCCAACCGGCATCAAATGGAAGACGGTACTCGATGCCGCGGGCGAGCGGAAATACATCGTCTGCAATGCAGACGAAGGCGACAGCGGCACCTTCGCAGACCGCATGATCATGGAGGGTGATCCCTTCGTGCTGATCGAAGGCATGGCAATTGCCGGGCTCGCGACGGGTGCGACGAAGGGCTTCATCTATATCCGCTCGGAATATCCCCATGCGATCGCGACAATGACGGAAGCGGTCGAGGTCGCCGGCGGCGCCGGCATTCTCGGCGCTTCGGTACTCAGTTCTGGCCGCGCGTTCGATATTGAAGTCAGGACCGGCGCGGGCGCTTATGTCTGCGGCGAGGAAACGTCGCTGCTGAACAGCCTGGAAGGCAAGCGCGGCGTCGTGCGCGCCAAGCCGCCGCTGCCGGCGCACAAGGGACTCTTTGCCTGTCCCACGGTCATCAATAACGTGATCTCGCTGGCCTCCGTGCCGGTCATCCTGGACAAAGGGGCTGTTTTTTACCGCGATTTCGGGATGGGCCGGTCGCGCGGCACGATCCCGCTGCAGATCGCCGGGAACGTCAAGCATGGCGGTCTTTATGAGACGGCCTTCGGGCTATCACTCGGCGATATCGTCGACAGGATCGGCGGCGGGACAGCAACGGGCCGGCCGGTGAAGGCGGTGCAGGTCGGCGGTCCGCTTGGTGCCTATTTCCCAAGGACACTCTTCGATACGCCTTTTGACTACGAAGCCTTTGCTGCCAAGGACGGCCTCATCGGCCATGCGGGCATCGTCATATTCGACGACACCGTGGACATGCTGAAACAGGCGCGGTTCGCCATGGAATTCTGTGCGGTCGAAAGCTGCGGCAAGTGCACGCCCTGTCGCATCGGCTCCACGCGCGGCGTCGAAACCGCAGACAAGATCGCGCAAGGAATCGAGCCGGAGAAGAACCGGGCATTACTCGCCGATCTCTGCAACACCATGAAATTCGGTTCGCTTTGCGCACTCGGTGGTTTCACGCCCTATCCGGTGACGAGCGCGATGACGCACTTCCCGGACGATTTCGTGCCAACACCCCTCATCGAAGCGGCGGAGTAAGGATCCATGTCTCTCGTTCACGAAATCGACTACGGCACCCCAGCTTCGAAATCCGAAACAAGCGTGACGCTGACCATCGATGGCCGTCAGATCAGCGTGCCGGAGGGTACGTCCGTCATGCGCGCCTCGATGGAGGCCGGAATTCAAGTGCCGAAGCTTTGTTCGACCGATATGGTCGACGCCTTTGGTTCCTGCCGCCTCTGTCTCGTGGAGATCGAAGGCCGTAATGGGACGCCCGCATCCTGCACGACGCCGGTTGCAGCGGGCATGGTGGTCCATACGCAGACCGGACGCCTCAAGGATATTCGCCGCGGGGTGATGGAGCTCTACATTTCCGATCACCCGCTCGACTGTCTGACGTGTGCTGCCAACGGCGATTGCGAGTTGCAGGATATGGCAGGCGCCGTCGGCTTGCGCGACGTTCGCTACGGTTATGAAGGCGACAATCACGTCAAGGCACGCAACAACGGCGACAACAATCTCAAATGGATGCCGAAGGACGAGTCGAACCCGTATTTCACGTATGATCCGTCAAAGTGCATTGTCTGCTCCCGCTGCGTGCGTGCCTGCGAGGAAGTGCAGGGAACCTTTGCGCTGACGATCGAGGGCCGCGGTTTCGGCTCGCGCGTTTCGCCGGGCATGCACGAGCACTTCATCGATTCCGAATGCGTTTCATGCGGTGCCTGCGTGCAGGCCTGCCCGACGGCGACGCTGACCGAAAAATCGGTCATCCAAATCGGCCAGCCGGAACATTCGGTGGTGACCACCTGTGCTTATTGCGGCGTCGGCTGCTCGTTCAAGGCGGAGATGCGCGGTGAGGAGCTGGTGCGCATGGTGCCGTGGAAGGACGGCCAGGCCAACCGCGGACATTCCTGCGTCAAGGGGCGTTTTGCCTATGGCTACTCGGCGCATAAGGACCGGATCCTCAATCCGATGATCCGCGAGAAGGTCACCGACCCTTGGCGTGAAGTGACCTGGGACGAGGCTTTTGCGCACGTGGCGTCGGAATTCCGCCGCATCCAGTATCAGTATGGCCGCGATTCGATCGGCGGCATAACGTCGTCGCGTTGCACGAACGAGGAGACGTTCCTCGTTCAGAAACTCGTGCGCGCGGGCTTCGGCAACAACAATGTCGATACCTGCGCTCGCGTCTGCCATTCGCCGACGGGCTATGGCCTTGGCCAGGCCTTCGGCACCTCTGCCGGTACCCAGAATTTCGACAGTGTCGAGGATTCGGATGTCGTCATCGTCATTGGTGCCAATCCGACGGACGGCCATCCGGTCTTTGCCTCGCGACTGAAAAAACGGCTGCGTCAGGGCGCCAAGCTGATCGTCATCGACCCGCGGCGCATCGATCTCGTCAAAACACCGCATGTCGAGGCCGCCTATCACCTGCCCCTGAAGCCTGGCACAAATGTCGCCGTCATGACGTCGCTGGCGCATGTGATCGTGACCGAAGGGCTCTATGACGAAGCCTTCATTCGCGAGCGCTGCGATTGGTCTGAATTCGAAGATTGGGCGGCTTTCGTCTCGGAGCCCTATCACAGCCCGGAAGAGACCGAGAAGTTCACCGGCGTTCCGGCGCAATCCGTACGTGGCGCAGCGCGCCTTTATGCGCGCGGCGGAAACGGGGCGATCTACTACGGCCTCGGCGTCACCGAGCACAGCCAGGGTTCCACGACCGTTATGGCGATCGCAAACCTGGCGATGGCGACCGGCAATATCGGCCGTCCGGGCGTCGGCGTTAACCCGCTGCGCGGCCAGAACAATGTGCAGGGCTCCTGCGACATGGGTTCCTTCCCGCACGAGCTGCCGGGTTACCGCCATATCTCGGACGATGCGACGCGCGATATCTTCGAAAAGCTGTGGGGCGTCAAACTCAACAACGAACCCGGACTTCGCATCCCGAACATGCTGGACGCCGCCGTGGATGGCACGTTCAAGGGTTTGTATGTCCAAGGCGAGGACATTCTCCAATCCGATCCGGATACGAAGCATGTGGCGGCCGGTCTTGCTGCAATGGAATGTGTCGTGGTTCAGGATCTCTTCCTGAACGAGACGGCAAACTACGCGCATGTCTTCCTGCCGGGCTCGACCTTCCTGGAAAAGGACGGCACTTTTACCAATGCCGAGCGTCGTATCAACCGCGTGCGCAAGGTCATGACGCCCCGCAACGGTTATGGCGATTGGGAGGTGACGCAGAAGCTGGCACAAGCCATGGGGCTCAGCTGGAATTACCAGCATCCGTCCGAGATCATGGATGAGATCGCGGCAACGACACCGAGCTTCGCGCTGGTTTCATACGACTACCTGGAAAAGATGGGATCGGTTCAGTGGCCCTGCAACGAAAAGTCCCCGCAAGGTTCGCCGATCATGCATGTGAACGGCTTTGTTCGCGGCAAGGGCAAGTTCATCCGGACGGAATATGTCGCGACTGACGAACGGACCGGACCGCGCTTCCCGCTTCTGCTGACGACCGGCCGTATCCTCAGCCAGTATAATGTCGGCGCCCAGACGCGGCGCACCGACAACGTCGTCTGGCATACCGAGGACCGGCTGGAAATCCATGCGCATGATGCCGAAATGCGCGGTATTCGCGATGGCGACTGGGTGAAGCTTGCCAGCCGCTCCGGCGATACGTCGCTGCGGGCGCTGATTACCGATCGCGTCGCACCCGGTGTCGTCTACACGACCTTCCATCATCCGAACACGCAGGCAAACGTCATCACCACCGATTTTTCCGACTGGGCGACGAACTGCCCGGAATACAAGGTGACGGCGGTACAGGTCTCGCCATCGAACGGCCCTTCACAGTGGCAGACCGAATATGACGAGCAGGCACGCCAAAGCCGTCGCATTGCCGGCAAGCTGGAAGCGGCCGAATAATGGAAAGGCGGGCGGCGCGCATTTCCGTCAAACGCATCGCCCGAAAGGGCGGGGTCGTGATGCCGGGTGAGCGCGTCGTGCCGGAGGAGATACCGGTTGCCTTTTCCTACGGCGGCACGGCGCATGCGGTAATGATGGCGACGCCGGAGGACATAGAAGACTTTGCGATCGGATTCAGCCTGACGGAAGGCATAATCCAGGACGCGGGCCAGATCTCCGCAATCGAAATCGTCGATGAGCCGCAGGGTATCGATGTCCAGGTAACGCTGACAGACGATGTCGCCGACGCGTTGCGTGCGCGCCGACGCAGCATGGCTGGACCGGTTGGTTGCGGGCTTTGCGGCATCGAATCGATCGATCAGGCTGTCCGTCCGGTGCCCGATGTTTCCTCTGCGGATCTCAAGCTGGCGCATGGCGACATCGTTCGAGCCGTCTCGCTCCTTAATGCCGCGCAGCCGCTTCACAGGGAAACACGTGCGGTCCACGGAGCGGGCTTCTACATTCCTGGTAAAGGCTTGCTCGCCGTTCGCGAGGATGTCGGCAGGCACAATGCACTCGACAAGCTCTGTGGAGCTGTCATTGGCACCGGAACGACCGGCTCAAAGGGGGCTGTAGCCGTCACGAGTCGGCTGTCGGTCGAGATGGTGCAGAAAGCCGCGATCCTGGGAAGCTCTGTCCTCATCGCGATTTCTGCGCCGACGGCTCTTGCCATCCGAACTGCCGAGCAAGCCGGCATGACGCTCGTTGCGCTTGTGCGCGGCGATGACTTCGAGATTTTCACCCACCCGCACCGTATTTTGCCTGAAAGCATTGCCGATGTCGCATGATCCGCATTCAAAGCTCGTCTACATGGCCAACCAAATTGCGACCTTTTTCAAGAGCCAGCCTGAGAGCGAGGCAGCTCAAGGTGTTGCGACGCATATCAACAAATTCTGGGAGCCGCGCATGCGGCGGCAATTGTTTGAAATTCTCGAAAGGGACGACAACCGCTTGAACGCGCTCGTCATTCAAGCCGCACCTCTGATCCGCAGGCCCGAACCGGCCGAATCAATCCGGAAATAAATATCGATTTCACGCTGGAGGGGGCACAGGCATTTCGCCTGCTCAAGCATGAATTATTGCAAGAAAAGTCTTTAATCAGGAGGAATTATTCATGACTGCAGCGGACACAGATACCACAGGTGATTTAGCCGAACTTGGCCTGCTTGATCGGGAGAGGATCATTGCTAAGCCGGGTTTCAATCGCTGGCTTGTGCCGCCGGCAGCGCTCGCCATACATCTTTGCATCGGCATGGCTTACGGCTTCAGCGTCTTCTGGCTGCCGCTTTCGAAATCGCTCGGGATCACGGCATCGACGGCATGCCCCGATCTGACGCTCGCGTCCGCGCTGTTCACGACGATATGTGATTGGCGTGTCGCCGACCTCGGCTGGATCTATACCCTCTTCTTCGTTCTGCTCGGTTGCTCCGCCGCCATCTGGGGCGGCTGGCTGGAGCGTTCCGGACCGCGCAAAGCGGGCTTTGTATCCGCTTGCTGCTGGTGCGGCGGCATTCTCGTTGCTGCCTTGGGCGTGATGACGCATCAGCTGTGGCTGATGTGGCTCGGCGCCGGCGTCATCGGCGGCATCGGTCTCGGCCTCGGGTACATTTCGCCGGTGTCGACGCTCATTAAGTGGTTTCCGGACCGCCGCGGCATGGCGACGGGCATGGCCATCATGGGGTTTGGCGGCGGGGCGATGATCGGCGCACCGCTCGCCAACCTTCTGATGAACTATTTCAAGACCGACACCTCGGTTGGCGTCTGGCAAACCTTCATCGTTATGGCGATCATCTATTTCGGCTTCATGATGGGCGGTGCGTTCGGTTATCGCATTCCACCCGCCGGCTGGCGTCCGGAAGGCTGGACCGCCCCTGCAGCCAAGAGCGCGATGATCACCACCAAGCACGTTCACCTGCGCGATGCGCACAGGACGAAGCAGTTCTGGCTGATCTGGGCGGTGCTCTGCCTCAACGTGTCGGCAGGTATCGGCGTTATCGGCATGGCCTCGCCGATGTTGCAGGAAATCTTTGCTGGTTCGCTGATCGGTTTGCCGGATGTTGGCTTTGCGCAGCTTGACGCGGCGCAGAAAGCATCCATCGCCACGATCGCTGCCGGGTTCGCCGGACTTCTGTCCCTCTTCAACATTGGCGGCCGCTTCTTCTGGGCCTCGCTCTCCGACAGAATCGGCCGCAAGAACACCTATTATTGCTTTTTCATCCTCGGTATCGCGCTTTATGCACTTGCGCCAACCTTTGCGGGCATGGGCAACAAGGCGCTCTTCGTCCTCGCCTTCGCCATCATACTCTCGATGTACGGCGGCGGTTTCTCGACAATTCCAGCCTATCTTGCCGATATTTTCGGCACGCAATTCGTCGGCGCTATCCACGGCCGCCTACTGACAGCGTGGGCAACCGCCGGCATCGTTGGTCCTGTGGTCGTGAACTATATTCGCGAAGCGCAGATAGCAGCCGGTGTTGCGCCGGGACCGGCTCTCTACACAGGGACCATGTATATCCTGGCTGGCATGCTGGCGCTGGGTCTGATTGCCAACGCCCTCGTCCGGCCGCTTGCTAGCAAGTGGTTCATGTCCGATGAGGAGGTCGCAGCACTTCAGGCGAAATCCGCAGCCGCAAGCATAGGCCCGACCGGCTCGTTCGGTATCGGCAAAGGCGGCTTCGACGCGAAGGCTCTGCTTGCCTGGGCCGTCGTCGGCATCCCGCTGCTTTGGGGCGTATGGGTCACGCTGAAGGCAACCTTTGCGCTGTTCGGTTGATTTTGACCATTCTCGAAAATCAAGGCACGCGCGTCGGCGCGTGTTTTTTAATGATGCGCCACCATGAAAAAAGCCGCCTTGCGGCGGCTTCTCCGGAAATCATGCTTCGGTGGCTACGCTGCCAGTTCGTCGGTTTCGTTTTCCTTGAACATCTTGGCAAGGTTCAGGAAGCAGATCATGCCGTTCTCCGAGGCGATGACCCCTTCGCAGTAAGCGCGATCGAAGGATGCCGTCACTTCCGGTACGGGCTGAACCTGGCTGGAGGCAATCGTCAGAATGTCGGAGACGCGGTCGACAAGCATGCCGATGACCATGCTGTGCACTTCGGCGACAACGATGGCGCTTCGCTCATTGGCGACGGTGCTCTTCATGCCGAGCTTATAGGCGAGATCGATGATCGGGATAACTGAGCCGCGAAGGTTCATGACGCCGATGACATCGGCGGGCGCATGCGGGATCGGCGTCGAGGGCGCCCAGCCGCGGATTTCGCGGATGGTGGTCGTCTTTACGCAGAACTCCTGATCATGCAGGCGGAATGCGATGATTTCGAGAGTGTCGCCGCTGAAGTTATTTGAGTTGATCGTCGTCATTAGAAAGTCTTCCCAAGCCCGGCAGAAGCGGCTGCGCCACCATTGGCGCGAACACCCCGTGCCTTCACACCACGCGACGCCCTCGCAATGATCTTCGAGGCCTCGTTACGGTTATCCGGGACATTACCGGAAGAGTGTTGCACAAATCTAAATTGTCACAGGAGACCACAAGGTTTTTGGGTTCATTCGCCGTCTTGCATCAACAATAGAAACGAGAAGGTGCTTGCCTTATGCGATCGTCTTCTCGATCTCAGAGATCGCCCATTCCACCTGTTCCTTGGTGATGACGAGCGGCGGCGCCAGGCGGATCGTATTTTCATGCGTATCCTTTGCCAGCAGGCCCCGTTCCTTGAGATTATAGCAGTACTGCCGCGCGCCGCCTGCTTCCGGCTCCAGCTCGATCGCCATCATCAGGCCGCGGCCGCGCACGTCCTTGACGATGTTGGAGCGGATCGACCTCAGGCCGTCGAGGAAGTATGCACCCATCTTCTCGGCATTTTCGATCATGCCTTCCTCAGTGAGCACCTTCAGCGCCGCGCGGGCGACGGCGCAAGCAAGAGGGTTGCCTCCAAACGTCGAGCCATGCTGGCCGGGTTTCAGCACGCCGAGAACTTCCGAGTTGGAAAGGACGGCCGATACCGGATAGAAACCACCGGAAAGCGCCTTGCCGATCAGCGTCACGTCGGCTTCAATGCCCTCATGCTCCTCCGCCAGGAATTTGCCCGTCCGGCCGAGACCTGTCTGGATCTCGTCGAGGATCAGCGTGACGTTGTTGGCGGTGCACAACTCACGGACACGCTTGAAATATCCCTCAGGCGGGATGATGACACCGGCTTCGCCCTGGATCGGCTCGATGAGGGCGGCAACGGTGTTCTCGTTGATGGTGGCGGCGAAGGCTTCCGCATCGCCGAAGGGAACCATGCGAAAGCCTGGCGTATAGGGGCCGAAGCCGGCACGTGCGTCCGGATCGGTGGAAAAGCTGACGATAGTGAGCGTCCGGCCATGGAAGTTATCGGCGCAGACGATGATCTCCGCCTTTCCTTCCGGAACGCCCTTTACTTCATAGCCCCATTTGCGAACCGCCTTGATGGCCGTCTCAACGGCTTCGGCGCCGGAGTTCATCGGCAGGATCTTGTGAGAGCCGGTGAGCGTGGCCAGCTCCTCATAGAGATGTGCGAGCTGGTCGTTGCGGAATGCGCGCGAGGTAAGAGTGAGCTTTCCGGCCTGTTCGACCATCGCCGCCAGGATCTTCGGATGGCAGTGTCCCTGATTGACCGCCGAATAGGCGGAAAGGCAATCTAGATACCGCTTGCCGTCCGTATCCCAGACGTACACCCCTTCGCCGCGGGTCAGGACGACGTCGAGCGGCTTGTAGTTATGCGCACCAAGCTGGTGTTCGGTGGCGATCAGATCTGCGGATGTGCTCATGGCTGCTTCCCCTTATGCGGCGCGTGTCGGACGATCGAAGATGCGGCGGCCGAAGAGGCTTGCCGTCAGTTCCACGAGAACGCGGGCACTCTTGCCGCGATCGTCCAGAAACGGGTTGAGCTCGACGAGATCAAGCGACGAAACGAGCCCGCTGTCGGAAAGCATTTCCATGACGAGGTGCGCTTCGCGAAATGTCGCGCCGCCCGGGACGGTGGTGCCGACGCCAGGTGCGATATCCGGGTCGAGGAAATCGACATCGAGGCTTACATGCAGAAGGCCGTTCGCTTTTTCGATTGTGCTGACGATATGGCGCATGGTGGCTGCGATGCCCTGCTCATCGATCGAGCGCATGTCGAAGACGTTGACGCCGTGCTTTTGGATTTCCACGCGTTCGGACGGATCGACGGAGCGGATGCCAACCTGGAACACATTGCGCGGGTCAACGAGGGGCCGGTCCTTAGGCAGGATTTCGGCGACCTCAGCCTGACCGCTGAAGAAAGCGACGGGCATGCCGTGCATATTGCCGGAAGGCGACGTCGCCGGCGAATTGAAGTCGGAATGGGCGTCGAGCCAGAGCACGAAGAGCGGGCGGTCTTTTTCGGCCGCGTAACGTGCCATGCCGGAGACGCTGCCCATCGACAGGCTGTGGTCGCCGCCGAGAATCAGCGGAAAGCGTCCGGCCGCAGCGGCCTCGTAGGTGCTGGCTTCGAGCGCACGCGTATAGGCGCCAATGAGACGCAGATTGTGCGCCTTCGGATGGTTCGGAAGGTCACGTGCCGGAACGACGTGGATGTCGCCTTCATCGCGCACATCATGGCCGAGGTCTATCAGTGTCTGGTCCACACCGGCAATGCGTAGCGCTGCCGGCCCCATCGCCGCCCCGCGCCGGCCCGAGCCTTCCTCTACCGGAACACCAATGAGTGTGACTGATCGAGATTGAACTTCCATTCTGGGCGCTCCGGATTCGAAATTGGATTAGCGCATATTCGGATATCGACGTGACGGCAAAAAGATGGAAAAGTGTCAGAAATGAAATCCGATTATGCACTTTGCTAAGTGTGTTTCGACAAAGTGATCGCCATGGACGACCTTGATCAAGAACTTCTAAGCGCGCTTCGCCATAATGCTAGAACGCCGGTATCCTCTCTCGCCGCGATGACTGGCGCGTCGCGCGCGACCGTTGCCGCCCGTATCGACCGGCTTGTTGCAAGCGGCACCATTGCCGCTTTTACCATCCGGACCGGCCATGAAACGCGCGCCGCCGGCGTTCGTGCCATCGTCATGATCGAGGTACTCGGCAAGCTCGCCGACCGAGTAGCCGATCAGTTGCGCGGTCTCCCGCAGGTACGCGCGCTGCATAGCACCAACGGCAAATGGGATTTCGTCGCGGAGCTTGAGGATCGCGATCTCGTCTCCTTCGATGAGACGCTCCGCCGTATCCGGCTCATCAACGGCATCAATTCGACTGAAACCAGTATCCTGCTGAAAACCCGGAAGTCCGGATTCTAGTATTCATGTTCGTAGACGATGCCGGCTTCGCCGGCGCCATTTCCACCCGCAGCACCACGTAATTTCACGCCACGCCCGACATCGAGATTGATGACTGCCTTGGCGCCTGCTTCGCCGCCTTGCTGCAACTCGAAATAGGTGCGCTCGTTCAGATAGCGGCCGACGCTGACACTTGTCTGCCCCTTCTCGTCGGTGCTGATGTTGAGGTCGTCGACACCAAGTTGGTTGCGGAGCCCCTCGAAAAGCGAGGTCGAACGTCCACCCGCCAGCTGGCTCACCGCATCGGCGAGCTGCGCGATCTGGACCGGCGAGAGCTTCGACATCGATTGGCCGAATATGAGCTGCGCCAGCACTTCATCCTGCGGCAAGGTCGGCGAGGACGAGAAGGTGATCGAGGGATCTGTCGCAAGTCCCGTGACATCGACGGTGAGCGTCGTCGTTCCCGAAGTGGAGCTCGCTTCCATATCGAGCGCCGGCGTCAAGTCGCCAGCAAACGTAATGCGGCTCTTGTCGGTGAAGTTCAGGCGGCGATTAAGCATGGTCAAGCGTCCGCGACGCATGGTGAAGCCGCCGGAAACGACGGGCGTTGCCGCCGTTCCTCTGATCGTGACACTGCCTCCAAGTTCCGAATCGATGCCGCGGCCGCGGACGAAGATTTTCGACGGCGCGCTAATCTGCAGGTCGAGCGCGAGCGTCGTTGATTTCTCGCCGGCCTTCTGCGCGTTTTCGTCGCGCAGCTGGGCACGCACCGCAGGTGGTGCATTCACGTGCTTAATGTTGATTTCGCGCAGTGAAGTCGGCAGCTTGTCCGGCACGGTGATCGATGCTTTTTCGACGTTCAACCTGCCGCTCAGCACCGGGTTGGTGAGAAGCGGACCCCGCAGACCGAGATTGCCATCGACCGTCGCGACGACAAGCGTTCCGTCAACATAGACTGCCCTGTCCAGCCTAACCTCGATGTTTACCGGATAGCCGCTGCCCGGCCGGATCCCGACCGTACCGCTCGCCGTAACGCTGCCGCCGCTCGCGAAATTGCCGCTTAGGCGGGAAATGGTGGCCTGCTCGCCATTCATGGTGATGTTGGCGACGACATTGTCGAGCGCAAGGTTCCTGCGGACATCGACCAGCTTGGCGCCGCTGGTCGCGATAGACCCGTTGATGACGGGGCCGGCGGCCGTGCCGGTGATACGGAGGTCTATGTCGGCGGTACCGTCCGCGACAAAGCCCTGTTGCGCCAACTGTGCAGCCAAGATGGCAAAGGGGAGGTTGCCGCGGAATTGCAGGTTGAGGGCCCGACTGCCGGTGATCGCAACGGTGCCGCCACCCTTCATCGAAAGGCCGCTGTCGCCGGTAAGGTCGGTATCGATGGTGAGTGTGTTATCGGCGAGCTCGCCGTTCGCGGTGATTGCGAAAGGCGAGAGCCCGGCGCCTTTGGTTTGGCTGGTCGCCGCATTCTTCCAGTTGAGCTTGAAATCAACCTTCGGAGCGGAAAGCGGCCCCGAAACCGATGCGGTTCCGGAGATCGTTCCTTCGGCGGCGAGGCCCGGTACGAAACCGTTTGCCACGCTCGCCGGAAGATTGGAGATATTGGCGTCCACCTTGAGGCTCTTGACGACTGTGCCCTCTATCATGACATTGCCGCCGGCTTTCAGCGTGACGTTGTCAGCGCCGTTCATGTTAGCATCGAAGTCGAGCCTGTTGTTCGCAAGCTTGCCGGTCGCGTTCACCGCGAGCTGGGACAGTCCTGCCTTCTTGGTGTGGCTGGTTGCCGCGTTCTTCCAGTTGAGTTTGAAATCGGCTGTCGGGGAAGCAAGGCTTCCCTCAGCCACAACCGTGCCAGAAAGGACACCTTCTGCCGCAAGGCCTGGCACGAAATTGTTGGCGATGCCTGCCGGTAGATCGGCAATGTCGGCGTCCACCTTCAGGCTCTCGACTGTCTTGCCGGCAATTGCGACATTGCCGATAGCTTTCAACGAAGCTCCGTCAGCACCGCTCGCATTCGCGTCGAAATCGAGCTTGTTGTCGGCAAACTTTCCGGTCGCGCTGAGGTTCAGCGACGACAGCTTGGCGCCCTTCGTCTGACTTGTCGCCAAGTCCTTCCAATCGAGTCTGAAATCAACGGCAGGTGAGGAGAGCGTCCCAGAGGCTGTCACCGTTCCCGAAACGGTACCCCCGGCAGCCAGGCCCGGGACGAAGCCGTTTGCGATGCTTGCTGGAACGTTGGTGACGTTCGCGTCAATCTCCAAGCTCTGAATAGTCTTTTCAGCAACAACGACCTTACCCGCCGCTTTCAAAGCCACGCCATCGGCGGCATTCGCACTTGTATCGAAGTCGAGCTTGTTATCGGCAAATTTGCCAGTGGCGCTCAGCCCGAGCGCTTTCAATCCGGCACCCTTGGTCTGGCTCGTGGCTGCGTCTTTCCAGTCGAGGTCGAAATCGACGGCCGGCGCAGTCGGCGTTCCCGATGCCTTGGCAGTTCCAGAGATCGTGCCCTCCGCGGCAAGTCCGGGCACGAAGCTGTTTGCAATGTTTGCCGGGACATTGTTGAGATTGGCATTCACGTCGAGACTTTGGACCGCCGTGCCGGCGATAACAATGCTCCCGTCCGCGCTCAGTCCCGTGTTGGCTGCCCCGGTCAGATCTGCATCGAAGTCGAGCTTGTTATCTGCGAGTTTGCCGGTGGCGCTCAGGCCGAACGGAGCAAGCTTTGCCTGTTTCGTCTGGCTCGTGGCTGCGTCTTTCCAGTCGAGATCGAAATCGACGGCCGGCGCAGTCGGCGTTCCCGATGCCTTGGCAGTTCCAGAGATCGTTCCTTCGGCAGCAAGTCCGGGCACGAAGCTATTTGCAATGTTTGCCGGGACATTGTTGAGATTGGCATTGACGTCGAGGTTTTGGACCGCCGTGCCGGCAATCACGACATTGCCGTTTGCCTTGAGACCCATTTCGGCTGGGCCCGATAGGTTCGTATCGAAGTCGAGCTTGTTATCGGCAAATTTGCCAGTGGCGCTCAGCCCGAGCGCTTTCAATCCGGCACCCTTGGTCTGGCTCGTGGCTGCGTCTTTCCAGTCGAGGTCGAAATCGACGGCCGGCGCAGCAAGTGTTCCCGATGCCTTGGCAGTTCCGGAGATCGTGCCCTCCGCGGCAAGTACGGGCACGAAGCTGTTTGCAATGCTTGCCGGGACATTGTTGAGATTGGCATTCACGTCGAGACTTTGGACCGCCGTGCCGGCGATAACAATATTCCCGTCCGCGCTCAGTCCCGTGTTGGCTGCCCCGGTCAGATCTGCATCGAAGTCGAGCTTGTTATCTGCGAGTTTGCCGGTGGCGCTCAGGCCGAACGGAGCAAGCTTTGCCTGTTTCGTCTGGCTCGTGGCTGCGTCTTTCCAGTCGAGGTCGAAATCGACGGCCGGCGCAGTCGGCGTTCCCGATGCCTTGGCAGTTCCAGAGATCGTTCCTTCGGCGGCAAGTACGGGCACGAAGCTGTTTGCAATGCTTGCCGGGACATTGTTGAGATTGGCATTCACGTCGAGACTTTGGACCGCCGTGCCGGCGATAACAATGCTCCCGTCCGCGCTCAGTCCCGTGTTGGCTGCCCCGGTCAGATCTGCATCGAAGTCGAGCTTGTTATCTGCGAGTTTGCCGGTGGCGCTCAGGCCGAACGGAGCAAGCTTTGCCTGTTTCGTCTGGCTCGTGGCTGCGTCTTTCCAGTCGAGATCGAAATCGACGGCCGGCGCAGTCGGCGTTCCCGATGCCTTGGCAGTTCCAGAGATCGTTCCTTCGGCAACAAGTCCGGGCACGAAGCTATTTGCAATGTTTGCCGGGACATTGTTGAGATTGGCATTGACGTCGAGGTTTTGGACCGCCGTGCCGGCAATCACGACATTGCCGTTTGCCTTGAGACCCATTTCGGCTGGGCCCGATAGGTTCGTATCGAAGTCGAGCTTGTTATCGGCAAATTTGCCAGTGGCGCTCAGCCCGAGCGCTTTCAATCCGGCACCCTTGGTCTGGCTTGTGGCTGCGTCCTTCCAATCAAGATCGAAATCGACGGCCGGTGCGGAGAGCCTCCCAGAAGCGGATACGGTCCCGGTTATCGCGCCTTCGGCGGCAAGATCCGGAACGAAGCCGTTGGCGATGCGCGCCGGAAGGTTGACGACATCGGCATCGATTTTCAGGCTTTGTCCGTCCGTTCCGGCCACAACAACATTTCCGCGGGATTTCAAGGACAGTCCCTCGGAACCATCGACACTTGCGTCGAAGTCGAGCTTGTTATCGGCGAATTTTCCGGTCGCGGCGACGCCGAACGGCGCAAGATGCGCGCTCTTGGTGTGGCTAGTTGCGGCATTCTTCCAGTCGAGCTTGAAATCCGCAATCGGCGTCGCCGGCGTTCCCTTGACCGATACCGTGCCGGAGATGGCACCTTCGGCATTCAGCTTGGGAACGAAACCGTTGGCGAGGCTTGCGGGCAGGTCGCTGATGACCGCATTGATGTCGAGCGTCTCGCCCGCCGAGCCGGTCACCGCCACGGAACCGCTTCCGGTCTTGACCGTGAGGCCGCTCAACGCGGCCTGGCCGTTCGCAATCGCGATTTCGGCGGGTTGGGAGAGCTCAACCGGAATGTTGCGTGGTTTGCCTGAAAATCGATCGAGCCGGATCGTCGTCGCGCCTGCTTTTGTTTCAAGATCGCCTTCGGCAAGCACCGGATTATCGTCGTAGGCAGCGTTAAGATCGAACTTCGTGCGGTTCTGTTGCTGCACGAAGTTCAGCACCGGTTCAGCGAGCTTGTTGGCGCCTGCCGACATCTCGCCGGCCTTGACGATGCCGTTGGCGGAAAGGGCTTTGAGATCGGTGACGGTGATAGCGATGTCCGGTCTCACGATCGAAAACGTGTCGCGCTGCAAGCCATTTCCTGCGGCCGTCACCTTTAGCGCGATCTTGCCATTGTCGTTGGCGATGTCGAGCGCACCCTTGAGATCGCCTTGGGCTCTCTGCCCGCCGAGTGCGGCTAGCAGGCCGATGTCCGGAAAATCGAAGGTGAGCGCTCCGGTCGGCTCGAAGCGTGAAGACAGTTGGACATTGCCTCGCAGCCGGTTGCTGCCGACGTCCGCACTGAAAGACGGAACGTTGATGACGCCGCCTTTGAACTGTGCGTCGGCAACGATGGAAATCGGTTGGCCGTCGATCGTGACCTTGGCATTGATGGTACCTTGCGGTGCGTCAGGATCAGCCGCGCCGGAAATGTTGACGTCCAGGTCACCAAGCGTGCGGCCAGCGGTGCGAAGAGTTGCGGCCTTCAGATTTGCCTTTATCGCCAGGGCTGTCAGCGGGCCGCTAGCATTGACCGTATAGCTCGCCTCGCCTTCGGCAGTTTCCAGAAGCTTCCTTACATCCGGCAGCCGCCCGGAAAGGCTGGCGGTGAGGCTTTCGCCGTCAAGCACCACGGAGCCGGCAGTTTCGATCGTTCCGGATTTGACGACGAGATCCGAGAGGTTGATCTTGGACGGAATGGTTCCGGCGATCTGTGTATCGATCGAGATCGGCGTATCGAAGCGCGATGCGATAGCAGGCGGCAGTGCCGCGGGTTGAACTGTAAGCTTCGCATTTCCCGTCAGCGTGTTGTCGGTAAGCTTGTAGGTGCCGTTGACGGTGCCGCTTGCATTGGCGCTTTCAAATGTCGTCCCGTTGAAGCCTACGCCATCGGCGGAGATTTGGAGCGGCGCGGCAAGCGTTACAGGACCTCGTACTGCCCGATTGACATCCGGGTTCAGGAACGTCGTATCACCGGCAACCATGCGCAATTGAACGGCACCGGAACGCTTGGCCAGGTTGAAAGCGTCGCTCTTTGCCGTCAGCTTTACGTTGCCGATCGTCGCCTGAGGCAATGTTGCGGCATCGAGCGAAGCACTGGCGTTCAGCCGTGCCGATTGCGCATCGCCCGTGAGGGCGAGGTTTAGACCGGTCACCATGAAACGGGCTTCGCCATCGGCAAGCGGCCAACGAAAATCGACGGGGCCTGACGTACCGAGCACGTTGACGTTCAGGCTGTTGTTTCCCGCCCGATCCAGGGCGCCGGATGCCGCAATGACGACGCTGCCGGTTGCTATGTTGCCGGTCTGGATGTCGAGTTTGCCTCTATCGTTGAAGGTGGCGGAGACATCGATGTTCGTCTGGCCGGAAAACAATGGCCGGAAGGCCGGCGGCAGAAGGGTGCTCAGATCGCCGCCGCCCTTGAGATCAAGATGGTGCAGGCCGTCCTGTGTGAGCGCATGATGTCCTTTGATCGAAGCGCGTTGCTGACCGTCCAGGGCGGCTTGAAGCCTGCCGTTCCAATCCGAAACCGGCCCTTCGCCATCGACGACGATATCGACTGAAGGGTCGCCCGGCAGCGATAGGAAAGCTGCAACCAGCCCCCCCTTCGGTTCAGATAGCTGCGCCTTCAGCCGCAACTGGTTCTGATCGGGCATGAACGCCAAATCAGCCGAGAGCTTGGCGTCCGGCACATCGTGACGGCTGATATTGATTACGGCATTCCCGCCATTCTGGTCGGCCTGCAGATTGCCGCGCGCCGTTAAAGTAAACGCGCGTCCCGCGAATTTCTCGCTCAGATTGATGTCCGAGATGGCGATCCTGTCGACATCGATCTTGATCGGCAGGCTGAATCCCTCGTCCTCACCGCTTGCTGGTGGTGAGGGAATGGTACGCACCGGCTTTCGGATAATATTGACCGAGCCGAGGGAGAGTTCGCTTGCGTGGAATGCGCCGCGGAGCAGCGCCAGCGGGTTCCAGTCTATCGAGAGACCGGTTATCTGCGCGAATACCCCGCGCGTATCTGAGATCGTTATCTCCGCAGCGCGTAATCCGCCGGTCAGCAGGCCGCTTGGCTCGCGGACCGCAATTTTCATGTCGCGGTTCGAAAGGGCTTCCGCGACTTCCTCCGTGACAATGCGCGAGCCGAACGAGGTGAAGCCGAAGATCGCAATGGCTATCGCGGCAAGGATCAGTGCAGCACCGGTCGCAAAGCCGATCACACGGATGGTCCAACTCACGAATTTCGTCAGCGCTTGCATGAAGGCGGAACTACCCTGTTCTCGTCATTGTTCGCGGGTTTGAAATCCGCGAACATCGCATTCTAGAATGACTGGCCGATCCCGGCATAGATGCCGTAACTCGTGCCATTCTCGTACTTGTTCAACGGTACGGCAAAATCAAGCCGCAGGGGCCCAAAAGGCGTGGCGTAACGTATTCCGATGCCGGCACCGGCCCGGATGTCGGAAAAATCGGGAAACTCCTCGCTCCCCACTGTTCCGACGTCGATGAAAGGAACGATGCCGATGGTCTCGGTGATCCTGACGCGCGCTTCCAGCGAGGCGGTGACATAGGATTTGCCGCCCGTCGCTTCATCCTCAGCGTTGTAGGGGGAAATCTCCTGATAGCCATACCCCCGAACCGAGCCGCCACCGCCGGCAAAAAAACGTCTCGTTGCGGGAATGTCCGGCAATTCTGCGCCAATCAGCAGGCCGGCCGCCACCTTGCCAGCGAAGACAACATTGTCTTCCGCGCCGATCGACTGGTAGCCGGTTATCGAACCCTCGAAGGACGAGAAGATCGTGCTGCCGAACATCTCATAGCTCGGCGTCGCTGCAAGCGTTGCCCGGTACCCTTCCGTGGGGTTGAGTTTGTTGTCGCGCGCATCGCGCTCGTAAGTAAGCGGCAGGGCGAAAGTCAGATATTCATTGTCGCCGAAGGCGTCATCGTCCTTTTCATAGCTGATTTCAGTGCTCGCCGAGACGGTATCCTGATCCGTCAGCTCGTAAGACAGGCCGAGCGACGCGGTGACCAGGGATGCGTTGTAGGCATCCGGATTTTCGGTCTTTGCGAGAATGCCGGCCTTCAGCGTTGCGGCAGGGAAAAAGGCGCCGGGTTTGGTGAAGAGAATACCTGTCGAGTAGTCGAGATTTCCGATGTCGTTTTCGCCGAGGCGGCCAACGGTACCCTCGATTCGAAGGGATTCCGCTTCGCCGAAAAGGTTGCGGTGTCCCCAATAACCTTGGACCCCCATGCCGTCTATCGTCGAATAATTGGCGCCGACACCGAAATAGCGCTGCTTGCCTTCCGAGACTTCGATCGTCATCGGCAACGTACCATCGGCGGCGAGGCTATCGGCTTCGTGAATGGTGACGCTCGAAAAAACGCCGAGCGCGCGCAACCGTTCGCCAGCCTTCTTGAGTGCCTCGGGAGAATAGGCTCCCCCTCTTTCGAGGCGCGAATAACGCTGGATGAACGCAGGTTTGACGGCTTTCTGCCCGGTGACGCCGATATTGCCGATCGGGGCTACCGGACCGCCTTCCGTCGCGATGACGATATCGACCGTCTTGGTGCGGTGATCGGCCACCACTTGGCGTGTGGTCAGCTTCGCAAGCGGTCGGCCCTCGCTCTTCAGCTGTTCGACGATCTTGTCCCCGGCCTTAATGATCGTCAGCGATCCGGCCACTTCGCCAGGCGCCAGGTCGTAATCGGCGGGATTGCGGCTTGCAGCATCGCCGCCGAACTGCACTTCCTTGACCCGGAAGACCGGTCCGGGCTCGATGGCGACTTGAACGGGAACGGGCCTGGACCGGTCGAAGGTCGGGTTGGGAGGCAGGTCGTCGATGTTCTTTCCGTCGATCGTGATCGTCACGACGCCGCCGTAGCGCGCATTTTCATAGAGCGCCGCGATCAGGCGGTCGCGGTCGTCGCGTGCCTTGACGACAATGCCGAGATCGCCGGAAACGGGGCGTTCCTCGTCGCCGATCAGACGCGAACTATTCTCCAAAGACTCTTTGAGATCAGGATCGGCGGTATTCGTTGTAAGATTGGCGTCGTAGCGCACAGGATCAGGCACCTGCTCGCTGTCATTCTCGTCTTCGCCAAAAATGGTAATTCCGAAAAGCTTGAATGCATGGGCCTCGCCAGTCAGAACCGGTGAAAACGCAGCCGTCGCCGCGATCACCATCATGGTGCCTACCCGCCGATACGCAAAACCCGATTTCGGTGTCTTCCCTCTGATATGCATCCGCCGCTTTTGATTACATGCGTTGCCCAGCAATTAACAGCTTAGCGGCAAAAATGCACGAGGTGTACCGATTTAAGCTATTTTCGAGCTAATTTAGCACGAAAGATGAAAAATCCCGGTTTGCAGCCGGGATTTTAGGACCTTGGCACTCCGTCTCAGGGGCAATCGTCGATGTAGCGGCGACCATAGCGGTCGCGATAGTAGCATTGCCCGGGCTGTTCCGAGACTCTGCCAATGACGGCACCTGTGACGCCGCCGATCGCAGCGCCGACTGCGGCTCCGCGAACATTGCCTGTGGCGACCCCGCCGATGACCGCACCAGATGCCGCACCGATCCCGGCACCCCGCTCCGTCGGCGTGCAGCTCGCGATCGAGAGGCCGATCAGAGCAAATGCAATTGCTTTCTTCATTTATTCTCTCCGAGGTTGACTGCCGCTTGGCAGCCGCTGTCCCTTCACGGTGTCTTTTTGACAATTGAAACTATGTCGCAAGAGGATGGCGTCCAGTTTGCAGCTGAAATTTTTGTGATCACGGTTGTTTTCAATCCGATTCAGATGTCATGAGGAGTCATGCAGTCGTCCGTAGAGCAAATTTGGCAGAACTCCCCAAAGTAGCGGTTGATCCCCAAGCGAAAAAGTCAAATGATGTTCCTGTGCCTGGAGGAGGCACGAGGAGAAAATCATGGCGAAGGTGAAACTGACGGTGAACGGCCGGGCGGTGAGCGGCGACTGTGAAGAGCGCACGCTTCTCGTCCATTTCATTCGCGAAAAACTAGGCCTGACGGGAACTCATGTGGGCTGCGATACGACGCAGTGCGGCACCTGCGTCGTTCATATGGACGGCAAGTCGGTCAAGAGCTGCACGATCCTCGCCGTTCAGGCATCGGGCTCGTCGGTCACGACGATTGAAGGCCTGGCCGCAAATGGCGAACTTCATCCGGTTCAGGCCGCCTTCAAGGAGCATCACGGGCTCCAGTGCGGATTCTGCACGCCCGGCATGGTGATGACCGCGGTCGACATGATCAATCGTCACGGCGGGCAACTGGATGAACAGACGGTTCGCCAGGAGCTCGAAGGCAACATCTGTCGCTGCACCGGTTATCACAACATCGTCAAGGCCGTGCTTTCCGCCAATGCGGAGATGCATGGCGGCGCCAAGCAGGCTGCCGAGTAACATCTTTCCGGAATTGTCTGGCTGACTGCCGCACACGATGCTCTTTGGCGGAAGGCCAGGCCAAAACCCCATTGGGAGGACATCATGGGTGTCGAAGGAGTTGGTGCACGCGTCGCACGCAAGGAAGACAAGCGGTTCTTAACCGGCAAGGGCCGCTATACGGACGATATGGTCGTGCCCGGCATGAAATACGGCTATTTCGTTCGCAGTCCGCATGCGCATGCCAAAATCAAGAGCATCGATATTTCCGCTGCGAAAGCCATGCCTGGCGTCATCGACGCGCTGGACGGCAAGCAATTGCTCGCTGACGGCATCGGCAACCTCATCTGCGGCTGGATGATCCATTCGAAGGACGGTTCGGCGATGAAAATGGGCGCGTGGCGCCCGTTGGCGGTGGAGACGGTGCGCTATGTGGGCGATGCTGTTGCGATCGTCATAGCGGACTCGCTCGACGAAGCGCGCGACGCGGCAGAAGCGGTCGTTGTCGACTACGAGGAACTGCCGGCTGTGATCGAGGCGGTCGATGCTCTGGAACCCGGTGCGCCGCAAATCCATCCGGAAGCGGCCAATAATCTGATTTTCGACTGGGAGATCGGCGACGCTGCCGCTGCCGACCAGGCAATTGCGCAAGCAGCACATGTGATCGAGGTCGATATCGTCAATAACCGTCTCTCCCCCAATGCGATGGAGCCGCGCGCCGCGCTCGGCATCTACGATGCGGGCGACGACCATTATACCTGCTACACCACCAGCCAGAATCCGCATCTGGCGCGGCTGGTCATGAGCGCTTTCTACAACGTGGCTCCGGAAAACAAGCTGCGGGTCATCGCGCCGGATGTCGGCGGCGGCTTCGGCTCCAAGATCTACATCTATCCGGAGGAGATCGTCTGTCTCTGGGCATCCAAGAAGACCGGCGTGCCGGTGAAATGGACTGCAGACCGCACGGAGGCCTTTCTCACGGATGCGCACGGCCGCGATCATGTCTCCAAGGTCAGGATGGCCTTCGATGCAGACAATCGCATCACGGCACTGAAGGTCGACACGATCGCCAATCTCGGCGCCTACATGTCGCTGTTTTCGTCCTGCGTGCCGACCTACCTCTACGCGACGCTGCTTTCCGGCCAGTACGATATACCGGCAATCCACGCCAATGTGCGTACGGTCTATACCAACACCGCGCCTGTCGACGCCTATCGCGGCGCGGGGCGGCCGGAGGCGACCTATCTCCTTGAGAGGACCATGGAAACGGCGGCGCGCGAGCTCGGCATCTCGCCTGCTGAACTCAGGCGGAAGAATTTCATCCGCTCGTTCCCCCACCAGACGCCGGTCATTTTGAACTACGACGCAGGCGATTATGAAGCTTCGCTCGATGCGGCGATGCAGGCGGCCGATTGGAACGGCTTTGCCGCGCGCAAGGAGGAGGCTAGTCGGCGTGGCATGAAGCGCGGCATCGGCATGAGTTGCTATATAGAGGCATGCGGGCTTGCTCCGTCGCAGGCGGTCGGCTCCCTCGGCGCCGGTGTTGGCCTTTGGGAGTCCGCCGAGGTGCGGGTCAATGCCGTCGGTACCGTGGAGGTCCTGACCGGGTCGCACAGCCACGGGCAGGGACATGAAACGACGTTCGCACAGCTCGTTGCGGGCCGGCTCGGCGTGTCGATCGATAGCATTTCCATCGTTCACGGCGATACCGACAAGGTGCAGATGGGCATGGGTACCTATGGTTCGCGCTCTGGTGCCGTTGGCATGTCGGCCGTCGCCAAGGCGCTCGACAAGGTCGAGGCCAAGGCGAAAAAGATTGCCGCGCACCTCATGGAGGCGGATGAGAGCGATATTGTGATCGAAAACGGCGAGCTGAAGGTGGCGGGCACGGACAAGACGCTGCCGTGGTTCCAGGTAGCGCTTGCCGCCTACACCGCCCACAATCTGCCTGCCGGGATGGAGCCGGGGCTGAAGGAGACGGCCTTCTATGATCCGTCGAACTTCACGTTCCCGGCAGGCTGCTACATCTGCGAGGTCGAAGTCGATCCCGAAACGGGCACGACGAAGATCGTGCAGTTCGTCGCTGCCGACGACTTCGGCAATATCATCAACCCGATGATTGTCGAAGGCCAGGTCCACGGTGGCCTTGCCCAAGGCATCGGCCAGGCGCTGCTTGAAGGCGTTCACTACGACGAGAGTGGCCAGCTTTTGACCGCGAGCTATATGGATTACGCCATGCCGCGTGCCGACGACCTGCCATCCTTCGATCTGTCGCATCAAAACACCCCATGTCCGAGCAACCCGCTGGGCGTCAAGGGCTGCGGCGAGGCGGGCGCGATCGGCTCGCCGCCGGCGCTGATGAACGCGATCACGGATGCGATCGGCAACAACATGCTGACGATGCCCGCCACGCCGCAGAAGGTGTGGACGGCTGCGCAAGCAACCCACTGAGGAGGAACGGCCATGTATCAGACGAATTATCACCGCGCCTCGACAGTCGATGAGGCCGTGAGCATGATCACGGGCGCATCGGAGGGCAAATATGTCTCCGGGGGCATGACTTTGATCGCAACGATGAAGCAACGGCTTGCCGCGCCAAGCGATCTGGTGGATCTACGCCACATTGAGTCGATGAAAGGTATCCAGGTCGAAGGCCGCAAGGTGCGGATCGGCGCGGCATTGACACATGCGGAAGTGGCGTCTTCTGCCGCAATCGGCGCAATCTGTCCCGCCTTGTGCGAACTCGCCGGACGGATCGGCGATCCGCATGTGCGGCATATGGGTACCATCGGCGGTTCAATCGCCAATAACGATCCTGCTGCCGATTATCCGGCTGCGATGCTGGCGCTGAATGCCCTTATCGTCACGAATAAACGCGAGATCGCAGCCGACGATTTCTTCACCGGTCTTTTCGAAACGGCGCTTGAGGAGGGTGAACTGATCGCAGCGATCAGCTTCGAGGCGCCGGAGAGGGCCGGCTACGCCAAGTTTCCGAATCCGGCTTCCCGCTATGCCATGACCGGCGTCTTCGTTGCGAAGGGATCCGGCGGCGTGCGCGTCGCCGTCACCGGTGCGGGCTCCAGCGGTGTTTTTCGCCAATCTGCGATGGAGCAGGCGCTGGGCGCCAACTGGTCGCCGGATGCGGTCACGAGCGTCAATGTCGATCCGGCCGCGTTGATGTCGGACCTGCATGCCAGCGCGGAATATCGCGCCAATCTGGTGAAGGTGATGGCGAAGCGCGCCGTTGCCGCAGCGGGCTAACATATCGAGCGGAGCCGGCTTGCCGGCTCCATCAATTGTGCAAGAACGCGCGCCGGATCAGCGAGGTTCGCGCAATTTTTTATCTGGAATCATTCAAAAATATGGGCCATTTGCCGCAGTTGATGCTAAAGCGTGAAGTAAGGGTTGACGCGCGATCGTCCGCTCAGCAAAACCGTCGCGCGATACTGGAGCACATGCATGGATTTCGAAGGATTTTTTAGGAGCGAGCTGGACGGGCTTCACAAGGAAGGTCGCTATCGGGTTTTCGCCGATCTCGAGCGTCATCGCGGCAGCTTTCCACGCGCCACGCGCCACACGGCGGACGGTCAGAAGGACGTCACCGTCTGGTGTTCCAACGACTATCTCGGCATGGGCCAGAACCCGAAGGTGATCGAGGCGATGAAGAACGCCATCGACCACTGTGGCGCGGGTGCGGGAGGCACCCGGAATATCTCTGGCACCAACCACTACCACGTGCTGCTCGAGCGCGAGCTGGCCGACCTGCACGGCAAGGAAGCAGCGCTGATATTCACCTCCGGCTATGTCTCCAACTGGGCGTCGCTCGGCACGCTCGGCGCCAGGATCCCCGGGCTGATCATCTTCTCCGACGCGCTGAACCATGCCTCGATGATCGAAGGCATCCGCCATGCGAAATGCGGCAAGGTGATCTGGAAGCACAACGACGTCGCCGATCTCGAAGCCAAGCTTGCAGCCGCCGATCCGAAGGCGCCGAAGCTGATCGCCTTCGAATCCGTCTATTCGATGGATGGCGATATCGCGCCGATCAAGGAGATCTGCGATCTCGCCGACAAATATGGCGCGATGACCTATCTCGACGAAGTGCATGCCGTCGGCATGTATGGTCCGCGCGGCGGCGGCATTGCCGAGCGCGAGGGCCTGATGGACCGGCTGACCATCATCGAAGGCACGCTCGGCAAGGCCTTCGGCGTCATGGGCGGCTATATCGCCGCCTCAACGGCGCTGTGCGATTTCATCCGTTCGTTTGCCTCCGGCTTCATCTTCACGACGGCGCTGCCGCCGGCACTTGCTGCCGGTGCGGTGGCCTCGATCCAGCACCTGAAAGTCAGCCAGTTCGAGCGCGCCCGCCATCAGGACCGGGTGCGCAAACTGAGATCACTGCTTGACCAGCGCGGCATCCCGCATATGCCGAACCCGAGCCACATCGTGCCGGTCTTGGTCGGCGATGCGGCGAAGTGCAAATGGATCTCGGATCTGCTGCTCGACAATTTCGGCGTCTATGTCCAGCCGATCAACTATCCGACGGTGCCGAAGAAAACTGAACGGCTGCGCATCACTCCGACGCCGCTGCATTCCGATGCCGACATCGAACAGCTGGTCGCAGCACTCCATTCCCTCTGGTCGCGCTGCGCGCTCGCAAGGCAGGTCGCGTAAAGTCGATTGGCTTCGTGGTCATCGGGAAGAACAACGCGAGGTCGCCGTCCGGCCGTGGGATAGGAACGCCGACCGCAACGGGCCGCTCCGTTTCGCCTTTGCTGGCCTTGCGGCTCCGGCGATACGGATAGCGGATGACCGCTATCGGCATACGTAATTGACAGCCGTTTCGAATTCGGCCAGCAGCGCTTCCGACATGGTGCCATTGCAGTCGCCGCGCTCGTCGTTGCGATTGTGCACCTGCGGTCGCGCTGGTCGGGAAGAAAGGACCGCCAATCGGCGGCTTGCCGTCAGGCGGCTTTTTCGTTGAGCGCAACCAGTTCGGCAGCAAGCCTGCGGGCTTCAGCGTCGGCGGCAAAGACGTCATCCATCGTGTGCGCGCCGCCCGTGCCGGCCATCCTGTCCATAACGGCTTCGACAATATCGGCCATTTGCAGGAATCCGATCCGTTCGTCGACGAAGGCATGAAAGGCCACTTCCTCAGCAGCATTCATGATCGCCCCCTGCAAGCCGCCTCGCTCCAATGCCGTGCGCGCAAGTCTGAGAGCGGGGAAACGCATTTCGTCCGGCGCTTCGAAGTCCAGACGAGAGAGCTTTGCGAAATCCAGGCGCTCGACATTCAGCTTCGGTCGGCGCGGATACTCCAACGCATAGCCGATCGCCGTTCGCATATCCGGGCTGCCGAGTTGGGCGATGATGGATCCATCGGTATAACCGACCATGGAATGGACGATAGATTGCGGATGCACGACCACCTCGATCTGGTCCGGGCGGACACTGAAGAGGTGCTTAGCCTCGATCATCTCCAGTGCCTTGTTGAACATCGAGGCACTGCCGATGGAGATTTTCAAGCCCATCGACCAATTCGGATGGGCGCGTGCGGTTGCCGCAGTCACATTCGCCATCTCGGCGCGCGACCAGGTGCGGAATGGGCCGCCTGATGCCGTCAGGATGATCCGTTCGACGGCGTGCCGCTGATTTTCGTCAAGCGACTGGAAGATGGCGCTATGCTCGCTATCGACCGGGATCAACAGCCCGCCGCCCTTCAGCACCGCTTCGACAAAGAGATCGCCTGCTGAAACAAGGCACTCCTTGTTTGCCAGCGCGATCGCCGCACCCTTGCGCGCTGCCGCCAGTGTCGGCACCAGCCCCGCCGTGCCGACGATGGCGGCCATGACCCAGTCCGCTTCGATGTCGGCGGCTTCCGCCAGTCCTTGAGCACCGGCTGCGACCGCGATACCGCTGCCCGAGAGTTCGGCCTTCAGCGATCTGTATTTGCTGTCGCTTGCGGTGACTGCGAGCCGGGCGCCGGTCGATCTTGCCTGCTGCGCAAGAAGCTCAATATTTTCATTTCCGGTCACCACGGAAATTTCATAGCTCTCACGGCCGCCCAGCTGCTGGATGACATCGAGCGTATTTTGTCCGATCGAGCCCGTTGAACCAAAGATGCTGAGGCGCCGCGGCGCGTTTGTGCCGGTCGTCATGCGGGTTTTTTGCCGAAGATTTCCCATTAGCCTCTGGCTCTACAAGGCTTTGAAATGGGCGGCAAGTGTGCAGTGCAGCACTTTTCTACCGTTGAGTGGTTTACACGATGAGCTTGGGATGTGATCCTTATAACAATTCCTGCGGGATTTTAACTCCGCAGTTGTTCTGCAGTCGCCGACGACTGATGTCGCGCTGCATGGCAAACGGCATCAGATGCCGGGCCAGTTCACAAATCGGGAGGAGTTGAAAGGATGCGTGGAAGCGCATCAGCGGGTTTTTGCGCGGTGCGCGCTGAGTGCGATTGGATTTGATGAGAACGTTGAAGAAAATACTATTGTCGGGCGTATGCCTTCTGGGGGCCTTTCCGGCCAAGGCGGACAATCTTTTGATCTGGGCACCAGTGCGGGTTTCCGAGCAGTCCTACAAGGCGACGATGGGTTTTCGCCTTCCTTTCGAATGGGAAACGAGCGCCGGCGCCGACCTTGCGCTCGCGTCGACCGATGGCGAGGCCATCCAGCCCGGCTCCGAACAGGCGACGTTTTGGGGAAAGATCACAAAGGCGAGCGTCACGCCGGCAGGCAACGCGCAACAGGATGCAAGCCTCCGGATCGATACGTTGCGCGGCAGTGGTTCCCTGATGCTGAGCCGCTCGCGCAGTTTTATTCTCTCTGACTCGCTCGACCTGCAGACAAACCGGGCTGTCAGCGTCGGCTACGCTGCCGTCGAAACACGTCAGACGTCGGTGACGGCAACCCAGGCGCTGAAACTGATCTATCCGTGGACTGGAACGTCAATTTCGGCAGGAAGCAGCGTGACGGATTTCGGCAAGGATTTTTCGAGTTCAGTCGGCGTCAGCCAGACTGTTCTTCCGAACCTCAATCTCAATGCTTCGGTCACCGATCCGCTTTCATCGGGACGTTCAGCCAGCGTCAATGTCAACTACCGGGTAAGCTGGTAGGCGATCACGAGATCGACGGCTGCAACAAAGCCGGTTGCCTTTGCGTTTCTCCGCAATCCAACAAGGAGGAACGATCATGGTTTTCAAGAAGGCTACATTCCACGGGAAGCAGCCTGGAATCGAAGCGGTGTCGGTCGATCATGCATCGCTTGAAAGGGCAGTGGCTGGCGCGCTTGCGACAGCTGGCGGCATCGACGCTTCGGACGTCGAAGTAACGGCCGAAGGCGACGACATCGTACTCACCGGCTCGGTTGGTACTGTCGATGAAATCGAACGCGCGACGGCCGTCGCGCGAGACGTTCAGGGCGTAGGTTCTGTTCGGAACCGGATCCTGATTGGTTGAATGCACACGCAGCACCATAAACCAAGACGAAAGATTGGCACTCCGCAGTTGGACTGCTGGAAAGCGAGGCCCACATTGCTTTTAGCTGATTCAGCCGGCAAAGCGCTCGCTAAGGAATACCGAGCCATCGTCTGCGCCGCCAGCGCGGTCGGTCTTTTCTGTGGTGACTGGGCCGGACGACTGATAAGCGATTGCAAGCAACAGGCCACTGATCGCGACGTAAGCAATCGCCAGGATGGTCATCTTTGTACGCATGACGAAACACTCCCTGTTTCGCCTTCAACGCCAGCCCTATTTCAAAGTTCCCCATGACGATATCGGGAGCCATTTGCTCGCTGTCGCTTTTCCGCCACTTGTTGGGAGAAAAGGACGCCGACCCGGGCCGATTTAGGCTGCGCCTTCGAAATGTCCGTTTGCGATGTGAGCAGTGTTGGCTGTCCGCAACATGCAACCAAGGCACGGCGCCATGACATGCAGATAGGTGGAGACAGCTTGGATCATTCTTCGATGACGCACGTTATGTGTTTCAGAGTTTGTTCTTCGCCGGCTGAACCCAATGCCATCACCATAATTTGAGTAAGGAGACCATGATGAAAAAGTCCATTGCGATGATAGTTGCTGCAGCGTCACTGGCTCAAGCCTGCGTGACGGCTGCAAACGCAGCAGACACGATCCGGCGCTACCAAGAGCCAGACGCACGCGGCTACCAGGAGCCGGACGTGCGCGGTGGGGTCAAGATTGGCCTCCTGACATGCGATGTCGGTGGAGGCCTCGGCTACGTGCTGGGTTCAGCGAAGGAGGCCGACTGCGTTTTTTCTTCGAGTGTTGGCCAGGAGATTTCCGATCACTATACCGGCGATATCAGGAAACTCGGTGTGGATCTCGGCTTCACGACGCGCAGCCGCCTCATTTGGGCCGTCTTCGCGCCGACTGCCGGCTATCATCGCGGCTCGCTCGGTGGCCTTTATGTCGGCGCCGTGGCTGAAGCCACGCTTGGCGCCGGTGTCGGTGCGAATGTCTTGGTCGGTGGTACCGCGGGGTCGATCCATCTCCAGCCTCTCAGCGTAACAGGCCAGCTCGGTCTCAATATTGCAGCGGCCGGCGCGTCGATGACGCTCACCCCGGCCTGACAAGTTGCGCGCCCCTTTCGTCATGTCGGAAGGGGCGCCAAGCTCGGATGAGGAGTATGATGTTTGGTTCGGCAAATATAGCAAAAGCGTCCGCTGGAGCATGTAAGGCTCGCGGTCCCGCGCTGTTTATGCCGGCTCGTGGGAAAATCAAAATCGTAAGCGCAACTGGCCAAGCGTGGAATCTTTCGATTTTCCGCGCGCGGGAATCAGCAGCAGCGGCATTAGAAGCCCTTTGCGGCTTCATGTCACGTCCTCAAATGTGCTGATATCGCACTGGCGCCTTACGAATTAGGATATAGTATAGTTAGTTTGATTGGAGCCAAAACGACCGGTGGATGCACATTTTTGTGCATTGCTATAGACGGCCGACAGGTGTCCAATCAATTCACGAAACATATTGATTCTCAACGAAATGTTGTTTCCATTGCGGTGGTACGGCTATTTCGGGAGCCTGTGGCATAAACCTTGAATGGAGGGCCCATGCTGAATGAATCCGTGTTCGATGCGTTTACGCGTAACTATGAAACGCGACGCGAAACTGAGATGTCCATCACAGAATACTTGTCGCTCTGCAAGCAGGAGCCGCTTGCCTATGCCAACGCGACGGAGCGTCTCCTTGCAGCGATAGGCGAACCGGAGGTATTGGACACCGCCAAGGATCTGCGCCTCGGCCGGGTCTTCATGAACAGGACGATCCGGACCTACCCGGCCTTCGCTGGCTTTTACGGCATGGAGGAGACGATCGAGCGTATCGTTTCCTTCTTCACACATGCCGCCCAGGGGCTCGAGGAGCGCAAGCAGATTCTTTATCTGCTCGGTCCGGTCGGCGGCGGCAAGTCGTCGCTAGCTGAACGATTAAAGCAGTTGATGGAAGTCCATCCAATCTTTGTGCTAAAGGCGGGCGAGGAGGTCAGTCCGGTCTTTGAAAGTCCGCTCAGCCTCTTTGATCCAGCCACAATGGGGTCGCTGCTCCTTGAGGAATACGGCATTCCGACGCGGCGGCTGACCGGGTTAATGAGCCCTTGGTGCCTGAAGCGGCTTGACGAGTTCGGTGGCGATATTTCCCAATTCCGCGTCGTCAGAATGCAGCCTTCGCGGTTGCGCCAGATCGCGATCGCCAAGACCGAGCCGGGCGACGAGAACAATCAGGATATTTCTTCGCTGGCGGGCAAGGTCGATATCCGCAAGCTTGAGACCTATTCCCAGAACGATCCGGACGCCTACAGCTATTCCGGCGCGCTCAACCGCGCCAACCAGGGCCTGCTGGAATTCGTCGAGATGTTCAAGGCGCCGATCAAGATGCTGCATCCGCTGCTGACAGCGACGCAGGAGGGAAATTACATTGGTACCGAAAATATCGGCGCCATTCCTTTTTCGGGCATTGTTCTTGCGCATTCCAACGAGGCCGAATGGCAGAGTTTCAAGGCGAACAAGAACAATGAAGCTTTCATCGACCGCATCTGCGTCATCAAGGTGCCGTATTGCCTCCGGGTCACCGAGGAGCAGAAGATTTACGAGAAACTGATCGAAGGGTCGGAACTCGCGGATGCTCCTTGCGCACCGGGGACGCTTAAAATGCTGGCGCGCTTTTCGGTGCTTTCGCGCTTGCGAAAGCATGAAAACTCGACATATTTTTCCAAGATGCGCACCTATGACGGCGAAAGCCTCAAGGAGACCGATCCGCGCGCCCGTAGTGTCCAGGAATATCGGGATGCGGGCGGCGTTGACGAGGGAATGGACGGAATATCGACACGTTTCGCCTTCAAAGTGCTCGCTTCGACCTTTAATCATCACACGAGCGAAGTGGGGGCCGATCCGGTTCATCTGATGTACGTTCTGGAACAGGCGATCCGCCGCGAGCAGTTTCCTGACGAGACCGAGAAACGCTACATGGAGTTCATCAAGGCCGAACTCGCGCCGCGCTATGCGGAGTTCATCGGCAACGAGATTCAGAAAGCCTATCTGGAATCCTATGCCGATTACGGACAGAATCTCTTCGATCGCTACGTGGACTATGCCGATGCCTGGATCGAGGATGTGGACTTCAAGGATCCGGATACCGGCCAGCTTCTCGACCGGGAACTGCTCAATCAGGAGCTGACGAAGATTGAAAAGCCGGCGGGTATCGCCAACCCGAAGGACTTCCGCAACGAAATCGTCAAGTTCTGCTTGAGGTCGCGGGCAAACAACAGCGGGAAAAACCCGTCCTGGACGAGCTATGAAAAGATCAGGGAGGTGATCGAGAAACGCATGTTCTCGCAAGTCGAGGACCTGCTACCAGTTATTTCGTTCGGCACGAAGAAGGACGGCGAAGCCGAAAAGAAACACAGTGAATTCGTTTCGCGCATGACCACGCGCGGCTACACCGAAAGACAGGTTCGGCGCCTAGTGGAATGGTACATGCGCGTTAAGCAGGCAAGTTAACGCTCACGCGGGAGCTATCATGCACATTGTCGACCGCCGGCTGAATCCGCGCGGTAAAAGCTTGGAAAATCGTCAACGGTTTCTTCGGCGCGCGAAAAGCGCCGTGCAGCAGGCGGTGAAACGTTCTCTGCAAAGCCGTAATATTCGGGACGTGCTCGACGGTGGCGAAATCACCCTGCCGATTGACGGCCTGACAGAGCCGGGTTTCCGCCGGGGCGAGGGCGGCATCAGCGATCAAATTCTGCCGGGAAACAGAGCCTTCGTTGAGGGGGACATCATCCCGCGGCCGCCTGGCAGGAGCGGTGGCAGGCCGAAGGAGGCAGGTGAAGGCGACGGCGAGGATGGTTTCCGCTTCGTGCTGACGCGCGAGGAGTTCCTCGACGTCTTTCTTGATGATCTCGAACTGCCCGATCTCGCCAAGCGGCGGCTGACGGAAACCGAGGAAGAAAGCCCTGTGCGGGCCGGTTATTCGGTATCCGGTTCACCGTCCAACATTGCTGTCGGCCGCACGACGCGGATGGCGATGATGCGACGGATCGCGCTTCGCCGCCCGCGCATCCAGGAGATGGAGGCACTTCGGCGCGAGATCGGGGAATGCGAAGACGACGAGAAGCGCCTGGCTCTTGAGGCTAAACTCAAAGCGTTGACGGAAAAAAGCCGGCGCATTCCTTATATCGATCCGCTCGATGTGCGCTATCGCCGCTTCGAAAGCGAGCCGAAACCAGTGGCGAAGGCCGTCATGTTCTGCCTGATGGACGTCTCCGGCTCTATGTCGGAGCATATGAAGGATCTTGCGAAGCGGTTCTACCTGCTGCTCTACCTTTTCCTGTCGCAGCGCTACAAGAAGGTCGAGATCGTCTTCATCCGCCATACGGACAAAGCCGAAGAAGTCGACGAGGAAACCTTCTTCTATGGTCCGGCGACGGGCGGGACGCTGGTATCAAGCGCACTTGCGGCGATGCGCACGATTGTCGCGGCGCGTTTCGATCCGGCAGAGTGGAACATCTATGCCGCCCAGGCTTCCGATGGTGACAACTCCTATTCGGACGGCACCATGACAGGGCAACTGCTGCGTCATGAAATTTTGCCGCTGTGCCAGTATTTCGCCTATATCGAGGTCGGCGAGGAAGACAGCGATTCCTCCGTGTCCCGTTCACCGCTCTGGACGCTTTACGAAGGAATCCGTGCCGAACAGGTGCCCCTGTCCATGCGCAAGGTGTGCCGGCGCAACGAAATATTCCCGGTCTTCCACGATCTCTTCCAGAAACGCGATGCACAGTCGAAGGTGGCGCCATGACGACCACGTCGATGTCAAAGGAGCGATTGCTGTTTAACGGCGCCGACTGGGATTTTCCAACGCTCCAGCGCGTTCACGACGCCTGCGAGGAGATCGCGCTCGGCGAACTCGGCCTGGATGTCTACCCAAATCAGATCGAGGTCATCACTTCGGAACAGATGCTGGATGCCTACTCATCGACCGGCATGCCGCTCTTCTATCGCCATTGGTCCTTCGGCAAGCATTTCGCCCATCACGAGGCTTTCTACCGTCGCGGCATGCGCGACCTTGCCTATGAAATCGTCATCAACAGTTCGCCCTGCATCTCCTATCTGATGGAGGAAAACTCGGCGACGATGCAGACCTTGGTCATCGCGCACGCCGCTTTCGGACATAATCACTTCTTCAAGAACAACTATCTCTTCCAGCTCTGGACGGATGCCGATGGCATCCTCGACTACCTCAATTTCGCCAAGAGCTACATCGCCCGCTGCGAGGAGCGCTACGGCGAAGTCGAGGTCGAGCGTACGCTCGATGCCGCGCACGCGCTGATGTCGCATGGCGTGCATCGGCACGCCGGCAAGACGAAGGTCGACCTTCGTGACGAGGAGCGGCGGGAGCAGGAGCGCCGCGTCCACGAAGAGCGGGTGTTCAACGATCTTTGGCGCACTGTTCCCGCCGGCAAGAAGCGCACGGCAGCCGATGTCGGCCTCGAGAAGCGGCGCCTCGCCCTTGGCCTTCCTCAGGACAACATCCTCTACTTCCTCGAAAAATCAGCGCCATTGCTGCAGCCATGGCAGCGTGAGATTTTGCGCATCGTCCGCCATGTCGCGCAGTATTTTCACCCGCAGCGCCAGACCAAGGTGATGAACGAGGGAACGGCCACCTACGTCCACTACCGGATCATGAACAGGCTTCATGAGCGCGGGCAGATCAGCGACGGAAACTTCCTCGAATTCCTGAAATCACATGCCAATGTCGTGTTCCAGCCCAACTACGACGATCGTCGTTTCTCGGGCTTCAATCCCTATGCGCTGGGTTTTGCAATGATGCAGGATATCGAGCGGATCGTGACGGCACCGACGGAAGAGGACAGGGCGTGGTTCCCGGACATTGCCGGACAAGGCGATGCAATGTCCGTGCTGCGTGACATCTGGGCCGATTATCGGGACGAGAGCTTCATCAATCAGTTCCTGAGCCCCAACCTGATCCGCCAGTTGCGCCTTTTCCATCTTTACGACGACCCTGAGCAGGAAGAAGGAATTCTGGTTTCGGCAATCCACGACGAACGCGGCTATCGGCGCATCCGCCGTCAGCTTTCCCGCGAATACGACATCGGCTGGATCGACCCGGGAATAGACATCGTCGATGTCGATCTTGCCGGTGACCGCCGCCTTCTCTTGTGCCACAATGTCACGAACGATTGGTTTCTTCAGGAGGCCGATACGAAGCTTGTCCTGCAGCATCTCGCCAATCTTTGGGGCTATGAGGTCTTGCTTCAGGAAATCGATAGTTCAAATGAAGTGGTGAAGGAACACACCGCCAGCCCTCGCAAGCCCATTCAGTGAGGCACTATCCGCATTGAGGGCTTCCTCGGAATGTTTTGGTGATCCCGGCGCGATTCGAACGCGCGACCCCCAGATTAGGAATCTGATGCTCTATCCTGCTGAGCTACGGGACCACTCCGTGCCATGCATACAAAAGGCTTGGCGGGAAGCCAAGCTTTTTTGAGCCTCTTATCGAGTATAGATTTTCACGCGCCCAAACGCTGTTCGGCAAGGCGGACCCAATAAGAGATGCCGTGGGCAATGACTTCGTCGTTAAAATCATAGGCCGGATTATGAAGGCCTGCGCTGTCGCCGTTGCCGATGAAGATGAAAGCGCCGGGACGGGCGTTGAGCATGTAGGAGAAATCCTCGCCTCCCATCATCGGATCGATTTCAGAATTGACGTTTGCCGCGCCCGCTATGTCGCTGGCGATGGCAATCGCATGGGTGGTCTCCGTGGCATGGTTGACGGTGACGGGATAGTTGCGGTGGAAACTGATATCGGCCTGCGCGCCATGGGCAGCGGCTAGGCCGTTGATGATCTGCTTCAGGCGTGTTTCCGCCAGATCACGGACTTCAGCGTCGAGCGTGCGGATCGTGCCGGCGATCTGCGCATCATTCGGAATGACGTTGTGGGCGAAACCCGCATTGAACTTGGTAACCGAGACGACGACAGAACGCAGGGGATCGGCGCTGCGCGAAGCGATCATCTGCAGGTTGGTGACGATCTGCGCACCGATCGCAATCGGGTCGATCGTCCGGTGCGGCTGGGCGGCATGACCGCCGAGGCCCTTGATCGTCACCGTGAACTCGTCCGTTGCGGCCATGATCGCGCCTTGGCGGATGGCGAACTGCCCGACGGGAAGGCCCGGCAGATTATGCATCCCGTAGACCTCCTCGATACTGAAGCGCTCCATCATGCCGTCCTGGACCATCAGGTTGCCGCCACCGCCGCCCTCTTCGGCCGGCTGGAAGATTACGGCGATGTTGCCGTTGAAGTTGCGGGTCTCGGCAAGATATTTCGCGGCGCCGAGCAGCATTGCCGTGTGGCCGTCATGTCCGCAGGCATGCATCTTTCCGGGCGTCGTCGAGGCCCAGGGCTTGCCGGTGATCTCCGTCAGCGGCAGGGCGTCCATGTCGGCGCGGAGGCCGATCGTACGGCTGCCCTCTCCCTTGCCCTTGATCAGGCCGACCACGCCGGTGCGGCCGATGCCGGTCACAATTTCGTCAACGCCGAACTCCCTGAGCTTGCCGGCAACGAAGGCCGCCGTGTTTTCGACCGCGAAAAGAAGCTCCGGCCGGGCGTGGATATAGCGGCGCCATTCGGCCACTTCGGCTTGCATTTCAGCGGCTCTGTTCAAAATCGGCATACGTAGCTTCCTGTCGCGAAATCGGGTTGTCCGGCGGCTTGCGCAATGCTGCGCCGCGGAAATAACTTATTCAATGACCTTTGCCATGTCATGGCCATATAAGCTAAATAGGTGAAGCTTTCGAGATTTCCGGACATCTTAGGGACGAACCGTGTCAACGCGCCAGAAACGTTTGATTTCACTCGCAGCCACCGCTACCGCCGCTTTTTTCTTCTCGGTTCCGCTGGCGCAGGCCAATCCGCATATCCTCGTCGATGTCCAAAGCGGCCGCGTGCTGGAGCATGAGGAAGCCTTTCGCAAATGGTACCCGGCATCGCTGACGAAGCTGATGACGGCCTATACGGTGTTCAATGCAATCCGCGCCGGCGAGATCAGCCTCGAAACGCCGATCGTCATCAGCAAGCAGGCGGCTGCCCAGCCGGCTGCGAAAATGTATTACAAGCCGGGGCAGAAGCTGACGCTCGACAGTGCGTTGAAGATCCTCATGATCAAGTCGGCGAATGACGTCGCGGTTGCCGTGGCAGAGGCCGTCGCTGGCACCCAGGATGCCTTTGTCCTGCGCATGAATTCCGATGCAGCAAAGCTCGGCATGTCGGATTCGCATTTTGTCAATCCGAACGGCCTGCCAGGCAGGGGCCAATATACGACGGCGCGCGATCTCGCAGTCCTGACGGTCGCGTTACGGCGTGACTTCCCGCAATATGCGGGCTATTTCGCTCTTGAAGGCTTTACCAACGGCAAGACGAACACGCCGAATATCAATCTGCTGATCGGCCGTTTCGCCGGTGCGGACGGCATGAAGACCGGTTTCATCTGCGCGTCGGGCTTCAACCAGATCGGTTCGGCGACCCGTAACGGCCGCACCATCATTTCGGTCGTTTTGGGCACAGACAGCCTCGCGGCGCGTGCGGATGCGACGGCGAACCTGTTGCAGAAGGGCTTTACGGCACAGTTTCCCGCAGTCGATACCTTGGGTTCGTTGAAACCCTACGGACTGGGGCAGGATCAGGTCACCGACTTGAGCGCCGATATCTGCAGCGCAAAGGGTGCCAAGGTGCGCAGCGAAACGCGCGACGAGGTCGGCCGCATGAAAGTGCAGTCGCCCTATATCCAGGAAATGGATCACGAGCCGCGTTACGTCTTTGCCGGCCTCATTCCCGGCCAGGAAGTCCAGCCGGACAAGATGGCAAAGGCCGAGGCAATCGGCGACCTTGCCAATGTGCCGGTACCGCTGCCGCGCCCGACGTCCTTCTAAGGCAAAGAAAATGAGCAGTCATCACGACACAATCCCGGTCACGATCCTGACCGGCTTTCTTGGCGCCGGCAAGTCAACCTTGCTGAACCGCATCCTCAAGGATCCGGCGATGAAGGATGCCGCAGTTATCATCAACGAATTCGGCGATGTCGGCATCGACCATCTCCTCGTCGAAAGCTCGGGCGATGCGATCATCGAGCTTTCTGACGGCTGCCTTTGCTGCACAGTGCGCGGCGAGCTCGTCGATACGCTGGCAAACCTCATGGATGCGGTGCAGACCGGCCGGGTCAAGCCCGTGAAACGTGTCGTGATCGAGACTACCGGCCTTGCCGATCCGGCGCCGGTCATGCAGGCGATCATGGGCAACCCGATTATCGCCACCAATTTTGAGCTCGACGGCGTTGTCACGGTCGTTGACGCAGTCAATGGTCTTCAGACGCTCACCAATCATGAGGAGGCGCGCCGGCAAGTCGCAGTCGCCGATCGCCTCATCGTGTCGAAGCAGGCGATGGCATCCGCCGAGCTGTTGCCGGTGCTTAAGGCGCGGCTGCGTCACCTCAATCCGCGCGCGGTGCCGATGGATGCTGACAGCGCGCCCGCCGGTAGCGCGGAGATTTTCGTAAACGGTCTATACAACCCGGCAACGAAGATCGCCGACGTCAGCCGCTGGCTTCGCGACGAAGACGAGCATGATGACCATCACCATCATGGCCACGATCACCACCACCATCATGGTCATGACCACCAAGATCCCCATGATGTGAACCGTCACGATGCGTCGATCCGGTCCTTCTCGATTGTCGAAGACAAGCCGATCGAGCCGATGGCGCTCGAGATGTTCATCGACCTGTTGCGCTCCGCGCATGGCGAAAAGCTGCTGCGCATGAAGGCCATCGTTGCCGTTTCGGACAGGCCGGAGAGGCCTCTGGTCCTGCATGGCGTGCAGAATATCTTTCACCCGCCGGTGCGCCTTCCGGCCTGGCCGGATCCGATCGACCGGCGCACGCGCATGGTACTGATCACCAAGGATCTGCCGGAGGATTTCGTGAAGAACCTCTTCGATGCATTCCTCGGGAAGCCGCGGATCGACACGCCCGATCGCGCGGCTCTCAACGACAATCCGCTCGCCATTCCTGGCATGAAGATCTGAGATTATCGCTTGCGGATCAGGAAACGGTGACCGGTTTCGGTTTTCACCGTTTCCAGTAACGCGTGTCCGTCTTCCTTACAGAAATGAGGGATGTCGATCCCAGCCAGCGGGTCGGTCGTTTCTACCCGAATCAGCGCGCCGCTTGTCATGGAAGAAAGCTTGCGGCGGGTCTTCAGCACGGGTAGGGGGCATTTCAGGCCGCGCAGGTCATAGGAAAAGGCGTCCAAGCCGCTCAGTTCCTGGCCCAGAATTTCCAGAACGGCTTCTTGGTGGCTTCTGCCGTTTCCTGCGGAGGCGGTTCCGGCGCGAAGGCCAGAGGATTCTGCGTCGGAACGGGGACATTGGCAGGTACAACCGCTGCAACAGCCGTCGCATTGTTCTGAGCAGGTGTTGCTGCCGGTGTTGCAGCGGCGGTCGCCGTCGCATTTGCCGCGGGTGCAGCGGGCTTCGACATCATTTCCTCAAGTTCGGCTACCTTGACCATGCGGCCTGCCTCCAGCGACGTGCCGGTCGGAGCATAAGCGAGTTCACGGCCCTTGCGCTGCTTGGCGACGACGGCTTTACGCTCGGCTTCGGTTGGGTCGTACCAAGCCATGCCGTCGAATTTCCTTTCGGCCCTGGCGAAGTCGGTCGCGTATGTTTTGTTATAGGCAGCAAGTGCTGACGCCAGCGCTGGAGGCGTGGACATCGCTGGGCACTGGCCTGCCGGATTGAAGGCGGCGCTGCCCTGCGCTAACTGCTGGTTGAAGATATATTTCTTCTCGCAGACATTCACTTCCGGCGGACGCTTGGTGACCTCGAAATTGTCGTAGCCGACCTTCAGCATCTTCCAGAAGTCATAGTTCTGGTTCAGGCGATGCTTGAACATGTTTTCCGCCGTCATGCGGAAGGGAAAAGCCTGCAGCTGAACGGTTGCCTGGCCGCCTTTGAAGGCATCACGCGCGAAAGCGTAGATTTCCAGAACCTGCTCGTCGGTCATCGAATAGCAGCCGGAAGACGAACATGCGCCGTGGATCATCAAGTCGGAGCCTGTGCGGCCGTTGATGACGTCGTATCGGTTCGGAAAGCCGGTGTTGATCGCCAGATAATATTTGGAGTTCGGGTTCAGGTTCGCCCGTGTCAGGTTGTAGAAGCCCTCCGGCGCCTGCCGGTCGCCAGTCTTGACCTTCGGGCCCAGCCGGCCGGACCACGCGCAGATCTTGTAATCCGCGATCTTGTCGAAGCGGTTGTCCGTCTTTGCCTTCCAAACTTCGAGAGCGCCTTCTTCCTTGAAGATACGGATCATGATCGGGGAATTGCGGTCCATGCCTTTCGTTCTCATATCGGCGAGGATACGTGCCGGCAGAGGTTGCTCAACCTTGTTCTTGACCTTCGACAGATCAGTATGGGTGACGTCCAAAGCGTCGTTGCAGCCGGCAAGAGCCAGCGCCATCACAGAAACATAGGCAAAATGACGAATGCGCATTTCCCAACAAGCCCATTAAATCGATACGACCCGATCCGCGTCCATGGAGTCCGGGCGATCCCAGAATCATAGGCGGCTTATACTTCACAATTTCTTACCAGCCTATGACTTGCCCAAGGATATCCCGCAAGCGCGACTGTTACAGATAACATTATTGTGGCCAAGGTTTGGCCGCAATCCGGTCACGTATGCTGGGAGTTATGCGAGATTCCGGCCCATGGCGAGGAATTTCTGGCGGCGGTCGTTGCGCAGCTGTTCGCCGGAACGCGGCGAAAGTTCGGCAAGGGCGCTGGCGATGACATCGCCGGTGGCGGCGATGACGCTTCCCGGATCGCGATGCGCGCCGCCGAGCGGTTCGGGAATGATGCCGTCGATGATGCTAAGCGACTTCAGGTCCTCGGCGGTGATCTTCATGTTGGTGGCCGCTTCCCTGGCGCGGGTCGAATCTCGCCATAGAATGGAGGCCGCGCCTTCCGGTGAGATCACGCTGTAGATCGAATGCTCGAGCATATAGACCTTGTTTCCGGTCGCGATCGCGATTGCGCCGCCGGAGCCCCCTTCGCCGATGATGACGGAGATGATCGGCACTTTCACGCCAAGGCACATTTCCGTCGAGCGCGCGATTGCTTCAGCCTGGCCGCGCTCTTCAGCGCCCACGCCTGGATAAGCACCAGCGGTATCGACGAGGGTGACGACCGGAAGGCCGAAACGGTCAGCCATTTCAAGAATGCGGATCGCCTTGCGATAGCCTTCAGGGCGGGCGCTGCCGAAATTGTGCTTCAGTCGGCTCTTGGTATCGCTGCCCTTTTCCTGGCCTATGACGGCAATCGGCTGGCCGCGAAAGCGTGCAAGGCCTGCCTGGATCGCCGCGTCCTCGGAGAACTTGCGGTCGCCGGCGAGCGGCGTGAACTCCTGGAAGAGAATTTTTGCATAATCGACGAAGTGCGGGCGCTGCGGATGGCGAGCAACCTGCGTCTTTTGCCAGGCGTTGAGCTTGGAATAGATATCGACCATCGCTTCGCGAACGCGAACCTCCAGCCTGCCGACCTCATCGGACGTATCGATGCTCTCGTCTTCGGAAGCGAGCTTCTTCAGTTCGATGATCTTGCCTTCGAGGTCGGAGATCGGCTTTTCGAAGTCGAGATAGTTGTGCATGAGGTGCGTTTCCGTTCCTTGTGCCCGGGGCATCTTGCTGGCCTTGCCCCATGTCGCCGGTCCTATTCGTGCTTTTTCGCCTGTTTGGCAAGGGGGTGATGCGTCTGAACCAGTTGCTGCAGCCTTTCTTCAAGGACATGCGTATAGATCTGTGTCGTCGAAATGTCGGAATGTCCGAGGAGTTCTTGAACTACGCGAAGGTCGGCGCCGTTAGCAAGAAGATGGCTTGCAAAGGCGTGACGCATGACGTGCGGCGAGATCATTGATGGCGTCAATCCGGCACGGATCGCGAGGTTTTTCAGCTCCCGGGCAAAAACCTGGCGGGGCAGATAGCCTTCCTTGGAGGCTGCCGGAAAAAGCCATGGACTATCAACCGGATCCTTCGTCTTGGCGTTCTCTTCTGCGAGCGACCGGCCATAGGCCTTGAGTGTAGCGATTGCCGATTGAGATAGAGGTACGAGCCGCTCCTTGTTGCCTTTACCGCGAATGATCAGGAAACGCCCTTCTTGGTCGAGAACGCGTGCCGGCAGCGAAACGAGCTCGCTGACGCGCATTCCTGTCGCGTAAAGCAGCTCCAGAAGCGCCAACATCCGCCGGCGCTGCAATTGGCCGTCCGCGGGATTGTTGGCTTCGGTTTCGGCCTGTGTCAGCAGTCGCGTCACCTCCTCGACGCCCATTGTCTTTGGCAGAGCTCGCGCCTTCTTCGGCGCGTCGAGAACGCCCGTCGGGTCATCTACCCGCAGGCCCTCGGCATAAAGGAACTTGTAGAATTGCCGCATGGCTGCCAGCCGGCGGGCCTGGGACGAGGACTTGAAGCCCCGTTTCGAGAGCGAGGAGAGGTAGGCAGCGAGATCGCCGGAGGCCGCTTCGGTCAGCCGCACGCTTTTGCCGTTCAGGAATGCATGGAGGTCGTCCAGATCGCGCTCGTAGGACTGCAGCGTGTTCACGGCAGCACCTCGCTCTGCACTCATCATCTCGAGAAAGGCTTCCACGTGGACGCGGCTCAGATCCTTCATCGGATCACTTCTTCGCCGGTTTGATCGTGCCAGTTGCCGGCGGGTTGATCCGTTCCGACGGGATGCGGATCGTCACGTCGCGCGGCTGTGGCTCCACGAAGGTCACGAGCGCCACCATCCCGCCATAAATCGCCCCAGCGATCATCGCCAGGACAGCCAATAGACGCAAGAGGGTCGGCATTTCGCAACTCCATGAGCTCTGCCTCTTTTATGAAGAAGCGGGTTTGCGTGCAAGAAGCGGCTTTTGAACCATGTTTCCCTGGTCCGCGACTTGACGCTACACCCGCATTTGTCGATACCGTTTGCAAACAAAGTGTGAATGGACCGATGAGTGACCCAGTTCTGAAAGTGGGAGACAGCCTGAAAGACAGAGCTCGCGCCACGCTCGGGTCCCGCAATCTGATCCTCGTCGGCCTCATGGGGGCCGGCAAATCCTCCGTCGGCCGTATCGTCGCCCATCAGCTGGGTATTCCTTTCATCGACAGCGACGTAGAGATCGAGCGCGTCTCCCGGATGACCATCTCGGAGCTTTTCGCAGCTTATGGCGAAGATGAGTTCCGTGCGCTGGAAACACGCGTGATGAAGCGGTTGCTGAAAAATGGGCCGCGCGTGGTATCTACCGGCGGTGGCGCTTTCATCAATGATCGGACGCGCAAGCACATCAAGAAGAGCGGCCTTTCCGTTTGGCTGAAGGCCGATCTCGACGTGCTGTGGGAGCGGGTCAGCAAGCGCGACACGCGCCCGCTCCTGAAGACCGAGAATCCAAAGCAGACGCTCGAAAACCTGATGAACGCGCGATACCCGATCTATGCCGAAGCCGACATCACCGTGTTGTCGCGCGATGTGCGTAAGGAAGTCATGGCTGACGAAGTGTTGAAAGCCGTGATCGAAGCCCAAACCGAAAGTACCGAACCATGAATGCGATCACCTCCTCCGCCGAACGAAAGGTTCACGTACCGCTCGGTGAGCGCGCCTACGATATATTGATCGGGCCGGGCCTGATCGCGCGTGCTGGAGCGGAAATAGCGTCCCGGCTGAAGGGTCGCAAAGCTGCGATCATCACGGATGAGCATGTGGCGCCACTCTATCTCGAAGCTCTCGCTAAAAGCCTCGAAGGCTCGGGTATCATGTGCGCGCAGCTTGTGCTGCCTGCCGGCGAGAAGACGAAGAGCTTCGAGCATCTCATGACCGTCTGCGACAAGATCCTGGAGGCGCGCGTCGAGCGGAATGATTACGTCATTGCGCTTGGCGGCGGCGTTATTGGCGATCTTGCCGGCTTTGCCGCCGGCATCGTGCGTCGCGGCGTGCGCTTCGTGCAGGTGCCGACGTCGCTGCTTTCGCAGGTGGATTCTTCCGTCGGCGGCAAGACGGGCATCAACAGCCGACACGGCAAGAACCTTATCGGCGTCTTCCATCAGCCGGATCTGGTCCTTGCCGATACGGATGTTCTTAACTCTCTCAGCGAGCGCGAATTCCGTGCCGGCTATGCAGAAGTCGCGAAATACGGGCTTATCGACAAGCCGGATTTTTTCGCTTGGCTTGAAACAAACTGGAGCGCCGTCTTTGCCGGCGGCTCTGCGCGTATCGAGGCGATTGCCACAAGCTGTCAGGCGAAATCCGATGTCGTGGTCGCTGACGAGCGCGAGAACGGTCCGCGGGCGCTTCTCAATCTCGGCCATACTTTTGGGCACGCTCTGGAGGCGGCCACCGCCTATGAGAGTGCACGCCTGGTGCACGGTGAAGGCGTTTCGATCGGCATGGTCCTCGCGCATGAATTTTCCGCGCGCATGAATCTCGCAAGCCCTGATGACGCGAAGCGGGTTGAGAAACATCTGAAAGAGGTCGGCCTGCCGACGCGCATGTCCGATATTCCGGGCGCTCTTCCGCCGGCTGAAACGCTGCTCGACGCGATGGCGCAGGACAAGAAAGTGAAAAACGGCAAGTTCACCTTCATCCTGACGCACGGCATTGGCCGGTCGTTCATCGCCGATGACGTGCCGGCTTCCGAAGTGTTGGGCTTCCTCAAGCAAAAGCAGCCGCAATGACACTCGAAGGCACGCTGGCATTTCTTGCGGTTTACTGGCCGGAAATCGTTTCCATCGTGGCCCTCGTGCTGGTATCAGCCTTCTTCGTTGGTTCGGAGACTGCACTGACGGCGGTCTCTCGCAGCCGCATGCATACGCTCGAAGCCAACGGCGAAATGCGCGCCGGTCTTGTGCGCCAGCTGATCGAGCGGCGCGACCGGCTGATCGGGGCGCTGCTGATCGGCAACAACCTTGCAAACATCCTGTCTTCGTCTCTGGCGACCAGCTTGTTTCTCAGTCTCTTCGGCAGCTCGGGCGTGGCGCTTGCAACGCTTGCGATGACTGTGATCCTCGTCATTTTCGCGGAAGTTTTGCCGAAGAGCTGGGCGATCTCGTCGCCTGACCGTTTTGCATTGAGCGCGGCATTGCCAATCAAGCTCTTTGTCGCTGTCGTCGGCCCGATCTCATCTCTCGTCAATGCCGTCGTCCGCCGGATCCTGGGGAGCTTCGGCATCACCCTATCGCGTGAAATCCCGATGCTGACGGCGCACGAGGAACTGCGCGGTACCGTCGATCTGTTGCATCGCGAGGGGGCGGTGGTGAAGGCTGACCGGGATCGTCTTGGCGGAATACTCGATCTTAGCCAGCTCGAACTCTCCGACATCATGGTCCACCGCACGGCGATGCGGGCGATCAATGCAGATGACGCGCCTGAGGTAGTGGTTCGCACGATCCTCGAGAGCCCCTATACCCGCATGCCGCTGTGGCGCGGCACGATCGACAACATCATCGGCGTCGTCCACGCAAAAGACTTGCTGCGCGCGCTGGCCGAGCCGAACGTGGAGCCGGAGAATCTCGATATCGTCAAGATTGCCCAGAAACCGTGGTTCGTGCCGGACAGCACAAATCTCGAAGATCAGCTCAATGCGTTCCTGCGCCGCAAGCAGCACTTCGCCGTCGTCGTCGATGAATATGGTGAGGTGCAGGGCATCGTGACGCTCGAGGACATCCTGGAAGAGATCGTCGGCGATATTTCCGATGAGCACGACATCGATATGCAGGGCGTGCGCCAGGAATCCGACGGCTCGATCGTTGTCGATGGCAGTGTGCCGATCCGGGACCTGAACCGCGCGCTCGATTGGCAGTTGCCCGACGAAGAGGCGACGACGATCGCCGGCCTCGTCATCCATGAATCGATGACGATCCCGGAAGAGCGGCAGGCCTTCACTTTTTACGGCAAGCGCTTCATCGTCATGAAGCGCGAGAAGAACCGCATCACCAGGCTACGCATCCGTCCTGCTGCGGAGAACGAGACCAAACCGCTCTGAATCTTATCCGGTCGCTCCGTGGCTGGTGAGCAGACGCAGGATTTGCACTTCTTTCGGCAGTTCGATCAAAAATTCGCTGTCGCGTTCGAGGTGATGGATCTTCGTGGGATCGGTGCCGGCAAAGGTGCTCATCGCCTCGATATTCTCCCAATAAGAGATCGTCACGAATTCGCTTTCCGTGTCGCGGTCTTCGCGAAAAGTCTGGACGCCAAGTGCTTTCTCAATCAGCGGCTTGATGCCCGCTTCGTAGTTATAGGCTTCGTACTCGTCAGCCTTGGCTCTTGGCGTACGTCCGCGCCAGATGCGGGCAATCGTCGGCTTCGTCATCCCTGTTTCCTCCTTGGTGAAAGGAGGGCAAACGCTTATTTGAGGGACGTGTTCCTACCAGCTGGTTGCTTCGCCGGGTGCGGCGAGCTCTACGGCGAGCGCATGCAGCCCTGCGTCAAGTTCCGGCTTCAGCAGTTCGGTGACGGCGCGGTGGCGGGCGAGCCTCGTCATTCCTGCAAACTTGGCTGAGACGATGCGCACGCGCATGTGCGTTTCACCGGTGCCGGTGAAACCCGGCTGATGGCCGGCATGCAGGCGGCTTTCGTTGATGACGCTCAGGCGCTCGGGCGCAAAAGCTTCGGTCAGTTTTTCTTCGATGCGGGTCTCAAGGGTCACGATTTCGTCCAGTTGCTTCGCAAAAAGGGGGTTCCCACCAAGCCAGCAACATTCGTGTTTGTCAATTCTTGTCGTCGCTTCGCGGCAGGCCCATAATTAGCGCCGTCATGAGACTCGATTCCAAATATTTCGATCGCATCCGCACCCGCCGCAAACGCGAGCAGGAAACCGAGCAGGCTCCTCCGACCTGCCAGTGGGACGGCTGTGATAAAAAAGGCGTGCATCGCGCTCCTGTCGGACGCAATGCCGAAGGGCAGTTCTTTCTTTTCTGCTTCGAGCACGTCAAGGAATACAACAAGGGCTACAATTATTTTTCCGGCCTCTCGGACGGCGAAATCGCCCGCTACCAGAAGGAGGCGGTCACCGGGCATCGTCCGACCTGGACCGTCGGCGTCAACAAGGCGGCGAAGGACAGCCCGCTGCATTCGGACATCCGCTCCGGCGCCTATAGCCGTGTGCGCGATCCCTTCGGTTTCGTCAGCGGCGCCAAGGGCAGCGGTCCGCGTTTTCCCGAGCAACGCAAGTTGAAGAGCCTGGAGGCCAAGGCCTTCGATACGATGGGGCTGCAGGCAAGTGCCACCTCTGCCGAGATCAAGACCCGCTACAAGGAATTGGTCAAGAAGCATCATCCCGATGCCAACGGCGGCGACCGCGGTTCCGAAGAGCGCTTCCGCGCCGTCATCCAGGCCTATCAATTGTTGAAGCAGAACGGTTTTTGTTAATTCCTGTCCTTGCTCTCCGCCTTCAATCGGGTATGGTCCAAATCGGCTGAGGCCGCAGGCAACCGCGGCATGCATCTGTGCGTTTTGCCAACGCCGCCTTTGCCAACCTTCCGGACGCGGCGTTTCTTGTCCGGGACTTTGTTCCAGAATGCTCGCAAGCGGTCATTATCCCGCCGAGGTTTCGCTTCAGTCCCGGAGAGGTATCGCCGACGTTCCCACCTTGAACGGGCGCAGAACAAAGCTGCGGCGTCATGGTTGCGAAATGGCCTGAGATAGTATGGCCGGGTGGAAGCACCCGCCTTGGAGACATGATGAGCAAGATTGACCTTGATATTTCCGAGCTTCCAGACACTACCGTTTCGGTCAGGGAGGTCTTCGGGATCGATTCCGATATCCGCGTTCCGGCTTACAGCAAGGGCGATGCCTACGTTCCGGACCTGGATAACGACTATCTCTTCGACCGCGAGACGACGCTCGCCATTCTTGCAGGTTTTGCCCACAACCGCCGCGTCATGATCTCCGGCTACCACGGCACCGGTAAATCCTCTCACATCGAGCAGGTCGCTGCCCGCCTCAATTGGCCCTGCGTGCGCATCAACCTCGACAGCCACGTCAGCCGTATCGATCTCGTCGGCAAGGACGCGATCGTCGTCAAGGACGGCCTTCAGGTCACGGAATTCAAGGACGGCATCCTGCCCTGGGCCTATCAGCACAATGTCGCGCTCGTCTTCGATGAATATGACGCCGGCCGTCCGGACGTCATGTTCGTCATCCAGCGCGTGCTGGAATCTTCAGGCCGCCTGACGCTGCTCGATCAGAGCCGAGTCATTCGTCCGCATCCGGCCTTCCGCCTCTTTGCGACGGCAAACACCATCGGCCTCGGCGATACCACCGGCCTCTATCATGGCACGCAGCAGATCAACCAGGCGCAGATGGACCGCTGGTCGATCGTCACCACGTTGAACTACCTGCCGCACGACCATGAAGTGAACATCGTAACCGCCAAGGTGAAAAGCTTCCAGAAGGACAAGAACGGCCGCGATACCGTTTCCAAGATGGTCCGTGTCGCCGATCTGACGCGCGCTTCCTTCATGAACGGCGATCTGTCGACTGTCATGAGCCCGCGTACGGTCATCACCTGGGCTGAAAACGCCGATATCTTCGGCGACCTCGCCTTCGCCTTCCGCGTCACCTTCCTCAACAAGTGCGACGAGCTGGAGCGTCCGCTGGTCGCCGAGCACTATCAGCGCGCCTTTGGTGTCGAGCTCAAGGAGAGCGCAGCCAACATCGTGCTGGAGGCTTAAGGCCCGTCGATCATGGCATCACGTGGTGACAATTCGAAAGCAAGACCAAACGGCCCGGTTGACGTCGAGCCCTTGCGGCGCGCGATAACCGGCTGCGTGCGCGCGATTGCAGGCGACGGCGAGGTCGAGGTGACTTTTGCCAACGAGCGCCCCGGCATGACGGCTGAGCGTATTCGGCTACCCGAGCTTTCCAAGCGGCCAACGGCGCATGAGCTGGCGGTGACGCGCGGTCTAGGCGACTCCATGGCGCTTCGGCTTGCCTGCCACGATGAAAAAGTGCACGCGACGATGGCGCCGCAGGGCTCGGACGCGCGTGCGATCTTTGATGCCGTCGAGCAGGCCCGCGTCGAATCGATCGGCACGCTGCGCATGGAGGGCGTGGCTTCGAACCTGCGTTCGATGACCGAGGAGAAGTACTCCAAGGCGAATTTCACCGGCATCGAGCGGCAGGAGGATGCGCCGATCGGCGAGGCCGTCGCCATGATGGTGCGTGAGAAGCTGACCGGCCAGAAGCCGCCCGCCTCCGCGGGAAAGGTTCTCGATCTCTGGCGGTCCTTCATAGAGGAGAAGGCGGGTTCCGAACTCGATGACCTTACAAGCGTCATCAACGACCAGCAGGCTTTCTCGAAGGTGATCCGCCACATGCTCTCCGCTATGGAAATGGCGGAAGAATACGGCGACGACGACAGCGAACCCGATGAGGACAACGAGCAGGATCAGGAAGACCAGCCGAACGGCGACGAGTCAAATCAGGACGAGGTCGATGATGACGCGGGCACCGATGCCGCGCCGGTCGAAGATAGCGAAGTTGCCGACGAGCAGATGGAGGACGGCGAGACCGAAGGCGCCGAGATCTCCGACGACGACATGATGGAAGAGGGCGAGGACGATTCGGAAACACCGGGCGAAACCCGTCGTCCAAACACGCCCTTTGCCGATTTCAACGAGAAGGTCGACTATCACGTCTTTACCGAAGAGTTCGACGAGATAATCACCGCCGAGGAGCTTTGCGACGCTGCCGAGCTGGAGCGCCTGCGCGCCTTCCTCGACAAGCAGCTCGCGCACCTGCAGGGCGCTGTCGGCCGGCTCGCAAATCGATTGCAGCGTCGCCTGATGGCGCAACAGAACCGCTCCTGGGACTTCGATCTGGAAGAGGGCTATCTCGATACCGCCCGCCTGCAGCGCATCATCATCGATCCGATGCAGCCGCTTTCCTTCAAGATGGAGCGGGACACGCAGTTCCGCGACACGGTCGTGACGCTGCTGATCGACAATTCTGGCTCCATGCGCGGGCGCCCGATCACCGTTGCTGCCACCTGCGCCGATATTCTGGCCCGTACGCTGGAGCGTTGCGGCGTCAAGGTCGAGATCCTTGGCTTCACGACCAAGGCCTGGAAGGGCGGGCAGGCGCGCGAGAGCTGGCTTGCCGGCGGCAAGCCGCAGACGCCCGGCCGCCTCAACGACCTGCGTCACATCATCTACAAGTCCGCAGACGCGCCGTGGCGCCGTGCGCGCACCAATCTCGGCCTGATGATGCGCGAAGGGCTGCTGAAGGAAAATATCGACGGCGAGGCGCTGATCTGGGCGCATAATCGTCTTCTTGCTCGCCGCGAACAGCGCCGCATCCTGATGATGATCTCCGACGGTGCGCCGGTCGACGACTCCACGCTTTCGGTCAATCCCGGCAATTACCTCGAGCGTCATCTGCGCGCCGTGATCGAGCAGATCGAGACCCGGTCGCCGGTCGAACTGCTTGCGATCGGCATCGGCCACGACGTGACGCGTTATTATCGCCGCGCCGTGACCATCGTCGACGCGGATGAGCTTGCGGGCGCGATGACCGAGCAGCTTGCCTCGCTCTTCGAAGATCAGGCAGCGCAGCCGCGTGGCGGCCGTTTGCGACGCGCAAGCTGATGGCGAAAGGAACCGGCGCTTAATGATCCGTCTGTCCCGCTCGGCTTTGCTTGTTCTTTGTCTCGCTGGGGATGCTTCGATCGCGGTTGCGCGCGAGAGCGTGGATATCAGCAGCCGCGTCATCTCGACCTTCAAGATTGGTTCCAGCGAGACGAGATTCGGGCCGCTGGAATTCCTTGGCGGGCTGGAAATGGTGTCCGGCAACCGGCTTTTTGGGTCTTGGTCGGCGATCCGTTTCGTGCAGGACCGGAGGCATTTCGTTGGTGTGCTTGATACCGGCCACTGGCTGACCGGCAGCATCGAGCGCGACCAGCAGGGAAGGCTTTCCGGTTTGTCCGGTGTTGAAATCACGCCTATGAAAAACGGGAGCGGGGCCACTTTCGAGGGGAAGGGGCGCATGGATGCCGAGGGTCTTGCCCTCAAGGGCGACCAGGTTCTGGTTTCCTTCGAACAAGACCATCGGGTCGAAGCCTACCCCGATCCTGGGTTCGAGACCTCGTCATCGGTTGGCTCGATCCCCATTCTCGTGCCGATACGGTCGTTGCGAAGCGGCCGCGGCTTCGAGACGCTAGCGGTGGCTCCGCCCGAGAGCGCTTTGAAGGGCGCTGCCGTCATCATTTCGGAAGAGAGCCGGGATCAGAAGGGGAATATCTACGGCGCAATCCTATCCGGGCCGCTCAAGGGCCGCTTCGCGGTCACGCGCAACGGTGATTTCGATCCGACCGATGGAGCGTTTCTGCCGGACGGCGATCTTTTGCTTCTGGAGCGTCGTTTCAACATCGCCAACGGCATCGCTATGCGGATCCGGCGCATCGCTACGGCAGAGATCAGGCCGGACGCCGTCGCCGATGGCGACATTTTGTTGACGGCCGATTTCGGTTACCAGATCGACAACATGGAAGGCCTGGACAGTTTTCAGGCGCCGGATGGCAGCACGCATGTGATCATCGTTTCCGATGACAACCACTCCATTTTGGAGCGGAACCTCATGCTGGAATTTCGTCTCACTGAGTAAAGGGCCTTTTCGAAGGCCGCCCACTGCCGATCAGCTTGCGCGGGCCGGCTGCATCGGCCGCAGCACGTTCATGAGTGCACCGTAGGGCAGCAGCATGACGAGGCCCATGATCATCTTCACCGAGAAATCGCTGATCGCCCAGGAAATCCAGCGCGGCGCCCGAGCGGCCATTGCACCGAGGATCGGGGCCTGCTCCAACGCAAACGGATCGTTCGGGCCGAGGAAGACGAAGAAGGCGGCAAAGGCGAAGGAGAAGAAGATCGCCGTGTCGAGCGCCGAGCCGATCAGCGAGCCGACGAGCGGCGCACGCCACCAGGTCTGGCGGCGAAGGCGATTGAAGACAGCGATATCGAGCAGCTGGCCGGCGAGGTAAGCAGAACCGGAGGCGATCGCGATGCGCGGCACTGATGTGAAGAAGGAAAGCCCGATGCCGACGACAAAGCCGGCGAACACGACCTTTCGCGCTACCTGAGGACCGAACTGGCGATTCGTGAGATCGGTGATCAGGAAAGCGACCGGATAGCTGAACGCACCCCAGGTCAGGATATCGGCGAGGTTGATGCCGGCGACTTCCGCGTTCACGGGAAACTGGACGAGGAAGTTGGAAGCCACGACGACGAGTGTCATCAGAGCGATGTAGAGGAGGGTATAGCGGGTCTTCAGCATTTTTTTATCCTGGGTGATGCCACCAGTTGGGTTATCGGGCCGGCAAAGCAAAAGGCTTGTCCGGTATTAGCCGTGCAAGCCTTTGAAGCCGTATGGAAGAAGGTGTCGAAGCTTATGCGGCTTCGGCGGTCTTCTTGACAATCTGACGGCGCAGAAGACGGGCGCGCATCGACAGTTCGTTTTCGCTTGCCTTGATCAGGAAGGCATCGAGGCCGCCGCGATGCTCGACGGAGCGCAGCGCAGCAGCTGAAACACGCAGACGGTAGCGCTGGCCGAGAGCGTCGGAGATCAGCGTAACCTGGCACAGGTTCGGCAGGAACCGGCGCTTGGTCTTGTTGTTGGCATGGCTGACATTGTTACCAGTCAGGACGGCCTTGCCGGTCAATTCGCACACGCGGGACATTGAACACCTATTCTTGTTTTTCTAGGCCATCGAATTACCATGCCCCGGCAAACGCGGGTCTGCAATCCAACAGGCCATAATTGGAAAGTTGCGGTTCTATAGTCAGACCGGCCGCCCGCGTCAAGCCAAACCTTGGCCTTTCCCGCAATTCTGTCAAAAAGCTCGTGTTTGCTTCTATGCGCGGCAGGAGTATAGACCGCTTGTGCAGGGCATTGTCTGCCCTTGAAAAAGGCTCTCTTCATGGCTCATCTGGGCAGGCGGATTTTCCTATCGTCAATTGCAGCGCTGATGTCCATCCCGGCCGGCGCAAGCGAGATCCGTCATCGTACGGAATATAGAGTTGCTCTCGGAATCCTGCCAATTGCGCGCGCCGCCTTTGTTACCCAGATCGACGATGATCAGCGCTACCAGGTTTCAGGCAATATCAGTTCGGCGGGCCTTGCCGATCTTGTGACGAACATTGCTGCGAAAACCAACGTCACCGGTGTCCTGCGCAATGACCGACTGCAAGCGCAGCGCTACTACCTCTATTACAAGAGTGGCAAACGCGCGCGTACCTACGAAGTCCGCTACAGAAACGGCGATATCGTCTCCACGACCGTGAAGCCGGAACGGCGCCAGCCACGCAACTGGGTCGATGTCAAGCCGGGCGATATGCGCTCCGTGCTTGATCCCATCTCCGGGTTGATCTTCCCGGCGGATACGAAACTCTGCTCGCAGCGCCTGCCGATCTATGACGGCGAGATGCGCATGGACCTTGTGCTTTCGCCAAAGGGATCCCAGGATTTCAAGACGGATGGGTTTTCCGGCAAGGCAACGGTCTGCGGCGTGCGTTTCGTGCCCAGGTCTGGCTACAGGAAAGGCCGCAAGGATATCGATTATCTGAGCAGAAGCGGCAACATGGAAATCTGGTTTGCAAAGGCGGATACGGCCAACGTATATGCTCCGGTCTATGTTCGCATTCCGACGCAGTACGGAACGGTGACGATTACCGCGGTGAAATACCGTGCAAACTGACGGAGCTGGTCTGCGTGAAGGGGGACAGGTGAAGCTTCGGGCGACATTGATCGGGTTCACGGCCATTCTGATGTGGTCGTTTCTGGCGCTCTTCACCGCTGCATCCGGCAAGATGCCGCCGTTCCAGCTTTCGGCGATCTGCTTTGCGATCGGCAGCATCCCGGGCATTGCCGTTTTGATCCTCAACCCGTCTCGCGTGGCGCTGCTGAGGCAGCCGGCAAAGGTCTGGATCATCGGCATCGCCGGCCTCTTCGGCTATCACTTCCTCTATTTCACCGCGCTTCGGAACGCGCCGGCCGTGGAGGCCGGCTTGATTGCCTATCTCTGGCCGCTGCTGATTGTCGTCGGCTCGGCGCTGCTGCCGGGCGAGCGGTTGCGCTGGTATCATGTGGCAGGCGCGCTCGCCGGGCTCTGCGGCACTTTCCTAATCGTCGGCCGCAACGGCATCGATTTCGACGGTGCCTATGCGATCGGCTACGGCGCTGCCTTCCTTTGCGCCTTCACCTGGTCCGGCTATTCGCTCCTGACGCGGCGCTTCGATGCGGTCTCGACCGATGTCGTTACCGGCTTCTGCCTTGCGACATCCATTCTGTCGTTCTTCTGCCATCTCGGGTTGGAAACGACCCTTTGGCCGGAAACGGCTTTCGAATGGATCGCCGTTGCCGGTCTCGGTCTCTTCCCGGTCGGCGCTGCGTTCTATGCCTGGGATTACGGCGTCAAGAAAGGCGACATCCAGATCCTCGGCGCGGCAAGTTATGCAGCGCCATTGCTTTCGACGCTCATCCTGACGATATTCGGCTTTGCCGAGCCAAGCTGGCGCATTGCGCTTGCCTGTCTGCTGGTCACCGGCGGTGCAGTGCTTGCGGCTCAGGAAATGTTCCGCCGTAAAAGCGTCGCAAAACAGGTTGCGGCGGCGGCTGAATAGGTCTCAGCCGCCCGGTTTCCAATCCATCGGTGCCATTTCGAATTTCGAGAACTCGAAGCCCGGCGCCACCGTACAGCCAACGAGCGTGTATTCGCCAAGCGTTTCTGCCGATTGCCACCAGTTTGCCGGAATGATTGCTTGCGGACGCTCACCATTTGCCAGGTCGATGCCGAGCATCAAGGTTTCGCTTTCCGCGCCGTCTGCGGACCTGTGGAGTGCCAAGGGCGCACCGGCGTAATAATGCCAGACCTCCGCCGCATCGTGAACGCGATGCCAGTGCGAACGTTGCCCGGCTTTCAGCAGATAGTAGATTGCCGTCGAGTGCCCTCGATCCTTGCCATTGCCATCGCGAAACGTCTGCACGTACCAGCCGCCTTCCGGATGCGGCTGCATCGCAAGCGCCTCTATAATATCGTCGGGAGACATCAGAAATTGTCCTTGCGCCTGCGGATCTCCGCAAAGACTTCCTCGTTCGTCTTGCTTTCCATCAGGAGATTGCGGCGGATGGCGGGATCGGCAGCGCGAAGAAAAGGGTTGGTTTCCTTTTCCAGGCCCAGCGTCGTCGGGATCGTGAACCTGCCTTCGGCGCGCAGAGCCTCGATCTCCGCAGCACGCGTCTTCAGCCGCTCGTTGTCCGGATCGATCGTCAAAGCGAAACGAGCGTTCGAAAGCGTATATTCGTGGCCGAAATAGATCGCCGTCTCGTCTGGCAGCACGGCCAGCTTCTGCAGCGAATGCCACATATCCGCGGCCGGGCGCTCCAAGAGGCGGCCGCAGCCCAGTGCAAAGAGCGTATCGGCGGCAAAAAGCAGCTTGTCGTCAGCGAAATGGTAACAGATATGGCCGACGGTATGGCCCGGCGTTTCGATGACGTTGACCATATGGTCGCCGAAGGGAAAGCTATCGCCATCGGCCATCGATTTGTCGAGGCCGGGAATTGCCACGGCTTCGTTGACCGGACCGATGATCTCGCAGCCGAATTGCTCCTTCAACGCCAGATTGCCTTCGACGTGGTCGGTGTGGTGATGCGTGGCGAAGATGTGCGAAATCTTCCAGCCGCGCCGTTTAGCAGCCGCTGCCACGGCCGCCTCTTCCGGCGCGTCGATCGATGCCGTCAGCCCGGACTCCGGATCATGCACGAGAACGCCGAAATTATCGGATCGGCAAAGAAAAACTTCTAATTCCAAAGGTTTCATTGTCCAAGCGGCCTCTTTCCCACGAACATGTCCGGAATGTAGAGGCTCCGGCCTTGAAGTCCAATCGCCCGCTGATAACATTTATTGCGATGCACACGGATATTGTCGATCTGCGCCAGTTCTATCACTCCGAGCTCGGCCGCCTTGCCGAGCACTCGATTGCCATGGCGCTGTCGTCGCTTTGGGTGCGCCTGCCGCAGGAGCGGCTCGTCGGCATCGGCTATGCCGTTCCCTTCCTCGACCGGTTCAGCGCCGATACCGAGCGCACCTTCGCCTTCATGCCAGCCGGGCAGGGCGCCGTGAACTGGCCGGTGGGGTCGTTGTCGTCGACAGCACTGATCTTCGACGAAGAACTGCCGCTTCCCGATTCGTCCATTGATCGTGTGCTGATGGTCCATTCGCTGGAATTCGCCGAAAGCCCGCGGGAGACCTTGAAGGAGCTCTGGCGCGTGCTTGCGCCCGGCGGACGCCTCGTCATCGTGGTGCCGAACCGGCGCGGCGTCTGGGCGCGCATGGAACATACGCCTTTCGGCTCCGGGCGCCCCTATTCGCGGGGTCAACTCACGCATCTGCTGCGCGAGACGAATTTCACGCCCGGCGCGACCGCCGAGGCGCTGTTCTTCCCGCCGTCGAAGCTTCGCACGGTTCTCAGCCTTCGCCGCGCCTTCGAACGCATTGGCCGCACACTCTGGCCGGCCTTTTCAGGCGTCATCATCGTCGAGGCACAGAAGCGGCTCTATCAGGGCCTGCCGGTAGCCGCACGGGCTTCGCGCCGCGTCTTCGTGCCGGTTCTTGCGCCGCATGGTGTTCCGACGACACGCAGCCGTTAAGTCTCACTCGACAAAGGCCGCTTTCCGCTTTATTGCCACAAGGCAATTTCCGGCCGGAATTTCCGGCGTTTTTTCAAGGTCGATCCCATGAGCGTTGAGATGAGCAAGCCTGTTCCGCGTCCCGGTATCCTCGATATTGCAGCCTATGTGCCGGGCAAGGAACATGCACCGGGCGTCGCCCGCGTCTACAAGCTCTCCTCCAACGAAACGCCGCTTGGTGCGAGCCCGAAGGCCATAGAAGCCTTCCGTGCGGCCGCCGGCCATCTCGAGCGCTATCCGGACGGGCAGGCGATCGAATTGCGCGAGGCGATCGCCGCGGTTCATGGCCTGAATCCGGCTAACATCATGTGTGGCAACGGCTCGGACGAACTGCTCGGCTTGCTCTGCCACGTTTATCTCAGCCCCGGTGACGAAGGCATCATCACCGAGCACGGCTTCCTCGTTTACAAGATTCAGATCATGGGCGCGGGCGCGACGCCTGTCGTGGTGAAGGAGACGGATCATACCGTCGACGTCGACGCGATCCTTGCCGCCGTGACAGACAAGACGAAGATCGTCTTCATCGCCAATCCTGGCAATCCAACCGGTACCTATATCCCGGTCAGCGAAGTCCGCCGCCTGCAGGCCGGTCTGCCGAAGCATGTCGTCCTGGTGCTCGATGCGGCCTATGCCGAATATGTCCGGCGCAATGACTATGAATCCGGCATCGAGGTCGTCTCCTCGAAAGCGAACGTCGTCATGACCCGCACCTTCTCGAAGGTCTATGGGCTTGCCGCGCTCCGCGTCGGCTGGATGTATGCGCCTGCCGAGATCATCGATGCGCTGAACCGCGTGCGCGGCCCGTTCAACATGAATACGCCGGCGATCGCGGCCGGCGCCGCGGCGATCCGCGATCAGGCCTTCGTTCAAGAGGCGACCTCCTTCAACCAAATGTGGATCGAGAAGGTTACCGGAGCGCTCGAAACGATCGGTCTCAAGGTTACGCCGTCGGTGACCAATTTCGTCCTCATCCATTTTCCGGATGTCGACGGCAAGCGCGCTGCCGATGCCGACGATTTTCTGACGAGCCGTGGCTATATCCTGCGGGCGGTTCGCAGCTACGGCTTCCCCAATTCACTCCGCATGAGCATTGGCCCCGAAGAAGCCAATCGCGGCGTCATCGAAGCGCTCGGCGAATTCATGGGACGCCCGGCATGACAGCGCAGTTTGATCGCATCGCGCTGATCGGCATCGGGCTGATCGGCTCCTCGATCGCCCACGACATCAAGCGACTGGGGCTCGCCAACGAAATCGTCGTGGCAACGCGCAGTGCCGAAACGCTGAAGCGTGCCGAGGAATTGCAGCTCGGCAGCCGTTATACGACTTCGTCGGCCGAGGCCGCCGAGAATGCCGATCTCGTCATCGTGTCCGTGCCGGTCGGCGCCTCGGAAAGTGTTGCCAAGGAAATCGCAGGAAGCGTGAAGCCGGGGGCGATCGTCACCGACGTCGGATCCACCAAGGCGTCGGTCATCGCGCAGATGCAGCCGCATATGCCACCGCATGTGCACTTCATCCCCGGCCATCCGCTGGCCGGTACGGAAAAATCCGGTCCCGACGCCGGCTTCCCAGGCCTTTTCGAAGGCCGCTGGTGCATCTTCACGCCGATTGCAGGCACGGATGAGGGTGCGCTCAAGAAGCTTCGTAAATTCTGGGAAAGCCTTGGCTCCAAGGTCGATGAGATGGACGCGGACCACCACGACAAGGTGCTCGCCATCGTCTCGCACCTGCCGCACATCATTGCCTACAATATTGTCGGCACGGCCGACGATCTGGAAACCGTGACGGAATCGGAAGTCATCAAATACTCCGCCTCCGGCTTTCGCGACTTTACGCGCCTTGCGGCCTCCGATCCGACGATGTGGCGCGACGTCTGCCTGCACAACAAGGATGCGATCCTTGAAATGCTGGCGCGCTTTTCGGAAGATCTTGCCTATCTGCAGCGCGCGATCCGCTGGGGCGAGGGCGACAAGCTTTTCGAGCTCTTCAGCCGCACTCGCGCAATCCGCCGCTCGATCGTCCAGGCGGGACAGGATGTGGATACGCCAGACTTTGGCCGCCCACATGCGCAGGACACGAAGACGAACTGAGCCTCAGATCGGCGGAATCGTGCCGAGCGGGATGAAGCCGCCTACGGTGGCATTGCCGTGCTGGACGACGAGGTCGACCGAAACCCTGTCGCCGCCGACCGCGAGCGCCTTTAGAAGCTTGGCGGCGGTATCGACGGTCTTGGCGATTTCCGGGAGGGCCTGTTTCAGGCTGTCGCGCCAGGGGCCGAGTTGCTCGATCTCCAGCTTGAACTTTCCGGACAAAAAGCCTTGCTCATCGAAGGAGAAGGGGCCCGTCAAACTCATCACCTTGCCGTCGCCGATATCGGCCACGGCCTTGCGCAGCTCTCCGCTTGCCCCATAAAGCCCTTGCGGATCGCTTCCGTCGATCATTCCGCCTTTGCCTGCAAGGGTGATATCGGCGCTCGCCGAGAATTTCGGGAAGACCTGCGGCCAGTCCTTGATGACGGCATTTGCATCCTGGAGTGAGAAGGCACCGTCGAGATCGCCTGCATTCTGGCGGAGGTGGACTTCCGTGCGTCCTGCATCGACATTGACCGTTTGCCCGGTATAGGAGGAAACAGCGGTCGCCTTCAGGCCGTCGATGATCATGGAGGTGCGGTCGATGCCCCTCAACCTCGTCACCAGGCTGGATTGCAGGTTTGCCCACTGCGCCGAGATCGAAAGGCCGTTTGCCGTGCGGATTTCAGCCGGCGAATCGAGTTCCCAGACGATATGGCCCGGCGCGTAAACCTGGGCTGCGGAACGAAGTTCGCCAAAGGAAGCGGAGACGCCGTTCGTGTTGTCATCCACACCCACTTTCGAGCAATAGAGGCCAATGCGGAACGGATAGCCGCGAAAGTCGATATCGGCGCATTCGCCGCTGACGCCCGCCGTGCTGCGCGGCGCAATAACCTTGAGCACGGTCTCCTTGAGGTGGGCGGCTGCGTAAAACCAGCCGCCGGTATAGATCGCGATCACCAGAACGATGCCCAAGCCGAGCAACCAGAATTTTCTGCCGCTGCCGGATTGGCTTGACGCTGCCATGATGGTTCTCCAATGGTGAATCGCGAATGGGAATTTCGGTCTGGCCTGCGATATGGACGAATTTTGGGTATTTGGCTACGGATCGCTGATGTGGAATCCGGGCTTCGAGTTTCTTGAGCGCTCTCAGGCTCTCGTTTACGGCTACCGGCGATCACTATGCGTCCATTCCTGGGTTCACCGCGGCACGCAGCAAAATCCGGGTCTCGTGCTAGGCCTCGATCGCGGCGGCTCCTGCCGCGGCATAGCGTTTCGCGTGGCCTTGGAAAGGCGCGACGAGGTGATGGACTATCTGCGCGCCCGCGAGCTCGTCACCAACGTCTATCTCGAGCGGCATGTGCCGCTATCGCTTCCCGGCCGACGCAACATCAAGGCAATTGCCTACATCGTTGATCGCGACCACGCCCAGTATGCCGGCGCACTTGATGCCTCTGTAGCTGCGCGCACGGTGCACGCGGCAAAGGGTCAGTCAGGTTCGAACGACGCCTATGTTTTCAATACGCTCTCGCATCTTAAGGAGATGGGCATTCGCGACCATTGGCTGGAACGGGTCGCCGGCGAGGTCGAGCGGCTGCGGGCCGCTTAGGCAGAAGCGGCCGTTGCCTTCCGCAATTGCGCCAGTCTCTCGACGGCGGTCGGCGGCAGTGGCAAGTGCGGATTGCGCGCCACCGTATCGACCAGCAGTTCGTCGCTCGCCTTCTCGGTCACATCGATTAGATGCTCGAAGAACGCATCCGGATCCATGCCCGGCGGAATGGCAGGCAGGATGCGAACCTTGAAATGGCCCGGACGGCGCACGGCGCTGCGGCGCGGCCAGAAAAGGCCGGGATGCATGGCCACCGGCACGACCGGAATGCCGAGATCCCGATACATGCGGGCAATGCCGTATTTGTAGAGCGGTTCTGCGCCCGGAGGCCGGCGCGTGCCTTCCGGATAGATGATCAGCTGACGGCCTGTCGCAAGCTCTTCCTTTGTGCGCTTCAGCACCTCGACCATGACCTTGCCGCGTGCGCCGCGATCGACCGGGATCATGCGCTGTTTTTTCGCATACCAGCCGAAAAGCGGGATCCACATCAATTCGCGCTTGAGGATGTAAACCGGGTCTTTCAACCAGGGCAGCAGTGCATAGGTGTCCCAGAAGGACTGGTGCTTAGGGGCGAGGATGTAGCTGCCGTCCGGCAGGTTCTCTATGCCATCGATCTCGAAGGTCGTCCCGACGATCTTTTCCATCAGCCAATGGTTCGAAAGCGCCCAGTTCTTGGGGATCGCATAGGCGGTCTTGCGGGGCACGACGAAATAATAGGGCGAAAGCACGATCATCCGGATGATGAGGTTGGCGTAGAAGATCGTGTTGAAGAGAACGGAACGCAGGGCGATCATGAAATTTTCCAAAGCCAGTATCCGCGCAAACGGCGGGCTGGCCCTGCCTACACGATAATGGCTCTCATAAAAAGCGCTCGATGGAAATCAGCTCGGACCGGTGATGCTTGCCGAGCGAAGGCCCGGATGGCGCCCGAAGCCGGTGATGTTGCGCGCGCCTGCCAGAAGCACCTTGGCATATTCGGCGAGCATGACGCGAAGCGCATTTGGATCGGTGAACCAGGCCCTGGTCTTCAGGTCGGAATTGACGACCGGGTAGGGGATGAACTGCGTATCGGCATCGACGTAGGCGAGTTCCGCGAGACTGCGTGGCATGTGGTAGTTGTTGGTGACGACCAGAACGCTCTTGTAGCCTTTCGCATGGATCCAGTTTGCGGCTTCCTGCGCATTGCCGATCGTGTCGATTGCGTCATAGCCGATGTCGACGCAGCAATCGAAAAGATCAGCAGACGCCGATGTGGTTTTGCGTATCTGCCCCGGCGTTGTCGACGGATGAACGCCCGATATGAGCAGCCGCTTGCCCGCGCCTTTCTCCAGCAGTTCGACGGCCTGATCGATGCGCTGATAGCCGCCTGTCAAAACGACGATGGCGTCGGCCTTCGGTTCGGCCGGAGGTTTCAAGGTGGTTACGGAATCGGCGAACCGCAGGAAGCCGACGAAAAGCAGCGCGGTCGCCAGGACGAAGGCGAATCCGCCCCATCGCAACATCCGGCGTAGGGGACCACGACGCAGGGTTTCGACACCGTAGCTGGCTAGCGCCGGGTCGGGACGAATCGGAGTGCGTCTAGTATGGCCCATGGTCATAAATCGTGAATATATGCAGATTGCGGCAGGGAACAGACACTTTCGTGGCAAAAAAGACTGAGCCGTTCAATTCGCGATGCCATCGCTTCGGGTCGGGTCGGAGCGCAGCGTATCGATTTCATAGATCGTGCGCATCACGGTGAGCCGCGCTGTGAGCGTCGTCAGCAATGCAATGACGATCATCGTCGCAAAAATGCCGAGGTAGCCAAGGGCTCCGACCGAGAAGGTGCCGAAGAGAGCCGTGGCTTGATCGGTCTGCGGCGTCGCAATCGTACGGCTCTGCAGGAAGCCTGCCGCTAAGAAAAAGAGAGCTGCCAAAGCGCTGCCGATTGCCGATCCCTTGAGACTGATCTTCAGGAAATGCTTCTGGAATTCAGTCGCGACGAAGGAACTTTCGGCGCCCACGAAATGCAAGACCTCGACGATATGGCGGTTGCCGGAAAGCGCGCCACGTGTCGCAAAGACGACCGTCAGCACCATGGCGATGAAGACGAGCAGCAGCACGCCGGTGCCGAGCATCACCGTTGTATGTGCCATTGAAACGAGGCGATCGACCCATGTGCGGTGATCGTCCAGCGACGCCTGAGGGATGCTCTCCTTCAAAAGTGAGCGCATCGCGTCAAAATCGGGCGGGTTCGTCTCGTCGATGGTTATAATCACGAGGCGGGGGACGGGAAGCTCCTTGATGTCTAGGCCGCTGCCGAGCCATGGCTCCAGCAGACGGGCCGTTGCCGCCTCATCGACGATCTGGCCGCTTTTGGTGCCGACAAAGGTCATGGCGATATCGCGTGCCTGCGTCAGCGCCTTTTCCATATCGAGGCCGTCGTCCGGCTTGATCTGGATGGTGATTTCGCGGGAAATCTGGCTCTCCCAGCTGGCCGCTGTCGAACGCACCATGCTGACGCCGCCAAGCGTCAGGCAGGCGAGGAAGGCCATGATGGCGATGACCACCGTCAGTGCGTTGCCCTGGATATTCGAGGGCGGAAGGATCGGCGCCGTTGGCCGCACGCGCATCTCCGCCCGCTTCTGCTGTGCTTGGGCGGCGCTTTGCGCGCGGTTCTTTGATGCGGGCTCAATCATAGACGTCAAGATGCCCTTCCGAAAGGATCATGCGGCGGGCTTCCACCTGGTCCATCAATGTCAGATCGTGAGTTGCGATCACGACAGCTGTACCAAGGCGGTTGAGTTCGAGAAAGAGGTTCAACAGACGGCGTGCCATCGGCGGATCGACGTTGCCGGTCGGCTCGTCGGCAAGCAGAACCTCGGGCCGGTCGATCAGCGCGCGGGCGATCGCCGCGCGCTGTTTCTCGCCGCCGGAAAGCACCGGCGGAAGCACATTGATACGCTCGCCGAGCCCCACCCATTTCAGCAGTTCGAGCACGTCTGTCTTGTAAGAGCTCTCGTCCTTGCCGCGTACACGAAGCGGCAGTGCGACATTCTCATAGGTCGTGAGATGATCGAGCAGGCGGAAATCCTGGAAGACGATACCCACGCGGCGGCGAAGCAGCGGCAGCTCCGGCCGCGGGATGTCGGAAATGTCGCGTCCGAACATGCGGATCAAGCCGCGCGTCGGCTGCAGCGACATAAAAAGCAGGCGCAGAAGCGTCGTCTTGCCGGCGCCAGAGGGGCCGGTCAGGAACTGAAAGGACTTTTTCGGAATATCGAAGGTGAGGTCCCGGAGAATCTCCGGGCCCATGCCGTAACGCAAACCGACATTCTCGAAATGGATCAACGGGCAGCCCAGTCTTTCATGGTTTCACGCCATCGACTTGTTAACCAACACCGTTAACAATCAGTGAATTTCGTCGGAAAGATGCCTGTTTGAAGGCAAGCTTAGCGAAGCATTAACCATTCAAATTTACGACTGGGCAGGATTCGTTTCAATGCCGGATTTTAACCGTGCACTGAAACCATGTGGAGATGGGAGAGACCGTCAACATGGAAGCATCCGCCTTCAGGCGCCGCGCGCCGAGCAACGCCTACGATTTCTTGCCGCCGGAGCCTGCCGCGCGTCAGCCCCGCTATCCTGGCCGTCCGACTGATGTCGCCGATGCCGAATTCGTCGTTATCGGCAACCGGAGCCAAGGCTTCAACGCCAAAAGTTTCAATGACAATCGTAAGCGCGCCGCTGCCGCTGCCAAGTTACCTGCGACGCCTGCGGCTTTCTCGAAGGCGACTATGTTTCTCGCGATCGCAGAAGAATGGCTGCAGCAGGCGTCGCCCAAGAGCTTTATAGCCCTGGTCTTCATGCTTTTCGTTCTCGTTTTCGGCCTGACGGGCGGTTTCTCCGGCCTGGCGGGGAGCGATACTGCTGCCTTGACCTCGCCGCTTCACTTCACGCATGTCACGGTGGCGCCGCGCGAGGCAAATGGTATGCGTATCCTGGTTATCAACGGCATCATCGAAAACGGCAGTGGTACCACACAGACCGTGCGGCCGATCCGCGCCGATCTGATGAGCGGCGAGCGGCTGGTGGCCAGCATGGTCATCAATCCGCCAGCAGACGTCATCTATGGTGGCGAGAGCCGCGGCTTTTCGGCACGCGTGCAGCACTCTGGCGGAAAAATGCCGGAAGTCCGGCTTTCGTTCATGCCTTAGGGTGTTTCTGCCCTTCTAATGTGCTAACGGCTTACCCTTCGTTTCATGGAGCTAGCCGTATGCCTGTCGTGCGCGGAAAAATTATCGAACCGCTTTTCACTGCCGAGCAGATTGCCGAACGCAATCACGCGATGGCCAAGCACATTGCTGCGGGTCCGACAAAGGACCTGCTCGTCATTGCCGTGTTAAAGGGGTCGTTCATTTTCGCCGCAGACCTCATCCGCGCGCTACACGACAGCGGGCTTGCGCCTGAAGTCGAATTCATCACGCTTTCCAGCTACGGCACGGGAACGGTTTCTCAGGGCGTCCGCATCGTCAAGGATATCGACAGCGACGTGAAAGATCGCGACGTGTTGCTGATCGACGACATCCTCGAATCCGGCCGCACGCTGCTTTTCGCCAAGGAACTGCTCTACGAACGCGGCGCGCGCAACGTCAGCATCGCCGTGCTGCTCGACAAGAGCGTCAAGCGCAAAGAAAAGCTCGAGGCAGACTATGTCGGCTTCGAATGCCCGGATTATTTCGTCGTCGGCTACGGCATGGACGTCGCCTATGCCTTCCGTGAGCTGCCCTACGTCGGCGTGGTTACCGGCGACGCCTGACCTCATCGAGGTAAGACGGGTTGTTAACCATCCCTTCCATCGCCTTCTTTCGTTTACCGATCGAAAAGGAACGCCGTGCAATTTCCGTTCCGGGGCATGAAGACGGAGCGATGCACATCATGGCAAAAATTCTGATCACGGAAGACGAAGATTCGCTTCGCTCTTTCGTCGCCCGGGCCTTGCGCCTTGACGGTCATGAGACCGACGAAGCCGCCGATGGCGCCGAGGGACTGGAGAAGCTGAAGGACGGGATCTACGATCTACTGCTTTCGGATATCCGCATGCCGGTCATGGACGGCATCGAGCTTGCGCATCAGGCGAAATCCGCCTTTCCGGCGCTCAAAATCCTGCTGATGACGGGCTATGCCGAGCAGCGCGAACGGGCCGATGACCTTGCAGAAAAGATCGTCGACGTCGTGTCGAAGCCGTTTGCACTTCCAGACATCCGAAAAGCGGTTGCCCGGGCGCTGGCTGCGTGAGACGGGTTGGCGGCACCTTCCCCTGCTCCCCATTCCTGTCCTTGTGACAGGAATCCCGCCACGCTCCGTCAGCACGTGAGCGAATCATCGTTTGAAAGAGAATCGTCTTCACCCAAGGAGTTGGATGGCGCATTGCGATCCAAGTTCAGCTACTGAATATCCAGCAGCCGTTCCAGATAGCGCCGCTCCATCTCCTGCGGCGGGTTGTTGCCGAGCTTTTCGCGGATCGCATCGAGAATTTCGCGTGCGCGCTGCACGTCGATTTCGTCGGGTACCTTCACTTGCTCGCCGAAATCGGGACCCTCTGCGCGACGCGGACGACCGAGCGGATCGCGGCCGTTCTGGTTGCCCTGGCCAACCTGACCTTGTGGCCCTTGGCCTTGCTGGCCCTGTTGCGCCTGCATCATCTGGTTCATCATGTCCCGGGCGCCCTGGCGCAACGCTTCCAGCGCGCGGCCCTGGCCCTGGAGGGCCGGTTCGCCGCGGCCCTGGCCGAGTTCGCGCCCGGCACCTTCCATTTCGCGCTGTGCCTGACCAAAGCCCGGGCCGGGCTTCATACCCATCTCGCCAAGGCCCTTCTGCAGTTCGCCGAGCTGCTTGCCAAGCGCATCCTGCTGTGCTCGGAGCTGTTTCAACGCGTCGCGCAATTGCTCCTCAGTCATCTGCTCCGACGGTGACTGCCCCTGTTCGCCGTTCTGCCCCTGCTGCTGATCCTGCGGCTGGCCATCCTGGCCTGGCATCATCTGGTCAAGCAGCGGATCGTTCATACCCATATTCGGGTCGCCGCGCTGCATACGGTCCTTCAACTGTTGGTCCAGCTTGAAGGTCTGCTCCATCAGCTTCTGCTGGTCGCGGAGGATCTGGCCAAGCTTGTCCATCTGCTGGCGCATCTGGCTGTTGTCGCCCTGCTGTTGCTGGCCCTGTTGCGGCCTGCCTGCCTGCAGGTTGTTCATCATGCGCTGCAATTCTGAAAGCATCTGCTGAGCGGCATCGCGGTTGCCTGAACGGGCCAGATTCTCGATCTGGTCCATCATGCGCTCCAGATCCTGCTGGCGGATGACGTTCTGCGCGTTCTGATTCGGCTGCATCGGCGCATTCTGCATGCGCTGAGCCAGTTCCTTCATGTATTCGTTCATCGCCTTGCGAAGCTCGTCCATGAGCTTCTTGATCTCCGGGTCCGGCGCATTGCGCTGAAGCGCGTCGGCGAGATTCTGCTGGGCGTTGCGCAGGTTGCGTTCCGCAAGCGAAAGGTCGCCGTCCTCCATGCCGATCGCGATATCCCAGAGATAGTCGGCCGTATCCTTCAACTGCTCGTCGCCCTTGGCGAGCTTCATGCGCGTGTGCGCCGATTGCAGCAGCAGATAGTTGGTGAGCCTAGGAATCGTTTCTTCAGGACGGATCGTCAGCGCCTCGTTGAGAGCGATCGCTTCCGGCATCTTGCGGGTATCGAGTGCGAAAACCTGGCGTTCTTCCGCAACGGCTGCGGCCAGCGGTTCGTTGAACGGCCGTGACGGCAGCGTCATTTCATGCGGCGGGCTCCGGCCGGTCTGGCCGGCCGCATCCTTGGCAACCAGCGTAACGCGTACGCGCTTTCCGGCCAGCGGGTGTTCGGTCAGGTTTTTGCTGGTCACGGCCTTGGCATCACGCGCGTTGCGGCGCGGAATGTCGAGCCGGAAATCGGGGAGTGGATAAAGCGGCTTTGCCTCCGGATCGGATTGGGCCGGCAGGATTTCCGCACGCGCTTCCTGCACGCCGTAATCATCCTTTACCGTGAAGCCGATTTCCAGCGCGCCGTTTACGCTGGGTTTGGGCAATCCGTCGAAAGCAATCTCGGGTGCCTTGTCGGGAATGACATTGAAGTTCCACCTGCGGCCATTGACGAGCAGCGCACCGTTTTCCTCAAGCTTCATCAAATGTGTCTGTGCGGCAAGTGCTGGCGTGGCAGGAGTCTGTGGCTTCGCCTGCGGTGCAGCACCAGGCTGCTGATTTGCCTTTGCCTCGGCTGCGATTTCCCGCACCTCGCCGCTCTCTTTCCTGAATACGACCTTTTCGTCCGTCTGCCCGCCGCTGACGCGAACGGTCAGGTTCGAGAACTGCGGAATGTTGATCGCCTGCTCAGTGCCGGTTGCCGTCAGATAGACCGGAGCGCGGCTGGTATAGGAGGGCGGGGTGACCCATGCGTCGATACGCACAGCCGGATTGGTCGCTGCCGGCGCGACGGGTGGCTGCAGCGCGTCGGTGATTGAGCCGCCGTTGGTCGAAAGCGAGTAACCGAAGGCCGTGACGAGAAGGAGGGCCGGGATGGCACGCAGCGCGAAACGGTCGTGGGTTGCGATGTCCGGGCGGGGGAAGCCAGTGTCGAGGGCTGCTATCGTCTTCGCCATCCGCGTCTGATGTTCGCGCCAAAGCGCCTTTGCGAAGGGCGTGTCGAAGGCCGGTTCATCTTCCTGCACCGTCACCGGCTGATGCGGTAGGCCGTTGCGCTCCTCAAGCAGGTGGTCGGCTTCGGCGGTATTGGGCCAGCGGAGATTGCGAAATGGGATGAGCGCGGCGAGGAAGGCGATGGCGAAGGCAATCAGCAGCCCGACACGCATGAAGTCAGGAACGGAGCGGAAGAGGCCGAACCAGGACGCTGCCAGATAGAAGGCAACGACGGAAAGAACCGGGACAAGCGGTGGCAGGACCTGCTCGGATACAAGTACCAGGCGCGCAAAGAACCGCTTTACCGCTACGAGCCTCGCGAGAGAGGGCCGAAGGGCATACGTGCCATGTCTTTGCCTGCGGGGGCTGTTCGTCAATCCGGTCTCCGCCATTTGATGCTGGAGTAATGGAGGGCGCTTCCGGCGCTTGCTAGGCAATATGCTCGCATGAAGAAAAGATAACACTCTTTGTGGCGAAGGCGAGGGCAGGCGGTCGGCAAAGCCGTTTTTTCACCTCTATTCGCCAAAAAGTGATGAGGCTGTCACTCGATCCAGGCAGGTACGGAGTCGAGGCCGATCAGTTCTTCATAGGTTCGGCGAGGCCGAATTACATGGAAATCGGCACCCTTCACCAGAACTTCTGGCACCAGCAGGCGGCTGTTGTAGGTGCCTGCCTGCACTGCGCCATAGGCGCCGCCGGAACTGACCGCAAAGAGATCGCCCGGCTTCGGCATCGCCATCTCTCGATCGAGCGCCAGATAGTCCCCGGTCTCGCAAACCGGCCCCACGATATCGGCCTTGATGCGCGGAGCATTTGCCGCCGAGATCACGACCGGCCGGATTTCGTGCCAGGCGTCGTAAAGCGTCGGGCGGATCAGATCGTTCATTGCCGCATCGACAATGACGAAGGTCTTTTCGCCACCGTCCTTTACATAGATAACTTCGGTAACGAGAATGCCGGCGTTGCCGACGATCAGGCGGCCCGGTTCAGTCACGATCTTGCAGTTCAGCCCGCGGAGCTGGTTCTTGACGATGGCCGCGTAGGCATCCGGCAGCGGCGGCGGCTCGTTGTCTTCCTTGTAAGGAATGCCGAGGCCGCCGCCAATATCGACATGGTGGATGTCGTGGCCGTCGGCACGCAGGGTGTCGACCAGTTCGCGCAACAGCTTGAAGGCATCGTCGAAGGGCTGCAGCTCGGTGATCTGGCTGCCGATATGCATGTCGATGCCGGTGACTTCGATACCGGGCAGCTTGGCGGCTTGCGCATAGACGGCGCGAGCGCGTTCCCAGGAAATGCCGAACTTGTTTTCCTTCTTGCCGGTCGAGATCTTCGAATGCGTCTTCGCATCGACGTCCGGATTGATGCGGAAGGAGACCGGCGCCTTCCTGCCGGCCTTGACCGCGCGCTGATTGAGGATTTCGAGTTCCGGTTCGGATTCGACATTGAAGCAGTAGATGCCGGCCTCGAGCGCGAAGTCCATCTCACGGGGCGTCTTGCCGACGCCGGAGAACATGATGCGGCTTGCCGGGATGCCGGCAGCAAGCGCGCGGCGTAATTCGCCTTCGGACACGACGTCGATGCCGGCGCCGAGCTTGCCGAGAGTCTTCAACACAGCCTGGTTCGAATTCGCCTTCATCGCATAGCAGACCATGGAGTCGATATCGCTGAAGGCTTCGGCGAAGACCCGGTAGTGGCGCTCAAGCGTTGCGGTCGAATAGCAATAGAAAGGCGTGCCGACGGCCTTGGCGATCTCCGGAACGGGGACGTTCTCGGCGTAAAGGATGCCGTCGCGATATTCGAAGTGGTTCACGGGACGTGCCTATCAAAGCAAAGGATCGAGAAGGAATGGCCTGTCGACGGCGCCCGGCTGTTTCGTCGGCTTCGATACGTCGCCTTCCTTCGTTGCCATCGCGCTCGGCGGATCGAGATCGCCTTTGCGTCCACATCCGGCAACGGCAAGGCCGATGACGGCAAAGACAACCGTCAGGCGGATGAGGTGCGGCAAGCTGGTCTGCATGGGATTCCTCTTGGAGCGGCGCTGGTGGACATCTTCATAGCGAAGTTTATCCGCCTTGTGCACCCTGATTGTTTTCTCAGTTGCGAGCCCGCCAAAAGGCGATCTGCTTCCTCACTTCGGAGGGTGCCGTGCCGCCGAAACTCTTGCGGCTTGCAACCGAAGCCTCGACAGTCAAGACGTCGTAGACCTTGCCGGTGATTGCCGGGTTGATGGACTGGAGATCGGCAAGCGGCAGTTCGGCGAGGTCGCAGCCCTTGCTTTCGGCAAGCGCCACGGCACGGCCGGTCACATGATGTGCGTCGCGGAACGGAAGTCCCGCCTCGCGCACCAGCCAGTCGGCGAGATCGGTGGCCGTCGAATAGCCGGAACCGGCTGCGGCTTTCATGCGCTGCGTATTGACCGTCATGTCGCGGACCATGCCTGTCATGGCGGCGATCGCAAGTTCCAGGCTCTCGGCCGCGTCGAACACCTGTTCCTTGTCTTCCTGCATGTCCTTGGAATAGGCGAGCGGCAGGCCCTTCATGATCGTCAGCAGCGCAATCAGCGAGCCGTTGATGCGGCCGGTCTTGGCACGCACGAGTTCGGCGGCGTCGGGGTTCTTCTTCTGTGGCATGATCGAGGAGCCGGTCGAAAATGCATCGGAAAGCCGCACGAAACCAAATTGCGGCGTCGACCAGATGACGATCTCTTCGGCCAAGCGTGACAGATGCATGCCGCAGATCGCGGCGATCGACAGGAACTCGATGGCGAAGTCGCGGTCGGAGACGGTATCGATCGAGTTGCGCGTAGGTTCCCGGAAGCCGAGCGCCTTTGCCGTCATGTGGCGGTCGATCGGGTAGCCGGTCCCGGCCAGCGCTGCAGCGCCAATGGGGCTTTCGTCCAGATGCTCGATGGCGTGGCGTACGCGCGAACGGTCGCGGCCGAACATTTCGACATAGGCCATGCAATGGTGGCCGAAGGTGACGGGCTGAGCGGTCTGCAGGTGCGTAAAGCCCGGCATGACGCTTTCGGCATGTTCTTCAGCGCGGTCGAGGAAGGCTGCGATGAGGTTCGTCAGCATCGCTTCAGTCTTCTGCAGCTCTTCCTTCACCCAGAGGCGGAAGTCGAGCGCTACCTGGTCATTGCGTGAACGGGCGGTGTGCAGGCGGCCGGCGGCCTGGCCGATCAGCGCGGCAAGGCGGGCTTCGATATTCATGTGAATATCTTCGAGCTGGCGGGAGAATTCGAAATTGCCGCTTTCGATTTCTGACAGGATCGTGCTTAGTCCGTGAACGATCTTGTCCTTATCGTCCACGGAAATGATGCCCTGATGGGCAAGCATCGTCGCGTGGGCGATCGATCCACGGATGTCCTGGGCAAAGAGCTTCTTGTCGAAACCGATCGAGGCATTTATCTCCTCCATGATCGCGTCGGGGCCGGATGCGAAACGTCCGCCCCACATCTGGTTGGAGGATTTGGTGTCCTTTGTGCCGTCGGCCATGAAAGATGCCTGTCTTAAGGGTGCATGCCCTGGAGAATGAAATGACGACAAGAAAGCTGTTCGGGCTGCCATCCTTGAAATTGATCGCGGTAGCCGCCGTCGCAGGCGTAATTGCCGGTGCGGCAGCGGTTTACATTAAGGAGGCCGGTTATGGCAATGCCGGCGGTGAAACGGCCTCTGCCGAATGCACCGCGGCCAAGGATCTCGTCCAGAAGATTACGCCGCTCGCCAAAGGCGCGGTGGCGGCGATGGTTGCTGTCAACGCGCCACGAAAGCTCACGTCCGTCGCCTTCAACGGTCCGGACGGCAATCCGGTGACGCTCGAGAATTTCGCGGGCAAGACCGTGCTTCTCAATCTCTGGGCCACATGGTGCGTGCCCTGCCGCGAGGAAATGCCGGCGCTGAACGCGCTGGAGAAGGAGATGGGCAGTGACAAATTCCAGGTCGTCGCGGTCAATATCGACACTGGAGATGAAGAGAAACCGAAGGCTTTCCTAAGCGAAATCGGCGTCGATTCCCTGCAGTTCTATCGCGACAATACGATCGGCGTCTTCAACAGCCTGAAGAAAGAGGGGGTTGCTTTCGGCCTGCCGGTGACGCTGCTCATCGACGACAAAGGGTGCCTGGTTTCGGCGATGAACGGCCCTGCCGCATGGGATAGCGGCGATGCAAAGGCGCTGATCCAGGGTGCAACAGGGTCTTAGCGCTACCGCGTCGGGACGGGCGTGTCGCCGCGATAATCGTAGAAGCCGCGGCCGGACTTGCGGCCGAGCCAGCCGGCTTCGACATACTTTACCAGCAGCGGGCAGGGGCGGTACTTGGAATCGGCTAGGCCGTCGTGCAGCACCTGCATGATCGAGAGGCAGGTGTCGAGGCCGATGAAATCGGCAAGCTGAAGCGGGCCCATCGGGTGGTTGGCGCCGAGCTTCATCGCCGTGTCGATGGCATCGACAGTGCCGACGCCTTCGTAGAGCGTGTAGATCGCCTCATTGATCATCGGCAGCAGGATGCGGTTGACGATGAAGGCCGGAAAATCCTCAGCTACCGTGACGGTCTTTTCCAGCGAGGCGACAAATTCCTTTGCGGTCGAAAACGTAACCTCGTCCGTTGCGATGCCGCGTACCAGTTCCACCAGTTTCATCACCGGGACGGGGTTCATGAAATGAATGCCCATGAAGTGCTCAGGCCGGTCCGTTGCCGATGCCAGGCGGGTAATGGAGAGCGAGGACGTGTTCGTCGCAAGCAGCGCGCCCGGCTTCAGCACTGGACAGACCTGCGCATAGATCTTGCGTTTTACCGCTTCCTCTTCGGTTGCCGCCTCGATAACGAGGTCGGAGGGAGCAAGGTCATTGAGGTTGGCGGAGCCGGAGATGCGGGAAAGAGTTGCTTTGCGCTCCTCATCCGTCATCTTGCCGCTCGTTACCTGCCGGGCAAGGTTGCCATTGATGGTCGCGAGACCGGATTCGATGCGCTCCTGCGTCAGGTCGTAGAGCTGGACCTTATAGCCCGCAGCTGCTGAAACATGGGCGATGCCGCAGCCCATCTGGCCCGCGCCGACAATACCGATCGTTTTCAACACCGCACTCATCTCCAAATCCCCGTGGCAGCCGCCCGCTCCGCCCGTATTTTTCTTCTAATGAAACTGCCGGGCAAAATGATCGCCCGGCAGCAGTAGTAGCCCCATAAGAGATAATTTTCCAGTCATTCGCAAGTGCGAAAAGCTGGCATTCTGCCCGTTTAAAGAGCTTTCTGCAGTTCCGGCAGGGCCTCGAAGAGATCGGCGACGAGGCCGTAGTCTGCGACCTGGAAGATCGGGGCCTCCTCGTCCTTGTTGATGGCGACGATGACCTTCGAGTCCTTCATGCCGGCAAGGTGCTGGATGGCACCGGAAATGCCGCAGGCGATGTAGAGTTCAGGGGCGACGACCTTGCCGGTCTGGCCGACCTGCCAGTCGTTCGGCGCATAGCCGGCATCGACGGCCGCACGGCTTGCGCCGACGGCGGCACCCAGCTTGTCGGCGAGCGGCAGGATGACTTCCTTGAACTTCTCGGCCGAGCCGAGTGCGCGGCCGCCGGAGATGATGATCTTTGCCGACGTCAGCTCCGGGCGGTCGGAAGCCGACAGCGCGTCCTTGACGAAGGTCGAAAGACCCGGATCGGAAACGGCCGGGATTGCCTCGACCGGAGCCGAACCGCTGGTCTCGGCAACAGCGAAGGAGGCGGTGCGCACGGTGATGACTTGTCTGGCGTCGGTTGCCTGCACCGTCTGGATGGCGTTGCCGGCATAGATCGGCCGCTTGAAGGTGTCGGGCGCGACGACTTCGATGATTTCCGACACCTGCGCCACGTCGAGAAGGGCGGCAACGCGCGGAGCGACGTTCTTGCCGGTCGAGGTCGCAGCCGCAATGATCGTGTCGTAGCTGCCGGCGAGCGAAACGATCAGGTCGGCCAGCGGCTCGGCCAGATTGTTGGCAAGCGTGTCGCTTTCGGCCAGCAGCACCTTGGAAACGCCGGAAAGCTTGGCAGCGGCATCGGCGGCAGCCTTGGCACCCTTGCCGGCAACCAGCACGGTGACATCGCCGCCGATCTGGCGAGCAGCGGTCAGCGCCTTGGCGGTCTGGTCGGAAAGGCTTGCATTGTCGTGGTCAGCCAGAAGCAGAATGGCCATGGTCGTATTTCCTTTCTCGCCTTAGAGGACGCCGGCTTCGTTCTTGAGTTTCTCGACGAGCTCGGCGACCGACTTGACCTTGACGCCCGCCTTGCGGCCACTTGGCTCTTCGGTCTTCAGCACCTTCAGCCGCGGAGCGGTGGAAACGCCGAAGTCGGAAGGCGCTTGTCTGTCGAGCGGCTTCTTCTTCGCCTTCATGATGTTCGGCAGTGAAGCATAGCGTGGTTCGTTCAAGCGCAGGTCGGTGGTGACGACGGCCGGCAGCTTGATGTCGATCGTCTGCAGGCCACCATCGACTTCGCGGGTGACGGTCGCTTTACCGTCGGTAATCTCGATCTTCGAGGCGAAGGTTGCCTGGGCAGAGCCCAAGAGCGCGGCGAGCATCTGGCCGGTCTGGTTGCTGTCGTCGTCGATCGCCTGCTTGCCGACGATGATCAGACCCGGCTGTTCGGCGTCTGCCACGCCCTTGAGGATCTTGGCCACGGCAAGCGGCTCGAGCGTCTCGTCGGTCTCGACCAGGATGGCGCGATCGGCACCCATGGCGAGCGCCGTCCTCAGCGTCTCTTCGGCCTTGGCCGGACCGATCGACACGACGACCACTTCCGCAGCCTTGCCGGCTTCCTTCAGCCGCAGCGCCTCTTCCACCGAGATCTCGTCGAACGGGTTCATCGACATCTTGACGTTGGCAAGCTCGACGCCCGTGCCATCCGGCTTGACGCGGATCTTCACATTGTAATCAACCACCCGCTTCACGGGGACGAGAATTTTCATGGGGTCCTTCCTTCAACTCTTTCGCCAAGAAAATGCGCGCTTCGGCGTCGCTCCGATTGTCGAATGGCGACATGGATACGCGTTTTTCCTCCAAATACAACGCTTGCCGGTCGCAGACAGACAAATTGCGTCTGCAAATATATGACGTTTACGTTTACGTCAATAATCGAGGCGGCGCGATATTTCTTTTCAGTGTCCAGGCGCCCCGTCGTCAGCGGCGACGACCGCCCGCCTCACAGCCGGCGTGCTGAAAACGGCGCGGGGCGTGACGATCTCGCGGTCGAACAGCGGCACACCCTTGCGGCGCATGAAGAAGACTAGAACGGCGCCGGCGACGATGCCGCCGGCATGGGCGCCCCAGGACACATTGCCGTCCGGATCGACAAGCAGCATGAAGAACTGCTGGCCGATCCAAAGCAGCAGCGGCACGAAGGCAGGAAGCGGCAACGGAACGCGGAAGAAGACCAGCACCCAGATTTTCACGCGCGGGTGAAGGACGACATAGGCAGCAACCACCCCTGAGATCGCACCTGAGGCGCCGACCAGCGGCGCCTGCGATTCCGACACGAGCAGGCCATGGCAAAGCGCGCCGAAGGCGGCGCAAACGAGATAAAAGATCAGGAAGCGGAGATGCCCCATGGCATCCTCGACATTATCGCCGAAGACCCAGAGGAAGATCATGTTGGAAACGAGGTGCCAGAAGCCGGCATGCACAAAGGCATGGGTGATGTAGGTCAGCGGCTCCGGAACAATCGCGAGGCCGGGTGCAAGTGTTGCATAGTCAAAGGAGACCGCCGGTATGTAGCCCAGGCCGACCGATGTCGCCTGAGCCGTCTGTTCCGGAGCGAAGAAGCCGGTGAAAAGCCAGACGGCGATATTCATGCCGATCAAGCCCAGCGTCACCCACTGGACCTTGATGTGTTTCAGCGTATTGGCGTCGTGCAGCGGTATGAACATAAAGCCTGCCCCTGGCTATCGTGACCGCGAGAAGCCTATCTGTTTTTTCCAGGAACCCAAAGCACATCCGCGTTGCCGCGGTCATTCGCGTGGCGCGCGGCAACGAAGAGGAAGTCCGAAAGCCGGTTAACATATTTCAGGGCCGCTCCGCTGACGATTTCGCCCTCCGTGCGGGCGAGTTCCACCATCAGCCTTTCTGCGCGGCGCGCGATTGTGCGCGCTAAATGAAGATAGGCAGCTGCCGAATGACCGCCGGGCAGAACGAAGGATTTCAAGGGTTGCAGATCGGCATTCAGTTCATCGATCTCGCTCTCGATCCGCGCCACCTGCGTATCGATGATGCGCAACGGCTCGTGCGCCGGCGGCTTGCCGTCGTCGGGTGTCGCAAGGTCAGCGCCGAGGTCGAAAAGGTCGTTCTGGATCAGCGTCAGCATTCTTTCGAGAACCGGCATGCCCTGCATGTGCAGTCTTGCGACGCCGATTGCGGAGTTGACCTCGTCGATCGTGCCATAGGCTTCCACGCGCAGGTCGTATTTGAGACGGCGCGGTCCGCAAACGAGCGCAGTCGTGCCGTCGTCGCCGGTCTTCGTATAGATCTTGTTGAGTGTTACCATGATATCCCCTCTCTTCCCGGCGTTAACTAGGGCGGCCACCGCCTGTCAGCCAGAGCGTCAGCATGATCAGGATCACAGCGATCGCCTGCAGCAATACGCGGAGCTGCATCAGCTTGTTGGAAGTGTTCGCGTCGCCGCCCTTCATCATGTTGAAGAGGCCGCGGACCAACACGATCGCGACGAGGCCCATGATGATGATCGCGAGAATATAAGTGGCCGTGGACATGGAAGTCGGCTTTCTTGATTAATCGGTCCAGCGCATCAGGCGATAAAAAAGGTCCGCCGGAATCAGCCTCTTCAGGAACATGCCCTGTTTTGCCGGTGTCGTTACAGGATAATGTGGCTTCGGATTGTTCGAGTTCAATGCGTGTTTCAACACAGTATAGACGGCGTCGGGTTGAAGCTTATGTCGATTCTTCGGGCCAGTCCCGTCAAGACGCGCGAGCTGTCGGCGGTAATCTGCCGCATGCACGGAATTGCGGATGTCGACATGTTCTTTGAACTTCGCGAGCGCGTTGGCGGTAAAGCGCGAGGCAATCGGACCTGGTTCGATCAGGCACACGTGGATGCCGCTGCCCTGAAGTTCCATGCGCAGCGTGATGCTCAGCCCCTCGAGCGCAAACTTCGAAGCGGTGTAGGCGCCGCGAAAACGATAGGGCACGACGCCGAGAATGGACGAGCATTGTACGATGCGGCCCGAGCCGCGCCTTCGCATCAGCGGCAGTATTTGCCGTGTCAATTCATGCCAGCCGAAGAAATTCGTTTCGAACTGCGCACGCAGCACGTCGGTCGTTAAATCCTCGACCGCGCCGGGCTGGCCGTAGGCGCCGTTGTTGAAAACTGCGTCGATGCGCCCGCCGCTTGCCTCTGCTACATCGCGAACGAAATCAGTGATCGTATCCGACCGCGTATAGTCCATCAGGAAGGCTTCGATGCCCTCCTCCTGCAGCGGTCCGAGGTCGGCGTGTTTTCTGACCGCTGCAAAGACGCGCCAGCCGTCGGTCTTCAGGGCTCGCGCGCAATAGGCACCGATGCCGGATGAGCATCCGGTCACGATGATGGTGCGCTGCTCCGCCATGGAATGATTCCTGTACAAATTGCGACTCGTTTCCCATATTCGAACCGACGATACAATGACGAAGCCCGGGGGTGGAATGCCGAAGATAGTGCGTACGCTCTATGATGTGGCATACGACGCGATCTGCCACCTAATCGAGGATGACGGTTTCGCGATGGCGAGCCATGTCGCATTGTCGATCCTGCTGGCGGTTTTTCCTTTTTTGATCTTCGGCACGACGCTCGCAAACTTCCTCGGAGCCGACCAGTTCTCCTCCACGGCCGTTCATCTCATTTTCGATACCTGGCCGGAAGCGATCGCCAAACCTGTGGCCGACCAGGTGCTGCAGGTGCTGACGATTCCGCGCGGCGGACTGCTGACGGTCTCGGTGCTGGCGGCCGCCTATTTCGCCTCGAACGGTGTCGAGGCGCTGCGCATATCGCTCAACCGCGCCTATCGCGTACAGGAGACGAGGCCTTGGTATTTCACGCGCCTGGCCAGCCTCGGTTACGTGCTGATCGCGGTGATCATTTTTGCCGCCATCAGCATCCTGCTCGTCGCCGTGCCGCTCGCTCTCGATTACGCGCGGCAGTGGCTTCCACTCTTTGCCGATACGCTCGAAATCGTTTTCAGCTGGCGAATCTACGGAACGCTTTTCGTGCTGACGGTCGGTCTGCTCGTCGTTCACCTCTGGCTGCCTGCCGGCCGCAGGCGGGTTTACGACGTTATCCCTGGGGTTTTGCTGACACTGCTTCTCTGGCTCGCGGGCGCGCTGATCTTCGCCTTTTACCTCGCCACCTTCGCGAATTACACAGCGACCTATGCGGGTCTGGCATCGGTGATGGTCGTGCTGATCTTCCTCTACATGGTCGGCGTGATCTTCATCATTGGCGCGGAAATCAATGCGGCACTGATGAAATTTCGGGTGCGCGCCATCTTCGCCCGCAATTTTTTGAGCGGGCAGGGCAGCAAGCTTTCAAAGACCGACAAGATTCCGGATATCGGCCGCCGATAGCCCCTTGCCACGCAAATCCGCAAGCCCGGTATCGCCATCGCTTTTCGAGAGCTTGCGTCCCTTTGCATCCGTCACCAGCCGATGATGGTGGTAGACCGGCTGAGGCAGGTCGAGCAGCACCTGCAGCAGCCGGTGGACCGATGTTGCGTGAAAGAGGTCGAGCCCGCGCACGATATGAGTGACGGCCTGCAGCGCATCGTCGATAACCACCGAAAGGTGGTAGCTTGAGGGGGCATCCGAGCGCGAAAGAACGACGTCCCCCCACACCGATGGATCGGCGGCAATCCCCCCGGTCTCGCCGTCGCCGGTCTCGCTCCAGGATAAAACACGATCGGCACCCTGCAGTGCCCGCCCCATGTCCAGACGCCAAGCGTGTTTCAGGCCTGAAGCAAGCATCTTGCGCCGCTCGCCTTCACTTCGGTCGCGATCGTCGGAAGGATAGTGCGGCGAACCGTCCGGATCGCGCGGCCAAGCGTTACCGCCGGCTTCGGAAGCGGACACTCTGGCTTTCACCTCGCCGCGCGTCAGAAACGAAGGATAGACCAATCCGCGCTCGATCAGACCATGCAATGCTGTCTGATATTCCGCGAAATGGTCGGATTGTCGCCGGACGGGCTTCTCCCAGTCGATTCCCAGCCATTCGAGATCGGCATAGATGCCTGCTTCGAATTCGGGTGTACAACGTGTCTGGTCGATGTCTTCGATGCGCAGCAGCAGGCGTCCGTCCATTGCTGCGGCCATATCCTGGTTGAGGAAGGCCGAAAGCGCGTGGCCGAGATGCAGCGGGCCGTTGGGACTGGGCGCAAAACGGAAAATGGGCTTTTGACGCTGAGTCGTGGTCATGCTTTCTTCTGCCACGAATTCGAAACCATCGCGAGGCAACGTGCAGATCATTCGAAGCGAAGAGGATATCCGCGAGGGACTGAAGCATTTGTTTCGCCTCGACCCGCGGCTCGCCGATATTGCGAAGGAGGCGGGTCCGATCCCGCTGCGCCTTCACGAGCCGGGTTTTGCTGGCCTTGCCCATATCATTGTTTCGCAGATGGTTTCGCGCGCAAGCGCCGATGCTATTTGGCGGCGCATGTCGCTTGCTGAAGAAGGAGTGCTGACGGCCGAACGCTATGTCGCACTGCGACCGGATGCCTGGCGGGAATTCGGTCTGTCGCGTGCCAAGGCGACGACACTGTCGGGCATCGCCGAAGCAGTCGTATCGGGCCGCCTTGATCTCGCTCTGCTTTCCTCGAGGCCGCCGGCGGAGGCGCTTGCCGAGTTGACGGCGTTGAAGGGCGTTGGGCCATGGACCGCGGAAGTCTATCTGATGTTTTGCGGCGGGCACGCCGATGTCTTCCCGTCAGGAGACGTCGCACTGCAGAACGCCGTCGCTGCTGCCTTTGGTCTCGCACAGCGTCCGCACGCGAAAGTGCTCGCCTCGCTTGCCATGGTCTGGTCTCCCTGGAGATCGGTCGCAGCAAGGCTTTTCTGGGCTTACTATGCTCAGAAACTGGGTCGCGGGCTCCTGCCGGTCGGCTGATGGGCAACGCTCATCGAATTGCCGTTATTGACTGAATTTATTGGGCTTCACAAGGCTGTCACAACCGGCCTAATATAAGGATGCAGATGCCGAATCGCTCAGGAGAGTACCTTGACGATTGCAGTCTCCCCCCAGGCCCTGCCGGCGCTCGTCCTGAACGCTGACTACCGGCCTTTGAGTTATTATCCCTTGTCGCTCTGGTCCTGGCAGGACGCGATCAAGGCGGTTTTCCTTGACCGTGTGAATATCATTGCGGAATACGAACATTCGGTTTCTTCGCCGAGCTTCTCGATGCGGCTTCCGAGTGTCGTCTGCCTCAAGACCTACGTTCAGCCTTCGCGGAACCCGGCCTTTACCCGGTTCAATGTCTTTCTCCGCGACAAATTCGAATGTCAGTATTGCGGCGAGCATGACGATCTGACCTTCGACCACGTCGTCCCGCGCGCCCATGGCGGCGAGACGACCTGGCAAAATGTCGTGGCGGCCTGCTCTCCCTGCAATCTCAAAAAGGGCAGCAAGCTGCCGAAGCAGGCAGGCATGTTCCCCTCGCAGAAGCCGTATCAGCCGACCGTGCAGGACCTGCACAACAACGGCCGGCTCTTTCCGCCGAACTATCTGCACGACAGCTGGCTCGACTATCTCTACTGGGATACCGAACTGCAGCCCTGATTGCCGCTATTTCCTTATGCCGATTTGCGGACGCCGACGAAAGCGAAAGCGGCAAGGATCAGGCTCGCAATCACATTCCAGCCCGCAAAGGAAAGACCGAGAACGCGCAGCGCCGCATCGGTGCAGGAGGGGCCGGTAATTGTGTTGAGTTCCGTCAGCAGGTCGCCGGCATTCTGCGTCATGGCGCCTGCACTCGTCGAGCAGGTCGCTGGCCCTGCCCAGAAATGCCATTCGACGCCCGCGTGATAGACACCCATGCCGGCACCGACCACCATCAGCATACCTGCCGCCAGAAGCAGGGCACGGGCGACCCAGTTCGGCAGACCGAAAAACGATGCGAGCGCGCCGAGGATCGCGATCGGAATGCCGTAGTAATAGGGCTCGCGCTGCAGCAGGCAGAGCGCACAGGGAATGTAGCCGCCGATATACTGGAAGCCGAGTGCAGTTCCGACGACCACCGCCATGCCGAGGGCCAGCAGCAGCGAATAGAGAACGACCGGGCGGGAAAGAGGCGAGGCAATGGCAGTCATGGCGGAACTCCGCGAGCTTGGCTCAGTGGGCAAGGTAGCGATAGACAATATAAAGCACGATGGCGACCACTGCACCGATGCTGACAATATGCCCCAAGCGCTTTTCAATGAAATGGCGAATCGGCTCGCCGTAGCGGCGAAGCAGCCAGGCAAGGAATAGGAAGCGCGCGCCGCGGGCAACGATCGCCGAGATGACGAACAGCCATATGTTGACGTGAATCACCCCGGACAGGATCGTCACGATTTTGATCGGCGGCAGGTGCGCCAGTCCCGACGTCACCAGCAAAAGCAGGATCGTCTCGTAAGTGACGTAAGATTTCATCTGCTCGAAGGCATCGAGCTTTCCGTAGAATTCCAGCACCGGCCGCGCCACGGTCTCGTAGGCATAGAAGCCGAGCGCCCAGCCGGCGATGCCGCCGAGAACCGAGGCGGCCGTGGCAACGATCGCATATCGATATGAACGCTCGGGCTTGGCGAGTGCCATGGGAAGAAAAAGGACATCGGCCGGGACGAGAAAGACGGAGCTTTCGACGAAGGCGATAACGGCGAGCCAGACTTCGGCCGATCTGCGGGCGGCGAGTGACATGGTCCAGTCGTAAAGTCTGCGGAGCATTCCATTCCTTTCGTGCTGCGGTGCAAAAGCTTTAGGGGGGCAGTCTGACGCTGTAAATGCCTAGTGTGGCAATGATGCCAGCGTGCCACGAAAATTTTCGTGATCCGTATCGCGGCTGTGCTCCCAGGTTTTCGGGAGATTGCAAATCGGTGAATCTTCTGCAAGCTGGTTTCCGATTGGTTCTTGCAGGTGGCTATGAATGAAATTGAGGGTGATTGAGGGCGGGCTCGGCGAAGCGGCCGATGCGCGCGAAACCGTAGCTTCAGCTCGAAGGCCGAGCAGGGAGGATGTACGGCGGGAAGCCGTCAGGCGGCTTCGGGAAAGCGGCTATCATTCGTCTTATGTGAGAGAGTTTGCGACGGGTGTTCCTGCGCCGGAAGCGCTCAGATATCTGAAGATGCAGCTCGATTTTGCGGCCGAGACGCTGTCGCGGCTCGATCCGATCCCCCACGACTTCTCCGCGGATGCCTATTGGCCTTCCGCCGACACTTCGCGTTGATCCGGCTGCTCTTCGCGCTTCGCGTTTAGTGCGTTCATCTGCGAGCGCTCTCGCGCCATTTCGCTGACGGCGGCCCTTAGCGCCGGGTGGCGGGCGGTGAACATATTGAAGTCACGGCGTTCCAGCACCAGGAATTGGCAGAAATCGATGGCAATGACATCGGCGGTTCGCCGTCCGCCGCTCAGCAGAGCCATTTCACCGAAAAATGCACCCGGTTCGAGACGGACGGCGCCGCCGGGAAGACGGACTTCCACGGCTCCGGACGAGAGAAAATACATGCCGTCCCCGCGGTCCCCCTTGCGCATGACGCGTTCGCCCGGCAGCGCGGATTTGGGACGGAAGAGAAGGAGCAGTTCCTCCTGCGAGTGCTCATCGACCTTGGCGAAAAGCGGGAAAGTCTCGATCAGTTGCTGCATCTCCAGCTGATGCTGGCGCTCCCGCGCTTCGGTAAGTGCCCTGATCTTTTCAAGCTCGCGTCCGAGCGCCTCATGCCGGCGGCGGCCGTAATGATTGCTGAGCACCGGCCATCGGGCGTGCACATAGGTATGCAGCGCCTCGGCGCCGGCGCAGACGAGCGGATTGAGCGTGATCGAAATGATCGCGGACGCAAGGATGACATCCTGCCCGTCAGTCGGTAGCAATCCGAGGGAGACGCCGAGGCCGGCGAGAATGAAGGAAAATTCGCCGATCTGCGCCAGTCCGCCTGCGACGGTCAGCGCCATTCCGATCGGATATCGAAGCAGGATGACGATCAGAAAGGAGATAATCGCCTTGCCGACGATGATCAACGTCAGCGCGCTGATGACGGCCATTGGATGGCGGGCCAGGATCGATGGATCGAACAGCATGCCGACCGACACGAAGAACAGGACTGAAAAGGCGTTCTGAAGCGGCAGAGAATCGGCAGCGGCCCGGTGGCTGAGATTGGACTCGCTCATCACGACGCCCGCGAAAAAAGCGCCGAGTGCGAAGGAAACGCCGAAGATCTCGGCGGAGCCGAAAGCGATGCCGAGGGCGATGGCAAGGACCGTCAATGTGAAGAGTTCGCGCGAGCCGGTTCGGGCGACGAGCGTCAGGAGCCAGGGAACAATCTTCGGGCCGACAAAGATCGCCATGACCGCAAAGGCGCCGACCTTCAGCAGCGTCAGCGCGATCGCCAGCGACAGCGGCAGCCCAGCGCCCTGTGCAGCATCGCTGGCGGCGTGGCCGCCGAGCAATTCCGCAAGGGCAGGCAGCAAGACCAGCGCCAGAACCATCGCCAAGTCTTCGACGATCAGCCAGCCGACCGCGACGCGGCCGCTTGCTGAATTCAGGAGGTTTCGTTCCTCAAGGACCTTCAGCAGCACGACGGTGCTTGCCACCGACAGGCTGAGGCCGAAGACGATCCCGGCGCCGAGCCCCCAGCCCCACCATTTCGCGAGGCCAATTCCGAGCAGCGTAGCGATGATGATCCGGATGATCGCGCCCGGCACGGCGATACCGCGCACGGCAAGCAGGTCAGCGGCGGAAAAATGCAGCCCGACGCCGAACATCAGCAGGATGACACCCATCTCCGCCAACTGTCCGGCAAGCCCTGTATCGGCGACGAAGCCCGGCGTGAACGGTCCCATGAGTATGCCTGCCACGAGATAGCCGACCAGCGGCGGCAGCCGCAGCCTGTCGGCCACATATCCCAGCACCGCCGCAAAGACGAAGCTGACGGCGACTGTGGCAATAAGCGTTACTTCCTGATGCACATCCGTCCCTTGATATTCGTTGGCGACCGCCACTTTGACCGAAGCGTGAGTGAAATTAAATACTTGATTTGAGTTTCCGTATCACCGGCAAATGCTGAGCTCCAGCGATACTGGAGCGTTCTCGCGGCGACACCAGTTTGGCGTCAGTTTCGCAGATCAATATAAGCGCGCACTAAAACAGAAGTCGCTGTCTCATTGGAGATTTCCATGCGAGAAATAGAAGCTGTTGATGTCGCGTTCAAACGGTCTTTCGAAGCCGTCGAATTCGGGTATGTCCGAGAGGTATTTCTTGAGGACGAAGCCTGCTGGGGTCTGTTCGATTCCGAAGGTGATGTGATCTTCGTCGGCGACGACCTAGACGAATGCCGCTCCTTCGCTGCAAAGGAAGAGATCAGGATTCAGCTGATCCAGTAGGAGTCGTCGCGTGTGGTCCCGCACGTCTTGCAGTTCTTTTCGCAAACCCCGCCGCGGTAACGACGTCAGCGCGATAAGGATTGGATGTAGTCGTAACTGACGATGGCTTCCTCGCTTGTGCCCTCGTCGTAGATCTTGGCAAGGGTCGCGTGCAGGTCAGGGGAGTAAAGAGCGCTCCAGAGCTCAACCCGCTCGCCGCCTCTTTTAGTTTCCTCTCTGATCCTGAAAACCTCGTATTTGCACCGGCCAACTGCAACTGTCTCGCGTTTAGTTACCGTCAGCTCCAGCGTCCACTTGTCACTGGATTGTTGAGGATCCAAGGGGACAAAGGGGATGACGTGATGACCATCCTTCTTGATGGGCAGAAGCTTGTCCAAGCCATCGAGTGGATAGATGGCGTAACGCTCATCGCTGCTGGAGCGCGACAGATCGAAAAGCCCCTGGTACGAATAAACCGTCTGCTTCTCCGAACTCCCGAAGGAATTGGTTATTGCGACCACCGGCCCTTGCGCCGGCCGGAATTCGCTTTTCGCCCCCGAATTCCTCAATAAGAAACCGTTCTTTGCACTCTTGGCTGAAGGGCAATCCGCGCCATAAGAAACAACCGGAAGGACAACAAGAAGGAGCAGGTTGAAGAGGCGCCTTTTGATCATGATCTTTTGATGGCAGCGGGTTAGGGTTTCCCGAACGCTAGATCATCAGAATGAAAAGGTCGACAAGAATAATCGCTTTGGTTGAGGTTTTTCACAGCTCTGACCGTTGACGACGAGATCGCCATCAGTTGCACCGGCGAACTCCGCCAGGGATATACTGGATGCTTCGTCATCGCCGCTCTTGAGCATCTCAATCGCGACGAAGTGGAGATCATTGTCGGCGAAGGCCGCATCTCCGCCTTCGTCAGCCCGGTCGGGGACGACAAGACGGTAATGATGGTCGGCGTCGTTCGCATGGCCGGAACATCTTGCGTCGACGTCTCGAAAGGACAGGCGGCATGACGCAGCTCGCACTCGATGGCAGCATCGGTCTAATGAAAAAGGCCGCCGTCATTTCCCATTGCGGCCGATTTCGCTACGAGCTGACGCGTGTGTGGGAGAAGGGCAGGCCGCTGCTCGTCACCTGCATGCTGAACCCTTCGACGGCCGATGCCGACAACGATGATCCGTCGATCCGCGCGCTGATCCATTTTGGCAAGGCGTGGGGCTATGGCGGCCTGCTGGTCGTCAACCTCTTCGCCTTCCGCTCGTCGAGCCCGATCGTGATGATGTCGACGCACTATCCGCGCGGTTCGAAGAACGTCCAGTTCATCGATACCGCCTTGACGCTCGCCCGCTCGCAGAACACGCCGGCTCTTGCCGCATGGGGCGCCAACGGCGCGCACCACGCAGGTCTGAACGATGGGGAAGGTGGACAGGACTGGTTCTGCGGCCGCGCCCGCCACCACACCGTCGATCTCGTCTGCCTCGGGCTGACGAAGGACGGATTTCCGAAACACCCGATGGCACGTGGCGTCCATCGCATTGATCGGAACCAGCAGCCGGTCATGTTCCGGCGCGCAACGCAGGCTGCGTAAACGTCAAAAGCAATCGACGATGTGATCGCCGAGCGCCGTCGTATATTCTTTCACTCTGGCGGGCGAGTTGGTCGCCTGACCGGTTTAAGCCGAAGGGTCGTGCCAGCGACGGAGTTCGGCAAGCCGTTCACGGTCAACGGCCCCGGCAACAAGATGCGTGACTGGTGCGACCAGGCCGAGCTGTTCCACTGCACCCGGCCCCCCGCAAGGCGGGAGCGACGATCGCCGCTGAGAACAGTGCGACCGACGACGAACTGATGGCGATCTTCGGCTGGACGACGAAGAGCCAGACGACGACCTATACGAATTATCGGATCGTTTTTCGTCGGTGGTGCCCCATGCCGGGGTCGAACCAGCACTTCTTTCGAAACTCGATTTTGAGTCGAGCGCGTCTACCAATTCCGCCAATGGGGCAACGGATACCGACGAGCCGGGTGTCTAACATGCGACCCCCGACCGCGCAAGACGGCGGGCGGGCTTATCAGGCTGATTTGATACGGCTTCCGGCTTGATGTTCCGTGGAAAGCCTTTTGCAATCAGTGTGCGGTAGCCGGTGCCGGTTCGGTCAAGCCGGACTTCTTCAACGTGATGGCGAGGATCGAGGCGAGCAGGCAGAAGGCGCCGGCAACGAAGAAGGCCGGCAGGTAGCTCGACAGCTCGGTCCGTGAAAGGCCGGCACCATAGGCAGCGGTTGCCGCGCCCAGCTGATGGCCGGCAAAGACCCAGCCGAAGACCAGACCGGCCTTCTCCCGGCCGAAGCGGTCGGCGGCAATCTTTACGGTCGGCGGAACGGTGGCGATCCAGTCGAGGCCGTAGAACACCGCGAAGATCGAAAGACCGTAGAAGCTGAAATCGCTGAAGGGCAGGAAAAGCAAGGAAAGCCCGCGCAGACCGTAATACCAGAAGAGGAGCCAGCGGTTGTCGAAGCGGTCCGACAACCAGCCGGAGCCGATCGTGCCGAAGAAATCGAAGATACCCATTACGGCGAGAACGCTGGCCGCCGCGACAGGCAGGATGCCGAAGTCGCCGCAAAGCGTGACGAAATGAGTCTGGATCAGGCCGTTGGTGCTGAGGCCGCAGATAAAGAAGGTGGCGAACAAGATCCAGAAGGTCGAAGTTCCGGAGATCTCTTTCAGGATCGTGATCGGCGTCTTCAGCGCGCCGACCAACGTGCCGCGTGCCGGCGGCGGCGTGACATGAGCTTCGCCGAGCGAGGGCAGGTTTAAGTCGGAGGGCCGGTCGCGCATGAAGGCAAGCACGGCAAGTGCGGCAACCATGATCATGGCGCAGACGAAGAAGACCGTGGAGCGCCAGCCGTAGCGTTCTGTTAGTTCCGCCATCAGCGGCAGGAAAACGAGCTGACCGGTGGCCGAGCTTGCCGAAAGCATCCCGACGACGAGGCCGCGGTGCTTCGTGAACCAGCGGGCAGATATGGTCGCTGCAAGAACCATGGCCGTCAGGCCCGTGCCGAAACCGACGACGATGCCCCAGAGCAGCAGAAGCTGCCAAAGCGATGTCATGAAGAGCGAGCCAACGAAGCCAGCGCCGATCAGCGCAAGCGCGAAGACGATGACCTTGCGCACACCGAAATAGTTCATGAAAGCCGCCGCGAAGGGACCCATCAGGCCGAAGAGGACCAGGCGGATCGCAAGTGCGGAGGAAATCTGCGAAGTTTCCCAGCCGAACTCGTCCTGCAGCGGCTTGATCAGCACGCCCGGCGCGCCCATGGCGCCGGCGGTGACCAGCATGGTCAGGAAAGTCGCGCCGACAACGATCCATCCGTAATGGATGTTGCGGCGTGCAAGGGTGGAGGCAAGCGCAGTGGAAACCATGGGGCAAGTTCCATTCGTGGGAATGATCGATACATCACTGATTTAGATGATGGTCATCATGTTTCTTGCGTATTGATGATAGGCGTCATATAATTTGTCAAGGGACTATTTTCCGGAGCCGGATCATGCGCGTCAGCCGCGAAAAATTTGCAGAAAACCGCCAGAAGATCCTGGAAGTCGCGGGCGTAATGTTCCGCGAAAACGGGTTTGATGGCGTAGGGGTTGCCGATATCATGAAAGCCTGCGGGCTGACGCATGGAGGGTTCTATGGCCACTTCCAATCAAAGGAAGAGCTGCAGCTGGAGGTCAGCCGTGCGCTGATCGCCAGGGTGGAAGTGCGATGGAAGGCTCTCATCGCCGACGCTCCGGATCGCCCCCTGGAAGCGCTCCTCGACCACTATGTTTCCTGGTGTTCCGTCGACAATCCAGGCTCGAGCTGTGTCTTCGTGGCGCTAATGGAAGAGGTGAGCCGCAGCAGCGGTGCGGTGCGGGAAACCTTCAACGACGGGCTTTCCACGCTTGTCGATATCCTGGCGGAGATCGTTCCGGGTGAGACGCTCGAGGAGCGCCGCAAGAATGGCTTTACGACGCTCTCATCAATGATGGGGGCCGTCAGTCTGGCGCGCGCGGTCGAAAATCGCGAATTGGCCGGTCAGTTCCTTTCGACGATGCGGGAGAAGCTGGCACCGGCAAAATTTGTCGGCGCCTGAGTGCCCGTCGGCATGTGTCTGCTTTATTTGAAGCCTTCCACGTGGTGCGGAACATAAGGCTCTTCGAGAGCGGCGACGTCCTCGGCGTTGAGCTTGACAGCCAATGCCCCAACGGCGTCCGAAAGATGGTGCGGCTTTGATGCGCCAATGATCGGTGCGGTCACCGCGCTCTTCTGCAAGATCCAAGCAGTGGCGATCTGGGCTCGGGAGACGTCATGTGTCTTCGCCAATCGGCCGACCGTGTCGATGATTTTGCGGTCGGCATCTTCGGCCTGCCTGTAGAGCGTCTTGCCGAATTCATCCGTTTCCGTGCGGGCGGTCTTTTCGTCCCAGTCGCGCGCCAGGCGGCCGCGGGCAAGCGGGCTCCACGGAATGACAGCGATCTTCTGGTCCTCGCAGAAAGGCAGCATCTCGCGCTCCTCCTCGCGATAGAGAAGGTTGACATGGTCCTGCATGCTCACGAACTGAGTCCAGCCGTTCAGCCGCGAGGTGTAGAGCATCTTGGCGAATTGCCAAGCGTACATGGAGGAGGCGCCGATATAGCGCGCCTTGCCGGCCTTCACGACGTCGTGCAACGCCTCCAGCGTTTCCTCGATCGGCGTCGTGTAGTCGAAGCGATGGATCTGGAAGAGGTCGACGTAATCCGTGCCGAGTCGGCGCAGGCTGTTGTCGATTTCGTCAAAGATCGCCTTGCGGGAAAGACCAGCGCCGTTCGGACCGGGGCGCATGCGGTTGAAGACCTTGGTCGCGAGTACGATATCCTCGCGCTTCAAGTCCTTGATTGCCCGTCCGACGATTTCCTCGGACGAGCCGTCGGAATAGGTATTCGCCGTGTCCAGGAAATTGATTCCAAGATCGAGTGCCTGCCTGATGATCGCGCGGCTTTCCTCCTCGCCGAGCGTCCAGGCGTGATTGCCGCGGCCCGGATCGCCGAAGGTCATGCAGCCGAGGCAGATCTTCGAAACTTCAAGGCCAGTGCCTCCGAATTTGACATAGTCCATGAATTGACTCCGTAAATGAATCTCAATCCCCCGAGACACCTCGGGGTGATGTAGGGCGCAATCGGTGAGAATGTCAGCAATCCGGCGAAAGAATATTTCAGGCGCATCCGTGCGATCATCAGGTGGAGCTTTGAAACACGCGATCAAGCGAACTTGCACTCGATCGCCGCAAGGTGTTAGCTGGTGCAGCATTCACTGGATTTCGAGTATGAGACTTCCCGCCCGCGACCGCTATGACGGTCTTTATCGCGATTTTTCGTGGGAGATTCCGCAAGACTTCAATATCGGGCGTGCCGTCAGCGACGAATGGGCGGCGCAGGCACCGGAACGCATCTGCCTCGAACATTTCAGCCCGGATGGCCGTCATTTGTCGATGACCTACGGCGCGCTGGCGGAGCGCTCGTCGTCTTTTGCCAATGCATTGACGTCGCTCGGCATTCGCCGCGGCGATCGCGTCGCGTTGCTTCTGCCGCAATGTTTCGAGACGGCGATCGCCCATGTGGCGATCTACAAGATAGGTGCGATTGCGCTGCCGCTCGCGCTGCTCTTTGGCGTCGAGGCACTGGAATACCGGCTGAGAACGTCAGGCGCGGCTGCGATCGTCACCAACTCGTTCGGACTGGAGCGGGTGAACCAGATTCGTGAAAACCTGCCGGAACTCAGCACGGTCATCAGCATCGATGGCGGCGACGCGATTGCTTTCGGAGCGCTCGTCGAGGCGCATCCGCCGCTTTTAGACGTTGCTGCGACCAGCCCGGAAGATCCGGCGTTGATGATCTTCACATCAGGCACGACGGGGCCGCCCAAGGGCGCGTTGCATGGCCATCGCGTTCTAGCGGGCCACATTCCCGGTATGCAACTCGCGCATGAAGGTTTTGCGCAGCCCGGCGACAAGGTCTGGACGCCTTCGGACTGGGCCTGGGCGGGCGGGCTGCTGAATGCGCTGCTGCCAAGCCTCCTGCTTGGCGTTCCTGTCGTTTCCTCTCCGGCGCAGAAGTTCGACGCCGATATGGCTTATCGCATCATGGCCGAGATGAAGGTGCGGAATGCCTTCATTCCGCCGACAGCGCTCCGCCTGCTGAAATCGATCAGTGATCCCCGCGCGAAATACGATCTCAATCTGCGCACCATCGGCTCCGCCGGTGAATCGCTCGGTCGCGAAACCTATGAGTGGGCGCGCCAGGCGTTCGGCATCACCGTCAATGAGTTTTATGGCCAGACGGAGTGCAATTTCGTACTCTCCTCCAGTGCAGGCTATGGTGTCACGAAGGCAGGCGCGATCGGCCGCGCGGTTCCCGGTCACCGGGTTGCTATCATCGGCGAGAGCGGCGATGAAGTGTCCCCCGGCGAGACAGGCCAGATCGCTATCAAGGCGCCCGATCCGGTCATGTTCCTCGGCTATTGGAACGACGGCGAGGCAACCAGGAAGAAGTTCATCAAAGGCTGGCTGCTAACCGGCGATCTCGGTCATCAGGATGACGAGGGCTACGTCATTTTCGAAGGCCGGGATGATGACGTCATCACCTCGTCAGGCTATCGCATTGGTCCTGCCGAAATCGAGGACTGTCTGTGCGGCCACCCGGCCGTGCAGCTCGCTGCCGTCGTCGGCAAGCCGGATCCGGTGCGCACCGAGATCGTCAAGGCCTATATCGTGCTTTCACCTGGCTGCACGCCCAGCGATGCGCTCGGCGCTGAAATCCGCGATTGGGTGAAGATGCGGCTTTCGATGCACGAATATCCGCGCGAGGTAGAATTCGTGGACGCGCTGCCGCTGACGACGACCGGCAAGGTCATCCGCAGACTTCTGCGCGAAAAGGCGGCCGGCGAGGGGCCTAACCGCGCCGCGCAAGCGATATGATCTTCTCGCGCAGCATCTTCGCCATATTCCGGGTGCTGCGATACATATGCAACTGAGCGGCGGCCTGCCGAACATCGCGGTCGCCGTTCTGCGTCAGGCCGATCACCAGCGTTCCCATTTCCTCGCGCTCCTGCCAGAAACGGCTCATGATCGGATGATCCGGCACCGCGCAGGAATCGGAACGCACGATATTCGCATCGTCGAGATGCCACTCCGTCAGTTCGGCCATCAGCAGCTTGCCCGGAGAATAGCGGGCATAGGCCTCGTCGTAGGCCGTCTTCCAAGTATAGGCCTCGCCGCCCATCATCAACACGACTGTTGCCGCGATCGCCTTGCCGTTCAGGTCGATCGTGTGAATGCGCACCGCGTCGATCGCCGCAAGGTTCGAGACGGCTTCGCGGGCAAAGGCCGTGTGGTAGCGGTCGGTTGCCAGCGCGCTTCGTCTCTTGCCTTTCCAGCCGCCGGCTTCCATTGCTAAGAATTCTTCAAACCGCGCATGAATATCGCGGGGCTGGCGCGCGACGCCATAGACAGCTGTTCCGAGCTCTTCGAGCTGCCGCCATTGACGGCGCATTTCCCTTTTATGCGAAGAAGAGATGGTACGGCCAAGATAGGCCATAGCGTCGTCCTCGCTCTGCAGCATAGGCCGCTGCGATGGATTGGTGACCGTGACCGGCAGGTTGCGGCTCAGCGCGACCGCCTTTGCCATGCGAGCAAAGATGCCGTTCAGGCGAATATCCGGCAGCACCAACGTTGCGGGAAGGTTCAGATCGCGCGCCGTCAAGCCTTCAAAAAGATTGTCCAGCGTCTCAGCCGCATCTTCGGCATCCACCAGGGGGGTGCCGAGCGGCGCGAAGCTGTTCGACCATGCGCGGATGATCGAGGGGCCGACGGCAAAGCCGGGTCTTTCGACAGAGAACGGCATCAGGAAACGCAAGCGGCTGCGCCGGCCGTTCTCATCGCGGATCAGTGCGAAATTCACTTGCCGGTCTTCAAGCCGCGGCATGGCGGGCGCAAGGAAGCGGCCGGTGAAGAAAACATTCGGCTCCATCGCACGGTTCGAAAGGAAATCCAGTTCGTCCTGCAATTCATAGCCGAGCCTGCCCGGATAGAGGCAGAGCTCCCGGCCCGGACGTCCGATCTCGACGCGCGCTTCGGCCTGCGGCAAGTCGAAGTTTATCGAGGCAAGCTCGTGAACCATGCGATTGGCATTGGTATCGGTGCTTTCGGTAACGGGGGGGACACGCACCATTATCAGGCTCTCGTTTCTATCGTTGCCGGAGGGCGGCTGAATGCAAAAAGGACAATGCCGAGCGCCCGGCGCACGGCGATGTGCAGCAGGATCGCTTCCACACCCATTGCCGATGCCGTCGCGATCGCAGTGCCGACGGTGCCAAGGTGCGGGATCAAGGCGATATTCAAGGAGACGTTTGCCGTGAGCGCCGCCGCATAGAGGGCGACGCAGAGGTTCTGCTTTCCGGCCATCATCAGCAGCGTTTCGGCCGGACCGACGAGGGCCTTGGCGAGGATGCCCGCAAGCAGGATCGCCATCAGAACATAACCTGCCGTAAAGGCTCCGCCGAAAAGCGACAGCAGCAAGTGACCGGCTGCAACGACTGCGAGCCCGAGGGCCAGCGCCGGCCAGAAGGTCCAGCGCGCAGCGTCGATTGCTGCTGCGGCAAGCTGCTCGCGGGTGCCTTCTGCGATGAGGCTGGAGAAGCGTGGACCGGATGCTGCCTTTACCGAGAACATGATGAAATGCACCAGCGCCATCGTCTTTGCGGCGGCAAAATAGATCGCCACGTCATGCGGCTCGAGGAAGATGCCGACGACAACCACATCCGAATTGGTCAAGAGGAAGCTCACGCCTTCGACCAGGAATATCGGGAAGGCGATGTTCAGCCAGTTGAGGAAATCGACCCTGCGCGGTCCCTCGCTGTAGTGGCGGCGCAGGCGGAGGAGTGTCGCGATGTATTGGCCGATGGCGGTGACATAGGTTGCGGCCAGCGCGGCTTTCATGGCGGTGACGGCAGAATGCTCCGCATCGGCTCCGATCGCTGCCAGCATGAAGAGAATGATGAGGACAGGCCGGATGATGTAGACCGGGCTCAGCGCCATGACCGGCCAGTGATTGGCACGCGAGGTGCCTTCCAGAATGTCGCCGAGCGCGATCATCGGCATGGCGAGAAGGCCAAGGAAGACAGGAATGAGATAATAGGACTCAATCCTGTCGCCCAGGAAATGGAGTCCCGCCATACCGGCAGCCATCACCAGCGTTCCGGAAAGCATGGCGAAGGTACGGGCCGTTCCCGTCAGGCCGCGAATCTCCTCCAAGGCACCTGCAGCCTTGTATTGCGGCAGGAAACGAACGATCGCGGTGTGAAAGCCGAGGCAGGAGAGATCGCCGAACAGGACGATCAGAACCCAGACAAACACGAAAATCCCGTATTCATATTCGCCCATGAGGCGCGCGAGGATGATCTGGGAAATGAAGGCGAGGGCGGCGCTCACTATGCGGATCGAAAAGGCGGTAAGTGCCATCCGCTGTGCGGTTGCCTTGTCGCCGTGCCCGGTCAGAACTGCGGCAAGCACGCGCAGCAGACGGCTTCCCGCTGGACGCAGGCCCGCAGGCAGTAGTCTTTCCGCTGTTTCAATGACCGCCATTACGAACACGCAACACTCTGAACTCAGGCAAATCGTGTCAGAACTCTTGTCAGATCAGGATTAAGAAACGGTTGTGGCGAGCAGATTATCCTTAACCGCCAGTCTAATTCGCGCAAAAAGAAATGCCGCCCGAAGGCGGCATTCTTCAGCTGCCTGCCGTCGCTCAGGCTTCGGCAAACGCACCGTGGCAGTGCTTGAACTTCTTGCCAGAACCGCAGGGGCACGGCTCGTTGCGGCCGACCTTGCCCCAGGTGGACGGGTTGTTCGGATCCCGGTTTTCCGGCGAGACGATCACTTCGGATGCCTGGTAGATCGGCGCGAAATCATTCTCGCCCGTGTCGGGGTCCAGGTGCTGGGCTTGCATGACCGGCAGTTCCGGCTCGGCGGGCGCCTGCTGCACCAACTCGACGCGCATCAACTGCGCCGTCACAGCCTCGCGCAGGCTGTTCAGCAGGGTCTGGAAGAGCTCGAAGGCTTCGGATTTGTATTCCTGCAGCGGATCGCGCTGGGCATAGCCGCGGAAGCCGATGACGGAGCGCAGGTGATCGAGGTTGACGATGTGCTCGCGCCAGAGATGGTCCAATGTCTGCATCACGATCGAACGCTCGACATAGTGCATGATATCCGGGCCGAAACGCTCTGCTTTTTCGGTGAAGGCAGCGTTGGACGCTTCCGTCAGACGTTCGCGAATATCGTCTTCACCAATGCCTTCTTCTTTCACCCAGTCCTCGATTGGCAGATCGAGGTTGAGAAGCGCGCCAACCTGCTCCTTCAATCCGGCAGCATCCCATTGCTCGGCATAGGCGCGCTCGGGAATATGCTTCTCGACGAGGTCCTCGATGACCTCGCGGCGCATATCCGAAACGGTCTCGGAGATGTTCGTAGCTTCCATCAGTTCGAGGCGCTGTTCGAAGATCACCTTGCGCTGATCGTTCAACACGTCGTCGTATTTCAGCAGGTTCTTGCGGATATCGAAGTTGCGGGCCTCGACCTTCTTCTGGGCGCGCTCCAGAGCTTTGTTGATCCAGGGATGGACGATTGCCTCGCCTTCCTTGAGACCAAGCTTCTGGAGCATGCCGTCCATGCGATCGGAGCCGAAGATGCGCATCAGGTCGTCCTGAAGCGACAGATAGAACTTGGAGCGGCCCGGGTCGCCCTGACGGCCGGAACGGCCACGGAGCTGATTGTCGATGCGGCGGCTTTCATGGCGTTCCGTCGCGATGACATAGAGACCACCGGCGGCGATCGCCTGCTCCTTGAGCTTCTGGATCTCCTCGGCGATCGCTGCAATCTTGGCGTCGCGTTCCGGGCCAGGCTCGGCCTCGCCAAGCTCGCGCTCGATGCGCATGTCGAGGTTGCCGCCGAGCTGGATGTCGGTACCGCGGCCCGCCATGTTCGTGGCGATCGTGACCGCGCCCGGCACGCCTGCTTGCGCAACGATATACGCTTCCTGCTCGTGATAGCGGGCGTTCAGGACCTGGAAGTCCTTGAAGCCCTGCTTGCGCATCAGCTCAGCCAGAAGTTCGGATTTCTCGATGGAGGTCGTGCCGACGAGCACCGGCTGGCCGCGCTTCTGGGCGTCTGCGATCTCGGCGATGATCGCTTTGTACTTCTCCTCGAAGGTCCGGTAGACCTCGTCGTCTTCGTCGATACGCTGGATCGGCAGGTTGGTCGGCACTTCGATGACATCGAGGCCGTAGATGTTGCCGAATTCTTCCGCTTCCGTCTGCGCCGTACCGGTCATGCCGGCGAGCTTTCCGTACATGCGGAAATAGTTCTGGAAGGTGATCTGCGCCAGCGTCTGGTTTTCCGGCTGGATCTGCACCTTTTCCTTGGCTTCCAGCGCTTGGTGCTGGCCCTCCGAATAGCGGCGGCCCGGCATCATGCGGCCGGTGAATTCGTCGATAATGACGATTTCACCATTGCGCACGATGTAGTCCTTGTCGCGCTGGAAGAGTTTGTGGGCCTTCAGCGCATTATTGATGTGATGGACGATCGCGACGTTTTCTATGTCGTAGAGCGCGCTGCCTTTCAGGAGGCCGGCCTGTTTTAGGAGGCCTTCGAGCTTTTCAGTACCGACTTCAGAGAAGTTCGCCGAACGTTGCTTCTCGTCGATCTCGTAATCTTCTCCCGACAAGAGCGGAATGAAAGCGTCAATCGTGTTATAGAGATCGGAGCGGTCGTCGAGCGGACCGGAGATGATCAGCGGCGTGCGTGCTTCGTCAACCAGGATCGAGTCCACTTCGTCGACGATCGCGAAGTTGTGGCCGCGCTGGACCATCTGGCCCTTCTCATACTTCATATTGTCGCGAAGATAATCGAAGCCGAGTTCGTTGTTCGTGGCGTAGGTGATGTCGCAATTGTAAGCGGCAGCCCGCTCCTCATCCGACAGTCCATGGACGATGACGCCCGTGGTGAGCCCGAGGAAGTTGTAGATCCGGCCCATGTTGGCGGCGTCGCGGCGGGCAAGGTAGTCGTTCACAGTAACGACGTGGACACCCTTGCCGGCAAGCGCATTCAGGTAAACCGGAAGTGTCGCAACGAGCGTCTTACCTTCACCGGTCTTCATTTCGGCGATGGCGTTCGAATGCAGGATCATGCCGCCGACAAGCTGCACGTCAAAAGGCCGCAGGCCGAGTACGCGGCGCGAGGCTTCGCGCACGACGGCGAATGCCGGAACGAGAATGTCGTCGAGCGTCTTCCCGTTCGCCAGCATCTTGCGGAACTCGACCGTCTGGGCAGCGAGCTGTTCGTCGCTCAGGGCCTTCGTCTTCTCTTCGATCGAGTTGATGGCGGCGACTTTCGGCTGGAAGGACCGCACGCGGCGATCATTGGCAGAGCCAAATATTTTGCGGGCGAGACCGCCGAAGCTGACCATATGACTGGTCCTTTCTCAATATTCTTCCCCGGCTTTTCTTATACGCACACCCAGCCGAAAATCAGGCACACGTCTCGAAACGCCAGGAAACTTTTCTGGACGCGAGGTTGCGTGACAGATAAGAGGGGGGTCGAATGATGTCAACGGATTTGGCTGATATAGAAAGGCCACATTCCAGTGTTGATGGCTGTTTTGGGCTGGATTCACGAATGCTGAAGCCGGTGATGTAACTCTGAAAGGTTATTTGATGTTGAGCTACAACAAACTCGCCGTGATGGCGCTTGCAACTTTCGTTGCGCTCCAGGCGCCGGTCTATGCGGAAGACAAGCCGGATGCAGTCGTTGCCAAGGTCGGCGACCTTGAGATCCATCAGTCGGAACTCGATCTGGCCGTCGCCAACCTCGATCCCCAGCTCGCGCAGCTCCCGGACGATCAGAAGAAGGTTGCCGCGCTTTCGGCCGCGATCGACGTCAAGCTGCTCGCCGGCAATGCGGCTGCCGAGAAGCTCGATCAGACCAGCGAATTCAAGAAGCGCATACAGTATCTCTCGGATCGCGAACTGCATAATGCCTATTTCAAGAAGCATGTCGTCGATACCGTTACCGACGATGAAGTGAAGGCACGCTACGACAAGGAAGTCGCAGCCCTTCCGAAGCAGGAAGAAGTCCATGCTCGTCACATCCTCGTGAAGACCGAGGAAGAGGCCAAGGATGTCATCAAGCAGCTGGATGGCGGCAAGGACTTTGCAGAACTTGCCAAGGAAAAGTCCACCGACCCGAACAAGGCTGACGGCGGCGATCTCGGCTACTTTACCAAGGGTCGCATGGTCAAGGAATTCGAGGACGCAGCCTTCTCTCTCGAAAAGGGCACCTATTCCAAGACGCCTGTGAAGACCGATTTCGGCTTCCACGTCATTAAGGTCGAGGACAAGCGCGACGCTCCGCCGCCGCCGCTTGATCAGGTCAAGGACCAGGTTCGTCAGCTTGTCATGCGCGATAAGTACCTTGCACTCCTCGCCAAGGCGAAGGAAACGTCCAAGGTCGACATCATGGACGAAACGCTCCGCAAGGGTTACGACGACGCGAACAAGCAGCAGGCGCCAGCAACGCAGCCGCAGCAGTAATTTCCATCCAGGGCCCGGTTCTTCCGGGCCCTTCACTATCCTCTGTTGTCGCATTTCCGGACGGCGAACCGTTTTCCAAGTCGCCTGGAAATGCCTATAGCCAGGTCGATCCTCATGTCCGGTTCCGTTTCCCCGCTCGCTCCGAAAACCTTTGCCACGATGCCGGCGCTGCGCGGCGTGCGCATGGCGACCGCTTCCGCAGGCATCAAGTATAAGAACCGGACGGACGTGCTGATGATGGTCTTCGACAAGCCGGCCGCCGTTGCGGGGGTTTTCACGCGATCGAAGTGCCCGTCGGCGCCCGTCGACTTTTGCCGTGGCAATCTGCCGCATGGCGTGGCGCGCGCCGTCGTCGTCAACTCTGGCAACGCCAATGCCTTTACCGGCCTGAAGGGACGCCAGGCGACCGCCTTGACGGCAAAGTCGGCTGCCGCTGCCGTCGGCTGCGCCGAGAATGAAGTCTATCTGGCGTCGACCGGCGTGATCGGCGAGCCGCTGGATGCGACGAAATTCGCAGGTGTTCTCGACAGGATGCATGCCGAGGCGACTGGCGATTTATGGTTCGAAGCCGCCAAGGCGATCATGACCACGGACACCTATCCGAAGGTTTCGACCCGCAGTGCCGAAATCGGCGGCGTGAAAGTGACGATCAACGGCATTGCCAAGGGCGCCGGCATGATCGCACCCGACATGGCGACCATGCTCTCCTTCGTCGTCACGGATGCCGATATTGCGCCCGCCGCTCTGCAGGCACTGCTTTCGGACGGCGTCGGCCCGACTTTCAATTCGATGACGGTGGATAGCGATACGTCTACCTCCGATACGCTGATGCTGTTTGCGACGGCCGCCGCCGCCGAGGACGGTCAGGTCCGCATCGAGCGTGCCGACGATCAGCGCCTTGCCGCCTTCCGCGCGGCGCTCAATGAAGTGTTGAAGGATTTGTCGCTGCAAGTTTGCCGTGATGGCGAAGGCGCCACCAAGATGCTCGAAATCAACGTGACCGGCGCAGAGAGCGATGCGGCTGCCAAGCGCATTGCGCTTTCGATCGCGAATTCGCCCCTGGTGAAGACGGCTGCCGCCGGCGAAGACGCGAATTGGGGCCGCATCGTGATGGCCGTCGGCAAGGCCGGCGAGATGGCCGATCGTGATCGGCTCGCCATCTGGTTCGGCGATGTACGTGTCGCGGTTAACGGTGAGCGCGACCCTGATTACTCGGAGGATGCCGCCTCGAATGTAATGAAGAAGCAGGATATTCCGATTAAAATCGATATTGGGCTCGGCTCGGGTGCGGCTACGGTCTGGACCTGCGACCTCACAAAAGAGTATGTGGCGATCAACGGCGACTACCGGAGCTGATCGTTCATTGACTGAAACATTGTCCCAAAAGGCAAATTTGCCGCTCGTACGCAGGCTGGAAGCTGTCGGTTTCCGGGCGTGGCCGGCTTCTTCCGTGCAATATGACGGCAGCTGGCAGGTACGGCTGACGGCGGGCCATCCGTCGAACCGGCTGAATTCCATCGTGCCGCTCGACCCTTCCGATCATCGCGACGTCGAAGTCCGGCTGGAGAAGGCCAGCCGCAAATTCGAGGCTTATGGCCGCCCGGCCGTTCTTCGCCAGACACCGCTTTCGTCGCCGGTTCTGATCGATCTCGTCAAAGAGCGGCAATGGACGCATTTCGACGAGACAATCGTCATGACCTGCGACCTGGCGCATGCCGAACTGCCGGACACGCTCGATCACCTGCCGACGCATGACATCGGCCGCTTCGTCGATGCCAATCTCGCGACGGATCAAGTCTCCCCGAAGCTGAAGCCGGCGCTTGCGGAGATCATTAACGCGATCGGACCGCCGTGCGGTCTCTTCATGATCGAGGACCCGGAAACCGGCCCGCTTGCAACCGTGCTTTGCGTTCAGGACAACGATCTTGCCGGCATCATGTCGCTTTCGGTGGCTAAGAAGCGGCGGCGGGAGGGTCTCGGCCTCGAAATCCTGACGTCTGCCCTTCGCTGGGCACGCATGCGCAGCGCCCGCTCGGCCTGGCTGCAGGTCAAGGCTGCAAACGTGCCAGCTCTGGCGCTCTATGGCCGTCTCGGTTTCCGCGAAGCTTACCGCTATAGCTACTGGCGCCGGGAACAGGCGCAATGAGCGAAACCGGCAAGAATATTCTGCTGGTTGCCGCCTGCGCGTTGATCGATTCCGACGGCCGTATCCTTCTGGCACAGCGTCCGGAGGGAAAGTCGCTCGCCGGCCTGTGGGAGTTTCCCGGCGGCAAGGTCGAACCTGGCGAGACGCCGGAGGAGACCTTGGTGCGCGAACTCGAGGAAGAACTTGGCGTCAAGACCAAGGTTGCCTGCCTCGCGCCGCTGACATTTGCCAGCCACAGCTACGACACATTTCACCTCCTGATGCCACTTTATGTCTGCCGCCGCTATGAGGGCATTCCCCAGGGCAGGGAGGGCCAGGCTTTGAAATGGGTAAAACCCATGGCTCTCAGGGATTATCCGATGCCGCCAGCCGACGAGCCGTTGATCCCTATGCTTCAGGATCTACTTTAGCGAATTATCGCTTTCTTGCGGCAAAGTGTCGGTTTCGGCCGGAGTTATTAATCGATCGTTTATCACCTTCTGTCAAAGATCGGCCTCACTCAAGCAACTGGCGTGTGAGTAAAAGGCTTGACGCATGGACGACGATTTCTGGAAAGCTGTCCGAGAGAAAGAACAGAGCTCGAATGCTTCGCGCAGGACGGGCGCGCTCAATCTCGTTTTGCTTTTCGGCACCGCGGTCGTCGCCCTGACGCTCATCCTCACGCCGATGCTCGCCGACAAGTCCAAGTCGAGCGTTTTCGCCAGTGTTCCGGCCGAGTTCGATACGATCACGACCGGATCGATCCCGAGAACGGAAAACGGCAAGCGCTACACGATCCGACGTAGCGTCCTGCAGGAGACGCCCGGCTCGGTCTGCGTTGTCCAGGGGTACGGTTCAGGAGCCGGCTGCTGAGGAAATCGGATATCCGCCTTGGCGGGAAAGGTTGGGCATGCGTATTCTGAAAGCTTTCCTTGCAGAGGTTCGCGGCGCGACAGCCGTCGAATATGGTCTGCTGGCCGCCCTGATATCAGCCGCCCTTGTCGGCGGACTGACGACCTTCGGCAACAGCCTGCAAAACACCTTCAATACGGTGTCCAACAACCTCGACAACCACTAGGCGCTCAACTGGCTCGCCTCCATTCACTGCTTCAGCTTGTGCTCTTCCACGCGCAGAGCATCGGCAAGCCGCGCTTTCGCCGAGCCCGGCTGCAACGGTTTCTGCTGGCTTTCATGCGGTGCCCATCCTGAAACATAGATGATCGAGAATGTCGCCCTGATACGCCCGTCCGGATCGGAATAGCGCTCGGCATAGATTTCTGCCGCGCGCAGAAAGAATGCGCGGGTGGGCGGCTTGCGGCTGCGGGCGGCGAGCGGATTGGTCATGCCCATGGCGCGCAGATCTTTCATCAGCGAGAAGAGGGAATCGTAGCGGACCGTATAGGTCTCGGCGTCGATCACCGGCAGCGCGAAGCCGGCGCGCTGGAGGAGGGCGCCCATATCGCGGACGTCGGCGAACGGGATCACGCGCGGGCTCGCGCCTCCGGTCATCTCCGCTTCCGTTGCAAGCAGAACATCCCTGAGTTCCTGGAGAGTACCTGCTCCGGGGATTGCCGCAAGAAACAGGCCGTCGGGCTTGAGAGCGCGGCGAATCTGGATGAAGACGCCGGGCGTGTCGTTGGTGAGATGCAGACACAGCGGCGCAAGAACGAGGTTGGCCGACTGCGGCTCGATCGGCACGTCCTCAAGCGGCGCCATGGCCAGCACTTCATTCGGCGCGGCAAATGCCTGTTCCGCCTCGACCCGGGTCATCGCACCGATCTTGCCTGTTGCGACTGCCGCCCGCGCAGCTGCTCCTGTCATCCCGTGCAGTTCCACGGCGGTCTCGAAATGGCGTTCGACGACAGCCAGCCGATCGGCAAGTTCCGCGGCGGCGATATCCAGGAGAAAGGCAGCTTTCGGATCGGCGTTTTTCAGTGCGCGACGGCGGTTTGCAGCGATCGCGGTCCGGTCGAAGATCATATCCATGCGCATGTCCATAGTCCTGCGCGCGAAGGGCGGCAAGGCGGATTTTCCTTTCCTGCGGAAAGCGCCGATCTCGCAAATGGGGGCTCATCAATTTCGAACGACCGGGGCGCTGCGATTAACGCAATGCGTGCGGCCCTTCGCCATGTTCGCCGATCGGCTCTATCCGCCGGCCCGCGCCTCCTGCGGCATTGTTGCCGCTGGCCACCGCGGATTATGTCCGAAATGCTGGTCCGGCGTGCACTTCACCGAGCTGCCTTATGGCGAAGTGCTGGGTCTGCCGTTAGCGCCGAGGCGATCGCCAATCCACCGCCCTTTGACCGGCTTCGCTCGGTCGCCGCGCACGATCACGCCGTCGGCGATCTCGCCCACGGTCTCAAATATCGCGACCGCACCGATCTGGCGCCGATGATCGCGGGCTGGATGCTTCGCGCCAGCGACGGCATGATCGGGGCCTGCGATGTATTGGTTCCGATTCCGCTCCATCGCTCCCGTATGCTGTCACGCAAGTTCAATCAGACAGCAGAGCTTGCCCGCAAGGCGCGTTCTTTCGGCGGGCGGGCACCGTGGTCATCACGGTTTTAACCTTTGCAAGGGCTTTCTCGGAACCTATATGAGAAAAAGAAACCGGCATCCGTCTGGAGATAAAATATGGCACCAGTCATCATCTATACGCGGCAGTTCTGCGGCTATTGCGCTCGCGCAAAATCTCTTCTCGAAGAGAAAGGGATCGATTATGTCGAACACGATGCGACCTTTTCGCCGGACCTTCGCCAGGAGATGATTGGCAGGTCAAATGGCAGGACCACATTCCCGCAGATATTCATAGGCGGGCAGCATGTTGGCGGATGCGATGACCTTCATGCGTTGGACCGGGCCGGCGGGCTCGATCCCATGCTGGTAGCCTGAGGGGAGACCGATGACGTTCAAGGCCGCTGCCGTTCAGATGTGTTCCGGAGTCGATCCCGCGAAGAACGCAGCCTCGATGATGCACTTGGTGCGTGAGGCAGCGGCCCAAGGCGCGATCTATGTGCAGACGCCGGAAATGACCGGCATGCTGCAGCGCGACCGGATTGCCGCGAAACTGGCGTTGCGCGAAGAGACGGACGACATCGTCGTCAGAACGGCGTCCGCACTCGCTGCCGAACTCGGCATCTACCTGCATGTCGGCTCTACGGCGATCGCACTCGACGACGGCAAAATCGCCAATCGCGGCTTTCTCTTCGGCCCGGAAGGCAAAATCCTCAATCGCTACGATAAGATCCATATGTTCGACGTCGATCTCGATAACGGCGAAAGCTGGCGGGAGAGTGCCGCCTATCGTCCGGGCTCGGAAGCGCGCGTCTTGTCGCTGCCATTTGCGGAAATGGGCTTTACGATTTGCTACGATGTTCGGTTTCCTGCGCTTTTCCGCGCCCAGGCGATCGCCGGAGCGGAAGTCATGACGGTGCCTGCCGCATTCACGAGGCAGACGGGTCAGGCGCATTGGGAAATCCTGCTTCGCGCCCGCGCCATCGAAAACGGGGTTTTCGTCATTGCTGCGGCGCAGGCCGGGCTTCATGAGGACGGCCGCGAGACCTACGGGCATTCGATGATCATCGATCCCTGGGGCAGGGTGCTGGCCTCGGCCGGCGGTACCGGCGAGGCGGTGATTGTCGCGGACATCGATCGAACGGCGGTCAAGGCCGCGCGTGACAAGATTCCGAATCTGAAGAACGGCCGTGAATTCTCGATCGAAAAAATTACAGGGGCTGTCGTGGGAGGCGTCGCCACTTGATCCGTTATTCCCTCAGTTGCGAGAATGCCCACGAATTCGAAGCATGGTTTTCCGAAAGTGCCGATTTCGACCGCCAGGTTGCGTCCGGTTACCTCACCTGTCCGGTCTGCAATTCCACATCCATCTCCAAGGCGTTGATGGCGCCATCCGTCTCGACCGCCCGCAAGAAGGACGAGATGAAGACGCTGGCGATGGATACCGCGCGCCGCGACGCCTTTGAGAAGCTGAAGGCAGCCGTCGCTCACATCAAGGCGAACGCCGAGGATGTCGGCGCGCAGTTTCCCGAAGAAGCTCGCAAGATTCACTATGGCGAGGCCGACGCCCGTGGCATCATCGGACAGGCGACGACCGACGAGGCCCAGGCGCTGCTCGAAGAAGGCATCGAAATTGCAGCGCTTCCGGTCCTGCCCGAAGACGTGAACTGATCGCTATTCGGGCCGCTTCGCCAGCAGCATGTAGTTCACGTCCATATCCTTGGACAGGTTCCACTGGTTCGACAGCGGATTGAAGAAGACGCCGGTGCGCTCGATGATCGTCATGCCGCTCGCCGCAAGCGGCTTTTCCAGCTCTTCAGGGCGGACCAGCTTTTCATATTGATGCGTGCCGCGCGGCAGCCAGCGCAGGATGTTCTCGGCGGCGAAGATCGCGAGTGCGGCGGCCTTCATCGTGCGGTTGATGGTGGCGATGAACATCAGCCCGCCGGGGCGCACCATTCCGGCGCAGGTCGTCATGAAGAAATTAACGTCGGCGACATGTTCGACGACTTCCATGTTCAGCACGATATCGAAGGTCTCGCCGGCTTCCGCAAGCTGTTCGGCGGTGACTGCGCGGTAATCGACTGTGACGCCAGACGCTTGCGCGTGTGTCGAGGCAATGCCGATGTTCTTCTCCGAGGGATCGGCACCGACAACACTTGCGCCCATGCGGGCGACGGGTTCCGAAAGCAGGCCGCCGCCGCAGCCGATGTCAAGCACGCGCAGGCCTTCCAGCGGACGCGGGCTCTTTTGGTCACGGCCGAAGTTTTCGGCTGCCTTGTCGCGGATATAGGTGAGGCGCACCGGGTTGAACTTGTGCAGAGGTCTGAACTTGCCGGTCGGGCTCCACCATTCCGCCGCCATTGCGGAAAAGCGGTCCACCTCGCTCTGGTCGATCGTGCTTTTTGCCGCGTCGCTCATGACCCTGCTCCTTGCGTTCGTCGTGAGTGAAGTCGGACGATCAGCAGCATAAGTCAAGAGGAAGGAAAACGGGGAACGGCAAGACGCGCCTCGAGCGCCGCGCCTATCGCCAGGACGTCTTCGTCGGCAAAGCGGCGTCCGACGATCTGCAGCCCGACCGGCATGCCATTTGCTGCAGGACCGACCGGCAGTGAAAGCGCGGGCAGTTGCGGCAGCATGTTGAAAGGGCAGGTCATGTCGAGCCCGGCGAAACGGCCGTCCGGACAGGTCGCGACATAGTCGTCGTCAGTTTCGCTGGCGAGCGGAGCGGTGATGGCGCAGGTGGGGCAGAGCAGGGCGTCGTAGCTCTCGAAGAGCTTTGCCATATCGCGCCACATTGCGGTGCGCAGCAGTTCCACGCGCTTGTAGGCGGTGGCATTCATTGAAAAGCCGCGCTCGATGATCGCAACGACGGCGGAATCCATTTTCTCCCGGTATTCGGTAATTGTCCCGCCGAAGAAGCCAGACATGAAGACGCACCAGAGATCGAACCATTCATCGTTAACCGAGCGCGTCCAATGCATCGGGACTTCATCGACGGTGGCGCCGGCGCGACGCAATTCCTCGACAGCAACGCGTATCGCCTGCTCGACCTCGGGCTGGATGCGATAGTAACCGAGGTCCATTGAGAGTGCGAAACGCTTGCCTTCTAACTGGCCGTCTCGTGCCGCATGTGACATGAAGCCGATAGGCAGCGAAGAAATGTCCTCGTCGCTCGGACCGCAGGCCGCTTCCATGAAGGCGATGGCGTCTCCCACCGTGCGCGCCAGCGGACCGAAATGCGAGATGTTGTCGAAAACGCTTGGCAGGATCGTCATCGGAATTCGTCCGAGGCTCGGTTTCAGGCCGACCGTGCCGCAGAATGCGGACGGAATACGCACAGAGCCGCCCATATCCGTGCCCTCCGCGAAGGGCACGACGCCGGTCGCGACCGCAACGGCCGACCCACCGGAGGAGCCGCCGGAGGTGCGCTCCGGATCCCACGGGTTGCGGGTCACGCCCCAGCGCGGGCTTTCGGTGAAGCTCGCAAAGGCGAATTCCGGCGTTGTCGTTTTTCCCATCAAAATGGCACCCGCGGCTTGAAGACGGCGGATGCAGAGCGCTGTTTCGGCGGGCACCCAGTCGCCCTTTGTCCATGAGCCCAGCGTCGTCAGATCGCCTGCGGTCGGCGTCAGGTCCTTGGCGGCGAACGGTACACCGTGTAGTGGACCGGTTGCTTCGCCGCGGGCGGCGGCGCGATCCGCCTCGCGGGCCGCTTCGAGCGCCTGCTCCTCACGGAGGACGGTGAACGGATTCAGCGTTTCGCGCACCGCCTTGGCGCGGCGGATCGATTCCGCCACCACGTTTTCGGAGGCGAACCGGCCCTGGCAGATACCGCTTGCGATGTCCATTGCAGGAAGGTCCAGCGGATGTGGTGTGGCGGTTTCCAGTGGCTTACTCATCGTGGCTTCTGCCGGCGTGAAGGAGTGCGTGCGTTCTTATGCGGCTCTAGTTTCAACGGATATAGTGAAGCATCCTCGATCAACCACGTGCTTGCTGCAAAAAGTCATCCGTTGCCATCAGCTCGAGCTGAACGGAGAAGCGATTTCTCAGGAATTCCAGCGAGGCATCGGAGGTTTGGTCGTCGCTGCTGCAGGCAGCATCTTCGACAAGGATGACGCGGTAGCCGAGATCAATCGCTCCGAGTGTCGTCGCCATCACGCACACGTCGGTTTCGCCGCCTGCAATCACCAGTGTTTCGACTGGTTGCGCCTGAAGCACAGCCGCTGCATGTCGACACAGATATGGCACCAATTTCCGAGCGGTCCTCTGTTCATTGGAACCTCCGACCTTTTAACTCGGCATAGGTCGGGTTCCTTGAATTATTGAAACTCGTTGCGGCACGCGGCGTTATCTCGCAGGCGGATAAAGGCGGCGCAGATGACGAACAAAGGGACCGGCAGCGACTATTTGCCCGACGGCGTCACTGAACATCGGGACTTTCAACGGCGGGTCTGGATCGTTCAGCGTTTGGCCTGGTTTGTCTTCGGTCTTATCCTCGCGAGCTGCCTCGTCGGCGCGTTGGGAAACGGATATCTTTCCCGCGCCTTGGTGGAAACGCCGCAAGGAACGGTCGACTACCCAGCCATCTCGCGATGGAATGCGCCGGACGAGATTCATATTCGATTCGGACCCGGCGATGCGGATTGCGTCTTCACAGTCGATGCAGCGTTTCTGAAGGGCTTTTTCGTCGAGGGCATCGACCCGCCACCAAAGGCGGTGACGTCCAAAGCCGGCCTGATCCATTATCAGTTTCCCGGGGATCCAGGCATGCCGATCGATGTCAGGTTCCACCTGCACACCCAGTCGCCGGGCTTTCATCGCATTCGTCTCGGTATCGGCGATCACGTTTCGGCGCCGCTTGTCTTGATCCTTCCGTGAGGAGAACTCGATATGGAAAGCGTTATTCGCGGCCTTTCGATCTATTTTGCCCTCCTTGTCATCATACGTCTGTCGGGCCGCCGGACGCTCGCACAGATGACGCCGTTCGACCTCGTGATCCTGTTGGTGGTCTCCGAGACGACGCAGCAGGCGATGCTCGGCGACGATTTTTCGATAACCAATGCGATCGTGCTGATCTTGACCCTGTTTCTTGCGGATATCCTGCTCTCCTATCTCAAGAGCTGGTCACCGCTTGCGGGCAAGGTCATCGACGGCGTTCCGACCATTCTGATTGCGAATGGGGTTGCAGACCAGGAGGCCTTGCGCGGCTGCAGGCTGCAGATGGAAGACGTGCTCGAGGCCGCGCGCAATCAACAGGGTGTCGAAAGCGTCAAGGACATCCGCTTCGCTATCCTCGAGGTGAGCGGCGCCATCAGCATCATCAAAAATCAATGAGTGCTGAGCCGCCTTCGAAGGCCAGGAAGGTGGCTTATGGAATCGCAAAGATGCTGATTTCGTGGGCGATGCCACGAAGCGTGACTTTTTGCGACATCGGATTGAGGCCGCGATCCGTCAGAAGGCTGAAGGCGCGCGGGTCGCCCAACACCGAGCCGGTCGCGAAGATTTCGCGCGATGTGGCCAGATGCTGGACGCGCGAGGCGATGTTCACCGTCTGCCCGAAGTAATCCTGCCGTTCGTTCAGGTTCACCGCGATGCATGGTCCTTCGTGGATGCCGATCTTCAGAAGCAGATCTTCACTGCCGCGTTCCTGGTTGAGCTTGCGCATCGCCTCGCGCATTCGCATGGCCGCGATGACTGCCCGGTCGGGGGTCGGGAAAGTGGCCATCACCGCGTCGCCGATTGTTTTCACAACAGCACCCGCTTCCGCGCCAACGATGTCGTTGAGAATGCTAAAATGCGTTTTCACGAGGTCGAATGCCGCAAGGTCGCCTACTCTTTCGTAAAGCTCAGTCGAACCGCGGAGATCGGTGAAGAGGAAGGTCAAACTGGTGATCTTCAACCGCTGATCCACTTCTATCGTGTCGGTGCGGTAGATGTCGCGGAAGGTCTGGTTGGAGAGCAGGCGCTTGGCAGTCAGGAACGGGCGGCGGCGGCCGAGCAAACCATGCAGGGCCTCGTTCGCTATGCAAACAGATGGCAATGTGCGGACCTCGGTGTGGTTCTCCACCGAAATGCGCACCGGACCGGGCCTCAGCTCAAGGGGCTCGCTATGCCGGTGCGCGCGATCGAATACAAGCGAGAGGCTCTGCCGCTCCTTAGTTGGCTCGCCTTTGATATCCAGGAACTGCGCTGCGTGGGTGACCGGTTCGAAGATGATGACGAAATCCGCAGGCAGCTGCAGGGAAATGACGGCTTTCTCTCCCGGCGGCAGTTCGAGGGATTCAAGCACGAATTCGTCGACCTTCGCCTCAAAATCCTCCTCCGGCAGGTCGACACCTGAACTCCAATAGATCTGGCGGAAATACTCCAATGGCGGCAATTCGTGCGGATTGTGAGCGGCAATGCGGCGCACCCGCGGACTGACAGTGAAGGTAACTTCGACCATCTCGTCCAGCGTCGGCTCGTAGCCCGCCGCGCAAAGTGCGCAGTTATACTCGTCACTCTGGACGGTCCTCAGCGAGGTGTTGGCGTCGAGCACCCCGCCACAGCCGGGACACAGCACGTTCCATGACAGATCGAATATGCCGAGGCGGGACGCGTGCAGGAAGGCGTTGACCACCTGCTCTTCGTCGAGGTTCTCGCTGGCTGCGAAGGCAAGCGCATTGACACGGCAAAGCTTGCGGTCGGGGGCATCATGGACGAGCCGCTCCATAGTGTCGACGATTTCCGGCTGCGCCGACTGGCGCAGTTGTGCGAATAAAGACCGGGCCTCATTCATGATAAACATCTTACACCGAATCCGATGCGCGATAAGCGGATTTCCTCAAGGTGGATGAGATTGTCCCGCGGGTCTTTCCGTTTCAGTCGACGGCCACCTTGCCACCCCCATTCAAACTCGCTAAGAGACGCCGCAACTTGGGCCCTTGGGTGCAAGGCCTTAGAAGGGTTCCACAGACTGCTTATCCGACCCTTCGGCCATGCTGTTTTCAGGGCTCCGTCATGCCGGGTCTGGCTTTCGTCTCTCCCGGCGTTTGCTGTGGTAGAGGCTTATGGCACGCATCGTAATGAAATTCGGCGGAACGTCCGTCGCTGATCTGGACCGCATCAAGAACGTTGCCCGCCATGTGAAACGTGAAGTCGATGCCGGCCACGAGGTTGCGGTGGTGGTGTCGGCGATGTCCGGCAAGACTAACGAGCTGGTTGGCTGGGTGCAGGGGACGCCGAAGGTGGTCGGTGCCAATTCACCATTCTACGATGCGCGCGAGTATGACGCGGTCGTCGCTTCCGGTGAGCAGGTGACCTGCGGGTTGCTGGCGATCGCGCTGCAGGCCATGGACATCAATGCGCGCTCCTGGCAGGGCTGGCAGATTCCGATCCGCACCGACAATGCGCATGGCGCTGCCCGCATCCTTGAAATCGACGGTGCCGATATCATTAAGCGCATGGGCGAGGGTCAGGTTGCCGTCATCGCCGGCTTCCAGGGTCTCGGGCCGGACAATCGGATAGCGACGCTTGGCCGCGGCGGTTCGGATACGTCGGCGGTGGCGATCGCGGCTGCTGTCAAAGCCGATCGCTGCGATATCTATACCGATGTCGACGGCGTCTATACGACCGATCCGCGCATCGTGCCGCAGGCGCGTCGACTGAAGAAGATCGCTTTCGAGGAAATGCTCGAAATGGCCTCGCTCGGCGCCAAGGTGCTGCAGGTCCGCTCGGTCGAGCTTGCCATGGTACACAAGGTCCGTACCTTCGTGCGCTCCTCTTTCGAAGATCCCGATGCTCCGGGCATGGGTGATTTGTTGAATCCGCCCGGAACGCTGATTTGTGACGAGGATGAAATCGTGGAACAAGAAGTAGTCACCGGCATCGCCTATGCCAAGGATGAGGCTCAGATCTCGCTTCGCCGTCTTGCCGACCGGCCCGGCGTTTCCGCCGCGATCTTCGGCCCCCTCGCCGAGAGCCATATCAATGTCGACATGATCGTCCAGAATATTTCCGAGGACGGTTCAAAGACCGACATGACCTTCACCGTGCCTTCGGGCGACGTCGAGAAGGCGATCAAGGTGCTCGGCGAGAACAAGGAAAAGATCGGCTACGACGTCGTGCAGAACGAATCGGGCTTGGTCAAAGTTTCGGTCATCGGCATCGGCATGCGTTCGCATGCCGGTGTTGCCGCCACCGCTTTCAAGGCTCTTGCCGAGAAGGGCATCAACATCAAGGCGATCACGACCTCGGAAATCAAGATTTCCATCCTGATCGACGGTCCTTATGCGGAACTCGCTGTCAGGACTTTGCATTCCTGCTACGGTCTGGATAAGAATTGATTCCCAGCAGGCCTGCCGCATTTAAGTTGTGAAGTCACGCGGCGTCTGCCGGGTTACTTTGCTTTTGTTTTTGGAGCTTGAGACGCCATGAGAGACCTATCCGGCGGTCCGCGCGTGCTGCTCAAGCGGCTGCGCGAGTTGATGGCGGAGCCGCTGGAGCCGCAGGAGCGTCTCGACCGGATCGTTCGGCAGATCGCCAGCAACATGGTGGCGGAGGTTTGCTCCGTCTACGTGCTGCGCTCTGACGGCGTTCTCGAGCTTTATGCGACTGAGGGCCTGAAGAAAGAGGCCGTCCACCTGTCGCAATTGAAGATGGGGCAGGGCCTCGTCGGTACGATCGCCGCTTCGGCGCAGCCGCTCAACCTCTCCGATGCGCAGTCGCACCCCGCTTTCCGTTATCTCCCGGAGACCGGCGAAGAAATCTACCATTCCTTCCTCGGCGTGCCGATCCTACGCACCGGCCGTTCGCTCGGCGTTCTCGTCGTGCAGAACAAGGCGAGCCGCACCTACCGCGAGGAAGAGCTAGAAGCGCTCGAGACCACGGCGATGGTGCTCGCCGAGATGATCGCCACCGGCGAGCTCAAGAAGATCACGAAGCCCGGCCTTGAACTTGACCTGACGCGCTCCGTCACGATCAACGGCGATACCTACAACGAAGGCATCGGGCTCGGTTATGTCGTGCTGCACGAGCCGCGCATCGTCGTCACCAATCTTCTCAACGAAGATTCGGAGAAGGAAATCCGCAGGCTGGCGGAGGCGATGGGTTCGCTTCGGATTTCGATCGACGACTTGCTTTCGAGCCGCGACGTGTCGATGGAGGGCGAGCATCGCGAGGTACTGGAAACCTACCGCATGTTCGCACATGACCAGGGCTGGGTGCGGAAGCTCGAAGAGGCGATCCGCAACGGCCTGACGGCGGAAGCAGCGGTCGAAAAAGTCCAGAGCGACACCAAAGCGCGCATGATACGTCTGACGGATCCTTATCTGCGCGAGCGCATGCATGACTTCGAAGACTTGGCGAACCGCCTTTTGCGGCAACTGACTGGCTACAGCGGCCACACGTCGGGTGATGGTTTCCCGAGTGATGCGATCATCCTCGCGCGCGCCATGGGTGCCGCCGAACTGCTCGACTACCCGCGCGCCAATGTGCGCGGCTTGGTGCTCGAGGAGGGTGCCGTCACCAGTCACGTCGTCATCGTCGCCCGGGCCATGGGCATTCCGGTGATCGGCCAGGCGGCAGGCGTTGTCGCGCTTGCCGAAAACGGCGATGCCGTGATCATCGATGGCGACGGCGGCCATGTGCATCTGAGGCCGTTGCCGGAGCATCAGAGGTCTTACGAGGAAAAAGTCCGGTTCCGCGCGCGCCGGCAGGAGCAATTCCGGGCGCTGCGCTCCGTTGAGCCGCTGACGAGGGACGGGCAGCGGATTTCGCTGCTGATGAATGCCGGGCTTCTGGTCGATCTGCCGCAACTTGCGGAATCGGGTGCCGAAGGTATCGGTCTCTTCCGCACCGAGCTGCAGTTCATGATCGCTTCGACGATGCCGAAGGCCGACGAGCAGGAAATCTTCTATCGCAACGTGCTGAAGCAGGCGGCCGGCCGCGTCGTTACCTTCCGCACGCTCGATATCGGCGGCGATAAGGTTGTGCCCTATTTCCGCGGCCACGAGGAGGAGAATCCGGCACTCGGCTGGCGTGCCATTCGCTTGTCGCTCGACCGTCCGGGGCTCTTGCGCACGCAGCTTCGCGCCATGCTGAAGGCGGCGGCCGGGGCCGAGCTGAAGCTCATGGTGCCGATGGTGACCGAGGTTTCCGAGATCGCGGCCGTTCGCGAGCTTCTGCAGAAGGAAGTGCAGCACCTCTCCCGCTTCGGCCACGGCCTGCCGCGCAAGCTGCAGTTCGGTGCGATGCTGGAGGTGCCGGCACTACTCTGGCAGCTCGACGAACTGATGGCGGCTGTCGATTTCGTCTCGGTCGGCTCCAATGACCTCTTCCAGTTCGCTATGGCGGTGGATCGCGGCAATGCGCGCGTTTCCGACCGCTTCGATACGCTGGGCAGGCCGTTCCTCAGGCTCTTGCGCGACATCGTGCGAGCCGGTGAGCGCAACAATACGCCGGTGACATTGTGCGGCGAGCTTGCCGGCAAGCCGATCTCGGCGATGGCGCTGCTTGGTCTCGGCTTCCGCTCGGTGTCGATGTCGCCGGCCTCGATCGGGCCGGTAAAGGCAATGCTGCTCGGTCTCGATGCCGCGGCGCTGGCGAAGGTCATGAACGAGGCGTTGGACGATATCCACGCGACGACCCCGATGCGCGAGGTGCTTGCCCACTTCGCCGAGAGCCACAATATTCCCCTTTAGCAAATTATAAGAAGAATCGGAGCGAAGGGTGGCGAAGCTTCCCGTTGAAAAGATGCGCGAGCTGGAACGCCGCTTCGGCGAAATTGAAGCGCGGATGTCGGCCGGCCCGTCGGCGGACGTCTACGTGAAGCTCGCCTCCGAATATTCCGAGCTGCAGCCCGTCGTCACCAAGATCCGCGCCTATGAAAAGGCTGAAGCCGAGCTTTCCGATCTCGAAGCGTTGCTTGAAGACAGGTCCGTCGACCGTGAGATGCGCGATCTCGCGGAGCAGGAATTGCCGGATGTGAAGGAGCGCATCGAGGCGCTGGAGCAGGAAATCCAGATCCTGCTGCTGCCGAAGGATGCCGCAGACGAAAAGAGCGCGATCCTTGAAATCCGCGCGGGTACGGGAGGCTCGGAGGCCGCACTCTTCGCAGGTGATCTTTTTCGTATGTATGAGCGTTTCGCCGCGGCGAATGGCTGGAAGGTCGAAATCCTTTCCGCAAGCGAGGGCGAAGCCGGCGGCTACAAGGAAATTATCGCCACGATCACCGGCAAGGGCGTCTTCGCCAAGCTGAAGTTCGAGTCCGGCGTGCATCGTGTGCAGCGCGTGCCCGAAACGGAAGCGGGTGGGCGCATTCATACGTCGGCAGCAACGGTCGCCGTGCTGCCGGAAGCCGAAGAAATCGACGTTGAGATCCGGCCGGAAGACATTCGTATTGATACGATGCGATCGTCCGGCGCAGGCGGCCAGCACGTCAACACCACGGATTCCGCGGTCCGTATCACGCATCTGCCGACGGGCATCGTCGTCACCAGTTCGGAAAAGTCACAGCACCAGAATCGCGCCAAGGCGATGCAGGTACTGCGTTCGAGGCTCTATGATGCCGAACGGCAAAGGGCCGATAGCGAACGTTCCGCCGAGCGCAAGAGCCAGGTCGGCTCCGGCGACCGCTCGGAGCGGATACGCACCTACAATTACCCGCAGGGCCGCATTACCGATCACCGCATCAATCTGACGCTCTACAAGCTGGACCGGATGATGGAAGGCGAGATCAATGAAGTGGTGGACGCCCTGCTTGCCGATTATCAGGCAAGCCAACTGGCTCAGCTTGGCGAGCAGCAATGACCGGAGCGCGGCCGACGGTTTCTGAAGTTCTCGCCGAAGTCCGCCGCCGCTTCACCGAAGCCGGTATCGCCGATCCCGCAACGGATGCAAGACTGCTCGTCGCCGGATTGCTGAAGTTCTCCTCGAGCGAAATGCTATCACGCGGTAATGAGCCCGTCGCTGCCGATAAAGAGGCGCTGATCCCGGCGGCTGTGGAACGACGGCTAGCGCATGAGCCGGTCCACCGTATTCTCGGCGAGCGGGAATTTTACGGTCTGCCGCTTTCGCTTTCCGCCGAGACGCTCGAGCCGCGGCCAGACACGGAAATTCTCGTCGATACGATGCTTCCTTATTTAAGAACCCTTGCAAAGACGGAGGAACATCTCCATATCCTTGATCTAGGAACCGGAACCGGGGCAATATGCCTTGCGCTTTTGAGCGAATTTCCGGGAGCGTCGGGTATCGGAAGCGATGTATCTGCAGATGCCCTCAGGACGGCTGAATCAAACGCTGCAAGAAACGGATTGAAGGAACGGTTTGAGACTGTGCAATCAAGTTGGTTTCAAAACATTCACGGTACGTTTCACGCAATCGTCTCAAATCCGCCCTATATTGCTTCCAATGTCATCGACAATCTCGCTCCTGAAGTGACGAAATTTGATCCGGCGGCAGCTCTGGATGGTGGCCCCGATGGGCTTGACGCATATAAAGCGATAGCCAAGGATGCTGCCAGGTTCATGCAGCCAAACGGCGTCATAGGACTGGAAATCGGCTACGACCAGCGCAATCACGTGACGGCGGTCTTCGAGGCCGCAGGTTTCAAATGCGTCGAATCCGCAAAGGATTATGGCCAGAATGACCGGGTGCTCGTGTTCGCACCCATCGCTTGAGCGACAAATTGCAGCATTGAACAGGACATTACTGCTATTGCGAAGAAAAGGCTTGGATTTCCCGGGGAAGCGATATAGGTTGCCCTCACGCGTTGGGCAGTCAAGAAGGAACGTCGATTCGTTCGGTACTTGGTCGGCCTCGGGGGTCCACTCTTTTAAACGAGAGTTTCAAAGGTTGAACACGACCCAATGCGTGAATCAGTCAATATGACTTGAGAACAAGCGGCAGGTCGGCGCGAAGGCGCATTATGCTTGCGGCACGAAGGCCCTGAGCCGGTTTACCGGCCACGGCGGTTGGTGCCATAACTCCACACAAACAGAGAATTCAGGTGAACGATCTATGAGGCCAGGACAGCAGAACAAGCGCGGTCGAGGGCGTGGCAGTAACAATAACGGCGGCGGAAATAACAACAACAATTTCAACCGCAAGGGTGGCAATCCGCTGACGCGGACCTACGACAGCTCCGGCCCCGACGTGAAGATCCGCGGTACGGCTCAGCATATTGCTGAAAAATATTCGCAGCTTGCCCGCGATGCCCAGAGCTCCGGTGACCGCGTCATAGCCGAGAACTACCTGCAGCACGCAGAGCACTATTACCGCATCATTGCGGCCGCCCAGACGCAGATGCAGGAACGTTTCCAGCGCGACGATCGGAACGAATATACCGACCGCGAAGGTGGCGAGCGCGATGGCGACGAACTTGATACGGTAGACGGCGATGATGCCGTCGTCGTTCAGCCGCCGCGCGAGCAGCATCGTCGCGAACAGCGCGCAGAAGCTCCCGCTTCTCTACCGGCCCCGGCCCAGGATACCAACGACGGAACCGGCCCTCAGCCGGAAATCGAAGGCATTCCGGCCGAAGTCTCCATGGAGGAAGAAGGCGGCCCGCAGCGCGAACGCCAGCCGCGCCGCCGTAACGCCAGCAACCGCCCGCGCCGTCCGCGCCGCGCCGAAGGCGAAGGCGAGGCTGCTTCCGCCGAAGCACCGGCTCTGGTCGAAGCGGCTACGGAATAAGGCTGCCGTCTCCGGCTCACACGAATATTGTCGCGACAGAGCCGGCGAGTATGATTGCCATCACGATATTGAAGGCGCGCGCAATGCGCGCGTCTTGAAGCAGTTTCTGCATCAATGCGCCAGCCATTAACCAGGCGAGACCGCTTGGGAAAGCTGCCACAAAAAAAAGGACTGCGAAGGTTGCGGCCAAGCCGAAAGCGCTTCCTGGAGATGCGCCGGAGTAGGCGGCAATCCCACTCACGGCAACCAGCCAGCCCTTCGGATTCATCCATTGAAACGCCGCCGCTTGCAGAAAGCCCACGGCTTTCGTGTCGCCTTTCGCCTGCGTCACGTCCGCGGTCGCGATCTTCCAGGCCAGCCAAAACAGAAACGCAGCGCCGATCAGATTCATGATCGTTAGCGTAAGCGGATAAAGCAGAAACAACTGCGCAAGGCCGAGGCCGGCACAGAAGGATAGCGACGACATTCCCAAGGCAGCACCGAGCACGCATGGCAGGCCGCGTGTCAAACCCACGAGTGAGCCGGTCGCCATGATCATGACGTTGCTGGGGCCGGGCGTGATGGCGCCGACGACTGAAAAGGTCAGAAATGCAATCGTTTGCTCGAGGGTCATCAAGGCTCTGCTGTTTAGGAAGCTGCAACGCATACCAGCAGCGCTACAATCGGGTCTTGAAGGTTCGTGCCATCAGGCCGCGCCGCGCGTTCGCGGAGGATTCTTCGGCCCGCGTTTCGTGGCTCCGGGCTCTTTAAACTCGCGAAAATCCATCCCATATTCCTCCTCGAATGCTTCGTCCAATTTCCAAAAAGGATGAAGCAACGGCTCGCCTTTTGAGGGAGCTCAATCTCAATCATCGGTCTGTGCCTTATAAGGGCAGGGCGATCCATGGAGGTAGAATATGAATATCGAAAAGTATTCCGAGCGGGTTCGCGGTTTCGTTCAGTCCGCCCAAACCTATGCCTTGGCGCAGGGTCACCAGCAATTCACGCCGGAACATGTCCTCAAGGTCCTGCTTGACGACGATCAAGGCATGGCCGCTTCGCTGATCGAACGCGCCGGCGGCGATGCCAAGGCCGCGCGGCTTGCAAACGATGCAGCGCTTGCAAAGCTGCCGAAGGTTTCCGGCGGCAACGGCAACATCTATCTCGCCCAGCCGCTCGCTAGAGTTTTTTCCACGGCTGAAGAGGCCGCCAAGAAAGCCGGCGACAGCTTCGTCACGGTCGAGCGGTTGCTGCAGGCCTTGGCGATTGAGACTTCCGCTTCGACCTCAGCGACGCTGAAGAATGCTGGCGTGACGGCGCAGAGCCTCAATCAGGTTATCAACGATATTCGAAAAGGGCGCACGGCCGACTCCGCTAATGCGGAACAAGGCTTCGATTCCCTGAAGAAATACGCCCGCGATCTGACCGGCGAGGCCCGCGAGGGCAAGCTCGATCCGGTGATCGGCCGCGATGACGAAATCCGCCGTACCATTCAGGTCCTCTCCCGCCGCACCAAGAATAACCCGGTGCTGATCGGCGAGCCCGGCGTCGGCAAGACGGCAATCGTCGAGGGACTGGCACTACGCATCGTCAACGGCGACGTGCCGGAGTCTCTCAAGGACAAGAAGCTGATGGCGCTCGACATGGGCGCGCTGATTGCTGGTGCGAAGTATCGCGGCGAATTCGAAGAACGGCTGAAGGCCGTGCTCAACGAAGTGCAGTCGGAAAACGGCGAGATCATCCTTTTCATCGACGAAATGCACACGCTCGTCGGCGCCGGCAAGGCGGATGGAGCGATGGATGCTTCCAACCTTCTGAAGCCAGCGCTTGCGCGCGGCGAGTTGCACTGCGTCGGTGCCACCACGCTCGACGAGTACCGCAAGCATGTCGAGAAGGACGCAGCACTCGCCCGCCGGTTCCAGCCCGTCATGGTCGATGAACCGACGGTCGAGGACACGATCTCGATCCTTCGCGGCCTCAAGGAAAAATACGAGCAGCACCACAAGGTTCGCATTTCGGACTCGTCGCTGGTGGCGGCTGCGACGCTGTCGAACCGCTATATCACCGATCGTTTCCTGCCCGACAAGGCGATCGACCTGATGGACGAGGCGGCCGCGCGGTTGCGCATGCAGGTGGATTCGAAGCCCGAAGAGCTCGACGAGTTAGATCGCCGCATCATGCAGCTGAAAATCGAGCGTGAAGCGCTAAAGAAGGAAACGGATGCGGCCTCCGCCGACCGTCTGACGCGGCTCGATGCCGAACTGACGGACCTGGAGGAGAAGGCCAACGCTCTGACGGCCCGCTGGCAATCGGAAAAGCAGAAGCTCGGTCTTGCCGCCGATCTCAAGAAGGAGCTCGACGACGCCCGCAACGAACTGGCAATTGCCCAGCGCAAGGGTGAATTCCAGCGCGCCGGCGAATTGACCTATGGCGTCATTCCGGAGCTGGAGAAGCAACTGGCCGATGCGGAAAGCCAGGATGGCGACCGCAGCGCCATGGTGCAGGAGGTCGTGACGCCGGACAATGTCGCCCATGTCGTTTCCCGCTGGACCGGCATTCCGGTCGACAAGATGCTGGAAGGCGAGCGCGAGAAGCTGCTCAGGATGGAAGACGAACTGGCGACTTCGGTCATCGGCCAGGGCGATGCGGTGCAAGCCGTATCGCGTGCCGTTCGCCGCGCGCGCGCCGGGCTGCAGGACCCCAACCGGCCGATCGGCTCATTCATCTTCCTGGGCCCGACCGGCGTCGGCAAGACGGAGCTTACCAAGGCGCTCGCCCGCTTCCTCTTCGACGACGAGACGGCGATGGTGCGCATGGACATGTCGGAATACATGGAAAAACACTCCGTGGCCCGGCTGATCGGCGCCCCTCCCGGCTATGTCGGCTACGAGGAAGGTGGCGCATTGACGGAAGCTGTCCGCCGCCGGCCTTATCAGGTCGTGCTCTTCGACGAGATCGAGAAGGCGCATCACGACGTCTTCAACATCCTGCTGCAGGTGCTGGATGAGGGGCGCCTGACGGACGGCCAGGGCCGCACGGTCGACTTCCGCAATACGATAATCATCATGACCTCGAACCTCGGTGCCGAATTCCTCACCCAACTGGGCGAGGGCCAGGACAGCGACACGGTTCGCGAGCAGGTGATGGAGGTCGTGCGCGCCAATTTCCGGCCGGAATTCCTGAACCGCGTCGACGAGATCATCCTCTTCCATCGCCTGAAGCGCGATGAGATGGGCGCGATTGTCGATATCCAGCTGAAACGGCTGGTGGCGTTGCTGGCCGAGCGCAAGATCACGATCGAGCTCGATGACGATGCCCGCAGTTGGCTTGCCAACAAAGGCTACGATCCGGTCTATGGCGCGCGGCCATTGAAGCGGGTGATCCAGAAATATGTCCAAGATCCGCTCGCCGAGCAGATTCTCTCCGGCCAGGTGCCGGACGGATCGACGGTGAAGGTCACCAACGGTTCCGACCGCTTGTTGTTCCGCCCGCGCAATTCCGCCGTCAGCGAAGCAGCGTAAAAGACCGGCATCCGGGAAAGCTAATGGCGGCTCCGGCCGCCATTTTTTTGGACTACTTGCTGGCGATCTGATCGACCGGCTGGTTATTCAGGAGCGTATCGATGCGCTTGCGCTCGTCCTGGAATTTAGCCAGTGCTTCGCCGGCCAGCGACTTGCCGCCCGGCAGGCGGATGCGGAGCGGATCGACCTTGGTACCGTTGACGATCATCTCGTAGTGCAGATGCGGTCCGGTGGATTCGCCGGTGGTGCCTACCCAGCCGATCACCTGGCCCTGGCGAACTTTGGCTCCGGGCACGATGCCTTTGGCAATGGCGCTCTGGTGGTTGTAGGAGGACTCGTATCCATTGGCGTGACGGACGATCGTCTGATTGCCATAGCCGCCAGAATCCCAGCCGGCCTTCTCGACCGTGCCATTGCCGGTCGCGATGATCGGCGTACCGCGGGGAGCGGCCCAGTCGACGCCCGTATGCATGCGGGCAAAACCCAGGATCGGGTGGCGTCGCATGCCGAAACCGGACTTGAAAATGCCGTTCGGCACCGGGTTGCGCAGCAAGAACTGACGGATGCTCTTGCCGTCCTGATCGAAGTAATCGACGTTTCCGTCCGCATCCTGGAAGCGGTAGAAGCGTGTCACCGTATCGCCAAAACGGGCATTGACGTAAAGCAGTTCGGAATTCGGCGTCGCGCGGCCGCTCGAATCGGCGACAGAGAAAAAGGCCTCGAGGAAATCGGTCGCCCTCAATTGCGCCTGGAAGTCAACGTTTGCCGCAAGCAGCTTGATGATCAGCGCCGTCATATCCTTGGTCATGCCGTAGGAAAGAGCGGCGCGATAAATGCCGTCATAAACGCGCGGCAGGTTCTGGCCAGCGGGAACCGATAGCGAATTGTCATCGAAGGCAGTCGCGATCGCGTCAAGCCTAGGCGGTTCACTTGCCTCAACGAAGCGGCTCTTGTCATCGAGAGCGATCGTGACGAGATGACGCGTGCCACGATAGACGCTGGCGCGGATGAGTTTGGCCTGTTCGCCCTTCTGGATGATGCCGACACGCAGGACGTCGCCCTTGGCAAGCTCGTCGCTGCCGAGTGGCGGCGCGAGGTTGGCAGAGAGCATCTTCGCCTGCGGCTCGGGATAGCCGGAATCCATCAGCGCCTTGACGATGGTGACATCCTGGCGGGCCGGCACGATGTCGTCGGCAAATTCCTCGGTCTGCGGCGTGATCGATTCCGGCGCAGACACCGTCATGTTCTGCTCGAGAACGCGGGCCGACAGGCCTGATGTCAGATCGACATCGTTGTCCTCGTTCGAAAAGCGCTGAGGGTCGACATAGTAGAGCGCCGCGACTTGAGTGGCTCCGTCAGTCAGCGCCGAACCGTTCGAGCGGACGTTCTCCTCGACTTCGTCCAGAGTCATGCCTGGCGCCGCCTGAAAGTCGCTCTTTCCGGTTGGGAAGGGAACGGTCTTGAGGCTGACCTCGGATTCAACGTCCGAGCCGTAAATCGCGCCGGTGCGTGCGGCCGGTGCGGGCTGCGCCTCATCGGCTGCGAAGATCGCAAGCGCGTCGAAATCCGGATAATCCTCGGTCGCCACGTGATTGGCGGCGAGCCGCATCTTTACATGCGAGAAGGGCTGGCGGCGCACGATTTCCTTGTCACCGTCATGGACGACCGTCGACACTTCCATGATCGCCCGGTCCGAAGGTCTGGCGGCGATCGCGGGGGCGATCAGCCGTCCGCCACG
>NZ_CP121641.1:3050000-3442500 GCF_029714385.1 Rhizobium sp. CC1099 | reverse complement strand
TGACATGAGTAACGATAAAGAGGGTGAGAGACCCTCTCGCCGAAAGACCAAGGGTTCCTGCTTAAAGTTAATCTGAGCAGGGTTAGCCGGCCCCTAAGACGAGGCGGACACGCGTAGTCGATGGGAACCACGTTAATATTCGTGGGCCTGGTGGTAGTGACGGATTGCTCAACTTGTAAGGTCTTATTGGATTGATCTTGCAGGGACGCGGTTCCAGGAAACAGCTCCACCGTATAGACCGTACCCGAAACCGACACAGGTGGTCAGGTAGAGTATACCAAGGCGCTTGAGAGAACTATGTTGAAGGAACTCGGCAAATTGCACGCGTAACTTCGGAAGAAGCGTGACCCCATTTTGGGCAACCAGGATGGGGTGGCACAGACCAGGGGGTAGCGACTGTTTATCAAAAACACAGGGCTCTGCGAAGTAGCAATACGACGTATAGGGTCTGACGCCTGCCCGGTGCTGGAAGGTTAAAGGGAGAGGTGCAAGCTTTGAACTGAAGCCCCAGTAAACGGCGGCCGTAACTATAACGGTCCTAAGGTAGCGAAATTCCTTGTCGGGTAAGTTCCGACCTGCACGAATGGCGTAACGACTTCCCCGCTGTCTCCAACATAGACTCAGTGAAATTGAATTCCCCGTGAAGATGCGGGGTTCCTGCGGTCAGACGGAAAGACCCCGTGCACCTTTACTATAGCTTTACACTGGCATTCGTGTCGGCATGTGTAGGATAGGTGGTAGGCTTTGAAGCGGGGACGCCAGTTTCCGTGGAGCCATCCTTGAAATACCACCCTTATCGTCATGGATGTCTAACCGCGGTCCGTTATCCGGATCCGGGACAGTGTATGGTGGGTAGTTTGACTGGGGCGGTCGCCTCCGAAAGAGTAACGGAGGCGCGCGATGGTGGGCTCAGACCGGTCGGAAATCGGTCGTCGAGTGCAATGGCATAAGCCCGCCTGACTGCGAGACTGACAAGTCGAGCAGAGACGAAAGTCGGTCATAGTGATCCGGTGGTCCCGCGTGGAAGGGCCATCGCTCAACGGATAAAAGGTACGCCGGGGATAACAGGCTGATGACCCCCAAGAGTCCATATCGACGGGGTTGTTTGGCACCTCGATGTCGGCTCATCGCATCCTGGGGCTGGAGCAGGTCCCAAGGGTTTGGCTGTTCGCCAATTAAAGCGGTACGTGAGCTGGGTTCAGAACGTCGTGAGACAGTTCGGTCCCTATCTGCCGTGGGTGTAGGAATATTGACAGGATCTGTCCCTAGTACGAGAGGACCGGGATGGACATATCTCTGGTGGACCTGTTGTCCTGCCAAGGGCATAGCAGGGTAGCTACATATGGAAGGGATAACCGCTGAAGGCATCTAAGCGGGAAACCCACCTGAAAACGAGTGTTCCCTATCAGAGCCGTGGAAGACGACCACGTTGATAGGCCGGGTGTGGAAGTGCAGCAATGCATGAAGCTTACCGGTACTAATAGCTCGATCGGCTTGATCGTTCTCATTGACAATGCTCATCAAAATGAGCCAGGCGATAAGAAGCAGCATACAAGCGCTTCCCCGCCAATGACGTGTTCAACAAAACGAAGTGAAAACTTCACCAGCTTCTCAAATCGTTGCGCTTCGCTGACCTGGTGGTTATGGCGGGGTGGCTGCACCCGTTCCCTTTCCGAACACGGCCGTGAAACGCCCCAGCGCCCATGGTACTTCGTCTCAAGACGCGGGAGAGTCGGTCGCCGCCAGGTCTGCAAAACGCAACAACAAAATCACAATCTTCTCAAAACAAAACAACGGCCATAAGCCGATATAAACCGGCCGCAACAACAGCGGTCCGTTCCGCTTCAAAACAATAACGCGGGGTGGAGCAGCCCGGTAGCTCGTCAGGCTCATAACCTGAAGGCCGCAGGTTCAAATCCTGCCCCCGCAACCACTGAAACTTGCAAATTCTCCCATTCGGGGTATTTGCACCGAAGCTCCTCCGCGTAAGCGTCGAGGAGCTTTTTTTTTGTTGTGCGCCCAGCATGGGCACATTCTTGTGGGTGCAAGTCCCACCGTAAGCTGGTCATAGCGAGCGAAGAGAAGCGCAACTGCGGAAGGGTGACCGACCGTGGGGAGGAAGCGTGGATCGAAACTGCGGGCCGATGGACAAGAACCGGATATGAGGCGGTGCCGACCAGGGCGAGCGGGCAACAAACCGCGAAGCCCTTGTGACCGAGGGGAGGCAGCGTAAATCCGGCGGTCGTGCAGTGAAGGAGTGCGTTCTTACCTGGGGAGATCTCGCTTTGCGCCTGAAAGGGCGACGGTGTCGAGCCGGAGCGAGAAGTCAGCAGAGGCCGTAGTAGGGAGCGCCTTGGTGCAAACGAAGGGCCGAACGAGAGAGAGTGAAGTTCCTCCGAGGATGAGCAAGGCCCTGCGTCAGATGCCGGGAGTGTCCGGGCGATTGGAGAAGGAGGCGGGTGAAGCCTGCCGGAGCTCCGATCTCGACGAAGCCGAGCCCCCGCCGCGGCACAGGAACGACACAGGCGCGGGGCTGCTGGACGCGGCCCTGAGGCGAGAGAACCTTCTGCAGGCCTGGAAGCAGGTGCGGGCCAACAAAGGCGCGGCGGGCGCGGACGGACTGGACATCGACCAGACGGCCGCGATGCTGCGCAAGTGCTGGCCGGCCATCCGCGACAGCCTACAGGAAGGGACGTATCGGCCGCAGCCGGTGCGTCGCGTGATGATCCCGAAGCCGGGGGGCGGCGAGCGCGAGCTTGGCATCCCCACGGTGCTGGACCGCCTGATCCAACAGGCGCTCCTGCAAGTCCTCCAGCCAATCCTTGATCCGACCTTCAGCCAGCACAGCTACGGCTTCCGCCCGGGAAAGAGTGCGCACGATGCCGTCCTGGCGGCGCAATCGTTCGTGCAGTCCGGGCGGCGGGTCGTGGTGGACGTGGACCTGGAGAAGTTCTTCGACCGGGTTGACCACGACATCCTGATCGACCGTCTGCGCAGGAAAATCCCCGATCCCGGCATTATCCGCCTGGTCCGGGCGTACCTGAACGCCGACATTGTCGATGGGGATGCGACCGTCAAGCGGATCAGGGGCACGCCGCAAGGCGGGCCGCTGTCGCCGCTTCTGGCCAACCTGCTGCTGGATGAGGTGGACAAGGAACTTGAACGGCGGGGCCATGCGTTCTGCCGCTATGCCGACGACTGCAATGTCTATGTGCGGTCGCAGCGGGCGGGTGAACGGGTGATGGCTCTGCTGCGGCGCCTCTATGGCCGACTTCACCTGACGGTGAACGAGACCAAAAGCGCCGTTGCCAGCGTCTTCGGCCGCAAGTTCCTCGGCTACACCTTCTGGGTGGCGCCGGGGGGTGTGGTCAAACGAGGTGTCGCCGACAGGGCAATCAAGGCGTTCAAGGATCGCATCCGCGAGCTGACGTCCCGCGTGACGGGACGGTCCTTGCAGGCCGTGGTCGAACAGCTGGGCGTCTTCGTGCGCGGATGGAAAGCCTACTTCAGGCTGGCGCAAACACCTGGGGTCTGGCGAAAGCTGGACAAGTGGATGCGTCACCGCCTGAGAGCCATCCAGCTCAAGCAATGGAAGATAAGCAGGACGATCTTCCGGGAACTGATGGCGAGGGGAGCAAAAGCCGATGTGGCGCTGCAGGTGGCGGGAAACTCCCGTCGCTGGTGGCGCAACAGCGCCAAGCTCCTCAACTCCATCCTCACGATCAAATGGGCCGACCAGCTCGGAATGCCCAGACTCGCTTGACCTCAATCCCTCGAACCGCCCGGTGCGGACCCGCATGCCGGGTGGTGTGGCAGGGGTGCGATCACATACGATCGCCCCCTATGCCGATTCTGCTCCGTGTCAATCTCGCCAGAAGCAATCTTCGCATCTTCGCCATCAGATCGTTCTGCGCGGCTGCGATGAACTGCTGCTCCATCAGATCCAAGACCTCCATCGACGCCATGATGTTGGCGATCGAGCCGTGGACCTGCAAGGATGCCGGCTGGTGGCCCGGCGTCTTGCCGATCGCGACGGTCTGGATGAGATCACGCTCGATCGGCATCAGCCGTTGCTTGGCGTGTTCGTCGGCATTGTTGCGGGCGAGGAAGAGCAGCTTGCGGATAGCAATCTCGACGTTGGCCGGATTGAACTGCGTCTTCAGCTTCGTGATCTTCTCCTGAAAATCCTCCGCCGGCGCTTCGGCGCTGGCGAGTTCCAGCACCAGCTTCTCCCGCGTTACCTCCAGTTCGTCGAGCTGGTCGTCCAGGATGGCAAGGCGTGGCCGGCCTTCAGCATGGCGGTCGTGGATTTTCTGCATCAGGCTCTTCTGGGTTGCCTTGATCGTCGCAAGCTCGGCGTTCAACGCATCTTTGCGGGAAGGCGCACGCTTCAACATGCCGACTTCATGCGCGATCATCATCTCCGAAATCCCGGTCGAAGATATCGAGAGAGTAGAAGGCGACGGGGATGCAGTTCAGCACCCGTTCCTCCAGGTCCTGGCGCTTGATGGTTTTGGTGTTGCTGCAGCATTCGCCGTCAAGCTCGTCGATCGGCAGCCGCTTGCGATGGTTGGTGCAGCTATAGCGGTCCTTGCCGGAGATTGCGTAAGGGCCTCCGCATTCCGCGCATTCCAGCATGCGGCTCAACAGATATTCCGGGCGCTGCGTCGCATTCAGCCGGTTACTCTGCCCGAAATCAAACAGATCACCGATCTCCTTTTGCCGGCTCTTCACGCGCTGCCACAGTTCGTCAGGGACAATGCGCATGGACGGTACATCACTCAGCACCCACTCGTTTGCATCGTTGACGCGGGCAGTTCTGCGCTCGGTGTCCGGGTTCTTGCGATAGTTGCGCTTGTTCCAGACCATGCGGCCGATGTAGCTCTCGTTGTTGAGGATGCCGGTGCCACGGCTGACATGGCCGCGAATGGCCGTGTCGCGCCATTTTTTGCCACGTGGACCGGTAACGCCTTCATTGTTCAACAGATGCGTATAGAGCGGCAATCAAGATGATACGCTCCCCGACAACCGCGACACCAGAGTCTCATCCAGATTGTCGCGCTGATCTCATCCAGATTGCCGCTCTATACAGGCGGCGATCTGGCAATGTCCAATCTGTCATTCGCCGCCGTCACAGACGCCCACCCGCTGGCCGGCATCGTATGGTCGATTCACCGACCATCAGTCGCGAGCCGCGGAAGCAGAGTGTGAGCTAAAAAGTGCGGGCTCAGTTTCTTTCGGCCCACGTTCCAATCAACATGGTCATGAAACGTTCGGCTGCCGGCGAAAGCGTCCCACCGCGACGGCGCACAATGCCGATCGTTCGCGAGATTTGAGGATTGCCAATAGGTCTCGTGACGAGGAACGGGTGCTCTTCCTGTGGTGTAGCGAGTTTCGGCAGAACCGAAATTCCAAGCCCCGCTTCCACCAAACCAAGCGATGTCGAGAGATGCGTGACTTCATAGGACCAGCGCAGTTTCAGGTTCGATTTCGCCAATGCTGCGTCAAGAAGCGTACGGTTGCCGCTCGACCGGTGAACTGTGATCAGTTGATAGGGCGCCAGGTCATCCCATTCGAGCTCGCTCTTCGCCGTCAGCGGATGATCCTTGCGTGCCGCCAGCACGAATGGATCTTCGATGAGCCTGTCGAAGATGAGGTCGGGATCTGAAAAGCCCATGATATTGATGCCGAACTCGACTTCCCCACGGGCGACGGCCTGCAGACCGTCGGTGGCCGGCAGATCGAGAATGCGAAAACGAATATTCGGATACTCGGCGCTGAATTGCTTAATGACGGTCGGCAAAAAATAGAAAGCGGCCGTTGGCAGACATGCGATCGTCACAAGGCCGCTGCGCTGAGATCCGACATCGCGCACCGCAAACAGCGACGTGTCGAACTCCTCAAGCATTCGTCGCACCAACGGGATCAGCTCCGCGCCAAGGGCGGTTGTCGAGACATGACGCGTGGTGCGCTCGAGCAAAGGCGCCCCGATTGCCAGCTCCAGCTTCTGAATTCGACGGCTGAGTGCGGGCTGTGACAGATTGAGCGCTTCGGCAGAGCGATGGAAGTTTTCCAATTCGACGACCGATAGAAACGCGCGCAGATCCAATATCTCGCAATTAATGCTCATAGCGCATCATTCCCTCTGATATTCGCATTTCACATATCAATCGTTTTGCCGCTTACTGCAACAAAGAAGCTGATTGATATTTAAATCACATCAGTATGCGGACACAACCATGAACGACCTGATTTCCATTCCCTGTGTTCTGATGCGAGGCGGCACCTCCAAAGGACCGTTCTTTCTCGCATCCGATCTTCCATCGGATTCGCGTCAACGCGATCAGATCCTGCTTTCGGTCATGGGGTCTGGTCATCCTCTGCAGATTGACGGTATCGGCGGCGGCAACCCCGTCACCAGCAAGGTTGCCATCGTCGGCCCGGCAACCGTGTCCGATGCCGATGTGGATTATCTGTTCGCCCAGGTCCGCATCGATCAGCGGTTCGTGGATACCTCACCTAACTGTGGAAATATGCTGGCGGCCGTCGGGCCGTTCGCGATCGAGGCCGGCCTGGTCAAGGCGGCGACGGGCGTAACCCGCGTGCGCATTCACAACGTCAATACCGGTAAACTCATCGAAGCGGAGGTTCCGACCCCTGATGGCCGCGTCGCCTATATGGGAGATGCCTCGATCGACGGCGTGCCCGGCAATGCTGCGCCGATCGCGCTGACCTTCATGGATGCTGCCGGGGCACGCACCGGCAAGCTTTTTCCCACCGGCAACCCGCGAGACAGGATTGACGGCATCGACGTCACCTGCATCGATTGCGCGATGCCGATGATGCTGCTCGAGGCCGCCGCGCTCGGTGTGACGGGCAATGAATCGGCTGCCGAGCTCAATGCCAACGGGGCAATGCTGTATCGTCTCGAAACGCTACGGCTTGAGGCAGGCCGGCGCATGGGCATGGGTGATGTCAGTAACCAGGTGACGCCAAAGCCGGTGCTGATCTCCAGGCCCAACAACGGCGGCGATCTCGGCGTACGCTATTTCATGCCGCACCAGTGCCACCCTTCTCTCGCAACGACCGGTGCGGTCGGCATCGCCACAGCCTGCATTAGCGACGGAACCGTCGCCTCGCAACTGATCGGCGACCGCAAGCCGCCGGTCGTCCTCGTTCTGGAACATCCAAGCGGTCGTTTGGAAGTAAAACTGGATACCCGCGACGGCAAGACAGTTGCCGGAATCCTGCGGACGGCCCGACGCCTCTTCGAGGGCCGGGTCTTTGCAAAACCTATCGTGCAAATGGTTTGCGCGGCATAATCGAAAGTGGTTGCCGGGAGGGCGCCACGCATCAGGGAGGAATACACATGCGTAAACTCATACTCGCCCTTGCGGCAACGGTCGCCTTCGCCGGTTCGGCTTTTGCGGAACCCGTCCGCATCAGCGTCGGGTCCTACAACCTCAACAACCTGCCCTTCCCGGTCGCAGCTGGCCTAGGTCTCTACGAGAAGGAAGGTCTTGAGGTGACCGTCGAAAACTTCGCATCTGGCGGCTCCAAGACGCTGCAGGCGCTTGTTGCCGGCTCCACGGATATCGCTGTCGGCTTCTACGACCATACGATCCAGATGCAGTCGCAGAACAAGGCGGTCGTCGGCTTTGTCCAGCTTGCGCGCAATTCTGGCCTGGTTCTGGCCGGCGGGAAAAACTCATCCTTCGATCCGACCAAACCGGAAACGATCAAGGGCGCGAAGATCGGCATCACCGCACCGGGATCATCTTCCGACTTCTTCGTGCGCTACTACCTGCAGCGCAACAATCTTTCGGCCGACGACATCTCGCTGATCGGCGTCGGTTCCGGCGCGGCCGCAGTCGCGGCGCTCGAGCAAGGGAAAGTCGATCTTCTGGTCAACTACGATCCCGCGGCGACCTTTATCGAGGCCAAGGGTGTCGGCAAGATTTTGATCGACGCCCGCAGCGACGAGGGTGCCAAGGAGATCTATGGCGGAATTTATCCGACCTCTGTCCTCTATGCGACGCAGGCCTATATCGATGAAAACCCGGAAACCATCCAGAAGGTCACGAACGCGACGGTCAAGGCACTGGCATGGATGAACACACATAGCGCTGAAGAGATCGTCGAAAAACTGCCGAAAGAATTCATCTCCGGCGACCGGGACACCTATGTGAAGGCCGTCCAGAATGCCAAACCGATTTTCTCGGTGGACGGCAAATTCAGCGAGACCGACACGCAGACGCCGTTGGCCGTTCTCAAGAGCTTCAACGAAAAGGTTGCTGCCGCAACAATCGATCTTTCCAAAACCTACACGAACGCTTTCGTGGACAAGGTAACGGATAAGACCACCAACTGATCCTAGGAGGAGGCCATGTCTTTGGCTGTCGTAAACCCCATGCCTATCCCGACGGGACAGCAAAACGCAAAGTCGATGGTATCGATCGACGCCGTGACAATGTCGTTTGGTTCCTATGTCGCGGTGCAGGACGTCAACCTGGCGGTTGCCGATGGCGAGTTTCTCGCCATCGTCGGCCCGACCGGTTGCGGCAAGAGCACCATTTTGAACGCGATCGCAGGTCTTCTGAAACCCGCGAGCGGAACGGTGACGATCGACGGCACGCCGGTAAAGGGCGTCCAGAACGACATCGGCTATCTCTTCCAACAGGACGCGCTGCTCCCGTGGAAGACATCCATTGAGAATGTCGAGCTCGGACTGATGTTCAGGGGTGTTGCAGCCACTGAGCGCCGCGAGCGTTCGATGAGCTGGCTTGCCAAGGTCGGGCTGAAGGGCTTCGAACACCGCTATCCGCATCAACTATCCGGCGGCCAGCGGAAACGTGTCCAGATGGCGCAAGCCCTCATTGCCGGTCCCAAAGTGATCCTGATGGACGAGCCCTTCTCCGCGCTCGACATCCACACGCGGCACCTCATGCAGAATGAGTTGCTGCGCCTTTGGCAGGAAGAACGTCGCGCCGTGGTCATGATCACGCACGACCTTGAAGAGGCAATCGCGCTGGGAGACCGCGTCGCCATTCTGGCCGCCGGCCCTCGTTCGAGAGTCATCGAAAGTTTCCCGGTGGATCTCGAGCGGCCACGGGATGTGGCTGAGATCAAACTCGATCCACGCTTTATGGATTTGTATCGCAATATCTGGGCTTCCCTGCGCGGCGAAGTGGAGAAAAGCTATGAACGTCGTGACTGAACGCATTATCCAGCTCGGTATGCTGGTTTTTATCCTCGGCGGCTGGCAGCTCGGCGTGACCGCCGGCTTCATCGATGTCTTCTTCTTTCCAGCCCCGCTAGATATCTTCAACCAAATCGTCAGCTGGATTGTCGACCCCGGCTTCTATCGTCATGTGTCAATCACACTGACGGAGACTGTGCTGGGTTATATCATCGGTACCGGATTGGGCGTCGCGGCAGGCGTTTGGCTCGGTCTCAGCCGCAGCGCGGCGCGGATCCTGGACCCCTTCATCAAGGGTCTGAACGCCATTCCGCGCGTCGTGCTTGCACCGATTTTCGTGCTTTGGCTCGGACTCGGCCTATGGTCGAAGGTGGCGCTTGCCGTAACGCTTGTTTTCTTCATCACCTTCTTCAACGCCATGCAGGGCGTCCGCGAAGTCAATCCGGTGGTTCTCGCAAACGCAAGAATCCTCGGAGCCAAACGTTCCGATCTGTTGCGGCACGTCTATTTTCCGGCGGCGGCAAGCTGGATCCTGTCCTCCCTTCGCACGTCTGTCGGCTTCGCAGTGGTCGGCGCCATCATCGGCGAATATCTCGGCTCCTCTGCAGGGCTCGGTTATCTGATCGCGCAAGCGGAAGGTAACTTCGACGCGGTCGGCGTGTTTGCCGGCATCATCATCCTGGCCATGTTCGTACTCATCATCGACCGAATTCTCGATGTTCTGGAAGGCCGACTCATCAAGTGGAGACCGAACGCCGCGGAAGAAAGAGCGGCGTAGCTAACCGATTCAAGTATCATGTGGTTGGTATGGGGTGCCGCCGTCGGCACCCCGCTCTTTTTCGGCCTTGAGTTCGAACGCGTAACCAGCCCCCAGCGGATTGATCAATCAAAGTGCTAAAATCGCAGGCGTTTTCGTGACCGCGATGTTTTACGATGGGGAGCACTTTTTGGATACACGGTAAGCTTGGACAATTAAGCGAGGCTATCTGTCCGCCCTCAGGGCGTCGTCGGCCAACATGCAGACGCCTGGGGCAAGGACGCGTCGAGAAAGGTGCCTTCACCGGATGGAAGCTTCGACATTCGCGAGCAACTCCAAAGCCAGTTCGATCGAAGCCTCACAGCTTGTCTTCGCGCTGAACTCATCGACATGCACTCACTTGTCTCGCTTCTAAGCGACGTGTCGGAGCGGATGATCCGAAACAGCATATGGACCGTGACCCGTGCAGTAAATAGCAGGGTCTCGAGGTTCGTCCGCAACCGTGTGTCGCGGGCACAAGAAAAGCCCATCTTCGAGATGTTACCGCCGCAGCGTATAACTTTGCGCGACAACGGTTTGCTTGGATCCGGTCACCGTGCTGTCGTCGTGAGCCTTCCAACATCCAGCGGGAAGACATTCATCGCCCAGTTCCGAATGCTGCAGGCGTTGAACCAATTCGACGCAGACAGAGGATGGGTCGCCTACATTGCACCCACGCGCGCTCTTGTGAACCAGGTCTGCGCTCGTCTGCGGCGAGACTTTGCGCCGCTCGGAATTGTCGTCGAACGTCTGAGCCCGGCACTTGAGATTGACGGGGTTGAAGCCCAGTTACTCTCGGAGACGGAAGACGCCAACGCGTTCCGAGTTATCGTGACGACGCCGGAGAAGCTTGACATGCTTCTACGCGGTGGGTGGGAAGCGAAGATCGGTCGGCCGCTTACCCTCGTAGTTGTGGACGAGGCTCACAACCTTTCGGGAGATGAGCGAGGGCTCCGGCTTGAACTTCTTCTCGCAACAATCAATCGCGAATGCCGGCAGTCGCAGTTTCTATTGCTTACGCCCTTTATCCACAATGCTGGCGAGGTAGCGAAGTGGCTTGCTCCCGACAGCAACGCTGACATCACGGTGGAGTTCGAGTGGCGCCCGAACGACCGGGCAATCGCGGTCGCGATGCCGGAAAAGACGGATAAGCCCGGTGATTTCCGACTGAAGCTCACTACCGTCCACACAAATAAGGATACGATCAAGATCGAGGACGAGATCGAGCTTTCTCTCGGACGTCCCCTCGGTCTCAAATGGTCAAACGTCAGCGGAAACCTGTCCAATGTTGCGGCTGCCACCGCAGTCTCACTTAATCATCGAGGACCTGTTATCGTCGTCGCAGGCAAGGTTGCCGATACGTGGTCGATCGCGAAGACGCTTCACGACGATCCCGAACTGGGTTCCCGTGCCGCGAAGCGAGAGGAGTTGCTCGGCGCCAGGGGCTTCGAGGACATTGAGTTCGTCACCGACTTCGTCAAACGCGAGTTTGGCGAAGACTTCGCATTGGCCTCACTGCTCGGACGCAGAATTGGCGTGCATCACTCCGGACTATCGGATGAAGCGAAACTCCTCATGGAGTGGCTGGTGGAGCGCGAGCACATCGACACGCTCGTCGCAACAACGACCATTGCTCAAGGCGTCAACTTCCCAGTAACCGGGGTCGTCCTGGCCACGCATCAGTACCCTTATGGCAAGACAATGCCGCCAGAAGATTTCTGGAACCTGGCAGGGCGGGCGGGTCGAGCTGATCAGGCCGGAACTGGGATCATCGCGCTCGCCGCAACCGACGCCGAGAGGTCTGAGATCCTGCAGACCTTTGTGAAACGTAATGTTTCGGTTCTCGATTCCGTCCTGTTCGAGATGGTGCGAAAGATGACGAAGTCGGGGCGTCCAATCGAGTTGCACACCCTCTACCATATGAAGGAATGGTCGACATTTCTCCAGTACCTTGCGCATTCGTACAAGCAAATCGGAAACCACGCGCGCTTCGCATCGCAGGTGGAGCAGATCCTCCGAGGAAGTTTGAGCTATCAAAAGCTGCGCCAGGAGGATGCCTCATCGGCAAACGCGCTGGTTGAGGCCGTGAACCAATATGCCAATGTCATTCAAGGCAAGCCGCTGTCGCTCGTGGATAGCACCGGCTTCTCTTGGGAAAGCGTGAGTCGCGCACTGGCGGAGACTGGGAAGTCCGGAATTTCAGGAAGTTCGTGGAGCCCGGATACTCTCTTCGCATCTGGTAACGGCGTGCTCGCGGACGCATTCGGCATCCTTTTCAAGATCCCGGAGATTCGCGAGGAGCTGAAGGACGCCACGGGTGGCAAGGGTCCCGACGGAACATTCCTGGCAGATGTCGTAAAAGACTGGGTCGGAGGCGCGTCCCTTCCCCAGCTCGCCCGAGACTACTTCATAGCCGATGGTCAGTCGATGACAGAAGCATTGTCAACGACCTGTCGGGCGGTTTACGGGAAGCTGACGCTTGCTGGATCTTGGGGTGTTTCTGCCTTGCAGAGCCTTACCGCGGGCGAGGAGATTGAGAAGATGTCGCCGGAAAAATCTTATCGGAATCTTCCCTCACGCATTTTTTACGGAGTGAACTCCGATGAAGCGATTGATCTCCGCCTCTTGGGTGTTCCACGTAGCGCGGCGGAGCCGCTGGTAGCCCACTTCAAGGAACGCAGGATTCCGAATGACATTCGATCTTTGCGTGGCGCGCTTGCAAACATGACCGACCAGCAATGGGCGACTGCAATGGGCGGCGGTGCGGCGACGTACAAACGCGCCTGGCGTGTCTTGGAGGGGCTTGAGTAGCTCGCAGTCTTTGAAGTTTTCTACCCGTTGTCGGCAAAGAGCACTGTCGCACCAGATGTCGTATAATGTCGTAGAGGTGGTCGATGAAGGGCGGTTGTCTGCCAAACTTGCCCGAAACCGACAGTCTCCTTCCGGCCCCATTTCGGACGGCGAGATTACTGTGCATAATGGCGCTTCTGGCGTAAACGGAAATTGTCAATGCTGGGCCGACTTGAGGCTGAGAATTACAAGTCTCCATGCCATCAGGCCCCCGCAACCAATGATCCCTGCGATCCCAACAAGCCCCCTCCGTGGGGCTTGTTGCGTTTCTGGGTTTCAGAAACCGCAGCCACCCATCAGTTCCGTATCCCTACGGGCAGGGCCGCCTTGTTTCATCGAGGAATTGAGGTTGTTTTCGTGAGGCTGGCGTTTTCGCCGCGCGATCTATAGCCGGAGCCAAGAGATCGCCTTCTGAAAGCCGCGACTTGCTGGACAGGCACATTCCGCTGCAGTTTGCTGCTTCCCCAGTTAGGACCGTGCCAAAACTAAAAGCTACGACCGCGGCGAGAAGTCTGATCACACCACCCCTCCGACAGTGATTGCCTCATCGTCACCGTATACGACGCTGATGATACTTCCATAGGTTAGATTGTCGGAATTGTTGACGATCGCCTCCAAGAGCTCCAGGTCTTCGCCAAGCATTTCGGCGACATGGTTGATGGTGAAGACATGGGTTATCGTGGCCATCAGGCGGCTTCGGCGCCGGTCACGGCGACAGGTTCCCAGTTCCCAGGGCAGTAGTTCGTCGAGGCGGTTGATCTTATGATCATGGATGCGGTCGAGCTCAATCATCACTTCAGCTCCGGCTTTGCTTGTTGTGGCGAGCGTCGCCACGCAGAACATGGCAATGACCCCACAGGAAACGACAAGCTCAGTGACTTCGATGAACCTCACGCTGACTACAGCGACGGCTGCCGCGTATAAGAACGGGGCGGTGAACTGTTAACGACAAGATGAGGAAGCTAATTTGGTGCAGTTCAATTTTCCTACGCAACAGGTCCTCGTTTTTGGACGCGGCAAGATCCAGCGCGATTGGCTTGATGACGGTAGACCCCACGACGATCAGCGAGAAGCTAAGACCGAGGCAAAAGATCCATTCCAAATGTAGACCGTATGTGTTGCCGCTGCCGCCGCTACCACTGCTCCGACACTTTTCAAATGCCTGCTTGGCCGCGCCAGGGATTTCATAAGGAGGAGTTCGCAAGCGACCGATAGGGGCCGCCCCAATAAGGTAATATACTGCAACGTCATCGATATTCAGGTTGAAATTGGTAGGCAGATGGCGCGCGAGAACTTTGCAGTCCGCATTGCCGCCAACGATAATCGGACAGAAGCGCGGCGGATGACGATGTATAACGGGAACCATCATGCAAAACATTGACATCCTATGAGATGTCTATAAATTGCCTGTCATGCAACTTGTTCTGGATACCAATGTGATCGTGGCGGCGTTTCGCAGCCGCAATGGAGCGAGCAACTTGCTTCTGCGTTTCGCTGATCAAGGACTGGTGACACCACTTTGTTCGACAGCGCTGTTTCTGGAGTATGAGGCTGTGCTGAGTCGACTGGGAACCCGGCAGGCGACTGGCCACAGCCTTGTCGCTTCGGTGATGAGCGCGCTTGCCGCCATTTCTGAGGGCGTCGATATTTCGTTTCGAACGCGCCCGATGCTGGCCGATGTCGCAGATGAAATGGTGCTTGAGGCTGCCTTGAACGGACAGGCCGAGGCCATCGTGACGCATAATGTCAAGGATTTCCGCCCGGCGCTCGGGCTGGGCGTCACCGTGATAACACCGGGAGAGATCGTCAGGAGACTGAACACATGACGCAGGCCCAACGCTACAAATATCCGCTGCAACTGCCGCAGTCGCTCAAGGAGACGGCGGCACGTCTCGCCATGGAGGACGGCGTGTCGCTCAATCAGTGGATCGTTTCGGCGGTCGCGCAGAAGATCGGGGCCGTGGAGACGGCGAGCGAATTCCTCAAGGCGCGTGCAGGCACGATGAAGCGTGGTGCTCTGACAAGCTTGCTGGACAAAGCGCCGGATGTGCCGCCGCTGCCGGAGGACACCATTTGATACGATGAGCTACCGGAATGAGTCTGCGCGTTTGAACAGGCCCGGCAATATCCTCCTGGTCGCTCGACAGCCGGTCCATTGCCTCGGCGAGGATCAGGTCGAAGCGGCTGCGTGTGGAGTCTGCGATCAGCGCCTGGATACCAGGACGGAGAAGGGAGGCGCCGGAGATCGCGTGATCGGTATATTCCTCGATAACGCGCCAGCCCTGCTTCTCGGCATGAAGCCGGCACATGCGAAGTTGGGAATATCGGCGGTGTTCGGAGTAGCCAGGCGTGCAACAGAAGGGGTGTTGCGCGACATCGGTGGCGATAGCATAGCGAAATAGCCTGCGAAATGCGCGAGCGGTTCGCTTGCGGATATACAGCGTCAACGTGCCGAGAAAGCCATGCCGAAAATGATCCGGTTTCCATTCTCGCTTGCTCCGACAGCGTACCATCTGGCAGAAGACGACTGACATTGATGTCCGATTTGCCGGAACCCATCTCCCATGGCGCGTAAATCTGCAATTTCCATCGATACGCTAACAGAGCTTGGAGCCGAAAAGCTTGCACGGCTGGTGCTGGATGAGGCTGAACGCGACGCCTCGTTCCGCAAACTGGTGTCGGCCGCGCTTGCCGCCCGGAAGGGTCCGGAGGCGATTGCGAAACTCGTGGATCGCAGGCTCGGTGGGCTGGAAAGGGCGCGGGGCTTCATCGACTGGGACAAGGCGCGAACTTTTCGCGACGACCTGGCGGCGACGGTTGTAACCATCTCGGGCGAACTGGGTGAAGCGTCACCCGCCATGGCCATCGACCGACTGTTACGGTTCATCGCCACGCACGAACGGGTGTTTGAGCGGATCGACGATTCCTACGGCCATGTGCAGGACGTCTATCATCAGGCGATCGCGGAGCTCGGCCAATTGACACCGAAGCTGGAAGAAGAGATCGGTCTGCTGCCGGAGAGAATCGTGGAGGCGCTGGGTGACAGCAGCCACGGCTATCTGGTCGATGTGGCGCATGAGGTGGTAGACCATCTGCCGAAGGAGGTCTTGCGCAAGTGGGATGCCGATCTGGCAGTCCTTCAACAGGAGCAGGAAGCGAAGGATGCGAAATCGAAAGACTGCTATGTCTTCTCGAACGCCTCGCAATACCGGGATATAAGGCAACTCATTGCTCACGTGCTTGGCGATCTGGACGGGTTGATCGCGCTTGAGGAAAAGAAGCATCCGAACTTGCAGGATACGATCGGCATGGCGGAACGCCTGCTGGAGGCGGGCAGGGCGCAAGAAGCGTTCGGGTGGGTTCGACGTGAGAAAACCGGTGGACTGAAATATGTGTCGGCGTCCGACCTGGCAGACGGCATGATGCCGCAAGAGGCGACCTCATCGGAGCGGGTGAGCCTTGAGGCGAGGATACTGGAAGCGATTGACGAAAAGGATGCGGCCCAAACGCTGCGATGGTCGGCGTTCGAGACATCGCTGAATGCCGGTACGTTGCGGGAATATATCGCCGCCCTGCCGGACTTCGAGGAGTTCTCGGCGCTCGACCGGGCTTTCGCCCTTGTTCTCGCGTCGAAACATATCTATCGGGCGCTGGCGTTTCTGGTGGAGTGGCCGAGGCTCGACCTCGCCGCGAAACTGGTGATCGAACGCCGAAATGAATGGGATGGAGGACAGTATTACATGCTACCGCCGGTGGCCGACGCCCTGCAGCACGATCACCCTCTGGCCGCCGTCGTCCTCTATCGCGCGCTTCTCAACGATATTCTCTCTCGCGCTCGCTCGAAGGCCTATCCACATGCGGCGCGTTATCTAAAGAAACTGGATGCGCTTGCCGCCAGTTCAGACGCCGAGGCCACTACCGTCAGCGGGATATCTTCCCATGCTTATTATAGTGCCGGTCTGCAAAAGTCCCATGGTCGAAAATCCGGCTTCTGGGCGCTCGTGAAACGAAACTGAAGTTCTCATTGCTCCTGTTCACAAGACTGCATTTCAACAGGAGTTATCCTTGCGTCCGGCCGCTTCGCCATGGCCGAAGGCGGACTTGGCTTACAGCTTGTGCCGTGAAGAAAGGAGCCCATTCGCGAGGGTGAGCACTAAAAGGCGCGCGGCTATCGCTGGTCGATCGCTCAGACGGCGGCCCGCAATCCTGGTACGTGGAATTGCCGGAAAGAAGCCCGGCGCGGAACTCCATTTCTCGACCTACACCATGTCTAAAGTGCCAGCTTCGGTATGCGGCGCTCGGCCAATCGCAGGAATCGTTGGTTGTGAGCCCCCGCAACCAAAGCTTACGACAAATTCAATGGGCTTCGAGGAAACTCGGAGCCCTTTTTGCGTTCGGAATTCCCTCAAGCAAAAGCTAGCATAAAAAGCATAAATCCCCGGTCAGCGATGCATACACCCATACACCCCGTCTAGCGATCGCAGGTCAGCGGTTTATCCGTGACTAAGCGATTCCAGGAATTAGATCAGGTTGTGAAGTTCTATGTCTGCTACCGTGTCTAGTCATAGGCCAGAAGCACCGACGTATATTTTGCCCGCCAGACGTCAAGTCAGGCGGTTGCCCCTTCGATCAGCTCAAATCCGAGATCGACGACCTGGGATGGCGCATTATTGACGACAAGCTGTGCGGCCACCTTTCCGGTCTCAACGCGCGGGGTGCGGATGGTCGAGAGCGGTTGCGGCGTTGCCCGGCCGATATCGAGACCGTTATAGCCGAAAATGGCAAGCTGCGAGGGGATCGATATTCCCCTTGCGAGACAATGAAAATAACCACCAAGCGCCATGTCGTCGTTCGAAAAATACACCGCATCGAGATCTGCGGTCCGGGCGAGCAAGCGTTCCAGCCCCAGTCTGCCGTTCTCCACGGATGATCCCCCCGCGAGAATTTCGCGATCGGCGAGGGTCGCATCGCTAGCGGCGAGCGCTTCGCAGAAGCCGGAAAACCGCTTGCCGGCGCGGGTATCGCGGTTCAGGTCGTGACCGACATAGCCGATGTGGCGATAGCCCCGCTTTAGCAGGAAAGCAGCACTTTCCCGTCCGGCAGCACGGTTGGAAAAACCGACCGCCATGTCGAGAGCATCACCGTCCAGATCGAGCAGTTCCACGATCCGGCAACCGCTCGCGCGCAATCTCTTTACGGTGCCGTCAGTGTGCTCGTATCCCGCCACCATGACTGCCGCCGGCCGCCAGGCGAGCATCGCGGCGGTCAGGGCTTCCTCCTTCTCCCGATCATAGTCGCTGACGGAGAAAACCGCCTGGTATCGGTTTTCCTCCAGAATGGTGCTGGCGCCTCTCAGGACGTCGGGGAAGACGATGTTTGAAAGCGATGGGACGACGAAGGCAACAAGACGCGAACCGGTGGAGGCGAGAGTTCCCGCGATCCGGTTCGGTACATAACCCAGCCGCTCGACCGCTGCCATGACCCGGTCCCGCGTCTTGTCGGAAAAGGAACCGTGGTTGCGCAGCACGCGTGATACAGTGCTCTCGCCGACCCCGGCCGCTTCTGCGACCTCGGCAAGCGTCACTGTAGCCTGATGTTTGAATTCCACGGTCATGCTTGAATCCAACCCTGGCGGCTACCTCAGTGGCGGGCGAGTAGAATCCACCGTGCCACCATTTTTCACCGCTTTCACCAAGAAGCAAGTTCCTTTTTGGCAGCGCTGCCAATTTCCCTATTGGCAGCGCTGCCAAAATGGTCTAAATAAAATGGCAGCGCTGCCAACATCCCGGCCGGCGTACCGCGGAAGGAGATTTGCGGTAAACCCTTGGAGGAAATCATGACGCTGCAAACGCAGGCGCCAGTCGATGGCGTGTATCCCGCACAGGCGGTGGAGGATCGTGCATATGGCAAGGTATTCTGGCGAATCGTCCCTTTTTTGATGCTGTGCTACGTGGTCGCGTATCTCGACCGCGTCAATGTCGGCTTCGCGAAGCTCCAGATGGCGAGTGAACTCGGCCTGTCGGAAGCGGCCTATGGCATCGGCGCAGGCATTTTCTTCATCGGGTATTTTCTGTTTGAAGTGCCCAGCAACGTCATCATGAACAAGGTTGGCGCGCGGGTGTGGATGGCCCGTATCATGGTCACCTGGGGCCTCGTTTCCGCCGCTTTCATGTTCACCTCGTCGGAAACCGTCTTCTATATCCTGCGTTTCCTTCTGGGCGTTGCCGAGGCGGGATTTTTTCCCGGCATAATCTTGTACCTGACGTCCTGGTATCCGGCGCACCGCCGCGCCAAGATCATTACCACGTTCATGTCCGCGATCCCGATATCCGCCATCTTCGGTAATCCGCTTTCGGGCCTGCTGATGGACAGCTTCCACGGAACGCACGGTCTTTCCGGCTGGCAATGGATGTTCCTCATCGAAGCCATTCCGGCCATCCTTTTCGGCGTCGCCACGTACTTCTACCTCGATGATACGATCCGTGCCGCCAAATGGCTGGACGAAGATGAAAAGGCGGTGCTGACGGCCAATATCGAAGCGGAGAACCGAGCCAAGGTCTCGAGCCCCCACAGCATTGCCGGAACACTGACGGACCGCCGCGTCTGGTTGATGTGCCTTATCTACTTCTGCTTCGTGCTCGGGCAGTACGGACTGAACTTCTGGATGCCGTCCATTGTGAAGGCCTCGGGCGTAACCGGAAATTTGAATATCGGCCTGATTTCCGCAATCCCCTACATCTGCGCTTTCGTTGTCATGCTGGCGCTCGGACGCTCCTCCGACAGGTTGCGGGAACGGCGGTGGCACCTCGTCATTCCCGCCCTCATTGCGGCCGGCGGTTTTGTCGCAGCAACGACGGCTGCAAGCACGACAGTCGCCATTGCCTGCCTCTCGCTCGCCACCGCAGGCGCCATCAGTTGCGCACCCCTCTTCTGGTCCCTTCCGACGGCGTTTCTCGTCGGTACGGGTGCGGCCGCCGGCATTGCCTGGATCAATTCGGTCGGAAACCTCGCCGGATTTCTCGGGCCGTTTCTGGTGGGTTATCTGAAGGACCTCACCGGCAGCAACAGCACGGGCATGTATTTCCTGGCTGCAGCGCTCGTCGTCGGCTCGCTGGCCGTGCTGGCGGTTCCCGGAAAAACCGTCAATCGCTAAACCTTCCAAGCTGCCGCCCTCCGGAGATCTACGGCTCGAAGGGGGGCGGGCCCCGCTAGATTTTCAAAAACCTGGAGAATATCGTCATGGCATCGCATGCTGAAAATCTGGGACAGACGGTCGCTGCCGTGATCGGCCTCGGCTCCATGGGGGCCGGCATGGCCCGGTCGATGAAGCGCGCGGGCCTCGACGTCGTCGGCTATGACATCGCTCCTGCCGCCATCGATCGCTTCGTCGCGGATGGCGGGCGTGGCGCGGCCACGCCCGCCGACGCGGTTCGGGGCGCTGACATCATCGTTTCAGTCGTCGTAAACGGCGCGCAGACCGCGGCCCTATTGTTTGGTGCGGAAGGTGTCGCAAGCCTAATGAAACCAGGAGCCGTATTCATTTCTTCGGCGACAATGGATCCTGCCGTCGCGCGAGACCTGGCACACCAGGTGGAAGCCATCGGCCTACACTACCTCGACGCGCCAATTTCCGGCGGCGCGGCAAAAGCGTCGAGCGGCGAGCTGACGATCATGGCGTCCGGCTCCAGGCTTGCCTTCGAAGCGGCTCGCCCGGCCCTCGATGCCATGGCCGCCAAGGTCTATGAACTTGGCGATGCGGCTGGCACAGGGGCAGCCTTCAAGATGATCAACCAACTCCTTGCCGGCGTGCACATCGCAGCTGCGTGCGAAGCGATCGCCTTCGCTGCCAAGCAAGGCCTCGATCTCGATAAGGTCTACGAGGTGATCACGGCGTCGGCCGGCAATTCGTGGATGTTCGAAAACCGGATCCCGCATGTGCTGGCGGGAGATTATACGCCGCTCAGCGCCATCGAGATTTTCGTCAAGGATCTCGGCATCGTTCAAGACATGGCGCGTTCGGAGCGTTATCCGGTACCGTTGGTGGCGGCCGCCTTGCAGATGTACCTTGCCGCTTCAGGCGCCGGTATGGGCCGTGACGACGATTCCTCGCTCGCCCGGCTCTATGCCCAGCTCTCAGGTGCGAAATTGCCTGGCACAGTCAAAGAGTCGCGATAAAGGAGGTAGGTATGCCCATTTTCGCGGCCAACCTGACGATGATGTTTAACGAATGGTCGTTCCTCGATCGCTTCAATGCTGCAGCGGATGCCGGATTTGCCGCCGTCGAATATCTTTTTCCCTATGAAGCCCCGCCGGAAGCGATCGCCGAACGGCTAACCCGCAACAACCTGCGGCAGGCACTGTTCAATCTGCCGCCGGGTGATTGGATAGCGGGCGAGCGTGGTATCGCAGCTCTTCCTGGGCGGTTCAACGAATTGAAGTCTGACGTGGAACAGGCACTGGACTATGCGGCGGCGACCGGCGCAAAGCGGCTGCATCTGATGGCAGGGCTTGTCGAGCCCTCTGATACAGAGGCCGCAACCTGCTATCGGCATTCCGTGGCCTACACTGCGGCGCGGCTCGGAGAGAACGGTATCGATCTGTTGATTGAGCCCATCAACGGACGAAACATGCCGGGATATTTCCTCAATGATTTCGGTGCCGCTGAGCGGTTCATCACCGACCTCGGCCTGCCCAATCTAAAGCTTCAGTTCGACGTCTATCACCGCCAGATCCTGCATGGCGACGTGGTCATGGGGTTGCGCCGGCTGCTGCCGATGACCGGCCATATCCAGGTTGCTAGCGTGCCGTCGCGCAATGAGCCGGACGGGGAGGAGCTAAACTATCCCTATTTGTTCGAGGAAATTGACCGGCTTGGTTACGGCGGCTTTGTAGGCTGCGAATATATCCCCCGGGGCCAGACGCTGGACGGCCTCGACTGGTTCAGACCTTTTGCAAGGAGCTAGCGGATGACCATCCTGCTCGGATCGATCGCCGACGATTACACCGGCGCGTCAGACCTTGCCAACACGCTAACGAAGAACGGTCTTCGCACCGTGCAGACCGTCGGCATTCCCGACCCGTCGCTGGTGCTGCCGGATGTCGACGCAGTCGTCGTTTCCATGAAAATTCGCTCCGTCGCGGCCGCTGACGCCGTGGCTGCGGCGACGGAGGCCGAACGATGGCTGTGCAAGCGCGGGGCGGCCCATGTGCTTTACAAGGTTTGCTCGACCTTCGATTCGACCGATGCCGGCAATATCGGTCCGGTGACGGAGGCGCTGAACAATGCTGCCGGCGGCGGCACGGTGCTGGTTACGCCCGCCTTTCCGGAAACTGGACGCACCGTCTATCTCGGTCACCTCTTTGTCGGCGGGCGACCGCTGAACGAAAGCCCGCTAAAGGATCACCCCCTCAATCCAATGCATGATGCCAATTTGGTGCGCGTCATGGCCCGGCAGTCGCGCGGTGCGGTCGATATCGTCGATCTGGCAACGGTCTCGGCCGGAGCCGGTGCGGTAAAGGCGCGGCTTGAGGCTCTGCGCGCCGCGGGCGCGACCGCCGCGATCGCGGATGCTATCTTCGAACACGATCTTGAAACGCTCGGCGAGGTGGCGCTCCAGACACCGGTGTCTACCGGCGCATCGGGCCTCGGTCTTGGTCTCGCCCGCGCCCTTACGCGCTCAGGCCGGGTATCCTCCACGACCGCAGCAACTGCTGACGCCATGCGCCCCGTGGGCGGGCTTGCCGCGATCGTTGCCGGCAGCTGCTCCAGCGCAACGCTCCGGCAGCTAGACGTCGCCGAACGGTCGTTGCCCGTTCTGCGGCTCGATCCGGAAAAACTGCTTGCCGGCCCCGAGGAGATGTCCGCCGCGATTTCCTGGGCCGGAGAGCGCATTTCCGCCGGCCCCGTCGTCGTCGCAGCGAGCGCGTCGCCGGAAACCGTTTCCCGGCTGCAATCGCAATACGGACGGGACGCCTCGGGCCACGCGATCGAAACCGCGACGTCGATCATTGCCGAGGAACTTGTGACAAGAGGCGTGCGGCGCCTGGTGATCGCCGGCGGCGAAACCTCCGGCGCAGCGGTCGACAGGCTCGCCATTCCAGCATTTCTGATCGGCCTGGAAATCGCGCCTGGTGTACCGGTGCTGCGAACGGTCGGCAATAAGCAGGGTGACATGCTTCTGGCTCTGAAATCCGGAAACTTCGGAGGCGAGGATTTCTTCACGGCTGCGCTAGCAATGATGCACTGACTTGGTCATCGGGTCGAGGACTTCCATCGACGTCGGTTCTTGGGGGGTACTATCTAGTCCCGCGTAAAAGCGCACCTAAACCCTCGTATAAGTCATCCCTTCCTCGTTGGTATCTGATCCTTCCTCCTGATCAATAGGCAGGTCCGACAACGTGCTGCTATCGTCAGTGTACATTCTCCCCCGGGGCCGTTTCCCAAAGCGCCATGAATGGACGGGCGGCACATCGGGGAGGCGGAGCCGCCCGAAAAGACGGAAATGCTATTTCACAGCGGCTCAATCTTTCGAATGGGAAGCTTCGAAACCGAAGCTGGTTCAATTCACCATCGAGGTGCGGATCATGAGCAAGGCAGCGGCTATTTTCTTTGCAGTCGTGATCGCTGCTCCGGCAGTGGCGCATGATGCGACGCCAACGGCGGCACAGCCGCACGGATGGACATATCCGTTTTCGTGCTGCAGCGGGATGGATTGCCGCGAGATCCACGATCAAGGGGTCCTCGAAGGCCCCCGCGGATATGTCATCAAGCTCACTGGGGAGCTCATAACGCCACTGGATACTCGCATCAAGAACAGTCCGGACGGGCAGTTTCACCAATGCACGGTGGCCGGCGAGCCCACGGGTCGCACCATTTGCCTGTTCGTTCCTCCGCGCTCCTTTTAAGGATTGTCACCATGACACAAGACCTCAACCGCATCGAAATCGATCTGCAGCGCATGTCAGAAGGCTGGACGATAGCATCAGGTTATCCGATCCAGATGCCGCGAGACTATCCATTAGTGCCGAATTTGGACCCTGAAGCGCATTTGATGAGGTTTTCCGTCATGCCGCGCGAAACAATCGCGCCTCTCGGGGGGCAAGCTTTGCAATCCCGGACATCTGCATTTACCCTGTACGCGACTGGGACGCGGTTCGGTCTTTTGTGCTACTCGCTCGGGCTTGTCCGCCTTGTAGAGGACTTTGAGGAGCTTTGCCTTTCGCAGCATTCCGTGACGATACATTAAGGTCAAGCGGTGCCCTCCAAGGACTCTTTTGTCGGGAGGATTGGCCGGGCGGACCTAAGAGCCTTGCGGCTTTCCTGGCTCGAGCTTCAGCTTGTCCGCCATGAGGGCGAGTTCGGGCAAGGACTTGGCACGCATCTTCTGCATGACCTGGCTGCGATGAACCTTTACGGTAATTTCGCTCACGCCCAGATCGGCGGCGATCTGTTTATTTAGCCGACCAATCACCACCATAGCCATCACCTCGCGCTCCCGCGGGGTCAGGCTATCAAAACTCGCACGCAACTTCGCCAACGCTTTTTCATTCTCAATCCAAGCGCGGTCGCGCGCCAGGCCGACGTGAACGGCGTCGAGTAGATCCTGCTCGCGGAACGGTTTCGTCAGGAACTCAATCGCGCCCCCTTTCATCGCCTGGACGGACATGGGAATGTCGCCATGCCCGGTGATGAAGACGATCGGCAGCTGAATATTTCTCCGCGATAACTCTCGTTGAAATTCAAGACCGCTTTGTCCCGGCAGCCGCACATCCAGCACGAGGCAGGTCGGCCCGTTGGGTCGTCCAGACTTGAGGAAGTCGTCCACAGAGGCGAGGAGTTTCACGTCAAAACCGACGGATCGCAGCAGGCTGCCAAGCGCCTCGCGGATCGCCGGATCATCATCGATGACGATGGCGGTTGCTGGCACCTCCCTCATGTCAGCGCACCTCAGGGGGAGCCGGCTCTTGCGGACACGCGGTGTCTGCACCCGCTGCTGCGGCATCGGGGCGAGCCCAACCGACAGAGTGGCGATGCCGCAATGAGAACACTCCCCTCTCTCCTCAGCCGGTGCCGAACCGAAGCTTTCTCGCACATCAGAATGCGCCCTAATTCCCTCAGCCACAAGGCCAGTTATGATGGGATCGGGCTGCCGGCTAAGGCGTTGCACCTCCTGCCATCGCCCGCACGCCAAGCCGGCAGCCAGCTGGACCAAAAACTCATCCTGGCGAGATCGGCTCTTCGCGACGACAAGTCGTAAACAATCTATACCATCGTATAGCTCCCTATGCCTTTGTCGCCCCTGCAGGCTGATGTATCTTACAGCCGCGACCACACCTAGATTTCTGCAATAACGCCTATCGCGAATTTGGAGGCAGCAGTGCCAACGAAGAAGCCTCTAATTGCGATCGTCGATGATGACCAGTCGATGCGCGAGGCCACCAAGGGACTCATGAGGTCGCTGGGATTTGATGCCGAGGCTTTTTCATCCGCCGATGATTTCTTGAAATTCCCCCATCTAAACCGCACGGCCTGCCTGGTAACGGACATCCATATGCCCGGAATGAGTGGGCTTGATCTGCACCGCAGCCTCGTTGCGTTGGGCGAGAGCATTCCGACCGTTCTGATCACTGCCTATCCGAACGAGAATGTGCACGCGCGTGGGTTGGGTCCGGACATTGTCGGCTATCTGGCAAAGCCGTTTGGCGAGCAGGATCTGCTGAAGTGCATCCGTTCTGCGCTAGCGCGCCGTAGCGACGGCGACAATGATTGATGAGGGGCTGCAGACGCCAGGCTGCACGTCGAAGGTGATGCATGAGGTGTCGCCAGGACCCGCCACCTCACACTGCCGGCGTTAGGCCGGGGTGCTCGCCAGGAGCGCTCTCGTCCGGGGCTGAAGGCAGGGTGAATTGAAACACAGCTCCCCAAGGCTCATTCGGCCTGGCCCACAGCCGCCCCCCGTGCGCCTCGATGATCGACCGGCAGATGGCCAAGCCCATGCCCAGACCCTCTGCCTTCGTCGTGTAAAACGCCTCGAACACCCGCTCCATACTCTGCGGTTCCAATCCGACGCCGGTGTCCTGCACTTCGACCAGCACGGCCCCGGATGCGTCGAGTAGGGACCTGATCAGCAGCTTGCGTGGCCGGTCCGCGATCGTCTTCATCGCCTCGACGCCGTTCATCACCAGGTTTAGGATTACCTGCTGCAACTGCACCCGGTCGCCCGCAACGCGCGGGAGGTCGTTAGCCAACTCGGTCCGTAGCAGGATCCGATGGCGGCGTACCTCACCTTGGACGAGGGCTACCGAATCTTCGACGAGGCCGTTCAGGTCCACCTGCGCCGTGACAGTGGCTGTCTTCTTCAGGAGCGCGCGCACCCGGCCGATGACTTCGCCGGCCCGGTGCCCGTCACGGACGATGCGCGTCACCGTCTCCCGCGCCTCGTCGAGGTTGGGGGGCTGGCTGGCGAGCCAATGCAGGGCGGCGTTGGCGTTGGCGACCACGGCGGCGAGCGGCTGGTTAACCTCGTGGGCGATGGAGGAGGTCAGGGCGCCCATCGTCGTCACGCGCGCGACATGCGCGAGCTCGGCCTGCGCCTTCTGCAGGGCCTCCTCGGCCCGCTTGCGATCTTCAATGTCGACGAGAAACCCATACCATTTGAGAATGTTTCCGTGCTCATCGTGCAGCGGCACGGCATTTTCAAACCACCAGCGATATTCGCCGTCGGCCGCCCGACGGATCCGCACCTCAACCTCGAACGGGTGGCCCGTGGTCAAGGAGGCACGCCAACTGGACATATACTGCTCGAGGTCGTCGGGGTGAAATCGGGCTTCAGCGCCCCAGCTCGCTCTTGCCGTTGCGTCCAGGGACAAGCCTGTGAACTCCTGCCAACGCCGATTGATGAAATCGACACGGCCGTCGGGCAAGGCGGTCCACACCATCGCCGGAACTGTCTCGATGACCTCGCGAAGCTCTTCTTCACTCCGCCGGGCGGCCTCTTCGGCGCGCTTGCGCTCGGTGATGTCCTCGCACACGATCAGGATGACAGGTCGCTTCTTGATCACCATCGCTCGGGCCGTCTCGCGGACCCAGAGCATCGAGCCGTCCTTGCGTATCTTGCGCAGTTCCCAGCTCATGGCTCGGCCGAGATGTTCGAGACAGGCGGCCGCATGCCTCTGGACGGTTTCTCGGTCTGCCTCGTGAAAGATGTCCTGTACGGGTCGGTTGACCAGTTCGTCGACCGTGTACCCAAGCTGCTCCGCCCCAAAGGGATTCACAGACACGACGGTGCCACTCGCGTCCACCATGAAGTACATCGTCGGATTGTTCTCGAATACGGCTCTCCACTGCTCCTCGCTGTCCCGCAGCGCTTCTTCCACCCGCTTGCGCTCGGTAACGTCCTGGATCGTACCAAACATGCTGTGCGGCCGTCCCGACGCGTCCCTTGTTAGATCGCCCTGGCTGTGAACGATGCGCAGCTCGCCGCTGGGCCGGACGATGCGGTACTCCAAGTCGTAGCGAGATTCGCCACGCACGGCCTCTGCCGCGGCCTTGCTCCAGCTCGACTGATCCTCTGGATGGATCCGCTCAACCGCTTCGGCAAGACTGACCACCGTGTCTGCGCGCGGCGTCAGCCCAAAGATGCGGTATGTCTCGTCTGACCAGGTAAGACAGTCTGTGCCGAGGTCACGTTCCCAATAGCCGACATGGGCAACGTGTTGCGCTTCTGCGAAGTTGGCCTCGCTTCGACGCAGGCCCTCCAATGTCTCCTTGAGACGGAAGGTCATGAGAGCGAACGCCTGGGCAAGCAGGCCGACCTCATCGTTTCGACGAACCTTGGGCACGTCTCGCCATTCGCCGTTTGCAATCGCGTGCGCCGCCTGCGTCAAGGCAGTCAGCGGCCGCAACGTGCGACCGACCAGCCCTAGTCCGAGGACCCCGAAGACAGCGACGATGACCGTTCCGACGCCTATCGAGAGATAGGCCGCACGATATACAGGCATCAGGAAATCCGAAGCTGGCACCGCTGAGATGATGGTCCAGTTAAGTGCGCCGGGGACAGCGGCGCGATCGACCGCCGCATAGATCCTGCCGCCCTCGGGGTCACTGAAGGAAAACACGTGCGGTCCGGGTGACGAGGACCCGGCGATGCCAGGGTACCGACGAAGGTAGCGGGCGGTTTCGCGAACGATGGGATCGGTCGCCTCTGATGCCTGCAGGCGCAGGTGCCCGCCGTCGGCGCCGATGGTGACGGGTGATACTCCTCCCGACGCGCCAATCAAATGTCCGGTGGCATCGATGATGAAGGCCCTGCCGTTGTCGCCGATTTCGAGCGTCTGCAAGAACCTGGAAAGCTGAGTGAGGATGAGATCGATCCCGCACACCCCGACGAAGTTGCGGTTCTTGTTGAAGACCGGGACGGAGAGCGAGATGCCCAAGATCGGCTCGGCCACACCGAGATAGGGCTCGGTCCAGTATCGCTTGCCCGTCTCCTTGGCCTGCGCGTACCAAATCCGCCGGCGTGCATCGATCGCGCCTTCCGACTTCCGCAATCGGCCGATCCTGCCGCTTGGCAGTGCTTCGAACTCGCGCACGACGCCTGCGCGAAACTTATCGGTGATCAGAAACACGACGCTTGAATCTGCCAATCGCCCGACCGAAACCATCCCGCCGGCCTCGTTGCCGAAAAACATCCAGTCGACATCGGGTTCCTCGGCCAGCAATGCATGGAGCTCCTGTGCGACAGCATCTGGGTCGCCGGGCGATAGGTCGTGACGAACAAGACCATTGGCCAACCGGGAAACCGCTTTGTCGGCGCCGCGCACCAAATGACCGACGTCGCGATGCACAGCATGCGTCACCTCTCGGATCAGGCGCTCGGACATGATCGAGACGATGACGTTTCCCGTCCAGATCCATAGACCGGCCAGGACTAGACTTAAAACGAGAACGACGCCGGCGACGGCGAGGATTAAGTGATTCCGTAACATGATCGCCGAGTTCCCCAGACGGCCAGATGAATATTATGTGTTCCTTATATTGCTCCTATGGCTGGGCGCTCGCAATCCGGGTCTCGCTGATCTGGCCTGGCGCGGGCCGGGGATGGTTCAGGGTTGGCTCAAGGCGGGTCAGATCTATCCCGGCATGCCGGTTGAGACCTCCACGAGCCAGCAGCACCCGGTTGATCTCTTCAAGGGTTTGCGGCCGGATCGCGCTGATCGTCTTGTGTAGGACAGACTTCCTCGGGCTCCGCCCCACGGCTGTCGGGCAAAAGCCCGGAACGGGGCGGACACTTCCACATGGAACGGGGCGGACACTTCCACATGGAACGCCAACTCCTGACAACTCAACTGGCGATGCTTGAGCAATGCGCAGCGCGGCACTGCCTCGGCCGACATCCCCCAATGGGTGGTCTCCTTGAGACCATGCCGGGCGTAGTTCCCGCGTCACCAGCCCGGGCAGATCGCGATGCTCATCCGACCATTGCGACATCGCCTTCAATTCACGACCGATCTCCTGTTCGGCGAAAGAGCTCGAATACACTGGCCTGGACGGTGCGTTCTTGGCGCATTCTCGGCTGCCCGGCGGTTGCGGGTTTGTCTTTAGAATCAGTAGTTTGACCTAAAGGTGTACCTGAAGCAGCCGGGCTTTACGCCCGGCAATATCGTGATTCTTCACACCGTTTTAGAAGTTTAACGTTTATGGACGGGAACCAGTCTAGCTTGCCGGTGCGCCGCTGGATGTGGCGAGGCGAATGTCTCTTCGGAAGTCCGAGGGAGACATGCCGGCGATGTGGCGGAAGGATTTGTTGAAGGCGCTGATGGAGCCGAAACCGCTGTCCATCGCCACCTGAAGCACATTGGTATCGTCGGCCATCAGCAATGCCTGGGCGCGGGAGAGGCGCAGCAGATTGAGATATTTGCTGAGCGTCATTCCAGTCGATTTCTTGAAGACGTTCATTGCATATTTCGGATGCAGGTCCGCCGCCCGGGCGATATCGACGGTGTCGATGTCCTCCATGAAATTGGCGGCGATGAAATCGCACATCCTGACTATGCTGCGTGACGGTTGCGCATGGGGCTGATCGGCCTCCGTTCCACCGTAGCCGACGACCGTCATCGAATAGGGTTCGAATGCGATGCGCTCGATACGGAGCAGCAACTCGTCGACGGCATGCTGCGCCTTTGCCGGATTGCCCGAATTCGCGTAGCGGAACCAGCGGGAAAAGTTCTCTTTGTCCGCGGCATCGGTGGCAGACGTCAACAGCGTCGAGCCCTTCATCAGGCGGCTGGAGATTTCAGCGGGAAGGCGGAGACGGAAGAAATAGACAAGCGGCAAATGGGCACCTGCGTAGAGCGAATCTTCCGAGGATTCATCCATCTGATGCGGCTGGCCGCCCCAGAAGAGGCACATGTCGCCAGCCTTGAGCGTCATTTCGTGATCGTTCATGCGGTAATGCACAGTGCCCCGCATGATGTAATTCACCTCCACCTGCGCATGCCAGTGCGGCATCGCCATCACCGGTGGATGGGCATGAAACAGCTGCAGCTCTGTCGGCGAGCCTTCGATGCTGCTTGCGCCCGGTTGATAGATGGCTCTGCTGGCAACCTTACTTTCCGCCAAATTGATATTCCCTTTTTAGGAGACAGCGGCTCCCTTACAGATAACTTAGCCACGTTCGCTAAAGGACGGCAATTGAAAAGGGAGGATTTTCAATGCGCTTCAAACTTATCGGTGCGACCGCCGCGGTCGCACTGCTTTCTTCCGGTTCCGCATTCGCGCAGTCGGGCAATCTCACCATCTGGAGCTGGAACGTCGCGGCATCGGCGCTGAAATCCACGCTCGAAGGCTTCAACAAGCAATATCCCGATATCAAGGTCACGGTCGAAGACCTCGGGAACAGCCAAGTCTTCGACAAGACTCTTGCCGGCTGCGCAGCCGGCGGCGACGGCCTGCCGGACATCGTGACGATCGAAAATTTCGAGGCGGAAATCTTCTGGAACCGCTTCCCGGACTGCTTCGCCAACCTGAAGGATCTCGGCTATACGGCGGAAATCCAGGCGAAATTCCCGGACTTCAAACGCACCGAGCTGGAGGTGGATGACGTCGCCTATGCGATGCCGTGGGATTCCGGCCCGGTCGCCGTCTTTTACCGCCGCGATTTCTATGAAAAGGCCGGCGTCGATCCGGCAACGATCAAGAATTGGGACGATTTCATCGCCGCCGGTAAGAAGATTTCCGAAGCCAATCCCGGCGTCGTCATGGCCCAGGCCGATTTCAACGGCGATAGCGAATGGTTCCGGATGATCGCCAACGAGCAGGGCTGCGGCTATTTCTCCACCGACGGCCAGACGATCACGATCAACCGGCCGGCCTGCGTCGCGACCCTCGAAAAGGTCAAGCAGATGAAGGACGCCGGTACGCTGACAGCCGCCATCTGGGACCAGAAAATCCAGGCCAATACCGCCGGCAAGGTCGCAAGCCAGATGTATGGCGGCTGGTACGAGGGCACGATACGCTCAGGCTCGCCGGACCTTTCCGGCAAATGGGGCGTCTACATGATGCCGAGCCTCACGGCTGACGGCCCGCATGCCGCAAACCTCGGCGGTTCGTCGCTCGCCATCAACGCCAATTCCGAAAACAAGGAAGCGGCCTGGGCCTATCTGAACTATGCGCTGGCAACCAATGAGGGCCAGGTCACGATGCTGAAGTCCTTCGGCCTCGTCCCTTCGCTGCTGTCGGCGGTCCAGGATCCTTTCGTCAACGAGCCGCTGCCTTACTGGGGCGGGCAGAAGGTCTGGGCAGATATCCTTTCGACGCTGCCGAAGATCGTGCCGAGCCGCGGGACGGCGTTTCAGAGCGATGCGGACGCGATCTACAAGGCAGCGCAGACGAAGTATTTCGCGGGCGGTTATCCGGATGCGAAAGCTGCACTTGACGATGCGGCCAACCAGATCGCCTCGGCGACCGGCCTTCCGATCGCAGAATGAGCAACCGGCCGGGCGCCTGGTGCGCGCCCGGCATTCACCTACAAGGTGGCTCGTTTCGCTTGTGAGGAGGAAATAAATGCCGTTCAGGACCCGGAGCGCCTATGCGTTCCTTGCGCCCTATCTGCTGGTCTTCGCGACCTTCTGGGTCTGGCCGATCATCAACTCGTTCTTGATTTCGTTCCAGAATACGCGCGTCAATCCCTGGAAATTCAGCCTTGCGTCGAATTGGGGGCGCCTTTTCGGCGACCCGGCTTTCTATAACGCGCTCTACAACACGCTGATCATCCTGGTCATCCAGGTACCGGTGATGATTGCGCTTGCAACCGTCATGGCGGTGCTCTTAAATTCGCCGCTGCTGAAGGCGCGGCCTCTTTTCCGCTTCGCCTTCTTCGCGCCCGTCGTCGTCGGCGAGGTCGCCTATGCCGCCGTCTTCCGGCTGATGTTCAGCATCGACTTCGGCATCGTCAACAAGCTGATCGGTTCGGTCGGCATCGCTCCCGTTTCCTGGTTCGACAATGCGAACGCGGCGATGGCCCTCGTCATAATCGCCGTTACCTGGCGCTGGGCCGGCTATAACGCGATCATCATCTTAGCCGGCTTGCAGTCGATCCCCGAGGATGTCTACGAGGCTGCGACGCTCGATCGCGTCAGCAAGGTACAGCAGTTCTTTCACATCACCCTGCCGCTCCTGAAGCCGATCGTCCTCTTCTGCGTGGTGCTGTCGGTGATCGGCACGATGCAGCTTTTCACCGAACCCTTCCTCATTACCAATCGCGGCGGCCCGGGCGGGGGCACGGAAACGCTCGGCCTGCTTCTTTACCGGCAGGGCTTCACATCGCTAAATTTCGGCTACGCGTCGGCGATCGCTTACACGATAGCCGCATTGGCGATTGCGATTTCGCTTTTCAATCTCTGGGTGGGGAGGGAGCCGAAATGAAGTCGAGGTCCAAGTCGCAGTCCCTCTTGATGCGCAAGATTGCGCTGCATATCGTGCTGACGCCGCTTGCCATCATCTGGCTCTTTCCGCTCTGGATGATGTTCGTCTTCTCGACCATGCCGGACAATGGCATCTTCAGCCCGGACATCGTGCTCTGGCCGTCGACGAATTTCGTTGAGAATTTCAGGAACCTGGAGGCCGATACGAATTTTCTCCGGGCGATGTTCATCTCGATCACCGTCGCGGTCATCTACACCTTCTTGTCGGTGCTCCTGACATCGATGGCCGGCTGGGCGCTTGCCCGCTATCGATTCGCCGGTCGCTCCGTCGTCACAGCCATCATTCTCGGCACGATCACCCTGCCTTTCGCCGTCGTCGTGATCCCGCAATTCATCATGGTGGCGCGTGAATTCAAGCTGGCGAATACCTGGGTGGCGCTGATCGTCCCGCCGCTCTTCAATTCGCTGGGCGTGCTCTTCATGCGCCAGTCCTTCTCGATGATGCCGAACGAGCTCTTCGATGCCGCCCGCGTCGAAGGCGTCAAGGAGTGGCAGATCTTCCTGCGCATCGCCTTGCCGCTTGCCCGTCCGACAATGGCGGCGCTCTCGATTATTCTCTTCCTGGCATCCTGGAACAACTATCTCTGGCCGCTGCTCATCAATTCCAGGCCCGGAATGATGACGGCGCCGGTAGCTCTTGGAACGCTGATCGGCCTCACCAAGGTCTCCTGGGGCGGCATCATGGCGGGTGCGATGTTGCTGACCGCGCCGATCCTCGTCGTCTTCGTGCTGTTGCAGCGCCACTTCATCGCCGGCATCGCGGCCGGTGCAATCAAATAATAGGGGAGGCCGCATGGCGGAGCTTTCACTCAGGAATGTTGTAAAACGCTTTGGCGCCTTCGGCGTGATCCATGGCGCCAATCTCGACGTGAAGGACGGCGAGTTCGTCGTCTTCGTCGGCCCTTCGGGCTGTGGAAAATCCACCCTGCTTAGGATGATCGCCGGCCTCGAAGATATCTCGGAGGGCGAGATCACGATCGGCGGCAGGGTCGTCAACAATGTCGAGCCCGCCGACCGCGGCATCGCCATGGTTTTCCAGTCCTATGCGCTCTACCCGCATATGACGGTAGCAGACAACCTCTCTTTCGGCCTGCGCATGAACGGCAACCCGAAAGAGGATACCGAGAAACGGGTGCGCCACGCCGCCGAGATCCTGCAGATCAAGGAATTGATGGAACGCCGCCCCAAGCAACTCTCCGGTGGCCAGCGCCAGCGTGTTGCGATCGGCCGCGCCATCGTTCGCGAGCCCGAGGTCTTCCTCTTCGACGAACCGCTCTCGAACCTCGATGCAGAACTGCGCGTGCAGATGCGGGTGGAAATCTCCAGGCTGCACAAGCAGCTCGGCGCGACGATGATCTATGTCACGCACGATCAGACGGAGGCAATGACGCTTGCCGACAAAATCGTCGTGCTGCGTGCCGGCAACATCGAGCAGATCGGCGCGCCGCTCGATCTCTACGACGATCCGGCTAACCAGTTCGTCGCCGGTTTCGTCGGTTCGCCGAAGATGAATTTTCTGGCGGCAGAGGTTGTTGAACGCGATGCATCGAACGTGACAGTCGCCTTGGCGGGCGACAGGAACGTCCGCCTGACGCTGCCGGTTTTGGCGGCAACCGAAAAAGGGGCACAAGTAACGCTCGGCGTGCGGCCCGAGCATTTTGCCGACCAGGGCAGTGGCGACGCCGACCTCACTGTCGCGGTCGATGTTGCCGAACACCTCGGCAATACCAGCTACATCTATGCGACCGCTGCGGGCGGCCAGCCACTCATCATCGAACGTCCGGAATCCCGTTCTGCAGCTGATCGCGACACGCTCACCGTCGCGCTATCGGCAAAACGCACCTTCCTGTTCGACAGCGCAGGCTATCGCTTGCGCTGACGAAATCCGCTCCCAAGACGAAGATACGAAAGAGGAATAGTCATGAGTTCAGAGCAACCGATCCGCTGGGGCATCATCGGCCCCGGCACCATCGCCCGCACCTTTGCAGACGGCATTGCCCATTCGCGTACGGGTAAACTGGTGGCGATCGCGAGCCGCAATCCGGAAAAGCCCGGCCTTGGCGATGGCTTTCCCGGCGCCCGCATCGTTAAAGGCTATGACGCGCTGCTGACCGATCCGGAGATCGACGCCGTCTATATAGCCACCCCGCATACCGGTCATGCCGAGTGGGCGATCAAGGCGATTCGCGCTGGCAAGCATGTGCTGGTGGAAAAGCCGATTGCGCTTTCGGCCTTCGATGCGGATGCGATCTACCATGAAGCGCGCAAGGCCGGTGTCTTTGCTGGCGAGGGCTTCATGTACCGCCTGCATCCCCAGACGGCGAAGATCGTCGAACTGGTGAAAAGCGGCGTGATCGGCACGGTGCGCATCATCCGCTCAAGCTTCGGTTTCAACATGGGCGGCTTCAAGCCCGAGCATCGATTGTTCGCCAACGATACGGCGGGCGGCGGCATTCTGGATGTCGGTGGCTACCCCGTCTCGATGGCGCGGCTGATCGCCGGCGCGGTTGAAGGCAAGCCGTTCCTCGAGCCGGAGAAGGTTTTTGGCGTGGCGCACCTCGGACAGTCCGGCGTAGACGAATGGGCCTCCGCCGTCTTGAAATTCCAAAACGGCATCATTGCCGAAGTCTCCTGCTCCATCATGGCCCAGCAGGACAATACGCTTCGCGTCATCGGCTCCGAAGGCCGCATCGAGGTCAAGGATTTCTGGTTCGCCTCAGGTCACAAGGGCGGCGTTGGCACGATCGAGATTTTCAAGGGAGCCGAGCAGGAAACGATCGAGGTCAAGGAAGACCGCTGGCTCTATTCCTTCGAAGTCGATGCGGCTGGAGATGCAATCCGCGCCGGCGAGAAGGAATTCGCTTCGCCGGGCATGAGTTGGGCCGATTCCACCGGCAATCTTCGCGTTCTCGACAAATGGCGGGCCTCTGTCGGCCTCGAATATGGTGTCGAGAAGGCGTCAAAACGAACCACGAATATTGCGGGCGGAGCAGTCCGGCCTGGCGGCAGCATTCCGCAGCGCCAGATACCGGGCATCTCTAAACAGGCCTCCGTCGTAACGCTTGGATTCGAGTTCTTTCCGGACTTTGCGGCCGCCTCGCTGACGCTCGATGCCTTCTACGAGGCGGGCGGCAACGTCTTCGACACGGCCTATGTTTACGGAAGCGGCAAGACGGAGAGTATCTTCGGCGATTGGCACACGAGCCGCAATGTTTCGCGTGACGAGATCGTGCTGATCGGCAAGGGGGCGCATTCGCCGCTCTGCTACCCGGACATGATCGCCAAGCAACTCGATCAGTCGCTCGAGCGGTTGAAGACGGACTATGTCGACATCTACTTCATGCATCGGGACAATACCGGTATTCCGGTGGGAGAGTTCGTCGATGCCATGGATGCCGAAGTCAATCGCGGCCGCATCCGCGGGATTTTCGGCGGCTCGAACTGGACCCGTGAGCGGATGGACGAGGCAATGGCCTATGCGGCAAAGACCGGCAAGAAAGCGCCTGCGGCGCTTTCCAATAACTTTTCGCTGGCCGAAATGCTCGATCCGATCTGGGCTGGATGCGTCGCGGCCTCGGACGACGAATGGAAGAAATGGCTGAACGAACAGCAGATTCCGAACTTCGCATGGTCCAGCCAGGGCCGCGGCTTCTTCACCGACCGGGCAGGACGCGACAAGCACGACGATGAGGAAATCGTCCGCTGCTGGTATTCCGATCGCAATTTCGGACGCCGCGACCGCGCGAATGAACTGGCAAATAAGCTCGGCCGAAACCCGATCCATATCGCGCTCGCCTATGTGATCGCCCAGCCGTTCCCAGTCATTCCGCTGATCGGCCCGCGCACGATCGCCGAACTGGAAGATAGTCTTTCGGCCCTCGACATCGAGCTTACGCTCGAACAGGTAAAGTGGCTGGAGGGCTAGGAAATCAGCCTGGTTCATGCCGGGTTTCCTACACTCTCATCCGCTTCATAATGCGCCGCTACCCAATCGGGTAGCGGCTTTTTCTTATCCTGCCTTGATGCGAGAAACATTCGTTTGACACGCGAATGGTTTTCGTTTTTACTTCAGAAACTTTCGATTTGTGCTGTTGCGCAAATCGACGACGGCGCACGGGGAGGGGTAAAGTGGGCCAAACACATCACGACCTTTTCGTGATTGGCGGCGGGATCAACGGCTGCGGCATTTGCCGGGATGCTGCTGGACGCGGCTATTCGGTGGCGCTGGCGGAGATGGGCGACTTTGCCTCTGGCACGTCGTCTGGGGCGACGAAGCTAATCCATGGGGGCTTGCGCTATCTGGAGCATTACGAGTTCCGGCTGGTGCGCGAATCGCTGATGGAGCGCGAGGTGCTGTGGGCGATGGCGCCGCACATCATCTGGCCGCTGCGCTTCGTGCTGCCCTATCACAAGGGCGGCATCCGGCCGGCCTGGCTGATCAGGCTGGGGCTGTTTTTCTACGACCATCTTGGCGGCCGCAGGCTTTTGCCGCCGACCGCCGTGCTGAACCTGCGCCGCGATCCGGCGGGCCGGCCGCTGAAGCCGGTGTTTGCCAAGGCCTTCGAATATTCCGACGGCTGGGTCGACGATGCCCGGCTGGTGGTGCTCAACGCCCGCGATGCCGCCGACCGCGGTGCGCTGATCATGCCGCGCACCAAGGTGGTGGCGGCGCGGCGCGACAACGGCCTGTGGGAAATCGACAGCTGCGATATGCTGACCGGCGAAAGGCGCCGGCATCAGGCCCGCATGCTGGTCAATGCCGCCGGTCCCTGGGTCGACCAGGTGCTGCGTGCAGCCCTTGGCGAGACCGAGGCCCGCCATGTGCGCTTGGTGCAGGGCAGCCACATCGTCGTCAAGAAGAAGTTCGAGGGGCCGCGCGCCTATTTCTTCCAGAACCCCGACAACCGCATCATCTTCGCCATCCCCTACGAGGACGACTTCACGCTGATCGGCACCACCGACCGCGACTATAGCGGCGATCCCAAGGACGTGCGCATCTCTGCGGAGGAGACCGGCTATCTCTGCGCCGCCGCCAGCGAATATTTCAACGCGCCGGTGACCCCGGACGACATCGTCTGGAGCTATTCGGCGGTGCGGCCGCTCTATGACGACGGCGCCTCGAAGGCACAGGAGGCGACGCGCGACTATGTGCTGCAGCTCGAAGGCAAAGGTGGCGAGGCGCCGCTGCTCAATGTCTTCGGCGGCAAGCTGACCACCTACCGGCGGCTGTCGGAGCATGCGCTGGAAAAGATCGGCGAGGCGATCGGCAAGAAGGGCGGCCCGTGGACGGCGAGGAGCCATCTGCCAGGCGGCGATTTCCCGGTCAAGGGCTATGCGGCCGAGGTGAGCAAGCTGAAAGCGGACTATCCGTTCCTTGCCGAGGCCCATGCCCGCCGGCTGGTGCGCCGCTACGGCACGCGCGCCGCAAGCCTGCTCGCAGAGGCTAAATCTATCGCCGATCTCGGCCACTGCTTCGGTTCCGATCTCTACGAGGCCGAGGTCCGCTATCTCGTCCGCAACGAATGGGCCGTCACCGCTCAAGACATCCTGTGGCGAAGGACCAAGAACGGGCTATATCTGCAATTGGATGAAGTACAGAAATTGGAGGAGTACATGGCCGCGATCCCTGCGCAACTTGCGGGATGAAGCGCCATGTCGTCCCCGTCGTGAGGAGGCACGGGAACCGGAATGCTTGAATTGCGGAATGCCGCTAAGATGGTGGGTGGTGAATACCATATTCACCCGACCGATCTGACACTTGAAAGGGGTACGCTGAACGTCCTGCTGGGACCGACGCTTTCCGGCAAGACGTCGTTGATGCGCCTCATGGCTGGACTTGACCGTCCAACCAGCGGCTCCATCCATTTCGATGGCGCCGATGTGACCGGCGTGCCGGTGCAGAAGCGCAATGTCGCGATGGTCTACCAGCAATTCATCAATTACCCCGCATTTACCGTCTATGAGAATATCGCCTCGCCGCTCAGGATCGCTGGCCGGGACGCGAAGGCGATCGATGTGGAAGTGCGCAAGGCGGCAGAACTCCTGAAGCTGACACCTTATCTCGAGCGTACTCCGCTCAACCTGTCGGGCGGGCAGCAGCAGCGGACCGCGCTTGCGCGCGCCCTTGTCAAGAATGCAGGTCTGGTGCTGCTCGACGAACCGCTTGCCAATCTCGACTACAAGCTGCGCGAGGAACTGCGCCAGGAACTGCCGAGGATATTTTCCCAGTCGGGCGCGATTTTCGTCTATGCGACGACGGAACCTTCGGAAGCCTTGCTGCTCGGCGGCAATACCGCGACCCTCGATCAGGGAAGCGTGACGCAATTCGGTCCGACGATTTCCGTCTATCGCCGGCCAGCCGATCTGGTGACGGCCAAGACCTTTGCCGACCCACCGCTGAATTTCATTTCGGTTTGGAAAGCAGGCGCGAGCTTTCAGCATAATGGCCTAATCGGTATTCCGGTGCCGGCACATCTTGCGGCAATCGCGGACGGTCCGGTCACCATCGCGTTTCATCCGCATCATCTTGCGCTGGAACCACAGACCGCTGATGCGCCCAAGCTTCGCGCCAGAACGCAGATTTCCGAAATCACCGGCTCCGAGAGCTTCGTGCATCTGGATTACGAAGGGGTGCGCTGGGTTATGCTAGCGCACGGCATTCATGATATCGAGCCGGATACGGATGTCGACGTGTTCCTGGACACGCGTCATCTGATGGCGTTCGGCGAGAACGGCCGCGCCATCGCCGCCACGCGGCTAGCGGCATAGGGGGACAGAATGGCACGGATCACGCTCGACCATATCCGCCACGCCTACGGACCCAATCCGAAGACGGACAAGGACTATGCCCTGAAGGAAGTCGATCATGAGTGGACCGACGGCGGCGCATATGCGCTTCTTGGTCCGTCAGGATGCGGAAAGACAACGCTTCTCAACATCATCTCCGGTCTGCTGCAGCCTTCGCACGGGCGCATCCTGTTCGGCGGCCAGGACGTAACGATGCTATCGACGCAAGCCCGCAACATCGCGCAGGTCTTCCAGTTCCCCGTCATCTACGACACGATGACGGTCTACGACAATCTCGCTTTTCCGCTTCGCAACCGGGGTGTCTCGGAGGCCGACGTCGATCGGCGCGTTCGCGAAATTCTCGAGATGATCGATCTTGCGGACTGGGCCAAGCGCAAGGCGCAACGGCTTACGGCCGATCAGAAACAGAAAATTTCGCTTGGCCGCGGTCTGGTGCGAAACGACGTCAACGCCATTCTCTTCGATGAACCGCTGACCGTTATCGATCCGCACATGAAATGGGTGCTGCGGTCGCAGCTGAAGCGGCTGCACAAGCAGTTCGGTTTCACGATGGTCTATGTGACCCACGACCAGACGGAGGCGCTGACCTTCGCCGAGAAGGTCGTCGTCATGTATGAGGGAGAAATCGTGCAGATCGGCACGCCGGCGGAACTATTCGAACGCCCGAGCCACACGTTTGTGGGTTATTTCATTGGCTCGCCGGGGATGAATGTCATGCCGGCGGAAGTTGCCGGCAATACCGTCAAGATTGGCAGTGAGACGATCAATCTCGGCTACGCGCCGAAAACGAATGGTGCGGCCAAGATCGAACTTGGCATCCGTCCCGAATTCATCCGCCTCGGCCGTGAAGGCATGCCCGTCTCGATTTCGAAGGTCGAGGATATCGGCAGGCAAAAGATCGTTCGCGCGCGGTTTGCGGATCAGCCGATCGCCATCGTCGTGCGGGAAGATGTGGAAATTCCAGCGGATGCGCGCGTCAGCTTCGATCCGGATGCGATCAGCATCTACGCCGGTTCGTGGCGGGTCGGCAGGGAGGGCTGATCATGGAAAAGACCTGGAACAACAAGGCCTGGTTTCTCGTCCTGCCGGTATTGCTGCTCGTCGCGTTTTCGGCGGCCATTCCGCTGATGACGGTCGTGAACTATTCCGTTCAGGACACCTTCGGCAACAACGAGTTCTTTTGGGCCGGCACCGACTGGTTCGACGACATCCTGCATTCCGACCGCTTCTGGGAAGCCCTGCAGCGAAACCTGCTGTTCTCCTTCATCATCCTGGCGCTTGAAATCCCGCTTGGCATCTTCATCGCGCTCAACATGCCCCAAAAAGGCATTGGCGTTCCCGTCTGCCTCGTGCTGATGTCGCTTCCCCTCCTCATCCCGTGGAATGTGGTCGGCACGATCTGGCAGGTCTTCGGCCGTGTCGATATCGGCTTGCTCGGCCACAGCCTGGAAGCGATGGGGCTCGACTACAACTATGTCCGCGACCCTATCGATGCGTGGATCACGATCATCATCATGGATGTTTGGCATTGGACGAGCCTTGTCGTGCTGCTCTGCTATGCCGGTCTCGTTTCGATCCCGGAGGCGTACTATCAAGCTGCGAAGATAGACGGCGCTTCGCGCTGGTCCGTCTTCCGCTATATCCAGTTGCCGAAGATGAAGCGCGTGCTGCTGATTGCGGTGCTCCTGCGCTTCATGGACAGCTTCATGATCTATACCGAACCCTTCGTTGTCACCGGCGGCGGACCGGGCAATTCCACGACATTCCTTTCCATCGATCTCGTGAAGATGGCGGTCGGCCAGTTCGACCTCGGACCTGCAGCCGCCATGTCGATCGTCTACTTCCTGATCATCCTGCTGCTCTCGTGGATATTCTACACGGTCATGACCAGCAGCGACGCGAATTCATGAGGAGAGGGTCATGGAAACCACGATGAAATACAAACCCGCCGGCAACTTCTCCTGGGTCGTCTCGACGATCTATATCGTCTTTCTGCTGCTGCCGATCTATTGGCTGATCAATATGAGCTTCAAGGAGAATGCCGAGATCACCGGCGCATTCTCGCTCTGGCCGCAGAACCCGACACTCAGGAACTACAGGGTGATCTTCACCGATCCCTCCTGGTACAATGGCTATATCAATTCCATCATCTACGTCGTGATGAACACGGTGATCTCGGTGCTTGCAGCGCTCCCGGCGGCCTACGCCTTCTCGCGCTACCGGTTTCTCGGCGACAAACACCTGTTTTTCTGGCTGCTGACGAACAGAATGGCACCGCCGGCCGTCTTCGCGCTTCCTTTCTTCCAGCTCTATTCGGCGTTCGGCCTCATCGACACGCATGTTGCCGTTGCTCTGGCGCATTGCCTTTTCAACGTGCCGCTGGCGGTGTGGATCCTCGAAGGCTTCATGTCGGGTGTGCCGAAGGAAATCGACGAGACTGCGTATATCGACGGCTATTCGTTCCCGCGCTTCTTCGTGAAGATCTTCATGCCGCTGATCGCAAGCGGGATCGGCGTCGCAGCCTTCTTCTGCTTCATGTTTTCGTGGGTCGAACTGCTTCTTGCCCGCACGCTGACGACCACGGCTGCAAAGCCGATCTCGGCGATCATGACGCGCACCGTTTCGGCGGCCGGCATGGATTGGGGCGTGCTGGCTGCTGCCGGCGTGCTGACGATCGTGCCGGGCGCGCTCGTCATTTATTTCGTCAGGAACTATATCGCCAAGGGCTTTGCTCTTGGACGCGTTTGAGGGAGATTGATATGAACTTTTCCTGGATGGCGTGGACGCTGCCCACGGCACTGTTCTTCCTGACGATCCTCGTGCTGCTGATCGGCATGAGCGTGTGGGAATATTTCGCGCCGGGGGGCTCGCCGCGGGTCGGCGTGCTGCGTTTCGAAACGACGCGCGGTGACCGGCTTTTCATTTCGCTGCTCGGTGCAGCATTCATTCATCTCGCATGGCTGGGCCTTGTCGGGCCCAACCTGTGGTGGGCTCTTGCCCTCGCCGTAGTCTACGCCATTGGCGTGTTCCGCTACGTGTGACGGCAGGGTAATACAGATGGCCGGGGGACTGGCCGCCTGAGACGTGAAGACTGCAATCGCAAACCCTGGGAGGATATTATGCGACGGCATTTACTAGCGACAACAGCAGGCATCTTGCTGGCCATGGCGGGCTCCGCCTATGCCGGCATGGATGAGGCGAAAGCCTTTCTGGACAAGGAAGTCGGCGATCTCTCGACGATTTCCCGTGCGGACCAGGAAAAGGAAATGCAGTGGTTCGTCGATGCGGCAAAGCCTTTCGCCGGCATGGACATCAAGGTTGTCTCCGAAACGATCACAACGCACGAATATGAATCGAAGGTGCTGGCACCAGCCTTTACCGCCATCACCGGCATCAAGATCGCCCACGATCTGATCGGCGAAGGCGACGTCGTTGAAAAACTGCAGACGCAGATGCAGTCAGGCGAAAACATCTACGACGCCTACATCAACGACTCGGACCTCATCGGTACGCACTGGCGCTATCAGCAGGCACGCAGTCTGACCGACTTCATGGCGAACGAGGGGAAGGACGTCACCAATCCCAACCTCGACATCGACGACTTCATCGGCAAGTCCTTCACGACGGCGCCGGACGGCAAGCTCTATCAGCTGCCCGACCAGCAGTTCGCGAACCTCTACTGGTTCCGCTACGACTGGTTCAACGACGAGAAGAACAAGGCAGACTTCAAGGCGAAGTACGGCTACGACCTCGGCGTGCCGGTCAACTGGTCGGCCTATGAGGACATCGCTGAATTCTTCACCGGACGTGAGGTCGGTGGTAAGAAGGTCTATGGCCACATGGACTACGGCAAGAAGGATCCGTCGCTCGGCTGGCGCTTCACCGACGCCTGGCTCTCCATGGCCGGCAACGGCGACAAAGGCATTCCAAATGGCAAGCCGGTTGACGAATGGGGCATCAAGGTAGACGAGAACTCGCGTCCAGTCGGCTCTTGCGTCGCACGCGGCGGCGACACCAACGGTCCTGCAGCCGTCTATTCGATCCAGAAGTATCTGGATTGGATGAAGGCCTACGCTCCGGCGGCAGCCCAGGGCATGACCTTCTCCGAATCTGGCCCGGTTCCGTCGCAGGGTGAGATCGCCCAGCAGATGTTTACGTACACGGCCTTCACCGCCGACTTCGTGAAGCAGGGCCTGCCGGTCGTGAACGAGGACGGCACGCCGAAGTGGCGCTTCGCCCCGTCGCCGCACGGCGTCTACTGGAAGGACGGCATGAAGCTCGGGTACCAGGATGCCGGCTCCTGGACGCTGATGAAGTCGACCCCGGACGATCGTGCCAAGGCCGCCTGGCTCTATGCTCAGTTCGTCACGTCGAAGACGGTCGACGTGAAGAAGAGCCACGTCGGGCTGACGTTCATTCGCGAGTCCACCATTCGTGACAAGAGCTTCACCGAACGCGCTCCGAAGCTCGGCGGTCTGGTCGAGTTCTATCGCTCGCCCGCCCGCGTGCAGTGGTCGCCGACGGGCACCAACGTGCCGGACTATCCGAAGCTCGCACAACTCTGGTGGCAGGCGATCGGCGATGCTTCGTCGGGCGCGAAGACCCCCCAGGAAGCCATGGATTCGCTTTGCGCCGAGCAGGAAAAGGTACTGCAGCGCCTGGAACGCGCCGGCGTCCAGGGCGATGTCGGCCCGAAGCTCGCCGAAGAGCAGGATCTCGAATACTGGAACAAGGATGCCGTCGCAAAGGGCAACCTCGCTCCGCAATTGAAGGTCGAGAACGAGAAAGAGAAGCCGGTAACGGTCAATTACGACGAACTGGTCAAGAGCTGGCAGTCGAACTGATCGTCATCGGGGCGGGTCGGAAGAAACGAGGCTTCCGGCCCGCCCTGCAATGGCCGCCGCGACCCGTATGCTTACGATATGCGCGGCGTCATCGCAGCTTGCCAGCGGATCTCTATCAAAGCACGCCAATCGCATTTCTGACCGCCATAACGCCTTGCGTAAGCGGCCGATACTCCAGTCCCACGCGTCCTGCGTATCCTCTCTCAAACAGCCAGTTGAGGCGGTGCGCCAGATCGATGCTACCGGAGCCGGGTTCGTTGCGACCCGGGTGGTCTGCGACGTGTACATGAAACACGCGCGAAATCCGGTCGCCGATCACGTCCTCGGTTCGCTCATCCATCACGGCCGAATGGTAGATATCGTAGACGATCCCGATTTCGGGGCGATCGATCTCGTCAGTGATGTCGAGGCCTTCGCGGGTGGATTCCAGAAAATAACCGATATGGTCGATGCGGGTGTTCAGTGGCTCGACGCCGAGGCGCACACCCGTGCCCCTCAGGACATCGGCGCCGGCGCGCAGCGCAGCCGTCAGCGCAAGGCGCTGCTCCTGCCGCGAGCGGCCGGGGAGATTGTCACCTGCCTGTGCAATGAGGATAGGAGCGGCGAGCCTCTGGGCGACCTTTACCGACGCGGCCAGTCCTTCAAGCCACTTTTGCTTGTTGGTGGCATCTGTCAACGGAATCATCGGCTCTGTCACGATGCTGGATACGGCGAGGCCGGTCTGCTTGAGGGCAGCGCAAATCGCGCCGAGATCCTTGTCCGTCCACCGCCAGAACTCGATTGCCGGCAAACCGGCCTTCCTGGCGCGGTAGATGCGGTCTTCGAAACGGTCACCGGGTTCGGCGAACAGCCATTCGATACAGGCTGAGTATTGGCGCATGATGATTTCTCCCTGGTGCCATAGCAACGCGTCAAATGCCTGCAGGCGGCAATGCGGATTTAACGGCTTCCATCGGTCGAGCAGATTGCGGCGGCATGTCATCGTGAACTTCGCGGGATACCCCGGCGTTCAGGCCGGGGAGGAACGCGAGAGCGGCCTTGGGCCACTTCGCGCTGGGATTTGACATATTCGGCGATCACCGAGAGCGGTGCGCCGCCACAGCTTGCCGCAAAGGAGGACGGCGACCACAAAACGCCGTTGTGGTAGCGCCCGGTGATTTCCGGGCGGCTCTCGCGCAGACGTCGGCTGGATACGCCGTTGCGGCTGTTGACCAGCTTCGACAGGGCGATCTTCGGAGGGTAATGCACCAGCAGGTGAACATGATCGTCCTCGCCGTCTAGACGACATGCCTGCCGGTACGATCCACGGTTGCGCTCCTTGGAGCAATTGATAGAATCGTAACATGATCCACCGCGCTTTCCGCTACAAGCTCGCTCCGACCGCCGAACAGGAAGTCCTGTTGCGGCAGTTCGCGGGGGTTGTGCGGCTGGTCTATAATCTGGCGCTGGAGCAGCGCAGGGACTGGTGGCGGCATTACCGGCGGCAGACCGGGAACCGCTTGAACTCCATCGCCCAGGCGCGGGAATTGACCGCACTGCGGGCCGCGTTCGACTGGATTGCCGCCGTGCATGTGACGCCCCAGCAGCAGGCCCTGCGCGATCTGGATAAGGCGTATGCCAACTTCTTCGCCGGGCGCGCAGGATATCCCTCGCGCCGCAAGAAGGGCGTGAACGGCGCCTTCCGCTTTCAGGGGCGGGAGATCGAGGTCAAGCACCTGAACGGCAAGTGGTCCGCCGCGCGCCTTCCCAAGATCGGCTGGGTGAAGTTCCGCGACACGCGGCGCCTGCGTGGCAAGACCATGAATGTGACGGTGAGCCTGGCGGCGAACGGCTGGCACATCGCCTTCGCCTGCGAAATCGACCATGCCGTCCCGCAAAACGATTTGCCCGCCGTGGGGATCGACCGGGGCGTGGCGAACACGCTGACGCTTTCGACCGGGGAGCATTGGTGGATGCCTGCCGGCCTTGCGGAGATCGAGCGCAGGAAGCGCCGGGCCCAGCGCGTTCTGGCGCGGCGCAAGCGCGGGTCGAGTCGCCACGCCAAGGCCCGCCGCCGCGTTGCAGCCTTGCAGGCCCGTGCTGCCCGCATCCGGCAGGATTGGCGGCACAAGGCCAGTCTTGATATCGCCCGTCGCTTCGCAACGGTCGTGCTGGAAGACCTCGCCACGCGCAACATGACGCGCAGCGCCAGGGGAACCGTGGACGCGCCCGGAACCAACGTCTGCCAGAAGGCGGGCCTGAACCGGGCGATCCTCGAACAAGGCTGGCACGGCTTTGAAACCGTGTTGGCCTACAAGCTCGAAGAACGGGGCGGATACCTGTGCAAGGTCGATCCCCGCCACACCTCGCAGACCTGTTCGGCCTGCGCAGCCGTGGACAGGGAAAGCCGCGAAAGCCAAGCGTCTTTCCGCTGTTGCCAATGCGGCTTGCGCGCCCATGCCGACCACAATGCTGCAATCAACATCCTGCGTCGGAACACGGCGTCTATGATCGTGGAGGAAGGGCAGCGGCTCTCCGTTGAAGCGATAACGATCGGCGGAGCTTCGCGCCCCCTCGGAAATCCCCCGCTTTCAAGCGGGGGAAGATGTTAAGATAAACAACCGGTGCTTTTGCTCCATCCGGGAACAAGCCGCGTATTTCGGGCGTTTCCAGCGCATAATATTCAAGGGCGCTGGACAGCGAATGACCGATTTTCGAGCCGTATCCGATAGCCGTAAGACAACAAAAGCAATTGATTATATCACGACGGTCGCGCGTCGGCGCCGCGCCGCTCTTCCGGTCATTCCGGGCGGCATTATCCGCAACGGACGAAACGTCTGGCGAGTTGGCAAAGCGGATAAGGCGGCTTTTCTGGTTGACGGCGCTGCCTATTTCGCAGCGCTTGATGAGGTTCTGCGACAGGCAAGACATTCGATCTGGATCATCGGCTGGGATTTCAATCCCGATATCCGGCTGAGGCCACATCAAAGCTCGGAAACGCTCGGCGAACTTCTGCTGGCGCTTGCCGATGAAAATCCGCGGCTGCAGATCCGGATATTGATCTGGGGCATGGGGCCGGTCTATTCCGGCAAATCCTTGAAGCTTTTCAAGGAAAACGGCTTCTCCACACATCCGCAGATCAGCCTGCGTTTCGATCTGCGCCATCCTCTGCGTGGCTGCCACCATCAGAAACTGGTTTCCATCGATGACAGCATCGGTTTCCTCGGCGGTGTAGATTTGACCGCCCGGCGCTGGGATGAGCCTGATCATCGGGCCGACAATCCGCTTCGAAAGGCTCCGGACGGTGTGCCATACGATCCTGTGCATGATATGCAGTCGATGGTCTCAGGCAGCGCTGCGCGGCTGATCGGCGACGTGTGCCGCCGGCGGTGGAAGCAGGCGACCGGCAAGCTGGTCGAAGTAACTCCGCAGGGCGGCGTGTCATGGCCGCATACGCTCCCGCCGGAAATGGAGAATGTGACGGCGGCGATTGCCCTCACCGAGCCAGGATGGATCGGCAAACGCGGGCGGTTTGAAGCCTTTCGGCTGACGCGCGATGCCATTAATGCGGCAAGGAAATACATCTATATCGAGACCCAATATCTTGCCTCCTTCGGCGTGGCGCGGGTCATCGCGAAACGCCTCAAGGAGGCAGATGGCCCGGAGATTGCTGTTCTGGTTACGAAGAGTTCACACGGACTGATCGAAAAGCTGGCAATGGGCCGCAACCGCGACCGGCTGATCCGCAGGCTGAAGCGCATCGATCGCTATGACCGGCTGCGCGTGATGTACCCGGTGGTCCCGGACGGGAAGGGGGGCGAGCAGGAGGTTGGCATCCATTCGAAGCTTATCATCGTCGACGACCGTTTCATTCGCATCGGCTCTTCGAATCTCAACAATCGTTCGGAGGGACTCGATACGGAATGCGACCTGGCGATCGAGGCGGAAAGTGCTGCTCACCGGCGGGCGATAACGTCGTTTCGCCACCGGCTGATTGCCGAGCATCTCGATGCGACGAGCGAAGCTGTCAGAGACATGGAGACGGCGAAGCGGTCTTTGCTCAACGCCATAGACGTGCTGAACACCCGTAAGCGCGGCCTTCGCCACTTTGCGATCGGTGCGCGAGGCGAGACATCGCCGATCATCGGAACTGCTTTCGTGGACCCCCGGCGACCTTACCGGCCGCTACAGAAGCTGCGTCTGCGCATGAGCCGACTGTTGAGAGCGATCTTCTGACGGTACCTGCTTTGGCTTCGGAACGACGACTTCGCTGATCGCGAAGACCGGCAGGCCGATCAGCAGCGGAATCAGAAAATAAATCACCCTGAAGGCCACCAGTGCCCCTATCGAGGCGGCGCCGGGCAGGACATAGCTGACGGTGGCCTCGATGACGCCTAGACCGCCAGGTACGTGGGTAACGAGGACAGCGATATTGGCGAGCACGTATGCCGTGGCCGTCTGCACGTAGCTCGCCTGGCCTTGTACGGCCAGCATCTGATGCAGGCAGGCTGCGACGAAGATGAAATTCACCGTGCCGATGACGACCTGGCCCAATGCGAGCTTCAGGCGGGGCATTTCGAAAGACCATTTCCAAAGATGCAGCGGCGTGCGGACGATGGCGGACAGAATGACATAGACTACGGGCAGACTGAGACAGGCGCAGCCAAGCGCGAACAGACTGGCCGGGCCGAGTTTCAGGAGATTTGCGGCATCCTGCGGATTGATGATGAGGGCGATGCCCGCAAGGGCCGAAAGGCCGATGCCTACGGTCACGCCGCAAAACAGGATGACCTTTGCAACTTCTTCGGCATTCAAGCCCCAGCGAGAATAGAAGCGGTAGCGCACAGCGCCGCTGCTCAGCGCTGCAAAGCCAAGATTATGGCCGATCGAGAGGCTGGTGAACGAGGCAATGGCGGCCCTCGGATAGCTCAGCGGCCTGCCGGCGTAGCGCAGCGCCAGCCAGTCGAAGCCGGTCAGGCAGAGGTAGGAGGCGGCCGCAAAGCCGAGGCCCCCGAGAATGCGGGCTCCCGGTATCGTGCCGATCGATTCCAAGACGTCGCTCAAGGTGTAACGGCTGAAGACCCTGTAGAGGAGAAAGGCCGCAAGCATCAGGCCGAAAACGAGAGCCAGATTGATTAGCACGCGTTTGATGGACATCAATGCCCCGTTTCGTTGGAGTTCCGGAGATGGAACGAAACAGGCTGAAAGCAAGTTCCCCCGGGATGAGCACATTCTCCTCCGTTCTGCCGGAATCGACCGGCAGCGAGCTGAAAATCCTGACCTACAATGTGCATAGCTGCATCGGCACCGACCGGCGGATCGAACCAGCGCGCATCGCCGATGTGATCGCGCAAACCGGCGCGGACATCATTGCGCTGCAGGAACTGGATGTCGGCCGCAAGCGCACGGGCGGCATCGACCAGGCACATGCGATCGCTTCGCTCTTGAAGATGCAGGCCCACTTTCATCCGGCGCTGCATGTCGAGGAGGAGCAGTACGGCGATGCCATCCTGACAGCCATGCCGACCCGGTTGATGAAAGCCGGGCCGTTACCCTCCGTAGGCGAGATGCGCGGGGCGATATGGGTGCAGATCGAAATGGCTGGAATTCATCTGAACTTGCTGAATACGCATCTTGGCCTGCGCGGCATCGATCGGATGCGGCAGGTGACGACGCTGCTCGGCAGGGAATGGATTGGAAGCCAGAAATTCCAGGCGGCTCCCGCGATCATCTGCGGCGATCTCAATGCTGTCCCGTCATCGCCGGCTTACAAAATGCTGGCGCGGCATTTCCGCGATACGCAGCTGCTCGCCGCGCGGCGTCCCCGCCCGACCTATCCCTCCCGGCTGCCGATCCTGCGGATCGACCATATTTTCGTATCGGACGGGATTGGCGTGACATCTGCGACGGTCACCGCGACACCGCTCGTGCGCCGGGCCTCGGATCACCTGCCGCTGCTGGCTACCATATTGCCGGGTGCGGCAATCAGGCGAAGGGAAATCTCGTTTTAAGCGGGCACTGGAAGCGCCTGCCGAAGTTAAATATTTTCAATAATTTATACAATAAGGGCCGATTTTTCTCACGAGTCGAGAAAGACTTGACGCCGCTCGTTTTATAACGCTTTAAATTATCAACCGCGACTGGGAGAGTTGCGGGGCATGTTTGCCGCTTCGACTGCGGGAGACATCGGCGGACGAGGAGGGTCTCGCCGCTTTACTTGCGAACGGGAGGAATATCATGCGCAAGTTTTTGGGCTCGGCAGCCGTTGCTGCCGTGATGATGGCAGGTACGGCAGCCTACGCGGCCGAGAACGTGGAAGTCCTGCATTGGTGGACGTCCGGCGGCGAAGCCGCGGCTCTCGACGTTCTGAAGAAGGACCTCGAGTCCAAAGACATCTCCTGGACCGACATGCCGGTGGCGGGTGGCGGCGGCACCGAAGCAATGACCGTGCTGCGTGCCCGTGTTACCTCCGGCAACCCGCCGACCGCTGTCCAGATGCTCGGTTTCGACATTCTCGACTGGGCCAAGGAAGGTGCCCTCGGCAACCTCGACGATATTGCTTCCAAGGAAGGCTGGGACAAGGTCGTTCCGACCGCTCTGCAGAACTTTTCCAAATATGACGGCCATTGGATCGCCGCACCGGTCAACGTGCACTCGACCAACTGGGTCTGGATCAACAAGGCGGCCCTCGATAAGGCCGGCGGCAAGGAGCCGGCAAACTGGGATGAGCTGGTCGCTCTTCTCGACAAGTTCAAGGCACAGGGTATTACGCCGATCGGCCACGGCGGTCAGCCGTGGCAGGATGCGACTATCTTCGACGCCGTTGTCCTTTCGCTCGGCAACGACTTCTACAAGAAGGCCTTCATTGATCTTGATCCGGAAACGCTCGGCAGCGACAAGATGAAGGAAGCCTTCGATCGCATGACTAAGCTCCGCACCTATGTTGACGACAACTTCTCTGGCCGCGACTGGAACCTTGCTTCCGGCATGGTCATCGAAGGCAAGGCCGGGCTGCAGTTCATGGGCGACTGGGCAAAGGGTGAATTCCTGAAGGCCAAGCAGGAGCCAGGCAAGGACTTCGTCTGCATGCGTTTCCCGGGCACGCAGGGCTCGGTGACCTTCAACTCCGACCAGTTCGCGATGTTCAAGGTATCTGCCGACAAGGTTCCGGCCCAGCTTGTGATGGCTTCGGCTATCGAAAGCCCGACCTTCCAGTCGGCCTTCAACGTCGTCAAGGGTTCAGTTCCCGCTCGTACCGACGTTCCGGACACGGATTTCGACGCCTGCGGCAAGAAGGCGATCAAGGATCTCGCCGAGGCCAACACCAACGGTACGCTGATGGGCTCCATGGCTCACGGCCATGCCAATCCGGCTGCTGTGAAGAATGCGATCTACGATGTCGTTACCCGTCAGTTCAATGGTGAACTGTCGTCGGACGAAGCTGTCAAGGAACTTGCCGCCGCCGTTGCCGCTGCGAAGTAACCGGCATTAGCAGATCCTCACGGCCCGGAACGGCAACGCTCCGGGCCTCTCTTCCAGACAGACGTATCGACGGTGATGCCCGACCATGAACAGTCGCAACCGATTGCAGGATATATTGCCGAGACTGGTGCTCGCGCCGAGCTTCGTCATCGTCCTGATCTTCGTCTATGGCTTCATCGCTTATACCGGCTATCTTTCGCTGACCGACAGCAAGATGCTGCCTTCCTACAATCTCGTCGGGCTTATCAACTACCAGAGGCTCTGGGCGCTGCCGCACTGGTGGCGGGCGATCAGCAATCTCGCGATCTTCGCCTCGCTCTACATCGTCATCTGTTCGGTGCTTGGCCTGTTCCTAGCGATCCTGCTCGACCAGAAGATCCGCGGCGAAGGCATTATCCGGCCGATCTACCTCTATCCCATGGCGCTTTCCTTCATCGTCACCGGCACGGCCTGGAAATGGTTCCTCGATCCCGGCATCGGACTTGAAAACACCATGCATCTCTGGGGTTGGGAGAGCTTCTCCTTCACCTGGATCAAGGATCGAAATTACGCGATCTACTGCGTCGTCATTGCTGCCGTCTGGCAGTCGTCCGGCTTCGTCATGGCGATGTTCCTCGCCGGCCTTCGCGGTGTCGACAACGAGATGATCAAGGCGGCGCAAGTGGATGGCGCCTCGCCGGTGACGATCTACCGACGGATCATCATTCCGCTGATGCGGCCGGTGTTTCTTTCGGCTTTCGTCGTGCTCGCGCATCTTGCGATCAAGGCCTACGACCTGATCGTGGCCCTGACTGGCGGAGGGCCGGGGCAGGCGACGGAGCTGCCCGCGACCTTCATGTATTCCTACACCTTCACCCGCAATTCGATGGGTATCGGCGCGTCTTCGGCGATCATCATGCTGGCGATGATCTTCTCTATCATCATTCCCTATCTCTATTCGGAAGTTCGCGGGGGCAACAGCAGATGAGCACACCCAATCCGCAGAACGCGATGTCCCATGACAGGCTGACCCGAGCGCTGATCTACGCGGCGCTGATCCTCTTCGTCGTCTATTACCTGCTGCCGCTCTACGTGATGCTCGTCAATTCCTTTAAGCCGCTGGAGGAAATCCGCCAGGGCGGCATGCTGAACCTGCCGCAGGTTTGGACCGTCGAGCCTTGGATATCCGCCTGGTCGACGGCGCAGGTCGGCGTACAGCCGACGGGCCTCAGACCCTTCTTCATCAATTCGATCCTCATGGTCATACCGGCGGTCGCGATCTCCACGATCATGGGTGCGCTGAACGGCTATGTGCTCACCAAATGGCGCTTTCCAGGATCGAACATCTTCTTCGGGATGCTGCTGCTTTCCTGCTTTATCCCGTTTCAGATCGTGCTTATCCCGATGGCGCGCATCCTCGGCACACTGGGTCTTGCGGGCTCGATCTGGGGCCTGATCTTCGTTCATGTGATCTACGGCCTCGGCTTCACGACGCTCTATTTCCGCAACTATTACGAGGCATTTCCGACCGAGCTGGTGCGCGCGGCGCAGATCGACGGAGCGAGCTTCTTCCAAATCTTCCGGCGCATCCTGCTGCCGTCTTCGGCGCCGATCATTGTGGTATCCGTCATCTGGCAGTTCACCAATATCTGGAACGACTTCCTGTTCGGCGCGTCGTTTTCCGGACCGTATTCAACGCCGATGACGGTGGCTCTCAACAACCTCGTGTCGTCATCCACCGGCGTTAAGGAATACAATGTTCACTTCGCAGGCGCGATCCTCGCCGCCATGCCGACACTTGTCGTCTACATCGTCTCCGGCCGCTATTTCGTGCGTGGCCTGATGTCCGGCGCAGTCAAGGGATAGCCTCATGCCGTTTCTCAAAATCTCCAACCTGCGCAAATCCTACGGTTCGCTCGAGATCCTGAAGGACATCAATATAGAGATCGAGAAGGGAGGTTTCCTGGTGCTCGTCGGCCCGTCCGGTTGCGGCAAGTCCACGCTTCTCAATACGATCGCCGGTCTTGAGCCGATCACGTCCGGCGACATCGCGATCAACGGCCGCTCGGTCGAGGGATTGGCACCGTCTCAGCGCGACATTGCTATGGTGTTCCAATCCTACGCGCTCTATCCGAATATGACGGTCGCGGGGAATATCGCCTTCGGCATGGAAATCCGCAAAGTGCCGAAGGATGAGCGCGAAAAGGCGATCAAGGAAGTGGCCGACATGCTGCAGATCGGCCATCTGCTCGACCGCAAGCCAAGCCAGCTTTCGGGCGGTCAGCGCCAGCGCGTTGCGATGGGCCGCGCGCTCGTGCGCAATCCGCAGGTCTTTCTCTTCGACGAGCCGCTGTCGAACCTCGATGCGAAGCTGCGCGTCGATATGCGCACCGAGATCAAGCGCCTGCATCAGCGTATGAAAACGACGATCGTCTATGTCACGCACGACCAGATCGAGGCGATGACGCTGGCAACCAAGATCGCCGTACTGAAGGATGGCGTGCTGCAGCAGTTCGGCACACCCGCCGAAATCTACAATAGCCCGTCCAATATCTTCGTTGCCGACTTCATGGGATCGCCGGCGATGAATCTCCTCAACGCGACGCTGGAAAACAGCGCCGGCGGCCTGCAGGTTTCACTCGACCGGCCGAACGCCGAAGCCTTAAAGCTGCCGGTTCCGACCGCAAGCAACAGCCTGGCCTCCTATGCCGGCAAGAAGGTGATCTTCGGCATTCGCCCGGAAGCGCTGACCGATCCGGACGGCGCCGACCGCAAGGCAAAGTCGCTGGCGGAAGGCGACTGTGCGATCGAGGTGGTCGAGCCCGCAGGCTCGGACACTTTCGCCGTGACGAAGCTCGGCGGCAAGTCGGTCATTGCGCGGCTGCGCGCCGATGCCGGTATTCAGCCTGGTCAGAGCACGCGCCTTGCCTTCAATCTCGACAAGGCGGTGTTCTTCGATCCGGAGAGCCAGCTCCGGATCGCATAGCGTCCGTCAGACGGCCGTTACATGCAGGGTGACAGGTGCAAAGCGGGACGAGACTGCCTCGACCGTAATGTTGCCGGTGAGTCCGTTTGCTTCCAGCCAGAAACCAGCCGTGCCGCCCTGCAGCGGAATAGTGGAGGGGCCGACGATCTTGGCCGGACCATCGACGCGCAGTGTCACGCTGTCATGCAGAAAGGGAAGTCGCTGGCCATATTGGTCCAGCGCGCGAATGATGACGCGCGTCGTGTCGCGCTCGCGGGCTTTCAGCGATCCGCTGTCGGCCACCACGTCGAGCGTCGTCGGCAGCGGATCGGCAGCAAGCCGCAATCTGGCTACGGGCTGGCTGTCGATATAACCCGTAAACTCGCCGTCGAGCCACTCAAAACCCCACGTGCCAAGCTCATCGGCCGTGAAATGCCGATGGTCCAGCACGACGGGCGGGTGGGGTAGGTGCGGGAAATTTTCACGATCCGGACCGATGCGCTTGGTGATCGAGCCGTATTTCAGCTCGACCTCATCGCAGTTCGTAAGAATGATCAGAGGCAGAACGCCGCCGATGTTGCGCTCCCCGCGCGCCCAGAATGTCACTGGCTTCATGACGATCTCGTCAGACGGATCGCACTGGCTGGAATAGGCATAGGCGGCGAACTTCGGCTCGCGGAACATGTCGAGCACACCGTGATAGCAGATGCGGTCCCCGGAGCCGAAATCCTTATGGGTGTTGTAGTCGAACATGCACCAGCCGATCGCGCCGGCTATTTCCGGATCGCCGTAGGCGGCGTTCAGCACCTCAAGGTGACGACGCACATGCTCTGCCTGGCGCGCTTCCTGATCGTAGATCTTGGTCGGATGCATGTGGCCATTGAACTCGGTGATGAGGTACGGCACCTTGCGATCAAGACCGGTGTTTTCCTGCTGGCTGCGAAGCGCCGTGCGTGGGCGATTGGCGCCGGGCAGTTCCTCGTTGCCGAGGATGAAATCGTTCATCGTGTAGACATCTTCGAGCAACTCGCTTTCCGTGATGTAGCGCACGCCGCCGGTCTTGCGGGTCGGGTCGAGCTCGCGAGCGAGCCGGTTGGTTTCGGCGTAGAAGTCGTGGCTATCCTGCGATTCGTTGATGCGCACACCCCAGATGACGATCGACGGGTGGTTCCAGTCGCGTTCGATCATGCGGCGGACGTTGCGGATCGACTCCTGCTGCCATTCCACGTCGCCGATATGCTGCCAGCCGGGGATCTCCTCGAAAACCAGCAGACCGATGCGGTCGCACTGGTCCAAGAACCATTTCGACTGCGGATAGTGCGAGGTGCGGACGATATTGCACTTCAGCACCGATTTCATGATATCGGCATCACGCTCCTGCGCCGAGCGCCCGGCCGCGTAGCCGACATAAGGAAATGCCTGGTGGCGGTTCAGGCCGCGCAGTTTCAGCGGCTTGCCGTTGAGCAGAAAACCATCCGGCGTGAACTCGGCGGTGCGGAAGCCGAAATGCGACGACAGCCGATCCGAGCCGTGGCTGGTTTTCAGGTCGACGGTGATTTCATAGCGCGCGGGGCTGGAAATGTCCCAAAGCGAAATATCCCTAAGGCTTTCGAAGGAAAGCGTCACGTCTTCGCCCGTCGTATCGCCGCTCGCGGTCGCGATGACGGTGCCGGATGTGTCCTTCAGCGAAGCCGTAACGGTGCCAAGAAAGGCGGCATTTTGCGGGTTGGCGAGATCGCAGCGGACGCGAACGGATTTGACGTCGGAGAGTACATTTGCGGTTTCGATCTTGAGGTTGCGGATCGAAACCGCGCCGGTGACTTTAAGCCAGGCATCGCGATAGATGCCGGCATAAGTGAGGTAATCGATACGGCCGCCGAAGGGCGGGATTGCGGGGTTCTCGCTGCCGTCAATCTTCACGGTGATCAGGTTGTCGCCCTTAACAAGCTTGCCGGTGAGGCGGGCCTCGAAGGGCGTGTAGCCGTCCTTATGAGCGATGATCTCTTCGCCGTTCAGATAGACGACGCTATCGGCCATGGCGCCATCGAAGACGATCGATACTTCGCGGCCTTCGAATTCAGGCAGCCAGCGCAAGACTTTCTGATAAGTAAAGGCGCGCTGATAGATCTTCTCGTCGAAATAGTTGAAGGGCAGCTCGACGGCGGTGTGCGGCAGACTGACGCTCGTCGTGCCGTCGAAAGCGTCGAGAAGCTGCTGGCCGAAGCCTTCGTGGAAACTCCAGGATTCATTGAACGAGACGACGGACCGCATCCCGGACTCCTCTTTAAAGCCTGTCTGATTGGCGCGGCCGGCAAAGCCGCTTATGGATATTGTGCGCCATTCGTCGTCGTGTAGATTGAATAGAGCGACTGTGTTGCGGTGATAAACAGGCGGTTTTTCTTCTGGCCGCCGAAGGTGACGTTGGAGACGGTCTGCGGCACCTTGATCTTGCCGAGCAAGGTACCGTCCGGGGCGAAGCAATGCACGCCATCGGCGGCGCTGCTCCAGAGATTTCCGCTGGTGTCGAAGCGGAAGCCATCCGGTATGCCGTTGTCGATTGAGCAGAAATAACGGCTATTGGCGAGCCTCTTGCCGTCGATGACGTCGAAGGCGCGGATATGGCGCGGCACGTCATGATCGGCAGAGCCCGAATCGGCAATGTAGAGCTGCTTTTCGTCGGAAGTGAAAGCAAGGCCGTTCGGCTGGATGAAGTCGGTAACCACCGCTTCGACGACGCCGCTCTGCGCGTCGATGCGGTAGACGTTGCGTGTCTCCTGTTCCGGCTCCGACTTGTGGCCCTCGTAGTCCGATTTGATGCCGTAGCTCGGGTCCGTGAACCAGATCGAGCCGTCGGACGCGACGACGACGTCGTTTGGCGAGTTGAGACGCTTGCCCTGATAGCTGTCGGCCAGCACCGTGATCTTGCCGTCGGGCTCCGTACGCGTGACGCGACGGCCGCCGTGTTCGCAGGAGATCAGGCGCCCCTGACGATCACGGGTGTTGCCGTTGACGTAATTCGATGGCGAACGGAAGACCGAGACGCCGCCATCCGGCACCCAGCGCAGCATGCGCTCGTTCGGGATATCGCTCCAGATCAGGCAATTGAGATCAGAGAACCAGACAGGGCCTTCCGCCCAGCGGCAGCCGGTATAAAGTTCCTCCAGCCTGGCGCTTCCTGCAATCAGGCTGCGGAAGCGGTCGTCGCGAATCTCATAGAGGATATCTTCCGACACTGATTGGCTCCTCCCCAAAGCGATATGCGTTCTTCGTAAACATAAACGGCGATGCGTGCCAGAGCCCGGTGCGGCAAATGCGCCGGGCTCTGGCGATTTTTCAAAGGGCTGCCGCCGGATGCGGTGATCCGTCATATGCGCCCCATATCGACTGGTCGAAGCAGATGACCGAGCCAGTCATCAGGCCGGATTCGGCAGACGAGAGATAGGCGCAGGCGCGGGCAACTTCTTCCGGATCGACGAGGCGGCCGAAGGGCTGGCTTGCCGCGGCCTTCGCCAGCCAGTCGTCGGACGCGTCGTGATATTCTCTCTGGATGCGGTCCTCGCCCTCAGACGCCATCCAGCCGATATTGAGACCGTTGACGCGGATACGGTTTCGAAGCAGCGCATAGGCCGTGTTCTTCGTCAATGTTTCCAGCGCACCCTTCGATGCGCAATAGGCGGCGATAAAGGGCTGGCCGGCCTTGGCGGACATCGAGCCGATATTGACGATCGTGCCCTCGATTTTCTCGCGACGCATGACCTTGACGGTTTCCTGCATCAGAAAGAATGGCGCGCGGACATTGACGGCGAACATGGCGTCGAAGAGTTCCGGGCTTGTATCGAGGATCGTTCCGCGATCGGTAATCGCCGCTGCGTTCACCAGCGCATCGACGCGGCCGAAGGACTGGTCGCAGACATGGACGACATTGCGCGCGTCCTCGACCTTGCCGAGATTGGCTTTGACATAGACGACCTTGGAGCCGGTTCTCGACGAGATCTCCTCCGCTTTCGCCTTGCCCTTCTGTTCATTGCGGCCGCAGATAACGATGCCTTTTGCGCCGCGTTCCGCAAAGAGCCGGGCGATCGTCGCGCCGAGCCCCTGCGTGCCGCCGGTGACGATCGCGATCTTGCCGTCGAGACGGCCATGGTCTGTGGTCATATGGTTCCTCCCTTGATGTGTGGCGATGATATGCGAATGGCCCCCCGTTGGGCGAGGGCCTCGTTTGCTGTCAGTGCGGACGCTCGCCCCTCATCCGCCTGCAGGCACCTTCTCCTCGGTGGGCAGAAGAAACGTGTGGCGACGATGGTTTGCCCGGAGGATCGGATGAAGGGTCGGCTTGCTCCAGCCTAACCTCCCTAGCTCAACTTCCTCTCCGCCTGTTCGGCCAGCGCCGTCACCAATGCCTCGTCGCTCCAGCCTTGCCTCAACGCCTCATGCATGAGCTGCGATTGCGTCTTCGGGGCAAGGCCGCCGAGGGGCGGGTCGCGGTCAAGATTGGTGGGGAAGGAGTATCCCTCGGCGCAAGCGGCGACGGCATTCGCGATTTCTGCGTCGGAGAGCCTGCCCTTCAGCGCCTTTAGAGCCGGGAACAACTTCGCGCTCATCCGTTCACGGTTTACCGTTTCCATCGCGCGGCCGAAGGCGGACGACACCTGCAGAAGATTGGCGACACGCCTGATATTTGCCGAGCGGTTGGTGCCGGCGGCATGGAAAAGGGCGGGATTGAAGAAGACCACATCGCCCTTTTCGAGCGGCAGCTGGACGTGGTTTTCCTCGAAATAGTCCTTGAACTCCTGCCGTTTCAACGCGAGGTAGCCGGGTACATAGGTCTGGCTGTGTGGCAGGAAGAGCGTCGGCCCGCTTTCGAGCGGCATGTCGCAATGCGCGACCGCGCCCTGCAACGTCAGCACTGGAGAAAGCCGGTGCACATGGGCCGGGAACTGCTCGATTACTTTCGAAGCCTGGAAGCCGAGGTGGTAGTCGCGGTGGGCGGATTGCGCTGCACCGCCCGGGTTTACGCGGTTGACCTGGGCCGTCATCTGGTAGCACGGTCCGAGCCAGGCTTCGCTGGCGATAGCGACAATGGCATTGCCGTAATATTTAGCGAAATTTGCCGGATCAGCGAGGCAATGCTTTTCCAGCGAATTCCAGATGCGGTCATTGGCGCCGGGCTTGGCGAAATGGTCGCCGCCGCCGGTCGAGGTGCTATGCTGCCCCTCGATAAGGTCATCGAAGATCCTGCTGGCCCGATCAATAACGCTCGTGTCCTCATAGGCGTGCTTGAAGACGACCACGCCCGGGCCTTCGCCGAAAGCTTCGCATATCTCGGCGAGAACGGCGCGGCGGCCATGCGGATCGGCGATCGCGGCGGTAACCTTGCGGCTCTCGTAGATCAGCACGTTCTTGTCGATCCTGTCGGCCGTCGGATAGTCGGCGAGCAACGTGGTCTTCTCGGCGAGTGCACGAAAATCGCCGAGATCGCAGGCATCCTCGGTCAGCCAGACGCGATCGGCACGGAGTTTCTGTGGGTTATCGGTTTTCATCAGGCGGCTCCTCCATCTCTGATGATGGCACTATACGCCGAGGATGAGCGTGTTATAGATCAGAAATCCATCAAAAAACCATCAGTATGGGCATGGCGCATATATTCCTCGTCAAGGATATTGCCTTTCAAGCGGGGTTGAGCACCGCAACCGTCGATCGCGTCTTGAATGGACGAGGCGGCGTACGGCGCCAGACCGAGATGCGTGTCAGGGCTGCCATCGTTGAACTCGAGAAGCAGCAGACCGGCGCGGAGACCGCGGGACGAAAGTTCGCGATCGATATCGTCATGGAGACGCCGGACCGTTTCAGCACTGCCGTGCGGGCGGCGTTCGAGGCCGAGGTTGCGACATTCCTGCCGACGGTTTTCCGCTGCCGCTTCCATTTTGCCGAGGTGATGAAGCCAGCCGAGTTGGTCCTGCTTCTCGACCGCATTCGGCTTCGCGGAACGCATGGGATCGTGCTGAAGGCGCCCGATGTCCCCGAGATCGTCGCGGCCGTAGCGCGCGCGGACGAAGCGGGCATTCCCGTTGTCACATTGGTGACGGACCTGCCGAATTCGCTGCGCGCCGCTTACGCGGGCGCGGACAACCGGGCAGCGGGAGAGACGGCTGCCTATCTGATTGGCGAGCGCTTTTCCGGCGCCCCCGGCCAGGTGCTGGTGACGTTGTCGAGCGGCCGCTTTCGTGGCGAAGAAGAGCGGGAAATCGGCTTTCGCCGCCTCGTCCGGGACCGCTATCCGCAGATCGGCATTACAGAAATCAGCGAGGGACACGGAACCGATGCGGCGACCGGTACGCAGACGGCACGCGCCATCGCAGACGATCCGGCGATCAATGCCGTCTATTCGATCGGCGGCGGTAACAAGGCGGTTCTGGCGGCCTTCGAGGCGATGCAGCGGCGGATCCTGATCTTCGTCGCTCATGATCTCGATGCCGATAACCGGGCTCTGCTTGCTGCGCATAAGATCGGCTTCGTGCTGCATCACGACTTGCGCATGGACGCCCGCTCTGCCTTCCGGACCATCATCGGCCGCCAGCTTTCGGGCCATCCCGCGGCGCCTTCGCTGTCGACCGTCGAAATCGTAACGCCTTACAATATGCCCGTACCCGGCTGAGTTTGTCTTTCCCTTGCCGGCGAAATCGGGGTACAGGTTTCAACAGTGAGGATCGGCGACATGGAATATAGCGACGTCGGAACGGTGGCCGCATGGCTGACGGAACAGGGACTGAAGGGTGCCTCCGAAGTCGAGCTGCTGACCGGCTTTTGCATTTCCTGCCGCGAATTCGGCCTGCCGCTCGATCGCGGCATGGCGCTTATGGATACACTGCACCCGGTGCACGAGGGCCGTGCCTTCCGGTGGGACAGCCAGGAGGATATAGAGACCGAATTCGAATACGGTCCGACCGGCGAAGGCAGTGCGCGGGATAACTGGCAACGTTCGGCCTTCTACTATCTCTGGTCCGGCAAAGAGAGCGAGGTGCGCCGCCGCATCGGCTTCGGCGACCCGACGGATTTCGTCATGCTCGACGAGATGGCCGAAGCGGGCCACACCGATTTCGTCGCCATGGTACATCGCTTCGCCAAAGCTGGTACGATCGGCGAGATGGATTGCTTTTTCTCGCATTTTACGACCCGGCATCCGCAAGGCTTTTGCGACCACGACCTTGCCATCCTGCGCAAGCTGGTGCCGGTCCTGGCGCTGGCAATCAAGTGCATCGCGCTCGGCCGCATCGCGCGCACGATCGCCGAGGTCTATCTAGGCGAGGATGCAGCGAAGCAGGTGCTGGAGGGCAAGATCACGCGCGGCAAGTCCGAACGAATTTCGGCGGCACTCTGGTTTTCGGATCTTCTGAATTACACCAAGATATCGGATAGCGCGCCGCCGGAAGAAATTCTGCCGCTGCTCAACGCATATAGCGAAGTGGTGATTTCCGCGATCCATGAGGCAGGTGGCGACGTGTTGAAGCTCATCGGCGACGGTGTGCTTGCGATTTTCAAGGATGAGGAGCAATCCGAAGCGTGCCGCGCGGCATTGCGTGCCGAAGGTCTGTTGCGCAAGAGGCTTTCGACGCTCAATCAAGAGCGCGCCGCCGATGGCAGGCCGACGACCGACGTTTATCTCGGCCTGCATATCGGCGATGTCTTCTACGGCAATATCGGCAGCCAGGAACGGCTGGACTTCACGGTCATTGGTCCGGCGGTCAACGAGGTCAGCCGCATCGCGTCGATATGCCGGTCGGTCGATCTCAACGTACTGATGTCATCGGATTTTGCAGCTGCTATTCCTGAGGCTCAGCGCAGCGGCCTCGCCTGCATCGGCCGTTATGCGCTACGCGGCGTCAAGCGGCCGCAGCAGCTTTACACGCTGGAAACTGCGCGGCTCGGCGGCTGACCCTAGCGCAGCAGGCCTTGGCCGCCATCGATCCAGATCGGTGTGCCGGTGATGTGACGCGAGCGCTCTGTCGCAAGAAAGAGGATGGCTTCGGCGACATCCGCGCTATGCCCTGCCTCGCCGCCGCTGATCGGAATTTCGCCTTCCGGCCAGACGACCGGGATTTCCGTCTCCTCGCGGTGACGGCTTCGGGTATTGTCGCTGATATTGGTGTCGATGGCGCCCGGGCAGACGGCATTGACGCGGATTCCGTGCTTGCCGAGTTCCAGTGCCAGCTGCTGCACCATCGCCACCTGGCCGGCCTTCGTGACGGTATAGGCGGTCGCGCCAGGCGTCGTGAAGGTCCGCGTGCCGTTGATCGAGGAGACGACGATGATGGAGCCGCCGTTCGATTTCATATGCGGGACGGTGAGATGGAGGGTGAGATAGGTACCGCGCAGGTTGACGGCCATGGTCTTGTCCCACTCCTCCGGCTTCAGGTCGTCGATCGGCGCCCAGACGCCATTGATGCCGGCATTGGCAACGACGATGTCGATGCCTCCGAACTTGCCGAGAAGCGTTGCAATTGCGTCGCGCATCAGGCCCTCGTCGCTGGTGTCGGCCGTCAGCGAGATCGCCTCCCCGCCTGCGGAGCGGATTTCGTCGCGGGTTTGTTTCGCCTCGCGGCCGGTGCGGCTCAAAACGGCAACCCTGGCGCCTTCTGCGGCGAGCTTCAGAGCGGTCGCCTTTCCGATGCCGGAACCCGCGCCGGTGACCAGTGCAGTTCTTCCCTGAAGTTCCATTTTCCCAATCCCTCGTTCGGTTTTGCGTTAGGGCAATGTTCGAATGGGGGGCATGGTTCCGGCGCGAGGGCGAAGTTATCTCGCTGGCGGCCCTAAAGCCTCACCAGGCTGCGGCGGATCGCCCACTTCTCCGGCCCGTGCACGGCGGCAAATAGAAGTCCCGCGAGGAAGCTGAAGTGGTCGATAAAGAAGCCGAATTCCGCCTGGTTATCCGTCCAGCGTGACGGGCCATGAAAGGCGAATGCCAGGAAGACGACATAAGTGCCGGCAAGCAGGCTTGCCTCCGTAAAGAAGACACCTGTTATCAAGGCTAGCGCCAAAGCCATCTCGAAGAAGGCCGCGACCCATGCCAGGAAGCCGGCCATCGGAAAACCGGCGGAGGCGATATAGGTTGACGTGGCGCCCATGTCGGCAAACTTGAAGCCAGCCGCCATGAAGAAGATGAAGCTGAAGATAATGCGTGCGACGATCACTGCGATTGCTCTGGTCATTTGAAATCTCCTGCTGTGAGCTTTCACTATGACGGATGGCACGCGCTGCCTCCTACACGGTGCAACAAAAAGGGCCGCTCGACGCGACCCTTGTTGGTTCTCACCACTCGGCGAAGCTGCCGTCGGCATGACGCCAGATGGGATTGCGCCAGCGGTGGCCCTGCTTGGCGCGCTCGATGACATAGGCCTCATCGACCTCGACACCGAGACCCGGCCCTTGGGGAATGCTGACAAAGCCGTCGGCGTACTTGAAGACGTCCTTGTTGGAGATGTAGTCGAGGATATCGTTGCCCTGGTTGTAGTGAATGCCGAGGCTCTGTTCCTGGATGAAGGCGTTGTAGGAAACCGCATCGACCTGCAGGCATGCGGCAAGCGCGATCGGCCCGAGCGGGCAATGCGGGGCAAGCGCCACATCATAGGCTTCCGCCATCGCCGCGATCTTGCGGCACTCGGTGATGCCGCCGGCATGCGAAAGGTCCGGCTGGAGGATGTCGACATAGCCGTCGGAAAGCACCGACTTGAAATCCCAGCGCGAGTAGAGCCGCTCGCCCAACGCGATCGGCGTGGAGCAATGATTGGCGATCTCCTTCAGCGCTTCCCTGTTTTCGGAAAGCACTGGCTCTTCGATGAACATCAGCTTGTAGGGCTCGAGTTCCTTGGCCAGAACCTTTGCCATCGGCTTGTGGACACGGCCGTGGAAATCGACGCCGATGCCGATATGCGGGCCGATCGCCTCGCGGATGGTGGCGATGGTCTCGACGGCCTTTTCGACCTTCTCGTTGGTGTCGACGATCTGCATTTCCTCGCAGCCGTTGAGCTTGATCGCCTTGAAGCCGCGCGCGACGACCTCCTTGGCGTTGCGCGCGACGTCCGACGGGCGGTCGCCGCCGATCCAGCTGTAGACCTTGATCCGGTCGCGCACCTGGCCGCCGAGTAGCGAATGGATCGGCTGGCCAAGGGCCTTGCCCTTGATGTCCCAGAGCGCCTGGTCGATGCCGGAAAGCGCGCTCATGTGGATGGCGCCTCCGCGGTAGAAGCCGCCGCGATACATGACGTTCCAGTGGTCCTCGATGAGGAATGGATCCTTGCCGATCAGGTAGTCGGCAAGCTCGTGCACGCAGGCTTCCACGGTCAGAGCCCGGCCCTCGACCACCGGCTCGCCCCAGCCGACCACGCCCTCATCGGTCTCGACCTTCAAAAACAGCCAGCGCGGCGGAACGATATAGGTGGTCAGTTTCGTGATCTTCATGGGTTCAGGCCTCATTCTTCTCGTGTTGCTCTACGGGGTTCGGCCGCCATTTTCAGTCATGATTTGGTTCTGCTGGCCGCTTTCTTGACGGCGGCAAGATCGCGCACCGCAAGATCCAGCATCCGGTTGGCGCATTCGCGTGCCCTTTTACGGTCACGCATCCTGAGTGCCTCGACCAGTTCGCCGTGAACGGCAACTGCGTCCTCGCGGTTTTTAACCGCGACATTCGAGGCGTGCAGGGCATATTTCACCGCAGCGTGAATGGCGCTCGAAAGCCGCCGGAACACCTGGTTGTGGCTCGCGGTTAGCAGCACCGAATGGAACATGATGTCGGCATCGGTGAAGCTTTCCGGATCGTTGGCGCAATCGCGCATCTGTCGCCAGGCGCTGTCGAGATCGGCAATCTCCTGCGCCGTTGCGCGTGCGGCTGCGTATTCGGCGGCCGCAGGCTCGATGGTGCGCCGGGCTTCGAGGATGCAGCCGAGCAGGTCGGAATCCTCGATATGCGGTCCCATCCATTCGAGCACGTCGGCATCGAGGATGTTCCAGTCGTCCTTGTCACAGACGGTCGTGCCGATACGCGGCTTGCCGCGCACGAGGCCTTTGGATTCCAGGATTTTCAGGGATTCGCGAACGACGGTGCGGCTGACGCCGTAGATTTCGCAGAGGTCGTTTTCGCGCGGCAGCGGCAGGCCTGCCGGATAACGGTCGGAACAGATATCCTGCGCGATCGAGGCCGTGACGTTTCGGCGCACGCGCGGGCGGCGCTCGGCGCGCGGGTTTTCGCCCTCACCCTGCTGCTCGATGGAGCCCACTGACCTCTCCGCCTCTCGCCTGCGAAGCAAACCGGATCCCACTGGAAATTCGGTTTGCCATGCGACGCCTCCTCGGCGCATGTGCACAATCCTATACTGCAATCATCATACAAAGGCAATTTCCTGGTATGATGATTTATCGCGCGGTCAGGCGGCCGTAGGTCTTCTTCGGGACAAGCTGTCGTCTTCTGCGGATAGAGCCTTATATTGCCGTTTGGGGAGGCTTTGGCCTCTCTGCGGCGGGAAGCGGCACAAGTCCTTTCCGGATGAGTCCAATCGAAACAGGAGGACGGCATGCAGATCAATCGTACAGGTTCGGCTCAATGGTCCGGCGGCCTCAGGGACGGCAAGGGACGGATATCGACACAGAGCGGCGCGCTGAAGGAGTATCCCTATGGTTTTTCGAGCCGCTTCGAAGGTATTCCAGGCACCAATCCGGAAGAACTGATCGGCGCGGCTCATGCCGGCTGCTTCACCATGGCGCTATCGTTGATTCTCAGCGATGCGGGGCTTACGGCCGAAGACATGGAGACTACGGCAAAGGTAACGCTCGAGAGTGTCGAAGGTGGCTTCGCGATCACCGCAATCCATCTGTCGCTGACCGGCAAGGTTCCCGGCGCCGACCAAGCGGCGTTCACCGAGCTCGCCAACAAGGCGAAGGCGGGGTGCCCGGTTTCCAAGGCGCTTTCCGCCGTGCCGATCACACTCGACGTCAAGTTGGACTGATTTCCGCAATGATTGATTTTAAATGCCGCGAGCCGATGCCGCGGCATTTTTTTGGCGGCGGCAGAATATTGACAAATGATGCCTGATGTTTTACGACTGACGAAATTCAAAATTCGTCAGTCGTAAGTAAGGCTTCTGAAAACGCATGAATGACACCGCAGAAAACATGCTGGACAGTACCCGCCAGGAAAATGTGACGCGCATTCTGGATGCGGCAGAGCGGCTGTTCCGCCACTATGGCTACGGCAAGACCACGGTTGCCGATGTGGCGCGTGACCTCGGCATGTCGCCGGCCAATATCTACCGCTTCTTCGCCTCGAAAGTGGAAATCCACCAGGCGATCTGCGGCCGCATGCTGGCTGCCAGTTACAAGCAGGCCTACGACATCTGTCACCTGCCGATCAACGCCTCGGAGCGCCTGCGACGATTTGTGTATGGCCAGTATCAGATGACGCTAGACACCATGCTTGATGAACAGAAGGTGCACGAGATGGTCGTCGTCGCAATCGAACGCGACTGGCATGTCATCGAACGCCATATCGACAGCATTCATGAACTGATCGCCGGCGTGATCCGCGAAGGGATCGCAGCCGGGGAATTCGCCGAGCAAGATGCCGATGTTGCTTCACGCTGCTTCGGTGCGGCCACCGTGACGCTCTGCCACCCGCAGATGGTGGCGCAATGTCTTGCCAAGACCAACCGCGCGACGGTTGACGAACTCATCGAGTATTCGATCAAGGCATTGAAATAACAGCATGGCCAGGCCGTCAGAAACACACGAAACGATCAGGAGTGCGAAGATGGTTTCGCTCAAGACACGCAATCTGCCGTCCGTTTTCAGCTTCGCGTTTGTCGGCATCATCAGCCTCGGCCTTGCCGGCTGCAGCGAGGCGGAGAAGGCAGAGACGAAGGAAATCGTCCGCCCCGTCAAGGTCGTGGAGATTGCCATGGCCGGCGAAACGCGCGCCCTCGACTATTCCGGGGCTGTGAAAGCACGCATCGAGATGAATCTCGGGTTCCGTGTTGCGGGCAAGATCACGGAGCGGCTCGTCAATATCGGCGATCGGGTGAAGCCTGGGGATGTGCTCGCGCGCATCGACTCCACGGATTATCAGCTCGCGGTGAAGACGGCTGAAGCCAACTTGGCGGCGGCCGAGAAGGGCGTGCAGACGGCAGATCTCGCCAACAAGCGTGCCGGGCAGCTCTTCGACAAGAATGCCACGCCGAAATCGCAGCTCGAGCAGGCTTCGCTTTCCTATGACCAAGCTGTTTCGACGCGCGATGCTGCGATCTCATCGCTCGATCAGGCGAAGAACCAGGTAAGTTACACGGATCTGAAGGCCGATCAGAACGGCATCGTGACCGCAGTCAGTGCGGATACGGGTCAGGTCATCGCCTCCGGTGCGCCTGTCGTCGCCGTTGCCATCGATGGCGAGAAGGAAGTTCAGATCGCGGTGTCGGAAAACGATATTGCCGAATTCAAGCCGGGCAAGACGGTGAAGGCAACCTTCTGGTCGGATGACAAGCTGGTGCTCGACGGCAAGGTGCGCGAAGTTTCAGGCAGCGCCGATCAGCAGTCCCGGACCTTTTCCGTCCGCGTCAGCCTGCCAAATGATCAGCGTGTTCTGCTCGGTATGACGGCGACGATCGAGGCGGATGTTACGAATTCCGATCCCTATGTCGCGGTGCCGTTGAGCGCGCTTGCCGAGAAGGATGGGAAGAAGATCGTCTGGGTCGTCGACCGCGGCGCGGCAACCGTGCACGCGCGCCAAATCCACGTCGGTGATTTCACCGGCGACGGCGTCAACGTCGCCGATGGCCTGAAGAGCGGGGATCTCGTTGTTGCCGCCGGAACGCAGTTCATGACCGAGAACCTGAAGGTCTCGGTGCCGGGCGATCAGTCGGCTTCCGCCGAGCCCGCCGGCACCGTTCAATAATTGCTGTCCAGGAGAGGGAATACTGTCATGGACAACTCGACCACCGAGAAACGCTCCTTCAATCTGTCGCGCTGGGCAATCGGTCATCCCAGCATTGCACGCTTCCTCTTCGGTTTGATCATCATCACCGGTGCGCTCGGACTGATGCGCATGGGGCAGAAGGAAGATCCGGATTTCACCTTCCGTGTCATGGTCGTGCAAGCTATGTGGCCAGGCGCCTCGATCCAGGAAATGGAGGATCAGGTCGTCAACAAGATCGAGCGCAAGCTGCAGGAAACGCCGCACCTCGATTTCGTTCGCTCTTACACCCGTGCCGGCAGCGCGATCATTACGCTGCAGGTCAAGGGCGACACGAACTCCGCGGAAGTGGCGGATGCCTTCTATCAGGTGCGCAAGAAGGTCGGCGATATTTCGAACGAGCTGCCGGAAGGCCTGCTCGGGCCCTATTTCAATGACGAATTCGGCGATACCTTCATCACACTTCATTCGATCAGCGGCGACGGCTACTCCTATCCGGAACTGAAGAAATTCGCGATCCAGGCGCGCGACATGCTGCTTTCGACGCGGGGCGTCGAGAAGGCCGTCATCATCGGTGACCAGCCGGAAAAGATCTACATCGACGTTTCCTCCAAGGCGCTTGCCGAACGAGGGGTTACGATCCTCGACCTGCAAAATGCCATCAAAGGCCAGAACACAGTCGATCCTGCCGGCTCTGTCGATACCGGGCTGCGTTCGGTGCGTATTTCCGTCGAAGGCGATGTGAAGAAGGCCGAGGATATTCGCGAACTACGCCTGCGTTCCGGCAACCAGGTGACGCGTCTCGGTGATATTGCCACCGTTACCTCCGGGCTCGAAGACCCCTATCAACGCAAATACCGTTTCAACGGGCACGAAAGCGTGCAGGTCGGCGTGGTCATGGCCAAAGGCTTCAAGGTCACGGATGTCGGCAAGGATGTCGAAGCGACCTATCAGCGCTTCGATGAATCTCTTCCCTACGGCGTTTCCGTCGACCAGATATCCAATCAGCCGGATGTCGTGACCGACGCCATCAGCGAATTCATGCATGCGCTTGGCGAAGCGCTTATCATCGTGTTGATCGTCTCGTTCCTATCGATCGGCTGGCGATCGGGCCTTGTCATCGCGATAGCGATTCCGCTTGTGCTGGCTGCGACCTTCGCCATCATGTACGAACTCGGCATCGACCTGCAGCGCATCTCGCTCGGCGCGCTCATTATTGCGCTTGGACTTTTGGTCGACGATGCGATGATCGTCGTCGAAATGATGGAACGAAAACTGGAAGAGGGCCTCGTGAAGATCGAGGCGGCGAGCTTCGCCTATTCCTCGACCGCCTTTCCGATGCTGACCGGTACGCTGATCACCACGGCAGGCTTCATTCCCGTCGGCTTTGCAGAATCGACGGCCGGCGAATATGTGCGCTCGCTCTTCTATGTGGTCGGCATCGCGCTCGTCGTCTCGTGGTTCGTCGCGGTCTATTTCACGCCGTGGCTGGGTTACATGATCCTCAGGCAGCGCAAGCACGCCGGCGAGCATCATGATGTCTTCGACACGCGCTTTTACCGCCGCCTGCGTACCACTGTCGCATGGGCTGTGCGCCATCGCATCATCGTGCTGGCTGCCACGCTCTTCACCTTTGCGACGAGTCTCTGGGCGTTCCAGTTCATTCCGCAGAACTTCTTCCCGCAATCCTCGCGTCCGGAAATTCTCGTCGATCTCTGGCTGCCGGAAGGCACCAGCATCAAGGAAGTCGAGACGCAGGCAAAGATGCTCGAAGCCAAGATGATGGATGACAAGGACAAGAAGTTCATCGCCACCTATATCGGCGAGGGCGCACCGCGCTTCTTCTTGCCGCTCGACCAGCAGCTTCGCAATCCAAACTTCGCGCAGCTCCTGATCATCGCAAATGACGAACCTGCTCGCGAGCGGCTGATCGTCAAGCTGCGTAGCATCCTTGCGGACGATTTTCCGTCGATCCGCGGCAAGGTCGACCGTCTCTTCCTCGGTCCGCCGACGGGCTGGCCCGTGCAAATGCGCGTCATGGGACCGGATCGCCAGGAGGTCCGCCATATCGCCGATCAGGTGAAGGCGAAGTTTGCCGAAAATCCGCAGCTCGGCGCCGTCCACGACGATTGGCTGGAGCCGGTGCCGGCCATGAAGCTGGTGATCGACCAGGACCGTGCCCGCGCCCTCGGCGTCACTTCGCAGCGCGTCCGCGAGACGCTGCAGACCGCCGTGTCCGGCACGTCGCTTGACGACTTCCGCGACGGCGAAGAGACGGTCTCGATCGTGGCCCGGGAGCCGGATTCCAGCCGTTCGCTGCTGTCGGCCGTCAATTCGGTCTATGTCCCGACGGACTTCGGAGGTTTTGTTCCGGTCTCGCAGGTCGCCAAGGTCGTCCCCATCATGGAACAAGGCGTCGAATGGCGGCGTGACCGCCTGCCGACGATCACCGTCCGCGGGACGCTGCCAGATGGCATCCAGCCGAACGACGTGGCGATGAAGATGTATGCCGATATGCAGGACCTGCGTGACAGCCTGCCTGCCGGCTACAAGATCGAAATCCAGGGCGGTGCGGAAGATGCGGCTGAAAGTCAGGCTTCGATCGCCGCCAAGGCGCCGATCATGCTCGTCGTCATCGTCCTGCTGCTGATGGCGCAGCTGCAGCATTTTGGCAAGGCGATGCTGGTGCTCGCGACCGGCCCGCTCGGCATCATCGGTGCCTCTGCCGCACTGCTGATCAGCGGCGCGCCCTTCGGCTTCGTCGCGATCCTCGGCGTGATTGCGCTGCTTGGCATCATCATCCGCAACTCGATCATCCTCGTCGACCAGATCGACCAGGATATCAAGGCGGGCATGGCCCGGCAGGAGGCGATCGTGGGTGCGGCCGTGCGCCGTTTCCGGCCGATCATGCTGACGGCGCTGACGGCAGTTCTCGCCCTTATCCCGATCTCCCGCGGTGTCTTCTGGGGTCCACTCGCCTACGCGATGATGGGCGGCATTCTGGTTGCAACCGTGCTGACCATCCTCGTCCTACCAGCGGGTTATGCCCTCTTCTTCGGCCGCGAGCCGAAGACGAAGGACACGGAGAGCGAATATGCCAATGCCAACCAGGAAGAGGCGGATGACCATCATCCGCCGGCATTGGCAGCAGAGTGAAAATGGCGGGTGAAATCCCCGCCATTTTCATTTTCCAATCAACCCACTCGAAAAAATGCTCTCAAGCCGCTTCCGCTTTCAGGCCCAGAAGAGCCGCGCCGATGAGGCCCGGCTCTAAACGGCATTCGCTGCGCACGATCAGCGGCCGGTCGAACCTGCGCAGCGTGCGGCCTCTTACGGCCTTGTCGAGTTCGGCAAGCAGCGGCTCGACATTGGAAAGTCCGCCGCCGACCGGGACGATGGTCGCGCCGGTGATATTGACGGTGAGTGCCAAGGGCGAGGCGACGAGATCGGTATAGACGTCGATCGTGCTCGTCGCCTTTTCCTCACCCCGTTGCCATTGCGCGATGATTTCCTCGCTGGGGAAGTCGAGGTCGTGCAGCGTCTTGTGAAGCCGCTCGAGGCCGCGGGCGCCGCCGACTGTATCGACGCAGCCCTTTTGGCCGCAGCCGCAGGGAAGGGCTGGGATTTTCACGGGGGGATTGCCGGCTTCGCAGGCGAGGATCGGGCCGTGACCCCATTCGCCGGCAAAACCGCCCGAGGCGTTGACGAGCCTGCCGTCGGAAACGAGCCCGCCGCCGACGCCAGTGCCGAGGATCGCGCCGAAGACGATGCGGTGGCCGCGCCCGGCGCCAAGTTCAGCTTCGGCCATGGTGAAGCAATCGGCGTCGTTGGCAATCAGGACCGGAAAGCCAAGTTCGGCCTCCAGATCAGCCGCAAGGCTGCGGTTGTGAATGCAGGGAATGTTGGCGCATGTCAGCCGTTGCGTATCCGGATCGACGACGCCGGCAATCGAGAAGGCAAGGCACGAAGGTGTTTCGCTGGTCTCTGCTATGAAACTGCGGATCGTCTCGGCGAAATCAGCAAAATCATCCTTGGGCGTCGGACGGCGACCCATAGGAACGATATCCGTTTCCGAGCGTGCGATACCGCCTTTGATCGCCGAACCGCCGATGTCGAGTGAGATGATCATGCTTGTCTGCCTCGAAAGTTTCCGCGTCTGCTCGCACCCTTCGGGTGGATTTGCAAGTCCTATGCCGGCAGGTTCACCTTCGCCTCGAAGCCGGAAGTCTCGTCGCTTGCCGGGGAGAGGAGTTCCAGCGTGCCGCCCATCTGTGAGACGATGCGGTCGGCGATCGCAAGGCCCAGGCCGGAACCGGATGCGCTGGTCGTGCCGCGCCGGAAGCGTTTCTTGAGGCCAGCAAGATCGGCTTCCGGGATCGCAGGGCCGCCATTGACGACACGGATGGTCCCGGCCTTATCCAGGCTGACCTTGGCGGGCCGATCCTGGTCGCCATGAAGCAGCGCGTTTTCGATGAGGTTGCGCATGACGATGCCGAAGGCATCCATGTCTGCATAACGGACAAGCGTTGCTCCGGCGTCGGGCACATAGTTGACGCGCCCCTTGGTGCGGCTGTCGCGCTCGTAGTCGCTGACGATCATCTCCAGCACCTTGCTGAGGTCGGCGGCTTTGTCGCTGGCACCGATGCCGGCTTCGGCGCGTGAAAGCTGCAGCAGTTTTTCGGCTAGGCGGCCGAGATCGACGAGCGAGCTTTCGACCTGCCGCGCCCGCGTCCTGGCGGCACCGGCCGACAGTTCTTCGGCCAAGCGCTGGGTCTGTGCCAGCGCGCCGGCAATCGGCGTGCGGAGCTCGTGAGCGCTGTTAGCGGTAAATTCGCGTTCCGCTTCGAGCGCCGACCGGAGACGGGCGAGCAGAAGATTGACCGAGCGAGCGATCGGCTTGATTTCTTTCGGCAGCTCGTCGCCTTCAATGGCCGCCATATTGCCGCTGTCCTTGGTGGCGATGTCCCGGCGTAGCGTTTCGATCGGCTTCAGCGCCCGGCCAAGGATGAGCCAGATGGCGAAGATACTCGCCGGGATCAGCACGATCAGTGGAAGCAGCAGCGTGACGGCGCTTTCGCGCACGGCTTCGCGACGATTGCCGAGGCGATCGGCGACCTGCATGAACAGGGCGCCGTCAGCGGTCGCTTCGGTATAGATGCGCTGGCGATCGTTGTTGTGAAAACCACGGGCGAGTGGCGCATCGAAAGGTTCAGGCGAAGCGTCATCGGAGCGAAGAACGACGTTTCCGACCTTGTCGCGTAGTTGATAGGTCAGATATTCGCGGCTGGCTGGCGTATTCAAAATTGCGACGCCGGAAGGGTCTGTTTCGGCGCGCTGGTTCAGGTCGTCGACGATCAGCGTCAAAAGGCGCTGGGCCGTCTCCTGCTGGGCGCTGTCGAAAAGCTCGTCGAATTCGTGCTGCATCACCTGGATGCCGAGCCCGATCGCGGCGAGCCAGAAGATGACCATAGCACTTGTGAGCGCCAGAATGAGCCGGCGCGTGATGCTCGGTTCGCGTCTCATGCTTCCGCCAGCGTGTAGCCGATGCCGCGGGCGGTCTTGATCCTGTCGCGACCGATCTTCTTGCGCAGCCGGCTGACATAGACCTCAACCGTATTGCTTTCGATCTCCGAGCCGAAGGCATAAAGGGCTTCCTCGATCCGGTCCTTCGGCACGATTGCGCCCGGACGGGCGATGAGCAGATCGAGCACGGCCCATTCGCGGCTGGTCAGCACGACCGGCTCGCCGGCGATGGCAAGTCTGTGCTGCGGCCGGTCGATCTCGATATCGGCAATGCGGATGATAGTCCTTGGATTGGCGTCGTAGCGACGCGCGACAGCCATGATGCGGGCCTGCAATTCTCCGAGATCGAACGGCTTGACGAGGTAGTCGTCGGCGCCTGCGTTCAGGCCTTCGATGCGATCGGAAATCTGGTCGCGCGCAGTGAGGATTATTACCGGCATTGCCATACCGTCGTCACGCAACCGTTTCATGAAATCGATGCCTCTGCCGTCGGGAAGCTGCAGATCAAGCAGGATCAGACCGTAGTCCACGGAGCCTGCAGCGGCCTCAGCATCGCCGATCGTACACATCCAGTCGATCGCGTGACCGGCGGCTGCAACGTGATCGCGCACCGCTTCCCCAATCATCTTGTCGTCTTCAACCAAAAGAATGCGCACGCAATCTCTCCTTGCCAAGAGCAGTAGCGCTGCTTTTTGCTAAGGGTCAAGCGAAGGGTGCCGGCGAAAAATCGCCATGCAATGGCCGTGATCCAGAACCCGCGCGGCCATGATGGCGGCGCATTCGACAGAGAAGATTCACATTGGGATGGTATCAGTCGCAAGCCGACGAGCCGGGATGCTATGACAATCAAGGAAATGGAGACATCACGCAGGCGTTTTATCAGGAGTCCGCGCCCGAGGGGGCGACGGCTTTCGGCCATCTTGAGGCAGCTTGCGGGTGACAGGAGCCGTGAGCGCATTTCGATCGGCGATCTTTTCGAGGTGATGGGCGACCGTGCGACCGGTGCGCTCATGCTGGTCTTCGCCATTCCCAATCTGGTGCCGACGCCGCCGGGAACCTCCGCAATCCTCGGCGCGCCGCTACTCTTTCTTGCAGCGCAGCTGACATTCGGGCTGAAGCCATGGTTACCGAAGGTAATTGCCGGCCGCTCGATGAAGCGCGAGGATTTCGAAGCGATCGTCTCGCGCATCCACCGTTGGCTCGCCTTTGCCGAGCGCATGCTGCAGCCGCGGCTTTCTTTCCTCGTCGAGCCGCCTGCCGAATACCTTGTGGGCTTTCTCTGCCTAGTGCTTGCGGTCATCCTGACGCTGCCGATCCCGCTCGGCAACATCCTGCCGGCTTTTACCATCTGCCTGTTTTCCTTCGGCATATTGGGCAAGGATGGTCTCTTTTCGGCGTTTGGAATGGTCATGGCCGGTATTTCACTGACCGTCGTTGGCGGCGTGATCTACGGCCTTATCAAGGCTGCGATCTTCTTCGTCACAAACTGGTTTGCCTGAGCGAATATTCGCCCATACGGCCGTTGCATTTTCTCAATGCACTCGACTTTTGCTCAATTTTGTTCTGATCTGGCGCGGCACAGACTCAAAGGTATTCGTCCGGCAGAAAGCCGGCCCATTTTACGCGCGGTAGACCTCGATGGCGAAAAGAACCGAGACACCTGGACGGCTGGACGACGCAGCGCGTGCGGGCTGGCTTTATTACGTGGCTGGGCGCACGCAGGACGAGATTGCGTCTGCGATGGGTATCTCGCGGCAATCAGCACAGCGCCTGGTGTCGCTGGCCGTCGCCGAAAAACTCATCAAAGTGCGGCTCGATCATCCGATTGCTGCCTGCCTCGAGCTCGCCAACCAGCTGCGCAAGAAATTCGACCTCAAGCATGTCGAGATCGTGCCGAGCGATCCGGGGTCTTCATCGAGGACGGTCGGCATTGCCGAAGCGGCGGCTGCTGAGATCGAGCGATGGCTCAAGCGGCCGGATCCGATCGTGCTCGCCGTTGGTACCGGCCGCACGCTGAAGGCTGCCGTCGATCAGCTGCCGACGATCGAATGTCCGAATCATCGCATCGTTTCGCTGACGGGCAACATCACGCCGGACGGTTCAGCCGCCTATTACAATGTCATCTTCAGCATGGCGGATGCAGTGAAGGCGCGGCACTTCCCGATGCCGCTGCCGGTGCTCGTCACTTCGGCCGAGGAGCGTGAATTGCTCCATGGCCAGCAACTGGTGCGCTACACGCTTGCGATCAGCGCCCAAGCCGATGTGACCTTCGTCGGTATTGGCGAACTGGGCATCGACGGCCCACTCTGCGTCGACGGCTTCCTGGAGAAGGACGAGATGATGGAGCTGATGCGCGAGGGGGCCGTCGGCGAAATCTGCGGCTGGATTTTCGACGAGGAGGGCAGGCTTCTCGATAATCCGATCAACGAGCGCGTCGCGTCGGCCTCGATTCCTTCACGCGAAACCTCGACAGTCATTGGAATCGCCAAAGGCAAGCGCAAATTCAAGGCGATAAGGGCCGCAATTGTTGGCCGTCAAATCAATAGCCTGATCACCGATGAACAGACTGCCGAGTTTTTGCTCACGTCTTGAGCAAAAAATATCATATTTAAAATCAATCGGATAGCGTGTCATTTCGCTGGTGCAGCAACGATTCCAATTGACATTCGACGCACTGTAGTGAGTAATTGCTCACGAGCAAAGCGAATGCTCATACCCATCTTCTGGGAGGAAGATATGACATTGAGAACTATTCTGCTGGGCGCCTGCTCAGCATTGGCGTTTGCGGGCATGGCTTCGGCTGAAACGCTAACGATCGCGACCGTCAACAACGGCGACATGATCCGGATGCAGAAGCTGACGGATGACTTCAAGGCGAAGAATCCCGACATCGACCTTGAATGGGTTACCCTCGAAGAGAACGTTCTGCGCCAGAAGGTCACGACTGACATCGCGACCAAGGGCGGCCAGTACGACGTTCTGACGATCGGCACTTATGAAGTCCCGATCTGGGCAAAGCAGAGCTGGCTCCTGCCGCTCGACAACCTCGGCGCCGACTATGACGCCGACGACCTGCTGCCGGCCATTCGCAGCGGCCTGACTGTAGACGGCAAGCTCTATGCGGCGCCGTTTTACGGTGAAAGCTCGATGGTCATGTATCGGAGAGACCTCTTCGAGGCCGCCGGTTTGAAGATGCCCGACGCGCCGACCTGGGACTTCATCGCCGACGCTGCGAAGAAGATCACCGACAAGGACAAGGAAATCTACGGCATCTGCCTGCGCGGCAAAGCCGGCTGGGGCGAAAACATGGCCTTCCTGACGGCGATGTCGAACTCCTTCGGCGCCCGCTGGTTCGATGAGAGCTGGAAACCCCAGTTCGACCAGCCGGAGTGGAAGGACACGCTCACCTTCTACGTCGACCTGATGAAGGAAGCCGGCCCTCCCGGCGCTTCGTCCAACGGCTTCAACGAAAACCTGGCGCTCTTCCAGACCGGCAAGTGCGGCATGTGGATCGACGCCACCGTTGCGGCCTCCTTCGTTAGCAACCCGAAGGAATCGACGGTTGCCGACAAGGTCGGTTTCGCACTGGCTCCGGACAAGGGTCTCGGCAAGCGTGGCAACTGGCTGTGGGCCTGGAGCCTTGCCATCCCGGCGAGCTCGCAGAAGGTCGAAGCAGCTGAGAAGTTCGTCGCCTGGGCAACGAGCAAGGACTACACCAAGCTCGTCGCCGAGAAGGAAGGCTGGCTGAACGCACCTCCCGGCACGCGTACCTCGCTCTATGAGAACGCGGAATACCAGAAGGCTGCGGCTTTCGCGAAGATGACGCTCGACTCCATCAATGCGGCTGACCCGACCAAGCCGACCGTAAAGCCGGTTCCCTATGTCGGCGTCCAGTTTGTGGCGATCCCGGAATTCCAGGGCATCGGCACGGCCGTCGGCCAGCAGTTCTCCGCGGCTCTCGCCGGCCAGGTCTCGGTCGACCAGGCGCTGCAGAGCGCGCAGCAACTGGCGACCCGCGAAATGACCAAGGCTGGTTACATCAAATAATAACCTCCTGAGACGGTGGGATCGTTGACCTCCCACCCCTCTGGGCCGCCGAATGCCCGAATAGCGTCGGCGGCCCCTTTTTCTTAGCTGCCCTGCAGCCAGACGCCCCTCGAAACAGGATCGGTCATCGCCATGGCAACGTTACACACCCGCTCCGCAGCGCGAATGATGATCGCACCGTCCGTCGTGCTTCTCTTCGCGTGGATGATCGTCCCGCTTGCGATGACGATCTACTTCTCACTGTTGAACTACAACCTTCTCAGCCCGGGAATGGAGAGCTTCGTCGGCTTTCTGAACTACAGCTACTTCCTGTCCGATCCGGCCTTTTTCGCAGCACTCACCAATACGCTGCTTTTGGTGCTCGGCGTGCTGATCATCACCGTGGTCGGCGGTATCGCCTTCGCCTTGCTGCTCGACCAGGACATCTATGGCCAGGGCATCGTGCGCATCCTGGTGATTGCGCCGTTCTTCGTCATGCCGACGGTGGCAGCGCTTGTCTGGAAGAACATGTTCATGAACCCGGTCAACGGGCTCTTTGCGCATCTTGCCAAGGCGCTCGGACTGCAGCCCTATGACTGGCTGGCAAACGCACCGTTGTTCTCGATCATTCTGATCGTCGCCTGGCAGTGGCTGCCGTTTGCGACGCTGATCCTGCTCACCTCTCTGCAGTCGCTGGACGAGGAGCAGAAGGAAGCTGCCGAAATGGATGGCGCCGGCGCGATATCGAGATTCATCTATATCATTCTGCCGCATATGGCGCGCGCCATCACGGTGGTGATCCTGATCCAGACGATCTTCCTGCTCTCGGTCTTTGCCGAAATCCTGGTTACCACCAACGGCGGCCCGGGCACGCAGAGCACGAACCTGACCTACCTCGTCTATGCGCAGGCGCTTCTTCAGTTCGATATCGGCGGCGCTTCGGCGGGCGGGATCATTGCGGTCATCCTCGCCAACATCGTCGCGATCTTCCTTGTCCGCCTTGTCGGCAAGAATCTGGAGGCTTGAGATGGCTAGAAAAGTTACAACTCAACGCAAGGTGATCATGACGGCGATCGCCTGGACGCTGGCGATCCTGATCTTCTTCCCGATCCTGTGGACGTTTCTTACGAGCTTCAAGTCGGAGGCCGACGCGATTGCCTCGCCGCCGCAGTTCCTGTTCTTCCACTGGACGACGGAAAGCTATGCGGAGGTGCAGAGCCGGTCGAACTATCTCGGCCACTTCATGAATTCGGTGATCATTTCCTTCGGCTCGACGCTGATCGGCCTCATCATCGCGATCCCTGCCGCCTGGGCCATGGCATTCTCGCCGACCAAGCGGACCAAGGACGTGCTGATGTGGATGCTGTCGACGAAGATGATGCCGCCGGTCGGCGCGCTGATTCCGATCTACCTGATGTTCCGCAATTTCGGCCTGCTCGACAGCCGGATGGGGCTGGTGATCGTGCTGACGCTGATCAACTTGCCGATCATCGTCTGGATGCTCTACACCTACTTCAAGGAAATCCCTGGCGAAATTCTCGAAGCGGCGCGCATGGACGGCGCATCGCTTGCCAAGGAAATCATCTACGTGCTGACGCCGATGGCGATACCGGGCATTGCCTCGACGCTGCTCCTCAACATCATACTGGCCTGGAACGAAGCCTTCTGGACGCTGAACCTCAGCGCCTCGAGAGCCGCGCCGCTGACGGCATTCATCGCCTCCTACTCCAGCCCCGAAGGTCTGTTCTACGCCAAGCTTTCGGCAGCATCGACAATGGCAATCGCGCCGATCCTGATCCTCGGCTGGTTCTCACAAAAACAACTCGTCCGCGGCCTGACCTTCGGCGCGGTGAAATAAGACATCAGGGAGACAAACATGGGCAGCATTACCCTTCAGAGCGTTTCGAAGGTCTTCGGCGAAGCCAAGGTCATCCCTTCGATCGATCTCGACATCCAGGACGGCGAATTCGTCGTCTTCGTCGGCCCGTCGGGCTGCGGCAAGTCCACGTTGCTCAGGCTGATCGCCGGGCTGGAGGACGTTTCCGGCGGCAAGATCGTCATCGACGGCAAGGACGCGACCGAAAAGGCGCCATCCGAGCGCGGGCTTGCGATGGTGTTCCAATCCTATGCGCTTTATCCGCATATGAGCGTGCGCAACAATATTGCCTTCCCATTGAAGATGGCCGGCATGGACAAGACCGAGATCGACAGGAAGGTAAGCGATGCCGCACGCGTCCTGAACCTGACGGATTATCTGGAGCGCAAGCCGCGCCAGCTTTCCGGCGGCCAGCGGCAGCGTGTCGCGATCGGTCGCGCCATCGTGCGCCAGCCATCGGCCTTCCTCTTCGACGAGCCGTTATCGAACCTCGATGCCGCACTTCGCGTCAACATGCGCATCGAAATCAGCGAACTGCACCAGCAACTGAAGACGACGATGGTTTACGTCACCCACGACCAGGTGGAAGCCATGACAATGGCCGACAAGATCGTCGTGTTGAACCGCGGCAACATCGAGCAGGTGGGCTCGCCGCTGGAGCTCTACAAGAGCCCGCGCAATCTCTTCGTTGCCGGTTTCATCGGCTCGCCGAAGATGAATTTCATCACCGGTCAGAATGCGGCTGCGCTGAATGCGCATACGATCGGCGTGCGTCCGGAGCATGTGCTGCTTTCGACCGAAAGCGGCGACTGGAAGGGCAGGGTCATCGTCGCCGAGCATCTCGGCTCCGACACGTTCCTGCATATCGACGTCGATGGTATCGGCTCGATTACTGCACGCGGTGGCGGCGATTTCCCGGCGAAGGCCGGGGAGACCGTCTACCTGACGCCGGACAAGACGCGCATCCATAAATTCAACGAGGGCGGTCTCGCCATCTGAGGCAAATGCCGGGCGGGGTGAGAATGCAGGCCGGGCAAGGCGTCCGGTTTGCTGAGAGCAGAGCGGCGGATCCGCTCCGCAAGACCTCAAGAGGACTGAAACATGACGTGCAAATTATCGCTGGCAACGCTTACCGATGCGGCTAAAACGGCCGAAATCCCGGCTTATGACCGAGCGTCGCTTACGGCCGGCATCGTGCACTTCGGCGTTGGCAATTTCCACCGCGCCCACCAGGCTATCTACCTCGATGACCTTTTCAACCAAGGACAGGATCACGACTGGGCCATCATCGGCGCAGGCATGCTGCCTTCCGACGCCGCGATGCGCGAGAAGCTTGCCGCGCAGGACTTCCTGACGACGGTCGTGGAGCAGGACAACAACAAGACGGCGGCGCGTGTCACGGGGCCGATGGTCGACATCCTGCCGGTCGGCGATTCCGGAGCCATCGTTGCCAAGCTCTCCGATCCTGCAATCCGCATTGTCTCGCTGACGATCACCGAGGGCGGATACTTCATCGACGCGTCCGGCAAATTCAATCCATCGCATCCGGCGATTGTTGCGGACGGAAAAAACCCGTCCGAGCCGAAAACCGTTTTCGGCCTTATCGTTGCCGGTCTCAAGGCACGCAAGGAGAAGGGCACCGTGCCCTTCACCGTTATGTCCTGCGACAACATTCCGCATAACGGTGCCGTCACCAGAAACGCCGTCTTGGGTATGGCGGAGCTTTCCGATCCGGCGTTTGCCGTGTGGATCAAGGCGAATGTCGCCTTCCCGAATGCCATGGTCGATCGCATTACGCCGGCAACGGGCCAGCGCGAGATCGATTTGCTGACGGATACTTTCGGTATTGAAGACAACTGGCCGGTCTATTGTGAAGAGTTCAAGCAATGGGTGCTGGAAGACAAGTTCACTGCCGGACGGCCAGCGCTCGATAAAGTCGGCGTCACCTTCGTGCCGGATGTCACGCCTTACGAGCATATGAAGATACGCATCCTCAATGGCGGCCATGCGGCGATCGCGTATCCGGCGGCGTTGATGGACATCCATTTCGTGCATGACGCGATGGAAGAGCCTCTGATCCGCGCCTTCCTCGCCAAGCTCGAAAACGACGAGATCATCCCGATCGTGCCGCCGGTGCCGAATACCTCGCTCAAGGATTATTTCGCGCTGATCGAACGCCGTCTTCTGAACCCGAAGATCGCCGACACGATCCCGCGCCTGGCGCAGGACGGTTCGAACCGTCAGCCGAAATTTATCCTGCCATCCACGCTCGACAATCTGCGCCAGGGCAAGGACGTCGTCGGCCTTTCGCTGGTTTCGGCTCTCTGGTGCCGTTACTTCGCGGGCACGACCGACAGCGGCAAGGAGATCGTTTTCAACGATGCTAGTGCCGATCGGCTCCATGCCGCCGCGCTGAAGGCAAAGGACGATCCGGCGGCGTTCCTCGTCTTCGACGACATTTTCGGCGAGGTGTCGCAATCCGAATTGTTCTGCAAGCGTTTTACGCATGCCCTGAAAACACTGTGGGAAAAGCGGACCCGCGCGACCTTGCAGCTCTATCTCGAGGGCAAGCTTGCAGTGTAGGAAATCAACATGGCGGCAATTCCTGCCGCCATTGATCCGGCTTGCGCATGCGCGAGCCGATAACGCGCCCGAACCGAACTCTGGTTGGTCTTCATGGCTGATTCTGAAACACGCCTGGTCATTTTCGATTGTGACGGTGTCCTCGTCGATAGCGAGCCGATCTCCGTCAGCGTGCTCGTCGAGGCGATGAACGACCTCGGAGTGCCGATCACCGAGGAAGAGGTCTATGGGCGCTTCCTCGGCAGGAGCCTCGCGACCGTCATCGAAACGATGAAGAGCGAATATCAGGTGTATGCCGGCGACGAGTTTCTCGAGCGCATCCGCACCAATCTCTATGCGCGATTCAGGAAAGAACTGAGGCCGATCGAAGGCATAGGTGCGACGATCGACGCGCTCGACATCCCTTGCTGCGTCGCTTCGTCGAGCCAGGTCGAGCGCATCAGGCTGTCGCTCACCGTCACCGGCCTTATCGACAAGCTACCGAACATCTTCAGCGCCTCGATGGTGAAGAATGGAAAGCCGGCGCCGGACCTCTTCCTGCATGCGGCCCGCGAAATGCACGTCGATCCGAAGAACTGCGTCGTAATCGAAGACAGCCCTGCCGGGATCGAGGCAGCCAAGGCCGCAGGCATGACGGTCTTTGCCTTTACCGGCGGCTCACATGCCAATTTTGCAGGTTATCGCGCCGAACTCGAGCGGCTTTCGCCGGAACGCGTATTTGACGCAATGCCGGATTTGATACACCTTATCCAGAAACAAAAGCTGGATGGGGCTCGCCCTTGATGCATGATCATGTGGTTGCGGTGGATGTCGGCACCGGCAGCGCGCGTGCCGGTGTGTTCGATGCCCGCGGTCGCCTGCTCGGAAAGGCCGAACATGCGATCATCATGAATAGGCCGCGTGAAAATCATGCCGAACATGATTCCGAAAACATCTGGTCTGCGGTCTGCATCGTCGTTCGCAAGGCGATGGAACAATCGGGCGCAGCTCCTGCGTCTGTCGGTGCGATCGGCTTCGACGGCACATGCTCGCTCGTCGTCCGCGATGTCGATGGTGGACAGATCAGCGTCTCGACCGGGGGCGAGAGGCGCTTCGACACGATCGTCTGGCTCGACCACAGGGCGTTGAACGAAGCTGATTTCTGCACGGCAACCGGCCATGCGGTTCTCGATCATTCCGGGCATTTCATGTCGCCGGAGATGGAGATGCCAAAGCTGATGTGGCTGAAGAAGAAACTGCCTGGCACCTGGATGAATGCCGGTTATTTCTTCGATCTTGCCGACTTCATGACGTGGAAGGCGACGGGCTCGATTGCCCGTTCGCGCAGCACGCTGACGGCGAAGTGGAATTATCTGGCGCACAAGGAAACGGGCTGGCAGAAAGATTTTCTCGCGCAGATCGGTCTGGAAGACCTGCAGGAGCGCGGCCGTCTGCCCGACGAGACAGCACCGGTCGGCACAAGCGTCGGCACGCTCACCCAGGAGGCCGCATCGGCACTCGGGCTGACGACGGATTGCCACGTTTCGGCGGGCCTGATCGACGCCTATGCGGGCGCGCTCGGCACGCTTGCCGGCTATGCGGCCGACCCAGCGCAGCTTGAGCGTCAGTTGGCGCTCATTGCGGGAACCTCGAGCTGCATCATTTCGTTCTCCCGCGATCGAAAGCCAAGCCATGGCATGTGGGGACCTTACTACGAGGTCGTCTTTCCGGATTCGTGGCTTGTTGAAGCCGGTCAATCGGCGACGGGTGCGTTGCTCGAGCATATCGTGCGCATGCATGCTGCCGGGGGCGAGCCCACCGCCGCATTGCATCAGAAGATCGTCTCCCGCATTGCGCAATTGCGTGCCGAAGAAGGCGACGCGCTCGGCTCGCGCATCTTCGTGCTGCCGGATTTCCACGGCAACCGGTCGCCTCTTGCCGATCCGCACGCCGTCGGCACTATCAGCGGGCTGACGCTCGATACGTCATTCGACGGACTTTGCGCGCTCTACTGGCGTACGGCCGTCGGCATTGCGCTCGGCATCCGGCATATTCTCGAAAAGATGAAGGAATACGGTTATGTGCCGGACACGCTGCATGTTGCGGGCGGGCATGTGAAGAACCCCGTGCTGATGGAGCTTTATTCGGATGCGACAGGTTGCAGGGTCGTCGTTCCGAAGATGAACGAGGCGGTGTTGCTGGGCACCGCGATCGGGGCGTCTGTTGCCTGTGGCTTACACAAGGATCTCACGACGGCCGGCGTGGCAATGTATCCCGGGGGTGAAGAGCGTGCGCCGGACGCGACAAAGCAGGCTCTGTATGATCGCGAATATCGGCGGTTTCTCGCGATGTATCGCCATCGCGCCGAACTGGACGCGATAAGCTAGCGATTGCCGCTTTCTCCGAGAATGGTGCCGAATTCCGACATTCGCCGCCGGCGTTCGAGCGCCTCTTCGCCTGCAGCGGCAATGACCGATTCCGCCAGACAGTCGAGAAGAGCGATCAACGGAGGAAGGTTGTCCTCGTCGGGCGAGCGGGCAGGCGGAAGCGCCAGCATGACGTTGGATTGGTCGGGCAGCCAGTCGCTGTTTTCCGTTGTGATCAGCACGACCTTGTAGCCATAGCGCCGCGCGGTTCGCGCCAACAGACGCGCTTTGCCGAAGCGTCGGCAATCGATGATGATCAGGAGGGCGCCTTCGCCACTCGGGCGAGCGAAGAGTTCGGCGAAGCGGTTTGCCGAACCGTCCAGTGCGTGGACGCCATCGCGGGACCGTGTCAGCCGGTGGGCGAAATGCGTTGCGAAGCCCGCGAGCCGTACATGCGTTGCAATGAAAACTTCGCGCGCCATGCCAATCATCGCGACGGCTTCGGCCCAGTGCGTCTGTGCGGTCAGATGGTAGATGTGGTGCAGCGCCTGGATCTGCTCGGTGACGAGCAAGGCAAGCGATTTTCCTTCCGAGGCATCGGTCTGCAACGCGTTGAGCGAATTTTGAAGTTGGACAGGAGAGGTGACTGCGGTTTCACGGAAATGGACTTTGACGCTGTCGAGACCCTGATAGCCGAGGGCGCGCAGAAAACGGCCAACCGTCATCGGGCTTAGATCGAGCCTGTCGGCCACGGAGGCAGCGGTCTCGAAGGGAAGGTCGTTCAGGTGCTCGGTAAAATACTTCGCAATTCTGCGCTCGGCCGGCGTGCCTGACTTCACATAGTGTCTGAGCTTCTGAACAAAGTCTTCCACATCAGCCTCCCTGACTTCCCAGAGGCAATTCGCGGATGCGCTATTGGCGAGACTTGCCGTTGCAACTATTTCCGGAAGCTGCGTCCTAGGCTCAAGTTTATATCGAATACTATAGACTATATATTAGTGTGTTATTTTAGACAAGTTTTCCATCGTTGCATGTAGTTTTATTTCGACTTGCCGTCGGGCGTTGAGATTCCTACATGCGAAGATATAACCTGGAGATGCGAAGAATGATCCTCGATGCCGCGCGCCTTGCGTTTTTCAACCTTTTTGCACGGGAAACCCGGTCTGTTTTCTGGAAGGTGCTGGGGCTTACGATCCTGGTCCTCATTGGGCTCTGGTTCGTGCTGCGAAGCTTGTTCATGACTTTGCTGTTTCCGTGGATCGCGGGCTTCTTTCCGGAAATTCCGGATTGGGCCGGCTGGCTGAGCTTCGTCTTTGTCATTCTCGCAAGCATCGGTCTTGCCTTGGGCCTGGCACTGATGCTGTCGCCCGTGACGGCGTTGATTGCCGGCCTTTTTCTCGATGACGTGGCGGAAGTGGTGGAGAAGCGGGATTATCCCGAGGATACCCCGGGAACGGCGATGCCGATCGGCCCGGCAATCGCGAGTTCACTCAAGTTCCTGGGCGTGGTGATCGCCGGCAATATTGTCGCTCTCCTCCTGCTCTTCATCCCGGGCGTGAACCTGATTGCCTTCTTCCTGGTGAACGGTTATCTGCTCGGCCGGGAATTCTTCGAATTCGCCGCCATGCGCTTCCGTTCGCCGGAGGAGGCCCGGCTCTTCAGGGCAAAGCACGCTTCTACGGTCTTTCTCGGCGGTTTGGTCATCGCCGCTTTCCTGGCCATCCCCTTCCTCAATCTGCTGACGCCGCTTTTTGCGGCGGGCATGATGGTTCATCTCTACAAGCTGATTTCCCAACGGGATCTCGGTTTTCACCGGTAATCAGTTTGAGGAGGCCGATGGTTCGGCTATTCGACGGCCTCGCCGATCACCTGCGGCGGTAGCTCGACCAGCGGCGCCGGTATGTCGCAGCTCTTTTCCGGCCATCTGCAGAGATCGGCGATCACGCAGCGCTCGCATTCCGGGCGGCGCGCCTTGCACGTGTAGCGGCCGTGCAGGATCAGCCAGTGGTGGGCATGATAAAGGTAGTGACTGGGGATCACCTTCATCAGGCGGTCCTCGACCTCGTCCGGTGTCTTTCCCGGCGCCAGCTTGATGCGATTGGCGATGCGGAAGATGTGCGTATCCACCGCCATCGTCGCCTGGCCGAAGGCCATCGATAGAACCACGTTCGCTGTCTTGCGGCCGACGCCCGGCAGGCGCACGAGTTCCTCACGCTTCTGCGGAACCTCGCCGCCGAATTCATCGACCAGCATTTGCGAGAGCGCCATGACGTTCTTCGCCTTGTTGCGGTAAAGGCCGATCGTCCTGATGTGGTCGCGAAGGCGTTCCTCGCCGAGCGCCAACATCTTCTCCGGCGTATCTGCCACCTTGAAAAGCGCCCGCGTCGCCTTGTTGACACCGGCATCCGTCGCCTGGGCGGAGAGTGCCACGGCAACGACGAGCGTGAACGGATTGGTGTGTGCCAGCTCGCCTCTGGGTTCCGGCCGCTGGATCGAGAAGCGGCGGAATATCTCCTCGCGCTCGGCTTGCGAATACGCGGTGCGCACCGGGACGGCCTTGCGGCGGGTGATCACTTTCGAGTTTTGCGGTGTTTTGCGGACGGATTTGAGTTTCGGTTCGGGCATCGACAATCTATACTCATCAGCCATGACGGAAAGCAACGCCGGGCGGGCGAACGAACAGCCTGTTTTTGCAGCCGAACTTTTCCCTTACCGGTCGCTCGGCCGCAAGGGTTTCAGGGTGCTGCTGCTGATTTCCGGTGCCGTCTGTATCATCTATGGGATATTCTTCGTCGTTACCGGTGCTTGGCCGATCGGCTTCTTCTTCGGGCTGGATTTCGCGTTGCTCTACGGTGCCTTCTGGCTCAACTACCGCTCCGGCAGGGCGCGCGAGGAAGTGACCGTTTCGCGCACCGATGTCGCGATCCGCAAGTTCGCGCCTTCCGGACGCATGGTGGAGCATCACTTCAATCCCTTCTGGGCGCGTTTCCTCGTCCGCCGCCACCAGGAAATCGGCATTCTTTCCATGCATATTTTTGGCGAGGGCCGGCGGACGGATATCGGCTCCTTCCTCAATCCGGATGATCGCGAAAGCTTTGCCAAGGCCTTCAAAGGAGCGCTTGCGACAGTCAAGCAGCGTATTTAAACATTGCGCAAGAAACGGGTGGCTTGCGGTGCTCCCCTTGACTATCTCCTTGTTACAAGGAGAAGAACGATGAATATGATCGCCAATCTGAACAGAGACACCACGCCGGAGGGTCCGGACTACGAGACCGTCCGTCAGGTCATCGAACTTATCACCGAGGACTATCGCGACCAGCCGTCGCTGGAGGCGATTGCCGCGCGGCTCAACCAGTCGCCGACGCAGCTTCAGAAGACGTTTACCCGCTGGGCCGGGCTTTCGCCCAAGGCCTTCCTGCAGGCAGTCACGCTCGATCATGCCAAGCGGTTGCTGCGCAACGAAGACATGCCGCTGCTTGAAACTTCGATCGAGGTGGGTCTTTCCGGTCCAAGCCGTCTTCACGATCTCTTCGTCACCCATGAGGCCATGTCACCCGGTGAATGGAAGGCAAAGGGCGGCGGCCTGACGATCCGCTACGGCTTCCACCAGTCGCCCTTCGGCGTCGCGCTGGTCATGGCCACCGATCGCGGCCTTGCAGGCCTTGCCTTCAGCGATCTCGGCGACGAGGCCGCCTGTTTCGAAGACATGACCTGCCGCTGGCCGAATGCCCAATATGTCGAAGATCGGCAGGCAACCACGCCTTATGCAGAGCGCATCTTCGAGCCCGGAAAGTGGTCTGCAGACCAGCCTTTGCGCGTCGTGCTCATCGGCACGGATTTTCAGGTCCGCGTCTGGGAGAGTCTTTTGAAGATTCCGCTCGGCAAAGCGATGACTTATTCGGACATCGCTAAAGATATCGGCCAGCCGACGGCATCGCGTGCAGTCGGTGCTGCGATTGGACGCAATCCGATCTCCTTCGTTGTGCCATGCCACCGTGCGCTCGGGAAAAATGGCGACTTGACGGGCTACCATTGGGGTCTCACCCGCAAACGGGCGATACTGGGGTGGGAAGCCGGTCAGGCATGAATTTCGGCTAGTTCGAGCAGCGCCTTTGCGGCGCTCTCGTCGGTGATCAGCGTATTGCAGCCGATGCGCCGGATGGTGGCACGGATCGCGACGGCGCGATGTTCGCCCCCTGAAGAGAGCACGATGTGCCGTGCCTTCTTCAGGGTGTCCAGATCGACCGACATCACGCGGCTGTTGATCGAGTGATCGACGGTGTTGCCGTCCTTGTCCAGAAAATTGAACATCGTGTCGCAGACGCAGCCGGCGTCGATCAGCTGCTGCAGTTCGGCCTTGGAAATCCAGCCTTCCGACAGAGATGTCGAATGCGGGCCGATGTCGCCGCAGCTGACGATCGCAAGATCAAGGTCTTCCGCCAGCCGGTAGATCGTGTCCAGTCCGCATTTCTCGATCAGATTGCGCTTCGTCTCGACCGAATCCACGAGCAGCGGCGAGAGGAACATGTAGCACTCGGCGCCAAGTTGGCTTGCAAGCCGCCACGTATAGTCGATGGGGTTTGTCTGGTGCACGGCGACGATGCCGCCTAGCAGCGAGACCACCTTACAATTGGTGCGCCGGGGCGGCCGGAAGCTCGAAAGCGAAGCCGTCATCGTGCGTCCCCAGCCGACGCCGATCGTATAGTCGTCGGGGATCGCCTCGGACAGGAACTGGCCGAGCGCGAGCCCAACGCTCTTTGCGAGACTATCGACGTCGGAACTGACGGGAGCGGGGACAACGATTGCCTCGTCGAGCCCGTAGGCGCGCTCCAGCTTCACGGAAAGCTCGACGCAGTCGCCGATCGAATCGTTGATCCAGATCTGCACCTCGCTGCGCTTCATCGCCTCGTCGAGCAAGCGGATGACCGTCGTGCGGCTTATGCCGAGCTGCTCGGCGACGTCCTTCTGCGTCAGGCCCTGATTGTAGTAGAGCCACGCGGCGCGTAGCCTCAGCGAAGAGGCTTCTGAGTAAGCCGTGTGCGTGCCGCGTTTCAGCTTGGCCACATCTTCTCCTGCTTGAGTTTCACCCTACTTGCATCCGGAGGCGGAAAAAACAGGGCCATTTTCCTTGTTCCCAGCGATAATGACGGGCATGACACTTATGTCAATTGAAATGCACAAATGTCCTTGACTTTCTCATTTCGGAATGGCGATAGTCATTCCCGACACAGTCGTTTGTCCGAGGAGGACAATGTGCGGGCACATGGGAAGGCACGCGTTTTCGCCTGCAGAAAACGCATCTGTCTGTAGACTACCTCATTGCCGGGCGGAGCTCGCGCCGGTCCGCAGCTCAAGTTAGCAGTTCGAGTTCACAAGGGATTTTGACCATGACATCCAAGCTTGACCAACTCCGCGACATGACCACGGTCGTCGCCGATACCGGCGATATCGAGGCTGTCGCCCGCCTGAAGCCGGTGGATTGCACGACCAATCCGACCATCGTTCTGAAGGCGCTCGGAACGCCGATGTTTGCCGATGCAATCAAGGAAGCCGTCTCCTGGGGCAAGAAACAGGGCGGAAACAGCGATGCGGTTGGCGCAGCCGTCGCCGATCGTCTTGCGATTTCCGTTGGTGCCGCATTGTCGAAGCTCGTGCCGGGTCGCGTATCGACCGAGGTCGATGCTGACCTTTCTTTCGACACTGAAGCATCGATCGCCAAAGCGCGCGGCATCATCGCCTCCTACAAGGAGCGCGGCATCGAGCGCGACCGCATTCTGATCAAGCTCGCCTCGACCTGGGAAGGCATCCGCGCCGCGGAAGTACTGCAGAAGGAGGGCATTGACTGCAACCTGACGCTTCTCTTTTCCAAGGCCCAGGCCATTGCCTGCGCCGATGCGAAGGCTTTTCTGATCTCGCCCTTCGTCGGCCGCATCCTCGACTGGTACAAGAAGTCGACCGGCAAGGATTACACTGCGGAAGAGGATCCGGGCGTTCAGTCTGTCCGTGACATCTACAATTACTACAAGGCGCATGACATCAAGACGATCGTCATGGGCGCCTCGTTCCGCAACGCCGGTGAAATCGAAGCACTGGCGGGTTGCGACCGCCTGACCATCAGCCCGGCGCTGCTCGACGAACTCGCCAACGATCAGGGCACGCTGGTCCGCAAGCTCTCGCCGGACACGAAGAAGGCCGAGCCGAGGATCGAAATCGACGAGAAGACCTTCCGTTGGATGATGAACGAAGATGCGATGGCAACCGAAAAGCTTGCCGAAGGCATTCGCGCCTTCGCCAAGGACCTGACGGCGCTTCGCACGATGGTCCAGAAGGAATTGCAGCTCGCTGCTGCCTGACGTCTTCATAGAAAACGGCTGAAAGGCGCGGTTGCCAATGGCGGCCGCGCCTTTTTCGTGCTGATATCAATGGCATAAAGCCTGAGGAAAGACATGGCGGATGACGATCAGCGCAGTTCGATAATGACCTATGCCGTCCGGCATCTGAGCATCATCATTGCATTCATCGTGGGCTTGGGTGTTTTCCTGCTTCTCACCTCCCGGGATGTGAACGCCAAGAACGTGCTGGTCGGCTGGAACGTGACGGCCATCGTTTTTACATGTATCAGTTGGCGAAGGATGCTTCGGGCGACAGTCGCGGATATCAGGAAGCGAGCGGAAGATCTGGATTTTTCCGACACCTTCGTACTCTTCCTGTCGATCGCGGCGGCGCTCGCAAGCATTGCTGGCATTGGGCTCGAGCTGCATTCCGTGAAAGAAGCGCCACCTGATGTCGCCTTCGCCAGGGCCTGCGCGGCGGTGGTCACGATCCTGGTTTCCTGGGTTTTCCTCCACACGCTCTTCACCATCCACTACGCCCATCGATTCTACGGCGGACCTGACAAGGGTGAAGGCCTGATTTTTCCGGACAGGATCGAAGAGCCCGTCTATTGGGACTTCCTCTATTTCTCATTCACGATCGGCGTCGCGGCGCAGACGGCTGATGTTGCCGTCTCCACCATGACGATGCGCAAGATCGCGCTGCTTCATGCAGTGCTGTCGTTTCTCTTCAATACGACGATCCTGGCACTCGCGATCAATGTCGGAGCGAGCCTGCTCTAGGCATGCCACGCTGCTCTTAGAGAACCGCTTGGCCGGCGATCAGCGCCAGGATCAGGAAGATCAGGAAGATGACGAGGGCGATGCCGAAAAGGACGCGCGCGATCGTTGCGGTGGCGGCTGAGATGCCGGAAAAACCGAAGAACCCGGCAACCAGCGAAATGACGAGAAATATGAGAGCCCATTTGAGCATGGATGTTTCCTCTGAGTTGGATACAGAAGAGGACGCAGGAAAGACCAAATTGTTCCGCCGCAGTTGTCTGCGACGGTCTTGATCACAACTGATACTGGTTGGAATATTACTCAACCATGATTGATCATCACGTGCCGGACGGCGGTGTAGTCCTCTAGCGCATAGACGGACATGTCCTTGCCGTAGCCGGATTGCTTGAGACCACCATGCGGCATTTCGTTGACCAGCATGAAATGCGTGTTGATCCAAGTGCAACCATATTGCAGGCGCGCGGCCGTCTTCATGCCGCAGCTGATGTCCTTGGTCCAGACGGAGGAGGCAAGGCCATAGTCGCTGTCGTTCGCCCAAGCGACGGCATCCTCGACGTCGGTGAAGCGCGTCACGGAGACGACCGGGCCGAAGACTTCGCGGCGGACGATCTCGTCATCCTGCGTGGCACCGGCGATGACGGTTGGCGTGAAGAAGAAGCCCTTGTCGCCTGAGGTCTTGCCGCCGGTCGTAATTTCCATGTGCTTGTGCTCGGCAGCGCGGGTGACGAAGCTTTCGACGCGGTCGCGCTGGCGCTTGGAGATCAGCGGGCCGATCTCGTTTTCAGTGTCCTCGGCCTGGTTGAACTTAATCGAGGAAACCGCCGAAGAGAGATCGGCGACGAACCTGTCGTAGACCTTGGCGTCGGCATAGATACGGCAGGCGGCGGTGCAGTCCTGGCCGGCGTTGTAGTAACCGAAGGTGCGGATGCCTGCGACGACCGCATCGATATCGGCGTCGTCGAAGACGATGACGGGGGCCTTGCCGCCAAGTTCCAGATGCGTGCGCTTGACGGACTTGGCGGCCGCCTGCAGCACCTTCTTGCCGGTCGCGACATCGCCGGTGATCGAGACCATGGCGATCTTCGGGTGGTTGATCAGCGCATTGCCGACACTTTCTCCGCGACCGAGGATGACGTTGACGACGCCCTCGGGCAGGATGTCAGCGAGCAGTTTCGCCATCTTCAGAGCCGTCAGCGGCGTTTGTTCGGAAGGCTTGAAGACGACGGTGTTGCCGCCGGCGATCGCGGGTGCCAGCTTCCAGGCCATCATCATCAGTGGATAATTCCAGGGCGCGATCGAGCCGACGATGCCGATTGCATCGCGACGGATCATCGAGGTGTGACCAGGCAGGTATTCGCCGGAAACCGGACCGTGCAGGTTGCGGACAGCGCCCGCGAAGAAACGGTAGCAATCGACGATCGCCGGGATTTCATCGTTGAGCACGGCGTTGATCGGTTTGCCGCAGTTCAGTGCTTCGAGCGTGGCAAAGCCCTGTCCGTCTTTCTCTATGGCATCGGCGATCTTCAGCAGATAGCCGGAGCGTTCGGCGGGTGTCGTCTGCGACCAGCGCTTGAAAGCCTTCCCGGCGGCTTCCACAGCGGCATCGATCTGGCCGAACGAGGCTTCCGGCAGATTCAGCACCGTCTCGCCCGTCTTCGGGTTCAGGATGTGCTCTTCCGTTTCCGTGCCCGTTTCGAAGCGGGATCCAATCAGCATCTGGGTGTCCATGATGTTCTCCCTTTTATTTGCCGGCTCCGGCGATTTGGTCGCCGTCGCGGGTGAGGTAGTAGGCTGCCAGGATCGGCAGGAAGGTGACGAGGACGACGGCCATGGCGACCACGTTGGTGACCGGGCGCTGGCGCGGGCGGATGAGTTCTTCGAGCATCCAGATCGGCAGCGTCGATTGCTGGCCGCCGGTGAAGGTGGTGACGATGACTTCGTCGAAGGAGAGCGCGAAGGCAAGCATGCCGCCGGCAAGCAGCGCGGTGCCGATATTCGGCAGGATGACGTGCCGGAAAGTCTGGAAGCCGTCGGCGCCGAGGTCCATCGAAGCTTCGATCAATGAGCCGGAGGTGCGGCGGAAGCGGGCGACCGCATTGTTGTAGACGACCACGACGCAGAAGGTGGCGTGGCCAAGCACGATCGTCCAGACCGAGAACGGGATGTCGAACAGGCTGAAGGCCGAGCGCAGCGCAATGCCGGTGATGATACCGGGAAGGGCGATCGGCAGAATGACGAGCAAAGAGATGACCTCGCGGCCGAAGAACTTCGTCTGGCTGACGGCGGCAGCACAAAGCGTGCCGAGCACCAGGGCGATAGCGGTGGCGATGCAGGCGACTTGCACAGAAAGGCCGAGGGCTGCCCAGACGTCACGCCGGTTCCAGGCCACGTCGAACCACTGCGTCGTCAGCCCCGGCGGCGGCCACTGGTAGCTCTTCTCCTCGGTGGTGAATGCATAGACGAAGATCAAAAGGATCGGCAGATGCAGGAAAAGCAGGCCGCTCGCGGCTGCGATCTTCAGGGGGAGAGGGGAGCGGTGTCCTCGGTCAGAGCGCATCGAAGGCCCCCTGTTTTTTTGCAAGCCAGAGATAGATGGCCATGATGACGATCGGCACGACGGAGAAGGCGGCGGCAAGCGGCACGTTACCGGCGGTGCCCTGCTGCGCATAGACCGCCTGGCCGACGAAGAGGCGGGAAGAACCGATGATCTGCGGGATAATGTAATCGCCGAGGGTCAGCGAGAAGGTGAAGATTGAGCCGGCGACGATGCCGGGCAGCGCCAGCGGGAACAGCACCGTGCGGAAGGTCTGGCCCGGCGTGGCGCCGAGATCGGAGGCGGCCTCGATCAGGTTTGCAGGCACGCGCTCGAGAGCGGCCTGCGTCGGCAGGATCATGTAGGGCAGCCAGATATAGACGAAAACGACGAAGGTTCCGAGATAGCTCACCGAAAGCGAATTGCCGCCGACGACCGGCAGCGTGAGAATGGCGTCGAGCAGCCATGAGAGGTGCAGTTTGGCGAAAATCCAGGTGAGGATGCCTTCCTTGGCGAGGATCAGCTTCCAAGCGTAAACCTTGACGAGATAGCTCGACCAGAGCGGCAGCATGACACCGAGATAGAAAAACGCCTTCCACTTTCCCTGCGCATAGCGCGCGGCGTAGTAGGCGATTGGGAAGGCGATGACGGCGGATGCGATCGTCACCATGACCGCCATGACGACGGTACGGACGATGATGTCGAAATTGGTTGGGTTCAGCAGCTCGGCATAGGTCGCGAGCGTGAACTCGTAATTGATCAAGCCGGAGAAATCGTCGATCGAGAAGAAACTCTGCAGCAGCAGTGCGATCAGCGAGCCTATATAGATGATGCCGAGCCAGAGCAGCGGCGGCGTCAGCATCAGCAAAAGCAGTAGCTTCGGATGGCGCCAGAAGGCGTCCGACAATCCACCGAAGAATCCGCCGCGGCCGGGCAAGATGGAGGTCGTAACGCCAGGCTTTGTCAGGGCGAGCGCTGTCATGCTGCATCATCCATGTAATGCACGTCGGCCGGCTGCCAAGCCAGGCGCACGCTGGCGCCGATATCCGGCACATTGGCACCTGCGGGTAGTGTGACATGCAGGCGCGTGCCCCTCATGCCGACCGTCAGGCGATACGCGGCGCCAAGGAAACTGGTGTTTTCGACCGCCGCCTCCATGCCGTCGCCGGAGAGATGGATCGCTTCGGGGCGCAGGCTTGCCCAGCGCTTTTCGCCGCCGAGCGACGTCATTACATCTGGCGCGATGACATTCGAGGAACCAACGAAATCGGCGACGAAGCGTGTCCTCGGACGGCGGTAGATATCCTGCGGCGTACCCTCCTGCACGATGCCGCCGTTGTTGAAGACGGCGACGCGGTCTGCCATGGAGAGCGCCTCGCCCTGGTCGTGGGTGACAAAGACGAAGGTGATGCCGAGTGCGCGCTGAAGGCTCTTCAATTCTTCCTGCATCTGCTCCCGCAGCTTCAGATCAAGCGCGCCAAGCGGCTCGTCGAGCAACAAGACCTTCGGTTTGTTGACGAGCGCGCGGGCGAGTGCCACGCGCTGCCGCTGGCCGCCGGAGAGCTGGCCGGGGCGGCGGGCGCCGTAGCCCGGAAGTTTCACCAGCTCCAGCGCCTGTTCGGCCGCCTTGGTGCGCTCTGCCTTACCGATGCCCTTGACCATCAGCCCGTAGGCAACGTTGTCGAGGATGTTGAGATGCGGGAAGAGCGCGTAGTCCTGGAAGACGGTGTTGACGTTGCGGCGGTAGGGCGGGACACCGTCTGCCGTTTCTCCGAAAATCTCGATATGCCCATCCGTCGGCTGTTCGAAGCCGGCGATCAGACGCAGGCAGGTCGTCTTTCCGGAGCCCGACGGACCGAGCATCGCGAAGAACTCGCCCGGTGCGATTTCGAGATCGACGCCGTCGACGGCGCGAACCTGGCCGAAATGGCGCGAAACCTGCTGGAAACGGACGGCGGATGTCATTGGGGTCTCCGAGTTATACATGATGCCCCTCATCCTCCCTGCCGGGCGCCTTCTCCCCGCAAGCGCGATGCTCTCGCCCCTCGGGGCGTTTCGGATAGCGGCGAGAGGTCTTGGGGCATGTCGCCTCTCCCTGCGTGTGGGAGAGGGTTAGGGGCAATCATTCTGCCTGGGTGTTGGCTATCGCCCGCCGATCACGCCGATATAGTCCGACACCCAGCGATGATACGGCACGCACTCACTCTGTGTCGTACATTTGGCAACAGGCGTCTTCCAGAACTTGATCTTGTCGAAGTGGTCGAAGCCGTTGGTGGTGCAGCCGGTATCGGTCAGCAGTTGGTTGCCCTTGCATGCTGCCGGAACGGAGGGGACGGCACCGAACCAGGCGGCGGCATCACCCTGGACCTTGGCGGACAGGGAATGCTCCATCCACATATAGGCGCAGTTCGGATGCTCGCTGTCGGCATGAAGCATTGTCGTGTCGGCCCAGCCGGTGACGCCTTCCTCGGGGAAGGTCGAGGCGATCTTCTGCTTGTCGGCCTGCATCAAGTTCACCTGGAACGGCCAGGAGCCGGATGCGACGACGCCTTCGTTCTTGAAGTCGTCGATCTGGATCATCGCGTCATGCCAGTAGCGGGAGACGAGCTTGCGCTGGCCGCGCAGCAGATCGAGGGCTGCCTTATACTGGTCTTCATTGAGTTCGTAGGGATCCTTGATACCGAGATCAGGCTTGTGGGCCATCAGATATATGGCAGCATCGGCGACGTAGATCGGTCCGTCATAGGCCTGGACGCGGCCCTTGTTGGACTTGCCATCAGGCAGCGTTTCTTCTTCGAATACCACCTTCCAGCTGGTCGGGGCCTTATCCTTGAAGGCATCGGTGTTGTACATCAAAACGTTCGGCCCCCACAGATAGGGCACGCCGTAGTGGATGCCGCCGACGGTATGCCACGGAGCGCTCTGGAGGCGTTCGTCGAGGTTTTTGAAGCTCGGAATGAGATCGGTATTGATCGGCTGCACGCGCTTGCCGGCAACGAGACGCAGCGAAGCATCGCCCGAAGCGGTCACGAGATCGAAGCCACCTTCGTTCATCAGCGCCACCATTTCATCCGAGGTCGCCGCCGTCTTCACGGAAACCTTGCAGCCGGTCTTCTTTTCAAAATCGGTAACCCAGTCGTAATTCTTGTCGGTTTCGCCGTGCTCGATATAGCCGGCCCAGGCGACGATGCTGACTGCACCCTCACCCTTGTCCAAGGCCTTCAACGGTTCGGCAGCAGCCACCTGCGTCACGAAGCTCAAGCTTGCGAGGGCAGCAGTGCACGATTTCAGAAGGTACTTCATCGTCTGTCTCCCGGTTTGTGCCGCTTGTTGCGGCATTTTGTTCCCGGTTGAAAGGTGCGCTGAAATATCCGGTTTCGCAAATTCATTTATCAGAAAGACGATATCGGAAATTCCGATATCGTCATCGCGCACGGCCGGATCGCATCGCTTCGGCAATGCCGACGAAATCTCGCGCCGCTTGCGGCAGGCTGGAACCCTTGCGCCAGACCATGCCGACCTGGACGACTGGCAATGAACCGGAGACATCGCGGCTTTCGATCCGGTCGCCTTCCAGCGACCAGGGGCGGTAGACGAGATCGGGAAGCAGAGCGACGCCGGCGCCTGTTGCAACGAGACTGCGCACGGCTTCCACCGACCGGGTGCGGAAGGCGACATGCGGGCGGGCGCCGAGCGCTGACAGCAGCTTGCCGGTGTTCTCCTCGATCTCATCGACCGTCAGCATGATCAGCGGCTCGCGGGCAATGTCGGCAACCGAGATGATGTCGGCCGAAACCAACGGGTGGCCCATCGGCAGCCAGAGACGATAGGGCGAGGTTTCGAGGATCTCCGCCTGCAGCGCCATGCGGTCGCGCAGGTTGGAGATTACCATGACCGCGACATCGAGTTCACCGCCGACCAGCAGATGCTCCAGATAGCCGCCATTGTCTTCGATTGCACTAACCTCCACACCGGGGCAGGCGCGGCGGTACCGCGCCAGAAGATCGGAGAGAACATAGCCTGCGACCAGCGAGGTGACGCCGATATTCAATGTTCCGGAAAGAGCGCTTTGCAGGCTGGAAAAGCTGGCCCGGGCATCGGAGACGCTGGCTAGAATTTTTGTCGCATGCCGGAGGAACTGGTGACCGTTGTGCGTGATCGTCAGGCCGCGCGGGTGGCGTTCGAAGAGTTCGACGCTAAGGTCGGTTTCCAGCTCCTTCAGCGCTTCTGTGACCGAGGATTGCGAGATGGAAAGATTCTGCGCGGCGCGCGTCACCGAACCCTGCTCGGCAACGGCGACGAAATACTGGATCTGGCGAAGGGTGAAGGCCATGCGTGTTTTTAGAGCACAGCCAAACGGATCATGGCAAGCACATCGGGTGGCGGACCTTTTTTGGTCTTTAGCCCGAATTGGTATGTTTCTCGAAAGACCACTTAAGCATTCCGAAACGTCGTTTGACTAGCTTCACTCGCATGTATTGCGTTGGAGTTTTTTCGATGGCGGAGCAGTTGGCGTGAAGGCCTTACTGCGCATCTTCCGGCCCTCCCGGAAATTGGTGATTGTAATCGGCGGATTGGCCTTGTTTATAGGCGCTTCCGGCGGTGTTGCCCTTTATATCGGCAGGGACAACATCATCGGCCAGGTGTTGGAAGAGGCGAACGGCGTCTCCTGCACCGATGTCAACCTGGTGACCATCAAGAAGCAGGATCGCGTCTGGATTCGCAAATACATCAAGACCGAGCCGACGGACGGCATGACACGGGTCAAGACGGCGCTCCGCGTGGCGCAAGCCATTTACGCGCAAGAAAGGCCCGATCTGGTACAGGTCGTGGTCCTCGATGAAAACGGTCCAACGCTGCGTTCGGATATTCGTGGCAGGGCGATCGGCGCCGATGTGGTTTATATCCCGCATCCCGACCAGTTGGTCGAAGGGCTGAACGGCAAACCCTATACTGCCCGCTATTACGATGGTCAGGCGAGCGAGAACGGCCTGTTTTTCGGCGAGCGCATCGATTTGCCGGACGAAGAAATCCAGGCGCTGAACGCCTCGTTCAAGCAACGCTCCGATTGCATTGATCCGACGGCTGTCGCTGCAACCGCAGGCGAGGGCAACGAAAAAGGCGGCGAAGGGGACGCGCCACCGGATAGCGAAGCCGTTTCTCCGCCAGAAGGCAGCAAGGCTGCCCCTGCCTCAGGCCATTGATCATTGGGCATGCGAAGGGCGGACGACCATCGGCCGTCCGCCTTTTCAATCTGCTCAGTCCGCCTTACTGCGGCGGGCCGGGAAGAGGATGATGTCGCGGATCGAGGGGGAATTCGTCAGCAGCATGATCAGGCGATCGACGCCGATGCCGAGACCGCCGGCGGGCGGCATGCCCTGGTCGATTGCGTCCAGAAATTCCTCGTCCAGCTGTTTTTCCTTTTCGCCGCGCGCGTGAGCCTGCTCCAGCTGTTCGACCATGCGCTTGCGCTGCTCTTCTGGATCGTTGAGTTCCGAAAAGGCGTTGCCGAGTTCCCAGGCGTTGCAATAGGTCTCGAAACGCTCGACAAGGCGCGGCTCGCCCGGCACTTCCTTGGCGAAGGGCGAGATGTCCTTCGGGAAATGCGTGACGTGCGCGGGCTGGATCAGCGTGCTTTCGACCTTCTCCTCGAAGATAAAGGCCAGGCATTCGCCCCAGGTTGCGTCCTTCTCGATTTCGAAACCGGCGGCCTTCATGGCGGCGCGGGCTTCCTCGTCGGTCTTGATCGCCAGAAAGTCGATGCCGGTCGCTTCCTTGACGGCGTCAGGCATCGGCACACGGCGGAACGGGCCTTTGAAGGAGATCTGCTTGTCGACGAAGGTGAATTCCGTGCTGCCATGGACCGAAATGGCAAGCTCGGCGAACATGCGTTCGACGAGGTCCATCATGTCCTCGTAGTCGGCATAGGCCCAGTAGCACTCCATCATGGTGAATTCGGGATTGTGCCTTGTCGAGACGCCTTCGTTGCGGAAGTTGCGGTTGATCTCGAAGACCTTGTCGGTGAGGCCCGAAACCAGCGTGCGCTTCAAGAACAGTTCCGGCGCGATGCGCAGGTACATGTCGAGCTTGAGCGTGTTGTGATGCGTCTTGAAGGGTTCGGCGGTCGCACCGCCGTACACCGACTGCAGCATCGGCGTCTCGACTTCCATGAAGCCGTCATTCTCCATGAAGCGGCGGATGCCGGAGACAATCTTCGAACGCTGCTGGAAACGGAGCTTCGATTCCTCGTTGGTCATGATGTCGAGGTGACGCTTGCGGTAGCGCAGCTCGATGTCGGAGAGGCCATGCCACTTCTCGGGCATCGGCAAAAGCGACTTGGTCAGCATGGTGATCTGTTGCGCGTTGATCGTCAGTTCGCCGCGCTTGGTGCGGCGCACCACGCCGGTCACACCGATGATGTCGCCGATGTCGATCATCGGCAGCAGGGCGCGAGCCTCTTCCGGCGTCGTGTCCTTGTGGCTGAAGATCTGGATCTTGGCCGAAGCGTCATGGATGTCCATGAACATGCCGGAGTTGCGCGAGGAATAGACGCGGCCGGCGACGGTGACGACATCCTGTGTCTCGGTGTCCGGCTCCAGGCCCTCGTATTTCGCAGCGAGTTCGGCATTGGTGATCGTCCGGTGGAAATGCGCCGGATATACATCGCCGACCTGTTCGCGCAGCAGCTTCAGCTTCTGGGCGCGGACTTCCGTTGCGTCGGAGGAAAGGGTCGCTGTTTCGGTCTTTTCAGTCATGATGCAAACGTCCGGTTCAATTCTTCGGGCCGACGAGGGAGGCGACCGCCTGAGACGCCAGTTTCAGGCGCTGGCGTACGACGGCGCGGCCGAGGATCGCCATGGAATCGAAGAGCGGCAGCGAGCGCGATGAGCCGGAGACGGCGACGAAAAGCGGTGCGACGACCACCTTCAGCTTCTTGCCCATGCGATCGGCAACAGCGCGCAGCTCGGCTTCGATCGACTCGACGTTCCATTCAAGGATCTTTTCGAGGTCCGGCTGCACCGTGTTGAGGATTTCCAGAATCTCTTCCGGCGGCGACTTGATCTTGACAAAGGCGGATGGATCAAGGTTCAGGTCCGACTTGAACAGGAAGCCCGTGAGGTCCGGCAGTTCGCCAAGCCTGGAGATGCGCGACTGCGAGAGCGCAAGACCGGCCCTCAGGCGATCGTTTTCCATCGCCCACTGCAGGACGCGATGCTGGAACTCTTCTTCCGAAAGCTTCTCGCGGATCCAGCGGCCGTTCAGCCAATCGAGCTTCTGGATGTCGAAGATCGCGCCCGCCTTGGAGAGGTTCTCCGGGTCGAATTTTTCGGCGAGCTCGTCCATCGTCATCAGCTCTTCGCCTTCAGCGATCTGGACGAAGAAGAGGCCGAGGAAGTTCATCAGCGCCTCGGGGATGTAGCCGAGCGCGGTGTAATAGGAGATCGAGGTCGGGTTCTTGCGCTTCGACAGCTTTGACTTGTCGGCATTGCGCATCAGCGACAGGTGCATGAACACCGGTGGCTCGAGGCCGAGATACCGGTAGATCAGGATGTGCTTTGGAACCGAAGCCAGCCATTCCTCGCCGCGGGCGACATGGGTGATCTTCATCAGGTGGTCGTCAACGACGTTTGCCATGTGATAGGTCGGCATGCCGTCGGCCTTCAAGAGGACTTGCATGTCGACCGCTTCCCACGGGATTTCCACGTCGCCATAGACCCCGTCGGTGAACTTGCAGGAGCCTTCGGCGGGGATCTTCATGCGCACGACAGAGGGTTCGCCTGCCGCCATGCGCGAGGTGACTTCTTCTGCCGAGAGGCTCAGGCAGAGGCCGTCATATTTTGGCGGCAGGTTTGCGGCGCGTTGCGCCTCGCGCATCTTTTCCAGACGCTCCGGCGTGCAGAAACAGCGGAAACCGTGGCCGGCGGCAACAATCTTTTCGACATACTCGCCGTAGATATGCTTGCGGTCGCTCTGGCGGTACGGGCCATGGGGCCCGCCGATGTCGGGGCCTTCCGACCACTTCAGGCCGCACCATTTCAGCGCATCCAGGACCTTCTTTTCGAATTCCGGGGTCGAGCGCGTAGCATCGGTATCCTCGATGCGCAAAATGAACTCGCCGCCGTTTTTCTTGGCGAAAAGATAATTGAAGAGAGCGATGTAAGCGGTCCCGACATGCGGCTCGCCAGTCGGCGAGGGAGCGATTCGGACGCGGACGCCGGAAGCTGTCATTTTATGTGCCCGTCAAATAAATGCCGGACGGCTTTCCTGCGAAAGCGACGTTCGGCGGGAAGAATGCAGATCACTGGATCAGGAAACCGGCCGGATAAGGGCGTTCTGCCCAGTTCATCCGCCGATTGTCCGTTTGGCTGGCCTTAAGGCCATATTCGACCGCGCACGTCAAGGAAAATGGGCGCCGGGCACTCAAAGCGCAGGCCAAACATAGAGAAGCACGGGCACGCTCACCACGATGATGATGAAGGATAGCGGTAGGCCCAGGCGAGGGTAATCGCTGAAGCGGTAGCCGCCGGGGCCGAAAACCAGCGTATTGCATTGATGGCCGATTGGCGTGAGGAAGTCGCAGCCGGCGCCAATGGCAACCGCCATCAGGAAAGCTTCCGGTTTGTAATGGAGGGCCTCAGCGAAACTCGCCGCGATCGGTCCCATGACAAGGACTGTGGCGGCATTATTGAGGAACGGCGTCACTGCCATGGCGGTCACCAGCATCAACGCAAGCGCGCCGAATGGCGGCATCTGGGCAGCGAAATCGCCGAGCCATCCGGCAATCAGATCGCTGCCGCCCGTGGTCCGGAGCGTATCGGATACCGGGATCAGTGCTGCAAGCATGATCAGGATCGGCGCATCGAGCGACTTATAGACATCGACGAGCGGGATCACGCGAAAGACGACCATGGCCAGCGCTGCGCAGAAAAAGGCGACCGAAACCGGCGTGAGGCCCGCGGCAGTCACGCCCATGGCGGCGGCGAGGATCAAAAGGGGCACATAGCCTCGGCGTGGCGTGCCAAGCATGATGTCACGTTGGGCAAGCGGAAGGCAGGAAAATTCCTGCAGGAAGCCAGGCAGGTTCCTGCGGCTTCCCTGAAGCAGGAGAACGTCGCCGGCCCGAAGCGTCACCTCGCTCAGCCGCTCGGTAAGTTTGTGGCCCTGGCGACTGACGGCGAGCAGGTTGACCCGCCGCCGGTTCCACAGCGAGAGCTGGCGCGCGGAAAGGCCGATCAGCATCGATTCCGCGGTGATGACGGCCTCGATCGACACGAGATTGCCCTCCGCCCGCGCTTCCGGGATGGGCTTTCCGGAGAGCTTCAGCTTCGCATGGGTCACCACGCGATCGAGTGCATCCGGCACGCCTTCCAGCAATATCGTATCGCCGGCCTTCAGCCTCACGTCGGGAAAAGGCGACATGCGGGAGTGGCCGCGCAGGATCGCCGTCGCCACGACTTCGCCGTCGCCGAGTTGAAGGAGTTCGTTCAGCTTCTTGCCGTCGAAGCTCGATCCTTCGACAACCGTCGCCTCCGAGAAATAGGTTTTGAGGTCGAGCGCCTCCTCGAGTGAGGGATTCTCGTTCTGCCGTTCCGGCACCAGCCAATGGAAAAAGATCAAGAAGACGACGCCGACAAGGGTCAGGGTCGCGCCGACAGGCGTGAAATCGAACATGGTGAAGGGCGCACCGGTGATCTCCTCGCGCAATCGCGATACGACGATGTTGGGCGAAGTGCCTATCTGCGTCATCAAGCCGCCGAGCAAGGCAGCAAAACTCATCGGCATCAAATAGAGCGATGGTGATCTGCCGGTTTTCCTGGCGAACTGGAAGGCGACCGGAATCATGATCGCCAAAGCGCCGATATTCTTGATGAAGGCAGAGAGCACCGCAACAACGACAAGCAACAGGGCGAGTTGGAGATGCGGCTTGGCAAGATTGGGAAAGAAGCGCTTGATCGCTATGTCGACGATCCCCGAGCGGGCGACCCCGGTGCTGACGACGAGGGCGCTGCCGACGATGATGACGATGTCGTCTCCGAAGCCGGAAAACGCCTTGCCGAAAGGAACGAGACCGGCTGCAACCGCAAGAACGAGGGCGCAACAGGCCACAATGTCGTAACGGAACCGGTCCCAGATGAAGATTGCCATCATCAGGCCGATCACGCCGAAGGAAAGGATCTGTTGGGTCGTCATACCGCTCTGAAGGTTTGGGCTGATTGCCGGATGATACTTGTACGCTTTCCTGGACCAATCAATGTCATGCAGGATGCAAAGTTCCGATCCTTCACCTCGCCGGCGCAAATGGTCTTTTCCACATCTCGCCGGACAGGGCGGTATCGTTCGATACACGCCCATTTGGGCGGGCGCCGCCCGTTTCGCGCCGGAGATCACGGCAGACGATCAGCGGCTGGTTTCGGCGATCACAGGGAACTCGCCAAGGGAGCGGCCTGAACAAAAAAGCAAAGGGCGCGTTTTTGTCGCGCCCCCCGTTTAAATCTCGTCAATGCCCGCTGGCTTTCTTCCGCATTCGGGCGTTTCTTGCAAACATGTTCAGCACTTCAACCAGCGCCGAGAAGGCCATGGCGGCATAGACATAGCCCTTCGGTACATGGAACCCCATGCCGTCGGCGATGAGTGTGGTGCCGATCATCAGCAGGAAGGCCAGCGCCAGCATGACGATCGTCGGGTTTTTCTCGATGAAATTCGCAAGCGGCGTCGCGGCGAACAGCATGACAGTGACGGCGGCGATGACGGCGATGACCATGATCGGCAGGTGCGGGGTCATGCCGACGGCGGTGATGATGCTGTCCACCGAGAAGACGAGGTCGAGCAGCAGGATCTGGCTGATCGCCGCCGCAAAGCCCGTCGTTGCCGAACTCGCGATGAAATCCTCGTTGTGATCTTCCGGATCGACACTGTGGTGAATTTCCTTGGTGGCCTTCCATACGAGGAACAGGCCGCCGGCGATCAAGATCATGTCCTTCCAAGAGAAGCCATGACCGAAAGCCTCGAAGACAGGTGTCGTGAGCTGGACGATCCAGGCCACGGTACCGAGCAATGCAAGACGCATGACGAGGGCGAGGCTGATGCCCACTTTGCGAGCTTTATCACGATGCTCGACCGGCAGCTTGTTGGTGAGAATGGAAATGAAGATCAGGTTGTCGATGCCGAGGACGACTTCCATGACAACCAGGGTCACCAGAGCCACCCAGGCTGCCGGATCCTGAACGAGCATGATGATATCTTGCATAAGTTGTTTTCCCTCGCGCCATAGAATCTGACGCCCGCAATTTAAGGTGAAGGCGCCAAGAAACAAGCGCGCAGGGGAATATACGAAAGCGGGAAGGCTTTTATTCCTTCACCGGTATCCAGATTTCCGTGATGCCCATGCCCGTATGGGGATCGAAACGCTCGTCGTAGCGTTCGAACATGTCTGGCATCTCGGCGTGCTTGAGACCCGAGGCGGGGAGCCATGTCCCGAAGATATGATGCATCGTTGCCGCAATAGCGGAGACGTGGCCGCGATGGGTGAAGACAGCGTAGCGCTGACCGGGCACTTTTAGCGTCGTAAAACCCTCCGGCAGGTCGCCGGCATCTGTGACTTCGGCACCTGCCATATAGCGGAACGTTTCGGTTTCTCCTTGGATATGTGTGCAGATGCCATAGGCGGCGTTGCCGCGCTGGCCGGAAATATTGCCGAAATAAGAGTTGAATTTCTGCCAAAGTGAGGGAATCGCGGCATTGCCGCCGTAGCCATAGGCCTCTTGCAGTCCGGCAAAAAGCATTGGCGGCAGGGTTTCGAAGCGGGGTTCTTCAAGTTCGTTGAGGCGTGCGGGGTCCATTTTGATCGGCTCCACTAAAGCGAGGTTGCGGACGTGCCCCTGCTTGCGAGCCGCGTCCGGCGTGATGCCGAACTGGTCGCGAAAGGCACGGGTGAAAGCCTCGTGCGAGCCGTAACTCGCGCCGAGGGCAACCTCGAGGATGCTCGATGAACTGCCGATCAGGGCCAATGCGGCGGCGCTCAGACGACGTCCGCGGAGATAGCCGCTGATCGAGTGGCCGGTGACGAGCCCGAAGACGCGCGACAGATGATAGCGCGACAGACCTGCGGCATCCGAGATATCATCCAGCGAGATATCGCTGGCGGAATGGCTTTCAATAAACCAAATCGCCCGTCCAATGGCACTCATGCACACTTCCTTGGTTGCGGTCTCCTGATTAGAGTAAAACCGGCAAGCAGGTTTGATCGCTTTTGCTGGATTTTAGTGCAACGCCGAAAGAAATCGAAGACGTTCAGGCTGGCCGGTTCTGGTTAACGCCATAGGCGGCAAGGAAGACGCGGATCGCACCGCGGATGATGCGGCTCATCTCCTCCTCGGAGGGAGGACCCGCCATGTCGCCCAAGAGGCGCAGCTTGAAGAAGCCTCCGCCGCACAGTTCCAGGAACTGGCGAGCGGCAAGCTCGACATCCTCGATCACAAAATGCCCGGCGGCGACCTGCGCCTTCAGATAGTCGGTGAGGACGGTCCGGATGTTTTCGGGGCCGGTAAAGAAGCGTTGACAAAGGTGCGGCATGCGGTCGCGCACTCCGATGACGGTGCGTATGGCATTGATGACCTTTTCTTCGGTTGTGTGCCGGACGAAGGTCATGCCGAAATCGTAAAGAGCCGTGTCCGGATCGGGATTGGCATTGAGAGCCGCACGCACGCTGGCGACAAATGCGGCGCGCTCGGTCTCCATCATCGCAGTAAAAAGCTCTTCCTTGTTGGCGAAGTAGACATAAAGCGTTCCTTTCGAAACACCAGCCTCGCGCGTCACATCGTTCATGCTCGCGGCATCGAAGCCGAGTTTCATGAAGACACGCTTCGCCCCTTCAAGGATCTGCCTGCGCTTTGCCGGATCCTCTCCTGCCGCCCATCGGCCGCTTGCGGCCGGGGCTTCGACCGTATCTTTGAAGATTTCTGTCATTGTCTCCTTAACCACGTTCGCAGATGCGAACATACAAAATCGAACCGCCTGGTTCGATATAACTTGATATGACTTTAAAAAGGTCTTATGTCAACTGAACCGAACCGTTCAGTTCGATCAATGTCACTCGATTTACCCGGTCTTTGCTCATGTCGTCCAACCAGAAATCGAATGTCGCCCGCATTGTCAGCGATTCCGCAAGGGACGAGACGGTGCCGGACGCCGTTGTCCCTGCCGAACCGGCGACTGCGGAAGCTCCGCGTGCCCCTCAGACTGCTCCCGATACGCAGACCGCTCCGGCTGAAAAGAAGAAGCGCCGCAGCCTGGTGCTACCGATCGTGGCGCTCGCTATTCTTGCCGGCGGTGCGTCATACGGCTACGAGTGGTGGACGAACGGCCGTTTCATGGTCTCGACCGACGACGCCTATATCGAAGGCGATATCGCAACGATCTCGCCAAAGGTCACCGGCTATGTCGCGAAGGTGAATGTCGTCGCCAACCAGCAGGTGAAGGCCGGGGACGTGCTCGCCACGCTCGACAACGGCGATTATCAAAATGCCCTCGATCAGGCCGAAGCCCAGATCGCTACGGAGAAGCTGTCGCTGAGCCGCATCGACGCGCAGATCGAAGGAGCCAAGGCAGCGCTTGCTCAGGCCCAGGCCTCCAAGGTGGCTCTCGAGGCGGCAGTCCGTGGCGCCGAGATCACACAGAAGCGCCAGGCGGACCTCCAGGCGAAGTCGGTCGGCACTACGGCCGATCTCGACACTGCCAATATCGCTCTCGACCAGGCCAAGGCCAATCTCGTCGGCGGTGACGCCAACATCAAGTCGGCGGAAGCAAATGTCACCATTCTCGAGGCGCAGCGCAGGGAAGCCGAAGGTTCGGTTCGCACGCTCGAGCTTCAGCGAGACAAGGCAGCCCGCGATCTGTCCTTCACAATCCTCAAGGCACCTTATGATGGCGTCGTCGGCAACCGCTCTGTTCAAGAAGGCGATCTCGTTTCGCCCGGCCAGCGCCTGATGGCACTGGTTCCGGTGCGTCAGCTCTTCATCGACGCCAACTTCAAGGAAACGCAGATCCAGCACCTGGTTCCGGGCTCGAAGGTCAACGTGCATGTCGACGCTTATGACGACCATCCGATCGTCGGCACCGTCGAGTCGATTTCGCCGGCCTCCGGCTCCGTCTTCTCGCTACTGCCGCCGGAAAATGCGACGGGCAATTTCACCAAGATCATCCAGCGCGTCCCGGTCCGCATTGCGCTGCCTCAAGATGCGCTCGACAGCGGCCGCTTGCGCGCCGGCCTGAGCGTCGTCGTCGATGTCGATACCCGCACGGCCCCCGGTAGAGAGCAGGCAGCAAAGTGATCAGCCAGCCGGAGTAGGCCAATGGCTACCACCGCTACAGCAGGCGCCATTCCGGTCGCCGGTTCCGAAGAGCGAATGGACCCGCGCAAGCTCATCGCATTCTTTGCGATGGTGCTTGGCATGTTCATGTCGATCCTCGACATCCAGATCGTCTCCGCATCGCTCGCGGAAATCCAAGCCGGCCTTTCCGCCGGCTCGGATGAGATCGGCTGGGTGCAGACGTCCTACCTGATTGCGGAAGTCATCATGATTCCGCTGTCGGGAACGCTCGCTCGCATCATCTCGACACGCTATCTTTTCGCTATTTCGGCTGCTGGTTTCACGCTGTCGAGCGTGCTCTGCGCAACGGCAACGAACATTGACCAGATGATCGTTTACCGCGCCATCCAGGGCTTCATCGGCGGCGGTATGATTCCATCCGTCTTCGCGGCCGCCTTCACCATCTTCCCGCCGTCGAAGCGCAGCATCGTCTCGCCTATCATCGGCCTGATCGCCACCCTTGCGCCGACCATAGGCCCGACCGTCGGCGGTTATCTCAGCCACGCCTTCTCGTGGCACTGGCTGTTCCTCGTCAACGTCATTCCCGGTATCCTGGTCGCCACCATCACCTGGAATTTCATCGACTTCGACAAGCCGGAACTGTCGCTCTTCAGGAAGTTCGACTGGTGGGGCCTTATCTCCATGGGCGTTTTCCTCGGTGCGCTGGAATATGTGCTGGAGGAAGGCAATTCGAACGACTGGTTCAACGACAGTTATATCGTCGCCGGTGCTGTGGCTTCCGCGGCAGGCGCGATCATCTTCTTCTATCGCGCTTTCACCGTGGACTTCCCGGTCGTCGACCTCAGAGCCTTTACCAACAGGAATTTCTCCTTCGGTTCGGTGTTCTCATTCGTCATGGGGATCGGGCTATACGGCCTCACCTATATCTATCCGGTCTATCTGGGGCGCATCCGCGGTTACGATTCGCTGATGATCGGCGAGACCATGTTTGTCTCCGGCCTTGCGATGTTCCTCACTGCGCCGATTGCCGGCCGGCTGTCGACGAAGATGGACCTTCGCCTGATGATGGTGATCGGCTTTACCAGCTTCGCGGCCGGCACCTTCGTCATGACCCACCTGACCGAAGACTGGGATTTCTACGAGCTCTTCATCCCGCAGATCCTGCGCGGTTTCGGGCTCATGATGTGCATGGTGCCGATCAACAACATCGCGCTCGGCACGATGCCGCCTTCACGTATCCGTGGTGCCTCCGGTCTGTTCAACCTCACTCGTAACCTCGGCGGGGCAGTCGGCCTTGCGGTGATCAACACCGTTCTCTCCAACCGTCAGGACGTGCACTACGAGCGGCTGCGGGAAAACATGGATTGGGGTAATCCGGCCGCGATCGACCAGATGAACAACCTCACTGCCAACTTCAACTCCTATGGCTTGGACGGTGCTTCGGCCGCGATCAAGCAGATGGTCGGGCTTGCCACCAGACAGGCGATCATTCTCTCCTTCAGCGACGTATTCCTGATCCTGACCGTACTTTTCATGGCCATGATCCTCGGGGTCGCGATGATCAAGAAACCGGAACCCCAGGGCGGCGGCGGTGGCAGCGGAGGCCACTGAGCGTTCGAAGGTTCGAAATGACGGCCGGCTTGGGAGACCATGCCGGCCTCTTTATGGGTGCTCGACAGCCGTTTGAAATTTTTGATTTACGTACATCAAATTTGGCGATAATGGTTTCATCAGGAGGAGCGATGAGGCCTACAGTTCATGATATCGCCGCTGCGGCGGGGGTCAGTCTGGCGACCGTTGACCGCGTGCTGAACCAGCGCCCCGGTGTCCGCCGCATCACGCGCGAAAAAGTGGAAACGGCAATCCGCGAGATCGGCTATGTGCGCGATGTTGCCGCCGCCAACCTCGCCAAGGGCCGCACCTATCCGCTGGTTTTCATCCTGCCCGCCTCGGACAATTCCTTCATGCACGGGCTGCACGCCGAGATCCGCGAAGCGATGATCCGTTCGCCGTCCGAGAGGACGAGTATTCGCACAGTGGAGGTTGCCGCCTTCGATCCGGCCGCTCTGGTTACGGCGCTCGAAAAGCTTGCCGATGAACGTCCCGCCGGGATTGCGCTTGTCGCCACCGACGCACCTGAGGTCGTCGCTGCGGTCGACAGGCTCGTGGCCGACGGCATTCCTGTCGTCACGCTGGTTTCAGACCTCACCGGATCGCGCCGGCATCATTATGCGGGTGTCGACAATATCGCCGCCGGAAGAACCGCAGCGCGTCTTCTCGGACGCTTTCTTGGCGATGCCAAGGGCGAGGTGGCGGTGCTTGCCGGCTCCATGCTGGTGCGCGACCATCGCGAGCGGCTGGAAGGCTTTGCCGCGCTCATGGCGCAGGAGTTTCCGAAGCTCTCCATCCTGCCGGTCCTCGAAGGCCGCGACGATCCGGAACTGGCGCATATGCTGGTCGCCGACGTCTTGTCCAAGCATGAGCGGGTGATTGGCGTCTACAGCCTAGGCGCCGGCAACCGTGGCCTTGTCAGGGCGCTCAAGGCGAGAGCCTCAAGCCGCCCGCTGACAGTCGTCGCCCATGAATTGACCGTCCATACGCGTGCAGCCCTCATCGACGGCACGATCGATGCGATCCTCAATCAGAACGCCGGCCATGAGGTCCGAAGTGCGATCCGAGTTCTCAAAGCAAAGGCCGACGGGCTTGCCGTCATCGATGCGCAGGAGCGGATCCGGCTCGACATATTCCTGAAAGACAATCTGCCGTAACGGCAAGGAGAATGACATGTATCTGGGTCTCGATCTCGGAACCTCGGGCGTCAAGGCGATGCTCATCGACGGCGATCAGAAGATCATCGGCTCGGCGAATGGTTCGCTCGATGTTTCGCGGCCGCATTCCGGCTGGTCGCAACAAGAACCGTCGCATTGGATTCGCGCAACGGAGGAGGCTGTTGCGGGCCTGAAAGCGAAACACCCGAAAGAGCTCGCGGCCGTCAAAGGCGTCGGCCTTTCCGGCCAGATGCATGGCGCGACGCTCCTTGATGCCGACGATAGGGTGCTGCGTCCCTGCATTCTCTGGAACGATACGCGTTCTTACGTCGAGGCAGCGGCGCTGGATGCCGACCCGAAATTCCGCAAGCTGACGGGTAACATCGTCTTTCCCGGGTTTACCGCACCGAAACTTGCCTGGGTCGCCAAGCATGAGCCCGGAATTTTCGCCAAGGTCGCCAAGGTGCTGCTGCCGAAGGACTATCTGCGGCTCTGGCTGACGGGCGAGCACATTTCCGAAATGTCGGATTCTGCCGGTACGTCCTGGCTCGATACAGGCAAACGCAAATGGTCGTCGGAGCTTCTTGCCGCGACGGGTCTCGACGAAAAGCAGATGCCGGCGCTGGTGGAAGGCACCGCGCAGGCAGGAAAGCTGCGCGGCGAACTCGCCGCCAAGTTGGGTATTGCAGGCGACGCTGTCGTTGCCGGCGGGGCAGGGGACAATGCAGCGTCTGCTTGCGGCATGGGCACGGTTAGCGATGGCGCGGCCTTCGTCTCGCTCGGCACGTCCGGCGTTCTCTTCGCGGCGAATGCCGCCTACCTGCCGAAGCCAGAGAGTGCGGTCCATGCCTTCTGCCACGCACTGCCCAACACCTGGCATCAGATGGGCGTTATCCTTTCGGCCACCGATGCGTTGAACTGGCATTCGAACGTCACTGGTCAGTCCGCTGCCGATCTCACGAACGAACTCGGCGAGACGCTGAAGACACCCTCTGGTGTCACCTTTCTTCCTTATCTTTCAGGCGAACGCACGCCGCACAATGATGCCGTCATCCGTGGCGCCTTCATCGGCCTCGAGCATGAGAGCAGTCGGGTTGTGCTGACACAGGCGGTGCTCGAAGGTGTGTCGTTCGCAATCCGCGATAATCTCGAAGCGCTGCGTTCGGCAGGCACCGATATATCCCGCGTCACCGCCATCGGCGGCGGCTCGCGCTCGCGCTATTGGTTGGCGTCGATCGCAACGGCGCTCGGCGTTCCGGTCGATCTGCCCGCCGACGGCGATTTCGGCGCGGCCTTCGGGGCGGCGAGGCTTGGGCTGATCGCGGCGACAGGCGCCGAGCCGGTTTCAGTCTGCACGCCGCCGAAGACGGCAAAAACGATCGAGCCGGTCGCGGCTTTGAGCGGTGCCTATGAGGATGCCTACAGGCGCTATCGGGCGCTTTATCCGGCGATCAAATCGCTGGCGCATTGAGGTCGAGGCTGCCCCTCATCCGCCTGCCGGCACCTTCTCCCCATTGGGGAAAAAGTACTTGCGGCGGCGCCTTGTCCCCGCTCTCCCCAGCGAAGAGAGGGTAGGGTGAGGGCGCCTGGCTGCATAACCAACAAGAGTGAAACCCAAGGAGACAATACCATGAGCACCGGATTTTTCGGCGATATCCAGAAAGTGAAATATGAGGGCCCGGACAGCACCAATCCGCTGGCCTTCCGCCACTACCAGCCCGACGAAATTGTCATGGGCAAGCGCATGGAAGACCACCTGCGCTTTGCGGTTGCCTATTGGCATACCTTCACCTGGCCGGGTGGCGACCCCTTCGGCGGCCAGACCTTCCTGCGTCCCTGGTTCGAAGACACGATGAAGGCAGCGAAACTGAAGGCCGATGTCGCCTTCGAATTCTTCCAGCTGCTCGGCACGCCTTATTATTGCTTCCACGACGCCGACGTTCGCCCGGAAGGCAACAGCTTTGCCGAGAACACGAAGAACCTCAACGAGATTGTCGACTACTTTGCCGAAAAGCAGGCTGCGACCGGCGTCAAGCTGCTTTGGGGCACGGCGAACCTCTTCTCGAACCGCCGCTTCATGTCGGGTGCCGCGACCAATCCGGATCCGGATGTCTTTGCATTTTCGGCTGCGACGGTGAAGACCTGCATGGATGCGACGCAGAAGCTCGGCGGCGAAAACTACGTGCTTTGGGGTGGCCGCGAAGGCTATGAGACGCTGCTCAACACCGACCTCAAGCGCGAGCTCGATCAGCTCGGCCGCTTCCTCAACCTCGTCGTCGAATACAAGCACAAGATCGGCTTCAAGGGCACGATCCTCATCGAGCCAAAGCCGCAGGAGCCGACCAAGCACCAGTACGACTACGACGTCGCGACCGTCTACGGCTTCCTGAAGAGGAATGGCCTGGAAAATGAGGTGAAGGTCAATATCGAGCAAGGCCACGCGATCCTCGCCGGCCATTCCTTCGAGCACGAGCTGGCACTTGCCAACGCGCTCGGCATCTTCGGCTCGATCGACATGAACCGTAACGATTACCAGTCCGGCTGGGATACCGACCAGTTCCCGAACAACGTGCCGGAAATGGCGCTGGCCTATTACCACGTCCTAGCAGGCGGCGGCTTCAAGACCGGCGGCACGAACTTCGATTCCAAGTTGCGCCGCCAGTCGCTCGATCCGGAAGACCTGCTGATCGGCCATATCGGCGGCATGGATTGCTGCGCTCGCGGCCTTAAGGCGGCCGCCAAGATGATCGAGGACAGGGCGCTCTCCAAACCGCTCGAGGATCGCTATGCCGGCTGGAACGCCGCCGAAGGCCAGAAGCTCTTGCGCGGCGAATACTCGCTGGAGCAGATCGCCGAGTGGGTTGAAACCAGGAACATCAACCCGCAGCCGAAATCCGGCAAGCAGGAACTGCTGGAAAACGTCGTCAACCGCTACGTTTAAGCAATGCGGGACGGCTGCAGCTTTCATTCGGCTGCCGCCGTCCTTCTTACTTCCTTGTCCAGTTGCGCGAGGGCGCAGAGACCGAGTTGCGGACCACCAGATCGGGTCTGAGCAAGATTTCCGTCTCGGCGGGCTGACCGTCTGACAGGAGTTCGAGCAGGAGTGCCATGGCATGCTTGCCGATGGCAGTGCGTGGCTGGCGGATCGTCGTCAGCGAGGGTGACATGAAGACGGCTTGAGGCACGTCATCGAAGCCGGTCACGGAAAAATCCCGAGGAATATCGTAGCCGCGCGCGCCGAGGCCGATCATCACACCGATGGCGGTCTGGTCGTTGACGCACATGAAGGCCGTCGGCAGGGTATCGCGCATAAAAAGCTGTTCGACCGCCAGCCGGCCGCTTTCGATCGTGCCGTCGCCTTCGAAGACAATTCGAAGGTCGGGACTGACGCCAGCGGCATCCATTCCGGCTTCATACCCCATGCGCCGCCGGCTGTAGGCGAGACGGGTGCGCGAATCGCCGATGAAGGCAATCTTCCGATGGCCCTCGGCAATCAGCAGGTCGACGGCCTTGCGGGCGCCCGCGATGTCGTCCACGCCGACATAGGGAATGCCGCCGTTGAAGACCGGCTCGAAGACGCCGACGCTGGGCGGCAGGCGCGCGGTCATGGTCTGGTGGCCGAAGGGCAGGATGCCGGTGAAGAGGATCAGCCCGGCCGCCTGATTGGAATTCAGGAACTTCAGGTATTCGAGGCCGCGCTGCGCATCGTTCTGTGTATGGCCGATGAGAATGCCGTAGCCGTGCGCGCGGGCTTCATTCTCCAATCCGACCAGGATGTTGGAGAAATTCGGGTCGCCGATGTCGGGCGCGACCACGAGAATCATGTTCGAGCGGCCGAGCCGCAGGCTGCGCGCCATCGCATTCGTCGTGTAGCCGGTGATGGCGATTGCCTGGTTGACCTTGAGGCGTGTCGAGTTCGCGACCTTCTCGGGCATATGGATCGCGCGGGAGACCGTTGCAATCGAAACCTGGGCAATTCGGGCGACGTCTTCGATTGTTGCGGGAGTGGAATTCGACACTGCGCTCTGCCTTGGGTCTCGTCTTGACCGGGACACTACACAGACTTCCCCGAAGGTCAAAGGCGACGCTGAAAAATTCTCATGTATGCAATGATGTAAACCTTTACATCGCCAATGTAAAGGTTTACACAGTCGCATAAAGCGGACGGGAGCCGTGGGGAGGGAATAATGGGTCCGGAGACCGTCGAAGGTGCGGCGCTGCTGTCTGCAAGGCGAATTAGCAAATCTTTCAGCGGCGTGCAGGTGCTCTTCAGCGTCAATTTCGACCTTCGCGCCGGCGAAATCCATGCGCTGATGGGCGAAAACGGCGCCGGCAAATCCACCCTCGTCAAGATCCTTTCCGGTTTGGAAGAGCCAAGCTCCGGCGAAATCCTGCTCGACGGCGAACCTGTGAAGCTGCCGCCCAATGGTGCCGCAGAGGCGCTCGGCATCGTCATCATTCACCAAGAATTCAATCTCGCCGAACACTTGACCGTCACCGAGAGCCTGTTTCTCGGCCGCGAAGTCACGCGTTTCGGCGTGCTCGACCGCAAGTATATGCGCGCCGAGGCGCGGCGCGTCCTTAATCTCCTCGGCTCGCATGTCGACGTGAATGCGCAGATCAACACGCTGTCGATCGCCGACAAGCAGATGGTGGAGATCGCCAAGGCGATCAGCCGCAATGCGCGGATCGTATTCATGGATGAACCGACCGCGGTGCTATCGCGCGAGGAGATCAACTTCCTGTTCAAGCAGGTGCGCAAGCTTCGCGACCAGGGAACGAGCTTCGTCTTCGTTTCCCATAAGCTCGACGAAGTCATGGAACTGACCGACCGGGTGACGGTGCTGCGCGACGGCCAATGGGTGAAGACCTCGCCTACCTCGATCCTCGACGGCGAATCGATCGCTCAATTGATGGTCGGGCGGGAGCTCTCCAGCCTTTATCCCGCCAAGAACGAGCCCGATGTCGACGAAGAGGTCGTGCTCAGCGTCAATTCCGTATCGACCCACTATGTCCGCGATGCAAGTTTCGAGGTCCGGAGAGGGGAGATCCTCGGCTTTTCCGGCTTGATCGGATCCGGCCGTACCGAGCTTATGGAGGCGATCATGGGTTTGCGCTCGCGCGCATCGGGGGAAGTCACGGTCAACGGTCAGTCCGTGCCTCCGCACGACGTTCATGCCGCAAATCGCGCCGGCTTGGCCTACATGACCAAGGACCGCAAGTCCAAGGGACTGCTTCTCAACTCCGGCATGGTCGCCAACCTTACGCTGCAATCCTTGGACAAGCATGGCCGGTTCGGCTATCTGAGCGCTGCGAGCGAAGCCTCTGCGATGGCAAGGGCTCGGCGCCGCTTCGACATCCGCGTCAGGGACGGCAATATCATTGCCGGCCGCATGTCCGGCGGCAACCAGCAGAAATTGCTACTGGCGAAAGTCATGGAGATCGAGCCGCAGATCATCATCATCGACGAGCCGACCCGCGGCATCGATGTCGGCACCAAGCAGCAGATCTATCATTTCATTTCGGCGCTCGCCCGCGATGGTCATTCAATCATCGTGGTTTCTTCGGAGATGCCGGAGGTGATCGGACTTTGCACGCGTATCGCCGTGATGCGCGAAGGTCGGATCGTCGGCATTCTGGAGGGCGATGAGATCTCCGAACAGGAAATCATGCGCTACGCGGCGGGATTGAAAAAAAAGATTGCTGCCTGACCAGGCGAAATAATCCGGTCGAGGCGTAGCGCGGGAATTCCCAGGGACAATGGGACGGGAGGTTGGTTTTGAACATGAGTATAAGCGAGGAAAGCAGCGAAAGGGAAAGCCGGCGCCGTTCCTGGCGCGATGTCGATCTTCGGGCGGTCGCGCCCTTCGCGGCGCTGGCGTTGCTTCTCGTGGTCGGGGCGCTGGTCAATCCGAATTTCATCGGCATCACGAACCTTGCCAATGTTGCGACGAGAAGCGCTTTCATTGCCATCATTGCCGTGGGCGCGACCTTCGTGATTTCGGCGGGTGACTTGGACCTTTCCGTGGGGTCGATGGTCGCTTTCGTCGCCAGCCTGATGATCCTGTTCATGAATTCCGGCGCGATCGCCGATCCGGCGCTGATGCTGACGGCTGCCATCGTGCTCACGATCGTGATCGGGGCGTCATGCGGCCTTGCGAACGGTCTCATCACCACCGTTGGTAAGATCGAGCCTTTCATCGCAACGCTCGGCACCATGGGCGTTTATCGCGGTTTGACCACCTGGCTTTCGCAGGGCGGCGCCATCACCCTGCGCGAGCCCGAGCTGCAGTCACTCTATCGCCCGGCCTATTTCGGCTCCATCCTTGGCGTGCCGGTTCCGATCGCCGTGATCCTTGCCGTGACCGGCGTTGCAGCCTTCGTCCTCTACCGCACCCGCTATGGGCGGCATGTCGTGGCGGTCGGCTCCAGCAGCGATGTGGCGCGTTATTCCGGTATCGCCGTCAATCGCGTGCGCACCATCGCCTTCGTCATCCAGGGCCTGTGCGTCGCCATCGCCGTGCTTCTCTACGTGCCGCGGCTTGGCTCGACCTCGGCGACGACGGGCATCCTTTGGGAACTGCAGGCGATCACCGCCGTGGTTGTCGGCGGCACGGCGCTCAAGGGTGGCGCGGGCCGGGTCTGGGGCACGATCTGCGGCGCCTTCATTCTCGAACTCGTCGGCAACATCATGCTGCTTTCGAATTTCATCAGCGAATACCTGATCGGCGCCATCCAGGGGGCGATCATCATCATCGCCATGCTGGTTCAGCGGTCGCTGGTGCGTAAATCGTGAATAGCCGGGTTTATGGGTCGCCCGGTCCTCGATCGACTAGGCCCAGTCATTATTTGGGAGAGAGAAAAATGCGTAAAAAAATTTTGGGGCTGGCCGTCGCCGCCATGGCGGTCCTCACGGGCGTCTCGTATGCCCAGGACAAGAAGGTAACGATCGGCGTTTCCATTCCGGCAGCCGACCATGGCTGGACGGCCGGCGTCGTCTTCCATGCAGAGCGCGTGGCAAAGCTGCTGATGGCCGAACATCCGGGCCTGAACGTCATCGTCAAGACCTCGCCAGATGCCGCAAGCCAGGCAAACGCCGTGCAGGATCTTGCGACACAAGGCATTGATGCCCTGGTCATCCTGCCGTCGGATCCGGATCCGCTCGTCAACGCCATCAAGGAAATCAAGGACGCCGGCAAGTTCGTGGCGCTCGTCGACCGTGCGCCGAGCAACAACGATGATTCCGTTCGCGACCTCTACGTCGCCGGCAACAACCCGGCGCTCGGCGAAGTCGCCGGCAAGTACATCAAGGAAAACACGCCGGATGCAGAGGTGGTCGTCATCCGCGGCCTGCCGATCCCGATCGACCAGCAGCGCCAGGACGGCTTCGACAAGGGGATCGCCGGTTCGAACGTCAAGGTTCTCGACCGCCAGTACGGCAACTGGAACCGCGACGACGCCTTCAAGGTCATGCAGGACTATCTGACGAAGTACCAGAAGATCGACGTCGTATGGTGCCAGGACGACGACATGGCCGTCGGTGTGCTGCAGGCCATCGAGCAGGCCAAGCGTACGGACATCCAGTACGTTATCGCCGGCGCCGGCTCCAAGGACATGGTCAAGAAGGTCATGGACGGCGACAAGCTGATCCCGGTCGACGTTCTCTATCCGCCGGCGATGGTCGCCACGGCGATGGAAATGACGGCAGCAAATTTCTACGATCAGGTTCCGGTGCGCGGTACCTATATCCTCGACGCGACGCTCATCACCAAGGATAACGCCAAGGACTTCTACTTCGCGGATTCTCCGTTCTGATCTTCCGACTGCAATGCGCCCATTCGCAAGGATGGACGCATTTTCTTTGCTTGCGCACGCGCTGCGGTCAAGAATGCGGCACGTACCTCTTGCGGCCTCCAGACAGGCATGATTAGTTCGCTTCAGACTTTCGGCTTTTCAGCTGCATCTGCCGCAAGGGCGTGGGCGCCTTGCTCCCGCCAAAACGCGTGCTAGAAGTCATCATAAACGTTTACGGTCGATCATCAGGGAGGATTCTGATATGAGGACGATCAAAGGGCCCGGCCTATTCCTCGGGCAGTTTGCGGGCGATGCCGCGCCTTTCAATTCATGGGATGCGATCACCAAATGGGCGGCTGATATCGGCTACAAGGGCGTGCAGGTTCCGACCTGGGCCGGTCAGTTGATCGATCTGAAAAAGGCTGCCAGCTCCAAGGATTACTGCGACGAATTCGCCGGCAAGGCGCGGGAAAACGGTATCGAGATCACCGAGCTTTCGACCCACCTGCAAGGCCAGCTGGTGGCCGTGCATCCTGCCTATGACGAGGCCTTTGACGGCTTTGCCGCACCGGAAGTGCGCGGCAATGCGAAGGCGCGGCAGGAATGGGCGGTCGAGCAGGTGAAGATGGCGCTGACGGCCTCCAAGCACCTCGGCATCAAGGCACATGCGACCTTTTCAGGTGCGCTTGCCTGGCCCTTCATCTACCCGTGGCCGCAGCGTCCGGCCGGTCTTGTCGAAACGGCCTTTGACGAGCTTGCCCGCCGCTGGAAGCCGATCCTCGACCATGCCGACTCGTGCGGCGTCGACGTCTGCTATGAAATCCATCCCGGCGAGGATTTGCATGATGGCGTCACCTACGAGATGTTCCTGGAGCGGGTCGGCAACCATCCGCGCGCCAACATGCTCTACGATCCATCGCACTATGTCCTGCAGTGCCTCGACTATCTCGACAACATCGACATCTACAAGGATCGCATCAAGATGTTCCACGTCAAGGATGCGGAGTTCAATCCAACCGGGCGTCAGGGCGTCTATGGCGGATATCAGGGCTGGGTCGATCGCGCTGGCCGCTTCCGCTCGCTCGGCGACGGCCAGGTGGATTTCGGCGCCGTCTTCTCGAAAATGACGGCCAACAATTTCGACGGCTGGGCCGTTGTCGAATGGGAATGCGCGCTGAAGCATCCGGAAGACGGTGCGCGTGAGGGTGCTGAGTTCGTCAAAGCACACATCATCCGCGTCACGGAGAAGGCCTTCGACGATTTTGCCGGCAGCGGTACGGATCAGGCGGCGAACCGCCGCATGCTCGGGCTCTGAGCCTTGCTCCTTTCTTCTCCCTGCGGGAAGAAGATGTCCGAAGGACAGATGAGGGGGCGCAGCGGAGCGACGTCTTGAGCACACAGCGAAAGACTACGTCCGCCGCACCCCCTCATCCGGCTACCGCGGCACCGTCGGCAAACAATCATTTCTTTGGAGGAACCTATGGCAATTGAAGGATCAACGGAACAGGCGCGCGAGCCGCGCATCCGCCTCGGCATGGTCGGCGGCGGAGCGGGTGCTTTCATCGGCGCCGTGCATCGCATAGCGGCTCGCATCGACGATCAATACGAGCTCATCGCAGGTGCGCTGTCGTCGACGCCGGAAAAGGCGATCGCATCGGGCCGCGATCTCGGCCTCCACCCGTCGCGCACCTACGCGAGCTATCGGGAGATGGCGATCCGTGAGGCGAAGCTTAAGAACGGCATCGAGGCGGTCTCGATCGTCACGCCGAACCATGTTCACTACGATGCCGCCAAGGAATTTCTGCGCCGGGGCATCCACGTCATCTGCGATAAGCCGCTGACATCCAATCTTGCCGATGCCAAAAGACTGAAGAAGGTCGCCGACGAGAGCGGCGCGCTGTTCATCCTGACGCACAATTACACCGGCTATCCGATGGTCCGTCAGGCGCGCGAGATGATTGCCAATGGCGAACTCGGCGATATCCGCATCGTGCAGGCCGAATATCCACAGGACTGGCTGACAGAGCCTGTCGAGCAGAGCGGTGCCAAGCAGGCTGTCTGGCGCACCGACCCGGCGCAGTCGGGCGCAGGTGGTTCGACCGGCGATATCGGCACGCATGCCTATAACCTTGCCTCCTTCATCACCGGCCTCGAGCTCGATAGTCTCGCGGCTGATCTCGATAGTTTCGTTGAAGGCCGTCGCCTGGACGATAACGCTCACGTGCTTCTGCGCTTCAAGGCAAAAGGCAAGGAGAAGCCGGCCAAGGGCATGCTCTGGTGCAGCCAGGTGGCTCCCGGCCATGAGAATGGGCTGAAGATCCGCGTCTACGGCACCAAGGGCGGCTTCGAGTGGGTGCAGGCTGACCCCAACTATCTCTGGTACACGCCGTTCGGCGAGCCGAAGCGGCTGATTACCCGCAACGGCGCGGGTTCCGGTGCCGCCGCTGCCCGCGTCTCACGCATTCCGTCCGGCCATCCGGAAGGCTACCTCGAAGCCTTCGCGACGATCTACACGGAAGCGGCGCATGCGATCAATGCGCACAAGAAAGGCAAAGCGGTCGCCAAGGCCGTGGTCTATCCGACCGTCGATGACGGCGTGAAGGGCGTTGCATTTGTCGAGGCCTGCGTTGCTTCGTCGAAGCGGAATGGGGCTTGGGTCAAGGTCTGATAACCAGGTCTTGGGCGAGCCCCTCATCCGGCTGACGCCACCTTCTCCCCGCGAGCGGGGAGAAGGGTATGTGTCGCATCGCTTCATTAGAACGTGCGCTTGCGTGAGAGACGTTCCCTCGCCCCGTTTGCGGGGAGAAGTTAGCGTGAGGGGCGGCGCCCAGTCTGGCTATACCCGTTAGGTCCGCTATCCGTCTGCAACGTTGCAGGATTGACATTTCCACTCTGTACAACGGCGGTTCCTTTGGTTAAACCGCCGCTCGAACGACCAGTCCAGTACCAGACGGGGTTTTCAGATGATCGAGGCTAAGACACTCGCCGCCCGCTTTCCGGGCGATTTCACCTTTGGCGTCGCGACGGCTGCCTTCCAGATCGAAGGTGCCAGTAAAGCGGATGGGCGCAAGGCGTCGATCTGGGATGCCTTCTGCAACATGCCGGGTCGTGTCTATAACCGCCATAATGGCGATGTTGCCTGCGATCATTATAACCGGCTCGAACAGGACCTTGACCTGATCAAGGACATGGGTGTCGAGGCCTATCGCTTCTCGATCGCCTGGCCGCGCATCATTCCGGATGGTACCGGGCCTGTGAATGAAGCCGGCCTCGATTTCTACGACCGCCTCGTCGACGGTTGCAAGGCGCGTGGCATCAAGACCTTCGCGACGCTTTATCATTGGGACCTGCCGCTGCTGTTGGCAGGCGACGGCGGCTGGACGGCGCGCTCCACGGCCTACGCCTTTCAGCGCTACGCAAAGACCGTCATGGCGCGTCTCGGCGACCGGCTCGACAGCGTCGCGACCTTCAACGAACCATGGTGCATCGTCTGGCTCAGCCATCTCTACGGCATCCATGCGCCGGGCGAGCGCAACATGCAGGCAGCGCTTCACGCCATGCACTACATGAACCTTGCGCACGGACTTGGCGTCGAGGCGATCCGCGCCGAGGCGCCGAAGGTACCAGCCGGCCTGGTGCTGAATGCGATGCCCGTCATTCCGGGATCGCAGAGCAAGGCGGATACTGCAGCCGGCGAACGCGCGCATCAGTTCCACAACGGCGCTTTTTTCGATCCGGTCTTCAAGGGCGAGTATCCGAGCGAGTTCGTGGAAGCGCTCGGCGACCGCATGCCCATCATCGAAGATGGAGACATGAAGATCATCAGCCAGAAGCTCGATTGGTGGGGTCTCAACTACTACACGCCGCTGCGTGTTGCCGACGACCCGGCGAAGAACGGCGATTTCCCCTGGACGGCCGAAGCGCCGCGTGCCAGCGACGTGAAGACAGATATCGGCTGGGAGGTTTATGCGCCCGGCCTCAAGCACGTCGTCGAAGATCTCTATCGTCGCTATGAACTGCCGGAATGCTACATCACCGAAAACGGCGCCTGCTACAACATGGATGTGGTCAACGGCGAGGTCGATGACCAGCCGCGCCTCGATTATTACAGCGATCACTTGGCGGTCGTTGCCGACCTCATCAAGGACGGTTACCCGATGCGCGGTTACTTCGCCTGGAGCCTGATGGACAACTTCGAATGGGCGGAAGGCTACAAGATGCGTTTCGGCCTCGTGCATGTCGATTACGACACCCAGGTCCGCACCGTGAAGAAGAGCGGCAAGTGGTACCGGCAACTGGCAAGCCAGTTTCCGGCGGGCAATCACAAAGCGGGTTGAATACCCTCCGCCTCTTGATGAGAAGGCCCGAAAGGCCGGATGAGGGGACCGTATGGGAGACCCGACCTCCTTGCTGTCCGTTGTTCGGTCGTTCGCTCCTTTCGTCGCTCACCCCCATCGCCTCGCTGACGCTTGGGCACTTCTCCCCGCTGGGGAGAAGAAGCAAGCGGCGCGCGTTTCGTGAACCAGACAATTGCACAATGGGTGGTTTTTTGCCGCGCTGACCGATTCAAAGAAAAAATCTCTCTGTCAATCGCGACTGGAACTCCGCCATAAAGCATTACATCCCTGCGCATGGCAGCCATGCGCCGATCAAATTGAATCTTCCGGTTGTGCGATGATAAAGACTGCCTCTCTGTTCCGAATGCGTTGCCGAATGCCGGCCTGATCAGACGCGCCGCGTCCCCAGCCATTCAGCGATTGCGGACTTTTTTGAACATCGAGAGCATCCATGCATTCCGACTCTTCAAGCGCGGCCAATGCCGCAAATACCGTCCTCTTCGAAGACGTATCGAAACGCTTCGGCGCCGAGAGCAAATCGTTTACCGCACTTGATGCGGTCGATTTCGCCGTCGCACGCGGCTCCATTACTGGCATCATCGGGCGTTCCGGCGCCGGCAAGTCGACGCTGATCCGTCTTGTCAACGGCTTGGAACGTCCAACGAGCGGCAAGGTCATCGTCGATGGCGTCAACGTTCCCGATCTGGACGAGGCTGGCCTGCGTGCGCTCCGCCGTTCGGTCGGCATGATCTTCCAGCATTTCAACCTTTTGTCCTCGCGCACCGCCTTCGGCAATGTGGCGCTGCCCCTGGAAATCGCCGGTTTCGACAGGGACGCCATTCGCACGCGCGTCGAGCCGCTGCTCGATCTCGTCGGGCTTTCCGACAAACGAGACCGCTATCCGGCAGAGCTTTCCGGTGGCCAGAAACAGCGCGTCGGCATTGCCCGCGCGCTCGCCACGCAGCCGAAGCTTTTGCTTTCCGATGAAGCGACCTCCGCGCTCGATCCAGAGACAACCCAGTCGATCCTCGAGCTCGTGAAGCGCATCAATGCAGAGTTGGGGCTTACGGTGCTTCTGATTACCCACGAGATGGAGGTCGTCAAAGCCGTGACCAGCGACGTTGCGGTGATCGACAAGGGTATCATCGTCGAGCGCGGCCGCACCTTCGATGTCTTCACCCGGCCGCAACATCCGACGACGCGCGCATTGCTTTCCGGTTTGCCGGGCTCGAAGCTTCCGGCAGCGCTCGCAGCCGGCCTGCGGCCGCACAAGACACAGGGCGGTCGCGTTGCCGTGCGCATCACGTTCTTCGGGCGCACTGCGGAACAGCCGCTGATCTCGCAGCTTATCCAGACGTTGGGTTCGGATATCAACATCATCGCCGGAACGGTCGACGAGATCGGCGGCGAACCCTACGGCTCGCTTATCATCGCCTATGCAGCGGATGATGCGACTTCCGCGAAAGCGGATGAATTCTTCAAGGCGAACGGTCTCGTTGCGGAGGTGCTCGGCTATGTCTCCTGATCTTCTGCTTCTCATCGGCAAGGCAACGCTCGATACGCTGCGCATGGTGGCGATCGCCGGCTTCATCGGCTCGCTGATCGGGTTGCCGATCGGCGTGTTCCTGGCGACTAGCGGCCGCGGCGAGCTCTTTCCGGCGCCTTCCGCAAATCGCGTCGTTGGACTGATCGTCAACGCGACGCGCTCGACACCTTTCATCATCCTCGTCGTTGCGATCATCCCTTTCACGCGCCTCGTCACCGGCACGTCGATCGGCACCAAGGCAGCGATCGTACCGTTGACGATCGCAACCATTCCGTTCTTCGCGCGACTCGTCGAAGCCGCCATTCGCGACGTCGACAAGGGCCTCATCGAAGCCGCCCGCGCCATGGGCGCGACCCCGATGCAGATCGTGCGCAAGGTACTTCTTGCCGAAGCGCGTCCGGCGCTGACACTGGCGCTCACGATGACGCTGGTCAGCCTCATTGGCTATTCGGCGATGGTCGGCGCCGTGGGCGGCGGTGGGCTCGGCGATCTCGGCATCCGCTATGGCTACCAGCGCTTCATGCCGGATGTGATGCTGGTCGTCGTCATCGTCCTGATACTGCTCGTCCAGGCCGTGCAGAGCGTCGGCGATGCGCTTGCCCGCCGCTTCGACAAGCGATCCCGCAAGAATTGATCGAATTGCCCTATAACCCAAGGAGAGAAAACCGATGAAGAAAATCATCCTCGCAGCCGCCTTCGCAGCGGCCTTTGCGACTGCTGCCGCGGCCGAAACCATCAAGATTGGCGTGACGCCCGGTCCGCATGCACAGATCATGGAGAAGGTGAAGGAAGTTGCAGCGCCCAAGGGCCTCGACATCGAGATTCTGGAATTTTCCGACTATGTCGTGCCGAACCAGGCGCTTGCCGATGGCGAGTTGAACGCCAACTCGTTCCAGCACAAGCCCTATCTCGACAACCAGGTCGCCGATCGCGGCTTCAGGATCATTGACGTCGCCTATACAGTCAACTTCCCGATGGGCGTCTATTCCAAGAAGGTGAAGAGCCTGGACGAACTCGCTGATGGTGCTACCGTGGCGATCCCCAACGACCCGACCAATGGCGGCCGTGCTCTGCTTATCCTCGCCGATAAGGGACTGATCAAGCTGAAGGATGGCGCGAGCCTGAAGGTCGGACCTGCCGATGTCACGGAAAATGCCAAGAATCTGAAGTTCGCCGAACTCGATGCCGCCCAGCTGCCGCGTTCGCTGGACGATGTAGATGCCGCTGTTATCAACACCAACTACGCGTTGGAAGCCGGCCTTGATCCCTCGAAGGATCCGATTGCCCGCGAAGGCGAAAAAGCGCCCTATGTCAATATTCTGGCGGTCAACGAGAAGGACAAGGATCAGCCTTGGGTGAAGACGCTGGTCGAAGCCTATCACAGCGATGCCGTGAAGCAGTTCATCGCCGATACTTTCAAGGGCTCGGTCATCGCAGGCTGGTAAGCGGCGGCCAAAACCGTTATGAAATCAAGCCCTTCCCGTTCCGCGGGGAGGGTATTTCAATGCCCAGTGATTTTCATGGAGAAAAATCACCCGGATGAAGCCTTGTACCGTTCGCTTTAACCGTTTTTGAAGCCTTGACTGGCAAAGTCCCCCGTTATCGGGGAGTAATGTATGCCTGCGTTCTTTAGGCAAAAAAATCAGGCTTCGGGGATCGGCCGCCACGCGACTGTTACGGGTGTGCTTTTTTCCTTTGCGGTTATGGTCGCGGTCGTTACCGTCATGGTGCTGACGGCGCTGTCGCGCGTCACCGATAACGCCAATATTCTCGACGACGAACGTTCGCGTGAAACCACGGCCGGGGCGCTCAAGACATTCGAAGCGCAACTCGGCGCGACGCTGAACGACTATGCCGCCTGGGACGATGCGGCCGTCAATGTCTATGCCCCCGATGGCATGGCATGGACGATCAGCAACTACGGCGAAATGTCCTCCAACAGCGCGCTTTTCGACGTAGCGATCGTCATAGATGACGACAAGAAACCGCTGATGGTCTATCGCGACGGCCAGCCGATGGAGGGCGCGCTTGGCGATTTCTTTGCGCCATCGTTCTGGACGTTGTTCGACAAAGTGAAGGCCGCCGGGCTTGAATCACCGGAAGCCGTGGGTTTCGTCGGCACCAAGAGCGGCATCGCGGCAGTCGGCGTTGCGCTCGTGCGCGAAAAATCCGGCACGCTGAATGCACCTGCGGGGCAGCGCCGCTATCTGATTTTTGCCCGCCATCTGAACGACGAGACGATCAGGAGCCTCGGGGAGACCTACGTTATCCAGGGATTGAAGCTGGTGCCAGCTGCTTACGACGCGCAATATTCCGTGGCGATCGATGATGCCGCCGGCAAGGCGCTCGGCAAACTCGTATGGATTTCGCGTTCGCCGGGCGACATCAGCTATGCACAGGTGCGCCCGACGGTTGTGAAGGCACTCGGTCTCGTCGGGCTGTTCTTCGCCGGCCTGCTCGTCATAGGCTGGCTCGCCGGACGCCGGCTCAAGGCGGAGGAAAACAATGCCCGCGAGGATGCGCTCCGCGATCGCCTCAGCGGGCTGTCGAACCGTGAAGGCCTTGGGATTGCTGTCGATGACGTCGTTGCTAAGGCGAGGCAGACCGGTAAGAACGTACTGCTTCTCTATCTCGACCTCGACGGTTTTAAGGAAGTCAACGATAGCTACGGGCATGGCACCGGTGATCAGTTGATCCGCGCGGTGGCTGCCGGCCTCAAGGTGCTGATCCCAAAGGGCGCGGTTCTGGCGCGCATTGGCGGCGACGAATTCGCGATTGCTTTCCTGTCTGAAGGTGGCAACGCCGATGCCCTGCAGCTTTCGGAACAGATTCTGGATTTCCTGGCGGAGCCGCTGGAGATCGGCCGGCGCGTCGTCGTCATCGGCGCCAGCATTGGCATCGCGATGGCTGCTGGCGGGACGATCGGTCGCGAAGAATTGGTCCGCCGTGCCGATCTTGCGATGTACAAGGCCAAGGAAGCGGGCCGGGCCCGCATGACGCTTTACGATCCCGCGATGGATGCCGACCGCGAGGAGCGCAATGCGCTTGAACTGGATCTGCGCGTTGCGATCGAAAGCGGCGATCTGACGCTTGCCTATCAGCCGCTGATCGATGCCTCTACACATGAGATGAACGGCGTCGAAGCGCTGGTGCGCTGGAATCGTCCCGGCCACGGACCTGTATCGCCGGAAGTATTCATTCCGATCGCCGAAACCAGCGGGCTTATCGAGGCGCTCGGTCTCTTTGTGCTGCGCAAGGCCTGCGAGACCGCCAAGCAATGGCCGGAGCTGCGCGTTGCCGTAAACGTTTCCCCCGGCCAGTTCCGGAATCCGGCCTTTACCGACTATGTTCGCTATGTCCTGAAACAGACGGAGATCGAGGCCGAGCGTGTAACGCTGGAGATCACCGAAGGATACATGATCCAGAATCCGCAGCGAACCCGGCAATCGATCGAGCGGCTGAAGACGCTCGGCGTCAAGATCGCGCTCGATGATTTCGGCTCGGGCTTTTCGTCGATCGGCTATCTCCGCCAATTCGGTTTCGACCGCATCAAGATCGACCGTTCGCTGGTCGAGGGCGTGACCGAAAGCGACAGCCAGCGCGAGATGTTGCAGGCAACCGTCGCGCTTGCCCGCTCACTGGATATTCCGGTGACGGCCGAGGGTATCGAGACAGAAGAGCAGGCGCTCGCCGTTCGTCTCTTTGGTTGCGATTGCCTGCAGGGTTATTTCTTCAGCAAGCCGGTGCCGGCAGACAGGATCACCGAAATGCTTGAAGCACGCCGTGCCCTGGACGCGATGCCGCGCCAGATAACCGCTGCCTGAACCTAAGTCCCGATGTGCTTCTGGCCGCGTTTCTTGGCAAGCGCGATCTGCAGTTGCCGCTGGCGATAGCGCAGCCGGTCGTCTTCAGTGCGCGTGTGGTAGCAGCTGCTGCAGGAAACGCCTTCCTCGTAAAGCGGCGACGTGATCTCTTCTGCGGTGATCGGATTGCGGCAGGCATGGCAGAGCTTGTGCTCGCCTTCCTTCAGTCCGTGCTCGACCGACACCCGCTCGTCGAAGACGAAACAGGCGCCATCCCACAGACTTTCCTCTCGCGGAACTTCCTCCAGATATTTCAAGATGCCGCCCTTGAGGTGGTAGACCTCCTCAAAACCCTGCTCCTTCATGAAAGCCGTCGCCTTTTCGCAGCGGATACCACCGGTGCAGTACATGGCGATCTTCGGCTTGTTGTGCAGGCCGGTGTTCTGGCGCACCCATTCCGGAAACTCGCGGAAGGTCTTGGTTTTCGGATCGACGGCGCCACGGAAGGTGCCGATCGCCGTTTCGTAGTCGTTGCGCGTGTCGATGACGATGGTGTCGGGATCGGATATCAAGGCGTTCCAATCCTGCGGCATCACATAAGTCCCAACCACCTTGTTGGGGTCGATATTCTCGACGCCCATCGTGACGATCTCTTTTTTGAGTTTCACCTTCATGCGCAGGAAAGGCATTTTGGATGCGCGGCTTTCCTTGTGCTCCAGGGCGGTGAATTCCGGCTGCGCCCGCAGGTAGGCGAGCACCATTTCGATGCCAGCATCCGGCCCGGCGATCGTCCCGTTGATACCCTCATGCGCCAGGAGCAGCGTTCCCTTCACGCCGTTTTTTTCGCAAAGCGTCTGCAGCGGCGCGCACAGGCTTTCGAAGCGCGGCACGGAAACAAAATGATAAAGCGCCGCCACGAGGAACGGGCTGGTGTGATTGATGCTGTCGGTCATGCGCGCTGAAATACAGTCTGCAGCGTTTTCGCGCAAGCGTTGCCATTGCGGCCGCAGCTAAGGGTCGACACTTGTCGAATTCAGTTCCGGCTCAACTGCCAGAGTGCTTCAATCCGGTTGGCCTCGCGTTGCGGTTTGTCGGCAAAGACGCGGCCGGCGTCGGCGAGCGCGCTTTGCCGCTCTTCCTGCTGGCGGAAGATGATGGTATCGAGCAGGTGGGCGAGATCTTCATTGCGCGTAAAGAGCTGCGGCTCGGCCTCGACCAGTTGCGAAAGCACCGAGAGATCGTTGACGTGGCCGAGCCGTTCTGCGAGATCCTTGACTGCATCTTGCTTCGCCTTCATCGCGGCGGGCCACAGATTGCGCAGCAGCGTGTGATAGAGCCGGTAGTCATAGATCCGCTTGCGCAATTCATGAAAATCCTCGACCGCTGCCGTATCGTGGCATGCATCGAGCGCTGTCCGCCCTCTTCGCAAAGTTCGCTGCCAGCTTTTAGCAAGCATGCGGGCGTTTCTACGCGGGTTGTTCTTGAAAGAAACCTTATCGACTGCGGCGATCGCGTCCTTTAGCGAGATGGCCGTGTCGTGAAGCTTCTGTTCAAGGCCGCTTTCGGCCTCCGCCATCCAGTCACGCCGTGCTTGCAAAATGGTGACGACGCGGCTGAGCGCTTCGCTCTCTACGTCGCCGCGGGCGCCTTTTTGCAAATATTCGGCAGTGCCGATCAGGGCTGCTGCGTCCCGGATCGATGAAAGCGATTTTGCGGTGTCGCGCAGCCTGGCATTTTGTCGCTTCTGAAAGTTCGGCACCTCTTTCGCCACGAGCCGGTAAAGAGAGCGCAGCCGCTTCACGTTCTTGCGAAAATCATGGACCGCCTCATGCGCGCCGTCCGGCCGCTCCTCGAGAACGGCAATGGCACGTTCAAGCTGTTCCGTTGCCACTCTTCGGAACTCATCGGTGAAATCGAAATCAGGCCGTATGCGAAAGGGCATCCTGATCGTACTCGAATTCGGTCGCGAGCGCTTGGTTGGAATAGCGGAAATCGCCGGTCACTTCGCGGCCAAGCCAGGCGGGGCGGGAGGGATCGTCATTTTCGGACTTCATCTCCACCTCAGCGATCACTAGACCGCGATGCGCACCGGCAAAGACATCGACTTCCCAGACGAAGTTGTCATGCGGAACGCGGTAACGCGTCTTTTCGATCACCAGGCCAATGGTGCTCTGCATCAATTCTTCGGCGTCAGAAACGGGGATTTCGTATTCGAACTCGTCGCGGGTCACGGTACTGCGGCCGATCTTGATCGTCAGCCGCGCGCGCTTTCCATCAAGGATGCGCACACGCACGGACCGGTCGTCCATCGAGGCGATGTAACCTTGTCTGAGGATCGATTTCGTCTCGGCCTTCGCGCGCCAGCCGTCGTTGCGTACCAGAAATTTCCGCTCGATCTCTTTCGCCATTTCAGTGAACCTTTTGTGACGATCGCGGTACCGTAACGTAAAACTCCAGGGAGGGATACCCATCTTCTTGCCGCATCTGTTTTGTCTCGACAAAGAGGGTCCAGAGAGGTATTCGGGAGCCCAATTCAATCGTTTAAGGAACCGTGCGGCCATGGGCGAGAAGACAGAAAAGCTCCTTTCCATCCTCAAACTCCAGCCAGTTGTTCCGGTGCTGATCGTCGATGACGTGAAGTCCGGCGTTTCGCTGGCGCGTGCGCTGGTCGCCGGCGGCCTGAAGGCGATCGAGATCACCATGCGCACGCCTGCAGCACTCGATACGGTCCGTGCCGTTGCGCAGGAGGTCGAAGGTGCGGAAGTCGGCGCAGGCACGATCCTGAATGCCCAGCAGTGGGATGCGGCCATTGCTGCCGGCTCGAAGTTCGTCGTCAGCCCGGGGGCCACGCAGGAACTGCTCGACGCCGCTTCGGCATCGCCGGTTCCGCTGCTGCCGGGCGCTGCTACGGCAAGCGAAGTCATGGCGCTTCGCGAAGAAGGCTACCAGGTGTTGAAATTCTTCCCGGCCGAACAGGCGGGCGGTGCCGCATATCTCAAGGCGCTTTCCTCGCCGCTCGCCGGCACCGTTTTCTGCCCGACTGGCGGCATTTCGCTTAAAAACGCCAATGATTACCTGTCGCTGCCGAACGTCATCTGCGTTGGCGGATCCTGGGTGGCGCCGAAGGAACTCGTCGCTGCGGGCGATTGGGACGGCATCACCAAGCTCGCCTCGGAAGCGGCTGCGCTGAAGGCCTGACATTTTCCTGATCGCTTCAGGATGCCGGCGGCTTTGCCGGCATTTGTATTTGTCGATCCGCTTCCTATCTTCAGGTCTGCCTCAACAGGGAGACGATGAAGGATGTTCGACGCGAAGAAGCTTCTTGACCAGTTCCTGGGATCGCAAATACCGGGCGTCGGCGGAAGTGTCCGCAACCGGGCCGGCGATGCCGTCCAGTTGGCCAAGGATAATCCGTGGAAGGCCGGAGCGCTGGCGACTGTGTTTCTCGGAACGAAGACGGGCCGCAATATTGCCGGCAACGCGCTGGCAATCGGCGGGCTCGCAGCTATCGCCGGCCTCGGATACCAGGCCTACAAGAATTACCAGGCGGGCCAGGCACCTGCCACGCCTTCGGATGCCCCTCCGCCCTCGACGCCGGTTCTTCTGCCGGCACCCGCCGATTCAGGTTTCGGTCCGGCTTCGCCTGCTGGCAGCAACGAATTTGCCCTCGTGCTGATCCGCGCCATGATCGCGGCGGCCAAAGCCGACGGGCATATCGACGACGCCGAGCGAGCGCATGTCATGGACAAGATAAAGGCCGCCGACGTCAGCGGCGAAGCCGCGTCCTTCATCGAGCACGAGCTTGCCTCGCCGACCGATCTCGACGCGCTGGTCGCCGCCGCCACTACGGAGGAACAGAAGGTCGAGCTCTATACGGCTTCGCGCCTGACGATCGAGCCGGACTCGCGGGCCGAACGCGGCTATCTCGATCTTCTTGCCGGCCGTCTTGGCCTTGCCGATGCGCTTGTGGACCACATCGAAGCAACGGTTTCCTCCGCCAAGGTTTCCTTGTCACGGTGACATGCAGGCTGGTTGCCTTTCCAGGGCGGCTGGCCTATCCACTCTTCCGACGAGAGGAGTGAGCATGCGCGATCTATCGAATTTCAAGGTGCCGGCACCTGATTATGTGACACTGAAAGGGCGCTACGTGACGGTCGAGCCCTATGTTCGCGCGGAGCACCTTCAGGCGCTCTGGGACGGCCTCGGCGGCATGGGCATCAACCCGCTGCTTCTCTACTTCGCGCAGGACGATTTTGCCGGCATCGACGATTTCGCCAAGTGGCTTGAGAACGCCTATGCCAAGTCTGGCTGGCTCACCCACATCTTCCGCGATACCTCCACCGGCAGGATCGTCGGCATGGCCAATTATATGCGTGCCGACCCGGCCAACGGCGTCGTCGAAATCGGCGGCGTGGCGCACGGGCCGGATATGAAGCGTTCGCCGCTTTCCACCGAAGCGCATTACCTGATGGCCAAGCATGTCTTCGAAGACCTCGGGTACCGCCGCTACGAATGGAAGTGCGACAACAACAACGAGGCCAGCAAGACGACGGCCGCGCGCTACGGCTTCAAGTTCGAAGGTGTTTTTCGTCAGCATATGATCGCCAAGCGCCGCAACCGCGACACGGCTTGGTTCTCGATGATCGACAGCGAGTGGCCGCTGATCAGCGAGGCTTTCGAGACCTGGCTTTCGCCGGAGAACTTCGATGCCCAAGGCAAGCAGCGCCGGCGCCTGCAGGATATCCGTTCCGATCTTGAAAAGGAAAGGCTCGCATGAGCCCCGAAAGCCGTTCTCAGGCGATCGCCGCCGCGACCATCCTCATTTGCGCGGGACTGGTCATCTATTTCCTGCCGACGCTCGTTCTTTGGATCGGCAGCTATTCTCCCGCGCTTGCGGTCATTGCCGGCGCGGCGCTGCTGCTCGGCTTCTTCGCGATATTCTGGCTGAGGGCGCACTATCAGCGAGGCAGGGGGAAATAAGAGCCTACCCCTGAAGCGAGGCGCCGAGCAGCAGCACGCCCATGCAAATCACCAGGACGGCGCCCAGGATTTCGATCGCGTTGCCAATCCAGATCGATCTCGCTGAGCCACGGCCGGAGATGCGGACGGCGGTGCCCTTGGCGGCGACGGCAAGGATCGCGAGGATGGCGACCGTGATGGCCGTGCCAAGCGACATGGCGAGCACAGAAAGAATGCCGCCGAGATAAAGGCCGTTCAGCAGCGAAAAGGTCATGACGAGCAGCGCGCCGGAGCAGGGGCGAAGGCCGACGGCAACGATCGCAGACCAGGCTTCCCGGATACTGAATTTGTCGCCGCCGAGCAGCGACGGGTCCGGCGCATGAGAGCGGCCGCAGGTTTCGCAGGCCATGCCGGCGATGAAGTTATGTCCCGCCTTGCGTGCCTGCTTCTCGCCGAAGGCATAGGCTTCCCTGCGGCTTTCATTGTCCTTCCAGTCGAGCATCATGCTGACCGGACCGGCAGAGGTCTCCACGACTTCACGCTTTGGCAGGCCGTTGATCATCGAACGCAATTTGCGAAAAAGCAGCCAGCCACCGAAGGCGATGACCATGACGAAGCTTGTGATCTCCATCGCATTCGTCGCCTGCGTCAGCGTTATGCCGCTGCCACGCAGGATGAGCCAGGCACCGCCGACGAGCGCCACTGCCACTGCACCCTGAATGAAGGCTGAGATGAAGGAGATCACTACGCCGCGCTTCAGCTCGATTTCGTTGGCGATCATGTAGGAGGAGATCACTGCCTTGCCATGCCCAGGACCGGCCGCATGGAAGACGCCATAGGCGAAGGAAAGGCCGATCAGCGACGCAAGCTGCCACGGGTCTTCACGCATTGCCTTCAGGGCATCCGTCAGCGCGCGGTAGAAGGCCTGCTGTTCGTAATTGATGTAGGCAAGCAGCGGCGCCAGCGGCCCACCTGTCGGCTGGAAACTCGGCTCCGCAGTTCCAATCCCGAGCGGCGATTGCGCATGCGCCACGTTCATGAGCGCCAGCACCGCGAATGCGGCCGTTGGAACGAACAGCAAAGCGCTCCGTTTCAGCATGAAACCTCCAGCCTGGTGGCAAAGAGCTTGGACATGTCGGTGCCGGTCGGATCGTTGAAGAAGGCGTCGGTCAGCGACTGCTTGTTTTGAGAAATCACCTGATCGGCGTCCGGCCGCAGCACATCATGCTTGCAGTTCTTGAAGCCGTCCCCGACTGTTGCCAGCTCCTTGTCCGTCGGGAAGTCGATCGAGGTGTAGAGCGTGGGGTCGTAGACGCCGAAGGTGAGTTTGCCCTTCAGCGGCATCTTCTCCGCGGGCTTTACCGCGAAGAACATCAGAAGCTGACCTTCCTTGTAGTCGACGTGAATGATGTCCGGCTTCTGCACGGTCACGTTCTTCCCGTCGATTGTCAGATTCATGTAGTAGTCGTAGTCCGAGAGCGACTCGCGGACAGTCTTGCCGACTTCGGCGAGCTCGTTCGGCTCCAGCTTCAGATCGGTGTTCTTGTCGAAATCCATGACGACGGAGGAGGAGAACACCTCGTCGAAACGCCAGACGTTTCGCAACTCCTGAACGCTCCCGTCGGGCGCTGCCACGACTTCGAGCCGAGCTTCCACGAAAATATGCGGGTGTGCCATGGCTGCGGCCGGCGCAAGTAAGATCAGCGCGGCCATCAGGTAAGTGGATTTCTTCATGTGTCTGTTACCGCTCTGCCCAAATCGGTTGGTGTCTTCTTGCCGGAGAATGGGACGGAATTGGGACCTGCCTCAAGGTGGCAAAGTGAATCAGGCCGGCTTCAAGCCTGCTTCTTGAACCAAGCATGGAGGTAATCCACGAAGACGCGGACCTTTGCCGGCAGGTAGCGCCGATGCGGATAAACGGCATAAATCCCGCGATCGGTCGGTATGTAGTCGTTGAACAGCGTCACGAGCCGGCCGTCCTCGATCGGCTTACGAGCGATGAAGTCCGGGATGACCGCAATGCCGATGCCGGAAAGAGCCGCGCGCAATGTCGCATGCGGGCTGTTCACCTCGATCGGTCCGGAAACCGCGACGGCGAAGGACGTGCTGTCCGGATTGTAGAAACGGACGCTTGCCTGCGTGCGCGAGTTCGTATCCACGATGAAGGGAACGTTGGAAATGTCCGTCGGATGTTCGAGGTTCGGATAGCGCTCGAGAAACTCCGGCGTGGCGCAGACGTGGACGCGGAAATCCGAGATCTTTCGCGCGATCATTCCCGAATCTTCTAGCTTCGTGACGCGGATCGCCAGGTCGAAACCTTCTTCGATCAGATCGACGAACCGGTCGTCTGCGGCGATTTCCAGCTGCAGGTCCGGGTTCTCCTTGGCAAAATCGATCAACGACTGACCGACATCGGCATCGACAAAGGTGCGCGGCACCGAGATCTTCAGCCGGCCTTTGAGTTGCGCGTTGTTCTCGCGGACCAGATCGGCGAGGTTGTCGATCTCCTTCAGAATGTCGGAGGCGGTGCGGTAATAAGTATGCCCGGCCTCGGTCATCGAAAACTGCCGGGTGGTGCGATTGAGCAGCAGGGCGCCCAACTCGTCTTCCAGCTCGCGCACATATTTGGAAAGCAGCGCCTTGGAGCGGCCGGTGCGCCGCGCCGCGGCAGAAAAACCTTCCGCTTCAACGACATCGATGAAGGCGCGAATGCGCGTCAGTGTGTCCATGGCCATCTCCCGTTGTTGCGAAAGATTGAACAAATTGCGCGCAGTTGTTCAATTTATTTTTTGAGCGAAGGGCAAAAAAATTCTTGATTATGACTGCGAATATTCTTATCTCGTCCTCAGCCCAAAGTCGCACGTGCCCATGGGTGTCCGCCGACCCTCGATTAGGTGAGGTCATCGGTAAGGTACCTGGAACTAACCCCTCCAGTCGCTATTCCGGCCAACCGGGAAATGCGAGGACGCCTAAGCAACGACGGTGCGGGCCTTTCTGGTGTCTTCCGGCTTTCCATCAGCCGGGGTTACTGAAGAGGCACACCTTCATTGCCGGAAGTGCGGTTGGGATTTTCCCTCCAATCCATGGCAGACAAAGCCGAACTATGCCGCTGTCGTGGCGTTGGTTCAATATTTGCGCATCGAGCGCTTGCTATGGTTCCGGGGTCTCCACCGGCTGGTTCCAATGCGAGCATTCGTATGCCCTTTGTCCTCCGGTTTTTGCCGGAGCTCTGGAATTGGAAGAGGGAATCGATATGACCACCCAGCGCATCCGCGACTTTCTCGCAACCCGACGTCCCGACGGTCCCTGCCTCGTGGTCGACCTCGACGTCGTGCGCGACAATTTCAACGCCTTCCGTCATGCGATGCCGGACAGCGCGATCTACTATGCTGTCAAGGCAAACCCGGCTCCGGAAGTGCTGAAGCTGCTGGCTTCGCTCGGCTCCAATTTCGATTGCGCGTCTGTCGCTGAAATCGAAATGGCACTGGATGCCGGTGCGACCGCTGCACGCATCTCCTACGGCAATACGATCAAGAAGGAGCGCGACGTCGCCCGCGCCTGTGCGCTCGGCGTCAGCCTCTTTGCGGTCGACAGCCACGAGGAAGTCGAGAAGATCTCGCGCGCCGCTCCCGGCGCCCGCGTGTTCTGCCGCGTGCTCACGGATGGCGAAGGCGCCGAATGGCCGCTATCGCGCAAGTTCGGCTGCGTCCCGCAAATGGCTGTCGATGTTCTTGTCTATGCCCATCAGCTCGGCCTCGAATCCTATGGCGTCTCGTTCCATGTCGGTTCGCAGATGACCAAGGTCGATGCCTGGGATTCGGCTCTTGCCGATGCCAAGCGCGTTTTCGTGCAGCTTGCCAAGCAGGGCATCCATCTGCAGATGGTCAACATGGGGGGCGGCTTCCCGACGAAATACCTTCGTGACGTTCCGTCGGCCGAGGCTTATGGCCGTTCGATCTACCAGAGCCTGCGCGATCACTTCGGCAACCAGATCCCGAAGACGATCATCGAGCCGGGCCGCGGTATGGTCGGCAATGCCGGCGTCATCAAGGCTGAAGTGGTGCTTGTCTCGAAGAAGTCGGACAACGACACGGCCCGCTGGGTATTCCTCGACATCGGCAAGTTCGGCGGTCTCGCCGAAACGATGGATGAGGCCATCCGCTACCCGATTCGCACCGAACGCGACGGCGACAAGATGGAGCCTTGCGTCATCGCCGGCCCGACCTGCGATTCGGCCGACGTGCTCTACGAGAAGAACCTCTACCCGCTGCCGGTGAGCCTCACCATCGGCGACGAGGTTCTGATCGAAGGCACCGGTGCCTATACGACGACCTATTCGGCGGTTGCTTTTAATGGCTTTGAGCCGCTGAAGGCCTACGTCATCTGATCCAGCCGGCCCCGTAGCCAATCGGGGCGGCACCTTCACAATTTCCTTTCGACACCGTCTGAAACGGTTTTGAGTTCGGGAGGCCAAGATGGCCGCTGTTCTTGATTCTGTCCGCGCATTCTTTGCGCCCTCCGTCTTCACCATCGATTCCGAGAATCCGTCGGATGTCGTACCGCGCGAGAACCTGCTCGATCGCGCCATGGGTCCGAACCGCCGCAAGAAGTCGTCGGAGAAGATCCGGCGCGGCCGCATCCCGGCAGAAGGCTTGGCACTTGTCGCGCGCGACCGCGACGGCCATGTCATCGGCACCGTCCGCCTCTGGAACATCGAGGCTGGCGTCAACACCGACGGCACGTCGATCAATGCGTTGCTGCTCGGCCCTTTGGCCGTCGATCCGACCTTTGAGGGCAAGGGTGTCGGTTCGGCGCTGATGCGTGCGGCGATTCTCGAGGCCAAGAACCGCGGACATGGCGCGATCCTGCTCGTCGGAGATGCTGCCTATTACGAGCGCTTCGGCTTCTTTGCCGAGAAGGCTTGCCATCTCGTCATGCCCGGCCCGTTCGAACGCTCGCGCTTCCTGGCGCTGGAGTTGACGGAAGGCTGGCTTGACGGCGCAGCCGGCATGATTGTTCCCTCGGGGCGCATGCTGGCCAAGGCGCCGCTCCGGAAGGCCGCCTGACGGGTCAAGCCTCTCCCTGAAACGGGAGGGGCTTTTTCTTTTAAGCCCTTATGCGCCCTTGCGCGACAAGCCACTGGACCGACTCCTGCACAGCCTGGAGGGAGCTGTGGCGCGGCGTGAACCCCAGCAGACGCCTTGCCTTGTCCATTGAGCAATTCGGGCTCCGGGCGATGTGCTCCCACGTCGCCTTTGCGTCCTCGGCGCTTTCCATTTTCGACCATTCGTCATAGGGGAAAAACTCGAGCTTCGGCTCATGACCGAACCAGCGAAACATCGCTTCGGCATATCCTCTCAACGTCAGTGCCTGGTCGGAAACCGCGTGGAAGCTTTCTCCGGTTGACGCTTGCCAATTGCTGATCGCTGCCATGAACATGCCTGCCACATCGTCAGCGTGAACATGATGAACGGTCTCCAAACCGAGATTCGGCAATCTCAGCGTCTCGCCGCGCGCAATCGTCGAAAAGACGGAAATGTTGAAATGTCCGGCGGGGTTGAGTGGAGGCCAGCCCGGTCCAACGATATGGCCGGGATGGATGAGGGTTGCGGGAAAGGCCCGCCGTCGTGCCTCGCCTAGAAGATAGTCCTCGATTGCCTTCTTCTGCACGCCATACTCTCCAAAGGGCGTTTTCGGCGCATCCTCGCGCGTCGGAACCGAAATGGAATGGCCGTGCGTCCAGATGGTGCCGGTGTGCAGAAAATGGCCGACATGGCCATCCAACACTCCCGCCAGATGGCGAGCGCTCTCCAACGTGAAACAGATCATGTCGATGACGATATCGGGCCTAAGTGCGCGGACGGCGGGGCCGAAGCTGCCTTCCTCCTCCATCGGCGCCCGATCCATCTGCTGCCGTTCGACGCTCTGCCATGTTGCGTGGCGACAGTAGGGGTCCGCTTTGCCGCGGCTGATTGCAACGACGTCATGCCCCGCCTCGACAAGACGCGGGACGAGATATGTGCCGACATGGCCAGTTGCTCCGATCACGATTACGCGTGCCATCGTTTTTACGCTCCTGCCGTGTGTTGAGCTGGTCCGGCCAGTATGTTGGGCGGCCGGTCGATAGGGCAAGCAGGATCATAAACTTTCACGTCCGCGTGAATCGGCACTTCGGGCGGATGAATTCTGCGTGGGATTGCGCTAGCTCATGGCGATGACCAGAGCCTTCCTCATATGGTTTGCCCTTCTCCTTTCCGCCGCGCCGGTCTCTGCCCAGCAGGAAAACGATCGCCTTGCGTCGCTGCTCGACAACTTCGCTTCCCGCGAGGAACTGAAATCGCTGAAAACCATCATCATTTCACGTGACGGAAAGATTGTTGCCGAGCGCGGCTATCGCGGGCATACAGCGTCGGAATCGACCAATATCAAGTCCGCCTCGAAAGCGATCATCTCCGCCCTTGTCGGCATCGCCGTCAGGAAGGGTGTGCTCGAAGGACCGGATCAGAAGATTGCCCCGCTCCTGAAGGCGGATCTGCCGCAATCACCCGATCCGCGGCTGAACGAGATCACCATCGGAAACCTGCTGTCCATGCAGGCGGGGTTGGGCCGTATGTCGGGACCGAACTACGGACGCTGGGTTGCAAGCCGAAACTGGGTGCGTTTTGCACTCTCGCAACCCTTCGACGATGAGCCCGGGGGCCGAATGCTGTACTCGACCGCCTCGACACATCTCCTGTCTGCAATCCTGACGAAGGCGAGTGGTAAGACAACCCTTGCCTTGGCACGGGAATGGCTCGGGCCAGTCGAAGGCTTTCGGATCGGCGCCTGGGAGCGCGATCCACAGGGCATCTATCTCGGCGGAAACCAGATGGCCATGAGCGCCCGCTCGTTGCTTGCTTTTGGCGAGCTCTATCGCAACGGCGGCAAGACGCGGGAGGGGCGACAAGTCGTTCCCGCCGAGTGGATTGCCGCGTCCTGGCAGCCGCGCACCAACTCGCGCTTCTCGGGCGATGCCTATGGCTACGGATGGTTTGAGCGCAATCTCGGCGGCGAGGACGTGCATTTCGCATGGGGCTACGGTGGGCAGATGCTCTACATCGTGCCGTCGCTCAATCTGACCGTGGTGATGACCTCGCAGGAAAGCGGGCCATCGGCCCGCAACGGCTATCGCGATGCCTTGCACGGCGTGCTGGGCGAGATTGTCGAAAATGCCCGGACATCCTGACCGGAAGGGATGGCGAAGGCACTCAGCCATCACCATCGGAAGAGTTTGAGCGGTCAGGCCGAGATATCGACGACGCCGCAGTCGCCTGCTTCCGAGGCGAAGGCGAGCAGCTTGCCGTTCTTGCTCCAGCTCATCGCGGTGATAGCGCCCTTTCCGGGGCGGCGGATCAGCGCCTCTTTACTGTCTGCAATCCGCACGGCAAGGATCATGCCGTCGATGAAACCGATTGCAAGGATGTCCTCAGCCGGATGGAACCTGACCGCGGTCGCCATGATGTTGGCGCGCGTGCCGAGCTCCAGCGGCGCCTTGCCCATCGGACCGTCCTTGCCCTGGAAGGGCCAGACGATCGCTGCTGGCGCGCCAGACGAGGCGAGCCACTTGCCCTTGGCGGACCAGGAGAGCGACTTCACCTTGGCCGGATAACCGGTCATGCGCATGTGACGCGCCTCAGCCCCCGGCTTGGCGTCAAGCTTCCAGCCGTGCAGGGCGTTTTCCTGCATGGTGGTCACGAGGAAATTGCCGTCGGGCGAGAATGTGACACCCGTATGCGCGCCCTTCCATTCCAGATCGACCGGCTTTGCATTCATGCCAACCCAGTGCAGCGATACTCCGTTGTAGCGCGCTGCAGCGATGCGCATGCCTTTCGGTGCAAAGGCAAGGCCTTCGACCGTCCGCTCCTCTGTGATTTCCTTTGTGTCGCCATTCGAAAGACGAACAAAGGCGCTCTTTCCATAGGCATAGGCGACGGCACACTGCGGGCCGGCCGCCACCTGCGAAATCCATTTGCGCGGCACGTTAGCGATCTCGCTGACGCCGGCGTCGGCCGCAATGCGCAACACCTTGCCATCTTCGCCGCCGGAAATCAGGCTTTCGCTATAGGGATCGCGGATGCAGGTGAGCATGCCCTGATGGGCTTCGCAAACCTTCTCGCCGCCATCCAGCCGGTGAAGCGTGCCGGCGGCATTCGCGAAGAAGGGGACATCACCTAAAAATTCGACGGCCAGAATGTGGCCGTCGAGATCAAGCGGGGCAACTGTTGGCATCAGGCCGCGGCCTCGCATGCCTTGAAGGAGGCTTCGAGCTTTTCGCGGTCGAGTTCGCGGCCGATGAAGACGAGCCGCGTCTCATGTTTCTCGCCATCCTTCCAAGGACGCTGGTGGTCGCCCTCGACGATCATATGCACGCCCTGGACGACATAACGCTCGGCATCGTCCTTGAAGGCGATGATGCCTTTAAGGCGCAGGATGTTCGGACCCTGCGTCTGGGTGATCTTCTGGATCCAGGGGAAGAAGCGCTCGGGGTTCATCTCGCCGCCGCGGAGCGACACCGACTGCACCGTCACGTCGTGGATCGGCGACACCGCGCCGTGGTGATGATGGCCATGGTCGTGATCATGGTGGTGGTGATCATGATCGTGATCATGCGCATGGTGATGGTGGTCGTGATCGCAATCCGGGCCACAGACGTGATCGTCGTGATCCTGCTCCAGGAAGTGCGGGTCGTTTTCCAGCGCGCGTTCAAGGTTGAAAGCGCCCTGATCCAGCACGCGGGCGAGATCGACGCCGGAGCGGCTCGTCTTGTAGACGCGAGCCGACGGGTTGATGGCCCGGACGATATCCTCGATCTGCGCCAGTTCTTCCGGCGAGACGAGATCAGTCTTGTTGATGAGGACGACGTCGGCAAAGGCAATCTGGTCTTCGGCCTCGCGGCTGTCCTTCAGGCGCAGCGGCAGGTGCTTGGCATCGACAAGGGCGACGACGGCGTCGAGCTCCGTCTTGGCGCGCACGTCGTCATCCATGAAGAAGGTCTGGGCGACCGGCACCGGATCGGCAAGTCCGGTCGTCTCGACGATGATGCCGTCGAAGCGTCCGGGGCGGCGCATCAGGCCCTCGACGACGCGGATCAGGTCGCCGCGCACGGTACAGCAGACGCAGCCGTTGTTCATCTCGTAGATTTCCTCGTCCGACTCGACAATCAGGTCGTTGTCGATGCCGATCTCGCCGAATTCGTTGACGATGACCGCGTATTTCTTGCCGTGGTTTTCGGACAGGATGCGGTTAAGCAGCGTCGTCTTGCCGGCGCCGAGATAGCCGGTGAGCACGGTGACGGGGATGGGTTTCTGCTGAGTCGAAATTGCGTCGGTCATGAGAACCTCGAAGAATGGGCTTGCCGCCAAGGGGGCTTTAAACGGACGGTTCCATATAAGGATTTGGACGCGTCAGTTCAAAGGTTTTATAATGTTATAAGATCACATTGTTTTCGGATCGCTCTATTTGAGTTCGGATGTGTCAAACGCATCCACATCCTGCAGCAGCTCCATCAGCCCCTTAACCGCATGGCCGACCAGCGCTTCGCCTTTCTCGACCGTTGCGGCAGCGGCGTTTCCGGCCGCGCCTTTGACGTTCAGATCGAGCATCTTCCAGCCGAAGGCGTGCGGCCCGTAGGCCCGTAGATGCTTGAAGCGGCTGGCAAATTCCAGCTGCCTTGAAGCGAAGTTCTCAGCCTTGGACATGGCGACCCTACCGGGATGCAGCGCCAGCATGACCGAGGTTTCGATATCGCCGCCGTGGATGTCGATCGCCTTGTTTTCAGCTGAAATCACCTCTTCCGGCACGCCGAAACGTGTCCAGCTGGTCGCAACGGCCAGCATGTTGAACTTCACCCGCGCTTCGGTTGCGACGATTGTCATCAGCGGTGAATTTCCGCCGTGAGCGTTCAACATCACCAGTTTGCGGCAGCCGAGATCGCGCAGCATTCCGGCAATTGCGAGCCAGCGGTGGATCGCTTCGCTGTAGGTCAGCGTCTTCGTACCTACGACATCCATGTGTTCGATCGAGTAGCCGACCGGTTCTGTGGGCAGGAAAGTGACCGGCAATGTTGAGGGGAGGGCAGCCTTTAGCCTTTCGACGATGCCTTCGGCAATCAGCGTATCGGTTTCGAAGGGCAGGTGCGGGCCGTGCTGCTCATGCGCGCCGAGCGGCAGAACCGCGATCCAGTTCCGGCGATCTTCGGCCGAAAGTGCGGCATCGTTGTCTGCGAAGTTCCGGGCAGGCGCTGTCATCCGGTTTCAATGCCCCTTGTTTATGACGTGAACCTGCGCAATGTCATAACGCAGCGTTGTCACGGCTTAAAGATCAAAGGGATGGCGATGGGGAAGAAGCACAAAGACGGCAAGAAAAACAAGTCCAAGAAAAAGGACCAGACCGAATATACGCTTGCCGATCTTTCGCCGGCTTTGACGCAGGCTGCGCGGTCGATGCGCACGGTCCTCTCCCGTAGTCTGCTTGAAAGCGGCCTTTACGCCGGCCAGGACGGCGTCATTCTTTCGCTTGCCGAAACCGACGGGATGACGGCAGGCGGCCTTGCTCAGAAACTCGGCGTCAAGGCGCCAACGATGACTCGCACCATCGGCCGCATGGAAGCCCAGGGCTTCCTGGAGCGCAAGCCGGATGCGGAAGATGCGCGGCTGACGAAGGTCTACCTCACCGAACTCGGGCGCGGCAGCGTGAAGGCGATCGAGATGGCGGCGTCGGCCTGCGATCGGACGGCTACGCTTGATTTTTCGGAGAAAGAAATCCGCAACCTCGTGCGCCTTCTAAAGGCGATCGACAACAATCTCCAGGCAGAAGCAGTGCCGTTCGAAGAACCCGACGAAATTTGACGGTCGATTAAAATTCGGTTTGCCTCTCCGCGTTTAATCTTTTAATTAAACATTTTAAGGGGCGCTCTTTTTCCGGTTCCGCGATGCGCTCCACCATCTCGCGCGTTGCCTGGGGAGGATGCGTGGCTCAAAAGATCAAACTTTCGACAATTGCCGAAACACTCGGCATTTCAACGGCAACGGTATCGCTAGCCTTACGCGACAGCCCGCTCGTTGCGGGCAATACGCGGGAAAAGATCAAGGAACAGGCGCGCGCGCTCGGCTATATCTACAACCGCCGGGCCGCAAGTCTGCGTACGTCTCGCTCGGGCATCGTCGGCGTCGTCGTGCACGACATCATGAACCCGTTCTACGGGGAAATCCTGAAGGCGATCGAGAGCGAGCTCGATCGCAGCCGTCATACCTTCATCCTGTCCAACCACTACGATTCGGTCGAGAAGCAGCGCACCTTCATCGAGACGCTGCTGCAGCTCGGCGGCGATGGCGTCATCATGTCGCCCGCAATCGGCACGCCGCCGGAGGATATGCAGCTTGCCGAGGCCAACGGCATGCCGGCGATCCTTGTCGCGCGCTCGATGGAGGGGATGGACCTGCCGACCTATCGCGGTGACGACAGCTACGGCATTTCGCTTGCCACCAATCACCTGATCGGGCTCGGCCACCGCTCAATCGCCATGATCGGGGGAACGGATCAGACCTCGACCGGCCGCGACCGCTATCAGGGCTATGTCAATGCGCTGCGCAAGGCTGAGATCGAAGTCGATCCCAACCTGCGCATTCCCGGTCCGCGCTCGATGCAGGGCGGGTTCGAGGCGGCTGTGCATTTCCTGTCGCTGCCGCAAAAGCCGTCGGCCGCCGTCTGCTGGAACGATCTCGTTGCCATCGGGCTCATGAACGGCATTGCCCGTGCCGGTCTTGTGCCAGGCAAGGACATCTCGGTTACCGGCTATGACGATCTCGAGGAAGCCTCGCTCTCGACACCGGCGCTGACGACGGTCTGGAATGGGCAGGCCGAAGTCGGCCGCCTTGCCGCCCGGGCGCTTCTCGATCGCTTGGCCGGCAGTCACGAGCCGGACGGCATCCACCTGATCAAACCCGAGATGCGCATCCGCCAGTCGACAAGCCCTTACAGACCCCGCCAGTAAGACAAGAGGAAAAGCCATGTCCCGCATCGCCATTCTCGTTCCCGGGAAGATACACGAGCGTGTTCTTGCGACCTTGAAGGACCGTTTCGAAGTTGTCGCCGTCGAAAATAGCGAGACGTTGGAACTCGACGCCGAAACCGCAAACCGCATTCGCGGCGCGGCCGTCAGCGGCGCGTTTCCCGGCAGGTGGATGGATCAGCTGCCGAGCCTTGAGGTGATCGCGAGCTTCGGCGTCGGCTATGACGCCGTGGACGTCAAGCATGCTGCGGAAAAAGGACTGGTCGTCACCAACACGCCGGATGTGTTGAACGACGAGGTCGCCGATACCGCGATCGGCCTGCTGCTCAACACCGTCCGCGAACTGCCGCGGGCGGAGAACTGGCTGCGTGAGGGCCACTGGACGACGGGTTCGGCCTATCCATTATCGCGCTTTTCCTTAAAAGGACGGCATGTCGGTCTCTACGGCCTCGGCCGCATCGGCCAAGAGATCGCCAAGCGCCTCGAACCGTTCAAGGTGAAAATCAGCTATCACACACGCACGATCCATCCAGATATCGCCTATGATTATCACCCGACCCTGAAAGGCCTCGCCGGCGCTGTCGATACGTTGATTGCGATCGTTCCGAAGACGCCTCACACCCACAAGACGATCGATGCGGAGATCCTTTCTGCACTCGGCCCTGACGGCATTCTGATCAATGTCGGCCGAGGCTGGACGGTGGATGAAGCAGCGCTCGTTTGGGCGCTGAAGAGCGGCGCACTCGGCGCTGCGGGCCTTGATGTCTTCTACGGCGAGCCGGTGGTCCCGGCGGAACTCTTCAGCTTGCCGAATGCGGTGCTGCTGCCGCACGTCGCCTCCGCCTCGATCCCGACGCGCAACGCGATGGCCGATCTTGTTGCCGGCAATCTGATCGAATGGTTTGAGAAGGGCAGGCCGCTAACCGCGGTGCCGGAGACGCCTTCGGCAAGGTAAGGGGCTCAGTCAACGATGCGCCGCGCCATAACGACATCATCGATTTCCTCGCCGTCGTGAATAATTCCGCCCGGAATTCGCCCGACTTGGCTGAAGCCCTCGCGCTCGTAGAAGCGGATCGCGGGCGGGTTCTGCGCGCTTACGGCCAGCTCCAGCTGTCTGATGCCGACCTCTCGAGCGTGCCCGGTCAGTCGTTCCAGTAGCGCCGAAGCGGCGCCCAAACCGCGAAAGCTCTTATGCACGTAAACCATAATAATCGTGGCACGGTGGGCCATCTTGCTCGATTGCTGCCGCATCAAGCCCATCATGCCAACCGGTTTTTCTCGGTGGAATGCGACGAACACTGCATTGTTCGTGAGGCGGTGACGCCATTCATCGTTTGTTAGGCTCTCCCAATCGGCGGCGGTGCTCGCATAGGCCGCGGGCTCGGTCTGCAGCGCCTCCAAGCGGATTTGCCGAAAAGCCTCAATATCCTCGGGGCCGAGGAGCCGTATATTGATCTGCCCGCCGTGAGCCACTGTCGATACCTGTCGTTCTGTCGTGCAACCGGAGCGCCTAGGCCTTAACCTTCATGGAGACATTCTTAGTCGCCGCATATTCCCTTGCCGCATCCCCGAAGGCCGCAAAGATCTGGTTCGAGGGCTTGTCGGTTTCGGCCCAGTATTCCGGATGCCACTGCACGCCGACGGCAAAGGCTTTGGCGTCGATGACGGAAACGGCTTCGATCGTCCCGTCTTCGGCGATCGCCTCCACCTGTAGGCGAGGCGCCGTCTTGGCGATTGCCTGACGGTGCAGCGAGTTCACCAGGACTTCGCCTGGACCGATGATGCGGGCGATGCAGGAGCCTTCCTTGACGAAAACGCTCTGGCGGATAGCATACATTCCGTCGCGATCGACATCGGCTGGCTTCCTGTGGTCCCAGATGCCCTCCTGCTCGTGGATTTCACTGGCAAGGGAACCGCCGAGCGCGACGTTTAGCTCCTGTATGCCGCGGCAGATCGCCAGCAGCGGGATGGCTCGATCGATTGCACGGCGGATGAGGGGTATGGCCGTTGCGTCACGCGCGGGGTCGAAGGGGCCATCGCTCTCGCGAGCCTCGGCAGCGTAGAGCGATGGATGGACGTTGCTCGCCGAGCCCGAAACCAGCAGTCCATCCACTCGGTCAAGGATTGCGTCCGTGTCATAACCTTTTTCGAAGGCAGGAATGATGAAGGCCATGACGCCCGCAGCGTTCAGCGCCGCGCGTACATATTGATGCTGGACGGCATGCCAGTCGGCGCCATCGAGGGTGCGGGTATCGGCAGGAACGGCGACGATCGGCTTCATCATTTTTGGTCCGGAACGCTCTCGATTTTTCTATTGTGAAAACCGAGATCGGCCTCAAAGTCAACTTCTCGACGCAATGGCGGGCCAAATTGCGGCGATCTGCGCCATTCAAGCATAGAGACCTTGCTAAACTGCTGATTTTCGATGGAAACACGTCATTCGCCAAATTGCTGCCGTGATGCCAAAGTCTGATCGACTAAAGCTTGAAACACACGCGGCCGCATGCTTAGCTCGCCTCCATTGCTGCGGGTAGAGATGAAATTGTCCGCGCATGCCATCTATACGGGAGGTTTTTGATGGATCGTCGTTCGTTTATTAAGAAGGCCGGAACTGCGGGGGCAGGTGCCGTTGCGGCAAGCGCACTCGCCGCGCCGGCGATCGCGCAGGAGAATCCGAAAATTTCGTGGCGCATGACCTCTTCGTTCCCGAAGAGCCTGGACACGATCTTTGGCGGTGCGGAAGATATCGCCAAGCACGTCGCCGACGCGACCGACGGTGCCTTCAAGATCCAGCCTTTCGCAGCCGGCGAAATCGTGCCCGGCCTGCAGGCGGCCGACGCCGTCAGCTCGGGTACCGTTGAATGCTGCCACACCTGCTCGTACTATTTCGTCGGCAAGGATCCGACCTATGCAATCGGCACGGCCATTCCCTTCGGCCTCAACGCCCGTCTCACCAACGCCTGGTTCTTCGAGGGCAATGGCATCAACCTGATGAACGAGTTTTATGCCACGCAGGGCATGTTCGGTCTTCCGGCCGGCAATACCGGCGTCCAGATGGGTGGCTGGTTCCGCAAGGAAATCAATACGCTGGACGACCTCAAGGGCGTCAAGATGCGTATCGCCGGTCTTGCCGGGCGCGTCATGGAAAAGCTCGGCGTCATCCCGCAGCAGATTGCCGGCGGTGACATCTATCCGGCGCTCGAAAAGGGCACGATCGACGCGTCCGAGTGGGTCGGTCCCTATGACGACTTGAAGCTCGGCCTGCACAAAGTCGCCAAGTACTACTACTATCCGGGCTTCTGGGAAGGCGGTCCGGCGATCCACGCTTTCTTCAATCTCGAAAAGTGGAACAGCCTGCCGAAGCACTACCAGACGATCCTCGCCGACGCCTGCACCTATTCCAATGCCAGGATGATGGCGAAATACGATATGAAGAACCCTTCAGCGCTGAAGCAGCTCGTCGCCGAAGGTGCAACACTGCGTCCCTTCAGCCAGGAAATTCTGGAAGCCGCGTTCCAGGCTTCAACCGGTCTCTATGGCGAGCTCTCGGCTTCGAACCCATCTTTCAAGAAGATCTATGACGACCAGACCGCATTCAAGCGCGATGCTTACCTCTGGATGCAGCTCTCGGAATATACGTTTGACACATTCATGATGATCCAGCAGCGATCGGGCAAGCTCTAGGCGGCTTGGAACCCGTCTGCGCGTTCATCGCATCGCCGACAGAAGCCCCGGATGGAAATCCGGGGCTTCTTCATTTGCATTCAATTGATCTTTGGAGGTTGGCTGAGATCGGGTGGCGGTGCTGGTTGTGCCGGATTGGCCGGCGCGGGCGTCGCAGGGGCTGGCTGCTGACCGGGCAGACCGTTCAGTGGCGGCAGGGTGAGACCCGGGATCTGTGGTGTACTGCCGCCACCGCCAGGCGCGGGCGGCAGCGAGAGCTGATTGCCGCCGAAGCCGGGTATTTCGATCTTGATCGTGTTGAGGTCCACGGCCGGACCCTTGTTCAGCCAGTAGGTCACGGATTGCGGCCAGAAGATCACGATCGCGACGAGGATGAGCTGCATGACGACCCATGGGATCGCGCCCATGTAGATATCTCGTGTCTTCACGTCACGGCTGGCAATGGAGCGCAGATAGAACAGCGCGAAGCCGAAGGGCGGGTGCATGAAGCTCGTCTGCATGTTCACGCAGATAAGCACGCCAAACCAGATCAGATCAATACCGAGCGCCGAAGCGACGGGTGCCAGCATCGGAATGACGATGAAGGCGATTTCGAAGAAATCGAGGAAGAAGGCGAGGACGAAGATGAAGAGGTTGACGAAGATCAGGAAGCCGACCGGACCGCCCGGGATGCCGGACAGCATGTGCTCGATCCAACGCGAACCATCCATGCCCTGAAAGACGAGGCTAAAGCAAGTCGAGCCGATCAGGATCATCACCACCATCGAGGTGATATGCATCGTCGATGTCATGGCTTCGCGGACCAGCGGCCAGGTCAGGCGGCGGTGGAGCGCTGCAAGCACGATCGCGCCCACGACGCCGAGGGCGCCGGCTTCCGTTGGCGTCGCAAGCCCCATGAAGATCGTGCCGAGCACGAGGAAGATGAGGATAATGGAAGGCACCATGCCGGCCAGCACCTTCATCAGCAGTGCCCAGTTGAACTCGCCGCGCACCTCCTTCGGCAGCGGCGGCATCAAGCCTGGCCGGAAGATGGACAGGAACAGGATGAAGCCAAGGAAGATCGCGACCTGCAGGATCGAAGGGCCGATGGCGCCGAGATACATGTCACCGACTGATCTGCCGAGCTGGTCGGCGAGAACGACGAGCACGAGGGAGGGCGGGATGACCTGGGTGATCGTGCCCGACGCGGCGATGACGCCGGTCGCCAGCCGCGGATTGTAGCCGTAGCGCAGCATGATCGGCAGCGAGATCACGCCCATGGTGATGACCGATGCCGCGACGGTGCCGGTGATGGCGCCGAGAACAGCGCCGACGAGGATGACGGCGTAGGCGAGACCGCCAGGAACGGCGCCGAAGAGCTTGCCGGTTCCCTCGAGAAGATCCTCCGCAAGGCCACACCTTTCCAGAATGGCGCCCATGAAGGTGAAGAAGGGTATGGCGAGCAGCAGGTCGTTGGAAACGATGCCGAACACGCGAAGGGGCAGGGCCTGCAGGAAGGCCTCGCTGAAATGGCCGGTTGCTATGCCGATGACCCCGAAGAAAAGGCCGACGGACGCGAGCGAAAAGGCGACCGGAAAGCCGTAGAGCATGAAGATGACCATGCCCAGAAACATCGCCGGCGGAATGATACCGAAGTCAAACAAGTCCGTTCCTCCCGGAGAGCTTTATTGCAGGGGCTTTTCGTATTTCGTTTCGAGCTGGATGTAGCCGCGCACCGCGGCGATCCTCTTGATGAGTTCCGAAATGCCCTGCAGTGCCAGGAGTGCGAAACCTGCGAAAAGAATAAGCTTGACCGGCCAGCGGATGAGCCCTCCGGCATTGGCGGATATCTCGCCCTGCTGGAAGGCGATCACGAAATAGGGCCAGCACAGGAAAGCCAGGAAGGAGCAGGCCGGGATCAGGAAGACGATCAAACCGATGATATCGATCCAGATTCTGGCCCTGTCGGAAACCGATCCGTAGATTAGGTCGACGCGCACGTGCTCATTGTTGCGCAGCGTATGAGCCGCCCCGAGCACGACGACGTAGGCAAAGAGATACCATTGAATCTCCAGCCAACCGTTCGAGCTGTAATTGAACAGATAGCGGACGATTGCATTGCCGGCGCTGATGAAGCAGCACGCAAGCACCATGTAATCCGCGATTTTCCCTATGAATTGGCTGACGCTGTCGATCAGCCGGCTGACGCTTAGAAACGCCGGCATGCCTTTCCCCTTACTCTGCCTTTGCGGCAAGTTCTCACTTTTGAAATTTGTGTAAACTACGGTTTCCGAAATTGAAAGAATAAACGGCCGTATAGGATTTTAGTCGTAGACATAGAATGCGGCGGTTTAGATGCTGGCTGTACAACCGGCAACTTAAGCGCGGATCATTTTTCCATGAACTTCACTTCATAGCTGTGAAATTCGCCATTAATCTTGAAATTCTCTCTTGGGTTTTAGAAAAAACAACCAAACAGATAGGGTCAAGGCAATCAATTTTTAAAAGGTTCCCCGTATCATCCCGGCGCACAGGGAAAGTATGGATGAAACCACATAACCCGAACAGGGTCCCTATCGATGTGTATCTGTCGTTTGTGAGTTCTCTTTCGGGGAACCGCATGACGCTGCTCGCCGGCGTCATCGTGCATGTGGCAACTTTCCTGGCGGTTGCAGCCAAAACACATTCTTCCATCTATGTGCTGCTGTCGGCTGCCGCCCTCCTGGTCTTTTGCGTCCGCATGATCACCTTCCGGCGGTTCGATCGCGTGGAAAAAGAGAAACTGTCGCGCGCCGGCATCGAGCGCTGGGAGCGTGTTCTCGTTGCCGGTGCGGCCTGCACTACAGCCATCCTCGGCATCGGCAGCGGCTATGCCATCTTCGTCGTGCATGATTCCTTCGCGGAGCTTGCCTGCATTTCCGTCACCATGGCGACCATGGTTTCCGTCGTCGGCCGCAACTACGGCTCGCGGCTGGCAGTTGACCTGCAGACTTTCTCCTGCTGCCTGCCGATGATCGTCTGCAGCCTGATGGCGTTGGATTTCTATCGCGGCATCCTCTCCATCTTCCTTATTCCTTTCTGGCTGACGACGCGGGCGATGGCGAACGGCGTGCGCGAGTTCCTTTATGAGAACGTCATCGCTCACAGGCAGATCTCGCTGATTGCCGATCGTTTCGATACTGCGCTCAACAATATGCCGCACGGTCTCGTGATGGTCGATCCGTCGAACCGTATCCAGGTGATCAACCGGAAAGCCTGCGAGCTTCTCAAGATCGGCGATCCGGACCGGTTGAAGGATCGCGACCTCGGTGCCGTCCTGCGTTACGGCGCGCGCTATAGCTTCATGGATGCCTCGCAACCGGAATTGATCCTGCGGCAGCTGACACAGGTTGCCGAGGAAGGCCTATCGCGCACCCTGATCCATTTTCCTGAAAGCCTATCGCTGGAATTTTCCGCGAAGCGTCGTGCCGACGGCGGCGCCGTTCTGATCTTCGAGGATGTGTCGAGCCGCGTGAAGGCGGAGCAGAAGATCCTGCATATGGTCCGCTTCGATGCTCTGACCGGCCTGCCGAACCGAGAATATTTCGGTCATCTCGTAAAGGAATATATCGAGCGCCACCCGAAAAGGCGTGGGCCGCTTGGTTTCATGGTCCTCGACATCGACGAGTTCAAGCACGTTAACGACATGCGCGGCCACATCACCGGCGATCACCTGCTCTGCGCGATCGCGGCGCGGATCAAGGACGAAGCAGGCAATGCCATCGTCGGCCGCCTCATGGGCGACCAGTTTGTCATCTTCTTCCCGCATGCCAAGAACAACGAAGCGCTCGATGCCGAAATCCGCCGGATGCATGCCGACATTCAGGGCAATTATGAAGTGGACGAGGTCACCTTCCTGGTGTCGCTCAGCGCCGGCTACGCGATCCTCGAAAGCAATGCATTTGCAATGGAGGAGTGGAGCATCAAAGCGGACCTCGCCCTCTTTGAAAGCAAGTCACGACTGCGCGGCGGCATCACCGGCTTCGAACACGAAATGGATGGCCGCTACATCGAGCAGCAGAAGCTGAAAGCGGACTTGCGCGAAGCGGTGGCTGCGGGCGCGCTTAGCGTCGCGTTTCAACCGATGTTCAAAGCCGATGGGACACGCATCGAATGCGCCGAGGCGCTGGCGCGCTGGGTCCACCCGGAAAAAGGCGCCATTCCGCCGGACGTTTTCATCCGCCTCGCCGAAGAGATGGGCATCATATCGGACATCACGCGGTTCATCCTTTTCAAGGCCTGCAGCGAATGCATGACCTGGCCCGACCACATCGCGATATCGGTCAATCTCTCGGCACGCGACCTGCGTGACAACGATATCCTCACCGTCGTTTCGGAAGCGCTTTCAACATCCGGCCTCAAGGCGTCGCGGCTGCATCTGGAAATTACAGAAAGTTGTCTCATCGACGAGCCTGCGGCGGTGCGCGCCATCCTCGCGGAATTGCGCTCCCACGGCATCACCATAGCGATCGATGACTTCGGCACGGGCTTCTCCAGCCTTAGCTATCTCGACACGTTGCCGCTCGATATCGTCAAGATCGATCGCTCCTTCGTTCGCAATATCGCGGAAGACACGCGCCGTCTGAAGCTTTTGTGCGGTACTGTCAATCTCGCCCGCGAGCTCGGGCTCAAGATCGTCATCGAGGGTGTGGAAACTGTTGAGCAACTGGCATTGCTCAACAAGCATCGCAGCGCGGATCTCGTGCAGGGCTATGTCTTCTCTGCGCCGGTGCCCTCAAAGGAGATCGGCATCCTTTCGCAAGCACTCAGCCGTCGCGCCACCCAGCGCCGCCGCAGCAAGGTCGCCTGAGCCCGGATTGCCGCCATCGAAACAAGAGCCCAGTTATCCGGGTCTGTTAACCTTAATAATTCAAATACGTCCGAAACTTTTGATACTTCTTGCTCTTTGCGCGCCCAGATATGATTAATGGCCCGTTAACGGCGGGAACATCAATGGCGTCAATCCCTTTGAATACAAGTGACTTTTCAAGAAAGCTTCTCGAAATTCTGGACAATGTCGAATATCGCCGCATCGAAAGCAGCGAGGACATGGAGGATGTCGAACGGTTGCGCTGGAAGGCCTACAAGGCCCATGATGTGCTGGCGCTCGCCCCAAAAGGGCTGTTGGACGATACCGATTTCGATAGCCATGCTTATGTCTTCGGTCTCTACTATTACGGCGAACTGGTCAGCACGGTCCGACTTCACTATGTAACGCCGGACCATCGCGTCAGCCAGTCCGCCGGCGCCTTTCCTGAGGCGATCGATTCGCTTCTGGATGCAGGGCTGACCTTGATCGATCCAGCGCGCTTTGCGGCCGATCCGGAACTGACCGCCGACCTGTCGTGGATTCCCTACCTGACGCTGAGACCAAGCATCGTTGCGGCGGCGCATTTCCGTGCCGACCGCGTTCTTCAGTTTTGCCGGCCCCCGCATGCCGCTTTCTACAAGCGGGTCTTCTATGCAGATACCATCGTGCCCGGCCGGCTGGCGAAGAATTACGGAATCGACATGACGCTGATGGCGACGAATGTGATCGAGGTTGGTCGAAAGCTTCTGACGCGCTATCCCTTCTTTATTTCCAGCGCCAGCGAACAGCGCATGATGTTTTCCCGCGGCCCCGACAGCAGGCTGCCATCGCTCACCATCATCCCGACCGCTCGCTTCGTGCCGGAAGGCCAGTTCGGCACCGATCTGCCGCTCTGAGGCCGCGCTCATGAAATGCCGCAAAGCGTACCGGCTGCGGCATTCTCATGCATTGCGCTTTTCCCAGGCTTTGTGTAAGCCCTGAATGGGATCATGGCATTCAGGGAGACGAAATTTCATGGCCGAAGAACACAACGGACCCGTCGAAGTCGGCGCGCCGATGGACTACAAAGAACATGAACAAACCTACAATCTGTTCATTTCGGCTGCGAAATACGGCGCGATGTTCCTCATCGCCCTGCTGCTTGGCATGTCGGCCGGTTTTTTCACCAGCAGCGGCTTTCTCGGCGGCCTCCTAGTTTTTCTCGTCATCTTCGTTGCCGGCATCGTCCTGCTGCGCTGACTGCAGCAGGCGAGGAGCGGCATTTCCGAAATTTTCGAATAGGTGCTTGGCCTGAGCGGTGAGCCCGCGGTGGTTTGGCTGACCCGGAGGAGGGGGCAGTTGGGCAATATCGTTTTCATTACAAAAGAATCGAACGGTTCCGAGACACGCGTTGCGGCGTCTGCCGAAACTGTAAAGAAGATGGGGAACCTCGGCTTCGACATCGTGGTCGAGGCAGGTGCTGGGGTTTTATCGCGCATACCGGACAGCGAATTTGAGGCTGCAGGGGCGCGGATCGGCTCGGCTGGCGATGCGGCAACCGCGGATGTGGTGCTGAAAGTGCGCCGCCCGACGGAGGCGGAGATTGCCGGCTACAAGAGCGGCGCGGTCGTCATCGCGATCATGGATCCCTACGGAAACGATGAGGCGATTGCCGCGATGGCGAAGGCAGGGCTTTCAGCCTTCGCGATGGAACTGATGCCGCGCATTACGCGCGCGCAGTCCATGGATGTTCTTTCCTCACAGGCAAATCTCGCCGGCTATCAGGCCGTCATTGAAGCGGCGTCTGTCTATGATCGCGCCCTGCCGATGATGATGACGGCCGCCGGCACCGTTCCGGCCGCCAAGGTCTTCGTGATGGGTGCAGGCGTGGCAGGCCTCCAGGCGATTGCGACGGCGCGCCGCCTCGGCGCTGCGGTCTCGGCCACCGACGTTCGCCCCGCCGCCAAGGAACAGGTCGCCTCACTCGGCGCCAAGTTCATCGCCGTTGAAGACGAGGAGTTCAAGGCAGCGGAGACGGCGGGCGGCTACGCCAAGGAAATGTCCAAGGAATACCAGGCGAAGCAGGCAGCCCTCGTTGCCGAGCATATCGCCAAGCAGGACATCGTCATCACCACGGCACTGATCCCCGGACGCCCTGCGCCGAAGCTCGTATCGCGCCAGATGCTGGCTTCGATGAAGCCCGGCGCCGTTGCCGTCGATCTTGCGGTCGAGCGTGGCGGCAATATCGAGGGCGTGGTTGCAGACGAGGTCGTCGATGTCGAAGACGTCAAGGTGATCGGTTTCGCCAACCTGCCGGGCCGGGTGGCCGCCAGCGCTTCGGCGCTCTATGCCAAGAACCTCGTCACCTTCCTCGAGACCATGCTCAACAAGGAGACGAAGAGCGTCGTCCTCAACCTCGACGACGAACTCATCAAAGCGACCATGCTGACCTATGCAGGCGATGTCGTGCATCCGGCATTCGCCGGGACGAAGAAGGGGATAGCTGATGGCCAGTGAAGCAATGGACAAGGCGCTGGAGCAGCTTGACCAGGCGGTCAACGCAGTCGTGGCGGCGGCCGCGCAGGCACCGGAAGCGGCAAGTGCGGCAACGGGCGGGGCGATCGATCCCTTCATTTTCCAGTTCGCGATCTTCGTTTTGGCGATCTTCGTCGGTTATTACGTCGTCTGGTCGGTGACGCCGGCGCTGCATACGCCGCTGATGGCCGTCACCAACGCCATCTCTTCAGTCATCGTCGTCGGCGCGCTGCTTGCAGTCGGCATTTCGGCAAGCGGGCTTGCGACCGGTTTCGGCTTCGTCGCGCTCGTTCTCGTCTCGGTCAACATCTTCGGCGGTTTCCTCGTCACGCAGCGCATGCTGGCGATGTACCGCAAGAAGGACAAGTGAGGCCGGACGAATGACCAATATCGCAGCTTTCCTCTACCTCGTCTCCGGCGTGCTTTTCATCCTGGCACTGCGCGGCCTCTCCCATCCGGCCACCAGCCGCAAGGGCAATCTCTACGGCATGATCGGCATGGGGATGGCGATCCTCACGACGCTGGTGCTGGCAACGCCTTCTTTTGCCGGCTTCGTGCTGATCGTGCTCGGACTGGCGATCGGCGGCGGGGCGGGCGCCTATATCGCCCGCGTCATCCCGATGACCTCGATGCCGCAGCTGGTGGCGGGCTTCCACTCGTTGGTCGGCCTGGCCGCCGTGCTGGTTGCTGCCTCCGCGCTTTATACACCGGCCTCCTTCGGCATCGGCGATATCGGCTCGATCCATGGCGAGGCGCGTATCGAGATGGCGATCGGCGCCGCGATCGGGGCGCTTACCTTTACCGGCTCGATCATCGCTTTTTTGAAGCTTGACGGGCGCATGTCCGGCAAGCCGATCCTGCTTGCCTTCCGGCATATCATCAACATCGCGCTTTTGGTGCTGATCGTCTTCTTCATCATCGGGCTCGCGGCAACCGAAAGCCATTTCGATTTCTGGGCGGTCGTGGCGCTTTCGCTGGTGCTCGGCGTGCTGCTGATCGTGCCGATCGGGGGCGCCGACATGCCGGTCGTCGTCTCCATGCTGAACTCCTATTCGGGGTGGGCGGCAGCCGGTATCGGTTTCACGCTCGGCAATCTCGCTCTGATCATCACCGGTGCGCTGGTCGGCTCTTCGGGTGCGATCCTGTCCTACATCATGTGCAAGGGCATGAACCGCTCGTTCATATCCGTCATTCTCGGCGGCTTCGGTGGCGAGACCTCTGCAGGGGCTGCGGACAATTCCGATAAGACCGTCAAGCTCGGCTCGGCAGAGGATGCCGCCTATCTGATGGCGAACGCTTCCAAGGTCATTATCGTGCCGGGCTACGGCATGGCGGTTGCCCAGGCGCAGCACGCGCTTCGCGAGCTGGCCGACAATCTCAAGAAGGCCGGCGTCGAGGTCAAATACGCAATTCATCCGGTCGCCGGCCGCATGCCCGGCCACATGAACGTGCTGCTGGCCGAAGCGAACGTGCCTTATGACGAGGTCTTCGAACTCGAAGACATCAACTCCGACTTCGGCCAAGCCGATGTCGCTTATGTCATCGGTGCCAACGACGTCACCAATCCAGCGGCGCGCGATGACAAGACCTCGCCGATCTACGGCATGCCGATCCTCGATGTCGACAAGGCCAAGACCTGCCTCTTCGTCAAGCGTTCGCTCGGCTCCGGCTATGCGGGCATCGACAATACGCTGTTCTACAAGGATGGCACGATGATGCTGCTCGGCGATGCAAAGAAGGTCACCGAGGAGATCAACAAAGCGATCGGCCACTGAGCCAAGGCCCGGCTTCGAGCCGGGCTTTTATTTCAAGCGATGCCAGCCGAAGAAAAAGGCCCGCCTAAGCGAGCCTTTTTCCATCTCTGCCGACCTTTGTCAGGTAGCAGCGGGCGCCAGCGTCATTTTCTCCACGCCGATTGCGAGATTGAGGCCCTCCTGGGCCTGCACATTCAGCGGTTGCAGCATGAAAGCCTTGTTGGTGCCACCGGCGATCACCTTGGCACCGGCACCTGCGCCCAGGCTGGCATCGGCGCCGATCCCGTAGTATTCACCGGCCAGTGCAAATTCCGGAATGTTTGTGCCGGTCTTGGCAAGAACCTGCCAGATCATAACGCTTTTGCCGGTCTCGCCGATATCCAGGCCAAATTTCTCGATCTTGCCGGCATAGACGGCTTTCGGGCCGCCTCCGGCAGGCGTGTAGGTGCAGATCAGATTCTTCTGCGAAGTGATAATCAGCCCCTGACCGCCTTCCGATCCGCAGACCAGACGGCCGAGGCTGATATAGTTCGCAGCGCCTGCCGGGCTTGCAAAGACTGCTGCCGCCGCTGCCGTTGCTGCGATCATCATGTGCTTGAACATGGCCGTTCTCCTTTCGGATGACCTATCGGAAACGAATTGATCCTTTTGATTGTTCCGGCCGTTATTCGCGCTCCAGCGCGCTACGCGGTGCTGTCAGGGTCCAGATCAGGCCCTGCGGCAGGTAGTCTACCTGCACCGATCCGCGGAAGGCTGCTGCAGCATGCGTCTTGATGACAGTGGTTCCAAAGCCGGAGCGGGACGGAGTAGCGACTTCGGGACCGTTCCGTTCCTCCCAAATAAAACGGAGCATTGCCTCGGACTGATCCTCGACCTGGATATTCGCCCAGGAGAAGGAGACGCGGCCCTGCGGCACTGAAAGCGCACCGTATTTCACCGAATTGGTAGCCAGTTCATGCAGCGTCAGGCCGAGGTTCTGGACCGCCTCCGGCTTGACCACAAAATCCTCTCCGGAAATCTCAAGCTGTTCTGCCGCCTGCGGAAAGGCCTCCAGGTGAATGTCGATGACCCGGCGGAGCGAGGCACCGGACCATTGCTCGCTTGTCAAAAGCTCGATCGAACGGACGAGCCCGTCGAGGCGATCGGAAACGGCCGACTGGAAGCCTTCGACGCTGTCGGCCTGTTTGGCGAGTTGGCGCATCATTGCCTGGGCCAGCGTGAGCAGGTTCTTCGTTCGATGCACGAGCTCATGCATAATGAAATGCAGACGGTCTTCCGTCTGGCTGCGATCGAACGAGGCATTGGACAGAGCAACGGCGACCTGGTTTGCCTCGATGACGCTGGTATCGATCGGCGCCACGATTTGGCCTTCGCCCATGCTGCTTGCCATGTCGGCGATATCGCGGATCGTAGTGCGCACCTGCCGCGCCACGGCATAGGCCGCGAGCACGGCGACCAGAAGCAATGCGATGCCGCCGACGATCAGGAAACGCCATGTCGTGAGGATCGATGCCTGCGCCGTGGCAACCGGTCCCCAGACCACCGTTTTCCAGGACCAGCCGGGAATTTGGGCATAACCGAGGAGTTGATTCGGCAGAATATCCTCGTCCTCGAAGACGCCGCGCGAAGCGATAAGCGACGGCAGGATGCGCGTGTCGAACGGCGTTCCGGGGGCAATGCTTGCCATGCCGCTCGAAGCCACCACATGGCCGCCCTGATCGATCACCGCAGCCGACCAACCCGACGCAAGCCCTTCGGTCGTGACAAGTCTGGCGAGGTCCTTGGCGTTCTGGGTTACGATCAGGGCCGCGACTTGACCTGCATCCAGCGGCATCGTGACATTGTAGACCCACTCGCCGCTTGTCGCTCCCTTGAAGACGTCGGATGCTTCGATACGGCCGGACTCGATGGCCGATTCCATCGCCGGGATATTGGCTGTCTTGCTGAGCGGCGTGCCGAAATCACGGCGCGTGTTCAGTAGCTGCTGACCGCTTCGGTCGACGGCGATCACGTAGAGTGTATCGCCGCGCAGGGCCGTTTCGGTCCGCTCATGAAACGAGGCGAAGTCGTTGTTCTCGAGTTCGGGCGAGGTCGAGAGCAGACGAAGTGTCGTCGCCATGTCCTGCAACTGCCGGTCAATAGAGCGAGACAGGGTCAGCGCGTCTTGCGCCGTCTCGCGCCGCAGCGTCGTCCGCTGATTGTCCTCGAGCTGCAGAAGCAGGAGTGTGACGAAAGCAAAGATCGGCACGGCGATCGAGACCGCCATGGCAACCAGATAGGTGCCGATCGAAGCCTTGGGAAACAGCCGCGTGCGCAGACTCATGGGCATAATCTTTGCAGGCTTTCGAGGGCGAATGGCCCGGCCGGATTTTCGCAAACAGTTACGAAAGCAAAAAACTGCATCGCCGTCAGTGCCCTCAACGCGTTCGGATTCCCGATAGCCTGCTATCGAAGCAAGGACATGTTAGGGGCAGGGGAAAGTGGTTGCAACACACTAAACCATGCTGACGGAAGAATTGTAATGGTCATACAATTGTGCCGTCAGGCGAACCGGGGAAGCCGAAATGATCGGAGGCTTGCGTCAGTTGCGCCTGACAGAATCTCGTTTGCCGCCAGCGCGCCGACCAACGGAGCAAGCGTCACGCCGGAATGCATAACGGCGATGTAAAGGCCGCCGATGCCGCAATTGCCGATGATCGGGAAGCCGTCTCGCGGCGTCGTGCGATATCCAACAGTGAGGAAATCCATTGTCAGCGCGTCGCTTTCCAAAAGGCTGGCTTTGACCTTTGCAAAGAGAGCGGCCGCGGTCGCCTGGCGGTCTTCGCCCGGATCGCTGCCGCCGAAGTCGCTGCCCGCGATGATGCGCCCTTCGGTCGTCTGGCGCATATGCAGTTCCGTCGCAATCACCAGGCCGTTCAGCCGTTTCTCGAACGGGCGGGAGTGGACGATCAGGCCGGGCGGCGCGTCAATCGGCAGCGTGATCCCGGCTGACGCGGCTATGGGAACGGATCCTGCGCCGCAAGCGAGGACGACATGATCCGCATCGATCAGACCTTGCGACGTCACGACGCCGGCAATGTGATCTCCGCTACGGATGAGGCTGCGAACGGCAGCGCCGATGAATTTCGCGCCTCGCGCTTCGGCATCCGCCAGCATCATGCGCGCGGCTGCGACCGGCTCGACTGCGCCTTCCTCAGCGACAGCGAGGGCGAAATCGGGTGCATTACTGAGATAGGGTTCGCGGCGGGAGATCTCACTGCGCTCGATGCGGTTGATGCCGTAGCCCCAGCCGCCGTGCTCCTTCGCGTAAGCTTCGAGTTGATTGCGGGGCAGGTCCCAGCAGATGCCGCCGCACCAGGAAAGCGGCAGGCCCGGAAGCTCCGCAGCGAGCCGCTTCCACTCCGCCATCGAGCGGCGCCGGAAATGAAAGTAGAATTCGGGGTTTCCCCAGCTGGCATTGATCCAGGCGAAGGAATTGGGCGTTGCGACGCCGCCGGTTTCTTCGGCGATGACCGTCACAGCAGCACCGGCCTTCGCCAAATGCCAGGCGATCGAGGCGCCTATGATACCGGCGCCGACGACGATCACATGCCGTTTCGCCGCCATCGCTGTTTTCTCCGTGATCTGCAGATATCAGCCGCTGGTTGCAGCGCCGACGCGGGCCAGGCCGTCGCGGGCCGGCTGGTATTTCGGGTCCAGGCCGATCGCGTGGCGATAGGAGCGGGCCGCCTTCTCCTTGTCGCCGCGGCGCTCATAGACGAGCGCCTGATTGGCCCAGGATTCGGCGATGTTGCCGTTGAGCTCGATCGCATGGTTGAAGTCGGCGAAGGCATTGTCGTCGTCATTCAGCGCGAAATAGGAAATGCCGCGGCCGTTATAGGGCTCGGGCGAATTCGGTGACAGCGAGATCGCCTTCGAGAAATCGTCGATCGCTTTGTCCTGCTGATTGCGCTTCTGGAAAATCAGGCCGCGATTGTGATAAGCGCGGCCATCCGTCGTGCCGAGCTGGATTGCGCGGGCGAAATCGTTGAATGCCGCATCGTCCTGGCTGGCCTGGCGATAGACGTTGCCGCGGCCGATATAGGCGACGTCGTAGCTCGGGTTGATCTGCAGCGCGGCGTTGTAGTCGGCGATCGCCTGTTGCTGCTGGCCCATGTTGCGATAGACGAGCGCGCGGTTGGCATAGGCCTGGAAGAAGCGCGGATTGATCTGCAGGGCGGTATTGAAGTCGTTCAGCGCGGCCTTGAACTGACCGGCACGGCCATAGGCCGAGCCTCGGACGTTATATGCTTCCGGATCACGCGGATTGGAATTGATCACCGAGGTCAGCGAGGCAATGTTCTCTTCGGAACCCTGAGCCTTGTCGAGGTGGATCACAGCATCGGAGGTGTTGTCGGTCTGGCAACCGGCAAGGCCGATTGCGGCAAGGACTGCAAGCACCGGCAGCAGCGTCGCTTTCGGCGCGCGCAAGGACCGGGGCGAGGTGAACAAGAAATCAGCCATTCGTGCGCTTCCCCCATGCGTCATATCCGGGGGCAATCGGATATGCGATCTTCAGCAGCAAAAATAAAAAGGCGGTGGCGACACGTAATCGCCCCCGCCAACATGCATCTGAAAACGTCGAAATAACGACGGCACCGTTTAGCGTGCGACCAGACCTTCGCGCTGTGCCCGCTTGCGAGCCAGCTTGCGAACGCGGCGAACAGCTTCGGCCTTCTCGCGGGCGCGCTTCTGCGACGGCTTCTCGTAGTAGTCGCGCATCTTCATTTCGCGGAAAATGCCTTCGCGCTGCATCTTCTTCTTGAGAGCGCGGAGAGCCTGATCGACATTGTTATCGCGGACGAGTACCTGCACGAGAATCACGTTCCTTTGGTTTTGGTTGACACCAGCGGCGGCACAGCGCCAGGGCAAAATTATACGGTTCGCGCGGCCGGAGCCTTGCGATTGGTGATGCGGGATAACAGATCGATGACACGAAGTCCAGACTGATATGGCGATCTGCGGAAAAAATGGCGGATAAGCCTTCCGCCTGCTTGGCGGATGCGGTGCCCAGAAATGCATTTGCTATTGCGGTATGCAGAAATACCCCTATATATGAGCCTATCGAATATTGCTTGTGACCTTTGTCACGCGCTGAGCGCTCTGTCAGATTTCCTCTCAACTCTCGATAAGAGCCGGCGAATAATTTCCCGGCAGTGCAGCGATTGAAAGGAGATCGTTCATGAATTCAGGCACGGTTAAGTGGTTCAATAGCGCCAAGGGCTTTGGCTTTATTCAGCCGGACGATGGTTCGACCGACGTATTTGTTCACATTTCCGCCGTGGAGCGTGCCGGCATGAGCGCGTTGTCCGACGGGCAGAAGGTACGCTACGATCTCGTCCGGGACAAAAAGTCCGGCAAGAACGCAGCGGATAATCTTCAGGCCGCGTAATTTGTCATTTGCCACGGCTGACCACGGATGTACTGGCAGCGGGCTGAATGACGGGAAGAGGTCGGGTAAAACGCCCGGCCTTTTTGACATTTTGAAAGAGCACCGTGATGCCAAAGCCGAACTATAAGGCAAAGCCGACCTATAAAATAGGTGACTTTGTCGTGCTGAAGTCCGGTCTCACCCGAACGGCCGCTGCCGACAGGCGATGCGAGGTCGTCGGCATCCTGCCGAACGACCATGGACATGTACAGTACCGTGTTCGGTTCGAGGCCGAAAACTTCGAGCGCAGGATAACAGCGCTTGATATCGATGCGACCGAATCCCCGCCGCGGATTTCAGGCGCTCACGTAGCCCAAACTTCCAATGCCGAGCCTTGGCTGAAGACGTCCAGCATCAAGGTTCGAAAGTAACGCCTCCCCTCGTTAACGATACGGCATGCCATTGCCGCGAAAGGATAAGATTTTGCAGGTTCTCGTCAGGGACAACAATGTCGACCAGGCTCTTCGCGTTCTCAAGAAGAAGATGCAGCGCGAAGGTCTGTTTCGTGAAATGAAGGCGCGCAGCGCCTATGAAAAGCCATCCGAGAAGCGCGCCCGCGAAAAGGGCGAAGCTATCCGCCGTCAGCGGAAACTCGCGCGCAAGAAGATGCAGCGCGAAGGTTTGCTGCCGATGCCCAAAAAGGCCGCAAACACACGTTGAGTGTCGCTTGCGAGCGTGGTTTTCAAAATCGCGAACCATCCAAGGAAAAGTGAATGACTGCCACAAAGGACGCATTCTTCAACGCCACGAAGATGTCGGCCCGCGACAAGGCGGAAGCCACGGATCACACGGCGCGGGCGATTATTGCAGACGAAGCAAAACTGCGTGAAAAAAAGACGGAGAAGCTGAAAGCCCTCCGTCTGCAGCGGCAGGCCGAAGCTGAGCCCGAACTTCCGGCTCCGAAAAGAAAGCGCAAGGTTTCAGTCAAATCGGCCGGCCAATAGGTCTTTGCAAACCGTGGTCCTTCCCCTTGAAGGCGTCTGCCTGTCCGATTCCCACGCGCTCCAACACAATCTCTCTTTATGCTGCGTGCCAGTTCTGCGACAGGATGGCGTTCGGCGCTAAAGCGGCGTAGCCTTTCTTCGCTGCTCAGCGGCTTGCAGCGTAGGGGGCGCCATCGGTTCATGACACGCGCGCAGCAAATCGGTGTCATTATCGGCTTGGCGATTGTTGCCGTGCTCACGCTGCTGCGGGCCAGCGATCCACAGCTGCTGCGATCGATCCGCGATGTGACCTTCGACGAATACCAGCGCGTATCGCCGCGGTCCTTCGAAGAGCTGCCGGTTCGGGTAATCGATATTGACGAGGCATCGCTACGCGAATTCGGCCAGTGGCCGTGGCCGAGAGACAGGCTGGCTCTGCTCGTCGACAGGCTGTCCGAGATGGGTGCGGCGGCGATCGCTTTCGACATTCTCTTTGCCGAGCCCGACCGGCTTTCGCCACGTACTGTCGTCGGCAATGTGCCCGGCATCGATCCGTCGCTGCTGTCGCAATTACCGGACAATGACGAGATTTTCGCCGATACTATTGCCGATAAGCCTGTCGTGCTCGGCTTCGGCTTGACCAACGAGGGAACCTATCGCCCGTCCGTCAAGGCAGGCTTCGCCTTCACCGGCGAGAGTCCCGTCGGCGCACCCCCGCATATCAATGCCGCAACGCCGTTACGTCCGCGCCTTGAAGCGAACGCCGCCGGCATCGGTCATATCAGTCTCAATCCGGGCAGCTCTTCGTCGGTCGTGCGGGCAGTTCCGCTGTTTCTGACGGATGGGGAGCAGCTTTATCCGAATCTGGCGCTGGAGGCACTGCGTGTTGCGCAGGGTGTCTCGACCTATGTGCTGGCGGGTGCTCCGGATGCGGCCGGCGTCATGGTCTCAGTCAAGACAGGCGATTTTGTCGTCCCCGTGACGGCGGCCGGCGAGTTATGGCTCTATGTCAGCCCAGACCGTGCGGAGAGATATGTCTCCGCGCGGCATGTGCTTGCAGAAAAAGGTGCCTCGGCCGAAGTCAGCGCGGCGATAAACGGAAGTATCGTCTTTATCGGCACATCGGCCGCGGGGCTGCAGGATATCCGTGTCACGGCGCTTGGAGAAAATGTGCCGGGGGTTTCGCTGCACGCGCAGACCCTCGAGCAGATTTTGAACGGCCGCTATCTGTCGCGGCCGGACTGGGCGGATGGCCTGGAGATATTCGCCATCGCAGTGCTTGGCAGCCTTTTGGTGATCCTGACGACCTTCGTTAGCCCGGCGGTAGCCCTAGCCTGTGGTTTGGCGATTACTGCGCTTGCTGTTGTCGCCTCGTGGCTCTGCTTTTCCTACGCCGGGCTTCTTTTCGATCCGTTGGCTCCGATCATCAGCGGATCAGTGACGCATTTCGCCGCGACGTCGTTCCGCATTCTGGTGATCGACCGGGAACGGCGCGAGGTTCGCCGCGCCTTCGGGCAATATCTGTCACCATCGCTTCTCTATCGTATCGAGCATACGCGCGACGCACTGCGCCTTGGCGGCGACGATCGGCAACTGACGGTCATGTTCGTCGACGTGCGTCATTTCACCGAAATCAGTGAGCGGCTTCCGCCGAGGGCCGTGGTCGGATTCCTGAACACGCTGCTCGACGCACTGAGCCGCCATGTCGTCGCCAATGAGGGCACGCTCGACAAGTTCATCGGCGACTCGATCATGGCCTTCTGGAATGCGCCAGTCGATGTCGCCGATCACGAGACGAAGGCGGTGCGCGCCGCTCTGGCCATGCGGGAAACGCTTGCCGAGCTCAATGCTGCCGATGCCTTCGGCTTTGGCAAGGATCAACCGGTGGGCATCGGCATCGGTATCCATACCGGCGTTGCCTGTGTCGGAAATATGGGAGCCGAAACGCGCTTCAATTACTCGGCCGTCGGCGATGCCGTGAACGTTGCTGCGCGGATCGAATCCTCCTGCAAGGAAATCGGCTTCGATATTCTGATTTCGGAGGACACAGCGCGGCTGCAGTTAGGTGCTGCGCTGCTTGAGGCGGGCACCTTCGGCCTGAAGGGAAAGAGCAGCCGGACGCGCCTATTCGCCGTCGTCGGGGATGAGCGCGTGACGCAATCGGCCGAATTTGCAGAGCTGCGGCAGCTCCACCATCAGCTTGTCGAGGCATTTCGCTCGCGCTCGCCCGACACGCGCAGGATCGTCAGTGCCATCAGGTTGAAGACCAAAATGATCGCTCCCGGCCTGGCAGAATTTTATCGCCGGATTTCCCGCAGGGCCGATCATTTCCGTGATGAACCGATTTCTGAGGAAGCGCGCCCAGCAGAATGACCTATCAGCGATGGTGGTTCCGTTCGCCGCGATCCCTATCGCGGTCCTTGCCATGGTGATGGTCGCCCTTGTCGCGGTCTCTGTCGTGATCGCCCCGGTGGTGATCATGTGATTTATGCGGCCTGTCGTGGTCATGCGGCTTGTCCGGCTTATGCGGCCCGTCGGGCTTGTCGGGCTTGTCCGGCTTATGCGGCCTGTCAGGTTTGTCGGGTTTGTGTGGTCTATCGGGCTTATCCGGCTTGTCAGGTTTATTCGGTTTCTCCGGCTTCGGTTCCGGAGGCGAGACGGCCGGCGCCTGGCGCTGAAGGTTATCGGGCCGCTGCAGTGCCGCCGTCAATCCGCAGCCGCCGCCCATCATGCCGGAAAGCGACTGACTGCCGGAAAGGAATGGGAGGGCGCGTGGCGTTCCCAGTCTTCGAAGGACGCCCTGGTTTACGCGCGCCACATCCGTCATGTTGCCGTTGGGTGTCGCAACGACACTGTCGCAACGGCGTGTCAGTTGCCGGCAGCCGCCCGGGCCGCAAAACTGGGCGGCGCCATTCAGCATGACGACGGCCGTCGTTCCATCCGGGCCGACATAGAAATCGAAGGCGGTGCCACGCACGCCGATCGTGCCCGCAGGTGTCAGGATCTGGTAGGCGGACGATTTCGAACTGCCGCTGATCCAGCGGAAAGTTCCCTTCGCTGCGCGGATGCTCAGCTTTTTCACCGATTGAGAGTCATCGAAGATGTATTTGTCGATGACGACTGACGAACCCCAGCCGACCGCAAGCTTGGTGCCGTCACGGAAGAGAAACTGGCCGAGACCGGATTTCGATGTACGAATGCGCTCGTCGCGATGGACTGCGGCATTTACGGTCAGCGGTCCCGTTTGACCGGTCACTTCCGTCTTGATGCGGACCGCCTGGCCAACCTGCTCGGCTGCGGAGGCCGGCATGGAGCTGGAAAGCACCGCGCTGAACACCGTGGCTGCGGCAAGACGCACATACGACATGGGAACACCCCTAGGAATAGGAATATTAGCATGTGATTTCGCGTCTCGTCTTCCTGCCCTCTTGGGTTAGTCGGACTAATCCGGTGCGGGTGGGCGGATGCGGCAACCTCAGTGTCATCAGCACTTGTTCCACCCATGTCAAACAAAAGCCCGTTCGCGTCGCAAAAGAAACGTTGTGCCGCATTTCGATTTGCGATTTGTATGGCCACGAAGAAAATGCCTTTCCCTGAAGGAGATGAAGGCGGATGCGGAAATACTCGGTTTTTGCCGTGGCACGGGAAGCGCTCAGGGGCCACAAGGGCTGGGAGAGGCAGTGGACTTCGCCGGAGCCGCGTGCGCAATACGACGTTATTATCATCGGCGGCGGCGGGCATGGTCTGGGAGCAGCCTACTACCTTGCCAAGGAGCACGGCATCACCAACGTCGCGGTGTTGGAAAAGGGCTGGCTCGGCGGAGGCAATACCGGCCGTAACACCACCATCATCCGCTCGAACTATCTCTATGAAGAGAGCATGCACATCTACGAGCATTCGATGAAGCTCTGGGAGAACCTGTCGCAGGATCTGAATTACAATGTGATGTATTCGCCGCGCGGCGTGATGATGCTCTCGCACAACATCCACGATCAGCAGTCCTTCAAGCGGCATATCCATGCCAACCGGCTCTATGGCATCGATAATGAATGGCTGACGCCGGAGCAGGCGAAGGCTTATTGCCCCCCGCTCGATATTTCCGCAGCTGCGCGTTATCCGATTAACGGCGCCGCCTTGCAGCGCCGCGGCGGTACGGCGCGTCATGATGCGGTCGCTTGGGGTTATGCCCGAGCGGCGTCGGATCGCGGCGTTCACATCATCCAGAATTGCGAAGTCACCGGCATCCGCCGCGGACCGGACGGGCGGGTTGTTGGCGTCGAAACCAATCGCGGCTTCATCGGCGCGAAGAAGGTCGGCGTCTCCGCGGCCGGCCACTCGACGACCGTGATGAAGATGGCGGACGTGCGCGTGCCGCTGCAATCGAGCCCGCTGCAGGCGCTGGTTTCCGAACCACTGAAGCCGATCTTTCCCTGTGTCGTCATGTCGAACACGGTGCATGCCTATATCTCGCAGTCCGACAAAGGCGAGCTCGTCATCGGCGCTGGCACGGACCAGTATAATTCCTATTCGCAGACAGGCGGCCTGCAGATCATCACGCATACGCTTGATGCGATTTGCGAGCTCTTCCCGATGTTCCGCCGCGTGAAGATGATGCGCTCCTGGGGCGGCATCGTCGACAATACGCCGGACCGTTCGGCGATCCAGTCGAAGACGCCGGTTCCGGGGCTCTATGTCAACTGCGGCTGGGGAACGGGCGGCTTCAAGGCGACGCCGGGTTCGGCCAATCTCTTTGCGCACCTGATCGCCCGCGACGAGCCGCACAAGTTCAATGCCGGATTGACGCTGGATCGCTTCCGCACCGGACGGCTCATCGACGAAGCGGCAGCCGCCGCCGTCGCGCACTGACCACGCACTTCCGACAAGGGAATCCAATGCTACTGATCTACTGCCCATACTGTCAGGAAGAGCGCTCCGAGCTCGAATTCCGTGGCGCTGGCGACGCGCATATTGCGCGGCCCCAGAATATCGCTTCGATTTCCGACGAGGAATTCGAGGCGTATTTCTTCCTGCGCGACAACCCGAAGGGTCTGATCTTCGAACGCTGGCGGCACATCCACGGCTGCGGCCGTTTCTTCAATGCAGCGCGCGACACCATCAGCGACAAATTCATCATGACCTACAAGGCAGGCGAGCCAAAGCCTGAAATAGGCGCTGCGAGCGTCCCGCACGCCCCCGTCGAAACCTATGAAGCGACGGAAGGAGAGGCGAAATGAGCGGCGCGAACCGAATTCCAGGCAAGGGACGCCTGACGCCGGCGAGAACCGCCCGCTTCACTTTCGACGGCAAGAGCTATACCGCGCTCGAAGGCGACACCGTCGCTTCGGCGCTGATCGCCAACGGCGTGCATCTCGTCGGCCGCTCCTTCAAGTACCACCGCCCGCGCGGCATCCTTTCAGCCGGTGCGGAAGAGCCGAATGCGCTGATCGACGTTGCCCGAGACTCGGCGCGAAAGCAGCCGAACGTGCGCGCCACGGTTCAGGAAGTCTTCGACGGTATGATCGTCAAGTCGCAGAACCGCTTCCCGTCACTTGCTTTTGACGTCGGTGGCATCAGCGATCTGCTTTCGCCGTTCTTTGCGGCGGGATTCTACTATAAGACCTTCATGTGGCCGAAGGCCGCCTGGAAGCATGTCTATGAGCCACTCATCCGACGTTCCGCCGGTCTCGGCGTCGCGCCGACGGAAGGGGATCCGGATCACTACGCAAGCCGCTATGCGCATTGCGACGTGCTCGTCGCCGGTGCGGGCGTTGCAGGTCTCTCCGCTGCCCTTGCCGCGGCTGAGACGGGCGCCCGCGTCATCATCTGCGACGAGCAGGCGGAATGCGGCGGTGCGTTGCGCTTCGACTGCGGCGTGAAGATCGACGGCATCGAAGGCTACGTCTGGGCGCAGCAGGCGGCTGCCAAGCTGAAGGCGATGGACAACGTGCAGGTTCTGACCCGCACGACGGCCTTCGGCTACTACAACCATAATTTCATCGCTCTTGCCGAGCGCGTGACCGACCATATCGCCAAGCCAGGCCGTGACCTGCCGCGCGAGCGTCTCTGGCAGGTCCGCGCCAAGCGGGTGATCCTCGCCAGCGGTGCAATCGAGCGGCACATGGTATTCCGAAACAACGACCGCCCGGGCATCATGCTGGCGTCTGCCGCGCGCATGTACCTGAACCACTACGGCGTCGCCGTCGGAGCCAAGGTTGGTGTCTACACCGCCCATGACTCGGCCTATGAAGCCGCTTTCGACCTGAAGCGTGCCGGCGTGGCAATCGCTGCGATCGTCGATTGCCGCCAGACGCCGGGGGCTGCAGTTCTTGCCGAAGCGCGTTCGCTCGGTATCGAGGTGCTGGCTGGACAATCGGTCATCAATACTTCGGGCAAGCTCCGCGTCTCATCGATGACCGTCGCCCGCAACGGCGGCGGCTCGCCGCGCAAAGTTGCGGTCGACGCATTGCTGGTTTCGGCCGGCTGGACGCCGTCGGTGCACCTCTTCTCGCAGTCGCGCGGCAAGGTGAAGTTCGAGCCGGAAAGCCAGCGCTTCCTGCCCGGCACCTATGCGCAGGACTGCCTGTCGGTCGGCGCCTGCAACGGCACGGACGGCCTGCAGCAGACGATCGAAGAGTCTCTTGCGGCCGGCGAGCTGATGGCGCAAGCCGTCGGAAAATCGGGCAGTGGCAAGATCAGCATCTCGGCCGAGCAGGCCTATGACTGGACCGGAGGTATGATCGGTGCTGCCGAAGGTGCCGGCCCGGAGACGAGCGCCAAGGCCTTCATAGACTTCCAGCACGATGTCTGCGCCAAGGACATCCGTCTTGCAGTGCGCGAAGGCATGCACTCGATCGAGCACATCAAGCGCTTCACGACGAACGGCATGGCCTCCGACCAGGGCAAGCTCTCCAACATGCACGGTCTGGCGATCGCCGCCGAAATGCTCGGCAAGGAAATCCCGCAGGTCGGCCTCACGACCTTCCGTGCGCCCTATACGCCGGTCACCTATGGCACGCTGATCAGCCATTCGCGCGGCGAGCTCTTCGATCCCGCGCGTAAGACGCCGATGCATCAGTGGGAAGCGGCGCATGGCGCTGTGTTCGAAGACGTCGGCAACTGGAAGCGTGCCTGGTTCTATCCGCGCGCCGGCGAGACGATGCATCAGTCGGTTGCCCGCGAATGCAAAACGGCTCGCGACATCGCAGGCGTTTTTGATGCCTCGACGCTCGGCAAGATCGAGGTCGTCGGCCCGGATGCGGCCGAGTTCATGAACCTGATGTACACTAATGCCTGGGACACGCTGAAACCCGGCAAGTGCCGCTATGGCATCATGGCCCGCGAAGACGGCTTCGTGTACGACGACGGCGTTGTCGGGCGTCTTGCGGATGACCGTTTCCATGTCACGACGACGACAGGCGGCGCGCCGCGCGTTCTTCATCACATGGAAGACTATCTGCAAACGGAGTTCCCGCACCTGAAGGTGTGGCTGACCTCCGTTACCGAGCAGTGGGCTGTGATTGCCGTGCAAGGTCCGAAGGCGCGCGAGATCGTCGCGCCGCTCGTTGAGGGGCTCGATATTTCCAACGAGGCCTTCCCGCATATGAGCGTTGGCGAGTGCAAGGTCTGCGGCGTACCTGCGCGCCTCTTCCGCGTGTCGTTTACTGGCGAAGTCGGCTTCGAAATCAACGTTCCAGCCGATTTCGGCCAGTCGGTGCTGGAAGCTGTCTGGGCAAATGCCGAGCCGCTCGGCGCCTGCGTCTACGGCACCGAGACGATGCACGTTCTTCGCGCCGAAAAGGGCTATATCATCGTTGGACAGGATACGGACGGCACGGTCACGCCGGATGACGCAGGTCTTTCCTGGGCCGTTTCCAAGAAGAAGACGGATTTTGTTGGTATTCGGGGGCTGAAGCGTCCCGATCTCGTCAGGGAAGGCCGCAAGCAGCTTGTCGGTCTCGTTACGAAGGATACGAAGCTGGTGCTCGAAGAGGGCGCACAGATCGTCGCCAATCCGAACGAGCCGAAGCCGATGACCATGCTTGGTCATGTGACCTCGTCCTACTGGTCGGAAAACCTCGGCAAGTCCATCGCCTTCGCGCTGGTCGCCGGCGGCCGGGCGCGCGCAGGCGAGACTCTTTATGTACCAATGCCGGACAAGACGATTGCCGTTGAAGTGACGGACATGGTGTTCTTTGACAAAGAAGGAGGCCGGATCAATGGTTGATGTGGCAATTCGCAAATCCGCTCTTTCCGGCAACCACGGCGGTTCTGCCACTGTGCGGCTGACGCCTGCGCCTGCGGCGAGCCGGGTGGCGCTGCGGGCGCCGGCAGCTTCGCTTAAAGCTCTTTCATCGGCTCTCGGCGTCACGATCCCGGATGCGCCGAAAACCTCGGGCCGTAAGGGTGGACGTTCAGTGCTCTGGCTCGGCCCCGACGAATGGCTGGTGATCGATGAAGACGGCGCAGATCTGATGGCCTTGTTATCAGGTGTCAGCCTCCTTCATTCGGCGACGGATGTCTCCCATCGCAATGTCGGCATCATCGTCTCTGGCCCCGGCGCCGAAGCCGCGCTTTCGGGCGGCTGCCCGCAGGACCTGTCGATCGGCACATTTCCGGTCGGCGCCTGCTCGCGCACGCTGTTCGGCAAGGCGGAAGTCGTGTTCTTCCGCACCGAGGACGATACGTACCGGATCGAATGCTGGCGGTCGTTTTCCGACTATGTCTTCGGTCTGCTGGCCGAGGCGGCAGAAGATGCGGGGCACTGACACGCCGGCCGTGAAATCGCGCGAGAGCGGCTAAGGACGCAAAGCCGCTTTCAGCAATTCAATGGCCGCTGAACTGATCGCGGGCGGAACTGCGCGTTCGCAAAATTCCCGCCATACGAACAGCGTTAACTTCGCGCCATCAATGGTCTTGGCGGTATATTCGGCAAGGTCCTCAAGGAGCCGATATCGGGCATCCTCCCAGAAGAGTGTCTCCACCAACGCCGAATTCATCCTGTGGTTTACAACCCAGCTCCCGGTTTTCGAGGATATTAAACTGCGCGGGGATTTCCAAAGAGCCTGCTCCTCAGGTTTCCTCCGGCCGGTCCTTCGGGTCGAACTGGATGATGGTGATCCAGTTCGCAGTAAGCGCGGGTTTCTTCTCGTTTTCGATCTCGATGGACACTTCATATGTGGTCATCAGCATGCTGGCGCCGCGGAAGCGTGCGTCGGCGAGGATGAAATGGCCGCGGATGCGGGTGCCGGATTTGACCGGCGCCATGAAGCGCACCTTGTCGAATCCATAGTTGATACCCATCGTCTGCTCGCGGATTTTGGGCAACGCATTGTAATTCATTGTGGAAAGCAGAGAGAGCGTCAGGAAACCATGGGCGATCGTGCCGCCGAAGGAGCTTTCGGTTGTCGCGCGGGCCGGATCGGTATGGATGAACTGATGGTCGTTGGTGGCGTGCGCAAAAGCGTCGATCATCGCCTGATCGACAAGAATCCAATCTGAAAGCCCTGTTTTCGTGCCAATGAGCCCGCGGACTTCCGCGAGCGAAATTTCCCTGACCATAAATTCCCCATGAAAAAAGCCGCCTGCTCAATTGCTTACAGTGGATTTATGACAATTACGACAACGATTCACATTCGTTGCGGCTTGAATCAATTCCCGACGCAAAAGATGGCCGACCGCGGCGGAACGATCACGGCCGCGCCAAGCTTCTCGGAGTTGCCGGACGCGCTCAACAGCCGCCACGCGGCAGTGTCTGGGGGCGGGAAGACGAAGTCCATCGCATTGTTCGATCGGTTGAAAAGCACGGCCAGACGCACCTGTCTGCGGCTGTCGCGGTCGCGCGTTGTGAGCAGCATGCCGAGCGTGGAGAGATTCGCAGTCTCCCACTCTCCAACGGTCATCGGATTGCCCGAGGAGGATATCCATTCGACATCGCCGTTGCCGTCGAAGAAGCCGGATTCGGAGAAGACGGAGAAGCGCTTTCGCAATGCTGCCACGAAGGCGGTGTGGGCGATCAATTCTTCATCCAGCGCCTCCCAGTCGACCCAGGTGATTTCGTTGTCCTGGCAATAGGCGTTGTTGTTGCCGCGCTGTGTTCGCCCGCCTTCATCACCCGCCGTCAGCATGATGCTGCCGCGGCTGGCAAAGAGCGTCGAGATCAGCGCCTTCAGATCGCCACGGCGCTTCTTGATGATATCGCGATAGCGCGTTTCGCCCTCGATGCCGTTGTTCCACGAATGGTTCTCGTTGTGGCCATCGCGGTTTTCCTCGCCGTTCGCTTCGTTGTGCTTATGACTGTAGGCAACGAGATCCTTCAGCGTGAAACCGTCATGGGCGGCGAGGAAATTGACGCTGCGCGTCGCCGTTCCGCCGTTTCGCAAGAAAATGTCGGAGGAGCCGGCCAGTGCTGTTGCGAGCGGCCCGGTCTTCCAGTCGTCGCCGCGCCAATAGCAGCGGATATCGTCGCGAACGCGGTCGTTCCATTCGAGGAAGGGAGCTGGAAAATTGCCGAGTTGATAGCCGCCCGGACCGATATCCCAAGGCTCGGCGATCATGATGCGCTCGGCGAGCACGTCATCGTCGAGGATTGCGCAGAGTGTCCCTCCATGGGCCTCGAAGCCGTTTGCCGTGCGGCCGAGGACAGGCGCCAGATCGAAGCGGAAACCATCGACGCCGGCGCCGAGGACGAAATGTCGGAGGCTATCGATGATGAGCTGGCGGACATAGGGATGATCGCAGGCGACGGTGTTGCCGGTCCCGGTGTCGTTGACAAGCTCGCCGGGCCGGCCGGGCAGATGCCGGTAGAAGGAGCGATTGTCGAGGCCGCGCAGCGACAGCGTCGTGCCGTAACGGTCGCTCTCGCCGGTATGGTTGAAGACGAGGTCAAGAATGACGCCGATGCCTTCGGCCCGAAGCTTCGCAACCGTATCGCGCAGTTCGGCCATGCCGCCCGGCGCGAGGCGCGGATCGAGCGCCATGAAGGCAACGGGATTGTAGCCCCACCCGTTCGCTAGTCCGAGCGGCGGCAAATGGCGCTCGTCGATCCAAGCGGTGATCGGCATCAGCTCGACGGCATCGACACCGACCCGCTTGAGATGAGCAATCACTGAGGGATGGGCAAGGGCGGCGACGGTGCCGCGCTGCGTCTCGGGAACGTCCGGGTGGAGGATCGTGAAGGGTTTGACCGCGACTTCATAGATAAAACCGCCTGGCTTGAAGAGGGGTTTCGCCAACGTCACTTTCGTATCGCGGGTCACCATCGCCTTCGGCATCAGGTTCTGCGTGTCTTCGCCGAAGATGCCGAGACGCGGATCATGGCGGAACGGCCGGTCGAGCTGTTTGGCGTACGGGTCGACCAGAAGCTTGGACGGATCGAACCAGAGACCGTTTTCCGGAGCATAGATGCCGTCGGACCGTAAGCCGTAACAGGCGCCTTCCTTCAGACCGTCGACGAAAAGCCGGTGCACATGGCCGTTTTCGCGCGCCATCGGCAGGCGCGCGAGTTCCTTGTTGCCGGTTTCATCGAAGAGGCAGAGCTGGATCTCTGTGGCATGCTGCGACCAGACGGCGAATTCGACGCCGGTTTCGAAAAGGATCGCGCCCCCTTTAGCCCTGTTGTCCGCCCGCATGAGCCTCCGATCAGGTGATCACCGAAGGTGCATCACGGCCCGTGTGCTTGCGGATGTCCGCGATGCTTTCCGCGGCGGCGACCAGGTCGGCCAGCGCCTCCTGCGTCTCGATGTTGTGCCGGGTCGAATCTGGCTCGTAACGCTCCAGGTAAACACGTAGCGTCGCACCGGACGTCCCGGTGCCGGAGAGGCGGAACACGACTCGCGAGCCGCCCGAAAAAAGAATGCGAATACCCTGATGTTCGCTGACCGACTTGTCGACCGGATCGTGATAAGCGAAGTCGTCCGCTTTTTCGACGGTCAAGCCGCCGAAGGTCTTGCCCGGCAGGGCTGCAAGCTGGCTGCGCAAATTATCGATCAGGCCGTTTGCAGCGTCGGTATCCACGCCTTCATAGTCATGGCGGGAATAGTAGTTGCGGCCATAGGTCTGCCAATGCTGGGTAACGACGTCCTGAACGCTTTCGCCGCGGACGGCAAGGATGTTCAGCCAGAGGAGTACGGCCCAGAGGCCGTCCTTCTCGCGGACGTGGCTGGAGCCGGTTCCGGCGCTTTCCTCGCCGCAGATCGTTGCCATGCCGGCATCGAGCAGATTGCCGAAGAATTTCCAGCCGGTCGGCGTTTCATACATGCCGATGCCGCGTTTTTCGGCGACGCGGTCGGCAGCACCGCTGGTCGGCATGGAGCGTGCGATGCCTGCCAGGCCGCCGGAATATCCCGGCGCGAGATTGGCGTTGGCTGCGAGGATCGCCAGGCTGTCTGAAGGGGTGACGAAGATGCCGCGGCCGATGATGAGGTTGCGGTCGCCGTCGCCGTCCGAAGCGGCGCCGAAATCGGGCGCGTCCTCGCCCATCATCTCGTCATAGAGTTCCTTGCAGTGGACAGGGTTCGGATCCGGATGATGCCCGCCGAAATCCGGCAGCGGCATGAAATTTCGCACCGAGCCGAGCGGCGCGCCAAGACGGTTTTCGAAGATTTCCTTGGCATAGGGGCCGGTAACGGCGCTCATCGCATCGAAGGCGATTCGGAAGCCGAGGCTGATCAGATTGCGGATCGCGCCGAAATCGAAGAGCTCCTCCATCAGCGCGGTATAGTCCTCGACCGAGTCGATGACCGAAAGCATCATGCCGCCGGGCAGTTCTTCCTTGCCGATGCGATCGAGGTTCACGTCCGGGAAATCGGCGATCTTGTAACTGTCGATCACCCTGGTGCGCGCATAGATCGCGTCGGTGATCTTTTCCGGCGCCGGCCCGCCGTTGTTGACGTTGTATTTGATGCCGAAATCTTCGGTCGGGCCGCCGGGATTGTGGCTGGCAGAAAGGATAATGCCGCCGAAAGCCTTGTATTTACGAATGATGTGCGAGGCAGCCGGGGTCGAAAGAATGCCGCCTTTGCCAACGATGACCTTTCCAAAGCCGTTGGCGGCGGCCATCTTGATCGCCTTCTGGATGACCTCGCGATTGTAGTAGCGTCCGTCGCCGCCAATGACGAGGCACTTGCCCTGATAGCTTTCCAGAGAATCGAAAATCGATTGGATGAAGTTCTCAGCATAGTTCGGCTGCTGGAAGACCGGGACCTTCTTCCTGAGACCCGACGTGCCGGGTTTCTGGTCCTGGTAGGGCGTTGTGGATACAGATTTGTTCATTTCTGTCACTTGCCTTTCGGGGCGAGGCTTGAATAGAGGGCAGCGTAGCGCTCGGCGCTCTTCTCCCACGAGACATCCGATTTCATGCCCTGCTTTTGCAATTGGGTCCAGACTTTTTGGTCCGCGAAGAGATGTAGTGCACGCCGGATTGCCTGCAACATACCCTCTGCGGTGACGGGAGAAAACTGTATCCCCGTTGCGACTTTCGCTGCAAGCGCGGCGTGATTGGCATCGATCACGGTATCGTTGAGACCGCCGGTGCGTGCCACGATCGGCACGCAGCCATAACGCAAGCCGTAAAGCTGGGTGAGACCGCAAGGTTCGAAACGCGAGGGAATGATGATGGCATCGCAGCCGGCCTGCATCAGGTGCGACATCGGCTCGTTATATCCGATCGAGACGCCGATGCGGCCGGGATGACGGGCGGCTGCGGCAAGCAGCGAGCCTTCAAGCGCTGGATCGCCGGAGCCGAGGACGGCAAGCTTGCCGCCGAGGGCGACGATTGCGTCGCAGGTCGCAGCGATCACGTCCATTCCCTTTTGCCAGGTAAGGCGGCTGATGATGCTGAAGATCGGCGCGCCGTCATCATGCAGGCGGAAGAATTCGGCGATCGATTTGCGGTTCTCTTCGCGATTTTTAAGTGTCGTGACGCCGTAATGTGTGTGGACGACCGGATCGGTTGCCGGATTCCAAACTTCAGCATCAATGCCGTTGACGATGCCGTGCAGCACGTCGCGGCGGCTGGCGATGACACCTTCCAGCCCCATGCCGAACTCGTTCGTCAGGATTTCCTCGGCATAGGTGGGGCTTACGGTGGTGATCGCGTGCGCAGTCTGAAGGCCACCTTTCAGGAAGCCGATATGGCCGTAATATTCGATGCTTTCGGTCGAGAACGCATGCGGCGGCAGGCGCACGCTCGGGAAGATGTCGGCGCTGAACTGGCCCTGGAATGCCATGTTGTGGATTGTCAGAACGGTCGGCAGCTCAGGCGTCGGATAGTAGCGCATATAGACCGGCGTCATGGCGGCTTGCCAGTCGTGGGCATGTACGAGGTCCGGCCGCCAGTCCGGCATCAGGCCCGCGGCGATTTCGGCAGCCGCCAGCGATAGCGCCGCGAAACGCCGCCAGTTGTCGGCATAGTCCTTGCCCGTGTGGTCGAGATAGGGACCGCCCATGCGATCGTAATATGCAGGAGCGTCGAGAACGAGGATATCGAGGCCTTCATATTCCACTTCCAGCACCGTCGCGGGCGCTCCCAGCAGATCATCGAACTGCAGGCGAACGACCGGATCGCGAATGACCTTCATGACTGCCGGGTAGCCGGGCATGAGGGTCTTCGTCTCAATGCCGAACTGCTTGAGTGCGATTGGCAGGGCGCCGGCCACGTCGGCAAGGCCCCCTGTTTTGATCAAAGGGAAGACTTCGGACGCAACCGAAAGAACTTTCATATGTCTAAAGATCCAACTTATCGAGCATCGGTTGCGTAATCAGGCAAATACCGCTTTCCGTCCGCCGGAACCGCTTGGCATCGAGTTCCGGATCCTCGCCGACGACAAGGCCCTCCGGAATGACGACGCCATGATCGATCACGACGTTTTTCAATTGCGCGCGCCGGCCGACCTTCACGCTCGGCAGGACGACGGCTCCCTCCAATTTCGAATAGGAGTTAGCGCGAACACCGGTGAAAAGAAGGCTTTTGTGAAGCGTGGCGCCGGAGATGATGCAATCGCCGGCGACGACCGAGGAGGTGGCCGAGCCACGGCGGTCTTCGTCGTCGTGGACGAATTTTGCCGGTGGCGAGATTTCCGCATAGGTCCAGATCGGCCAGGATTTGTCATAAATATCAAGTTCCGGGACGATCGCCGTCAGATCGATATTCGCCTGCCAGTATGCTTCGATCGTTCCGACATCGCGCCAATAGGGTTCGTGTTCGAAATCCGAGCGGACGCAGGACTGGCCGAAGCGGTGCGCGACCGCCTTACCGTTCTTCACGATATAGGGGATGATATCCTTGCCGAAATCCTTGCTGGAATTCGGATCGGCTGCGTCGCGGCGCAATGCGTCGATCAGGAACTTGGTGTGGAAGACGTAGATCCCCATGGACGCCAGCGCAAAATCAGGTTTGTCCGGAATGCCTGGCGGATTGGCGGGCTTTTCGACGAAATCGATGATCCGGTCGGCCTTGTCCACATGCATAACGCCGAAGCCGACGGCTTCCATGCGCGGCACTTCCAGGCAGCCGATGGTGACATCCGCGCCCGAATCGACGTGCTGCTGCAGCATCCACTCGTAATCCATCTTGTAGACGTGATCGCCTGCAAGGATGACCATGTACTCGACGCCGTAATCCTCGATGATGTCGATGTTCTGATAGACGGCGTCGGCAGTGCCTTCGTACCATTGCGTTTCCGAGACGCGCTGGCTGGCTGGCAGGATGTCGAAGCTTTCGTTTCGCTCGGGACGGAAGAAGTTCCAGCCACGCTGCATATGGCGGATCAGAGAGTGAGCCTTATACTGCGTCGCGACGCCGATGCGGCGGATGCCGGAATTCAGCGCGTTCGACAGTGCAAAGTCGATGATACGTGATTTGCCGCCGAAATAGACCGCCGGCTTGGCGCGCCGGTCGGTGAGTTCCTTGAGGCGGCTTCCCCTGCCGCCGGCCAGAACATAGGCCATTGCGTCGCGGGCAAGTGGCTGAATGCGCTTTTCTACCATTGTCTACTCCTCCCACCAGTCTTCAAGTCTCAGGTTCAAGCATGATCGTCGCCAGCGGCGGCAAGGTGATCGACGCAACGATGCTGCCGCCGGCGTTGACGGCCTGCACGCGCCCGCCATTTCCCTTGCCGCTGCCGCCGTAGATATCGGCATCGGTATTCAGGATTTCCCGCCAGCGGCCTTCGAGCGGCAGGCGGATGGAATAGTTCTCGCGGTAAGCCGGCGTGAAATTGGTGATGACGGCGATCGGCTTGTGTTCCGGTGCCTTGCGCAGCCATGCAAAGACGGAGTTTTCGTGATCGTCGGCGATCAGCCATTCGAAACCGTCGCCTTCGCAATCGCGCGCGTGCAGCGCCGGCTTGGAGCGGTAGGTGAAGTTAAGGTCGCGTACGAGGCGGCGCATGCCTTCGTGCATGCGGTATTGCAGCAGGTTCCAGTCGAGCGAGGTTGCCTCGCTCCATTCGCTCCATTGCGCAAATTCCTGGCCCATGAAGAGCAGTTTCTTGCCGGGGTAGCCCCACATGAAGGCATAGTAGGCGCGCAGGTTTGCGAATTTCTGCCAGTCATCGCCAGGCATCTTTGCGATCAGCGAACCTTTGCCGTGCACGACTTCGTCATGGGAGAGTGGCAGAACAAAGTTTTCCGAATAGGCGTAGAGCAGGCCGAAGGTCAGTTCGTTGTGGTGATGCCTGCGATATATCGGATCACGCTTCATGTAGCTCAGCGTGTCGTGCATGAAGCCCATGTTCCACTTGAAGCCGAAGCCGAGGCCGCCTTCATGCACCGGCTGCGAGACCTTCGGCCAGGAGGTCGATTCCTCGGCAATGGTCATGACGCCCGGGTGCTCGGCGTAGATGCGGGTGTTCATGTCCTGAAGGAAGCGGACGGCCTCGAGGTTTTCGTTGCCGCCGTATTCGTTCGGAATCCATTCGCCGTGGTTGCGCGAGTAATCGAGATAGAGCATCGAGGCGACGGCATCGACACGCAGGCCGTCGAGATGGAATTTCTCCGCCCAATAGAGCGCGTTGTTGACGAGATAGGATTGAACCTCCGTACGGCCGAAATTGTAGATCGCCGTATTCCAATCCGGGTGGAAACCTTTGCGCGGATCCTCATGCTCGTAAAGTGCGGTGCCGTCGAACCAGCCGAGGCCGTGTTCGTCGGTGGGGAAGTGCGCGGGCACCCAGTCGAGAATGACACCGATGCCGACCTTGTGGCAGCCGTTCACGAAACGCGCAAAGCCTTCCGGTTCGCCGAAGCGGGCGCTCGGCGCGTAAAGGCCGGTGGTCTGGTAGCCCCATGACGGATCGTAGGGATGTTCGGTGATCGGAAGGAATTCGATATGGGTGAAGCCCATGTCGACGCAGTAGGGGATGAGGCTGGAAGCAAGCTCGTCCCAGGAGAGGAAGGAACCATCCTGGTGGCGCTGCCATGAACCGGCATGCACCTCATAGATCGAGATCGGCTGGCGGCGCTTGTCGGTTTCGCTCCAGTGTTTGAGGTGGTCTTCGTCCTGCCATTCCTGCAGAAGTTCAGGTGCAACGACGGAGGCCGTCTTCGGACGAAATTCGCTGCGCCGCGCAAAAGGATCGGCTTTCAGCGGCAGGAGAACGCCGTCATGGCCGCGGATCTCGAACTTGTAAGGGACGCCCGTCGGGACATCCGGCGCAAAGATTTCCCATATGCCGGCGCTGGCGCGAAAACGCATCACATGTCGGCGTCCGTCCCAATTGTTGAAATCGCCGACGACGGAAACGCGCTGGGCATTCGGCGCCCAGACGGCAAAATGGATTCCCTGCGCGCCTTCGTGCTTGATCCAGTGCGCCCCCATCTTGTCGAAGAGGCGGAGATGCGAGCCTTCACGCGCGTAGTAGTCGTCCATCGGGCCGAGCACGGGGCCGAAGCTGTACGGGTCTGTGACGGCCCATTCCGCATCGTCGCGCCGGGCGCGGTAGCGCACCGGCTGCCGTTTCGCCAGCGCGACCGGGCCAGCGAAAAAGCCATCCGGATGGAGCTGCGTCAGTTCGCCAATGACGCTGCCGTCGAGCGTCAAGGCGGTGACTTCTTCGGCGCCGGGAATGAAGCAGCGGGCAGCGTAGCTGTCACCTGCCTCATGCACGCCGAGCACAGCAAATGGATTAGCGTGCGAGCCGGCAAGGATTGCCGTTATTTCGTCTGCCGAAATTTCCCAGGGACGCTTTACTTCAAGCGCGACTTTCGGCGTTTTCATCCGGCTCTCCAGATTTCATCGGCATACTGCCGGATCGTGCGGTCGGAGGAGAACCAGCCCATTCGCGCGGTATTGTTGATGGTCTTGGCATACCAGGAGGACGGCTTGTTCCAGATCTGGTCCACGTCCCGCTGGGCGGCTGCATAGGCGTCGAAATCGGCGGCGACCATGAACCAGTCGTGCGAATAAATGCCATCGATCAGCTGGGCGTAGCGATTGCGGTCATCCGGCGAGAAGACGCCGCCGGCAATCGAAGCCAGCGCCTGCGACAGTTCCCGGGAGCTTTCGATGATGGCGCGTGGGTTGTGTCCATCGGTGCGGGCATCGGCGACTTCATCGGCGCGCAGGCCGAAGATAACGATATTGTCGGCGCCGACATTGTCGCGCATTTCGACATTCGCCCCGTCCAGGGTGCCGATCGTGAGCGCTCCGTTCAAACCGAACTTCATGTTGCCGGTGCCGGAGGCTTCCATGCCGGCCGTCGAAATCTGCTCGGAGAGGTCGGCGGCGGGCACCATGACCTCGGCAAGCGAGACGTTGTAATTGGGCACGAAGACCACTTTCAGGAGGCCGCGGACGGCCGGGTCGTTGTTGATCGTGCGGGCGACGTCGTTGATGAGCTTGATGATGAGCTTGGCATTGTGATAGCTCGGCGCCGCCTTGCCGGCAAAGAGCTTCACACGCGGCACCCAGTCGAGTTCGGGATGCGAGCGGATCTGGTCGTAGAGAGCGACCGCCTCGACAACGTTGAGCAATTGGCGCTTGTACTCGTGGATGCGCTTGATCTGAATGTCGAACATCGCGGAAGGATCAAGCTTCACGCCCATGCGGCTGGCGACAAGATTGGAGAGCGCCACCTTGTTCGCGCGCTTCACGGAGCCGAACTTTTCCTGGAAGCTCGGATCGGTGGCGAATTTTTCGAGCGGCTTGAGCTTTTCGGCGTCATCCATGAATTCGTCGCCGATCGCCTCGCGGATAAGGCTGGTGAGCCCGGGGTTGCATTGCTGCAGCCAGCGGCGTGGCGTGATGCCGTTCGTCTTGTTGTTGATGCGGTTCGGATAGAGCTTGTGCAGGTCCGCAAAGACCGTGACCTTCATGAGTTCGGTATGCAAGGCGGATACGCCGTTGATCGAATGCGAGCCGACGAAGGCGAGATTTCCCATCCGCACCCGGCGGTCGCCGCTCTCGTCGATCAGCGAGATCGCCCGGATTTCGGTGTCCGAGAAGTTCTTTTCCCTGCGGGCCTCAAGCAGAATCTTGGCATTGATCGCGTAGATCAGCTGCATGTGACGCGGCAGCAGCCGTTCGAAGAGCGGGATCGGCCAAGTCTCGAGAGCTTCCGGCAGGAGCGTGTGGTTGGTGTAAGAAATCGTGCGGCGGACGATATCGAAGGCCTGCTCGAAATCCATGCCGTGAACGTCACAGAGCAGGCGCGTCAGCTCGGCAACCGAAACGGCGGGGTGCGTGTCATTCAGCTGGATCGCCACCTTGTCCGGCAGCGATGTGAAATCGTCATACTGCTGCAGGTGGCGGCGCAGGATGTCCTGAAGCGAGGCGGAGGAGAAGAAGAATTCCTGGCGAAGGCGCAGCTCCTGTCCGGCGGGCGTCGCATCTGCCGGATAGAGCACGCGCGTCAGGCTTTCCGCCTTGTTGCTTTCGCGCAGAGCACCGATATGGTCGCCGGCATTGAAGGCGTCGAGCAGGATCGGGTCGATCGGCTGGGCCGACCAGAGACGCAGCGTGTTGACGCGCTTGCCGCGCCAGCCGACCACCGGTGTGTCGAAGGCAGCGGCGATGACGCGCTCTGCCGGCTTCCAGACATAGCGCGGCTCGCCTTCGGCGTTGTTGGCGACGTCGACGGTGCCGCCGTAGCCGATTTCATAGGCGCTTTCGCGGCGTTCGAATTCCCAAGGGTTGCCATGCGCGAGCCAGCTTTCCGGCAATTCCACTTGCCAGCCGTCGGCAAGCTGCTGACGGAAGAGGCCGTGGACATAACGGATGCCGTAGCCATAGGCCGGCACTTCGACCGTTGCCATGCTTTCCATGAAACAGGCCGCGAGGCGCCCGAGGCCGCCGTTGCCGAGAGCAGCATCCGGCTCGAGGCCGGCGATCACGTTGACATCGACGCCGAGGGAGGCGAGTGCATCGCGCACCTGCTCCATCAGGCCCATGTTCGTGACGGCATCGCGCATCAGGCGGCCGATCAGGAACTCAAGCGACAGGTAGTAAACGCGCTTGTCGCCTGTCGCGTAGACCTTGCGCGTCGACTCCATCCATTTGTCAATGATGCGGTCGCGAACGACGAGGATAGTCGCCGTCAGCCAGTCATGCGGCTTGGCAACTTTTGCATCCTTGCCGATGCGGTAAGTCAGGCGTTCGATGATTTCTTCGGCTAGAATTTCCGGGCGGGAACTGCGCGGGGCGGGAGAAGGGATGGTCGGCTTGGAAACGGGGTTCATCGTCATATCTCGCCAATTTTGATTTAGTTTCAGTGCGTTACGTCTGACGAAGCCGACTTTGCACGCACGCCGGTCACGGCAGTTTATGCATCGTTACCAAGCACTTGCAACAAGGGATTTAGCGAAAGCAAAAATTTGCGAAACCGTCGTGTTCACCGGCATAAGGGACTTGATTTCAATTGGTTTTCCCGGTCTGATGCGCGAGATTAGCCCTAAACGAAAAGCCGCCCCGGTTTGTTCCGGAGCGGCTTTTCCTTGAAAGGATGAGCGCCGAATTTTATTGGGTCAGGCGTATGTTCTGTTTGGCGGCCGATGAGCCGATTATCTTAAAGGCCGCGACGAGCGAGGCCATGTTCTCGGCTGCGAAATAGGTTGAAGAGCTCGTCGCGCAGTAGCTTAGCAGCGCCTTGCCGCGATCGGGAGCCATGAACGCAACCGTATAGACCGTGATATTTTTGTCGCGCGCCAAGTCGCACCATTTTTTCGTTTCAGTATCGGCTGAAATGTAATTGTTGTCGCCGTCCGTCATGAAGACAATGTATTTGTCGGGCGTCAGGCCGTTCTTGTTCAAATGCGCTGTATTCTCGGCCGGGTCGATAATCTTGTCATATGCCGTCTTAAAGGCATCGCTTGAATCTGTCCCGCCTGTCGCGGTCAGAGCGTTGACGTAGGTTGACACGGCAGACGTTCCCCAGGCCAGATTCAACGCCGACTGCATTGCGATATTGTAAGAGACGCTGCCGGTGCGGACGTATTGCAGATTAGGATCGGCGGTATTCAACTGGGTCAGCAGGCTCGAAACGGCCAGCTTCAATGCCTGGATCTTGGTGTAGTAGTCCGTAACGGTTCGATCGCAGGTCTTTGGGTTGTTTCTCGAGCCGCAGTTGTAGCTTTCCGTGTACGTATGCGAGGTCGTAGTATCCTCGGCCATCGAGCCCGAACGGTCGAGCACGAGATACATCGAGAGCGAGCTCTTTGTGACGGTGTTTTCGGTGCTGCTCTCCGTCTTGGACAATGAGCCGATTTCCGTGCTTTCCTTGCCCAAGATGCGCATCAGCGCGCTATTGTCCATGTTGTAGGCAGTTTTGACCTCAACTTTGTAAGTCTTGCCGCCCGAACCGGATGCGGTTTCTGTGACAACAACAGACATTGCATCCTTTAGGGCCGCGATGGTGTCCGAATCGTCAATGTAGTTTGACATCTGGCCGATGACAAAGTTCTTGGCAAGCTCCTTGGCACCGTTCACATCGACCTTTTCGGCGACGAGCGCGGAGGCTGCAGCCAGCGCAGCCGAATCGGAGGCTTCCTGCAACTGACGTTGCGAAAGCATCATGTTGGATACATCGACGGCGAGCCCGGCGGCGCCAATCGCGACTGGCATCAAAATCGCCGTCATCATGGCGAAATTGCCGGAACGATCGCGTAAGACGCGCGCAATGTTGGCGCGCAGAAAAGATATGGGAGACATCATGTCACCTGCAACAAGAGAGGGTTTATGCTGTTTTCATATCTACAGCGCGGTTGTTACCACAGGTCTTAAGGTAATCGTTAAAATTGCAGATACCTTGCGATTTTGGGACATGATCTACTGCGTTTGCCGGATAACCTTCTCGCCAAGAGGACAGCTGGCGCTTTTGCGCATTAACGTCTGTGGCGACGGGTTCTGCGTCAGTCCTACACACTTTCCCTCGCCATTGGCACATTCCGGCACAGAGGCCAGGAAGACATGCGGATGCTTCCGCCAAGGTCGGTTGATTTCGGGATTCAGGCAGTCAAAAACATATGAGACAGGGTTTCTCTTGCTGGTCGCGAGGCTCCAGGAAGCAGCGGCTATTCCTGTCTTCCGATCACTTGATCGGAATAACGTCGACGGCCTGCACGGCGCGATGGCCGCCGTAGCTTTTCAGCACGCCGATGACAGGGGCAACGTCGGAATAGTCGCGGCCATAGGCGACGACGATGTGGTCGGTGCCGGCGGGCATGTCGTTGGTCGGGTCGAGTTCGATCCAGCCCAGGGTTTCACCGCACCAGACACGGACCCAGGCATGCATGGCGTCAGCGCCTTCGAGCCGTTCCTTGCCGGGTGGTGGGATCGTCCGCAGGAAGCCGGAGACATAGCCTGCCGGGATGCCGAGGCTGCGGAGCGCCAGGATCATCACATGGACGAAATCCTGGCAGACGCCGCGCTTCAGGGTGAAAGCGTCGAGAGCCGTGGAATCTACCGTCGTTGCTTCCGTATCGTAGGTGAAATCCTTGTTGATGCGGGTGCACAAGGCATTGGCGATCTGCAGCACGGTAAGGCCGGGCGGCGCGCAGTCCCGGGCATAGTCCGAAATGGCGCGGGTTTCCGTGAGACGAGGGCTGCTGGCGAGGAAATGATGCGGAGAGTCAGGCTCCAGCGACCAGACGCCGGCGACCTCCTTCGGCAGGCGGTCGAGATCCGGCGAGAAATCGGCGGCGATCGAACGGCTATCGACCTGCACGCGGGCCTGCATGCGGATATCCAACGTCTCGTGCGGCGACCGCAGCAGGATGGATGTTGCCGGATGGAGGAAGAAATCGGTGAAATGCGATTGCTCGTCCGGCGACGGAGATATGGTAATCGAGCCTGCGACCAGCCGCTGCCGGTCGGGCAGCGAAAGCGGCATCAGCCGAATGATGTGACGCGCTCCGGAAGCCGGCGTGTCGTAGGTGTATCCCATGTGAAGGGTGAGGTCGTAGAGCACGGCGGTCACCCGAGGTAGGTCTGGGCGAGAAGGTCGGACAGCTGCTCGAGCTCGCGTTCAAACTTCTTGTAGAACTCGCCGGTCATCGTTTCCGGCGTCATGACGGCGAGGCCGGAATGCAGGCGCATGGCCTCGCGGTAGAATGGCGACATCTGGCCGTTGACGAAGGCGTTCGGCAGCTGCTCGACCTCGCGATGGATCTCGTTCATCTGGAAGAGAACCGAACGTGGGTTTAGCGGGTCGAGCGCCAGAAGGTCCGTGACGGTCAGGCGGGCGGTGTTGACGTTGTACCGGCGGCGGTGGGTCATGACGCTATCGCCGATTTCGAGCAGCATATCCAGCGCGCCATCAGGGGCATCGGGGCCGGACATGTGGCCGAGAAGACGCGTCATGTGCAGGCCGCGCTCGATATAGCGACCGAGCGAGAGGAAGCGCCATCCGGTGAAGCGATACATGTTTTCATGCACGAGACCTGCGAAGCCCGCGAGCTTGCGCAGCAGGATCGTCATGGCATGGCTGGCGTCGTCGCCCGCTGCAACGCTGACATGGAAGCGGTGCGCGGTCTTGGCTAGGTCGTTCAGGGCCAGCCAGCCATCCGGCGAGAACCGGTCGCGGATATTACTGGCGGAATAGACGGCGCTGTCGATGTTGCGCAGCAACGTTTCGGGCACGGCTTCTTCCGTGCCGATGTCGACGGCAGCGAGATATTCCGAAACATCGGCAAGCAGCGGCTGACTCGGATCGGCAGCTTCGGCGTAACGCGCGTGCCAGGCGCGAAGGATGCGCAGCGCTCCTTCGGCGCGCTCGATATAGCGGCCGAGCCAGAAGAGATTGTCGGCCGCCCGACTTGGCAGGCTGCCCGGCATGTTGCGGGTGAAGCTTCCTTCGGCAGGCAGAAGGGTATGGCGCTCGACCGGCTTGTCGCTGACGATCCAGACGTCTGCCGCCGCGCCGCCCGACTGCATGGCGATCGCAGCGGCGTCATCGCCGGCGCCGATGCGGGCAAAGCCGCCCGGCATGATCTGCCAGCCATTCGCCGTGCGAGCGGCGAAGACGCGAAGCGACATCGGCCGCGGCGTCAGCTTTCCGTCTACCCAGGCCGGCGTCGTCGACAGCGTGACGACTTCCTGGCCGACGAGTTTCGGGCCGTCGGAGTTCAGCCAGTCGGTGATCGAATCCTTTGCCGTTGCGCGCAGCGACGAGCCGAGGACGGACTCGCCGCTATCGTCGAAGAAGGGAGCGCGCGAATAGGCGGGACCGATCACCATCTTCTCGATGTTCTTCGCGACGTGTTCGCGCTCCTCCTTCTGCCCGCACCACCAAGTGGCGATCGACGGCAGGTACAGTTTTTCGCCAAGCAGGCGGCGACAGATCGTCGGCATGAAAGCGAGCAAGGCGCGCGTCTCGAGGATGCCGGTTCCGAGAGCATTGACGATCGTCACCGATTCAGCACGCAGTGCCTCGACCAGACCGGGGGTGCCGATATGCGAGTTCTGGTTCAGCTCCAGCGGATCGGCATAGGCGGAATCGAGGCGACGCCAGAGGACGCCGATCGGCTTCAGGCCGGCCACCGTGCGAACCATGACGCGGCCGTTGACCACCGTCAGATCTTCGCCTTCGAGCAGCATGAAGCCGAGATAGCGGGCGATATAGGCGTGTTCATAGTAGGTTTCGTTTGCCGGTCCGGGGGTCAGAACGCCGATGCGGTCGTCGCCGGAATGTTTCATCGTCTGCAACGCATCGCGGAAGGCGCCGAAGAAGGAGGCGAGACGGTGAACCGGGGTTTCGGCATAGATATCGGAGAAGGCGCGCGTGGTGGCAACGCGGCTTTCAAGCGCGAAGCCTGCACCTGACGGCGCCTGTGTACGGTCGGCCAGAACCCACCAGTTTCCGTCCGGGCCGCGGCCAATCTCGAAGGCGCAGAAATGCAGGTAGTGGCCGGTCGCCGGCTTTACGCCTGCAAGCGGGCGTTGGAATTCCGGGTTGGCGGCGATCAGGCCAGGCGGCAGGAAGCCTTCGTCGACCAGCTTGTTGTCGCCATAGATATCGGCAACGATCGCCTCAAGCAGATCGGCGCGCTGTACCAGGCCGGCCGAAAGCGCCTGCCATTCGCGCTCGTCGATCAGGACCGGGATATGCGACAGCGGCCAGGAGCGCTCGCCGGTGCCCTTGCTGCCATAGGCGCGGTAGAATACGCCGGCATCGCGCAGATAGCGGTCGGCTCGGGCGAAGCGCTCGGTCAGTTCCTTCTCGGGAATTGCCCCGAAACCCGCAAGAAAGCGCTGCCAGACCGGGCGGATGGCGCCGTTGTTGCCGACCATCTCGTCGGCAATGCCGGGCAGGGGCGCATAGCCGAACGCCGCATCGTTGCCGCCGCGGCTTGGAACCTCGTCCCTACGTTTCTCCATTGCCGGTTTCTTGCCCATTAAAACCTAGCTCGTCAAATGCCTGCCGGCCTGCGGAGATCCAGCGTCAGCGGGAATTCCGGCGAACCGATCTCGGCGCGCGGAATGAAGCCGCCCGCCGTATGTCCCCACGGTTCGAATCGGGAGAGCCGCCTTGCTTCCGCTTCGTTGCCGTTTACCGGGAAGGTGTCATAGTTGCGCCCGCCCGGATGGGCAACATGATAGATGCAGCCGCCGATCGAACGCTTCGACCATGTATCATAAATGTCAAACGTCAGCGGCGTATTCACCGGCAGGACCGGATGCAGGCCCGAGGCCGGCTGCCACGCCTTGAAGCGGACGCCGGCGACGGACACGCCGGACGTCCCTGTCGGTGTCAGCGGCACCGTTCGGCCGTTGCAGGTGACGGTGTAGCGCGAGGAATTACTGGTTTCGAGGCGAACCTGAAGTCGTTCGACCGAGCTGTCGACATATCGAACGGTGCCGCCAATCGCGCCTTCCTCGCCCATGACGTGCCAGGGTTCGAGCGCCTGGCGAAGCTCGAGTTTCGAGCCCTCGTATTCCACTTCGCCGCAGAAGGGGAAGCGGAATTCGAGTTGTGCCTTGAACCACTCCGGGCTGACCTCGAAGCCGTTTTCTTTGAGATCGGCAAGCACATCCAGGAAATCGGCCCAGACGAAATGCGGCAGCATGAAGCGATCGTGCAGGGAAGTGCCCCAGCGCACGAACTTGCCGTCGGCGGGATTTTTCCAGAAGCGGGCAATGAGGGCGCGGACCATCAATTGCTGAGCGAGCGACATGCGCGCATTCGGGGGCATTTCGAAGCCGCGGAACTCTACGAGACCGAGACGTCCGGTCGGCCCATCCGGCGAAAACAGCTTGTCGATGCAGATTTCCGCACGGTGGGTGTTGCCCGTCACGTCGATCAGGAGATTGCGGAACAGGCGGTCGGTCAGCCAGGGAAGCGGCGACGGGCCGCGGCCGGGTGCGGGCACCTGGGCGAGGGCGATTTCCAACTCGTACAGGCTGTCGTGCCTGGCCTCGTCGATGCGCGGCGCCTGGCTGGTCGGTCCGATGAACATGCCGGAGAAGAGATAGGAGAGCGAGGGATGCCGCTGCCAGTGCAGCACGAGGCTCTTCAGGAGGTCGGGCCGGCGCAGGAACGGGCTGTCGTTCGGATTGGCGCCGCCGACGACGACATGGTTGCCGCCGCCCGTGCCCGTGTGACGGCCGTCGATCATGAACTTGTCGGCGCCGAGACGCGTCATCCGCGCTTCTTCGTAGATCGCGGTGGTGATTGCGACGCAATCCTGCCAGTTCGAGGCGGGGTGGATATTCACCTCGATGACGCCTGGATCCGGTGCGACACGAATGACATTGATGCGCTCGTCCTGAGGCGGCGAATAGCCCTCGATATGGACGGCAAGCCCAAGTTCGGCCGCTGCGTTTTCGGCGGCTGCGATGAGTTCGAGATAGTCTTCAATGCGCTCGACGGGCGGCATGAAGACGCAAAGCCGGCCGTCGCGCGGCTCGACCGATATCGCCGTGCGAACCGCGCCGCCGATTTCGCCGAGCGTCTGTTCCACACGGCTCTGGCCGCTCTCGTCGCGCTGGAAGGAGGCCTCCGGCATGGCGCGGCCGGCGGGCACGAAAACTTCGGGCAGGGGCTGGCGCGGGATCGATGGGTCGGCGATGTGGATATAGGGATATTGCGATGGCGGCACGTAAGGGAGCGTACCAAGCGGCAGACGGTATCCGACAGGGCTGTCGCCTGGGACGAGGAAAATCTTGCCGCGCCGGGTCTGCCATTTCTCGCTGATCCAGCGGTGCCCTGAGGCCTGAGCATTCCAGGCTTGAACGGGAAGGATATAACCTGTCGGAACCGTCAGGCCACGTTCGAAAACGCGGGCGATGCGGTTGCGTTCTTCCGGATCCTTCAGCTTGGAATTCGACGGATCGACATTTTCGGGAAGGCTTCCCTCCTTGACGATCCACTCGGCGGGATCCTCATAGGCCGGCAGCACCATATCAGGCGTAATCGCCAGCTCGCGCGCGATGCCGGTGAGCAGCCGCTCGGCGTCTTCCGCCTTGGCGACGGTGTCCGCGCCTTCTACTGCGATCAAATCCGGATTCTGCCAGATCGGCTTTCCGTCCTTGCGCCAGTAGAGTGAGAAGGTCCAGCGCGGCAGGCTTTCGCCGGGATACCACTTGCCCTGTCCGTAATGCAGGAAGCCGCCCGGGGCGAAGCGCTGGCGAAGCCTGCGGATCAGGCTGTCGGCTTTCTCCCGCTTGGTCGGGCCCACGGCGGCGGTATTCCACTCTTCGGATTCGAAATCGTCGATCGACACGAAAGTGGGCTCGCCGCCCATCGTTAAGCGCACATCTTCTGCTTTGAGGATACGATCCACTTTTTTGCCAAGTGCGTCGAGCTCGTTCCAGCTCTCCTCGGAGAAGGGCTTGGTGATGCGCGGATGTTCGGCGACACGGGCGACCTTCATGTCGAAGGCGAACTCGGTATTGGCTTCGCCGAAATAGCCGCCGGAGATCGGGGCGGCGTTGCTATAATGCGGGGTTGCGGCGAGCGGGATGTGGCTTTCGCCGGTGAGCAGCCCGGATGTCGGATCGAGGCCGACCCAGCCGGCGCCGGGTAGATAGACTTCGGCCCAGGCATGCAGGTCGGTGAAATCGACCTCCGTACCGGAGGGGCCGTCAAGGGCCTTCAGGTCGGGCGTCAACTGAATGAGGTAGCCGGAGACGAAGCGGGCGGCGAGGCCGAGGTGACGGAGAACCTGAACGAGCAGCCAACTCGTATCACGGCAGGAGCCTCTGGCGCTTTCAAGCGTGTCCTCCGGCGTCTGGACGCCGGCCTCCATGCGGATGACATAGCCGATCTGCTGCTGCAGGCGGGCGTTGAGGCCGACGATCATGTCAACGGTCGGCTGGCCCGGCGAATAGTCGAGCGTTTCGAGGAAAGCCTTGAGCCGCGGGCCGGGGGCCTCCGGTTTCATGTAGATCGAGAGGTCTTCCTGGATCGTCTGCGGATAGTCGAAGGGCCATCTGGTGGCCTCTTCTTCGACGAAGAAGTCGAAGGGGTTGTAGACCGTCATGTCGGCGACGAGATCGACCTCGATCTTGAATTCGGTCACCGGGTCGGGAAAGACATAGCGGGCAAGATAATTCCCGTAGGGGTCCTGCTGCAGGTTCACGAAATGGTTCGACGGCGTGACCTTCAGCGAATGACTGAGCACGTGCGTTTTTGAATGCGAGGCGGGCTTGAGGCGGATGACCTGCGGCCCAAGGCGGACCGGCCTGTCGTATTTGTAGTGCGTCAGATGATAGATACTGGCTTTGATCGACATATTTTGCCTTGTCCGACGCCACATCGTTATGCGGCATTTGCTGTTCCCGACGCGATAGTGTGCAATGCAACGAAAGAAAGCAAGGCGGAAAGGTTAACGCCGCGAAGCCTTTACGACACTTTTGCAAAGGCGACGGCGGCTTTGAGCCCCTTGCCGCTGGTCGCAGGCGAGAGCGTGAGCGTCGCATTGAAAAGATTGGCGATTTCCTCGACGATCGGGAGGCCGAGGCCGGCGCCCGGCGCCTCGGAGTCGTTGCCGCGCGAAAAGCGGCGGCGCACGGCGTCGAGCTTTTCCGGCGCGATACCGGGACCATTGTCTTCAACCTCGAGGCGTACGGTTTCGCCATCCTGCGCAATCCGCACGGTAACCTCGGCGCTCTTGCCGGCATATGCGATGGCGTTGCCCGCAAGATTGCGCAGCAGCTCGCCGATCAAAAGGGGTTCGGCGCGGATCATCGCATGTCCATCCCCCTCAAAGCCGAGATCGATACCGGCCTCCGCGGCTTGAGGGATCAGTTCGCCGGTAATCTCCTGGGCGATGGCGGCGATGTCGATCGTCGAGGCCGCCAGGGCCTCCTTGGCTGTTGCGGCGTCGATCTTTGCCATCAGCAGCAGCTGGGCGAGAATGCGTTCGGCGTGCGCGACGGCCTGGTCGCCTTTCAGGGCCGAGTCCTGCGCTTCAGGCAGCGTTGCGGCGCGGGCGGAAAGCGCGAGCTGAGTTCGGATGATGGCAAGCGGTGTGCGTAATTGATGGCTGGCATTGCCGGTGAAATTCCGGAGCGCGTCTAGGGCTGACTGCAGGCGCACCATGAAGCCGTTCACCGTATCCACCAGTGGCTGCACCTCGCTCGGTACCGATTGCTCGATCGGATGCAAGTCGTCCGGGCTGCGCTCGCCGATCGCGTCCCGGAGCTTGTAGAGCGGGCGGAGCGCGACCGTGACCGAGATCCAGACGATCACGGCTGCACCGGCGATCATGAAGGCAAGGCGGACAGCCGAACGGAAAAGGATCGCGCGTGCCAGCTGACGGCGGGCGATCGTCGTTTCCGCGACGGTGACAACAAACGGAACCGAGCGGATGCCGGTTGAGGCGGAGCGCTCCAGCGTCGCGACGCGGATCGGCTCGCCGCGGAAAATATCGTCTGCGAAGACGGCTGCGTCGCCCTTGGTTTCCTTGAGAACCGGAAGCGCCTGGTAGCCGGTAATGAATTTGCCGGGCGGACCATCGACGCGGTAGAACACCCGGTCCTGAGCGGCCGATGTCAGCATTTCCAGCGCGACATAGGGAATGTCGACTTCCAGAGCGCCGTCTTCTGCCACGACGACGCGCTCGGCAATGGCGAGCGCCGAACCGGCAAGCACACGGTCTGAAACAATGTTCGAGGTCTCGACCGCCTCCCGGTATGTGTCGGCGAGCGCCAGCGTGCCGATGATGGCGGTGGAGATCAGCAGCCAGAAAAGCAGCCGGCGCCTCAGCGAATAGGCGGCTTTCATGAGGCCTCGGGAAGCTTGTCGAGATAGTAGCCGATGCCGCGCGCGGTCTTCACGGTCAATCCATGCGGTGCCAGGCGCTTGCGCAGCCGGCTGACATATTGCTCGATCGCATTGGTGGAAATGTCATCGTCGAAGGCCGTCAACGACTGGGTGATTGCCTCTTTGGACACGACTTTGCCGGCACGCATGAAGAGGATTTCAAGCAGTCCGACTTCGCGAGCGGGAATATCAAGCTGCATATTGCCGGCGGAAAAGGTGCGGGACTTGAGGTCGAAGGACACGCAGCCGTACATCACCGTCGCCGAATGCAGGCCCGCCTGGCGCCGGAGCAGCACGCGCACGCGCGCCTCGAATTCGGTAATGTCGAAGGGCTTGATAAGGTAATCGTCGGCGCCGAGGTCGAGGCCTCTGACCCGCTCCTCCGGCGCTCCGCGTGCAGTCAGAATTAGGACGGCCGCCTGGTTCTGCCGGGCGCGCATGCTGCGCAACACGTCCAGCCCGTCCATCTCGGGCAGGTTGAGGTCGAGGATCACGAGATCGAAATTTTCTGCCGCGATGACTGCATTGGCGGATGCGCCGTCGTGGACGACATCGACGGCATGCCCCGTACCGCGCAAGATCGCGGACAGGCCGTCGGCCAGCGCGATATTGTCTTCGGTAAGGAGAATGCGCACGGGTGGTTTCCTGTTGTTCAACAAAGAAGATTACAGCCCGTGAATGGGGATGTCATCAGCGGCAAAAGAAAACCCGGCGTCATTCAATCAACGCGAGTTTGGCGGCCTCAATTGCTCTATTCAGCGACCTCCCGGGGTTGTTCCTCCTGCGCTGCCAGCAGGAGTTTCTGGAAGCGCTGGTCGCTGCGGATGTTATCCAGATCGGAGTCGTTATCGAACCATTTGATGTGGTAGACCGAGCTTCGCGGCATCAGCCTCTCCAGAATATCAATCGCTTCGTCCACGTCGCCGAGGACGGAGTAGACGCAAGCGAGATTGTATTGCGCAACGATGTCGTCGGGATCGATCGCGATGGCGCGGGCGGCCCAATCCCTTGCCCTCGCCCTGTCTCCGAGATGCGCCAGCGCCAGGGCGCCGCGATGGGCCGGTCCTGAATTTTCCGGACTGAGATTCAGTGCGCGTTCCGCTCGCAGCAGCCCGAGCTTGGCCCAGTTTTCCGTATCCGACATGCGGCCGAGCGAGCGGTGGGCGCTCATCAAATGAATGGGTGAGACATAGTCGTCCGTGCGGATGTGCGCCGCGCGCGTGAAGTAGCGGACGGCGTTGGCGAAATCGCCGCGCATGAAGAAGAATCGCGCATAGTGGAAGTTCGCTTCATAAAGATTGGGTTCAAGTGCAAGTGCCCGCTCGAAGGCTGCAATGGCCTGCTGATCCTGGCCGTTCTGATGCAAGGCCAGACCTCGGGAGGCATGGGCCTCCGCGAGATCAGGATCGAGTTCGAGGGCGCGGGCGCTCATCTGCAGGATGGTTTCGAGAGGGACATTTTCAGGGTCCCAATCGCGTATGGCCGCATCGCAATCGGCAATACCCGCATAGGCGCGCGCATAATCAGGATCCAGCTCGACAGCCTTGCAGAACATCCTGCGGGCAAGCTGCAGATACGACTTCGTCCAGGTGTGCGATAGCTGGCGGCCTCGCAGGTAGTAGGTATAGGCCTCGATATTGGCCGTGGGTTCGGCGGCGATGGCCTTCTTCTCGGCCGGCAGGAGCCGGATCTTGAGCTGGCCGACGATCGAATTGGTGATCTCGTCCTGGATCGCGAAGATATCGGTGAGATTCCGGTCGTAGCGATCGGCCCACAGATGGTCGCCGTTCGCCGTATCGATGAGATGGCCGGATATGCGCACACGCGCGCCGGCGATGCGGACGCTACCCTGGAGAATGTATCGCACGCCAAGTTCGTGGGCGAGCTGCTTTACCTTCAGCGAACTCCCTTTATAGGTGAAGACAGTGTGCCGCGGCACGACGTGCAGACTCGATATCTTGGAGAGGTCGGTAATGATGTCTTCCGTGATGCCGTCCGCGAAATACTCCTGCTCGGGATCGCCGCTCATGTTGGTGAAAGGCAGAACGGCAATAAAGCAGGTATTGCGGGTTTGGTCGTCCGACGCACCGGCCGTTGCAGAAGGCGGATCGAGGAGAACCGTGAACACCGACACAGTCTGCTTGATGTTCTTCAGAGATTGCTCACCTTGGAACTCGAAACCGATATTGAGGCGCGTGCCGACCTGATCGCGAACCGAGCCGGAAACGACAATGCCACCCGGCGAAGCAAGGCGCTCGAGCCGAGCAGCGACGTTTACGCCGTCGCCGAAGACGTCGTCGTTCTCGATGACAACATCGCCGAGATTGATGCCGATCCGCAATTCGATGCGCTGATCCTGCGGGACGTCTTTGTTGCGCACAGCCATCTCGCGCTGGATTTCGACAGCGCAGGCGACAGCGTTTACCACACTTTGGAATTCCGCGAGCATTCCGTCGCCGGTCAGCTTGAAGATGCGCCCTTTGTAGTCGGAGATCCTGACATCGATCAGTTCGCAGCGGTGGCGGTTGAGCGCCTGCAGGGTACCGGTCTCGTCGATACCCATCAGACGGCTATAACCCACCACGTCGGCAGCGAGTATGGCACTCAGCCGTCGTTCCAATATCCCCTCCATACGGTTGTCTAAATTAGCTTAGCGTCTTTTAATGCTCTTGTCGCGTTGCGAGACAGCGCCCGCAATTACTCGTCCTTGCCCGCTGAAGCGTGGTGATGCATTCTGCGCTCATGAGGAGACTTCTTGTTCTGCTGCTTCTGCTCTGTCCCGGTTTTGCAGCCGCGGATCAGGCCTTTTATCCCGCGAAATCCGGCAAGGCTGATGCGCGGGTGCTGACGGTTTATTCCTCGCTCGACGAGCCTCTCGCCCAGCCGATGATCCATGGCTTTCAGGAAGCCAATCCGGATGTCGCCGTGCGTTATGAAGACATGCTGACGGGCGAGATCTATGACCGGATCGTGCGGGAGACGGATGCCGGGAAGAAAACGGCGGACTTCGCCTTTTCATCAGCGATGGACCTGCAGGTCAAGCTCTCCAACGACGGCTATGCGCAGGTCAGCAATCTGCCGATGAGCGGACAATGGCCGAAATGGGCAAACTGGCGCAACACGGCCTATGCACTCACCTTCGAGCCGGCCGTCTTCGTCTATCACAAGCCGAGCTTCTTGCATGAACCGGTGCCAAGTTCACGGGCGGAATTCGTCGATTACCTGAAGCGCAAAGGCAACGCGGTTTACGGCCGCATCGGCACCTATGACATCGAACGCTCCGGCGTCGGCTTTCTGTTCATGGCGCGCGACCAGGAGCAGTTCGGGGACATCTGGTCGGTGATCCGGGCGATGGGGGCTGCGGGCGTCAAGCTCTATTCGACGAGTTCGGCGATCCTGGAGAGGGTAGCCGACGGGCGCTTCGTGCTCGGCTACAACATTCTCGGCTCCTATGCGGCGGACTGGGCGTCGCGGCACCCCGATGTCGGCATCGTGCTGCCGAAGGATTATACAGTCGTGATGTCGCGCATCGGGCTGGTGCCGCAGGCTGCCGCGGAGCCGGAACTCGGGCGGCAATATCTCACCTTCTTCATGTCGAAGGAAGGACAGACGATCATGGCCCGAAAACTCCAGATCCCGGCGGTCAGCCCCGAGGTTGCGGGCGAGAATACGGCCAACACCATGCAGGAGCTTCTCGGCGCCCAGCTCAGGCCCGTTCCGGTCAGCCCGGGCCTGATGGTCTATCTCGACCAGGTCAAGCGCGCGCGGCTGATCGCCCATTGGAACGAGGTGCTGCGGACACAGTAGGTGGGATAGCGTTCGCGCCTACCTGCTTTATTGGAGCGGATTTGGGATGCACGCCACCGGCATAACCGGGCGCTCATGCTTGAATTACGGCAAAAAAGTGTCCTTGGTGCTGGATATCCTGCCGATGTCAGCTAAATGACAGCTTGATGTGGTGCGGTTCTGGTACTTCTCTTCGTGGAGGCGGAGAGTAGACGTTTCGGGAGGAGTCTCCGTCGCTATTGCGGACCATCAATGTCCGCTGCCCGGCAACGCTTCTCGATTCCCTTGAGAACAATACGCGGCGCTCACCGCGATCACGGAGGACACATCGTGAAGCATACTTTCCTTGCTACGCTTTTCGCAGCCGCTATCGCGCTGCCGGCCTATTCGGCCGACTACACCATCATGGCGCCTGCCGCACCCGGCGGCGGTTGGGATCAGACGGCCCGCTCGCTGCAGACCGTCATGCAGAAGGAAGGCATCTCTGGCAATGTTCAGGTTCAGAACGTTCCGGGCGCCGGCGGCACCATCGGTCTGGCGCAGTTCGCCAGCCAGAATAGCGGCAATCCGAACGCCCTGATCGTTGGCGGCTATGTCATGGTCGGCGCGATTCTCACCAACCAGTCACCTGTCACGCTGAAGGACGTCACACCGATCGCTCGCCTGACCGGCGAGTATGAGGCCATCGTCGTTCCGGCATCGTCCGACATCAAGACGATGGGTGACCTCGTTGCCAAGCTGAAGGCTGATCCGGGCTCGGTGTCCTGGGGTGGCGGCTCGGCCGGCGGTACCGACCACATCACGGTCGGTCTCATCGCGAAGGCCTCCGGCGTCGATCCGACGAAGATCAACTATGTCGCCTTCTCGGGCGGCGGTGAGGCGCTTGCCGCTATCCTCGGCGGACAGGTGACGGCCGGCATTTCAGGCTATGGCGAGTTCGAATCGCAGGTGAAGGCCGGGCAGCTCCGCCTGCTCGCCGTCTCGAGCGATAAGCGCATTGACGGTGTCGACGCTCCGACGCTGAAGGAATCTGGCGTCGATGTCAGCGTGCAGAACTGGCGGATGGTCGCCGCCGCTCCCGGCCTGACGCCTGAGCAGACGGCTGCCGTCACCGCTGATTTCGACAAGCTTTCCAAGTCGGCAGGCTGGCAGGAAATCCTAAAGACGAAGGGCTGGGCCGACACATACCTCGCAGGCGATGCCTTCAAGGCGCAGCTCGAGAAGGACGTCTCCGCAACCGAAGGCATCCTCAAAGAGATCGGGCTTGTTAAATGAGCAGGGGCAACGCACCCTTGGCAACGAAGCGCCGCCCGGATTGGGCGGCGCTGATCATTGCTATCTGTCTTTTCGTCGTTGCGGCCGTCATGCTTTGGGACGCCACGCATATGAGAGCGATCGCCCAATATGCTCGCATCGGCCCGGCTACCGCGCCCAAGGTCGTGGCGTTCGGGTTGATCGGCCTCGGCATCTGGACCGTCTTCGAGGCGTTGCGCAATGAGTTTCCCGAGCGGGAACATCAGGAAGTCGCTCCCGTCATCTGGATTGTTGCCGGTCTTGCAGCGCAAATGCTGCTTCTGAAGACGGCCGGCTTCTCGATTGCCACAGGCATTCTCTTTGCCTTCACGGCGCGCGGCTTTGGGCGTCGCAAGCTCTGGCTTTCGATCCCGGCGGGTATCGTCTTCAGCTTCGTCGTCTGGATCATTTTCTCGCAGCTGCTGCAGCTTACGCTGCCTGCCGGACCCTTCGAGAGACTCTTCTTCTAGGATTGGATGCGATGAGCACCTTCGAATTCCTCTTCCAGGGCATCCTGGTCGCCATGCAGCCGATGAACCTTCTTTATGCGTTCGTCGGTGTCACGCTTGGCACCGCGGTCGGCGTTCTGCCGGGCATCGGCCCGGCGCTGACCGTTGCCCTTCTTCTCCCCGTCACCTACAAGCTCGACCCGGCCGGTTCGCTGATCATGTTTGCCGGTATCTACTACGGCGGCATGTATGGCGGCTCGACGACCTCCATCCTGCTCAATACGCCGGGTGAAAGCGCCTCGATCGTGACTGCGCTCGAGGGTAACAAGATGGCGCGCGCGGGTCGCGGCGGTCCGGCGCTGGCGACAGCGGCGATCGGTTCGTTCGTGGCCGGCCTCATAGCCACGCTCGGCCTTGCCTTCATCGCGCCCTACATCGTCAAACTGGCGCTGATCTTCGGGCCGCGTGAATATTTCGCTCTGATGATACTCGCCTTCGTGACCGTTTCGTCCGCTTTCGGCGATTCGGCGCTTCGCGGGCTGACGTCGCTTTTCATCGGCTTTGCGCTGGCGATGGTCGGCATCGATCAGCAGACCGGCCAGGCACGTCTTTCCTTCGGCATTCCGGATCTTCTGGACGGCATTGAAGTGACCACGCTTGCGGTTGCCATGTTCGCGATCGGGGAGACGCTCTATATCGCAGCCCAAGGCAATCGCGGCGAGGACAAGGTCGAAGCGGTCAAGGGTTCTCTTTGGATGACGGCCCAGGATTGGGGCCGCTCCTGGAAGGCATGGCTGCGTGGTACCTTGATCGGCTTCCCGATCGGTGCAATGCCGGCTGGCGGTGCCGAAATCGGCACGTTCCTCTCTTACGCGACCGAGAAACGCCTGGCGAAGAACCCCGAAGAATTCGGTCACGGTGCGATCGAAGGCGTAGCAGGCCCGGAGGCGGCAAACAACGCATCGGCAGCCGGTACGCTGGTGCCGCTCCTGACGCTCGGCCTGCCGACGACGGCGACGGCGGCGATCATGCTCGCCGGCTTCCAGCAATACGGCCTGCAACCCGGTCCGCTGCTGTTTGCGAACAATCCGCAGCTCGTATGGGGCCTGATCGCCAGCCTGCTCATCGCCAATGCCATGCTGCTGGTTCTGAACCTGCCGCTGATCGGGCTTTGGGTCCGCCTGCTGACGATCCCGAAGCCCTGGCTTTATGCCGGCATCCTGCTGTTTGCGACGCTTGGTACCATCGGCGCCAATCCCTCGGTGTTCGAGCTCGGCATGCTGCTCGCGTTTGGCGTACTTGGCTATATCATGCGGCTCTTCGGCTATCCGATCGCCCCGGTGGTTGTCGGCTTGATTCTCGGGCCGCTTGCCGAACAGCAGCTCCGACGGGCGCTCGCCATCAGCCAGGGCGATGTGACGACGCTTGTCACGTCGCCGATCGCAGCCGGGTTGCTGATCGTTGCGGCTGCGGCCTTCATCATCCCGTTGATCTTGAGAATACGCGGCCGCGGCGAAGTTCTTTCGCAACTTGCTGCAAGCGAAGACTAAAGAAGAATAATACTGCTCGAACCCTTTCTTGCGGCCGGCCCTGAAACATGGGCCGGCCGCTTGTTTTTGCATGGCAGGCCTGAAATCCCGTCACTTGTGGAAAATGCTGCAGCGCATCATATATGAGGTGTCAATAATGAAGCCAAAGCGAGAAAGACAATGTCCTCCTACAGCAAGTCCATTCGGGAAGGTTTCTTCGGCCGTGCCTTCGCAGTCATCGGCGCCGCAAATGCTGTAAGCGCTGCATTCGAAGCGGGTCGCCGTCCGAAGCCCCGGGACCTCAAGGTTCTCGGTATCGCACCGGACGCCTTCGACCATTTCGGCCGTTAATTTCCCGATACATCACGCATGAAACAGCCCGCAACCGGTTGGTCGCGGGCTTTATTTTTGTCCGTCAGGCCGCAACGCATGCAAACGCTGCGGCTTCGGAAATGTCAGGCCTCCAGCCGCTCGCGGGCAGGTGAATGGACTTCGGCCTGCGCCTTCGCTGCTTTCGCACGGGCTTCCTTCCGCTTGTTGTGGCGGATCGAGGACCAGAGCGAAACACCGATGAGCGCTGCACCGCCGAGACCGGTGACGACTTCCGGAATGTGGAAGAGGGTCTGGACGTACATGATGATCGCAAGGATCAGGATCGCGTAAAACGCGCCGTGCTCCAGGTAGCGGTAATGCGTCAGCGTTCCGTTTTCGACGAGCATGATCGTCATCGAGCGTACATACATCGCGCCGATGCCCAGACCGATGGCGATGATGAAAAGGTTCTGCGTCAGGGCGAAGGCGCCAATGACGCCGTCGAACGAGAAGCTTGCATCCAGAACCTCAAGATAGATGAATGCGCCAAGCCCACCGCGTGCCGCTTCTGCCATGGCCTTTTGCGAGGCGTCCAGCAGTGCGCCAATGACTTCGACCACCAGGAATGTGACAAGACCGTAGATCGCGCTGTAGACGAAGGTCGTCGATTCTTGGCCTTCAAGCAATGAAGCGAAAGTGAGGATCAATAAGAGAACGAAGGCGATTTCGATGCCTTTGACCGTGGCACCGCGCGACATCAGTTTTTCAACAGAGACGATCCAATGGACGTCCTTCTCAGGGTCGAAGAAGTAAGAAAGGCCGACCATCAGAAGAAAGGTCCCGCCGAAGGCGGCGATTGGCAGATGGGCTTCGTTCATGATGCGCGCATATTCAGCCGGTTGCCGTGCGGCGAGGATCACGGCGTCGATCGGGCCGATACTTGCGGCTATCGCCACGATTGCCAGCGGAAAGACGATGCGCATGCCGAAGACGGCAATGATAATGCCCCAGGTCAGGAACCGATGCTGCCAGACAGGCGTCATTTCCTTGAGCTTGTTGGCGTTTACGATCGCGTTGTCGAAGGAGAGGGAAATCTCCAGCACGGCCAGAACCGTGCAGATAAAGAAGATAGTCGCCATGCCGCTGATCGTGCCGGTGGACTGCCAGCCCAGCAAAGCGCCGAGCGCCAGGCCAACGGCCGTGATGATGAAAGCCCAGCGGAAATAGCCGAGCGTGGATTGGTGGCTGATGGGTTGCTTCATGGCCGCACCTCTTTGATGCGGACATCGTTCTTGAAGGATGATGTGAGTGAAAAACGCGGCATATCGTAAGGGATATGCGCGCGAGGCATTGTGAGCTTTTTCATCGAGTGAAAATCCGCCGGCTATTTGCAGGCGGTACCGACATCACGAGAGCGCCGTAAAAACTCTCGCCAGAGGGGCCCGGCACCAGTGTTTGTCCGGCAGCCGATGCTTTTGCACGGGGGGCAACCATGCGCATCGTTTTGGCCGCGGACAGCCTTCTAGGTAGTCGACCTGTGGCGCCAGTCAAGGCGGCCACAGTCTGCGCCGAAGCTTTTCTTTGGAACCATGCAGTCGCCCGCCCGTTAGGCTCTGGTTGAGGCAATGGAACGCCATTGCCGGCGCGATAAAAAAAGGAGGGACCACGAATGCAAACTTCGACCCATTCTCCCGACAAGCGTACGGAAGCGGCAGACCGCATGAAGCGGGCAAAGCCGAACCGCATGCAGAAGGTGCAGGTGCTGCCGCCGCACCATGTCGATCTGACGCTGCCGCAGACGCCGATGGACGACATTCACGTTCCGGCTCATGTGACCGGCGGCGATCTTTCAAAAGGCGGTCCAGACCTTGCAGGCCGCAAACGGCGCGCCGAATGATTTTTCAGGCGGCGCGGGAACCGATGTCGGGGCTTTTGCATTTAAGGCCCGGACAAAGATGTGAGGACTCCATGACGACTGATCTCGTGCCGCAGGACATCTATCTGAAACACGAAAACGAGTGGCAGGCTCTCAAAGAGGCCTCCGAGAACGGCATTGATATCCAGAAGCGCGAAACGGCATCCGGAATTATTGCTCATGGCGAAACGAGCGCGCCTGGAGACAAGGACAATTCAAGAGGGAAGACTGGCTAATTCTCATCGCCGACAAAGCGCGCCCGGCATGCCGGGCGTTTTTTATGAGTCGGCATCGTCTTCGGGTGGCGGCTGCTTTCCAGAATTCCGCTCCAGGCGCTGCTCCATCTTACCCAGAGCAAAGAGCACGCAGACTGCTGCCGCCGTCGCGAAGAAGGCGACCGGCCAATAGCCGAAGCCCAGGGCAAGGCCGATCGCGCCTGAGAGCCACATGCCTGCTCCCGTCGTCAGGCCCTTCACCCTGCCTCTGGAAAAGACGATCATGCCCGCGGCCAGAAACGCGACGCCCGCCGTCACGGCCTCGATGACGCGCAGCGGGTCGATGCGGACCTGCTGATCGTTGGCAAAGCCCGGCATATGCACGGATTCGATGGAAATGATGCCGAAAAGCGCTGCCGCAAGACTCACCAGAATATGGGTCCGCAGACCCGCTGCATGGTTTTGCGCCTCGCGTTCGAAGCCGATGATGCCGCCCAGCACAATCGCGCCGATGAGCCGGGCAAAGATCACCGGGTAATGAATACGGGATTCAGGGAACATGTCGGCAAAAACGATATCCATGGAAAAGGCGCTCCCTTCGGTGAACATTTCTTCGCGGAGCTAACGTCTTCTGTGGCTCTTTGTTCGTCCGCTTCGACGTTGCGGCTCCATGCCAACCTTTCGGAAAGGATTGGGAGGCGATAATCGGCCCATCACGGGATTCGGACCAGATGGCTAGAACTGCAACTCGCGGCCGCCGCCGCAAATCATCCGCAAAATCGAAGGGCAGGGGCCATGGTGGAGCCTTGCCCTGGCTCTTCGCCGGTGTCGTTGCCGTAGGCAGTATCGCGCTTTACGACAACTGGAAGAGCGTGCGCCCGATTCTTGCCTCACGGGCGCCGGACACAGCCGCGATTACCGCTGCAATCAAGGCGGATTCGCCGAAAGCGGCTGTCGCCAAGAGCGCGCCGAGGCAGGCCATTGCTTCGCAGCCGCAGCGTCCCGTGCCGCCCGAAGCCGTTCCTGTTCCTGCCGCGCAGCCTGTGAAGCTCTCCTCAACGGCGACCTCACCCGCCGGCCCGCAAAACGCGCGCGCCGCCTTCGGCTATTGTGGGCAGGGGGAGCATATGAACTGCGTCGGAGACGGTGGGATATTCTGGTACAAGGGCGAGAAGATCCTGGTCGCGGACATGGTAGTGCCGGATGTCGGCGCCGCGCGTTGCGAAGGCGAGCGGAGGATCGGCTTTGCCGCAAAATCGAGGCTGCTCAAATTTCTGAATGCCGGGCCCTTCATCATGAACGCTGCCGGCAAGCCCGACAGTTCCGGTGCGCCGCACGTGATTTCGCGCGGCGGCCGCTCCTTGGGCACTCAACTGATTACCGAGGGTCTTGCCCGCAAGCCTGGCGCCGCCGGTGGGTGGTGCGCCTGAGGTCTATTTCTGCTTCGGAGCCTTACCGCTGGTGCGGAAACTGCCGGTAAAGGCCGTATCCTTGCTTTCCGCGGAGCATTCGATCACGACCGGCTTGCCGCCGTAAGGGTTGCCGAATGTGCAGGTGCCTGCCACCTTGACCTGGCCCGTCATCTTCTCGCCGACGCCGGTTGTCACCATCTTGAGCGGAATCCTGGCATTGCCATTAGATGCCGGCTTGATCGCGGTGCCATCGCCCTGGAAGCCAAGCATCTTCCCGCCTGAGGTGAAGATGAAGGTCACCTGGCCGTTCGGCAGTCCCACGCTGGCGAGTTCGCCCTTGCAGCCCTTCGTTGCATCCACGTTGCCAACGACGAGCTTTGCGCATTTGCCTGTAAGTGTCGAAACGCCGGCGCCTGGAAAATTCTGGGAGGCGGCGTTGGCGCCGGAGGCGAAAGCTGCGGCGGAAAGCGCCGCAGCTGCAATCACTGTCAGTCTCATCTGTTCAGGAATCCTGTCATGCTGGTTTACCGGACGGGGGTCGCATGTTTCTGTGTCCGAAATTTGCCGCGCTCAAAGAAAACGGGCCGCTGCAGGGATAGCGGCCCGTTCCGGGAAGCGTGGCCGTCAACAGCGACGGCCGGCCTCTGTATCTTACCTCTTGCTTGCGCGGGGCCTTCGCCCATTCAAACGCTCAGTGGCACCGGCTGGCGTCCTCGACGGCCCAACCGAAGCGCCATGCCTCGTAGCGGGCGTACCAGACTTCAAGCTCCCAAGCATCACGGATCGGCATCAATTCCGGTCGCGACATGGGATTGTCGCTTAAAGCGTAGCCGAGGATCCGGTCGCGTATTCCGCGCTCCTGCATGTCGAGCAGTTCTTCGATATTCATCGCTTACCCCCAACCGCCGGCCCCTCAGCCAGCCTTCCCAAGCAAACATTTCTCTTTGCTAATGTCCAGCCCGCCGGCGTCGATTCCCGCTATTCACAGGATTAGCTCGAATGGAGCAATACCTCCTTCGCGATCAAAAACCCTCCTTCTTCCGGCTTATAAGCACCCGCGGGAAAAGGTGAGACTCTCCAAAATGTGTTGTAAAAATATCGTTAAAATGGCCCGTCACAAGTTTTTGTTCATCTCCCGTTCAGAAAACGGTTTTGGAAAACCCCGATATGGGTCAAGCTGTCCGTGTGAATAAGGAGATACTGAATGATTCGATTGACCGCGGTGCTGACGTTGTTCTCAGTTTATGCGTTCACGATGTTTTTCATCGCAGCAATCCCTGAGACGCCGAACTTGCAAACCGCAGCAACTCTATCTGAAGACGCCACGCTTACGAAGTAAAGTATTTGATGGGGTTTTGGCTGGCTTGTGTGAGCCGTGTTGGGCAAGGGAGCAGTTTTGCGTCGTAACGCACGACTGCTCACGTCCTGGAAGATAACTCGTCAATCAGCGGTTTGACGAAGTCCTCTGTAATTTCAAGAGGATCGAATGGTGGGCGTGACAAGGATCGAACTTGTGACCCCTACGATGTCAACGTAGTGCTCTCCCGCTGAGCTACACGCCCATCCGATGGCGGCGCATAGATCACAAAACCTTGGGAGCCGTCAATAGGCTTTTTTGAAGTTTTGTGACCCGCCGCCCGCAAGCCTTATGCGGCAAGCATTTTGTTCACTTCATCGACGAGATCGCGAAGATGGAAAGGCTTGGAAAGCACCTTTGCATCCTTCGGCGCCTTCGAATCAGGGTTCAGTGCAACGGCCGCAAAACCGGTGATGAACATGACCTTGAGGTCCGGGTCGAGCTCGGTCGCACGGCGTGCGAGCTCGATGCCATCCATTTCCGGCATGACGATATCGGTCAGGAGCAGGGAGAAGGGCTCTTCCCGGAGCCTGTCATAGGCGCTTGCGCCGTTATCGTAGGAAAGAACCTTGTAACCGGCCTTTTCGAGCGCCTTTACCAGAAAGCGGCGCATGTCGTTGTCGTCTTCAGCGAGCAGTATCTTCTGAGTCATTATCCAGACCGATTGGTGAATAGGTTTTTGGTGGGAGGCGCCAGCTATTTACACTAGACTTTAGCCAGTAAACAACCGGTGAATTGCCTGCCCAAGGCTGTCATCCCCGCTACATAGTATGGACTTGCGGTGAGGCAACTGGCAACATGGGCGAAGCAGCCGTCCTGTGACATGGTTAAGAGGGAAAAAGGTGCCGGAAATTCGCGAGTACGAGCTTTTTGAGATCCGTGAGCCCGTGTCGCAGACCATTCCCTTCGTTTACAATTCTCCCCACAGCGGCCGCATTTATCCACCGGAATTTATCGCCCAGTCGCGGCTCGAAGGCATCTCCATCCGCCGGTCGGAGGATCACTATGTCGATGAGCTCTTTTCAGCCGCCAGCCTGCTTGGCGCCCCTCTGCTTCTCGCCAATTTCCCGCGCGCCTATCTGGATGTGAACCGCGAACCTTACGAACTCGACCCGCGCATGTTCGATGGCCTGTTGCCGCCTTTTGCGAACATCAATTCGCTGCGCGTGGCAGGCGGGCTCGGCACCATTCCGCGCATCGTTGCCGAGAATATGGAAATCTATGCCCGGCGGCTGCCGGTGCAGGAAGGGCTCGATCGGGTCGAGAGCATCTACAAACCCTACCACGCCGCGCTGCGCCGGCTGATTGCGCGCACCCACGTGCAATTCGGCTTCGGCGTGCTGATCGATTGCCACTCGATGCCGGGCAATGTCCGCGTCGCAGGCAGCAATGCGCGGCCCGACTTCATCATCGGCGACCGGTATGGTACCAGCGCATCGGCCGAACTTTCGCGTACGGCGATCAGTATTCTCGAGGAGATGGGTTTTACCGCCATCCGCAACAAGCCCTATGCCGGCGGCTTTATCACCGAGCATTACGGCCGGCCGGCGCGCGGGCTGCACGCCCTGCAGATCGAGGTGAATCGGGCGATCTACGTGGACGAAGTGACGTTGGAAAAGCACACGGATTTTCCGCTGATCGTCAACGCCGTCACAGGCTTCATGCGGCAGATGGCCAGCTACGTGGAGCAGTTTGCAACCGATACGGCGCTTGCTGCCGAATAAGCTCCCGGACAGTCGCTCAAAAAAGAACCGCGCTGTTCAGCGCGGCTAAGTCTAGGGAGGAAACACCCAAGGAGGGTATTTACAGTCAGAAGACTGTATGAAGAAGCTACTGCTGCGCTGCACAATTGTCAATCATTATTTTGCAATGCAAAATCTTTAGGCAGATATCGAGAAAATGCCTGGTAGATTTGCATTCGAACGCAACTCCGCTAAGAAATGCGTGCCACACCGCCCAAAAAACGGATCATCCATGCTTCCTGACCGCTCGTTCTTCAATCGCCTGGCGGAAGCCGCCAAGGCCGAGACACTGCCGCGATTCCGATCCGGCCTCGATGTGACGAACAAGCTTTCGAGTGGCTTTGATCCCGTTACCGAGGGCGATCGGGCAGCGGAAGCGGCAATCCGCAAGCTGATTGAAGAGCATTTTCCCAATCATGGCATTCTTGGCGAGGAACACGGCAATGTTGGCCTGGACCGTGATTATGTCTGGGTCATCGATCCTATCGACGGCACGCGGGCCTTCATTTCCGGCGTGCCGGTATGGGGAACGCTGATCGGGCTACAGAAGAACGGCCGGGCGATCATGGGCATGATCGAGCAGCCCTTCACCGGCGAGCGCTATTTCGCGGATGAGAACGGCTCGATCTATTGCGGACCGGAGGGCGAACGGCGCTTGAAGACACGCGATTGCGGCACGCTTTCGAACGCGATCCTCTTCACCACTTCGCCGCATCTCTTCACCGGCTTGGAAATGGAGAAATATCGTGAGATCGAACGCCAGGTCCGGCTCTTCCGCTATGGCACGGATTGCTATGCCTACGCACTTCTCGCGGCCGGCCATGTCGATCTCGTGATCGAAAACGGCCTCAAGCCCTACGATGTCGGCGGGATCATTCCGGTGATCGAAAATGCGGGCGGCATCATCACGACCTGGGACGGCGGGCGGCCCGAAAACGGTGGCTCGATCATCGCCGCCGGCAGCCGTGCTGTTTACGACCAGGCACTTGCGATCCTGCAGCGCTAAGTCGCCATCCGTTTAGACGCCGAATCCTTCGACCTCTTCAGCGGTCTCGGCGTCGCTGCCTGGAATAAACGCATGGAACGCGGCGAGTGCTGCGGCGCGGTAGGCGTCGCGCTCCTGAAAAATCTCGTGCCGCGCGCCATTGATGGGTACGAGCTGGGCTGCGCGGAAATAGCGCGAAAGCCGTTCCTGCGCGATATAGGGCACGACGCCGTCGCGGGTCGGGGCAATGACGATCGTCGGGATGGTAATCGAAAAGAGGTGGCTCGGCATGAGTACCTTGTCGATCGCCTTGAAGGATTCATGGACCCAGCGCGCGGTCGGCGGGCCGAGCATCAGTTCCGGATGATCCCTCATCATTGCAATGTTGCGCTCGAAACGCACCTCGTCCGATGTCAGCGGATTGTCCTGGAAAGGAAGCTCCCGTAGCTTGCGGCTCAATGGCAGCGAGCCAAATCCGAGCGAGCAAGCCGTCGCGGCCAGGCGGCGGATGGTCGATGCGGACGCTGCCTGGCCGATCAGGCCGATGAAGGGCGCGGAAAGCACCATGCGTTCAATGCGTGTTGCAAGATAGGGGGCCGCCGAAAGCGCAATCAGGCCACCGGTCGAATGGCCGAGCAGGTAGAAGGGCAGGCGGGTGTCGGGCAGCACCACCTTTTCCAGAAAGGTGTCGAGGTCTCGCTCGTAATCGGAAAAGCGCCTCACATGGCCATGCTGTCGTTTCTTGATCAGCCGTGGCGAGCCGCCCTGGCCACGAAGATCGAAGATCGCAACCCAGTAGCCCTTCGCCGTTAGATCGCCGATCGTCTCGAAATATTTCTCAATGTATTCGTTGCGTCCCTGCAGGATGACGACCGTGCCTTTTGCAGCGGGGGCATCGGAGCGGAACACCGCATAGCGCAGCTTCCAGCCGTCATGCGTCTCGAAATAGCCTTCGGTACGGTTTTCCGGGACCGGATTGTCAGGTGTCGAAATAAGGACGCTGTCCATGAGCCGCTGCTTTCGATGCCGCCTTGAGTCTAGGGGATAATGCACGGAGACGGAAAATCAACTGTTAAGCGCGGAGCGAATAAAAAGAGACCGGCGGGGCGATGTGAGGGGTGCCCGGCGCCGGCCGTAAAATCGGACTGAAGAAGAAGGGACGATGCACTTCAGCCATCGGGCGGTTTAATCACCCGACAGTTGCTACTTCTACAGAGGTGCTGCTGAACGCATGCCGAACCTCGCGTTCATGCCCCGTTCACCGGGCTTCAAAAGGGTCTTGAACTGCGGAAAGTCGATCACCATCTGAATTCTGCGGGTGCCAAACGGGTCCGCTGAACCGTCCCGAAGCTGCCGAATATGGGGTTTCAGGGGCATTATCGCAACACGTCGCTTCCTTAAGGAGGACATCATGCGTCACGTCGACTTTTCTCCACTCTATCGTTCGACCGTCGGTTTCGACCGTCTCTTCACCATGCTCGACAGCCTGGCTCAGCCGGATCAGGGCAATACCTATCCGCCCTACAATATCGAGCGCACCGGTGAGAACACCTACCGCATCACCATGGCCGTTGCCGGTTTCGACGAAAGCGAAATCTCCATCGAGGCTCAAGCTCACGCGCTGACCGTCAAGGGCGTAAAGAGCGAAGAGAACGCCGAGGGCAGTGAGTTCCTCTATCGCGGCATTGCCAAGCGCGCCTTCGAGCGCCGCTTCCAGCTTGCCGATCATGTCGAGGTGACCGCCGCTTCGCTGAAGAACGGCCTGCTTCATATCGACCTACTTCGCAGCATCCCCGAAGCCATGAAGCCACGCAAGATCGCGATTGCCGCAGAGCCGGTAAGCGCGCCGAAGGCTATCGAGGCTCAGGTCGCCAACTAACCGATCCCTCCCAGGATAGGAAAAGACAGGCGGCGCTCCGTTGGGGCGCCGCTTTTTGTTGGCCGCGGATCAGGCTGGGCTCGCAGCCTCTTCAGCTTCCTCTTTTGTTATCTGATGCGCAGCCGCTGCGGCATATTTTTGCGCGATCACCGCGCAGACCATCAGCTGGATCTGGTGGAAGAGCATCAACGGCAGAACGATGGCACCGATCGACTGGCCGGCGAAAATGACGCTCGCCATCGGCACCCCACTTGCCAGGCTCTTCTTCGAGCCGCAGAAGGTGATGGTGATCTCGTCGGCCTTGTTGAAGCCGACAAGGCGGCTGCCATGCATGGTGAGCAAAAGGACGATTGCGAGCAGCAACATGTCGAGCACGACGACGACCGCGATGTCTCTTACCGAGAAGGTGTGCCACAGGCCCTCGACGACCGCCGTGCTGAAGGCGAGATAGACGACCATCAGGATCGATCCGCGATCGACCGGCATCAGGATTTTCTTCTTCGCGCGGATCCAATTGCCTATCCAGGGCTGCAGGATCTGGCCTGCCACGAAGGGAGCAAGCAATTGCAGCAGGATCTGCTCCAGCGCGTCCCAGGAAAAGCCGCCATGGCCGCCGACGGAAAAGAGCAGGCCGACGAGAAGCGGCGTCAGGAACATGCCGAAGATGTTGGAAGCGGAGGCCGAGCAAATGGCGGCCGGCACATTGCCGCCTGCCATCGAGGTGAAGGCGATCGAGGATTGCACCGTGGATGGCAGGACGCACAGGAAAAGGATGCCGAGGTAAAGCGGCTGCGGCAGGATCGAATCCGGGATGAGGCCGAGCGCCATGCCGAGCAGCGGAAAGATGGCGAATGTCGTCAGAAGAATGACGAGGTGCAGCCGCCAGTGCAGGATGCCTGCAATGACGACGTCGCTGGATAGCCGGGCGCCATGCAGGAAGAACAGCAGGGCGATGGCAAGTCCGGTGGCGACGCCGAAATAATCCGCGAAAATGCCGCTTGCCGGAAGCAGCGAGGCAAGAATGACGGTGCAAACGAGCAGGATCGTGAAGGTATCGGGCAAGAAGCGGCGCATGATGCTTTCTCGGCATTTTTAGAATTTCGTTGTTTTGTCGTCCATTATGAATCAGGATGCAAGGAATAACAGTTATCGCGAATTGGGATGCCCATGCTTGATCTCACGCAATTGCGCAGCTTCGTCGCCGTCGAGCAGATGGGCAGTTTCACGCTCGCTGCAGAGCGTTTGGGTCTCGGTCAATCGACCGTCAGCCAGCACCTCCAGCGGCTGGAAACTTCACTCGGGCGAAGGCTTCTCGCGCGCGACACCCACAAGGTCGTGCTCACCGGAGATGGCGAGGCGCTGCTTTCGCATGCGCGCCTGATGCTTTCGATCGAAGGGCAGGTTCAATCGCTTTTCAAGGAGAACAGTCTGCGCGGCCGCCTCCGCCTCGGCGTCTCGGAAGACTTTGTGACCAGCCAGCTCCCGGCCGTGCTGGAGGATTTCGTGCGGTCGCATCCATCGGTCGATCTGGAGTTGACAGTCGCGTTGTCGGGTGCGCTTTACGAGATGCAGGACAATGGCGAGATCGATCTTGTGCTTGCCAAACGCCGGCTCGGCGATGCCCGCGGCCGGCTTGTCTATCGCGAGCCGCTGGTCTGGCTGGCGCGCGATCCGGACCATGTGCTCGCACAAGGGCCGCTGCCGCTGATCGCCTTCCCGCCGCCAAGTGTGACGCGCAGCATTGCGCTCGAGGCCCTCAGCCGAATGCAGGTGCCTTGGCGGATCGTCTGCACCTGCGGCAGCCTGAGCGGGCTTACGGCCGCGGCGCGGGCGGGAATGGGAGTACTGGTGCAGCCGCGCAGCATGGCCCCCTCGGGATTGAAAGAGATCGGCACGGCAAGGCTGCCGCTGCTGGAGGATGTGGAATTCGTGCTCGTGCCGCGCAAAGGGGCCGATCAGGCGCTGGTGTCGGCGCTTTCGGAGGACATTCTTGGGAAGGTGCGGGGCCTGCGATCGGGCGCACAAAAATAGAAACCCGCCGGGCGGCGGGTTTCGGGTGCTTGCCGATCAAGTTTCGGTTGCTTGCCGATCAATAGGGCGAAACGCACTGCCGGCGCGGGCCATAGTACGGCTGGAACGTATTATCCCAGGCCCTATAGGAGCGATATCGGCTGTAGCACCAGCGCGTATGACCGTTGCCGCCATAAGCATAGGAGGACGGGGGGCCATAGTAGCGTGGCTGAGCCAACGCACCGCCGACGATCGCGCCGAGCGCCAATCCGCCGATGATTGCGGCGGCGTCGTTGTCATTGTCATAATCGCGGTATCGGCGGCCATAATATCTGTTGGAGCGATAACCACGAGAACCGCCATAGTATGCGCCGCGATTGCTACGCATACTCTTAAGATAGCGGCGCCTAGCAAAATTGCTCCATCCGCTCCAGTCGCGATCCCGAACCTGCTCTATGTTCGATACGACTTTCGGCTTTTCGAGATTGATCGCAGGAAATGCCTCGGCAGGCGGAACACTGGTCAATGCAGTCACAGCTGAGATGAGCACGACAGCTAACTTTTTCATCGCTTTTCACCTTTCTAGCTATCAATGAAGTTGTTCCCGAAAAGTTCCAGCAGCAGCGGACGAATTTTAAACGGCGGTCGCTGTCAGCGGTTAACCGGTTGCCTGCCATTTTAAGCCCCTCTCAACCTTGTCGCTTAGCTATTTGGTTAGATTCCGGCTTCTACGTTAGGATCCAATCTGGTCGTCGTTCGGGGCAAGAAAGGACGGACCGATGATGTATGGCGCACTATTCGTATCCGGGCTGGTGGCCTGTGTAATGATGATCCTTGTGATCGGGCACGAAGCGGAAAAGGCGGATCACGGTGCCCCGCAATCCGCCGTCTACGGCCATCAGAACTAGGTGCTGCCGGGCTTTATGCCGCCAGGCACTTCAGGAAGCCGTCGACATCGGCTTTTGTCGTGGCGAAGCTGGTGACGAGGCGGATCAGCGTCTCGTTGTCGTTAACGAGGTCAGGCGTTGCGGCCGGAATCGGCCACTCGTAGAACGTCGCCCCCCTATTTTCAGCAGTTCTCGCCGCGCTCTTGGTGACGACGGCGAAGACTTCGTTGGAGGCGGTGGGCCAGGCGAGCCTGGCGGAATTGCTGGCGCCGATGCCGCCACGGAGGCCATCGGCCATGCTGTTCGCATGGCGGGCAAGATCGAGCCAGAGATCGTTGTCGAAATACGCGTCGAACTGGGCGGCGATGAAGCGCGACTTGGAGAAGAGCTGCGCCGCACGCTTTCGGATAAAAGGCATCTCTTTGGCCTGATCCGAATGAAAGAAGACGATCGCCTCCGCGCACCAGCAACCGTTCTTGGTGCCGCCGAAGGAAAGCATGTCCACCCCGCGTTTCCATGTCATTTCGGCAGGCGTTGCGCCAAGCGCGACGAGCGCATTCGCGAAGCGGGCGCCGTCCATATGAAGAGCCAGGTTCCGCTTCTTTGCGATGGCTGAAATCTCGCCGATTTCCGGCAACGTGTAGACCGTACCAATCTCGGTCGCCTGGGTGATGGTGATGGCACTGGCGCGGCCGTGATGCACGGCATCCTCAGGGAAGCCTGCTATCTTCGCCGAAAGCTTTGCCGGATCGATCTTGCCGGACGCACCGGGCACGGCAACAAGGCGGGCGGAGCCGGAGAAAAATTCCGGTGCGCCGCATTCATCCTCGATGACATGGGCCTCCGAATGACAAAAGGTGACGCCGCCGGGGCGCTGGACGCTGGCGAGCGAAAGGGAATTCGCAGCCGTACCCGTCGCGACAAAAAAGACGGCGACTTCACGCTCGAAGACCTCGCAAAAGCGTGCCTCGACTTTTTTATCGAGATCGCTGGTGCCGTATGCGGACGCGAAACCGGCGGAAGCCGAGAGCAGGCGTTGGGCAATAGATTCATGGGCGCCAGCCCAGTTGTCGGAAGCAAAATACATGGAAGAACCGTTAGGGAAATGTGGGGTTGGCAAGTTCGGCAGGGACATTACGCCAAAGCTTCACGCGATCAAACATCTGCGTCGCAATGCATCACAAAAATTGAATTCCGCAATCAATAAACAAAATAGTGCGGCGCCGGGTAATTTAATTTCGTCATTTTCGTCCGTTTGGCAATCTTCCGTCGCAAATCGACGATTTTTTAATCGCGCGCTCTTGCGGAGCGCATAGGTTTCTGGCATAGAACTGATGAATTAGGACAGTGTTGCTGTCCTATTTTGGCCTTTACGGCCGAAGAGGCGCCGAAAGCCCTGACCTTTGCAGGGTTTCACGCTATAGTCCACTCGAGCGCAGCCTTGGCAGCGCTGCGGCGACTGGCAGGCGCGGAGCGCGGCGGCTCGCTTTTGGCGGGCCAACGCGACCGGATCTTCGACAATGCAACAGCGCTGTCACGCGCCGAACCCCATATCAAGGGACGGCGCGCGACAAAGAGACGCCCGCTCGCGGGCTTTGACAGGAGGGAAAGATGACGAAGACGCCATCCACGGGTTTTGACCAGTTCGCAGCAGCAGACGCGCGCGCAACGGCCAATACGCGTAAATCCGCCTCCGGTTTGCCGCGAAAACAGGGTCTATACGATCCGCGCAACGAGCATGACGCCTGCGGCGTCGGCTTCGTCGCGCATATGAAGGGCCAGAAGTCGCACCAGATCGTCAAGGACGGCCTTTTCATCCTCGAAAACCTGACGCACCGCGGTGCCGTCGGTGCTGACCCGCTGATGGGCGATGGCGCCGGTCTTCTCGTGCAGATTCCGGACCGTTTCTTCCGTGAGGAAATGGCAAAGCAGGGCGTCATCCTGCCGAAGGCCGGTGAATACGGCATGGGCCATATCTTCATGCCGCCCGACGAACAGCAGATCGAGCACTTCAAGAAAGTGATCCAGGATGTGATCACCGAGGAAGGCCAGGTCTTCCTCGGCTTCCGCGACGTGCCGGTCGACAACTCGTCGCTCTCCAAGGCGCCGGATATCGCCGCCACCGAGCCGCATCATGTTCAGGTCTTCATCGGTACCGGCGAGGATGCCGCGACGAACGACGAGTTTGAGCGCCGCCTCTTCACGCTCCGCAAGGTGATCTCCAACCGCATCTACGACGAGTTCGAAGGCGAGGAGAGCAACTTCTACCCGGTGTCGCTTTCGTCATCCACCGTCGTCTATAAGGGCATGTTCCTCGCCTATCAGGTCGGCGCTTATTATAAGGACTTGTCGGACCCGCGGTTTGAAAGCGCGGTTGCCCTCGTGCACCAGCGGTTCTCGACCAACACCTTCCCGTCCTGGAAGCTGGCGCATCCCTATCGCATGGTTGCCCACAACGGTGAAATCAACACGCTGCGCGGCAACGTCAACTGGATGGCGGCGCGTCAGGCGTCGGTGTCTTCACCGCTCTTCGGCGAGGACATTTCCAAGCTCTGGCCGATCTCCTACGAAGGCCAGTCGGACACAGCCTGTTTCGATAACGCGCTCGAGTTCCTCGTGCGCGGCGGCTATTCGTTGTCGCATGCGGTGATGATGCTGATCCCGGAAGCCTGGGCTGGCAACCAGTCGATGGCGGCTGAGCGCAAGGCATTCTACGAATACCACGCTGCCTTGATGGAGCCATGGGACGGGCCGGCTGCTGTCGCCTTCACCGACGGCAAGCAGATCGGCGCGACGCTCGACCGCAACGGCCTGCGTCCGGCGCGCTATCTCGTCACCAATGACGATCGTGTCATCATGGCGTCGGAAGCGGGTGTGCTGCCGGTTCCGGAAGAAAACATCGTCCAGAAGTGGCGCCTGCAGCCCGGCAAGATGCTGCTGATCGATATGGAAGAAGGCCGCATCATCTCGGATGACGAGGTGAAGTCGCAGCTTGCGACCCAGCATCCCTATCGCAGCTGGCTCGACCGTACTCAGCTTATTTTGGAAGACCTGAAGCCGGTCGAACCGCGTGCGCTGCGCCGCGATGTTTCGCTGCTCAACCGCCAGCAGGCCTTCGGCTACACAACTGAAGACACGAGAATCCTGATGTCGCCGATGGCGACGACGGGTCAGGAAGCGATCGGCTCGATGGGTACGGATACGCCGATTTCGGCGATGTCCGACAAGTCGAAGCTGCTCTACACCTACTTCAAGCAGAACTTCGCCCAAGTCACGAACCCGCCGATCGATCCGATCCGCGAAGAGCTTGTCATGAGCCTGGTTTCCTTCATCGGGCCGCGGCCGAACATCCTCGACCATACCGGCATGGCCAACGCCAAGCGTCTCGAAGTGCGCCAGCCGATCCTGACCAACGGCGATCTCGAAAAGATCCGCTCGATCGGTCACACGGAAGACCGTTTCGATACCAAGACACTCGACTTCACCTATGATGTCGAGCGTGGTGCCGAAGGCATGCCGGATATGCTCGACCGTCTCTGCGAGCGCGCCGAAGCGGCGGTCAAGGGCGGCTACAACATCATCGTGCTCTCCGACCGTCAGATCGGGCCAGATCGCATCGCGATCCCGGCGCTGCTTGCGACCGCTGCCGTCCACCATCACCTGATCCGCAAGGGGCTTCGAACGTCGGTCGGTCTTGTCGTCGAGACCGGCGAGCCGCGCGAAGTGCATCACTTCTGCCTGCTCGCGGGCTATGGTGCTGAAGCGATCAACCCGTATCTCGCCTTCGACACGCTGCTCGACATGCATGCCAAGGGCGAATTTCCGAAGGAAGTGGACGCCAGCGAAATCGTCTACCGCTACATCAAGGCGGTCGGCAAAGGCATCCTCAAGGTCATGTCGAAGATGGGCATCTCGACCTATCAGTCCTATTGCGGTGCGCAGATCTTCGATGCGATCGGACTGCAGTCGGAATTCGTCGACAAGTATTTCTTCGGCACCGCAACGATGATCGAAGGCGTCGGGCTGGAAGAGATCGCCACGGAAACCGTTGCTCGCCATACGGCCGCCTTCGGCCGCGACCCGTTGCTTGCAAGCACGCTCGACATTGGCGGCGAATATGCCTTTCGCATGCGTGGCGAAAGCCATGCCTGGACGCCGGACGCTGTTGCAGCCCTTCAGCATGCCGTTCGCGGCAATGCCGAGGATCACTACCGCGAATTCTCCGAAATGGTGAACACCACGGCGCTGCGCATGAACACCATCCGCGGCCTGTTCAAGGTCAAGAGCGCAGGGCAGCTCGGCCGCAAACCGGTATCGATCGACGAGGTCGAACCGGCTGCCGATATCGTCAGGCGCTTCTCGACGGGTGCGATGTCCTTCGGCTCGATCAGCCGCGAGGCGCACACGACGCTCGCAATCGCAATGAACAAGATCGGCGGCAAGTCGAACACCGGCGAAGGCGGCGAAGAGTCCGACCGCTACATGCCGCTGCGCGATGGCTCGATGAACCCGGAACGCTCGGCGATCAAGCAGATCGCTTCGGGACGCTTCGGGGTGACGACCGAATATCTTGTCAATGCCGACGTGCTGCAGATCAAGGTTGCGCAGGGTGCAAAGCCCGGCGAAGGCGGCCAGCTGCCGGGTCACAAGGTCGATGCGACGGTCGCCAAGACCCGTCATTCGACGCCCGGCGTCGGGCTGATTTCGCCGCCGCCGCATCATGACATCTATTCGATCGAAGATCTGGCGCAGCTGATCTACGACCTGAAGAACGTCAACCCGACGTCCGACGTCTCGGTCAAGCTCGTCTCGGAAGTCGGCGTCGGCACGGTCGCCGCCGGTGTTGCCAAGGCGCGCGCCGACCACATCACCGTTGCCGGCTTTGACGGCGGCACGGGTGCGTCGCCGCTCACTTCGCTGAAGCATGCCGGCAGCCCTTGGGAAATCGGCCTCGCCGAAACCCAGCAGACGCTGGTGCTGAACGGGCTGCGCTCGCGTGTCGCCCTGCAGGTGGACGGCGGCCTGAAGACCGGCCGCGATGTCATCATCGGCGCGCTGCTGGGCGCCGACGAGTTCGGCTTCGCAACCGCGCCGCTGATTGCCGCGGGCTGCATCATGATGCGCAAGTGCCACCTCAACACCTGTCCGGTAGGGGTTGCGACGCAGGACCCGGTTCTGCGCAAGCGCTTCAAGGGCACACCCGAGCACGTCATCAACTACTTCTTCTTCGTCGCCAACGAAGTGCGCGAAATCCTGGCCTCGCTCGGCTTCACCAAGCTCGATGACATCATCGGCGCTTCGGAACTGCTTGAGAAGGACGAGATGCTGTCGCACTGGAAGGCCAAGGGGCTCGACTTCAGCCGCATCTTCCACAAGGTTGATGCAGCAAAGGAAGAGACCTACTGGACGGCGCGTCAGAAGCACCCGATCGACGACATTCTCGACCGCAAGCTGATCGAGAAGGCCGAGCCTGCGCTCTCCTCGAAGACGCCGGTCGCCTTCGAAGTCGATATCAAGAATGTCGACCGTTCGGCGGGCGCCATGCTCTCTGGCGAGGTTGCGAAGCGCTACAACCACCGCGGCCTGAAGGACGACACGATCAACGTCACACTCAAGGGGACAGCCGGTCAGTCGTTCGGTGCCTTCCTCGCGCGCGGCGTCACCTTCACCCTCATCGGCGACGGCAACGACTATGTCGGCAAGGGCCTTTCGGGCGGCAAGATCATCATCCGGCCCCCGGAGAACTCGAAGATCGTCGCTGAAGATTCCATCATCGTCGGCAACACCGTGCTTTACGGTGCGACTGAAGGCGAGTGCTACTTCCGCGGTGTTGCGGGCGAGCGTTTCGCGGTGCGCAACTCAGGCGCCATTGCCGTTGTCGAGGGCGTGGGCGACCACGGCTGCGAATACATGACGGGTGGCGTGGTGGTCGTGCTCGGCGCAACGGGCCGCAACTTTGCCGCCGGCATGTCCGGCGGCGTCGCCTACGTTCTCGACGAGGCCGGCGACTTCGCCAAGCGCTGCAACATGGCGATGGTCGAACTCGAACCGGTTCCCGAAGAGGACGACATGCTGGAGAAGCTGCACCATCACGGCGGCGATCTCATGCACAAGGGACGCGTCGACGTCTCCGGCGACATGACGCGTCACGACGAGGAGCGCCTTTACCAGCTGATCTCCAACCATCTGCACTACACGGGCTCGACTCGCGCCAAGCAGATCCTGGACAACTGGGTCGACTATCGTCCGAAATTCCGCAAGGTCATGCCGGTCGAGTACCGTCGTGCGCTCGAGGAAATGGAGCGGAGCCGGATGGGGATCGCCGCGGAGTGAGTGCTCTAAATCGCTAAATCAGCCACTGCTCTGACGAGCGGCATGGAGGATGCTGGAAAGAACGATGATGAAAAATCGGTTTTCGCTGCTTCATTCCTTCATCTCTCTGTGCCTCGCCGTCGCAGTTTCCGCCGGAACCTCTTTTGCCGGCGGCGGCCTTGAAACGGAATTCGTAGCCCTGGGCGCAGTCATGGGACTGGCCTACTGGTACTGGGGACCTTTGGGTCTTGGGCTTTAAGATGATGAGGGACGAAAATATGGGTAAGGTCACAGGGTTTCTGGAAATCGACCGGCAGGTGGCGAAATATCAGCCGGCGTCGGATCGTATCCGGCATTTCCGCGAATTCACGATCCCGATGTCGGACCAGGAAGTGCAGAAACAGGCCGCGCGCTGCATGGACTGTGGCATCCCCTATTGCCATGGCCCGACCGGCTGCCCGATCCATAACCAAATTCCGGACTGGAACGACCTCGTCTACAACAACAATTGGGAAGCGGCGATCCAGAACTTGCATTCGACCAACAACTTCCCGGAGTTCACCGGTCGTGTCTGCCCGGCGCCATGCGAAGAAGCCTGCACGCTGAACCTCGAAGATGCGCCGGTTGCGATCAAGACGGTCGAGCAGGCAATTGCCGACAAGGCTTACGAGCTCGGCTTCATCCGTCCGCAGCCGGCAACGGTCCATTCCGGCAAGAAGGTCGCGGTCATCGGCTCCGGTCCCGCTGGTATGGCGGCTGCCCAGCAGCTCGGCCGCGCCGGCCATGAGGTCCATGTCTACGAACGCGAAAGCCGCCCTGGCGGCCTGCTGCGCTACGGCATTCCCGACTTCAAGATGGAGAAGAACTTCATCGATCGCCGCGTCGAGCAGATGAAGGGCGAGGGCGTTACCTTCCATTGCGGCGTCAATGTCGGCGTCGACATGAAGGTCGACCAATTACTGTCCGATTACGATGCCGTGCTTTACTGCGGCGGCTCCGAAACGCCGCGCGAAGCCGGCATTCCCGGTATCGAACTTGCCGGCGTCCATGACGCGATGCCCTATCTCGTGCAGCAGAACAAGCGTGTCGGCCGCGAAAACATCGACAGCGTCGGCTGGGCGTCGGACCCGATCCTGGCGGGCGCCAAGCATGTGGTCGTCGTCGGTGGCGGCGATACCGCTTCGGACTGCGTCGGCACGGCGTTCCGTCAGGGCGCTGTGAAGGTTACGCAACTCGACATTCGTCCGCAGCCGCCGGAGAAGGAAGACAAGCTCGCCGTTTGGCCGTTCTGGGCAACCAAGATGCGCACCTCTTCGTCGCAGGCCGAAGGCGCCGTCCGCGAGTTCCAGGTGGCGACGCTGGAGTTCATCGGCGAAGACGGCGTGCTGACAGGCGTCACGTGCTGCGAAGTCGACGAGCGCCGCAAGCCGGTTCCCGGTACGGAATTCGTCATCAAGGCGGATCTCGCCTTTATCGCCATCGGTTTCCGCGGACCGTTCACTGACAGCGTGCTCAAGGAACTGGACGGCAAACTGACGCTCAACACCGACCGCCGTGGCTCGACCAATGTCGTTGCCAACGACCACGACTACAAGACTTCGGTCGACAAGCTATGGACGGCAGGCGACGTTCGCCGCGGCCAATCGCTGGTCGTCTGGGCGATCCGCGAGGGCCGCCAGGCAGCGCGTGCGATCGATGAAGCGCTGATGGGCTCGACGGTTCTGCCGCGCTGATTGCTCTCGCTTAAAGCCGAACAGAACGCGCTGCTCGCAAGAGGTTGCGGGCGGCCGATCATTGATCAGTCTGTAGGGCATCTGTTCAAGGGCTTCGAAAGGCGAGGCTCGACCGACTTCGAGTTCGAAGGCGAGCGTCATGAAAATTTCATCTCCATGCACCGTCGCTCGGGCAAAGAACTGAAGCTTATTTAGCCGAGACCTGCTTCGGCTCTTTCAGGGCCGGAAGACTGTAGTCGTCCACGCGTCCTGCCGGGGCCGGCTCCATCTTGCCCTCCTGCACGAGCATGTCGCGTGGCGAGTTCGCCAAAGTGGCCGGAGGCTGCCTGCCGCCGAGAAGCTCAGCTCCTCCATCGAGATTGGGGTCCGAAAGACTGATCGGCTGCGTATGCGCGACCGGGTCCGACGGCAGACCGAGATGGGGCAGGTTGCTGGTGTCGAGGCGCACAAGGTCGGGACTTGCCTGGGTGCCGAGAAGGCGGCGGGCCGGCTTTTCAACATAGAAGGCGACCTTGCGGCGTCCGGCCTGTGTCAGATTGATGCCGTCCGAGGTGCGCAGGCGCACCTGCTGACCATTGATGTCGGAACCGGTAACGACGAACTGTCCGTTCTCGTCCACGAAGCCATCCCAGATGTCGACGAATTCGCCACCGATGCTTTCCACCTGCTTGCGATAGAGCTGGTTCATCTGAACGGCGTCGGCCGTCATCGAGGGCGATTCGAAAGCAGGGAGTCCGACCCAAAGCAATGGTATCTTGCGGTTCGTTATTTCCTTGCCGAAGTTCAGCACACGCTTCTGATACTCGCCATACCAGGCGTCGGTGCGGAACTTCTCCTTGGCGCCGCCGATGACCATCTGCTGCCGGTCGTTGGCGCCGATCATGACGACGACCATCGCCGGCTTCAGTTCGTCCATTATCTTCAGGAGCTGTTCGGGCCAGTCGTAATAATCGTCGCGCACCAGGCCCGAAGAGACGTTGCCTCGGGCCTCTACGATCACGCCGGGCGAAGTCTTGAATGCTTCCGTCATGCCATCGCCCAGGCCGCTTGCGAGAAAATCGCCGACGATCAGGATCTTTTGGGCATTCTCGAGTTTCTGGACCACCGGCTCCTGAAGGACGGGCGCTACAGGCCGCGCAGTGGCGACGGTTGGGGGTTTGGGCGCAAGCGGCGTCCGTTTGCGCTGACGCTGCGGCGGGCGTCGAACCTCGGGCGGCGGCGCATAATCTTCGTTGATGTAGCGGCGGCCGGTGAAGAAATCGAAGATCGAGCGGCGGTAGTAATAGCGCTCCTGCGCGTCGGCAAAATCAACGGGCGCGGTGATGCCGAAGGAAAGCACCAGAGCGGCGGAAAGCAGCGTCCTCCAGCCCAGTTTCAGCCTGTCACCCGATCTACGCATCGTCATGCCCCATATCTCGCGACATTTTCGCATGGAGGGGACACGCACGTCCACTCTCCATGAAAGCTATGTCGCGGATTTCTCCTTTCTAGCGCCGGAGCGCATTCAGGAGCGGGAGCGAGGGTTTGCCATCGGCCTGCATGCCGAGGCGTTCTTGAACCGCCGAAATTGCGGCTTTCGAACCTGAACCGAAATTGCCGTCGACCTCGCCGTTGTAATAGCCGAGCGTCTTCAAGCGATTTTGCAGCTCGAATTTTTCCTTCATGTCGAGCGTGCCCTCCGGGCGCGGCCAGCGCTGTTTCATGCCACCATAACCGGCAATTTCATCGGCAAGCAGGCCAACGGCGAGCGCATAGCTGTCGGAAGCGTTGTATTTCTTGATCGTGAAAAAGTTCGCGGTCATCAGGAAGCCGGGACCGCCGGCGCCAGCCGGCATCTTCAGGACGGCCCTTGTTGAGCCGTCTCGAAAACCCTTGCCGTTGGGGCGGGTGACGCCCATCGCTGCCCATTGCGCGATCGTATGTGTCTTGCCTACCTGCTTTGCGAGGCTCGCCGGAACCGAGACTTCGTAGCCCCAGGTCCTGCCGGTGTCCCAGCCGTTCTTTGCGAGAAGGTTGGCCGAGGTCGCAAGTGCATCCGGCACGGAATTCCAGATGTCGCGATGACCATTGCGGTCGGCATCGACGGCATAGAGCAGATAGCTTGTCGGGATGAACTGCGTATGGCCCATGGCGCCTGCCCAGGATCCCGTCATGCCATCGGCAGAGATATCACCGTTCTGCAGGATCTTCAGCGCAGCGACGAGCTGCTTCTTGGCATATTTGGAGCGGCGGTCGTCCGCGTAGGCAAGGGTTGCAAGCGCGCGTGGCACATAGTGCAGCCGGTCGTCCTTTGTGAGGACTGCGCCGTAGTTCGATTCCATCGACCAGATCGCCAGTATGATGTTCTTGTCGACGCCGAAATGCCGTTCGATCGCCGTCAGGGTCGACGCATGCTTTGTGGCCATTTTGCGGCCAATCTCGGCTGTGTAGGGGTTGACGCGGGAGTCCACATAGTCCCAAATCTTGGTCGTGAATTCCGGCTGAAAGGTCGCCTTTTCAAGGACTGTCGGGTCCGGTTCGGTCACGCCTGCGAAAGCTTTCCGATAGGTTGCCTTGCTGATGCCATTTTGCGCGGCAGTTTGATAAAAGTCCGCGATCCACTTCTGGAACCGCTGGTCGGCCGCCGCGCTATCGGGAGCCAGACCTGCGGAAGCGGTCACCATGAGGGCGAGAGCAAGACCACGAAGGGAGTATTTGCGGTTCTGGGTCATCGGCAGTCGTATCCGTCATCTTCGTTGCACGTGCGGCGGAGTTGCAGTTTCCGGCCAAACCCGACACTACCGGAACGGAGTCAACAAATTCTTTACCATGACCGGCTTCTCCCGTCATCCTTTGCAAAACGGTAGCGATTCTAATCTAGTTCACCCTAAATAGCTTGAGTGTAAAAGCGATCCAGCCCCCCCAGGAGGTCTAAGTGGGACAGCAGAAAAAAGTTCGTAAAGCGGTATTCCCGGTTGCAGGTTTGGGGACACGCTTCCTCCCGGCCACCAAAGCCGTTCCGAAGGAAATGCTGACTGTCGTCGATAAACCGATCATTCAGTATGTGATCGACGAGGCGCTCGAAGCCGGCATTGAACACTTCGTTTTCGTGACCGGCCGCAACAAGCATATCATCGAAGATTATTTCGACATTCACTTCGAGCTCGAGCAGACGCTGCGCGAACGCAGCAAGCAGGCGGAAATGACGCTGCTCGCCAATCAGCTTCCGAAAGCAGGAACGGTCAGCTTCACCCGCCAGCAGGAGCCACTCGGCCTCGGCCACGCCGTATGGTGCGCCCGTGAGATCGTCGGCGACGAACCTTTCGCGCTGCTGCTGCCGGACATGATCATGAAGAATGAAGGCAAGGGCTGCATGAAGGGCATGATCGATCTCTATGCCCAGAGCGGCGGCAACATCATCGCCGTCGAGGAATGTGCTCCGGAGCAAGCGCATAAATACGGCATCGTGGGAGCCGGCGAACCGATCGGCGAGGGCTTCCGCATCACCGGCATGGTCGAGAAGCCGGCCAAGGGGACGGCACCTTCCAACTTCTTCATCAACGGCCGCTACATCCTGCAGCCTGAGATATTCAAGATCCTCGAGACGCAGGAGCGCGGCGCCGGCAATGAAATCCAGCTGACCGACGGCATGCTGAAGCTGCTCAAGGAACAGGATTTTGCAGGCTACCACTTCCGCGGCACGACCTATGACTGCGGCGCGAAGGATGGCTTCATCCTAGCCAATGTTGCCTTCGCACTCGAACGTGCGGATATCCGCCCGACCGTCGAAGCCGGTTTCAAGGCATTGCTGAAAGGCCTTTGAGCCTAGCGTTTCAGCTTGAGACCGACGCCGGCTCGCCATTGCTGCGAGTCGGCGCCCACATCGCGCGTCGTCAGCTCGTATCCCAGCGTGCTGGTGAAATCGAGATAGCGGTTGATGTTCCAGGTGAGCCCGCCGCTCGCCGTATAGACCGTCTCGTCGCTGCTGCCGCCGGACGGATAGTCCCGCAAAGTCACCCCACCCAGCACCGTTGCCTGGAGATTGTCGCGCAGCTGATGCGTGACCGCCGTTGTCAGTTCGTGCGAGATATAGCCGCTCTGACCAGCTGTCGTTGAGGGTTGGATGCTGGTCGATAGATCAAAACGAACGTCGGTTCCACGCAGCGGCGACCAGAGGAGGTTTGCATCGACGGTTGCGGTATCGATCGGTTCGAGGCGGCTATCGTCAAAGGTTGCGGTTTCGTAGCCGAGACCGACTTCACCCTTCAACTTTTCTCCCAGATCGACCTCGACGCCAGCTTTGGCGCCGTAGCTGTTGCCGGAGCGCGCAAAACCCGCCGAATCCCGGGTTTCGTCGTAGACAGTCTTACCGACCGAGGCCTCGACGAAGGGAATGAGGGCCGGCGAAAGCTCATAGCCGACACGGGTCCGAAATGTGCCGGACGTCTGATCGCGGTCGCTGAGCGAGATCCTCGTGCCGTTCGAAAGCACGGCGTCGGAGTAGATGGTCCGGGTCAGATCGAGTGCCGCGGTACCGCGCAGGATGCCGAAACCGCGCTCGATGGATGCGCCGGCTGAGAACTCCTGCACATCCGATTGCTGCTCGGCATCGGCGATTGCGTCAGGATCGTCGGTATCTTCCCGATAAAACCGGTATCCGCCCTTGATATGAGCGACCGTATCGTCCGGCAGGTCGAGTCGAAGGTCCCCGTCGATGTCGAAGGCGGGCTGTTCTTCGCCGGTACCGCTGACATTGCGCTGCCAAGTGCCCTCACTCGTGACGATCAGTTGATGGAGCGCCCAGTCGGAGGCAAGTGTTGCGTGGGCGTCGGTTTGGAGGAAAGCGCGCGTCTCCTTTGTCTCTCCGTCCTTCGTCGTTTCGGTGTTGATCGACTGGGTAACGGAAGGGCGCAGCACGAAGGTGCCGATGCGGATGCCCGGCGTCTCCTGGCCTGAGAGGTTTTCCTCCGGCTTGCGTGGCGCCCTTCTGTCATCGATTGCCGGTTCGCGGGTATTCAGGCGACGAATGTCCTCATCGAGAATGGAGCCGGTCGTCTCGCCGGACGGATCCTGATCAGTCGTCCCGGTTGCCATCGTTGTTCCGGCTTGTTGGTTTGAGCTGGGCGGTGTGCCGCTCATTCCATCGGCTGAGGGATTTGCGATATCGCTACCGTCGGCTGCGCCATTGGCGGGCAACTGCTGTGCATTCGGCGAACTGCTGTAGGACTGCGCGCTAGATGCAGACGAATAGCCGGATGTGCCGCTGCCGGTGCTGTTTTGCGCGGACTGAGCAAAACCAGGGTGAGGTGGAAGAAACAAAGCGAAGCAAGCGATAGAAGACACGGCAAAGCGCGCCGCGCAGAGCGGCGTCAAACTGCTCGTCTCTCTTTCCTTGGCCATCCGGATTCCGCGCGTGGCATGCTTCAATTCGTTACCCGAACGTAAACCCTCGTGGTTAATCATTCGTTGCGGCCGCGAGGCTCTGTTCACAGGTTGCAAAACGACGTGGGTAGACACCTCAAATGAAAAGCGCTAACGCAGGACCATGAGAAAAGCAGTCAAGCTTGTTGAGAACGGTGTGCTCGAATCCGCCAAGCGGACGATCGAGACGGAGAGACGCGGACTGGAAGCGCTGGAGCGCGCCTTGAGCGACGGTCTGTGGGAGCCGTTTTCTCAAGCGGTGGAGACGATCGGCAGTATCAGCGGTCGTGTCATCGTAACGGGTGTCGGCAAAAGTGGACACATCGGAACGAAACTGGCTGCTACCTTTGCTTCGACGGGCACGCCTGCGTTTTTCGTTCACGCTGCGGAAGCCAATCACGGCGACCTTGGGATGATCGCGAGCGACGATCTTGTGCTCGCCATATCCAAGGGCGGCGAAAGCGCGGAACTGCGCAGCATCATTGCCTATACGCGCCGATTTTCCATCCCCCTGGTCGCGCTCACGTGCAGCGAACACTCGTCGCTGGCGACGGCATCCGACATCGTACTGCTGATCCCGAACGAACAGGAAGCATGCCCGAACGGCCTTGCGCCAACGACATCGACATTGATGCAGCTCGCCCTCGGGGATGCGCTCGCGATCGCGCTGCTTGAAGCGCGCGGCTTCACGGCGCGGGATTTCCATGTCTTCCATCCAGGCGGAAAGCTCGGCGCCAGCCTGATGCATGTCGGCGACGTCATGCATACCGGCGACCGCGTCCCGCTGGTGGCGAAGGGGACACCGATGCCGGAGGCGATCCGCGTGCTGTCGCGCAAGCATTTCGGCTGCGTCGGCGTTCTGGACGAGGACGGGCGGCTCTGCGGCATCGTTACCGAAGGTGACATTGCCCGTAACTTGACGCGCAACCTGTCCGAGCTTTGCGTCGACGACGTCATGACGCGCACGCCGAAGACGGTCAGGCCGACGGCGCTTGCGACAAGCGCGCTGGCATTGCTGGAGCAGTATCAAATCGGCGCACTGATCGTCATCGATGACGATAACAAGCCGGCCGGCCTGGTGCATTTTCACGATCTCTTGCGGATCGGCGTCGCCTGATCAGAGCGGCTCGACCGTCAGGTCGCGCCCGTTGCTTGCGACCACCTTCACCTGCGTTCCGATGGGGAGGTTCGGGCCTGTCACCCGCCAGATCGTATCATCGATGCGGATGCGGCCGCGGCCTTCGGCGATCGGTTCTAAGAGCGTTGCCGTCCGGCCGACGAGACTTGCGCCCCGCTGATTGAGGAAGGGTTCGTCGGTCGCATCATGGCGAAGCGTCAGCCGGCGGCCAAGGAATGTCGCAGCAACGGCCAGGATGGCAAAAAGGATGAGCTGCGTTTCCCAGATCCAGAAGGCGGCATTCCAAAGCAGCAGCGACAGAACGCCGACGGCGAGCGCGGCAAGACCGATCCAGACGAGGAAAAAGCCCGGCACCATCATTTCGGCGGCAAGCAGCGCCAGGCCCACAATCCACCAGGTCCATGGTCCCAGTTCGGCAACGACGCGTGTCAGCATTCGTCAGCGCTCCGGGGCCTGGTTGAACGGATTGACCGGCGGGGTCGTGCGCGGCGGCACTTGACGCGGCCGCGGCGGGGAGGGCGGACTATTGCCGTCGCCGAAGATCTCCTTAGCGATTGCACCGATACCGCTCAGCGAGCCGATAATCGATGAGGCCTCCATCGGCATCAGGACAATCTTGGAATTGCCGGCCGTCCCGATGGCAGACAGCGCCTCTGTATATTTCTGCGCGACGAAATAGTTGATCGCCTGCACGTCGCCGGCGGCGATCGCCTCGGAGACCATCTTTGTCGCCTTGGCTTCCGCCTCGGCCAGACGCTCTCGGGCTTCCGCTTCGCGGAACGCTGCCTCGCGCTGGCCTTCTGCCTCCAGGATTGCCGATTGCTTGGCACCTTCGGCGCGAAGGATCTGAGCGTTGCGCGAACCTTCGGCTTCCAGAATTTGGGCACGCTTCTCACGCTCGGCCTTCATCTGCCGCGCCATGGCGTCGACGAGATCGGTCGGCGGACGGATGTCCTTGATCTCGATACGGGTGACCTTGATGCCCCACGGCTGCACGGCATCATCGACAACCCGCAGCAGCCGGTCATTGATCGCATCGCGGTTGGACAGAAGCTCGTCGAGGTCCATAGAGCCCATGACGGAACGGATATTGGTCATCGTCAGGTTAAGAACGGCGTTTTCGAGATTGGAGACCTGATAGGCTGCCTGCGCGGCATTCAGGACCTGATAGAAGGCGACGGCATCGGCGGCGACCGAGGCGTTGTCCCGGGTGATGACTTCCTGGGTGGGTACGTCGAGCACCTGCTCCATCACATTCATGCGGGCGCCGATGCGCTCGATGAAGGGCGTGATGATGTTGAGGCCGGGCTCCAGTGTGCGCGTATAGCGGCCGAAGCGCTCGATCGTATAGCGATAGCCCTGCGGCACCGTCTTGATGCCTGCAAAAAGCACAAGGATGACGAAGACGACGAGGGCAATAACGACGATATCGAACCCGCCTAAAATCATCACTCAGTCTCCTTCACCGCCTATGATCGCGGCGATCGTATTCAACGAGCGGGATATTCACAAGCGCACGCCAAGGTTTTAAACAACAGCCCGAAGACCGGGGCGCGGCTGGCAGCAGACGTCCGTCTCAGACCCAACCCAGTAGTTCGCGGCGCACGACCTTTTCCAGCACGCGCATCCCGTCCTCACTGTCGTTGAGGCACGGAATATGCGCAAACTTCTCGCCTCCGTTTTCATGAAAGGAATGGGCCGCCTGCTCGGCAATCTCTTCCAGTGTTTCCAGGCAGTCGGAGACGAAACCGGGATTGAGAACGGCGATGCGTCTGACGCCGTCTTGTGCCAGCTTTTCGACGGTCTTGTCGGTATAGGGCTGCAGCCATTCTTCCGGCCCGAAGCGGGACTGGAAGGTTATCATGAACTTCTCCTTCGCAAGGCCGAGCGTTTCGCGAAGCAAGTGGCCCGTCTTCTGGCATTGGAAGAAGTAGGGATCGCCCTGCTCGGAATAGGAGAGCGGGATGCCGTGAAACGAGGCGAGGATCACCTCCGGTTCCCAGTCGAGCCCCGCAAGATGCTTTTTCACCGAATTGGCGAGCGCTTCGATATAGGTTTCGTCGTCGTGATAGTCCGGCACCGTGCGCAATGCCGGCTGCCAGCGCATCTTCAAGAGATGCTGGAATGCCTTGTCGTTGACCGTGGCGGTCGTCGCTGCCGCATATTGCGGATAGAGCGGGAAAAGAACGATGCGGTCGCAGCCTTCCTCTTTCAGTGCGTTGATGCGCGAAGCGATCGAGGGCGTGCCGTAACGCATAGCCCAGTCTACCTTTACATTCGGCAGGTCCTTCAGACGCGCGGCCATGAGATCGGACTGGTTGCGCGTATAGGTGCGCAGATAGCTCTCGTTCTTATCCATGTTCCAGATCGTCTCGTAGGCCTTGCCGACCTTCTGCGGGCGGGTGTTCAGGACGATGCCGAAGAGGATCGGGTACCATTTCAACGGTGACCATTCGATGACGCGCCTGTCGGTCAGGAATTCGCGCAGATAGCGCCGCATCGACGTGTAGTCGGTGCCGTCGGGCGTGCCGAGATTGACGAGAAGGACTCCGACCTTGCCGAATTTGACCGGAGGATGCTCCGCCGGGAGGTATGAAGGTGCAATGGTCATCTTGGCCCCAACGTTTGATAGTCCCTTCCCGCTCATAGGCAGCCGGCGCGGTGGTATATCCCTATAAGTGGAAAAACCGGCCCGGGAAACCCCGGACCGGTCTTCAACATCCAGACAATCGCCTTACTTCGCGGGAACCTGCAGCTCCTTGCCGACCATCAGGCGACGCGGATCGGGATCGCCGTTGGCTTCGGAGATTTTCTTCCAGAGCTCGCCATCGCCGTAAAACTGCTTGGCAAGATCCCAAAGGGTATCACCTGCGGCGATGACATGGCTTGCCGGCGTCACCGCAGCCGGTGCGCTGGCAGCTGGCGCAGTTGCGGCTGGAGCTTGAGCGGATGGAGCAGCCGGCGCGGCAGGTGCAGCGGTCGCAGCCGGGGCGGCTTCCGCTATGCGGCCGTCGGTGTAGGGCTTGTAAGGGTTATGGGCTGCCAGATATTCGACCGTCACGTCGGCGAGATCCGGACCGAAGTCATAGGCATTCTTGCCGGCTGTTTCGAAGATCGAATAGCCATCCCCGCCGGCGCGCATGAAATTGTTGGTGACGACCCCGTAGGTCTTGGCCGGATCGATCGGTGCGAATTTGTCACCCTCCTTGACCTCAACGCCGCTGACGCGGCTGCCCGCCGGCTTCGACTTGTCGAAGCTGTACTTCAGGCCGGCGACCTGCGCGAAGCGGCCGGCGCCCTCGTCGATCTGGCTGACACCGTTTTCTAGCGCCGTGACGATGTCTGCGCCCGTCAGCTGGAAGGTGGCCACCGTGTTCTGGAACGGCAGCACGGTGATGACTTCGCCCTGGGTGATATCGCCGCCGTCGATCGAGGCGCGAAGGCCGCCGCCGTTCTGGATGGCGATCTGTATGCCCTGGTTCTTCGTGCGGTCGAGCATGGCATCGGCAACGAGGTTGCCCATCGAGCACTCCTTGACGCGGCAAACGGTGCGGTCGCCCTCGATCGGGGCTTCGGACGAGCCGATGACCTTCTTGCGGAGTTCTTCGATCGGTTTCGCCAGTTCCTGGATACGGGCAACAAGGGCCGGGTCGGGCGTGAAGGAGGAGTCGATCAGGATCGGATCGCCCTTGGCGCTCTTGACGACGCCGCTGTCGTCGAAGTCGACAACGAGATCACCGAGATACTTGCTGTAGGATGCCGCCTGCACGACGGGCACCTTGTAGCCGCCCGGATTGTCCACCATCGTCGGGTAGGGGCCTTCCGCCTTCGGATCGGTGTTCGAAAGCAGGCTGTGCGAGTGGCCGCCAACGACGACATCGACATCCGGAATCTTGGCGATGGCTGCGAGATCGCGCGGATAGCCGACATGGGTGAGCGCGATGATCTTGTTGATGCCCTGGGCCTTCAATTCCTGGACAGCCGCGCTGATCGTCTGGACGTCCTCGGCAATCATCACTTTGGGGCCGGGAGAGGAAAGCTCTTCGGTATCATTGGCCACGGCGCCGACGATGCCGATCTTCTGCCCGCCGACATCGAGCACCAGCGAAGGCTTGATGCGATCGCCGAGCTTCGAGCCGTCCGCGGCAAGGACGTTTGCGGAAATAACCGGGAACTGGACCTTGTCGAGGAAGGCGGCGAGGCCGTCTTCGCTGTCGTCAAATTCATGGTTGCCGACGGTCATCACATCGAACTTCATGGCGTTCAGCATCTCGGCTTCCGCAGTACCTTTGTAGGTCGTGTAAAAGAGCGAACCCTGAAAGTTGTCGCCGGCGTTCAAAAGCAGGACGTTCTGGCCGGACAGCGCCTGGCGGCGCTGGTCGATCGCGGTCTTCAAGCGGGCGGCGCCGCCGAAGCATGCGTTCTTGCCTTCGTCCTCCGCCGAGCAGGTGGAATCGAACTTGTTGATCGACTCGATGCGTGAATGGAAATCATTGATATGAAGAATATTGAGCTGGTAGTCCGCGAAAGCTGCGCCAGCGCTAAGCGCCAGCATCGATGCGGTCAACAGACCGAAGCTAAATGACTTGGTCATACTGTTCTCCTGATTTAATGGCGAAGCCCCGTACCCCTGACTTCGTCCTTCCCTTACTCGTTTGGCGGCTACCCGGCGTGCGGATGTTTTCATCAACGATGACCGACCGCAAGTGCAAAAAAGCTGTTGTTCTCGGGGTGCTTTCCAAGAGGCAAAAACGAAAAAAGCTCCCGCAAAGGAGAGCTTCTTCATTAAAAGCGGGGGAAATTACATGCGGCGCGTCAACGTGAATTGCGAACCTGCATCCGAGGTGCAGTTCAGCTGACTTTGGTTGACGAGCGCGCAATTGACCTTCGACTGCGTCTTGCGAACCAGCGATGTCATGCTGATTTCGACCAGTGACGGTGAGGTGTTGATATAGGTGCCGGACGCGAGCAGCTGGTTGCTGTCGGTCGTGCGGGTGGTGAAGGTGCCCGCCTGGAAGGTAGAAATGATGCCGTTCGGATCGGCCCAGGAACCCTCGACGCCGGTCGGCGCAGCGCGTGTCGCTACCGGCATGGGGCGGTCTGAGACGCAGGCGGCAAGCGCTGCTGCAGCACCCGCAAGGACGAGAATGTTTCTGAACGTCATATGGTTCTCCCGGCGATTCGGAGCGGACTCTATCCGCGAAAGTCTTGAAAAACATGGCGCGAGCCCGCCGCCATGGCAAGCCTCCTGCAACGATGAAGCGAAATTACGCGGCAGGCGTTACAAAAATGCCCGCCTTTCGGCGGGCATCGATGCGGATTTGAATGCCCGGTTACGCACGAACCAGGATGTTCTTGAACTGCCAGGGATCCTTGGTGTCGATGTCTTCCGGGAAGAGGCCCGGACGACCATTAAGCGGCGTCCAGTCGGTGTAGTGACCTTCAACCGGGCCGAGATAAGGCAGCTGCACTTCGAGGCAGCGCTTGTAGTCGATCTCGTCGGCTTCGACGATACCGGCCTTCGGGTGTTCGAGAGCCCAGACCATGCCTGCGAGAACGGCAGAGGTCACCTGCAGGCCGGTCGCATTCTGATAGGGCGCGATGCGGCGGGTTTCTTCGAGCGACAGGCGCGAGCCGAACCAGTAGGCGTTCTTCTCGTGGCCGTAGAGGAACACACCGAGTTCGTCGATGCCGTCCTCCAGTTCGTCTTCGTCGAGAACGTGGTGGACCGGCTGCGACGTGCCGCCGTTACCGAACATCTCATGCAGCGACAGGATCGCATCGTTGGCCGGATGGTAGGCATAGTGGCAGGTCGGGCGGAACGTGACTTCGCCATCCTTGTCGCGGACCGTGAAATAATCGGCGATCGAAATCGACTCGTTGTGAGTGACAAGGAAACCGTATTGCGGACCGGGCGTCGGGCACCAGGTGCGCACGCGGGTATTGGCGCCCGGCTGCTCCAGATAGATCGCGGCCTTGCAGCCCTTTTTCTGCTTCTTGGCGTTCTTCGGCATCCAGTTTTCATGGGTGCCCCAGCCGAGCTCTGCGGGCTGCATGCCTTCGGAGATGAAGCCTTCGACCGACCAGGTATTCCAGAAGACGTTGAGCGGCTTCGGATGCTTGGTGCGCTGCGTGTCGCGTTCGGCAATGTGGATGCCCTTGACGCCGACCTTCTTCATCAGCTTCGCCCAGCCTTCACGGTCGTGCTGATCCGGCTCGTCGAACTTCACGCCGATTTCGTTGGCGAGGTTGACAAGCGCCTGCTTGACGAACCAGGACACCATGCCTGGGTTTGCGCCGCAGGTGGAAACGGCGGTAGCACCGCCAGGGTTCTTCGCCTTTTCCTTGCGGACGGTTTCGCGCAGCGCATAGTTGGTGCGGTCGGCGTTCTTCATGTTCTTGTCGAAATAGAAGCCGAGCCAGGGTTCCACGACGGTGTCGATATAGAGTACGTCGAGCTTGCGGCAGAGCTTCATGATGTCGAGCGAGCCGGTATCGACCGAGAGATTGACGCAGAAGCCTTGACCGCCGCCTTTGGTCAGAAGCGGCTTCAGGAGATCCTTGTAATTGTCCTTCGTCACGTATTCTTTGATGTGGAGGACACCGTACTTCTTCAGGATCTCCATGTCGGCCGGCTCGTCGCGCGGGTCGATGACAACCATCCGGCTCTTGTCGAATTTGAAGTGGCGCTCGATCAGCGGCAGCGTGCCGCGGCCGATGGAGCCAAAGCCGATCATCACGATCGGACCGGTAATTTCGGCATATACCGGGTGGGTCTGTTCCGTCATTCTTTTCTCCTATGGAAGGTGACGAAGGCGATGAACCTTTAAGAATTCTTCTGAAATGGCGCGAGAAATGCGAGGTGACCGGCTCTAACCATAAATCGGCGTCACAATAAAGAGCGTTTGGGCCGGAAATGGATTTATCAGCGCGCGAACATGCGCAAGCTCCGCACCGAGCTCGGCCTTGTGCAGCGTCAGCCCCTTTGTAGGAGACTCTAGTTTTTCAGGATATCCAGCCCCTCGGCCACCGTCGTCACCGCGACTTCCGTGATCTCATATTCTGCAACGCCGTGAACCATGAATGGATCGGCGGCGACATAGGCCTCGATCTCGGTACGATTGCCGATAGCGAGGATGACGCCGCCGGTGCGGGGAACCTTGCGGCCGGAGGCAAGGAACCAGCCTTTGGCATAGCCTTCCTTGACCCAGGCCATATGCGGCTCCATGTGCTTATCGGCCTCTTCGTTCGGCTTCACATAGGTGAGCGCCAGCATGAACATGGCAAAATCCTTCCGGCCTATCGTTGCGGATCTGTTGAATATTCGATTGGAACGTTGCCATCCATCTTCTTTTTAGGATTTGCGCGGCTTAGATGAAAAGCCGTGCAGGGATGAGGCCGCGGAGCGAATTTCCAACGTAGATCTGGCCGTTGTTCAAATCGTCCAGCCGGATGCGACCGACGCGGGCTTTGCCCTGACAGATCAACTCTGTGCGCAGCACACCAGCGAGCAGGCCGCAGGAAATCGGCGGGGTGCGAAGGATGCCGGAACCATCGCCGAGGAAGACTGAAGTGATCGTGCCTTCGCAGACGTCGCCGCGTTCGTTCAGCATCAGCACTTCGTCCGCCTGCTGCGGCGTGTATTCGGCGCGGGCGGCTTCGTAGAGCGTGCGGCGGGTGGTCTTGATCCGCAGCAGCTTGTCGGCGCTGTCGAGGCGGGTCGAAGCGATGCGGATGTTCCACACCGTGCCGGGCGCAAGCGGTGTGAAAGGCGCGGTCGTGACGTCTATGCGGCCCTGCGCATCGAAGGTCAGCCGGATGCGCAGAGCGCCCGTCGCGCCTTGGACGGAGGCATTGAGCTCATCGAGCGCATGTCGCGGCTCGGCAAAGCCGATCCGCCGGGCCGAGCGCGTCAGACGGGCAAGATGCAGCCGCAGGCGCATGAAGCCGGTCCCCGGTTCAAAACGCAATGTCTCAATCAGCGAGAAGTCGCTCATCGCGCGATTTCCTGGTCGCCGATCGCAAAACGCGCCTTGAGCAGGCATTCTTCATATTCGGCTTCCGCAGTGGAATCGAAGACGATGCCGCCACCGACATTGAAGATTGCCCTGCCGTCCGCAAAAAGGCTGATCGTGCGGATCGCAACCGAAAAGCGCATGGCGCCTGCCGGAGAGATCATGCCGATCGCGCCGCAATAGGCGTCGCGTGGCGTGTCTTCGAGTTCGTGCAGGATGTGCATGGCGCTGAGCTTCGGTGCGCCGGTGATCGAGCCGCAGGGGAAGAGGGCGGCGAAGATATCGCGGATGGAAAGGTCGGGAAGAAGTTTCGCCTGCACATGGCTTACCATTTGGTGCAGTGTGGGGTAGGTCTCGATCTCGAAGAGCTTCGGAACATCGAGCGTACCGACCTCCGTGATGCGCGAGATGTCATTGCGAAGCAGGTCGACGATCATCCGGTTTTCGGCTTGTGTCTTTATATCGTGACGCATCGCCGCGACAATGGCGGCATCTTCGGCCGCATCGGCGCCGCGCTTGGCGGTGCCTTTCATCGGATGCGTCTCGATCCAGCCTTCCTCGTCCGTCCGGAAGAAGAGCTCGGGAGAGCGGGACAGGATGACGGGGCCGCCGAGATCGACGAGCGCACCGTATTTCACCGGCTGACGTTCGATCAGCGACCAGAGGGCCGCGCGCGGATCTCCATTCCAACGTGCTTCGATGGGCATCGTGAGGTTTGCTTGATAGCAATCGCCCTGGCGCAGATGCCGATGCAATCGGTCGAAGCGCTCTTTGTATGCGGGGAATGCCCAAGCGGCTTTGGGCGCTGTCAGGAATTCCTCGTTGTCGAGACGCTGTTTCGGCTGCGCGAGCGGACGACCGTCCTTCTGCGGGGCGTCGAAGATGCCGAAGCAGAGCAACGGCGTCTGCCTGTTCTCTTCCACGAAGCCCGCGAGTTTTTCCTCGAAGAGATAGCCCGCTTCGTAAGATAGATATCCTGCCAGCCACTTTCCGTCCGTCTTGGCCGTCTCCATCTGCGCGAGGCCGGCGAAGAATTCGGCACGCGTCCGGGCGATGATGATCTCGGCGGGATCGGCGAAGAGCATGACTTCGCCGGTCGTGTCGTCGCGGAAGAGGATGCAAGACTGAGAAATTGTCATCCGCGCTCCCATTTGCTGAGACCGGTCGCTCCGGATTTCCTCATTGCCGTGCTTGTCACAGGGTTCCAGCCCCGGCGCATCCGCGTCGCGAATGACTTTTTTCGTTTCAAAGAGTCTCCCGCTCCCAAGGCCTTGGGTGCACTGGATTCCTGTGACAAGCACAGGAATGAGGGAGAAGGGGTTGCCTTCATCATTCCTCGTAAGCGTTGCACAATGCCGCCTGGCTGCTTGCACCGACGGCCGAAGCTCAAGGTCAGGGCTTTCGGTTAGCCCCTGACCCGGAGCTGCGTCTTAAGCCTTATCAAGCGCTTCCAATTCATCGATCAGCCCCTCAATCATCGACAGGCCCTTGCTCCAGAACGACGGATCGGTGGCGTCGAGGCCGAAAGGCTTCAGGAGTTCAGAGTGATGCTTGGTGCCGCCGGCCTTCAGAAGCGCGAAATATTTGTCCTGGAAGCCCTTGTCGGCTTTGCGGTAGACGGCATAGAGCGAGTTCACCAGGCAGTCGCCGAAGGCATAGGCGTAGACATAGAAGGGCGAGTGGATGAAGTGGGGGATATAGGCCCAGTAGGTCTCGTATCCCTCGGAGATCCTGATCGCCGGACCGAGGCTTTCCGACTGAACCGAAAGCCAGAGTTCGCCGATATCCTCGGCGGTCAGTTCGCCTGCCTTGCGGGCCGTGTGAAGCTCGCGTTCGAATTCGTAGAAGGCGATCTGGCGCACGACCGTGTTGATCATGTCCTCGACCTTTTGGGCGAGCATCGCCTTGCGCTCGCGCTTGTCCGTCGTCTTGTCAAGCAGCGCGCGGAAGGTCAGCATCTCGCCGAAGACGGAGGCGGTTTCGGCAAGCGTCAGCGGGGTCTGGCACATCAGCGCGCCCTGTGCACCGGCCAGCACCTGATGAACGCCGTGGCCGAGTTCATGGGCAAGCGTCATCACATCCCGCGGCTTGCCCATGTAGTTGACCAGCACATAGGGGTGCGCTGAGGGAACCGTGGGGTGAGAGAAGGCGCCGGGCGCCTTGCCGGGACGCACGGGCGCGTCGATCCATTGCTCGTCGAAGAAGCGCTTGGCGATGGCCGCCATTTCCGGCGCGAAATTGCCGTAGGCCGAAAGAACGGTGTCCTTCGCTTCGCCCCAGGAAATCACTGCATTGGAGGTTTCCGGCAAGGGCGCATTGCGGTCCCAGAAATTCATCTGGTCCATTCCGAGCCACTTCGCCTTCATCTTGTAATAGCGGTGCGAAAGGCGCGGATAGGCCTGCTTGACGGCAGCTGCCAGCGCATCGACCACGTCGCGCTCGACGCGGTTTGCCAGATGACGGCTGTCGGCGATATCCTCGAAGCCGCGCCAGCGGTCGGAAATATCCTTGTCCTTGGCAAGCGTATTGGTGATCAACGTGAAGGTGCGGATATTCGCCTTGAAGGTTTCGGCGAGCGCCATTGCCGCCTTGCGGCGCGCTTCCGGATCCTCGTCCTGCAAAAGATTGAGCGCGACTTCGAGCGGCACTTTCTCGCCGTCGATATTGTAGCGGAGCTCGGCCATGGTCTCGTCGAAGAGGCGGTTAAACGCAGCCGCACTCGTCATCGACTTTTCGAGAAAGAGCTGTTCCAGCTTGTCTTCCAGCTGGTAGGGCTTGTCCTTGCGCAGGTCGATCAGCCAGGGGCGGTAATGGCCGGCCTCAGGGTCGTTTGCCATGCAGGCGTCCATCACCGCGTCGTCGATGCGGTTCAGCTCCAGCGCGAAGAAGAGAAGGTGGCCGGAGAATTCGGTGATCTTCGCCTGGACGTCGCCGTAGAGCTTGCCGTTTACCGGGTTGGTCGTATCGGAGAAATAGGTGAGGCCGGCAAAAGAGCCGAGACGGCCGATGAGATCGTCGAGCGCCTCGTATTCCTTCAGCGCCTCGCCGATGCCTCCAGCGCCTTTTTGGGCCGCTGCATCGGCAAGTTTGCCTTTCCATTTTTCCTCGAAGGCGAGCGCGTTGCGGCCTGCCTTTTCCATGTCGCTGGTGAAGGCGGTCGAGGTGGCGGAAGGGTAGAGATCCTGCAGCTTCCAGACCGGGAGGTCGCCGAGCGCCGGATCGGTCGCGGCCGAGGCAACTGTTGCCGAAAAATTAAGACCGGCGCCGGGGAGCACGAAATTCATGGCTGGGTTCCTCTTCCTCATTTCGAACAGGTCTGACTGTCTAAGCGCCGGAAGGCCCCGTATCAAGGGGTTTTCGGGATGCTGGAGGCCCCGCTTCGATACGGATTCGGTATCGCCACAATCGTTAAAATGCAATTATTTCTCAAAACTGGATGTTCAAGCCTTTCTGCCAGAGTGCCCGCAGGTTTCGCATGAAGTGAGGCGACAATGACCGGTTATAGTGAGCTCAAGGGTGCAGGGCAGATTCTCGTGGTCGAGGACGACCCGGTGCAACGCCGTCTGCTGAAGAACGCAATCGAGCGTCACGGGCATGTCGTCCATCAGGCTGAGAACGGCCGCATCGGCCTGGAGATGGTGAAGCGCGACAGTGGTCTCTTCAACGTCATCCTTCTCGACCTGATGATGCCGGAAATGACCGGCCTCGAATTCCTCGAAGCGCTCCATGAACTCGGCACGCAGATCCCGGTGATCGTGCAGACCGGGCAGGGCGGCATTGAAACGGTCGTGCAGGCCATGCGTGCCGGCGCCTTCGATTTCGTGGTCAAGCCCGTTTCACCGGAGCGCATCGCAACCTCGATCGCCAACGCAATGAAGCTGGACCAGCGCGAAGTGCGGGCCCGCTCGGGTCGCCGTTCGCGCTCCGGCCTCGTCGGCTTCGACGACATTGTTTCGGCAAGCCCGGCGATGATCCGCGTCATCGATCTGGCGCAGCGAGCGGCGCAATCCAACATTCCGGTCGTGCTCGAAGGCGAGTCCGGCGTCGGCAAGGAGCTGGTTGCGCGTGCCATCCAGTCAGGCGGCGACCGCTCGGGTAAGCCCTTCGTCACGGTGAACTGCGGCGCCATTCCGCACAACCTCGTCGAGAGCATCCTCTTTGGCCATGAAAAGGGCGCGTTCACCGGTGCAACCGAGCGCCATACGGGCAAGTTCATGGAGGCCGACGGCGGCACGATCTTCCTCGATGAAATCGGCGATCTGCCGCTCGACGTGCAGGTCAAGCTGCTGCGAGCCGTGCAGCAGGGCGAAGTCGAGACCGTCGGCGCACGCACGGCGCACAAGGTCAATGTCCGGCTCATTTCCGCGACGAACAAGGACCTGATCGAGGAAGTGAAAAACGGCCACTTCCGCGAAGATCTCTATTATCGCCTCAATGTCTTTCCGATCACCATTCCGGCGCTGCGCAAGCGCAAGGAGGACATTCCGAATCTGGTGCGCGTCTTTGCCGACCGCTTCTCGTCCGAACAGAAAAATGGCCATCGCATGACGGTCAGCGCGGGTGCGTTGGCATTGCTGACGGCCTATGACTGGCCGGGCAACATCCGCCAGCTCGAGAACGCGATCTTCCGCGCCGTCGTGCTCGCCGAAGGCCACGAGCTCAGCGAAGCGGATTTTCCGCAGATCGCTGCCCAGCTGCCGCAATATGACGTGGTCGATCACCTGGCGCTGGTTGCCGACAATACATATCGCGAGCACGAGGTGGAGTTTGCGGAATTTCACGTTCCGCAGGTCTCTGCGAGCGAGTCACGCGGGCACCACGACGAGATGCCGGAGAATGCGATCGCGAGCGTCAATCCGGCGGGCGAGGTGCGCAAACTTGCCGATGTCGAGGAAGAACTGATTCGATTCGCGCTTAAATTCTATCGCGGCCAGATGAGTCAAGTGGCCAGAAAACTCGGCATCGGACGCTCAACGCTTTACAGAAAGCTCAAGGATTACGGCATCGATCCCGACAATCCCCAGAAAGATGCGGCATAAGCGGCGTTCCATTAATATTCCCGCAAGCATGTTTTGTTACCCGATATAAACTACTTGTTAGTCGATCGTTGACTATGTAAAGAAAAGGTTGATCGAGTGTGGCATTTTTGCCATCGTGTCACCGCAATTGACAGTCATTGGGACATTTCGGGGACCTGGGCAGTCTGACGGGGATTGAGTTTGCCGGATCTGAATGAGAACACCAAGCCTTCGCGCTTGAGCTGGCGTACAGTGTGCGCCGACATTGGCGGAAAGGCGGTTAGGACGGCCATGGCTGTCCTTCTCGCACTCGCGGTTTCCTCACCAGTATTCGTTGGCACGCCGTCCGAAGCAGCGGGCGAAACGCGCAGTCTGAAACTCTACTTCATCCATACCGGCGAAAAGGCCGTCATCACCTACAAACGCAATGGCAGGTTCGACCCGAAGGGTCTTGGGCAGCTGAATCGATTCCTTCGCGACTGGCGCAAGAACCAGCCGACGAAGATGGACCCCCATCTTTTCGATCTGATCTGGGAAGTCTACCGCCAGAGCGGTTCCAGGGACTACATCAACGTTGTCTGCGGCTTCCGTTCGCCCGCCACCAATTCAATGCTCAAGTCCCGTTCGCGCAATTCCGGCGTTGCCGAGAAGAGCCAGCATATGCTCGGCAAGGCGATGGACTTCTTCATTCCGGATGTGAAGCTTGCAAAGCTGCGTGCGATCGGCATGAAAATGCAGGTCGGCGGCGTTGGCTTCTATCCGAAGTCCGGTTCTCCCTTCGTGCACATGGATGTCGGCGGCGTTCGCGCCTGGCCGCGCATGAGCCGCCAGGAGCTGGCGCAGCTTTTCCCGAACGGCAACACCATTCATATCCCGTCGGACGGCAAGCCCCTGCCGGGCTACCAGCAGGCGATGGCCGAGTATAAGCGCCGGGTCAGCACCAATCAGCTTGTCATGGCAAGCGGCGGCGATGCCGAGACGAGAAAGCCGAAGACATTGTTCGCTGCACTCTTTGGCGGCGGCGCAGACGAGGAAGAGGATAGCGCGGAGGATTCCGCTCCGGTCGCCGTTGCAAGGGCAACGCCGCCGAAGGCCGAAGCGCCTGCTGCCGCGGCTGAGCCGCAGCCGACTGAGGTTGCCGCCGTGAATGCACCGGTGCCCCAGGTTCGTCCAGCCTTTGCCGGTCAGCTTGCCGGCGGCGAAGTTGCAAATGCTCTCGTTTCACCGAATTCCGGCAATGCTGCACAGCAGGCCCTTGCCGCTGCCACCGAAGAGCAGGGCCAGCCGCAGCAGTTCGCCGATCTCAGCGCCTATCACGTTCCGGTTCCCTCGCTGCTTGGCCCGCGCAACGCGCCAGGTGATGCGGAAGTCGCATCCAACGATCCGATGGTTCCAACCCCGGCCGAACGTCCGGCGGTCGCCGAAAATCTGCTTGCGGCGGCAGTAATCGATCCGCAAGCGGATGCGGACGAAGCCGAAGCGGACCGGCTTTCTCCGGCACTGGCTCAAGCGCTTGATCAGAACAATGCAGTTGATAGGCGGGTGGCTGCCCTTGCGCCGGCCACCGTCGAGCAGGCCATCAGCGCAGCGATGCCTGCCGCCAAGCCGGCTGAGAATAAGGCACCGGTGCAACTTGCCGCACTCGCTCCTGTCAAATCCGCAAGCTTCGGCGACGCCTTCGACCTACAGCAGATTTCCGAAGACTCCACTGCCAATGGCGTTGCAACCAAGGGCGGGCGCCCGACGAAGGAGGCTGCTGCCGCTGCCGACGCAAGCCGCGCGACGGTCCGTACCGAGCCGAAGCTGACCCAGAAGATAATTTCGCAGTGGGCGCTGACCAATTCCCGCATGGAAATGATCACGAAGCCGGTCAAGGCACCCCGTTTCGTCAGCCAGACGCTTCGCGCCCAGCCGACCGCCGTCTACGCCGAAGGCTTCAACGTCAAGACCGCTTCCATCGATCCGGCCCGCTTCAGCGGCTCGGCGGTGAACTTCATGGAAGTGCGCAAGTTCAATACGAACTGAGCGAATCAATCAAAATGAACGACAGGCCGCCGGAGAAATCCGGCGGTCTTTGTTTATGCGCTGGGCACATCCTCCCGCACTGGAGGCGGGAGGATTGATGGCCCGAAGGATCAGGCCTTCAGGAAGTCGAGTACGTCCTTGTTGAAGCGGTCGGAATGCGTCTCAGCAAGACCGTGGGGAGCGCCCTGATAGACCTTGAGAATAGAGCCCTCGACGATCTTCGAGGACTCCAATGCGGAAGCACCGATCGGCACGATCTGATCATCGTCGCCATGAATGATGAGCGTCGGCTTGTCGATCTTCTTGAGGTCGTCGGTGTAATCGACCTCGGAGAATTCGTGGATGCAATCCAGCTGCCCCTTCAATCCGCCCATCATTCCCTGCATCCAGAAACTGTCGCGGATGCCTTCGGAGAACGTCGCGCCATCGCGATTATAGCTGTAGAAGGGCGTCACGAGATCCTTGTAGAACTGCGAGCGGTTTTCGAGCGTGCCCTTGCGGATGCCATCAAAGACTTCAAGCGGTAAGCCGCCGGGATTCTTGTCGGTCTTGACCATCAGCGGCGGCACGGCGCCCACCAGCACGACCTTGGCGACGCGCTTCGTGCCGTGGCGGCCGAGGTAATGGGTGACTTCGCCGCCACCCGTGGAGTGGCCGATCATGATCAGGTCCTTGAGGTCGAGCGTCTCGATCAGTTCGGCCAGGTCGTCGGCGTACTGGTCCATGTGGTTGCCATCCCAGGTCTGGCTCGAACGGCCGTGGCTGCGACGGTCATGTGCGATGACGCGGTAGCCGTTATTGCCGAAGAAGACCATTTGCGCATCCCAGGCGTCGGCCGAAAGCGGCCAGCCGTGGGAGAAAAGAATAGGCTGGCCCTTGCCCCAATCCTTGTAGAAAATCTCCGTTCCGTCCTTCGTGGTAATCATCGACATGATTTGAGTTCCTCTTGAGCAGGGTTGATTTTCGCTTCGGCTTTGATCTCGGCGCCATGCGAGGCACCGGATGGGCGTGAGCGAAGCTCGCGGCTTCGCGCATGTCTGAATAGGAATGCATGCATTGTGTGTGCGACACGCAGCAAAGAAAAAACGGCAGCCACTCGCTACAATTAAGTCAAATAACTGAATATTAAGCGGAACCGGACGCGGCTCCAGTATGCGGCGGAGGGATATTATCGCGCCGGATGCAAAGCACAATGGGAAAACAGCGGGCTAATTCCAAAGCATGATTCAAAAAGCCGCCGGGGTAAATCCGGCGGCTTTGAAAACTGCCAACGGCAATCCTCAGCCTTCCGGCGGGGACTCGATCATGCCGAGCGCGTGCAGGTAGGTATCGAGGATGGCTTCCTCTTCCATGCGCTCTTGCTCGTCCTTCTTGCGAAGGGCGACGACCTTCTTCAGGATCTTGGTGTCGAAACCCATGCCCTTTGCTTCGCCGTAGACGTCCTTGATATCGTCGGCGATGGTCTTCTTTTCTTCTTCCAGCCGTTCAATGCGCTCGATGAAAGCGCGAAGCTGATCGCGGGCGACGCCATGAGCATCGGACATCGTGTTCTCCTGATTTTCTCGTCTTGAATTCGGTGGGGAGTGACTGCCGCGAAGCTGCGCCGCGGTCAAGTCCAATCGGGCGTCATGAACCTATTTGTGCGGCTTGTTCAGTTCAAATGCAGTTTTTTGTGCGTCCGAGGCCTCGTTCTGGTGCAGGTTTTTCCAGTCTTCGTAGGGCATGCCGTAGACGATCTCGCGCGATTCGTCCTTCGACAGCGGCACGCCCTCAGCCTCGGCGGCTTGGCGATACCAGTTCGACAGGCAGTTGCGGCAAAAACCCGCGAGATTCATCAGGTCGACATTCTGAACGTCGCTCCGTTCGCGCAAATGCGCGACAAGGCGGCGGAAGGCGGCGGCTTCGAATTCGGTCTGCTGTTCCTTGCTGAGTGCGGTCATCTCGCTCTCCTTCATTCGTAAGGGCCGGTGCGCGACACATGGACATCGTATTCGTGCAGCGCCGGATCGGCATTCATGGCCGCGAAGATCGGAGCCAGGCGTTCGGCCCATTCGCAAATGCCGGCCTCGTTTCCGATCAGGTCCTGACGGATCTCGAGCAGCGCATGCGGTATGCCGGTGACCATGCAGTGCCGGTACATCGTATCGCCTTTGAGTGCGCCGTCATACGGCTCGTTGTCGCCGACCATCAGATCGGGATCGCGGCTCAGCATGTCAAGCAGAGGGGCGACGGCGCGGTGGTCGCTGTCCCAGAGGACGGCGGCATGCCATGGCCGCGGTACGCCTTTCCAGGCAGGCGTGTAGGAATGAAGCGAGAGCACGAGCGGCGCCTTGCCGGTCGCGTTGGCGACCTTGTCGATCGTCTTGGAAACGGCACTGTGATAGGGCCGGTGGAAGGCCTCGATGCGGTAGTTCCACTCCTCATCCGTGATCGGATGATTGCCAGGAATGATCGCGCCGTCGGAAATCTTCATGATCAGCGTCGGGTCGTCCTCGCCGCGGTTCGGGTCGATTAGAAGCCGCGAAAAGCCGCCAAGAACGGCCGGAACCCCCAGCCTCGCGGAAAGCTCCCGCACCAGGCCTTCGATGCCTATGTCATAGGCGATATGGCGGGAGAAGACGGATTCGGCAAGCCCGAGCCTATCATACCGTTCAGGCAGGCGGTTCATCGCGTGATCGCCCAGAATCACCATGCCGCTGTCATGATTTCCAGGTAGAATTTCGAAGGATTGGAAGGGATTCATCAGGGAATTGCCGATCGTCATTTGGCGCTCGCCGTCACTGATCGCATGCACATGCTGCAGGTTCAAGCGCAATGCGCACCAGCCCGCGGCAAGTCAGTGATCACGAGCAGGTTATGAAAGGAATATAATCGATTAGCATCGCGTTGACATTCGTTTGATGGCGGCGCAAGAAGGCACGGACAACGAATAACCGTGGGAGCCATTCGGAAGCCGTGTTGATGCAAGCCGCACCAAGTTTCCTCACCCGGTCCGGGATTGCCCGTTTCGCCTTATTTGCATTCGCTGCCCTCTCACCGTTTTTCGCTGCCGATGTTGCGCGCGCCGATCTTCGCGTCTGCAACGGCACGCAGAACCTTGTGGGTGTGGCGATCGGATACCGTGCCAAGGACGGGTGGATCACGGAAGGCTGGTGGCAGGTCCCGGCAACGACCTGCGCGACGCTGATCGAAGGAGAATTGCAGTCGCGATACTATTACCTCTACGCAGAGGATGCCGCCCGGGGGGGACGTTGGACGGGTGACATCCAGATGTGCGTAGCGGAAAACGAGTTCAAGATCGCGGGCGTGCAGGACTGCTATGCCCGCGGTTATCAGAGGATGGGATTCAAGGAATATGACACGGGCCGCCAGGGCAGCTGGATGGTTCAACTTTCCGACACTCCCGGCACGCAAGAAAGTCCGAATTGATGAAGCGTAACCGCAAAGTGAAAATCCTCGCGACGCTCGGCCCCGCCTCGAGCGAAGAAGCGATGATCGAAAAGCTGCACCAGGCCGGTGCCGACGTTTTCCGTATCAACATGAGCCATGCAAGCCATGACCTGATGCGCACTCTGATCCAGCGTATTCGCGCCGTCGAGGCCCGCTCCGGCCGTCCGATCGGCATCCTGGCCGATTTGCAGGGGCCGAAGCTTCGTGTCGGCAAGTTTGCGGAAACCAAGGTTGAACTAAAGCCGGGCCAGACCTTTACGCTCGACAACGATGACGCACCCGGCGATGCAAGCCGTGTCTTCCTGCCGCATCCGGAAATTCTTGAAGCCGTCAAGCCCGGCCACCGTCTGCTGATCGATGATGGCAAGCTCGCATTGCGCGCCGAAAAGTGCGACGGAAAGAGCATCGTTACGACGGTCATTTCCGGCACGAAGATATCGGACCGGAAGGGCATCAGCCTTCCAGACACACTGCTCGGCGTCGGCGTTCTGACGGACAAGGACCGTACCGATCTTGATGCCGTTCTGGCGACCGATGACGTCGACTGGGTCGCGCTCTCTTTCGTCCAGCGCCCGGAAGATCTCGCGGAGGTCCGCAAGATCGCCAGGGGTCGGGTCGGCCTGATGTCGAAGATCGAGAAGCCCCAGGCAATCGAGCGCATCGAAGAAATCATCGAACTCTCGGATGCCTTGATGGTCGCCCGCGGCGATCTCGGCGTCGAGATGCCGCTCGAATCCGTTCCGGGCATCCAAAAGCAGTTGATCCGCGCCTGCCGCCGCTCCGGCAAGCCGGTCGTCGTCGCGACCCAGATGCTGGAATCGATGATCTCCGCGCCGGTGCCGACACGCGCCGAAGTCTCGGACGTCGCGACCGCCGTTTTCGAAGGCGCCGATGCCGTCATGCTTTCGGCTGAATCCGCCTCGGGCGACTATCCGGTCGAAGCCGTTGCGACGATGGCGTCGATTGCCAGCGCCATCGAGCGCGAACCGCATTATCCGGGCATCATCTATGCCCAGCGCGCCCAGCCGGAAGCAACCGGTGCCGATGCGATTTCTCTCGCCGCCCGCCAGATTGCCGAGACGCTGAAGCTTTCGGCGATCGTCTGTTACACCTCGTCGGGCACCACGGGCCTGCGCGCTTCGCGCGAGCGCCCGCAGGTGCCGGTTCTGGCGCTCTCGCCGATCATCAAGACAGCCCGCCGGCTGGCGATCGTCTGGGGCCTGCACTGTGTCGTCACGCATGACGCGACCGATCTCGACGACATGGTCAACCGGGCCTGCCGCATCGTCGCCGGCGAGGGTTTCGGCAAGCCGGGCGACCGTATCATCATTTCGGCCGGCGTGCCGCTCGGAACGCCGGGCGCCACCAACATGCTCCGTATCGCCTATATCGGCTCCGACGGCCAAAGCGGCATGTGATCCGTTCGCGTTGGCTCGAACCAGCTCGCTGCCTCGGAAGGAAACGGGCTTTTCGTTTTCGGCTTGATCGCGATCCCGGCAAATGCAAGCTTCCGATATCCGAGCTCTGGAGGGACTTATGGATATCGTCACGCTTCTTGCTTTCGCCGCGGTTTCCTTTGTCGGTATCGCAACGCCGGGGCCGACCGTGCTCCTGGCGCTGACCAACGGTTCGCGTTACGGCACTCGCCGGGCGATTGCCGGCATGCTGGGTGCCGTGCTTTCGGATTTCGTTCTGATCGGTGCTGTGGCGATCGGCCTCGGTGCGCTGCTTGCGGCCTCCGAATTCTGGTTCTCCGTGCTGAAATATTTGGGTGCCGCCTATCTTGCCTTTCTCGGCATCATGATGCTGCGCTCTCAGGGGACGATCGAAACGGCAATGAAGGTGGAAAGCGCCGGCAGCGCCGCTTCAGCCTTTGCGATCGGGCTGAAAAGCTTCATGGTGGCAGTCACGAATCCCAAGGGCTACCTGTTCTTCTCGGCCTTCCTGCCGCAGTTCATCGATCCTACGCTGCCGCAGCCTACTCAGTATGCGGTGCTTGCCCTCATCTTCGCCTCGATCGATTTCGTGATCATGTTCGGATACGCCGCCTTCGGCGCGCAGGCTGTCCGCCTGCTCAAGAACTCCGGCGCCATGTGGCTTGACCGTATCAGCGGCGGCGCACTCATCGCGCTCGCCGGGTCATTGGCATTTTATCGGCGCGCGACCGCCTGACCTACGGCAAGGAGACATGGCCGACGCGATAGATCTGGTCTCCGTTGGAGATCAACGGCATGTCGCGAAAAAGCGTGAAGCGCACAAGGCTCCAGCCGGACGGCTCGAAGGCGGATATCGAGGCCAGCACGCCGCGTCGCGCCGCTTCAGCACGTGACCGCGTGACCTCCTCCTTGCGGATTTCGGCAAGCGGCGCGTAGGCAGGGATCGGCAGGATATCGCAGCTTGCAAACTTTGCGGCTCGCAAGTCCGCGACCTCGGCATTCCATACCATCCAGTGCCTTACCTGCGGCCAGCCGAAAGACTGCGTCAGCCCTTCGAAACCGGGCCCGGTGAGGAAATCGCTGGCGCCTTGCGGCTGCTTCCAAAGATAGAATGGAGCATAGAGGTTCTCCCGGCTGCCGAATTCGCCCTTGCGGGCGCTGAGGTAGGCCTTGAATCCAAGGTTCGAAAAGCCGTCCAGCATTGGCCCCTTGTCGCGGATCCGGCGATCGATGATCGTCATGTCATAATCTGCCGGCAGCGTGAAGCCGTATTGCATGGCGATCATCGGGATGGCTCCATGGGCGCGAGCGCTCGGATTTGCCAACCTGGTTCCGTCATCGAGGCTTCGCCATTGGCGAAGGACCATTCTTCCGGAGAGGTGGTATTGACCACGATCATCACATCTTCAGGTCTCACGCCCGGAGACTGTCCAAGCAGATCGGCCGCACGCCGGTAAAAGGCCTTGCGCATCCCGGTCGTGCGGGGCTTGCCCGCGGTGATGGAAAAGAGCACGAAATCGTCCGAACGCGGGCCCCCGAGATAGTGGCGGTCGAAGATCAGTTCACCAGGCTCATGCTGATGAATGACCTGAAAGCGGTCATTCGGAGGGACGTCGAACGTCTCGACCATGGCACGATGAATGTTGTCTGAGAGCGCACGGAGATAATCCGGCGACTTGCCTTTCAGCAGAGAGATTCGAACGAAAGGCATTGGAGCCTCCTTTTCCTTGCTAATCCAAACCTTGACTTCATAATCCTCGCACGCCACGATGATGCAGAAAATCAGAATTTTGTGGATTAATTGTCCTGAAAAATGGGATTAAGCGATGCGTAGGATGGTCTTCGACCTCGATGTACTGCGAACCTTCGCGACTGGAATGGAACTCGGGAACTTTGCAAAGGCGGCGGACCGGCTTGGGCGCTCCACCTCGGCCGTCAGCGCACAGCTCAAGAAACTGGAGGAGCAGGCCGGTACGCCGATTTTCCGCAAGGCGGGCCGTGGCCTGGCGTTGACGGAGGCGGGCGAGACGATGCTCGCCTACGCCCGACGGCTGCTTGACCTTAACGACGAAGCGGCAGTGGCCGTCCAAAGCGTCGAGTTGGAAGGCTGGGTGCGGCTTGGCCTACAAGAGGACTTCGGCGAAAATCTGCTTCCCGATGTTCTGGGCCGTTTCGCCCGCGCCCATCCGAAGGTGCGGATCGAGGCGCGAGTCGTCCGCAACGCGGAACTGCTCGAGCGGGTCACAACGGGGAAACTCGATCTGGCGCTCGCTTGGAGCGATGCAACCCTGACCGCCCATTGCAAAAAGATCGGCGAGGTGCCGATGCGCTGGATCGGTCCTGCCGCAGGTGAGCCCGGCTGGAATGCCGCAAGCGGCGAGCCGCTGCCACTCGCCTCGCTGGAGGCGCCCTGTCTCCTGCGAACCGCCGCGACAAATGCGCTGGACAGGGCCAATATTGCCTGGCGGCTTGCCTTCGTCAGCCCCAGCCTCGGCGGGCTGTGGGCTGCGACCGCGGCCGGGTTGGGGGTGACAATACGCACCCCGATCGGCTTGCCGGCAAAGGTCAGGCCGCTGAAGCCCGCGGAACTGGGATTGCCGGAGCTGCCGTCGTTGGGCCTCGTGCTTCACCGCGCGGAAGCTGACCCTGATCCGGCGACGGCACGGCTCGCTTCGATCTTGCTGCGGGCGGTAGGCGAGGCGATCTCGGATTTCATGCCGCAACGGGTATCGGAGAATGCGTAGGCGGTAACTTCGCTGGGTTAGCCGTATTTCTCGAGAGCGGCGGCAAAGATATCCGCATCGACATTGCCGCCTGAGGTCACGGCGATGACGTTGTCGCTTTCGAGGGCCTCGCCATGGAAAAGGGCAGCGGCAAGCGCAACCGCCCCGCCGGGCTCGACGACGATCTTCAGCCGTTTGAATGCGAGCGCCATGGCGCGCAGCGCCTCTTCGTCGGTGACGACAATGCCCGCGCCTGCGAGCCGCTGCAGGATCGGGAAGGTGATCTTGCCGGGTTCTGGTGTCATGATCGCATCGCAGATCGTGCCCGTCATCGCCGCGTTGCGTTCGATCCTGCCGGAGGCCAGTGAACGCGTGGTGTCGTCGAAGTCTTTCGGCTCGCAGGGCCGCACGGTGAAGCCCGGCGCACTTGCTTCGAGCGCCAGCGCGATGCCGGACGTCAGCCCGCCGCCGCCGCAGGGAACAAGCACTTCTGCCGACTTCACGCCTTCCTCTTCTGCCTGTTCGGCAATTTCAAGCCCGGTCGTGCCCTGGCCGGCAATCACCAACGGCTCGTCGAAAGGCCTGATCAGAGTGAGGCCGCGCTCAGCCGAAAACCGGGCGCCGATCGCATCGCGATCCCCATTTGCGCGGTCGTAAAGCACCACTTCGGCACCGAAAGCGCGGGTATTGTCGATCTTCAGCGCCGGCGCGTCGGACGGCATGATGATAACGGAGGGAATGCCGTGAAGCTTTGCGGCAAGGGCGACGCCCTGCGCGTGGTTGCCGGACGAAAAAGCGATAACGCCTTTCGCACGCACTGTAGGATCAAGGCCGGAAACGGCCGACCAGCCGCCGCGGAACTTGAACGAGCCCGAATGCTGCAGACATTCCGCCTTCACGAAGACATGCCTTCGCGCGATCTCGTTGAGGAATGGGGAAGAAAGAAGCGGCGTTCGCCGTGCATGGCCCCGGAGACGGGCGCGAGCGGCGACGATCATTTCAATGCTGGCCATTGTGAGCTCTTTCGGCTGATAGTTCATCCATGAATATGATGCCCGCCTTCACTTGTGAACGCAGACTTTGTCACCGTGACACAAAAGCCGGCACTTTCGCATCAGCGATGTCAGCCATGCCGATGATGCGCCGGCGCCGGAAGTCGGTCGGGCTCGTGCCGGTCACGCGCAGGAACTCGCGATTGAAGTTCGATTTGCTGATGAAGCCGGAATCGAACATCACGCGCGTCACCGGTTCATCCGTCTTGATCAGTTGATCGCAGGCCGAACGGATGCGGAACTCATTGACATATTGCGAGACGCTGACGCCGTGGATGCGGTTGACGGCAATCGATACGCGGCGGGCAGGCAGACTCATCTTTCGCGCAATGCGGTTAAGGTTGAGCTCGGGATCGCGATAGATCTCGCGGGATTGCATCAGCGCATCGAGGGAGGCAGCAACTGCGCCGTCCTCTTCCGTCGGCATCAGCGGCGGGGTGGGGGGTGTTTCCAGGCTCTGCTCCTCCGCCGGTTGGCCGCCGCTGGCGATGGACGCAGCACCCCCGAGAACGAGGAGCGTGATGACGTTGCCGAGCGCCACGATGGCACCGCCATGTGTGCCGCCGGTGCGGTCGAAGTCCAGGCTGATGTAGATATCGGCGACGGCGGCAGCAATGAGCGCCGCTGCGGTAATCAGGAGCGAACGATAGGAAAGTAGCGCGCCGTCCAGCCGCGATGCGATAAGTCCGTCCGGGCCATGGCGCGCGAGCCAGAGCAGGGCCGCTCCATAGCCAAGGAAGATGAGGGTCAAGGCAACGCCCACCGGCTCGCGCCAAAATACCAGCAGGGCGGCGATCAGAACCGCTGGAAGGGCATGAGGCCACAGGTGAGCGAATGAGCGCGGCCCTTCCAGCGTCAGGCTCCGGAAGCTGACCCAGGCGAGTGCGGCAATCATCGCTGCCAGAATGGCTTGTGCCGGCATGATCGCGAGGACGTCGTAGCCCCAGCGAATTCCGATCAGCACGGACTGCAGCGCGTAGATGCCGATGAGAAGCAGGAACGTCCGCTTTTCCGGCGCACGCCAGTCCTCCTGCCGCAGCAGGCGGATCTGGACCATGAAGAGCAGCAGTGCAACGACGAAGGGTAGCGGAACAAAGATCATGAGGCGGCGTCCAGGTTCGATGGTTCGATATCAGCACGAGAATGGCCTCGATCGCAATTGCAGGCGACCCGGATCATGATTCAGGTCTCAACAAAGAGGACTGGAAGGCAACCTGATATGGCCGGTCATTTCGACGGCACCATCAAGGAGAAAGCCGATGTCGATAGTCCTGTCCATTCCCCTGTTTTTCATGATGCTGATATCCAGTTTCGCTGATGTGAGGCCGCTCGGCGAGACCTTTGATGTTTCCAGCATCCGCACGATCGTGATCATTGGCGATGCAAGCTCAATCAAGATCACCACCAAATCCGATGAGCCCTATCGTGCAGCAACCAGCGGCCGCCGGAGCGGCTGGTTTTCATCCTGGTATTCGAGCTGGTTCTTCAATATCTGCAAGGACGCGAGCCGGGCAGAAATCGACGGAGCGACATTGACGCTCGACGTAGCGATGTCGGCCTGGAGCGACATTGCCGATTGCTCGCCGGAAGTATCGGCGAATGTCCCGCCCGGCAGCGCCGTGCGCATCGAGCAGCAGGTATTCGTGGCGAAACTGAACGGCGACTTCGCAAGTCTTGGCACGTCGGGAAAGGCGGCGGACATCACGCTCGACGGCCACGCTTCCAGCGTCGATATCTCCGGCGCCGCCGTTCGCGCAACCCTCACCTACGATGCCGTCAAACACGACGAAAAGATCGAGATCGCCGCACAGTCGCTCGATGCCTATCTCGGATTCGGCAAGGATGTCCCAGTCGATTACACTGTGACCGCCAAGGCGTCCTACATTGACAGCCTCGTTCCAAGCGTCCCGGGCACGCGCCCGCTGGTGAACATCAAAGGAGATTATGTACGCGCCCGGATCCGGTAGCCCAGCCGGCGCTTAATATCCCTTTGCCGCACCCTCGGTGGCGCGGCTATCCATCGCACCATAATAGCGCGCGCCGCCACCCTTCTCGATATCGGCAAGGCTCTTGCCGCCGACAAGAATGCCGGCCGCCTGGCCCCATTGGGGCGGACCACTGCCATCGTCGAAGCTGTAGCCCATGGCGGCGAGCGTCTTTATCGTATCCGGAGAAAGGGTATAGGGTTCGAGATAGATCTTGTCCGGCTGCCATTGATGATGGATGCGCGGTGCATTGACGGCCTGGCTGATGTCCATGCCGAAATCGATGACGTTCAGGATCGCTTCCAGCGTGATGGTGATGATGCGCGAGCCGCCGGGGCTGCCGATCACCATGAAGGGCTTGCCGTCCCTGGAGATGATCGTCGGGCTCATGGAGGAGAGCGGCGTCTTCTTCGGCGCAATGGCGTTGGCCTCGCCCTGGACGAGCCCGTAGAGGTTGGGCACGCCCGGCTTCGAGGTGAAGTCGTCCATTTCGTTGTTGAGCAGGATACCGGTGCCGGGGGCAACCACGCCGGCACCGAAGGAGCCGTTCAGCGTATAAGTGACGGCGACCGCGTTGCCCTCGTCGTCGACGATCGAATAATGGGTGGTTTCAACGCTTTCCTTGGCGCCGAGCGGCTTCAGGTTGACAGATTTACCGGCCTTGTAGGGATCGATCTTCTCGCGGATTTCCTTGGCATAGCCTTTGTCCAGAAGCTTCGAAACCGGGTTGTCGACGAAGTCCGGATCACCAAGCGCGGCGTTGCGGTCGACGTAGGCGTAACGCATGGCCTCGACCATGGCGCGGACTGTCTCGGACGAACCATAACCCATGTAGGAAAGCGGGTAGCCCTCCAGCACGTTCAGGATCTCGCAGATGATGACGCCGCCGGAAGAAGGGGGCGGCGAGGAGACGATGTCGTAGCCACGGTAGTTGCATTCGACCGGCTTTAATTCGCGCACGCTATATTGCTCGAAATCTTCCTTCGCGAGAACGCCGCCTTTCGTCTGGCTTGCCTTTACGATCGCCTCGGCAGGTGCGGCCTTGTAGAAGGCGTCCGTGCCCTTCTCGGAAATACCGGACAGCACCGCGGCGAGCTCGGGCTGCAGGAGCTTTTCTCCCGCGGAATAAGGTTTGCCATCCGGCTTCAGGAAGATCTTTGCGGCAGCTTCATCTTTTGCGAGGCGCTTTGCGCTTGAGGCGAAAGTCGCGGCGTCGCCCTGTTCCAACGTAAAGCCGTCCTTGGCAAAGCGGATCGCCGGCGCCAGCAACTCGGCGCGGGGTTTGGTGCCATATCGCTCACGCGCCGTTTCGAAGCCCATGACCGAGCCCGGTACGCCGACGGCGAGATAACCGTCCAGGCTGGCGCGCGGAACGACATCGCCTTTGGCATCGAGATACATGGTCTTGGTGGCGGCAAGCGGTGCGCGCTCACGAAAATCGAGGAAGGTCGTCTTGCCGTCCTTCAGCCGGATCGTCATGAAGCCGCCGCCGCCGATATTGCCCGCCGTCGGATAGACGACTGCCAACGCGTAGCCGACCGCCACTGCCGCATCCACGGCATTGCCGCCGTTCTTGAGGATTTCGACACCGACATCCGTCGCCAGATGCTGTGCGGTTACGACCATGCCATGTTCGGCTTCGACGGGCGCAGGCGAGGCGGCGAAAGCCGGTGCGAACGGCGAGACGACAAAGGCAAAAGCGGTAAATAGCGAAATGGCTTTAATGCGCAAGCGTGCCATCACTTTCCCTCCAAACCATCAAATTATTCGGAGGGATATGGTTTCGTTTTGGCGGTGCGCAAGTCCGTTCAGGCGGCAATTGCGCTGCCGCCTGACAACCTTTCTTCGGCAACGCGCACGGCGGCCTCAAGATCGCGCGGAATTCCGGCGATATTTTCCAGTGCGGCGATGGCGACATCGGTTGCGAGATAATCAGGCTTATGGCCGACGCCCTTGATTTTCAGCAGTTTGGAGCCGGCGATGTCGCGGGCAAGGCCTTGAGAATGCAGGTGCTCCCAGACGATGCCGTCGCTGTCGCCGGTAATGATGACGGTCGGCGCCTTGATGCGGGTATAGAAGGGCGATTGCGCCTTCAGATATTCAAGCAACCTGATGAAATCGGTGGCGTTGGCATGGAAGGTCTTCGGCCGCAACACCAGGGACGGCCCAGTCCTTGAGATGTAATCAGCCGGGCGCGGATTGGGCCGGAAGACATTAAGCGTAACCTGCTCCAGCCGCCACAGGCCCAGTGGTACGACAACAACTCGACTAAAGAGCCAGCCGATCAGCGGCACGGTCGCGATATGATAGTACCAGTCGATGCCGCCCGGCCACGGATGCGTCGCCGGGGCAAGGAAGAGGAGACCGGCGGTCTTTTCCGGATGGTGCACGCCGAGCGCCGCGGCGATCGCGCCGCCGAAGGAGTGACCGACGATGATCGCCTTTTCAATCCCGCGCTTTTCCATGAGCTTTGCGATCGCATCCGCTTGGCCGGAGGGAAAAGCGTTCTCCGGTCCTCCGCGTTCCGAATAGCCATGTCCGGGACGGTCGACGAAGAGCATTTCCGCGCGCCCTTCGAGCGGCAGTAGGAAGGCGCCGATCTGGTCGAGCAGATTGCCGCTCGCGCCATGGATAAAGACCAGGGGCGGTAGGTCGGCGGTGTCGGGGCGGGGGATGTGCACGGCGTTCATCCTGTAGCCGTCGATATCGGCCAGTTCGCCGATATTGGGAAATGCCTGTTCAAACTGCCGGGCTTTGTAAGACGAATACCCGATTGCGGCAGCGATGGGGACGAGAATGGCGGAAATTTCGGCAAACATGGCTTTGAATCGGCAACAGTTACGGCAGAAATCCGTAAGATTGCGCATGCCGGTTCGGCGTCAAGATCAGGTCCGGCTTCCGGCGAGTTTTTCGGAGAGGGTATTCGCCTGCTGCTGCGCCGCGCGGTTTGCGGGGTAGACCTCCAGGAAGCGCTCCCAGGCTTTCAAGGTGAGTTGGTCATTGCCCGACATACTGAGAATCGTCGCCAATCCCGAGAGTGCACCGAAGTGGCGCGGCTCGAGATCGAGCACGTGCTCTATGTCGGACATCGACTTCCGGTAGTTGCCCATGGCGTAATTCAGCGTTGCGCGGCGGTTCCAGCTTTCGGCGTAGTCAGGCTTCAGCGCAATCGCCTGATCGAGGAAATCAAGGGCTGCAGGACTGCGCTTTTCCTCGATCGCCTTGTCGGCCCACTGCATCAGCAAGTTCACAGTGGCGCTGCCGGAATTATTCCACTCGAGGCGGATTTCCTCCGCAATGCCGCTCGCCTTGTCCGGATCGCGCTCGCGCTTCAGCTGGGCATAGAGATTGTCGAGATGCTGTTTCGGAGAGGAGTTGGCATCCGACTGGTCGACAATAACTTCCTTCTCCGCGGCAGCGGCAGGGAAAGCAGGAGCAAGGAAACCGAGAGCAAGCGGCAGCGCCGCGCAGGTCAAAGCAAAAAAGCGCATGGCGGACAATGTAGCCCGCCAGCGCCGAAGATCAAAGAAAATTTGATGTGATCACCGAAGCGACCCTAGTGGAAAAGCCCGCAGCGCATAAACGCGCAGGCGTAATCCGGCTCACGCTATGATCAGCCCTGACGAGCCTTGTAGCGCGGGTTCAGCTTGTTGATGATGTAGATGCGGCCCTTGCGGCGAACCAGACGGTTGTCACGGTGGCGAGCCTTGAGCGACTTGAGCGAATTCTTGATCTTCATTTTTCTGATCCGCGATCTCTGTGGGGGAATTTCACATTCGCCCGTATCTTTTAAACAATCAAAAAGCGCGTCTGTGCGCGCTCTTTAGGTTGGGCGTGCAGATAACCCGGCCTCATGTCTGTGTCAACCACATGAAGGCGTTTTCTCGGGCAAAAACCTAGGCTTTCCCCGTCAGTACCGTCACATGCCCCATCTTCCGGCCGGGGCGGGATTCGGTCTTGCCATAGAGGTGGACGAAGGTATCGCGGCGTTTCAGCCATTCCGGCAGGCTCAAGATATCGTCACCGATCAGGTTCTGCATCACGCATTCGGAATGACGGTCCGCGTTGGCGAGCGGCAGGCCGCCGACGGCGCGGATGTGCTGCTCGAACTGCGAGACAACGCAAGCTGCCTCGGTCCAGTGGCCGGAATTGTGGACGCGCGGGGCCATCTCGTTGGCGATCAGGCTGCCGTCTGCGAGCACGAAGAATTCGATGCCGATGACGCCGACATAGCCGAGCGAGGAGAGGATTGCTTCCGCCGCCTGGTGTGCGGCCGCGGCGGTCGCCTCTGAGATCGACGCGGGCACCGTCGACGTGTGCAGAATGCCGTTGCGATGCACGTTTTCCGCCGGATCGAAGGCGACGACGGTGCCGTTCGCCGCGCGGGCGGCGATGACCGAAATCTCGCGCTCGAAGGCGACGAAGCTCTCCAGAATCAGCGGCACGCCGCCGAGGCCGGCATAGACGCCTTCTGCGCTGTCGGCGGTGGAACGGAATACCTTCTGGCCCTTGCCGTCATAGCCGAGGCGGCGCGTCTTGAGCACGCCCTGACCGCCGAAGTCCTTCAGCGCTGTGTCAAGCTCGCTTTGGCTGTCGACGGCGTGAAAGCGCGCGGTCGGGATGCTGCATTCATTGATGAAGCGCTTTTCGACGAGACGGTCTTGTGCCACTTCCAACGCCTTAGGCGGGGGGTAGACGGGAACATCCCTTGCCAAGGCCTCGGCTGCGGAAACCGGCACATTCTCGAATTCGTAAGTCACCACGTCACAGGCCTTTGCGAGTTCGGCCAGCGCGGCGGGATCGTCATAGGCTGCAACGATCTGGCGGTTGGCGGCCTGCGCGGCGGGACAATCGGCTTGCGGTTCCAGGATGATCGTGCGGAAGTTCAGCCGTGCTGCGGCCATCGCAAGCATGCGGCCGAGCTGGCCGCCGCCGATGATGCCGATCGTCTTTGCCGTCATAGGTTGTCCATGGGATATTCTGCAATCGAGGCGCTTTGCCGTTCGCGGTATTCATCGAGACGCTCGGCGATATCCTCGTCCGAAAGCGCAAGAACGGCGGCGGCCAAGAGTGCTGCGTTGATTGCACCTGCCTTGCCGATCGCAAGAGTGCCGACCGGAATGCCACCCGGCATCTGGACGATGGAAAGAAGGCTGTCTTGGCCGGACATCGTCTTCGACTGGACGGGAACGCCGAAAACCGGAAGCGGCGTCAGCGCGGCCGTCATGCCGGGAAGGTGGGCGGCGCCGCCCGCACCGGCGATGATCACCTTGAAGCCCTCGTCGCGCGCGGTCTTGGCAAAATTCACCATGCGCTCGGGCGTCCGATGCGCCGAAATAATGCGCGCTTCATAAGGAATTTCCAGCGCCTCCAGCGTGTCGGCGGCGTTTTTCATGGTCTCCCAGTCGGACTGGCTGCCCATGATGATGGCGACGGGCGGTCTGTCTGTCAGCGTCAACGGCATTACCCTTTCAGGCGATGATATCCGGAATGATCTGGTCTTCCAGCTTAGTCAGCTTGTCCTTGATGGCGAGCTTCTTCTTTTTCATGCGCTGGATGCGCAGCGCCTCGCATCCCATGGCAATCATGGCGTTGATCGCGGCGTCGTAATCCTCGTGCTCCTGACGCAAGCGCGCTGCCATGAGCCTGATTTCCGCCTGTTCCTGATCGGCCATTCGTATTCCCCATAATCGTCTTCGGACGTTGTCCGGCCTGCCGATGATTTCCGCAAGCTCCTATCACCAAATAGCGGCAGCGGCTAGTTGGTGTTGATCATGAATTTGCCATGGACTGAGCACGTTTTCGCCTTCGACAAGGATGTAAAAATATGTCACATTCCAAAAGTTGACGCCTAGAACTCCAGCGATGGATGGCTGGGGAAGGCAAGAGGAAGGAAGGGTCAAATGACTGTTCAAGCTCATCTTGAGTCACTCGAAAAAAAGCATGTAGCTCTTGAGGAGGAGTTACATTCGCTGATGGCATCTCCCTCCAGAAAAGACACCGACATTGCGGATTGCAAGCGCAGAAAGCTGCGCATCAAAGACGAAATCCAACGTCTGAAATCATCCGTTCACTAAGCGATAATGCCGATTGCCGGCGCGCTGATCCTGCAGCATAAAGAGGATAAAATCCAATCTTTCAAACGGGTTAGTTAATAACCGGCGATTTTTGAGAAAATCATGCGCCAGTCCCAAACAGTGCGGAGTTGGGCTGGCGCATTTCTTTTGGACGAAGGCGTTCACGCCCAGAATTGATCAAGCCACAGATTGAGTTTGTCGAAGCCGCGGTTGTTGACCGCATAGATGCGCCTCGTGCCCTCAGAGGTTACCGACACGAGGTTGCTGTCAAGCAGCGCCTTCAGATGCTGCGAGACCGCCGGCCGGCTGATCGGCAGGCTTTCGGCGAGCTCGTTGACCGTTCTCGGCGCGCGCCGCAACTGCTCCAGCAGGAACCGCCGGTTCGGATCGGATATCGCGGCGAAAGGGTCGGTGGTCGACATGGCGAAAAGCTACGTCAAAGGCAGCCTCCGGGCAAGGAAATTGTGCGCCGCAACCGAGCGGCGCTTGGCCGGCGTCAGGACCTAGAATCCAAGCCCTTCGTGAATGATCAGAAGCGCTGCGATCAGTGCCATCGCATACATGAACGGATAGAATATCTCCGGCTTCATGCGCTTAACGCACCAGGCGCCAGCAATGGTCGCAAGCGGGGCGAAAGGCAGCAATGTCGCCGATGTTACGAGATTCTTGGTATCGAGCTGGCCGAGCGCAAAATAAGGAATGAGTTTCACCGCGTTCAAGATGGCAAAGAAACGCACGCTGGTGCCGATGAATTCGCGTGGCGGGAGTTTCAAGGGCAGGGCGTAGATCTGAAACGGCGCACCGCCGGCATGGGCGACGAAACTGCCATAGCCGGAAAGCGTGCCCCAGGCGCTCGCAAGCAAGGGCCGCTGGCCGCGCGGCAGGACGACCCTTCCTGCACCGGGGCCGAAATTGTTCCAGAAATAGCGGGCGCAGAAGAGTACGGTGACTGCACCGATGACCACGCGCAAGACATTGCCGGGCACCAGTGCGGATGTTGCCCAGCCGACCGCGATGCCAAAGAGGGCACCCGGCAGCATGATCCTCAGCGTCGTCCAGTCGCCGTGCTTGCGCCAGACAACGAGCGAGATCATGTCCATGAAGATCAGGATCGGCAGCAGGATGGCGGCTGCTTCGACAGGCGAGACAACCAGGGCTAAAATAGGGACGCCGATCAAGGCCAGTGCGTCGCCCATGCCGCCCTTGGCGAGGCCGACGAGCAGCACGGCCGGCACCGCGGCATAAAAGAATGACAGTTCCGGCAGCATGCTTTTCAAGTCCTCCCCTTGCCAGCCCCGTCTAACGGAATTACTCACACAAAACGAGTGTGGATTTGCCGCCTACTGGCGAAACCCGCTGAAAATGGAAAGAGTTCATGACCGGACCGGAAGACCGCTGCCGCCTTGTCCTGATCGTCCCGGACATCGCGGATGCCGACGAGCAGGCAAATATTGTCGCCGACGCGCTGAAGGGCGGCGACGTTGCCTCGGTGATCGTGCCGCAATACGGGCTCGATGCCGGCGCGTTTCAGAAACATGCCGAGAAACTGGTTCCGATCATCCAGAATGCAGGGGCAGCGGCGTTAATTGCGGGCGACAGCCGCGTCGCCGGACGCGCGAAGGCAGACGGTTTGCATTTGACGGGTTTAGCCGCCGAAATCGCCGAGGCGATCGATAAACATGCCGGCAAGCTGATCATCGGCGGCGGTAAAGCGACCGACCGCCACACGGCTTTGGAGATCGGCGAGGCACGGCCGGACTATATTTTCTTCGGCAAACTCGACGGCGACATCAAGCCGGAGGCGCATCCGAAGAACGTGGCGCTCGGCGAATGGTGGGCCTCGATGATCGAAATTCCCTGCATCGTCATGGGTGGGACCGATCCGGCTTCTGCCCTTGTCGTCGCCGAGTCCGGTGCCGAGTTCGTAGCATTGCGCCTGGCGGTGTTTGGCGAGCCGGGGCTGGCCCCGTCGGTCGTCGCTCAGGTCAACGCACTTCTTGACGAAAAAGCGCCACGGTTTGGGGATTGATATCGCGGCCATGCCGATCCTCTCCGCCTGTTTGCGCCGATCCCTCCTGTCTGCCGCCGTTTTCGCGGTTGTTTTGCCGTATGGCGCTTCGGCGCAAACGGTCGACAACGTCGTGACACGTCCGCTGGGTTCGGAAGCTGAACCGTTCAAGACCAACCGGCCGGCGGAAGGAGCGCAGCCCTCGACCGGTCTCGGCGTGCTGGATCGCATGGGCGCCAAGCTGCCCGACCTGCCGCCGGAGAAGGATTACAAAGGGCCGATCGATACGGCTTACGGCGCCTATCAGCGCGGTTATTATCTGACGGCGATGCAGCTGGCGCTGCCGCGCGCGCAGCTTGGGGATCCGGCAGCGCAGACGCTCATTGCGGAAATGCAGTATGCCGGGCTCGGTGTTCGTCGCGATCTGAAGAGCGCAGCATTCTGGTACGGCAAGGCCGCCGAAGGCGGCGATGTGGCGGCGATGTTCAAATATTCGCTGATCCTGATGGCGGGAGAGCTCGTGCCGCGCGACAAGGCGAAGGCGGACGATTATATGCGCCGGGCGGCCGACGGCGGCAATCCTTCAGCGCAGTTCAACTGGGGGCAGTTGCTGACGACCGATCATCCCGGCCCCGAAGGACTGAAGCTCGCGCTTCCCTACTATGAAAAGTCCGCCCAGCAGGGTATTGCCGACGCCCAATATGCCGTGGCGCAAATCTATTCCGTGCTTGCCGATCTGCCGAAGCAGAAAAAGAAGCTGGCGCGCGAATGGCTCGCCCGCGCAGCGCGCGCAGGTTACGACACCGCGCAGCTCGATCTCGGCGTATGGCTCGTCAATGGCACAAATGGACCGCGGGACTTCGTGAAGGGCTTTCAGTGGATGAAGCTCGCTGCCAATCGCGGTAACGTGGCGGCGCAAAACAAGCTCGCACATCTTTATATCGGTGCGCTCGGCACCAAGCCGGACCCGGTCGAAGCGGCGAAATGGTACGTGCTCTCCCGCCGGGCAGGGTTGCCCGATCCGGAGCTTGAGGATTTCTATCTCGGCATCGAGCACGCTCAGCAAAAGCAGGCGATCGACCGGGCAAACAAGTTCCGCCGCCTGCCCTGAGGTTCACAACAGCGCATCGGCGAAGCCTTCGGTGCCGGCGACCTCTTTCAGCGTCCGCAACGCTCCCCCTTGAAATTTGCCTGATTTTGTGGTCTTGAGGCCGCCATCTAATTAAGAGCGCTGCCCTTTCCGGCGATCAGGGACCTTTCCCGCCCTGACAGCGCACCCCGTACCAGTTCCAAGGAAAATGCCCCAATGGCCCGTTCTGCTCTTCTCAATGTCATGGTTCAGGCTGCCGTCAAGGCAGGAAAGTCGCTGGGGCGTGATTTCGGGGAAGTGCAGAACCTGCAGGTTTCGGTGAAGGGGCCCGGCGATTTCGTTTCCAATGCTGACCGGAAAGCCGAAAAGATCGTCAGGGACGAGCTCCTGAAGGCGCGCCCGACCTATGGGTTCCTTGGAGAGGAGAGCGAAGAGATCAAGGGAACGGACGGGGCGCACCGCTGGATCGTCGATCCGCTCGATGGCACGACCAACTTCCTGCACGGCATTCCGACGTTTGCCGTGTCGATCGCGCTTGAGCGCAATGGCGAAGTCGTTGCGGGCGTCGTCTTCAATCCGGCGATGGACGAGCTCTATACTGCCGAGCGCGGCGGCGGCGCCTTCTTGAACGACCGCCGGCTGCGCGTCGGTGCGCGCCGCGTTCTTTCGGATTCCGTCATCGGCTGCGGCGTGCCGCATCTCGGCCGCGGCAACCACGGCAAGTTCCTCGTCGAGCTTCGTCATGTGATGGGCGAAGTGGCCGGCATCCGCCGCATGGGCGCTGCCTCGCTCGATCTCGCTTATGTCGCGGCTGGCCGCTTCGACGGCTTTTGGGAAATGGGATTGTCGCCCTGGGACATGGCAGCCGGCATCCTGCTTATCCGCGAAGCTGGCGGCTATGCGACCGATTGGAACGGCGGCACGGATATCCTCGATGGCGGCGCGATCGTCGCCGGCAATGAATATATTCACAAGGCGCTGATCGAGACCATCAAGCGCCCCATACCTGCGAAGTGAGACACGTCGGAAACCGACTGTTGTAAAGACACGGTTTTCTCTGCCCGCGCACTTCAATTCGGCACAATGTTGATCTAGTCTTCGGCTGCAAGCAATCCGGAGGGCTGCGCCACCATGGAAAATGTGAATGCGGCGGAATTCGGCTCGACCGAAAAACCGAGCAGCAACTATGTCTATAAACTCTCCAGCCCGATGCCGTTCCTCTGGACGATGCTCCTGTTCCTGGTCATCGTCGGCTTCATCGCCGCCATCCTTTTCCGGCAGACGCAGACAGCGTTCATGCACAATCCGGGCCTCAACGGCCTCATCGTCGGCGTGCTCGCGGTCGGCATCATCCTGGTCTTCAGCCATGTGCTGGCGCTTCGTCCGGAAGTGCGCTGGTTCAATTCCTTTCGCGCAGCCGGCAGTGCGGACAAGGTAAACCGCAATCCGAGACTGCTTGCCCCCATGCGGGCGCTGATCGGTAACCGTAAGTCAACGGCGACGCTTTCGACCACCGCGCTACGCTCTATTCTGGATTCGATCGCCACCCGCCTCGATGAATCGCGTGATACGTCGCGTTACCTCATCGGCCTTCTCGTCTTCCTCGGTCTTCTCGGTACCTTCTGGGGTCTCATCGGCACGATCGGCTCGATCAGCGGCGTCATTCAGTCGCTGGATGCAGGCTCGAACGGCACCGGCGACGTGCTGACCACGCTCAAGGAAGGTCTGTCCTTGCCGCTTTCCGGTATGGGCCAAGCCTTCTCGTCTTCGCTGCTCGGCCTTTCCGGGTCGCTCATTCTCGGCTTCCTCGATCTTCAGGCCGGTCGGGCGCAGACTCGCTTCTACACGGAACTCGAAAACTGGCTTTCCTCGGTGACCGATGTCGGGTCGGATATTGCCGTTCCGGCGCTCGACTCCGGTACGTCTTCCGAGGACCTTCGCGCGATGTCGGACTATCTGAAGAAGGTTGCCGAAGAAGGCGGAGCCGGCAGCCAGCGCTCGGTTGCCGCGATGGCAAGCCTTGCCGAAGGCATTCAGGGTCTCGTCAAGAACATGCGCAACGAACAGCAGATGCTGCGCGACTGGATCGAAGCGCAGCAGGACGAGGCAAAGGCCATGCGCCGCACGCTGGACCGACTGGCCGAACGCATCGGCGCGCAGGAAAAGCAGAGTGGCGCCGAGAGAAGCCACCGCGTCAGCCAGATCGAAAAGAGCGAGGGCAAGTAAGCCATGGCGCTCGCCCGAAACCGCCGCCGCCACGGCGAAATGAACTACTGGCCGGGTTTCGTCGACGCACTGTCGACGCTGCTGATCGCCATCATGTTCCTGCTGACGGTTTTCGTCGTCGGCCAGTTCATTCTAAGCCGCGAGATTTCCGGTCGCGACGAAGTGCTGACCCGCCTCAACAGCCAGATCAACGAACTGACGCAGCTGCTCGCGCTTGAGAAGGGCAGCAAGCAGGATCTTGAGGATTCCGTTGCCAATCTGCAGGCATCTCTCGCGACCGCTGAAGGTGACCGCTCGCGGCTGCAGGCATTGCTCGATGCCGGTTCCGGCGGAAAGGATGCGGCACAACAGCGCATCGGCGGCCTGACAAAAGAACTCGACGAACAGAAGCAGTTAAGCGACCGGGCGCTCAGCCAGGTCGAAATTCTCAACCAGCAGATTGCGGCCCTGCGCAGCCAGATCGCAGCCGTCGAGGCGGCGCTTCAGGCATCGGAGCAGAAGGACCAGAGTTCGCAGGCGAAGATCGCCGATCTGGGCCGGCGGCTGAATGTTGCGCTGGCGCAGCGGGTTCAGGAACTCAATCGCTACCGCTCCGACTTCTTCGGGCGCCTGCGCGAGATCCTGTCCGACCGCGAAAACATCCGCATCGTCGGCGACCGTTTCGTCTTCCAGTCAGAGGTTCTGTTCCCTTCCGGCAGTTCCGATCTCAATCCTGAAGGCACGACGGAGATGACGAAACTTGCCACTGCGCTGCTTGATCTTTCCAGGGAAATCCCGCCGGAAATCAACTGGGTGCTCCGGGTCGACGGCCATACCGACAATGTGGCGCTTTCCGGGGCCGGCCGCTTTCGCGACAACTGGGAGCTTTCCTCGGCGCGTGCCATCTCCGTCGTCAAATACCTGATTTCGCAGGGCGTGCCTTCCGACCGGCTCGTTGCGGCAGGTTTTGGCGAATTCCAGCCGATCGCGCCCGGCGATACGCCAGAAGCCCGCGCCACCAACCGCCGCATCGAGCTCAAGCTGACCGAGAAATAGTTGGTGATAGGCACACCTGCCCTTTCCAGCCGCAAGGGACGGGCGGCCCCACCAAAGGTTCTGCCACCCATTCGAAATCATCGATGAAAAATTCGCGATGGGAAGTCCTGCGGTTGCATTGACGTTTACGTGTGCGTAATTTCATGCCGATGGATGCGGGGAGGCGTTCGGGATGGAATATGACGTGCTGGTCGTTGGTGCGGGTCTTGCCGGGCTTGTTGCTGCGGCGGAAGCGGCAGATGGGGGACGCAAGGTCTGCATTCTCGACCAGGAGGGCGAACAGAGCCTCGGCGGGCAGGCCTTCTGGTCGCTGGGCGGCCTTTTTTTCGTTGACAGTCCCGAGCAGCGCCGCCTGGGCATTCGCGACAGCCTCGATCTTGCCAGACAGGATTGGGCGGGTTCGGCAGGCTTCGACCGGCCCGAGGATTACTGGCCGCGGCTTTGGGCGGACGCCTATCTCGATTTTGCGGCGGGCGAGAAACGCTCCTTTCTGCATCAACAGGGCATGCGCTGGTTTCCGGTCGTCGGTTGGGCGGAGCGCGGCGGCGGCATGGCGCATGGTCACGGCAATTCCGTGCCGCGCTTTCATCTGACCTGGGGCACGGGGCCTGCCGTGCTTACGCCATTTGTCCGGCGCGTTCGGGAGGCAGAGGCGAGAGGGCGCGTCACATTTGCCTTCCGCCACTGCGTGGACGAGCTCATGGTCGAAAATGGCGCCGTCTGCGGCGTCCAGGGGACGATCCTCGAGCCCGATGCTGCGCCGCGTGGCAAGGCAACGGTTCGCAGGGCTGCCGGAACATTCGAATTCCGTGCGGGCGCCGTCATCATCACTTCCGGCGGCATCGGCGGCGACCACGATCTCGTGCGCCGGAACTGGCCGGTAGAGCGTCTTGGTCCTCCGCCTGCGTCGATGGTTGCGGGCGTTCCCGCTTATGTCGACGGCCGCATGTTGGCGATCGGCGAGCGTACCGGCGCGAGCATCATCAACAGCGACCGCATGTGGCACTATACGGAAGGCGTGAGGAACTGGGATCCGATCTGGGCGAACCACGGCATCCGCATCCTTCCCGGTCCGTCGTCCTTCTGGTGCGATGCCGACGGCAACCGTTTTGCTCCGCCGGCGATGCCGGGCTTTGACACGCTTGCCACCTTGAAGGTGATCCGCGCCAGCGGGCATGATTATAGCTGGTTCATTCTCACCAAGGCGATCATCAAGAAAGAGTTCGCGCTTTCGGGTTCGGAGCAGAACCCCGACATCACCGGTAGGGATATTCAGTTGCTTTTGAAACGGCTCGGCAAGAACCCGCCCGGGCCGGTGCAAGCCTTCATGGAGAAGGGCGAAGATTTCATCGTCCGCAAGACGCTCGAAGAACTGGTCGAAGGCATGAATGCGCTGACCGGAGAAAACCGGCTCGACATTGCGCATCTGCGAGGGCAGATCGAGGCGCGCGACCGGGAAATCGACAATGCCTATTCCAAGGATGCACAGGTAACTGCCATTCGCGGCGCCCGAAATTACATTGGCGACAAGCTGTTGCGGACGGCAAAGCCGCACCGGCTACTGGATACCAAGGCAGGGCCGTTGATCGCCGTGCGGCTGCATATCCTGTCGCGAAAGTCGCTGGGCGGTCTGCAGACGGATCTTTCGGCGCGGGTGATCAGTATAAATGGTGATGCGGTGGCGGGTCTCTATGCCGCCGGCGAGGTCGCCGGTTTCGGCGGAGGCGGCATGCACGGCTACAAAGCGCTTGAAGGAACTTTTCTCGGCGGTTGCATCTTTTCGGGCCGGGTGGCGGGAAGAGCCGTATGAGGCGGCGCCTTTCGAGCGCCGCCAGTCTCGTTAAGCCGTTGCCTTGGTCTGGTCGTCGACCGTTGCGTCGGGCGCGTTCTTCTTGATGGATTCAATGGCGCTCAGCGCGGATGCCTTGGCCTTGTAGCCCTCCGAGTTGAACATGGATTCGCCGTTCGAAGCCTTGAAGCGGAAACGGAATTCGCCAGCCTTATCCTTGTACACTTCAAACTTATACATCGATTTTCTCCCAATTATCAGGAAGTTGTCTCGGTAACGGGAGACAATCTAGTGCAAAAGTTGAGTCTATTCCATCTGGATATTCGCACCCTTGACGATGGGTCCCCACTTGGCCAGTTCGGCCTTCACATGTGCGCCAAGTTCCTCCGGCGTGGAGCCGACGATCGTGGCGCTGAAGTCTTTCATGCGTTCGGCAACGGCCGGGTCCTTCAGAGCCTTGTTGGCGGACGCGTTGAGCTTTGCCACAACATCCGCGGGCGTATTCGCCGGCGCGAAGAGCGCGTTCCAGGTATAGGTCTCGTAACCCGGAACGCCGGACTCAGCGATGGTCGGAATATCCGGGAAGGATGGAGCACGTTTCGCCGTAGTGACCGCCAGCGCCCGCAGCTTGCCGGATTTGATGTGGCTGGACGACGACGGCAGGTTATCGAACATGATCGATACCTGATTGCCCAGCAGATCGGTCAGCGCCGGGCCTGCACCCTTATAGGGGATGTGCTGCATCTTGACGCCGGCCATCGAATTGAACAATTCGCCGGAAAGATGAAGCGGCGTGCCGTTGCCGGAGGAAGCATAGCTCCATTTGTCCGGCTCGGCCTTCAGCATCGCGATCAGTTCCTGGACGTTCTTTGCAGGCAGCTCCGGATTGACGATGAGCACGTTGGGCACGATGACGAGCAGTGAAACCGGCGCGAAATCCTTTTCCGGATCGTAAGGCGTGGATTTAAGGATCAGCGGGTTCAGCGCGTGCGTCGCGACCGTTCCCATCAAGATGGTGTAGCCGTCCGGTTCTGCACGAGCCACGTTGCCCGCACCGAGATTGCCGCCCGCACCGGCGACGTTCTGGACGATCACCTGCTGACCAAGGTCTTCCGACATCTTCTCGGCGATGATGCGCGCCACGACATCGGTCGACCCGCCGGCGGCAAAGGGAACGACGAGCGTAACCGCGCGCTCCGGAAACCCTTCGGCATGCGCGGCTCCGGCGCTCAAGGCCGCAAGCAAGCCGAGGCCGAGTGCCATGCGGCGGGTCATATTGAAAAGTGCCATTCGATTCTCCTCCCGGAATTCAGCGATGATGTCGCCCGACTGCATCAAATCGGGCAAAAGGAGGGTAGGGCGGAGGCGGATAAAAGCAACCGAAGCCGCCGCATGGAATTGCAACTTTAGTCGCTGAGGTAAACTATCCGACTATTGATATTACAATCCGTCCTCCGATAACCATCTATGCGAAAGACGCAATCGAATGTGTACGCTTGGCGGGACGAGATCGTGGAGTTTGACATGCAGCCGGTATCCAATCCATTTCCGGCAGTTGAGAACGAGGAGGACGGTCTTTGGCCGGTGCGCCGGCACAAGATCCTCGACTGGCTGATTAATGAAACGCGCAACCAGCGGTTCATCGACAATATCTTAGTGGAGATGTGCGAGCGGCTGCAAGCTTCGGGCATTCCCGTCGCCCGCGCGACGATGCATTTCCGGACGCTGCATCCTCAATGGCTCGGCGCGCGCATCCTCTGGCGTCCCGGCTTGCAGGAAGCAAAGATCACCACCTTCGGCTACGGCGTCGAGACAACGTCGCAATTCCTGAACAGCCCGATCAACGAGATCTTCAGCGGCGGTAGGGAAGTGCGGCAGGGTCTCGAAGGCGAAGTTGCTTCCTATCCGCTCTATGGCGAGTTGCAGGGTGAGGGGCTGACGGACTATGTGGCCTGGCCGATGGAGCACACGCTCGGAAAACGGCACGTGATTACCTTCTCAAGCGACACGCCAGGCGGCTTTAAGGAAGACCATCTGATTTTCCTCAAGGATCTTTTACCGGCGCTCACGCTTGTCACCGAAATCCGGATCAAGAACATTCTTGCCCGCACGCTGCTGCAGACCTATGTCGGGCCGCATGCCAGCGAGCAGATTCTTGCAGGCGCCACGACCCGCGGCAGCGGCGCAACGGTCGGCGCAGCGATCCTCATCTGCGACTTGCGCGACTTCACGACGATCTCCGACTTATGGCCGCGCGACGATGTCATCGAACTGCTCAACGCCTATTTTGATGCCATGTCGGAGCCAATCGAAAAGCACGGCGGCGAAATCCTGAAATTCATGGGCGACGGCTTGCTCGCCATATTTCCGCTGACCAATCCGGATGCCTGCATCAATCTTCTCCGGGCGATCAAGGAAGCGCAAGCGGCAATGACCGAGCTCAATCTCTTCAACGCGGAAAGGGGACATGTGGAGCTGCGCTATGGCGTCGGCGTGCATGTGGGGGATGTCATGTACGGCAATATCGGCTCGCGCAAGCGGCTCGATTTCACCGTCATCGGCCCGGCCGTCAACATTGCATCGCGGCTGGAGAGCCTGACCAAGGAAATTAAGCGTCCTGTGCTGCTGTCGAAAGCCTTCGTCGAAATGGCAGGGTGCGAAAGCGACCTGGAAAGCCTCGGATCCCACCCGCTGCGCGGCTTGGATGAGCCTGTGGATGTCTACGCGTTTCCTCAGGAGTAGCGTCTATTTGGCGGTAGTCAGGAACTCTTCTGCACCTGCATCGAACTGCAGCTTCGCCAGCTTGGCATAGATGCCGCCGTGGCGGATCAGGCTCTGATGCGTGCCTTCCTCGACGATGTGGCCCTGATCCATGACGAGGATGCGGTTGGCCTTCAAAACGGTCGCAAGGCGATGGGCGATGACGAGCGTCGTGCGGCCGTGCATGAGACCGTCGAGGGCCTTCTGCACCAGCGTTTCACTCTCGGCGTCAAGGGCTGACGTCGCTTCATCGAGCAGGAGGATCGGGGCGTTCTTCAGGATCGCGCGGGCGATGGCGATACGCTGGCGCTGGCCGCCGGAAAGGGTAATACCGCGCTCGCCGACCTCGGTGTCGTAGCCCTTGTCCAGCCTCGCGATGAATTCATCGGCCTGGGCGGCAATCGCTGCGGCGCGTACGTCCTCGCGCGTCGCGCCGGGGCGGCTGAAGGCGATGTTGTCGTGGATTGAAGCGGCAAAGATGGTGACGTCCTGCGGCACGATCGCCATGCGTTCGCGCAGATCGCCGGGCGTTACTTCGCGCGCATCGATGCCATCGATCCCGACGCTGCCCTGCTGCGGATCGTAGAAGCGGAGCAGCACAGAGAAGACGGTGCTCTTGCCGGCGCCTGATGGGCCGACAATGGCGACGGTCTCGCCCGGCGTCACATTGAAGCTCAGGCCATGCAGCGCCGATTTGCCGGGGCGTGACGGATAGGCGAAGTGCACGTTCGAGAATTCGACGCGTCCTAGGGCCGGAACGGGCAGGGTCTCGGGCTTTTCCGGTGCTGCGATCGTCGAGACTTCGTCCAGCAGCTCGGTCAGCCGGTCGGCGGCGCCTGCCGCTTGCGAGAGTTCTCCCCAGACTTCCGACAAGGCGCCGAGAGAGCCGGCGGCGATGACCGAATAGAGCAGGAACTGCCCGAGCGTGCCGGCGGACAGCGTTCCCGTCAGCACATTGTGCGCGCCAACCCAAAGGACAGCAACGACGCTGCTGAAGATCAGGGTGATCGCAATGCCTGTCAAAAGCGCGCGCGAGCGGACGGCGGAGCGTGCTGCCTCATAGGCGGATTCGACGGCAGCGCCGTAGCGGCTTGCGGCCGCATCCTCGCCGTTGAAGGCCTGGACGGTGCGCGTGGCAGCAATCGTCTCGGTGGCAAAGGCGGAAGCTTGGGCGAGCGTATCCTGCGCGGCACGGGAGCGCTTGCGCACGGAGCGCCCGAAGCCGACGAGCGGGAAGACGATCAGCGGGATTGCGCCGAGCACAAGACTTGAAAGCTTCGGCGAGGTCACGATCATCATGCCCATGGCACCGAGACAGAGGATCAGATTGCGAAGCGCCACCGAGGCGGTGGCGCCGACAGCCGATTTGATCTGCGTGGTATCGGCCGTCAGGCGTGACACAATCTCGCCGGACTGGTTGACATCGAAGAAGGAGGGAGAAAGCCGTGTGACATGCGCAAAGACATCCCGGCGCAGGTCCGAGACGATGCGTTCGCCGAGCGTGATGACGAAATAGTAGCGAAAAGCGCTTGCGGCCGCGAGTATTACGGAGATGACCAACAACATGGCAAAGTAGCTGTTGATGAAGGTGCCGTCAGCTTGCGTGAAGCCATGATCGATCATGCGGCGCACGGCAAGCGGAAGTGTGAGCGATGTCACGGCGGCAACGACAAGCGAAACCAGCGCGCCTGCGACGATGCCGCGGTAACGCTTCACATAGGGTGCCAGCCTTCCGAGCGGCTTCAAGGAACGCGACTTCTTTTCCGCGGTCTGCACTGCGTTTGCCAAATCATCTCCAATCGCCCCAATACCGCTGATCAGCGGTTTGTAGGCCCTTGTTATCCGGGCGGCCTTCATGTATAGGCACCGCATCCGAATGGGAAGCCGTAGCCTTAGCGACTGCGGCTTCATTTATTCAATCGGTTCTCTTGCCGCAATGACTTGCGTCAAATTGGACCCTGGCATCGCAGGAAGATTGTTATGAAGGCTGATATCCATCCCGACTACCACGTCATCAAGGTGGTGATGACCGATGGCACCGAATACGAAACCCGCTCGACCTGGGGTTCGGAAGGCGCTGTCATGAACCTCGAAATCGATTCCAAGTCCCATCCGGCCTGGACCGGCGGCAACCAGCAGCTCATGGACCGCGGCGGCCGCGTGTCCAAGTTCAACAAGCGCTTCGGCGGCCTCGGCCTCTAATCGCTTCTGCGGTACGGAATTTGAAAAGAGCCCGGGTTTCCGGGCTTTTTTATTGCTTGAACCTGAATGAGTGCCGGGGCATGCAAGCTGCAGTTCACGATCCTCGATGAGATACAGCGGCAACCAATCGCCGCGCGACGGATAATCCGAGTACTCTGCACGTAGTGGCTGTTCATTGATCATGAAAAGCAGGCATCCTTTAGCTTGCGGATATCTTGCAGCACTTTTCCATGCGCTGGACGTCCCGTTTGAACTTTCCGGATTGAACAGGCGTCAGCACAGATCAGCGGCCAAGATCGTCGAAGAGGGCGTCGGCATTTTCGAACCGCTTGCCTTGGCCATCTTCCGGTTCCTTCATTGCTTTTTCCGTGGAACGCTTCGGCACACTTCAAATGGCAGGCGATGCTCGTTGGCACCGCATCACCAGAAGACGGATTGCGTCGGAAACGGAAACCCCATCGCTTCGAGGTCGGCAGTCGCCTTCTCTATTGTTTCTGTATCTATATTCTCGCGCGCACCACGGCATGTGCGGACATCGCCTTCCTCCTGGATGTAGCGATAAGCAGTATGCAACAAAAAACCGGCCGCGTATCACGCAGCCGGTCCATCTTTAGCCTATGCAAGCTCTCAGTTGTTGCCGAAAGCCGTTTGCAGAAGGCTCAGTTGTGCCTGGACGCTGTTCTGATTGTCCGGAACGATCGGCGCTTCATTCGGGCGATAGATTTCACGGTCGAGAAGGGCAACGCGGTTCTGGAGGCGCAGCGAGCGTTCGACGAGATCGCGGAAGGCTTCCGGCAAATCGCCCCAGCCCGGAGCATTGCGGTCCACGTTGAACCCGTCGAGGCGGACCTTATTCTTTTCAGCGAGAACCTGGTCTCGCGACATCTCGCCGTTATTAACGGCACGCTGCAGGAGCAGCCAGGACGCCATCTGCATCAGGCGGGTCGTGAGGCGCATCGATTCGGCAGCGTAGAGAACAGAAGCCATGCGGGGCAGAACCTTGGATGCGGCGCGGCCATTGCCATCCAAATAGGCGGCAGTTTCCTCGACCAGCGACATGCCTTCCGCGTACAGTGTCTTGAACTGCGAGGATGCGGCAACGCGGCCCGCAAAACTGATGGTGTTCAAACCGAGTTCCGACATTCAAATGGTTCCTGTTGCACGCGTCTACATATGTTCAGGTAACGCCAGCCTGAAACAAAAGTTTCAGAGGCCTGTCTTTATGTCTTTAGGATGGTATCTTTAGCCCAAATGCGCAAGGCGTTTCTTAAGAAAAGGTTAACTTCCACAGTTTCGTGGGAAATCGGCGCCGGCGCAAAAAGAAGAGCCGCAAAAGCGGCTCTCAAGGTAAAACAGGGAGAAAAATCAGACCAATTCGCCGCATGGAAAACTGTCTGAGATCCAGACGAAATCTGGATAAGAACAGTAATATCTCATAAAGCTTAATATTCTATTAACATTGTTTCGTATTAAGACTTGCGGCAGCGGTTATTCGCCTTTGATCGAACGCTAGGAGCGAAAAAGGCTTTCGGCTGCGGCGCGGCCCGAAGCCTTCCTCGTGACTTCGGCCTCTATGCGGGTAATCTCCGCCTTCAGCTGTTCGACACGCTCCTTCAGCTCGTCCACGGAAAGCATGGAGAGATCGGATCCGATTTCGTAAGCCGCCTTCTTAGGCAGGTCATCGTCAATGAAGCTCATGAGCAATCCTCCGTCCGGTTCTCAACCGTATTTTACAGCAGGATCGTCGCTTTCGGGAGGCTTGTTCGACATGGGCTCGACAAGCGACATGCTTTCGGGCGTCAGCATCTGCGAGGTGCCGGTCGGCATCGTCGTGTAAGTGTCGCGTTCGCTTGCCGGCACTGCGGCGCGAATGCGGCTGCGGATGATTGCGTAAGCGGTGATGAAGACATGCGACAGCGCCGTGACGAGGAAGAGTGCGTGCGGACTTGTCATCGCCATCACAGGGCCGCCGATCGTTGGTCCGATCACCGTCCCGATACCATAGAGCAGCAAGAGCCCGCCGGAAACCTTCACGAAATCCTCGGCGGAGGCGAAGTCGTTCGCATGCGCTACGGCGATCGGATAGAGCGTGTTGGCAACTGCGCCGTAGAGGATGACAAGGCCGATCAGAAGCGCGGGCGAAGAGGGATGCAACACCACGATCAGAAGGCCCGCGACCGCGGCAATCGCCGACATGACTGCCAGAACATACCGGCGGTCGACGCGATCGGAAAGGCGGCCGGCTGGAAGCTGCATCAGCGCACCGGCGAAAATGGTGGCGCTCATCATGATTGCGATGCTGGCATCGGAAAGTCCCGCACCTGCCCCGAAAACCGCGCCGAGCGTGCCGTAGGCACCGTTGGCGATGCCGACCATCAGGATGCCGAGGCAGGAGACAGGCGAGTTGCGGTAGAGCGCAGGCAGGTCGAGCTTCACGGCCTTCAGCGGCTGCGGCGAGGCTGCGGTCGAGAGCGTCGTGGGCAGCATGGCGATGCAGTAGAAGATGCCGCAGACCATGAAGAGCAACGGCGTTCGCACGTCTTCGAGCGGGATCATCATCTGGCCGCCGACGACGCCGAGAAGGGTGATGCCGATATAGAGCGAGAAGATTGCACCGCGGCTTTCGTTCGTGGCGCGCTCGTTCAGCCAGCTTTCGATGATCATCGAGGTGCCGGCGGTCGAAAAGCCGGTGACGGCGCGCAGCGCGATCCACCAGATCGGATCGATGATGATGCCGCTCACAAGGGCGATGATGGCGATGATCGAGATGAAGCCGGAGAAGGCGCGCACATGTCCGACGCGCCGCACCAGTTTGGGGGCGACGAGGCAGCCGACGACAAAGCCCGCCGCCCAGGACGTGCCGAGCAGGCCGAGCGTGGTCGTGGCATAACCTTCGAGGTTGCCGCGGACGGGTAGCAGGATGCCCTGCAGGCCATTGCCCATGAAGAGGAAAAGCGTTCCGAAAAGCAGCGCGGCGACGGACAGCAGATTTCTTCTCATTTCCAAATTCTCGGCAAGTTCGATTTAATAAGTCATAAGACAAGACGCTGCCCGCCCTGTCCCAATGGTGTTGATTATGGTTCGGAATGCCGTTACGGCATGAAGAAGTGCTGTGTTCGCGCGGAATAATGTCCGTCCTGTGACATTCTGAAATATTGGAAAAATAATGCCATGACAAAGCTTCTGGCGCTGTTGCTCGTCCTTGCCATGGTTATACAGATCATCAAGCCGCTGGGGTTGCCCGGTTTGCGGCAACGGATGGACTTCTGGAAGATTGCGCTGATTGCGTTTGCCGTTTGGGCGGTCGCGCTTCTTGGCCGCGACCTGATCGCCTAGACGATGATCTCACCGCGCATGACCGGCACGCAACTGCCGGAAATCGCGACGTCCGTCACGACGCCATCCTTCTTGACGACATCGACTTCGATGATGCTGCGCCGGCCCATCTCGACACCTTGCTCGATCGTCACACGCCGGGTCACGGTTTGCTCCGGTGCGAGTGAGACGAGATGGGCGGAGAGTGCCGCCGAAGCGCTGCCTGTCGCCGGATCCTCGGGAACGTTGTCTAGTGGCGCGAACATGCGGGCGCGGATCGTCCAAGGCTCGTCCGGCGAACGGACATAGACGAAGAGCGAGAAATCGTGATTGCTTTCAGCGTTCGGGCCGGCAGCCTCTTGGAAATGCGTGAGATTCGGTCGGGCGGCGCCAAGCGATGCCAGACCGTCGAGTTCGGCAACCGCAAAGGTAAGGCCGACGGAGACGAAAACCGGCTGGTGGGTCGATTTGACGATTGCGCTGCGGTCGATGCCGATGCAGCGCGCAATGGTTTCTTCGCAGACGGCAGCCCCGATATCCAGAGGCCGAGGTGCACGGATCGTTGCAGCAGTTACCCGACCTTCAATACGCCGAAGCGCCACTTCAACCAGACCGGCCTTTTCTTCGAAACGCAGCGTGTCGCCGATCGGCCTGCCGAAGATCTCCTGCTGCTGGCCGAGAACATAAGCTGTACCGACATTCGGATGACCTGCGAAAGGCACCTCCATCGTCGGCGTGAAGATTCGGACATTCGCCGTGTTGGCGGGATCCTTGGGCGGCAGGACGAAGGTGATTTCGGAATATTTGAATTCCGCTGCGATCTTCTGCATCGTCTTGGAGCTGAGCTGCTTCGCGCCGGTGACGACCGCGAGCGGATTGCCTTCAAAACGGTTAGAAGTGAAAACGTCGACGGTCGTATAAGAAAGGACAGTCATTGCGGCTCCGATATTTTGGAAGCCGCAACAATGAGTCACGTCCTTCGATCGCGAAAGCGCAATCTTGTCGCCGTGACAATGCAAGAATTGAGCTTGGCGAGCTTGCGCTGCCCTCCTGCATTCCTGTGCTTGTCACAGGAATGAAACCACGCAGCGTCCGCGCCGTGAATGGTTCTCTTCATCATTCATTTCGAGTCATCGTCCATGGACATGGCGCGGCTGGACCCCGTGACAAGCTCACGGGGCCGCGTCGCAAAGGCGCTAATTGGCGGCTACGCCGCCTTTTCGAGTTCCTGTTTCCAGCTGCCCTTGGCCGCAAGGCTGTTCATTTCGGCGCGGTGGCTGAAGGCGCGCTGGCCGGCGGCGACGTTTTCCTGTTTTCCGCCCCACGCCTTCAGGGCCGTATCCTGCAGCGCGCGGCCATAGGAGAAGGTGACCTTCCAAGGCAATTCGAATCCGGAATTGATCGCCGAGAGGTGAGCTGTCGCCTCTTCGGTGGATTGACCGCCGGAAAGGAAGGCAATTCCGGGAACGGCGGACGGAACAGTGCGCTTCAAAACCTGGACAGTGCGTTCGGCGACTTCCGCGACGGATGCCTTGCGGGCGTTCTTGCCGTCAATGACCATGTTTGGCTTCAGGATCATGCCTTCCAGGCTGACGCGTGCATCGGCAAGTTCTTCAAAGACGGTGCGCAGCGTCCATTCGGTGACTTCGGCGCAGCGGTCGATATTGTGGTCGCCCGGCTTGCCGTCCATCAGGCATTCCGGCTCGACGATCGGCACGATACCGGCTTGCTGGCAGAGCACGGCGTAGCGGGCGAGCGCATGAGCGTTCGCTTTCATCGAACCCCAGGTCGGCAGCGAGGAGGAGATGGCGATCACGCCGCGCCACTTGGCGAAGCGGGCTCCGGCTTCATAATATTTGGCAAGGCGGTCGGCGAGGCCGTCGAGGCCTTCGGTGATCGTTTCGCCCGGATACTTCGCCATCGGCTTGGCGCCGGTATCGACCTTGATGCCGGGAATGCTGTCTGCAGCCTTGATGATGTCGACGAAGGGCGTGCCGTCGGCCGCCTTCTGATAAAGCGTCTCTTCATAGAGGATCACGCCCGAGATATACTTCTTCATAGCCTCTTCGGAGCGGAAGAGCATTTCGCGATAATCGCGGCGGCTCGTTTCAGTGGATTCCAGGCCGATCGTATCGAACCGCTTTCCAATCGTACCGGTCGATTCATCGGCGGCAAGCAGCCCCCGGCCACCCGCTACCATCTTTGCTGCAATGTCTTCCAGGCGTTCGCTCATTTTTACTCTCTCCACGACAAGAAAATCGGCAACCATGCATATAGGTCGGCGATAACAGAAGTTTATAGGCAGGAGAATGGAGCGCTAAGTCATTGAAACGATTGAAATCATTTCAATCGTTTGAAACTTTGAGATTTTTTTCGCGGCCTGAGCAAAAGACCGCCGAATCCTAAACGCTTCCGCGGTCTATCCACATGTAAAGATTGCCAAATCAGCCGGGCGGTTACTTGCCGGAAAGAACGGCAACGCCCGGTAGGACCTTGCCTTCCATCCATTCGAGGAAGGCGCCGCCTGCGGTCGAAACATAGCTGAAGTCATCAGCAGCACCGGCATGGTTCAGTGCCGAAACGGTATCGCCGCCGCCTGCGACGGAGGTGAGCTTGCCAGCCTTGGTGCGTTCGGCAGCGTATTTGGCCGCTGCGACCGTCGCCTTATCGAAAGGCTCGATTTCGAAGGCGCCGAGCGGCCCGTTCCAGACCAGCGTCTGGGCGCGCTCGATCCAGGCCTTGACCACCTCGACCGACTTCGGACCGACGTCGAGGACCATAGCATCTTCGGGAATGGCGTTGATGTCGACGGTCTGGTTGGCGGCACCTGCCTTGAACTCGCGTGCGACAACGCCGTCTTCCGGCAGAATGATCGCGCAGCCGGCTGTCGCGGCTTCGATCATGATCTGCTTTGCGGTTTCGCCAAGGTCATGCTCGCAGAGCGACTTGCCGACATTGGTGCCGCGGGCGGCGAGGAAGGTATTGGCCATGCCGCCGCCGATCACCAGGGCATCGACCTTCTTCACGAGGTTCATGAGCAGATCGATCTTGGTGGAAACCTTGGCGCCGCCGACGATGGCAACGACCGGGCGGGCCGGACTGCCGAGGCCTTTTTCGAGCGCTTCGAGCTCCTGCTGCATGGTGCGGCCGGCATAGGCAGGAATGAGGTGGGCAAGGCCCTCGGTGGACGCATGGGCGCGATGCGCGGCGGAGAAAGCGTCGTTCACATAGATGTCGCCATTGGCAGCGAGCGCTTTGGTGAACTCCGCGTCGTTCTTTTCCTCACCTTTGTGGAAGCGGGTGTTTTCGAGAAGCAGGATATCGCCATCCTTCATTCCGGCGACGGCCGAAGCAGCGGCTTCGCCGATCGAGTCCGATGCCGTGGCAACCGGCTTGCCGAGCACCTTTGAAACGTCCGGCGCGATCAGCGAGAGCGAGAGGTCCGGCGAGGGGCCCTCTTTCGGGCGGCCGAAATGCGCAAGCAGAACAACCTTGGCCCCCTTCTTCGACAGTTCGAGGATCGTCGGCGCAACGCGTTCAATGCGCGTCGTGTCGGTCACCTTGCCGTCTTTCACGGGCACGTTGAGGTCGACGCGGACGAGAACACGCTTTCCGGCGATGCCGCTGAGGTCGTCGAGAGTCTTGAAAGCTGGCATGGGACTATCCGTTCGTTATTTGCCTTGGAAGGTGGCCGACCATAGCAAGGATGCCTCAAGACGCAAGGCGTTCAACCGTGGTTTTCACGCGCGTTTTCGTCACGGTCCGGCACGCCCTTGGCCGTTGCGGCTTCAGGGTTTTTGCGACCCTTGAGGCGGTCGCGGATACGCTGGACGATGTCATGCAGATTGATGAAGATCGGCAGCGTGATGGCAGGCTCGACAGCCTCGAGCGACATGCCGACCGAGGTGATATGGGCCTGGTCGTCGAGGTCGCGGACGATCAGGATGATCGAGCCGAGACGGACGCGATCTGCATAGTCCGCCTTGCCGCCAAGGCGCTGCTTCATCAGTTCGGCGATCGTCAGCCCCTTCTCGGATTCATTCAGCAGGCCCGGGCCGTAGGCGGCATCGAGATCGGCTGCGGGGCGGGCAGGGGAGAGCGCGAAGGCACCAAAGAACTCAGCATCGTCCGCATCCACCGGCGCGCGACTGGCGAAAAGCCGGTCAAGCAGACGCGAGTGGCTCGGCACGATGAACAGATAGACGAGATCGTTCTCGCGCAGCCGCCCGGCATATTGATAACGCATCGACTTGCCGTCGCGAATGACGAGCGAAGGCGTTGCCCAGCGCGGGATGCGCTCGCCGCGAAGGATCGGGCTGTCCTTGATGACGCGATAGGAAAGTAGCTCGTGGTTTGCCGCACCCGGCAGGTCGACCTCGACCTTGTCGACGGCACCCATGCGCGGGGGAATGATGAGGCCGAGCTTCTTGGCCACCGGCTTGATCGTCCAGCCCTGAATCAGCAGCGAGACCAGCACGATGATGAAGGCGGTGTTGAAATAGATCTGCCCGTTCGGCAGCCCGCCGAGGATCGGCATGATCGCGAGCAGGATCGAAACTGCGCCGCGAAGCCCGACCCAGGCGACGAAGCCGATCTCCTGCTGCGTATAGTCGAAAGGCAGGAGCGAAAGCCAGATGGCGAGCGGACGGGCAACGAAGATCAGGAACAGCGCCAGTGCAACCGCTGGGAGGATGATCGCCGGAAACTGCGAGGGCGTCGCGAGCAGGCCGAGCACGAGGAACATGATGATCTGCGCGAGCCAGGTCATGCCGTCTTGAAAACGTTTGATCGATCCCAGCGCCGGAAGCTTGCGGTTTCCGGCATAGATGCCGGCGACATAGACGGCCAGGAAACCGCTGCCGCCGACGGCGCCTGCGAAGGAAAACACCAGCATGGCAAGGCCGAGCACGAAGATCGGCGTGAGGCCGCGGTCAGTGTCCAGACGGCCGACGACCTGCGCGATCATCATGCCGCCGAGCAGCCCGAGGATGACGCCAAGGCCCATTTCCTGAATGAACACCGCGAGCATGCCGATATCGATGCCGGCATAGCCTTCGCCGCTGGCAAGCAGTTCGACGAGGGCGATGGTGAGGAAGATCGCCATCGGATCATTCGTGCCGGATTCCACTTCGAGCGTCGAGCGCACCTTGTCGCGGATGTTGATGCCACCGATGCGCAGCAGGAAGAAGACGGCGGCCGCATCCGTGGAGGCGACGATCGAGCCGAGCAGCAGGCCTTCGAGCCAGGTGAAGTTCAGCAGCCACATGGCGACAACGGCAAAGAGGCCGGCGGTCATCAGCACGCCAACGGAGGCAAGCGTCAGCGAAGGTATAGCCGCGAGCTTGAAGGCTTGAATCGGCGTGCCGAAGCCGGAATCGAAGAGAATGATGGCAAGTGCGATCGAGCCGAGGATATAGGCGAGGTAATTGTTGCTGAACTCGATGCCGAGCCCGTCTACACCGGCAATCAGGCCGATTGCCAGGAAAAGCAAAAGCAGGGGAGCGCCAAAGCGGAAGGCGAGCAGGCTTGAGAAGGCCGCAAGAAGCACAAGCGCCGTCGATACCAGTACGACGATGTAGAATGCTTCCACGTCCAACCCCTTTCATTGCCCGCCGCAACCCGCCCCGGCATGCCGCTATTTCCGCCCTCCACGCTTCATTCCGCCTGCATCAGTAAACGGCAAAACAGATCGGAAGGGTAGGCCTTGTGGCTTAACCTCGCTTGCCTGCGGCTTCATGCTGCTGAACGGCGCGCCGGACGGCTGGCCGGTGGGGATGCTACGGGAGAGATTCTCTATGAAGAACTTATAGGTAAATCAGGCAAGAGCAGGGCAAGGAGAAGAGGACTGCAATTTTTTGTTTTTCGAAAGGTCGTTAGACGCCGCTCAAATTTTTCTTCACCGCGAAGCACTTCTGGATTCTATCCACGAGCGTGCCATCCCGGAGCGGCATCTTGTCAATCGTCCTATATGTCCGGAAGCCCATCTTCTCATAGTAAGCGAGTCCGCCAGTGTTATCGGCGCGGATGGTTGCATTGATGAACGCGACGCCGCGCTCTTCGGCGGCGGACAAGGTCGCGGCGAAGAGCTTGGTACCGACGCCGGGTATCTTCGGGCTCAGGCGAGCAAAGGTTCCGATGTCGGCCCACCCTTTCGGTAGGTTTTCGTAAAGGCTCAGGAACTGAAATCCTGCAATGCCAGGCCCGGCCCGTGCGACGTGGCATGTCAGTGCGGACTTGCCAGTGATGAACCAGTCGGTCAGCTCCTTTACTGAGAGTGGCTCCTCAAGAGCAGTGGTGCCGCCAACTTCGATTATCTCGTTGAGGAGCACACAGAGCTCCTCTGCGTCGTCTGCGCTTGCCTTTCGAATATCGAGATATTCCACGATCTTCATCCTCGTTCTGCCGGCATGGGCAGATGCATGCCGTTTTTGCCGCAAGGGACTTGATAGCTCGGGCAGTGCTCAAAACAAAAGCGGCCCGCTTTCGCAGGCCGCCTTCCTAATCCGCTTCGCAAAACTTAGATGAGTTTCGCAAACGCAACGGCCGTGTCGGCCATGCGGTTGGAGAAGCCCCACTCGTTGTCGTACCAAGTGAGGATTCGGACGAAATTGCCTTCCATGACCTTGGTCTGGTCGATTGCCAAGATCGAGGATTGGCTGTCGTGGTTGAAGTCGCGGGAAACCAGCGGCTCCTCGGTGTAGCCGAGAACGCCCTTCAGCTTGCCGTTGGCGGCAGTCTTGATGGCTTCGTTGATTTCCTGAACCGTGGTTGCCTTCTTGGCGACGAACTTGAAGTCGACGACGGAGACGTTCGGGGTCGGGACGCGGATCGACGTGCCGTCGAGTTTACCCTTCAGTTCCGGCAGGACGAGGCCGACGGCTTTTGCCGCACCGGTCGAGGTCGGGATCATCGAGAGTGCGGCAGCGCGGGCGCGGTACAGATCCTTGTGCATCTGGTCGAGCGACGGCTGGTCGTTGGTGTAGGAGTGGATGGTCGTCATGAAGCCGTGATCGATGCCGACGGCGTCGTTCAGCACCTTGACGACCGGAACCAGGCAGTTCGTCGTGCAGGATGCGTTGGAGATGACCATGTGCTCCTTGGTGAGCTGGTCGTGGTTGACGCCGTAGACGACGGTGAGGTCAGCGCCGTCGGCAGGGGCCGAGATGAGGACGCGCTTGGCGCCGGCGGTGAGGTGGGCCGCGGCCTTGTCGCGCGCGGTGAAGATGCCGGTGCATTCCATCGCGATGTCGACGCCGAGTTCCCGGTGCGGCAGCGTCGCCGGGTCCTTGATCGCCGTCACCTTGATCGGCTTGCCATTGGCGACGATGATCGTGTCGCCTTCGACCTTGACGGCTGCGGGGAAGCGGCCGTGGATCGAGTCATAGCGCAGCAGGTGGGCATTGGTTTCGACAGGGCCGAGGTCGTTGATTGCGACCACCTCGATGTCAGTGCGGCCAGATTCGACGATCGCGCGGAGAACATTGCGGCCGATGCGGCCAAAGCCATTGATGGCAACCTTTACAGTCATTTGCATTCACTCCCTAGATATGGGGCTTGCGGATGAGTGGAGAGCGCCGGAACGCTCCCCCTTTAGAGCTTGGCTTCTGCTGCGGCGACGACGGCTTCCGCCGTGATGCCGAAATGCTTGTAGAGTTCCTTGTATGGGCCGGAGGCGCCGAAGCTCTTCATGCCGATAAAGGTGCCTTCCGGGCCGATAAAGGCGTCCCAGCCTTCGCGGACGGCGGCTTCGACGGCGATCTTGACCGGCGACTTGCCGAGGACCGCATGGCGGTAGGCTTCCGGCTGCTCGAAGAAGAGTTCGGTGCAGGGAACGGAGACGACGCGGGTGGAAATGCCCTTGCCTTCCAGCGTGGTGCGAGCGGCGATGGCGATCTCGACCTCGGAGCCCGATGCGAAGATCGTGACCTTGGCATCATCGGAGCCGGCGAGCGTGTAGGCGCCCTTAGCCGAGAGGTTCTTCTCGCTGTATTCGGTGCGCACGGCCGAAAGGTTCTGGCGGGTGAGCGCCAGGCCCGACGGACGGTTTGGCGTCGTGATGGCGATCTGCCAGCATTCGGCGGTTTCGGTGGCATCAGCAGGGCGGAAGATCATCAGGTTCGGAACGGCGCGCAGTGCGGCGAGCTGTTCGACCGGCTGGTGCGTCGGGCCATCTTCCCCGAGGCCGATCGAGTCATGCGTCAGCACGTGGATGACGCGGATGCCCATCAGCGAGGCGAGGCGGATCGGCGGGCGGCAATAATCCGAGAAGATCAGGAAGCCGCCGCCGTAGGGGATCAGGCCGCCGTGCAGAGAGATGCCGTTCATGGCGGCCGCCATGCCGTGTTCGCGGATGCCGTAATGCATGTAGCGGCCGGAGAAGTCGGTCGGGGTAATCGACTTCATCTGGCTGGTCTTGGTGTTGTTCGAGGGCGTCAGGTCGGCGGAGCCGCCGAGCGTTTCTGGCAGGAAGCCGTTGATAACTTCGAGCGCATCTTCCGAAGCCTTGCGGGTCGCGACCGTCGGCTTGGTTTCGGCAAGCTTCTTCTTGTATTCGCTGATCGCTGCATCGAAGCCGGGCGGCAATTCGCCGGCAAAGCGGCGGGTGAACTCGGCCTTCTTGTCGGAGGCAGCGAGGCGGCCCTCCCAGGCCGTGATGGTTTCGGCAGAACGGGTGCCCGCCTTGCGCCAGGCTTCCAGAATGTCGGCCGGGACGGTGAAGGCTTCGGCGTCCCAGTTCAGCGCCTCGCGGGTAGCAGCGATTTCATCTGCGCCGAGCGGGTTGCCGTGCACCTTGTGGGTGCCCTGCTTGTTCGGCGCGCCGAAGCCGATGATCGTCTTGCAGGCGATCAGTGTCGGACGGTCGGATTTCTGCGCGGCTTCGATAGCGGCGGCAACGGCAGCCTGGTCGTGACCATCGACTTCGATCGTGTTCCAGTGCGCTGCCTTAAAGCGCGCGACCTGGTCGGTCGAATCCGACAGCGATACGGCGCCGTCGATGGTGATCGAATTGTTGTCCCAGAAGACGATGAGCTTGTTGAGCTTCAGGTGGCCGGCGAGTGCGATGGCTTCCTGGCTGACGCCTTCCATGAGGCAGCCGTCGCCGGCGATCACATAGGTGTAGTGGTCGAGCAGGTCGGGGCCGAACTCCTCGCGCAGCTTGCGCTCGGCGATCGCCATGCCGACCGAATTCGCGATACCCTGGCCGAGCGGGCCGGTGGTGGTTTCGATACCGGTCGCATGGCCGTATTCCGGATGGCCGGCTGTCTTATAGCCGAGCTGGCGGAAATTCTTGATGTCCTCGATCGACATGTCCGGATAACCGGTCAGATAAAGCAGCGAATAAAGCAGCATGGAGCCATGACCGGCCGACAGCACGAAGCGGTCGCGGTTCGGCCAGTGCGGCTGCTTGGGATCGAAGTTCAGGTATTTCGTAAAGAGAACGGTGGCGACATCCGCCATGCCCATCGGCAGGCCCGGATGGCCCGAATTTGCCTTTTCGACGGCATCCATGGAGAGAAAACGGATCGCATTCGCCATCCGGTCATGTTGTTCGGGAGAGGTCATGGCTTTTCCACGGGGTTCCGGTGTCGGGAGATGGCCTCGAGCCTTCTGAAGGCCATCGATGAAAGCGGGTGAGACATAGCAGTTGGAACGGCCAAGTCAATAAATTGCGGGCCATATCCGGGCCGGGTGCGGCGATTTTTGACATTTGATCGTTGAGTTGTGCAAAAGACGAATCCGCTGCTTAAGGTGCGTGTATTTCAGTCATCCACAGAATAGGGCCTATGCGCCGGTACGGCTTTTATTGACGCGCCGTCGGCTAGCTGCATATCCTGTTGAAATCACTGGACCGGCAAGGCCTGCCGATTCGAGAGGTCTTGCGCGGGAGAACCGGACAGCGACATGACGCCCACAGGCAAATCCATGGAAGCGGCCCTCAACGAGCTGAAGCAGGCGATTTCCGGCTTGGAAAACGCCGTGGATATGCGAATCGAACGCCAGCGCGAGCAGGGCGACATCGAGGGCGAGGTTCGCCGCGTGCATGCCGATCGCTCCAAACTCGCGCAGGAACTCGACCAGGCAGAATTCCGTGCCAACCGGCTGGAAGAGGTCAACCGCGAGGTTTCGCGGCGGCTGGTAACGGCGATGGAGACGATCCGCGCGGTTCTGGACCGCTAATGGAAAGACAGTGACATGGCACAGGTGACGGTAACGATTGACGGGAAGGCCTATCGAATGGCCTGCGAGGAAGGACAAGAAGACCATCTGACCGACCTCGCCAACCGCTTCGACCGCTATGTCGGCCATCTCAAGGGTCAGTTCGGCGAAATCGGCGATCTGAGGATCACCGTCATGGCCGGGATCATGGTGATGGACGAAATTTCCGAGCTGAGCCGCCGCGTGGGTGAGCTGGAAGCCGAGCTCGAAACGCTGCGCGGCAATCGAGACACCGTTCTCGCTGCGACCGCGCGGACGGAGGAAAGCCTCGCCGAAGTGCTCGGAGAGGTGACGAGCCGCATTCGCGGCCTCACCGACAAGCTCAACGGCCGGGCGCCTGCCGAGCTCAATTAAATTTTCGCAGCATGCATGTCCCTCTGGCGCAGCTTCGTGAACGGCCTTATATATCGTGCTGCGATCTGCGCCTCTCGACAGGAACCACAATCCCTGGGGCCATACTCGATCCAAAGGGAGCTGTCCCTGACCAGGCTCGTGGGCCTGGACACACGGTGCCCACCTACGTTTGTAGGCGCCCAGGATCGTAAATCTCCATCGGCTGCCGCGGATCGCACTTCATTTTTCGGCGGCAGGGTTCCGCCCCTCGTCTATTCCGATATCTCTCTGCATATGCGCGTTCAGTGCGGTTGCCGGCTGCGGCGGGGCTGTGGATCTTTGCCGCTGCGCTGGAGCGGCGAGGCCGCTAAACGGCAGCAATGCATTCAGAATTTTTATCGAAATCCTCATGGCCTATCTCCCATGTGGTCAATTTATTCTTGCTTTGCCCCGCGGTATAATGAAACTCGACTGTTCTTATCATGAGAGATTTTCATGACAGATCGTCCGTTGCCGCCGCTTTCGACCCTGCAGGCCTTCTGCGCTATTGCGGAGACAGGAGGCTTTGGGCGTGCCGCGGGGCGGCTGGGGCTGACACAGACAGCCGTCAGCCATCAGATTGCACAACTGGAAGGCTGGATGGGCGGCCGGCTCTTCGATCGCGGGCGGCACGGCGCCCGGCTTTCACCGCTTGGTCTCAGGCTTCATCCCGAGATTGCGAGCGCGCTTGCTTTACTTGAAAGTGCTTTGCATCAGGCACGGGAGGCAAGCGCCAGTCCGTCGCTGACGATCGCGACGACACCTGAATTTTCAAGCCAATGGCTTGCTCCGCGTCTCGAGGCTTTCTGCCGCCGCTATCCGAAAATCGAAGTCCGCACCGCCGTCGGCTATCAGCGACCGGATTTTTCGAGTGTCGATTTGGCGATCTGGCTTGGTCATGGCGGCCCGGACCTTGTGACGGAGCCGCTTCTGCTCGACGAGGAATTCGTCGTCTGCGCGCCGACTCTCTCAAGCAGGCTTCCAAGCCGTGGTGCCATTCGCGCCGCGCCGTTGTTGATCTATCGCGGCATGCGGCACACTGTGCTCGACTGGCAGCGATGGTACGAACAGGTGACTGTCCGAGACGCTCCGTTTGCCGACTTCGACATCGCAAGAGCGGTCGATGAAGCGCCGGTCTTCGATTCCTTCGAGAAGATGCTGCAAGCTTGCGGCACGGGACAGGGTTTTGCGCTGGTGCGCAGTTCGCTGGTTGCCGAGCATATTGCCGCCGGAAGGCTTGTGCGCTGTTTCGTCGAACGCCAGCCTGCAGCCCTGAACTACGCGATGCTTTATCCCCCCGGCGCCCTGGAAAGGTCGTCGTTGGCGCTCTTTCGGAAATGGCTTGTCAGCGAGACGGAACGTTCTTAAGTAGCCGCGTATCTTGAATTCAATTCACAAGTGCTGGGCCGCTCCACCGGATTATCGACGCGGTGCCGCGCATCCATATTTTGACCCGAACAATAACCTGCGCCCGAACTTTGGGCACATCATCACGGGTCATCTCATGCCACTTGCTCTTTTTGCCTTGACGATCGCCGCCTATGCGATCGGTACCACGGAATTCGTCATCGTCGGCCTGCTGCCGACCGTTGCCAATGATCTCCACATCACTTTGCCGCTCGCAGGTCTCATTGTCAGCGTCTATGCGCTTGGCGTGACTTTCGGCGCGCCGATCCTGACGGCGCTGACCGGCCGGATCGCCCGAAAACCGCTGCTGCTCGGGCTCATGACGCTCTTCATCATCGGCAATGCCATGGCGGCGTTCAGCCCCGGTTACACACCGCTCTTGGTTGCGCGCGTGCTCTCGGCTTTCGCGCATGGCGTATTTTTCTCCGTCGGTTCGACGATCGCCGCCGATCTCGTGCCGGAGAACCGCCGCGCCTCGGCCATTGCCATGATGTTCATGGGACTGACTGTCGCGATCGTGACCGGCGTGCCGCTTGGCACTTTCATCGGCCAGACATTCGGCTGGCGGGCGACCTTTGCCGCCGTCGCGGGGCTCGGCGTCGTGGCCTTTGCCGGTATCGCGCTCCTGCTTCCTTCCAACCTCGCGAAAGCGCCGCCCGCGAGCATCAAGGATCAGGTTCGCGTGCTTGGCAGCGGCCGGTTGCTGATCGTCTTTGCCACCACCGCGCTCGGTTATGGCGGCACGTTCGTCGCCTTCACCTTTCTTGCGTCGATCCTGCAGGAGATCACCGGCTTTTCAGCGTCTGCCGTCAGCCTGATCCTCGTGCTTTACGGTATCGCGATCGCCATCGGCAACATCATCGGCGGGCGGATTGCCAATCGTGATCCGGTGAGGGCGCTGACCGGGCTCTTCATCGCCCAGGCGATCGTGCTTGTTCTCTTCAGCTTCACGGCTGTTTCGCCATGGCTTGCGATCCCGACGCTGGCTGCGCTCGGTTTTCTCTCCTTTGCAAACGTGCCGGGCCTGCAGCTCTATGTCGTGCAACTGGCAAGGCAGGTCCGTCCGGCCGCCGTCGATGTTGCTTCGGCGCTCAACATTGCTGCCTTCAACCTCGGGATCGCGGCGGGCGCCTGGATCGGCGGGTTGGTCGTCGAATCCTCGCTCGGGCTCGCCGCCACGCCTTGGGTCGGCGCGATCCTCGTTGCCGCCGCTCTTGTCCTCACCCTCACGAGCGGTGCGCTCGACCGCCGCTCTGCGCCGCTTGCCGCGCCTTTGCGCAAGGCCGCTTGAACTGGTCCTTAACAAAACGGGCGCTTCGGCGCCCGTTCGTTTTGAGTTTATCCCTCCAGATCGCCCTTCAGTCTGTCGAGTATCGATAGCGCATGCCCCGCATAAGTACTGATCCAGCGGTCGTAGATATGCTTGATCGGCAGGCTGTTGAGGTGGTTCCAGCGCTCGCGGCCCTCCTTCTTCGGGACAACGAGGTCGGCTTCTTGGAGAACCTTCAGATGCTGCATGACTGTGCAGCGATCCATGTCTGCGAAGGTTTCGCAGAGCATGCCGGTGGTGCGCGGACCGTCTTTCAGAATGTCGAGAATTTCACGGCGCCGAAAGTGGGCCAGTGCCTTGAAAACAGGGTCGTTATCCGATTCGCTTGACATGTTATGTTTTTATAACATAATGGCGCTTATCACAATCGAAAAGAGGAGGAAGTGCAATGTCCCTCAGTATTCGTGTCGGCGGACGGATCGGACGTCCGGTCGCAGAAGTTTTCGATGCGGTGGTCAATCCGAAGAAGCTCTCGAGCTATTTCACGACCATCGGCGGGGCGAGCGCACCGCTCGTCAAGGGTACGACGGTAACCTGGTGGAAGGAATCGCCGGTCGAAGTGGTCGATCTCGTTCCGGAGCGCCTGATCTTGCTGCGCTGGGATGGTGGCACGGACGAGTACAAGGTTCGCTACAAAACGACGGTCGAGATGAAATTCGATCCGCTGGAGGACGGCGGAACGATGGTGACGATCTCCGAGAATGGCTGGCAGGAAGACGAGGCCGGCCGGCGCGGCACCTACCTCAACTGCGAGGGCTGGGCCAACATGCTCTGCTGCATGAAGGCCTTCGTCGAATACGGCATCAATCTTCGCGAGGGCATGTTCCTCAGCGAGATGCGCGGCGAGCCTGCGGAGGCTCCAGACTACGAGGCGCTCAAATGACAATACCAGCCATCATGGGAGCCGCCTTCGCCTTAATGTGATGAGACTTCGCTTGCCTGCTGCGCTGTGGGTGCTAGTTTCCGGACTTATTGTATTGAGTACATTCCAGGAGATTTCAGATGCAGCTTGGCATGGTGGGTTTGGGCCGTATGGGCAATTATATGGTCCAGCGCTTGATGCGCGACGGTCATGAATGCGTCGTCTATGACACGAAGCCGGAGAGCGTCGCCGATCTCGTCGCAAAAGGCGCGGTCGGCAGCGCCTCTCTCGAGGAGTTCGTCTCGAAGCTTTCCCGCCCGCGCGCCGTCTGGCTGATGCTGCCGGCGGCCATCACCGACAAGGTGATTGCGCAGCTCGTGCCGCTGCTGCACGACGACGATATCATCATCGATGGCGGCAATTCTTATTATCACGACGATATCCGCCGCGGCGCCGAGCTGATCACCAAGGGCATCCACTATGTCGATGTGGGCACCAGCGGCGGCGTCTTCGGTCTGGAGCGCGGCTATTGCCTGATGATCGGCGGCGAAAAGGGCATCGTGCAGAGCCTTTCGCCGATCTTCGCCTCGCTGGCCCCTGGCGCCGGCACCACGCCGCCGTCGGCAAACCGCGAGCCTGACCCGAACAGCACGGCGGAGCAGGGCTATCTGCATTGCGGTGCTCACGGCGCGGGCCATTTCGTCAAGATGGTTCACAACGGCATCGAATACGGCCTGATGGCCGCTTATGCAGAGGGGCTGAACATCCTCAAGCGCGCGAATATCGGTGCGGCGGCGCAAGAATCGAACGCCGAAACCGCGCCTCTCTCCCACCCGGAACACTACCGCTACGATTTCAACCTGCAGGATGTCGCCGAAGTATGGCGGCGCGGCAGCGTCATCACCTCGTGGCTGCTTGATTTGACCTCGGACGCGCTGCATGCCGATCCGGCGCTGATGAAATTTGCGGGCCGCGTTTCAGACTCCGGCGAAGGCCGCTGGACGATCATGGCAGCTATCGACGAAAGCGTGCCGACGCCGGTGCTGAGCGCTGCGCTCTATGGCCGTTTTTCCTCGCGCGACAATGATGAGTTCGCCAACAAGGTGCTTTCCGCCATGCGCGCCGGCTTCGGCGGCCATGTGGAAAAGCCGAAAGCCTGAGGCCCCAAGCCTCAAGCGTTACAAGCCCGCATCCCCGGTGAACTGACCCCATAAAGTTCACCGGTTGCGGGCTTTTTCATGGGCCATTGCCTATGGCCGTGCACGCGATATGGTTGATGCGGGATCACACCAAAGGGGCGGCATCATGTCGGGTTCAAGGTTCGTGGGGCGCGGTCTTTGGGCGTTTCTTCTCTCTTTGGCGATTTTGACGGCCCTTTCCGGCGCGACGAGTGGGCAAACGCCAGCACCTGCTGCGGATCCGGCCGGGCCGCCGCCGGACAAAGTGCGCCAGATAATGGAACTGATGCAGGCCCCCGAAGTCCAGAAATGGATGTCGGCGCAGACGAACGCGGCACCATCTGCTCCAGCCGCCGCCGCGCCTGAAGAGCAGATGTCCGTGCTTTCGGATTTGCTCGGGCACGTACGCCGTCATGTCGAGATGGTGTCGCAAGCCCCAATGGCCCTGCCGGACGAGGTCTCAAGCGCATCCGATATTGTCGACCGGGAGGTGGAGCCCGTAGGCGTCGGCCGGATTCTGGTTCAGACGCTGGCTCTTTTCCTTGCAGGTCCCCTGGCTGAATTGCTTTTCCGTGCGGTTGCGCCGCGCCCGCGCATTCGGCGCGTGGATGCCGAGGAGCCGGCGGGGCTTTATCAGGCAGGGGTCAATCTGTTCTATCGCCTCGTACCTGCTATCGTCTTCATGATTGCAACTCTCATAGCGCTTCTTGTGTTGAACTGGCCGCCGGTCAGTCAGTCGATGGCGATCGCCGTGACGATTGCGCTGGTGGCCGCACGCTTTGTTATTTCGCTTGGACGGCTGCTGGTTGCTTTGGTGACGCTTCCAAGGGCCGATGGTGAACGCGAGGTCTCTCGCGCCGAAGCGCTTTTCTGGTTCCGGCGCTCGGCGGTTTTCGTCATCTATTTCGCCTTCGGATGGGCCATCATCCAGGTATTGGCGCCGCTCGGCTTTTCCAGTGCATCGCGCTATTTCGTTGCCTATGTTCTTGGTATCGGATTGTTTCTGATTGCCACCGAGGCTGTTTGGTCGCGACCGGCAGACGGTGCACGCCGCAGTCCTACGACATCCTGGGCGTTGACGCTTTATTTCGTGTTGCTTTGGGTGCTGTGGGTCACCGGCTTCGCCGGGTTGCTTTGGCTCGGCATCTACGCGCTGATATTGCCGAAAGTGCTCGCCATCGCCACGATTTCTGTCCGTGCGCTGCATCAGGCTGAAGCGGGTTTCCTTGCAAAGCGCAGCATGGCAGCAGTGTTGCTTGACCGCGGCGTCAGGGCGGTCATCATCGCGTTGGCAGCTGTCTGGCTGGGGCGCATGATTGGCGTCGGAGCCGATACGATGGCCGCCGGGGAGACGATGGTGGATCGCATCGCTCGCGGCGTCATCGGCGGTGTCGTCATTCTGCTTGCAGCCGATCTGCTCTGGCATCTCGTGAAGGCCTTTATCAACAGCAAGCTTGCCGATGCCCCGCTTGCCGATGGCGCCACGGATGAGGAAAAGGCGAGGCGCGCGCGGTTGCAGACGCTGCTGCCGATTTTTCGTAACATCCTTGCTGTCGTTATCGCCGTTATCGCCGTCTTGATGGTGCTCGCCGGTCTCAGCATCCAGATCGCGCCCTTGATCGCCGGTGCCGGCGTCGTCGGCGTTGCGGTGGGTTTTGGAGCGCAAGCGATCGTCAAGGATGTCATCAGTGGCATGTTCTATCTGTGGGACGATGCCTTCCGCGTCGGCGAATATATCGAGAGCGGCAGCCACAAGGGCGTGGTCGAGGCCTTCAGCCTGCGCTCAGTGAAACTCCGCCATCACCGCGGACCACTGACGACCGTGCCCTTCGGCGAGCTCGGCGCAGTCAAGAACCTCAACCGCGACTGGACGATCGACAAGATCAGTCTCAACGTGACCTACGATACTGACCTCGTGAAAGCGAAGAAGGTAATCAAGCAGATCGGACAGCAATTGCTCGAGAATCCCGAATTCGGGCCGCATATCATCGAGACGCTGAAGATGAAGGGCGTCGAGCAATTCGGCGAATTCGCGATTGAGCTCCGGCTGTCGATGATGACCAAGCCAGGCGAGCAATTCGTCATCCGCCGCAACGCACTGGCGATGATCCGCAATGCCTTCAAGGAGAACGGCATTGAATTCGCGGTGCCTACCGTACAGGTCGCCGGCGAGGGGCGCGAGGCCGAGGCGCGTGCGGCGGCGGCGCGCCATGTGACACAAAAGCCGGATACGGCGAGCGAGGCCGCGAGCTGAAAATTCCGAGGCTTGTGTCGGACAGTGCCGCACGAACGCAGGCCTTGGCTGATCTTGTTCTTGGATTGTCAAACCTTACGAAAATGCAATGTTCCATTGCGTTTGACGGCGCTAATTCTGCCCCAATTCAAGCCGAGTGAGACGCAAATGACGGCGGTGGGGTATCGTCCGGTATGAGCTCGCAGAGCTTGAATGCCGCGCATGCTTCGTCTACCGGAATGATCCGCCAGACGGCAAAGCGGCAGGTAGAGATGGCGAGTGACGGCAGCTTGGAAGAGATCGAAGTCGCGGAGAGCCGGGGTGCGCGCGGGTTCCTGCGGCGCTATCGGCCCCACCTGGTGGCGCTCGCCACGCTTCTTGTTTTCTGCATCGTCGGATATGCCGTCGTCCAGCTAACCGATGAGGTGCGCTACGAGGACGTCGTCGAAGCGCTCTCCAATACGCGCCCCAGCGCCATCCTGCTTGCGCTTCTCTTTACCGGATTGAGCTTCCTGGCGCTCATCGTTTACGATCTCAATGCCATCGACTACATCGGCAAGAGGCTGCCATTTCCGCATGTAGCCCTGACGGCTTTCAGCGCTTATGCGGTCGGCAATACGGCGGGCTTCGGCGCGTTGAGCGGCGGGGCGATCCGCTATCGCGCCTATTCGCGTCTCGGCCTGACGCCGGAAGATATCGGCCGCGTCATTGCGTTCGTCACGCTGTCCTTCGGGCTTGGCCTGGCAGGGGTCGCATCGATCGCACTGATGATCATCGCGAATGAAATCGCACCTCTGGTGGGAACGAGCGCATTGCTGCTCCGGCTGGCCGCGGGCGTGATCATCGCGGCTCTTGGCGCGCTTCTCGTGCTTGGACGCGACGGTCGGGCGATGCACATCGGTCCGATCGCAATCCGCCTGCCGGATTCGCGCACATGGTCGCGCCAGTTCCTGGTGACCGCCTTCGACATCGCGGCTTCAGCCACGGTTCTTTATGTTCTGCTGCCGCAAACGGCGATCGCTTGGCCGGTGTTCCTTGCCGTCTATGCGATTGCTGTCGGGCTCGGGGTGCTGAGCCATGTTCCGGCGGGTCTCGGTGTTTTCGAGACGGTCATCATTGCTTCGCTCGGCAGCGCGGTGAATATCGACGCGGTTCTCGGCTCGCTGGTCCTTTACCGGCTGATCTATCATGTGCTGCCGCTTCTGATCGCCGTGCTCGCAGTGTCGGCAACCGAATTTCGGCGCTTCGTCGATCATCCGGCGGCTTCTAGCATCCGGCGCATCGGCGCACGGCTGACGCCGCAGCTGCTTTCGGCGCTGACGCTGCTGCTCGGCGTCATGCTGATCTTTTCGAGCGTCACGCCGACGCCCGACCAGAACCTGGAATTCCTCGCCAGCTATCTGCCGCTGCCGATCGTTGAAGGAGCGCATTTCCTCTCCAGCCTGATGGGTCTGGCGCTACTCGTTGCCGCGCGCGGTCTTGGCCAGCGGCTCGATGGCGCCTGGCTGGTGGCGGTTATCGCTGCTGTTGCTGCGCTAGCGCTTTCGCTGCTCAAGGCCGTAGCGCTTGTCGAAGCGGTGTTCCTTGCCTTCCTTATCTCCAGCCTCTTTGTCAGCCGCCGGCTCTTCACCCGTCATGCCTCACTGCTTAACCAAACGCTGACGGCATCATGGATGACGGCGATTGCAGTGATCTGCGTGGGCGCGGTCGTCATCCTGCTCTTCGTCTACCGCGATGTGGAATACAGCAACGAGCTCTGGTGGCAGTTCGAATTCGCCGGCGAGGCGCCGCGCGGGCTGCGTGCCGTTCTCGGCCTCACGATCATTTCGTCGGCAATCGCGATCTTCAGCCTGCTGCGCCCCGCCGCGTTCAAGCCGGAGCCTGCGACGGAGGAGGCGCTCCGGCGCGCGGTCGAGATCGTCAGGACGCAGAATGATGCCGATGCCAATCTCGTGCGCATGGGCGACAAGAGCATCATGTTTTCCGAGGAGGGCGATGCCTTCATCATGTATGGCCGGCAGGGGCGATCCTGGATCGCACTCTTTGATCCCATCGGGGCAAAGCACGCGAGGCCGGAACTCGTGTGGCGCTTCGTCGAGGCGGCGCGCGCTGCCGGTTGCCGGGCCGTGTTCTATCAGATTTCTCCAGCACTTCTCTCCCACTGCGCAGATGCGGGCCTGCGTGCGTTCAAGCTCGGCGAACTGGCCGTTGCCGATCTGACGGATTTCGAAATGAAGGGTGGCAAATGGGCAAACCTGCGGCAGACGGCGGCGCGCGCGCAGCGCGACGGGCTGGAATTCGAAGTCATCCCGCCCGAAGAGGTAACGGGTGTCATCGACGAGCTCTCTGCGGTTTCCAACGCCTGGCTCGAACATCACAACGCCAAGGAGAAAGGCTTCTCGCTCGGCGCCTTCGAGGCGGATTACGTCAGCGTCCAGCCTGTCGGCGTTTTGAAGAAGGACGGTAGGATCGTTGCCTTTGCCAATATCCTCGTCACCGAAACGAAGTCGGAAGCTACGATTGACCTCATGCGCTTTTCGCCGGAGGCGCCCAAGGGATCGATGGACTTCCTCTTCGTGCGGATCATGGAATATCTGCGAGGCGAAGGCTATACGCACTTCAACCTTGGCATGGCGCCGCTTTCCGGCATGTCCAAGCGCGAGACGGCACCTGTCTGGGACCGGATCGGCAGCACCGTCTTCGAACACGGCGAGCGCTTTTACAATTTCAAAGGCCTTCGGGCATTCAAATCAAAGTTTCATCCGCACTGGCAGCCGCGCTATCTTGCGGTTTCAGGAGGGGGCAATCCGATGATCGCGTTGATGGACGCTACGCTTCTCATCGGCGGCGGATTGAAGGGAGTTGTCAGGAAATGATCAGAAGATATCTCCTCTCGGCCGTGTGCGCTTTCGCGCTGACGGCCCCGGCCGTCGCTGCCGAGGAAACCACGCAACGCTTTGAATCCGGGCTTATTCCTTCACCCCACATCTTTTTGCCGGACGGCGATGTCAAGGGCGCGGTGATGCTGATTTCGGATGGCGCTGGCTGGGGCGACAAGGAAAAGGCGGAGGCCGACAGATTGGTGCAGGAGGGAGCCGTCGTAATCGGTGTCGACTTCCCGACCTATATGGATGCCCTGCGCAAATATGACGTCAGCGAGAATGACGGCTGCATCTATCTGGTTTCCGACATCGAGTCGCTCAGCCAGCAGGTGCAACGGGCTGCCGGCAACAGCGCCTATCATCTGCCGATCATCGCCGGTATCAGCGAGGGCGGCGCATTGGCGCTGGCGATTGCTGCGCAGACGCCGGATGCGACGATCGGCCAAACGCTGGTCGTAGATCCGGTTGCCGGCATTCCGCTGACCCAACAGCTCTGCACACCGGCATCGAAAAAGACGGTGGGTGACCGGATGGTCTACGGCCTCGCCGAAGGCAGCCTTCCGAACCCCATCACTGCTGCCTTCACGTCCGCTGCAACGAAAGATGGGCGTGCGCATGCCGAGGCGCTGAAGAAGGATCATCCGGAAATTGAGATCCGCGATGTCGGGGATGATGCCGAAACGGCGCTTTCTGACACTCTGGACGACCTGATCGCCGCTTCTGGAAGCGCGGACAATCCGCTCGGATTGCCGCTTGCCGTGCTCGAGGCCAAGCCGTCCATGAACACCATGGCCATCATCTATTCCGGCGACGGCGGCTGGCGCGATATCGACAAGGAAGTCGGTGCGGCGCTGCAGAAAGAGGGCATTCCCGTCATCGGTGTCGACTCACTTCACTATTTCTGGTCAGAGCGCCAGCCCCAGGAGACGGCCGACGACCTGGCGAAGATTATCGAATTCTATCGCAAGCAATGGAAAGTGAAGCACGTTCTTCTGATCGGGTACTCTTTCGGTGCCGATATCGTGCCCGCCACCTACAACAGGCTCAAAGCCGCGGACAAAGCGGCGATCGCCCAGGTGTCGCTGCTCTCGCTTTCCCACGAGGTGGACTATGTGATTTCCGTCATGGGCTGGCTCGGCCAGAAGACGGAGGGTGCTGCCGGCGACCCGGTCGATGATCTGAGAGCCATCGACCCCAAGCTTGTGCAATGCATCTACGGCAAGGACGACGACGACGAGGTTGCCTGCCCCGCATTGAAGAATAGTGCCGCCGACGTCGTCGAGCTGCCAGGCGATCACCATTTCGACGAGAACTACGATCTGCTGACGAAGACGATCGTCGACCGGCTGAAGGCGCAGGTTGCCGATTAACGCATCAGCGTCTCTTCGCTCCAGCCGAGGGCGGCAATCTCAACACTGCGGAACTTCGCGTCGTCATCGACGATAAACTCGTCGAGCTGCGGCGGCTTTACGCAGGTTCCAGCGAGCATCGCATGCACCTGGCCGCGATGATGCGTCTGATGCTGGAAGAGGTGGCTCAGCACGTCGTCCACCCGCTCTTTCTGGAGGCGGCCAGCGCGCTGGAGATCGATCACCGCTGCAAGCCCTTCCGGGCTCAGGGCTTCGCAAAACGCCACGAGGCGCTGATCGACCTTGCGCTGCTCGACAGCAAGCGAGGCGACCGTATCGAAGGGCTCTTCGACCTCCCAGGCTTTCGCACCAAGCGTGCCACCCTTGAGCGCGTCGACATAGAACCAGTCAACGGTGATGATGTGGTTGAGCGTCGACTTGATCGAGGGAAAGAAGCTCACGCGCTTCGCCTCGAACTCCCCCGGATGCAGGGACGCGCAGGCAGCCAGTAGGCGATGGTTCGCAAGCGCGTTGTTATAGGAAAGCTTGCGGAACACCCGGCACGGATCGAAACTTGGCATGGCGCATCCTCCTCATTGCGAATGGGGCGTAGCTAAGGCGCCGATCTACGTGGCGTCAATGTTTTGCGGTCGGCCTAATCGTTGCCAGCTAGGTTCCCATCGCGCCAGGCAGGATGGCGCAGCGAGGCTGGCAAGGTCTCGATTTCTTCAGCGATGAAATAGGCGGAATATCCAGCGCGGACAGGGCGGCGTGTCGCAGGCACCCATTTGAACTCGAGCTAATTGCCGCCATCCTCGATCCGGTGGATGATCTCGCCGGACTTGAACGGGAACTCGGGCGGGATTTCCATCAGGTCACAAATGCCCAGCTCGTGCCAGGCGCGTTTACCGCAGACAAAGAAGTTCTCGACGCTCCAGAGAAGACGCTGAATTTTCAACTCGACGCCGAGTTCCTCGATCATCTCGCGCTTCAGCGTCTCGGATGAGGGGTTGCTCGGACATTCCCTGTCTATCCAAGATCGACCACGACAATCTCCGGCGGGACGCCGAAGCGGATTGGCGCAATCGAACAGCCAAGGCCGCCGGAGATAATAATATTTCGTCCCTCCTCGACAACGTGGCCATAAGCGTAACGATTGCCGAAACGGGAGGGAACGACCGGCGAGCGGCCAAAAAGACGGATCTGCCCGCCGTGTGTATGACCCGAAAGCGTCAGCGATACACGCTGCGGTACCCGCGGAAAAAGATCAGGCTCATGGGCAAGCAGGATGATAGGCGCATCGTCGGAAACCTGAGCCAGCGTGCCGTCCAGATCGTCCAGGCCGAGCATGTGCGTGCGGCCCCACCTCTTGCCGGGCAAAAGCGCCAATTGGTCTTCCAGGCCCGCCAACCAGAAGCCATAGCCATCTTTTTCGAGCCGGACGGCACGGTTGCTGTAAACCGGAATTCCGACATCGGCCAAGGCGCGATGTCCGAACGGTTCCCTGCCGTCGTTCTCCTGAGCGTCCTTGTCTTCCCACCAGTCGTGATTGCCCATGATCGCGTGAACGCCGAGCGGAGCGCGCAAGGTGGCGAGTGCCTCCGACCACTCGCTCGAATGCAGGTAACGGGTCACCATGTTCATGCCGGAGGCATAATCGCCGAGCATGACCGTCACGTCTCCGCTGAGTGCATTCGCCGTAGCGCAGATCGCGGCAATACGGCTGGCGGACATCCACGGTTCGCAGGCATGCAAATCGGCAAGCGCGACGACCCTGAGTTTCAAGCCCGGCGTCCACCCTGGCGGCGTCAGTGCATAACGGGTGATGTTCAGCCGCGCGAGAGGCTCATAGGCGAAGGCATAACCACCAAGCGCCACGACGCCCGCGACACTGCCGCCGAGAATCTTCAGAAATCCGCCTCGCGTGATCACTCAATCCTCTTCCTGAAACAGCCGGAACTGCGCGGCTTCCAGGTCCTTCGGTGGCTGCAGGCCGAGATGCTTCCAGGCGGTTGCCGTCAGCACGCGGCCACGCGGCGTGCGCTGGATGAAGCCCTGCTGGATCATGTAGGGCTCGATGATGTCCTCGATCGCGTCGCGCGGTTCGGAAAGGCCCGCGGCGATCGTCTCGATGCCGACGGGGCCGCCGCCGAAATTGACGGCGATCATGTTGAGATAGCGCTTGTCGAGCTGGTCGAGGCCGACACTGTCGACAAGCAGGCGGGTGAGCGCTTCGTCGGCTATCTCGCGGGTAACGGCTTCGGCCTTGGCGACTTCGGCGAAATCGCGCACGCGGCGAAGCAGGCGGCCGGCGATGCGCGGCGTGCCGCGGGCGCGCCGCGCAATTTCGCGGGCGCCGTCGTCGACGATCGGCAGGTTCATGAGACGGGCGCCGCGGCGCACGATCAGTTCCAGTTCTTCCACCGTATAGAAACTCAGCCGCACCGGAATGCCGAAGCGGTCGCGGAGCGGCGTGGTCAATAGGCCTAGACGCGTGGTCGCGGCGACGAGGGTGAATTTCGAGAGATCGATCTTCACCGAGCGGGCGGCCGGGCCTTCGCCGATGATGAGATCCAGCTGGAAGTCTTCCATCGCCGGATAGAGGATTTCCTCGACGGCCGGATTCAGGCGGTGGATTTCATCGATGAAGAGGACGTCGCGCTCTTCGAGATTCGTCAGCAGCGCGGCAAGGTCACCTGCCTTGGCGATGACCGGACCCGAGGTGGAGCGGAAGTTGACGCCGAGCTCCTTGGCCATGATTTGCGCGAGCGTCGTCTTGCCGAGGCCTGGCGGCCCTACGAAGAGGACATGGTCCAGCGCCTCGCCGCGGTTCTTGGCGGCCTCGATGAAGACCTTCAGGTTCGCACGCGCCTCCGCCTGGCCGGTGAACTCGTCCAGCGACTGCGGGCGTAGCGTCACATCCAGGTCTTCGCCCCGCTTTTCCGGCGATATCAGGCGCGCGGGTTCACTCATCTTGGCAATCTTCCAGTTTGATAGGGATTCAACCCATACATGACGCAGTCCGCTTTTGCATCAAATCGCGGCGGATTTAACGCGCGAGCTCCTTGAGACCCAACCTGATCAGCTTGGCACTGTCAGCACCTTCGCCTGCCGTCTTCATGGCCGCAGCGACGGCGTTGGCGGCCTGATCACGTGAATAGCCGAGGTTCGTCAGCGCCGAGACGGCATCGGAGACCGGGGCCGAAGCAACACCTTCACCGAGTTCCTGCTTGAGGCCGATATTGATCGCCTCGCCGGCAAAGGCGGGTGCCTTGTTCTTCAATTCGGTGACGATACGGACCGCAACCTTCGGGCCGACCCCCTGTGCGCGGGAGACGGCCGTTTTGTCCTGCAGTGCGATCGCATTGGCCAGTTCGCTTGGCGTCAGGATGGAGAGAACGGCGAGCGCGACCTTCGCGCCGACACCCTGGACGCTTTGCAGCAGGTTGAACCACTCGCGCTCCAGCGCGGTCATGAAGCCGAAGAGCTTCAGCTGGTCTTCGCGCACATAGGTCTCGATGAAGAGCACGCAGGCTTCTCCCGGCGAGCCGAGTCTCGACAGCGTACGGCCGGAGCAATAGGCGGCGTAGCAGACGCCGTGCACGTCGACGAGCACATGGTCGTCGCCGATTTCGTCGATGGTGCCTTTGAGCTTGCCGATCATGAAGAGGTCCGTCAGGGATGGGTTTCGGGGGTGATGAGATCGAGCGATGGGAAATAGGAACGATAGCGGACAGCGTCACGCGTCAGCAGCCGATGCCGGCGCCAATCGGCATGGGCCCCGACCAGAAAATCGGGAAGTATCCTTTCGCGCTGACCGCCGGCTCGCCGATATAGGCGGTGTGCTTTGCCGGCACGAAAGGCCGCCTCGAAAGGTACGGCTTCACGCTTCACATCGAGCCAGGACAAAGCAGACGTCAACTGCTCCTCGGACAGAGGCGAGGCGGCGAGTTCCGACCAGATAACGACGTTCGTTACCAGATCACCGTCAATCACGCATTGCTTCAGGGACTTCAGCGACCATTGCCGTTCAGCGGTATCAGGCCCCAGGATGTCGATAAAGATATTGGTGTCAACGAGGGTCGAGATCGTCACGTGGGCCCCTCAACCATTCGATATACTCATCCGTCGTCATTCCGCCGAGATCAACCGTTCCTTGGACGCGGCGCGCCCAATCATCGAAATGGCGAATCGGATCAGCTCCGCTCTTCTCGATCTTGACGAGTACGGCGCCCGCTCCGGAGGCGATGAAATCCACTTCCGATCCAGGGCCGATCCCCAGTCGGTCGCGAATCTCCTTCGGGATCGTCACTTGGCCCTTTTCGGTGACACGCATGGTAATACCTCCTTTGTATTACCTAGCTGCAGAAAGAGAACAAGTCAAGAACGCATGTCAGCCGGCCAGTGCTGCCTGGCGCATCCGGCTGCTGCCGCGGTTATGGGCGTGGCAGATGGCGATTGCGAGCGCGTCAGCGGCGTCGTTGCCCTTGAATTCGACTTTCGGCATCAGGATTTTCAGCATCAAGTGGATTTGCTGCTTCTCGCCGTGGCCGACGCCGATGACGGCTTTCTTGACGGCGTTGGGTGCATACTCCGATACCTGGAGCCCGGCGCGTGCCGGCACGAGCATCGCGATGCCGCGGGCCTGACCGAGCTTCAGCGTCGCAACCGCATCCTTGTTGACGAAGGTCTGCTCGACCGCTGCCTCATCCGGCTTGTAGCCATGCACGATTTCGGTAAGCCCGTCATGCAGCTGGCAGAGGCGAGAGGCGAGGTCCATCTCGCCGTCCGAGGTCACCGTTCCGGAGGCCACGAAGCGCAGCGAATTGCCGAGTGTGTCGATAATTCCCCAGCCGGTGCGGCGAAGGCCCGGGTCGATGCCGATGATGCGAATCGTATTTTGCATGGCTCACCTTATTGCGGTTGCAAAATAACTGCCACCGATATGTGAACAAAACAAAAACATTACGTCCCTTTATAAGGCGCCGTTTACCACGAATTAAATCCAATGCCTGAAAGCTACCCCTTCAAATGTGAGAGGAGCTGCCTTTTTGCAAAAGGTTAAGGCTCCCCGTGTTCTGTTTTCGGTCAAGATGGCAGGTTTTGCTGCCGGCAAGCCGCTCCGGAAGGGTTCGTTGTCATGGCTCAGAGATTTCAGTCCCTGTCCTTTAAGGTTATCGCGACATTTATCCTGCTCACGGCACTGGCTGTGAGCACGATCAGTGTTCTTGGCTACTTCACCAGCAGCCGCATTTCAGATGCGCAGGCGCTGAAGGCCAAGGAAAGCGTTCTCATCTTCCGCGGCGACATGCTGCAGGATCAACTGGGACAGCTCGAAAATCAGGCGAGTTCCATTGCGCGCATCGAGGCGCTGCAGATGTCGATCACCAGCCTGAAGAGCGGCTGGAAGACGATCGAAAAATCGTCGGGCGACGCGCGCGGCGAACTCAAGAAGGTGTTCATCACCAACAATCCGAACCCGGCCGATCAGCGTGAAAAGCTGATGAAGCCGGAAGGACCGAGCGGCTTCTACTACTCCAACCACGAAAAGACGCAGGGCGAAGTTGCACGCGACCTGGAGAACACCGCCTTCAGCGACCTGCTGATCGCCGATCTCGATGGCTCGGTTCTCTATTCCTACAAGAAGGAAGACAATTTTGCCGAAAACCTGAAGGCTGATGCATGGAAGGCGACAGGTGCGGGTATTGCGTTTGCAAAGGCGATAGAGAACACGGCCAAGGCGACGGACGATTCCGCGCCGACCGCATTTTCGGGCCTGCGCGTTGATGCCTCCAACGGCAAGTCGGCGATCTTCTACGCAGTGCCGATCATCAAGCTCGGACAGCCGAAGGGCATCATCCTCTTCAAGGTTCGCGACGATATCATCACCAGCATCCTGGCAAAGGGGATCGTTTCCGGCAGCACGGCTCAGGCGGCCATCATTTCCAGTGACGGTTCTGCCGTGGGGCTCAATGCCGAAGGCCGGCTTGCGACGCTCGACACGGCGCCGTTCACCTTCATGAAGGATGCGCTTGCAAGCAGCAACGGCATGACGGTCGACGACTTTGCGCGCCCCGACGGCACCGCCCGGGCCTATGTCCGCTCTATCACCTATCAGGGCGAGCGGTTCCTCGTCGTCGAAAGCGTGCTCGTCAGCGAGCTCAATGCTGGTTCGATCGAGATCGCGACGCTGCTGACCATGATCGGCCTTGCAGCGCTTGTCGTCATGGCGATCGCCACCGGCCTCATCACCAAGGTGCTCTTCTCGCCGCTCGCCCGCCTCGCTGGAAATACCCGCGATGTGGCCGACGGCAAGCTGGATGTCGAGATCGGCAGCCAGACCCGCCAGGACGAAATCGGCACGATGGCCAAGGCGCTCGCCCGCTTCAGGCAATCACTGATCGAAAGCCGCGAGCTGGAAGCGGCAAGCGCCGAAACCCGCGCCCGCGCCGAGCGCGACCGTCAGGAAAACCTTGCTCTGCGCGAAGCGGAAGCGAGAACCTTGCAGGATGTCGTCCAGGCACTGGACGAGGGTCTGGACCATCTGGCGAACGGCGATCTTGCCTATCAGATCGAAACGCGCTTCCCCAACGAACTTGAAAGCCTGCGCGTCAACTTCAACGAGGCGCTCGCCACGCTCAGCGAAACGATGACGGCGATCGGCGGCAACTCTATGGCTGTACGGTCGGGCTCGGAAGAGATGCGGACCGGAGCCGACGATCTTGCCGGACGTACCGAGCGCCAGGCTGCTTCGATCACCGAAACGGCCAATGCGATCGACGCGATCACCCAGTCCGTTCGCGTCCAGATCCAACGCGCCGAACAGGCGGAGCGCATTGCCCGTGACGCGAAGAAGGAGACCACCGGCTCCAGCCAGATCATGCGCGAGACAATCGCAGCGATGGAAGCAATCCAATCCTCCTCGCGGCAGATCAATACGATCATCTCCGTCATCGACGACATCGCCTTCCAGACCAACCTGCTGGCGCTTAATGCCGGCGTCGAAGCCGCCCGCGCCGGGGAATCCGGCAAGGGGTTTGCGGTTGTGGCAATGGAAGTGCGCGAGCTGGCGCAGCGCTCATCGAGCGCAGCCAAGGAAATCGCGAGCCTGCTGCAGAAGTCGACCCGCGAAGTCGAGACCGGCGTGGCGCTTGTCGAGCGGGCAGGGGTGGCTCTGACCGGCATAGGCAGCCATGTGGAAGCGATCAACGGCCAAATCAACGAGATCATGGAATCGACCCGCGAAGAGGCGGATACGCTCCGCCAGATCAACACGTCCGTTTCCGAGCTCGATTCGATGACGCAGCAGAATGCCGCCATGGTCGAGGAAACGACAGCCGCGATCCACCGCCTTGCGGCCGAGGCTGTGGAGATGGACCGTCAGCTCGGCAATTTCACGCTGCCTCACGACCATTACCATCACAGCGCCGAGGTTCATGTTCTGAGGCAACGCCGATAAACGGAGCAAACGAAGCGAAGAGATCGGGGTCGGGAAACCGGCCCTTTTCTTCGTCCGCGGGATTTGGAATGAGCGATTCCAGAACCTACATAGACCTGTCCTTCCAATCACCGGCAGGTTTTCCTATGGTTCCCTTTTCCATTCTCGATCTTTCGCCCGTTGCCGAAGGCACGACGATCCAGCAATCCTTCGAAGGCTCGGCGCGCATGGCGCAGAAGGCGGAAGAGTGCGGCTACAAGCGCTTCTGGCTGGCGGAGCATCACGGCATGCCGGGGGTTGCAAGTGCCGCGACTGCGGTGGTCATCGGCCATGTCGGTGCCGCAACGAAACGAATTCGCATCGGCTCGGGCGGAATCATGCTGCCCAATCACTCGCCGCTGGTGATCGCCGAGCAGTTCGGCACATTGGCGGCGCTTTTCCCGGGCCGGGTCGACCTCGGGCTTGGCCGCGCGCCGGGTACGGATATGCGCACAGCACAGGCGCTCCGCCGCAATCTGGAGACAGGCGCCCACAACTTCCCGAACGATATCGTCGAGCTGCAGCAGCTATTAGGCGCGCCGGTCGAGAACCAGGCGATCCTTGCCGTTCCGGGCCACAATTCGCATGTGCCGATCTGGCTTCTCGGCTCCAGTCTTTATAGCGCCCAGCTCGCGGCGATGCTCGGCCTTCCCTATGCCTTCGCCTCGCATTTCGCGCCGGATTCGCTGCTCGATGCGATCGATATCTACCGCAGCAAGTTCCAACCCTCGGCCTCGCTCGACCAGCCCTACGTCATGGCCGGCGTCATGGGTTCCGTCGCGCAGACGGACGAGGAGGCGCAATATCATTTCACCTCTGCCCAGCAGCAGTTCGTCAATCTGCGCCGTAACGTCCGTGGCCCGTTCCCGCGGCCAGTCGAGGACATGGAGGGCTTCTGGTCACCGATGGAGAAACTGAATGTCGAGCACACGCTGCGCTATGCGGTCGTGGGCTCGCCGAAGACGTCAGAGGCGAAGCTCACTGAATTCCTGAAGGAGACCGGGGCCGACGAACTCATCATCTCGATGCCGATCCACGACATCGAGGCGCGGCTGAAGTCGGTCGAGCTGTTTGCGGGACTGGGGAATTTCATGCGTGTTGCGGCTTAAGGTCCTGGAGCTGCGAAGCGCTCCGCGGCTTCTTCCCTCATTGCTGTGAATGAGCGACCAAGGACGTGGGCGTGCTGGACCCCCTGTGACAAGCACAGGAGTGAGGGAGCCCAAGAGGTAGCGGGTGGTTCGCATATAGGCTGCTCGCTCTGCGCCCAACATCACTCCTGAAAACAAAAGACCCGGTAGCGTTTCCGCAGCCGGGTCTTTTCTTCGTTCGTTCGAATGCTCAGGCCGAAAGCTTGGCGAGCACTTCCTCGGAAACCTCGAAGTTCGAATAGACGTTCTGCACGTCGTCATCGTCTTCCAGGCTGTCGATAAGCTTCATCAGCGACTGGGCCCTTTCCTCGTCCACCGGCACGTTGTTCTGGGAGCGCCAGACGGCCTTGACGGTTTCAGCTTCGCCAAGCGCGCCTTCCAGGGCCTTGGCGACCTCGCCGAGGGATTCGAAGGCGCAGGTGATGGTGTGGCCTTCCTCGTCGGTCTCGACGTCATCGGCGCCGGCTTCGATCGCGGCTTCCATGACCGTGTCGGCATCGCCGGCGGATGGCTTGTAGGTGATCTCACCGACGTGGTCGAAGGAGAAGGAAACCGAGCCGGTTTCGCCGAGCGCGCCGCCGGCCTTCGTGAAGATCGAGCGGACGTTGGATGCGGTGCGGTTGCGGTTGTCGGTCAGCGCTTCGACGATGATCGCCGTGCCTCCCGGACCGTAACCCTCGTAGCGGACTTCGTCGTAATTCTCGCTATCGGCGCCTGCGGCCTTCTTGATGGCGCGGTCGATGTTGTCCCTCGGCATGGACTGTGCCTTGGCGTTCTGGATTGCCAGGCGCAGGCGGGCGTTCATCGTCGGGTCGGGCAAGCCGGCCTTGGCGGCAACGGTGATTTCGCGCGCAAGCTTGGAGAACATTTTCGACCGCACGGCATCCTGACGGCCTTTGCGATGCATGATGTTTTTAAACTGTGAATGGCCAGCCATGGCACCCCTGTTCACGTCTCATTGTTCGGAATGGACGGCCTTATAAGAGCGAAGCGGGCTGCATTCAAGAAGAAAGCAGCTTGTCTCTGTGTCCCGAGGAAGGCGAAAAGCTACGGAACAAAGCGGCAGACGTGACGTTTGAAGGCTTGAAAAGCCCGAACGGAAGGGGAAGGCCATGGCAAGCTTTAGTGAAGCGCGCGATCATCCGGCACGGCAGCTTTGGGATCAGGTGAACGATGTTTCCGCAGGGATGCTCGGCATCGATGGTGCCGACATGCACATGCAGCCGATGGCTCCGCATGCCGATCCGAAGACCAATACCATCTGGTTCTATACCAAATCGGATGCCGACATCGTACGCGCCGTCAAACCGGGAATGCGGGCGCATTTCTGCGTCGTCGGCAAGGATCACGACTACCACGCGTGCCTAGCAGGCAAGATCGAGGTCCGGCCGGATCCTTCGAGGATCGAGCAATATTGGAATTCGGTGGTTGCTGCCTGGTACGAGGAGGGCAAGAAAGATCCGAACCTGACGATGCTTGTCATGCATGTGGACGACGCCGAAATCTGGGTTTCGACCGGCAGCAAGCTGAAGTTCGGCTGGGAGATCGCGAAGGCCAATCTCAGCGATGACAAGATGCCGGAAGTGGGCATCAAGCGGCATCTGCAATTTGCCTGATACGGGCAGAACCCGGAGGTCTCAGACTTTCGGGTCTTCTCTATTGAGCGCCCTTCATCACATAAATGAGCGGCTTCTTGGGGAGGGAGCGCATGGAAACGGTAATCGTGTCGTCGGGCGCGTAGCTGATATCGAAATCTTTGCCGAACATCGACACGAAGCGCGCGACCGGCGGACCGCGGCGGTGCATCGGCAGTATCAGCGACGAGCGAAGCCGCTTGATGATGCGGCTCATGCTGTCGGCGCCCATGGTCAGGCCGCCATCGACCGGCACCATGACGATGTCCAGGCGGCCGATCTCAGTGTATTGGGCATCGGTCAGCTCATAGTGCAGATGGCCGAGATGGCCGATGCAGAGCCCGGCGCTCTCGAAGACGAAGATCGAATTTCCATCCTGCTGCGCAGCGCCGTAGCCGCCTCGGATATCCGTCGTGACGTTGCGGATATAGGTGTCGCCGACCATCAGGTCGATGTCGGCCTTTTCTCCGGGCACATCGCTCCAGCCGTGCAGCACGTGCTTGATCGCCGGATCCGGGGTCAGCGTGTAGTGCGTGGAGTGCGCCCGGTTCATCGTCACCACGTCGGGTGTCACGACCGGCCGGTACCAGCCGTTGAAATCCGTTGCGATGACGATGCCGCCCGGCGTTTCGATTTCGAAGGTGGAATGTCCTAGGAAGGTCAGCTTGACATCCTCGCCTTCCGAAACCGCGGTCACGATGGGCATCTCACCGGAAAAGCTTGCGAATTTGGCCTTGGGGATTGCCTGTGCGATCGCCTGGCATTGGCTAACGGGCTTCCGTTCCTCTTGTGCGGCGGCTGCACGGGGCAGGGCAAGAGGCACAAGGCATGCGATAGCGAGGATAAGCAATTGCGGCTTCATGCCACCCTCCGGCGCTTTCACGGTGCGGCGAGGATGCGACAAGGGGACGCATCGGTCCAGCCGAAATCAGGCAGGGCCGCTCACAATTGCGTGTTGCCGGCGGGTGTTCTCAGCGCCAGAAATCCGGGATGGTTTCGGAAAGCCGCGGGCCAATCCGCAGCGGCGCGATCTTTTCGGCAAGCCCCGTGGAGTCGGAAATCTCCACGCCAACACCGCAGATCGTGGCAGGTCCAGTGGCGGCTTCCATACGTCCCTTCGGCATCTTGGATATGAAGCGGTTTAGCGGCTCTTCCTTGTCCATGCCAAGCGAGGAGTCGTAGTCGCCGCACATGCCGGCATCCGACATATAGGCCGTGCCTCCGTTGAGGATCTGGTGGTCGGCGGTCGGCACATGGGTATGCGTGCCGATGACGAAGCTGGCGCGTCCATCGACGAAATGGCCAAAGCACTGCTTCTCGCTGGTGGCCTCCGCATGGAAATCGAAGATGATCGCATCGGCTTGTTCCTTCAGCGGGCAGGCATCGAGGATCGCTTCGGCGGATTTGAAGGGATCGTCGAGCTCGGGATGCATGAAGACGCGGCCCATGATGTTTGCCACGAGCACGCGTGCTCCGCTTCGCGCATAAAAGAGCCCTGAGCCGCGGCCGGGCGTTCCCTGCGGATAGTTCGCCGGGCGCAGGAACTGGTCGTGGCGGCCCGCGAAGGCGACCGCTTCCTTCTGGTCCCAGACGTGGTTTCCGGTTGTGACGACGTCGGCGCCGGCGTTGATCGTCTCGAGGAAGATGTCCTCCGTGATGCCGAAACCGCCGGCAGCATTTTCGCCGTTGACGATCACGAAGTCGAGTTTCAGGTCTGAAACCAAGCCGGGCAGGCGATCCCATACAGCCGTGCGCCCCGTCTTGCCGACCATGTCACCCAGAAAAAGCAGACGCATTCCTTATCCGATCCAAGAAGCAAAAAAGCGAAGGCCGCTTTCTGTCAGGATGGCATCCAGGCTTATGTCATGCGGCTCGTCGGGCACATGTGCCACTTCCTGGCAGTCGAATGCAATGCCCATCAGCTTCGGATGCATGCCTTTTTGCCGCAAACGGCCGATCGCGCGGTCGTAGTGGCCGGCGCCATAGCCGATGCGATGGCCGCGATCGTCGAAGGCCGACAGCGGCACGAGCATGATTTCCGGATCGAGAACGGTGGCCTCTTGTCCCGGTCCGGCAGTGCCGAAGCCCGTTGCAACCAGCGGCGCGCTGCGCAGGAGTTCACGGAAGACGATCGTCTGCCTGTCGAGGATGGCGGGAACGCAGAGGCGGGCGCCGCGTGCCTCAAAGCGCGCCATCAACGGCCGGATATCGGCCTCCGAGCGGATGGGCATGAAGCCCGAAATGATCGTGCCGGGATCGAAAGCCACGGCCTCGCCGGCGTGCTCCGCCATTGCCAGGCTTTTTTCGATCCGCGTCTCTGGCGGGATTGCGTCGCGCAGCGCAAGCCGTTCGGCGCGCATCTGGGCTTTCAGTTCTTTGGATATCGTCTGCTGCATAATGCGAACCATAAACGGCTGGCGGGCCATTGCAATCCCGTGAAAGCAGCTGGAGTTTACTGTCGCAAGTGCTGCAATGGGGCCACCAGTTGCCGGACCGTCTGTTCGAACAGGGCCTTGCCGCCCGGAAGCCAGCCGAGCGCTTGCAACTTTTCGGTGCTCATCCGATTGATGGCAGACTTGTCTGCCGAGGCAGGCAGAGGATTGGGACAGCCGGTTTGCTGTTGCACGACCGACAAGATATCGCGGGTATCGGCGAGAAGATCGGAAACATTGAAGACCTCGCCGGATATGCGGGCGCTTTCCGTCTCCAGCATCAGCCGCACGGCGCGGCCGAGGTCGCGGCCGTGAACTTCCGTTCCGGCTCGAACGGGCGCCGACCTACCGCTCAGGTAATCCTCGATGAGACCCGTCCATTTGTTCGGGAGCAAGTCGCCGTAGACCCCCGTGGCGCGCAAGCTGGCCGCTGCAAAGCCCGGTCCGGCCAGATGGGCGAGCGCTCGCTCGCCGGCGAGCTTCGCCTCTCCGTAAAGCGTATCGGGCTCCGGCAGCATGTCTTCGGTGAGAACAGTGCCGGGCGCTGCATCCTGATAGGCGGCGCGGCTGGAGATGAAGATGCAGCGGCGGGTACCGGCGCGCCTGGCGGTGTCGAAGAGCTTCACAGTGCCGTCGAGGTTTAGGCGACGGAAGCCGCCCGGATCATCGCCTTCGCCGCCACGATATTGACCGGGTAGGTGGCTGAGCGCGGCATGCACGAAGAAATAGGCATCGTCGAAGGCCTCGATATGGTCCTTGTCGGGATCGAGCGAAAGCGGTGCGAATTCGACGGGACGGGAAAAGAGGCGTGGCAATGGCGCGCGGCGTCCGCCAATGATGACCGAATATCCGGCGGCAAGCAGCTCCTCGACGATATAGCGACCCACCAAGCCCGTCCCGCCGGATACCAGTACCTTCATTTCGCCTCCGGGTTCATCATGGACGCAAGGTCCGGCAGGTCGTTGCCGGCATGGACGGAGTGCCAGAGATCGATCAGCGGCTTGAGCCTGGCCGCCTTCGGATGATCCTTCTCCCATGGCTTTTCATATTGGTAATGCAGGACCGAAATGCTCTTCCAGTCCCAAAGCGCGGGCATGGTGAACCATACATATTGCAGCATGTTGAAATAGACGGGGAGGCCGTGCCAATCCGGGAAGAAGGCTTCGAGGAAGGTCTGGTCTGTCCGTCGCCAGAAGGCATCCGGCTGGTCGAGCATGGCAAGCATCCGGCCAAAGGTTTCCTCGGAAGGTCTTGCGACGAAGACGCCGGAATTCATGCGGCGGAAGTCGGCAAGCGTTTCATAGACATTCGGTGCTGCGGAAAATTCGGGGTAGCCGAAGAGTTTGTCGATATTCTTCAAGACGATAGCATCGGCATCGATGAAGACGGTGCGCTCGTATTCGGTCAGCTGCCAGAGGCGAAGCTTGCAGAAATTGTCGAGCGGCGAATGAAAATCAGGCTTGCGGCCCTTAGTGAAGGGGGCGGCGGAATGAAGCTGGCCGCGGGCATGACGCTCGTTGAAGGCGCCGGAAAGCGGCAGGTGCGCGACTGCGATGAGGCGGCAGCCAAGATCGGCAAGCGGGGCAAGCGCGATTCCATCCACGCCGCCGGTATGCAGCACGACGATATTGGCCGCCGTTTTCGTAAGCCGAAGGGAGCGCACAAGCGCGGTCGCACCCTTGGCATAGTCGGCATTCGTGACGAGGGTGATGTAGGCGTAACGCTGAGGCGACTCTGCTAGTGAGATGGCCGCTCCGGTCTCCGTCACATCCATGCTCATGACACCGATTTCAGCCGCTTGCCTTCCGGGTCGCGGTCGATCGTGGCGGCGATGTCCTTCGTCCAGGCGGAGACGGCGGGAACGCGGGAGCGGTCGACGCGGTAAGCGAATTTCCTGGCGACGTCGACGATCTCGCTGAGCAAGCCCGCCTCGAGCGTGATCGGATCGAGCCCCAGATCGCGGAATTTCTCGTTCCTGACGATCAGATCGTTTTCCGGCGCTTCCTTGCGCGGGTTGGGAAGCCAGGCGATCTTCGCGCCGCTCATCCTGGCGATCATCTCGGCAAGATCGCGCACCCGATGCGTCTCGGTCATCTGGTTGAAGATCTCGACACGGGAGCCGCGCGCAGGCGGGTTCTTCAGCGCAAGCTCGATGCAGCGAACCGAATCCTGGATATGGATGAAGGCGCGCGTCTGGCCGCCTGTGCCGTGCACGGTCAGCGGGTAGCCGATCGCGGCCTGGATGAGAAAGCGGTTCAGTACGGTGCCGTAGTCGCCGTCATAGTCGAAACGGTTGATCAGTTGGGGATGGCGGCAGGTCTGCTCCGTATGTGTGCCCCATACGATGCCCTGGTGCAGGTCGGTGATGCGCAGCGCATCGTTTTTCGCATAGAACTGCAGGAGCAGTTGATCCAGGCACTTGGTCATATGGTAGATCGAGCCGGGATTGGACGGATAGAGGATTTCCTGTTGCGCCATGTCGCCATCCGCCGTTTCGACGCCGACGGTCAGGTAGCCCTCGGGGATCGCCGCGCCGACGGTCGAATAGCCGTAGACGCCCATCGTGCCGAGGTGGATCAGATGAGCGTCGAGCTGTAATTCGACGAGCGCATTCAAAAGGTTATGCGTAGCACTGACATTGTTGTTGACGGTGTAGTTCTTGTGCCGGTCACTCTTCATCGAATAGGGTGCCGCGCGCTGCTCGGCGAAATGGACGATGGCGTCCGGCCGGTTTTCGGCAAGCCAATTCTTGAGAAGCTCGTAATCCTTGGCGAGGTCGATCAGATTGAAATGGATGCGCCGCCCGGTTTCGGCATGCCAGATGCGGGTTCGCTCCTGAATGGAATCCATCGGCGTCAGCGATTGCACGCCGAGTTCGGTGTCGATCCAGCGCCGCGAGAGATTGTCGAGAATGTGGACGTCGTGCCCCGCGTCTGAGAGATGCAGCGATGTCGGCCAGCCAATGAACCCATCTCCGCCCATCACCGCAATCTTCATCGCATTGCCTCCTGCATGTTCATCCACTATCGGGAATACTCAAGTACTGTGACGATTGTTCAAAGCTAGGGCATTGCTGCGCCTCGCCAACAGGCATGCGAGTTTGGAGAAAATTATGGCGGATAACGGCTTTTCGATTTCTGGCGCGCTGACGCAGACGGGGCACCAACTGATCCAGCGCGTCTATTACGAAGACACCGATTTCTCCGGTCTCGTCTATCACGCGCGCTATCTGCATTTCCTTGAGCGCGGCCGCACCGACTATCTTCGCTGCCTGGGCGTCGAGCAGCGCGAGCTGATCACCGCCGACGAGGAAGGGCTCGTTTTCGTCGTTCACCGCATGGAGATCGACTTCAAAAATCCGGCGCGCATGGATGATGTTCTCACCATCGTCACGCGCACCGAGAAGGCAGGCGGCGCGAAGATGGTGCTGCAACAGGACATCCGCCGTGGCGAAACGCCGCTTATCGCCGCCAAGGTCATCATTGCCGTCATCAACGCGAAGGGAAGACCGCGGCGGTTGCCCGAGGCGCTGGCAAAGCAGATGCAAATCGAGACGCAGGAGGGCTGAAAGTGCATCCCAGACATGCCAAATGACCAAACGCAAGCCTTGCAAAAACATGACTTTTATGTGAAGGAATTCGGCGCTGCAAAGGATTGCGCGGTACTCCGTCGTCGAACTTCGGTCTCTTCGTGCCAAGCCGGGAAGAAAAATTCAGCTGGTAAAGCTTTGCCGTCATACTCTGGCACTAACGATCTATTAACCATAATAGTGTCTTACTCTGAAAGTCAGAGATTGTGCGGTGCACGCCTTCCTTTGACCAAATTTGACGGCAAGGAAGGCGAAGAAGAGCTTTAAGCTTGACCAGGGCTTTGGGCGGCGGTCGCCAGGCAATTCTTGCGAGATCACTTTCTGTGCCGCCCGGTCAAGCACCGGGCGTTTGGATTCGGGGATTTTGATAAATGGAACAAGTAGGATTGGCAGCAGCAACGGCCGACGTCAGCCTCTGGTCGCTGTTCATGCAGGCAGGCATCGTCGTCAAGCTGGTCATGCTCGGGCTGATCGCAGCCTCCGTCTGGACCTGGGCAATCGTCATCGACAAATATCTGGCCTATGGGCGCGCCCGGCGCCAGTTCGACAAGTTCGAACAGGTTTTCTGGTCGGGTCAGTCGCTGGAAGAGCTCTACAGGACACTTTCCGAACGTAACAATACCGGGCTTGCTTCGATCTTCGTTGCAGCCATGCGCGAGTGGAAGAAGTCCTTCGAGCGCGGCGCACGCTCGCCGATCGGCCTGCAGATGCGTATCGACCGGGCAATGGATGTGACGCTCGCCCGTGAAACCGAATATCTTTCCGCCCGCCTCGGGTCGCTCGCGACGATCGGTTCGGCTGGTCCGTTCATCGGTCTCTTCGGTACGGTCGTCGGTATCATGACTTCGTTCCAGGCAATCGCCGGATCGAAGTCGACCAATCTCGCGGTCGTTGCACCCGGTATCGCCGAGGCGCTTCTCGCCACTGCGATCGGCCTCGTTGCCGCTATCCCGGCGGTTATCGCCTACAACAAGTTCTCCGCGGATGCCGGCAAACTCTCTGGCCGCATGGAAGGCTTTGCGGACGAATTCTCCGCCATACTTTCGCGCCAGATCGACGAGAAGCTGCAGCCGCGTCAGGCCGCACAGTAAACCAACGGAGTACACGATCATGGGTATGGCTGTTGGAGGCAATAACGGCGGAGGCGGAGGACGCCGCCGCCGTGGTGGCCGGAACAAGGGTGTTATTTCCGAGATCAACGTGACGCCGCTCGTCGACGTCATGCTCGTGCTGCTCATCATCTTCATGGTGGCGGCCCCGATGATGACCGTCGGCGTGCCGATCGACCTGCCGGAAACGCAGGCCAAGGCGCTCAATTCCGAAACGCAGCCGATCACCATTTCCGTCAAGAACGACGGTGCGGTGTTCCTGCAGGAAACGCCGATCCCGGCCGAAGAGATCGCCGCCAAGCTCGAAGCGATCGCGACCACCGGCTACAATGAACGCATCTTTGTGCGTGGTGATGCGACGGCGCCCTACGGCGTGATCGCCGACGTCATGGCGCGCATCCAGGGCGCGGGCTTCAAGAATATCGGTCTCGTCACGCAGCAGAAGAAGGACCAGTAGAAAGCAAGATGAAGACCAGTGTCGTCACATCTGCTGTTCTGCACGGCTTGGTGCTCGCCGCGGCTCTGGTGACCATTGGTTCGCCGGAATCGTTCAAGGTCGATGATTTCGAAGCGATGCCGGTCGATCTGGTGCCGGTCGAATCCATCACCCAGATGCAGCAGGGTGACAAGACGGCAAAGCCCAACGACAAGCCGGCGCCGAAGCCGACGTCAAAACCCGCTGATGTTGCAGACGCCGAAAACCTCGGCGACAACAAGATCGATCTGAAGACGCCGCCGATCCCGAACGCCAAGCCCAACAACAACGAAAGCACTGCCGCGCCGAAAGCCGCCGAGAAGCCGCTTCCCCAGAATGATCCCGTCCCCAACGAGGTGAAGGAGATCATGAAGGAGGACACGGTGGTCGATGAGCCGAAGGAAGTCGCATCGATTCCAGAAACCAAGCCGGAAATTGCGCCGACGCCGCCGAAGCCGGAAGAAATGCCTGCCGAACAGGCCGAGCCGCCGAAGCCGGAAGCCGAAGCGCTGCCGGACAATGTTCCGACGCCGGTGGCCAAGCCGCAGGTGAAGCCGCCCGAGCAGAAACCCGCTGAAAAGCCGCCGGAAAAAAAGCAGGACCAGCAGAAGACGGCTGACAAGCAGCCGGACAAGAAGAAAGCCGACAAGGCCCAGGAAAAGGCGAAGGCCTCGTCCTCGAAGCAGAGCGATTTCAACGCCGACGACATCGCAGCACTGCTGAACAAGCAGGAGCCTTCCAACGGCGGCGCCAAGCGCTCGACCGAAGTCGCTTCTCTGGGTGCCAAGAAGTCGAATAACACCGGCGCCAAGCTCAGCATGAGCGAGATGGATGCGCTGCGTAATGCGATTGCCGGCAACTGGCAGATCATTCCCGGCCTTGCGGACATGGACCAGGTCCGTATCACCGTCCATATGAAGCTGGACGAGAATGGCGAGATCATCGGAGATCCCGAGGTCGAAGCGACCGGCGGCAACGAATCCACACGCCGTGCACTTGCAGGCGGTGCCTATCGTGCCGTCAAACGATCTGCGCCGTTCACCAACCTTCCGAAAGACAAATATGACGCGTGGAGCGAAGTCATCGTGAACTTCGATCCCAGTCAGATGGCCCTTTAAATGCTGAAAGGCTTGCTCCTCATGACCAAGTGTTCCCTCATCCGCGCCTTCATGGTGGCTCTCGGCATGGCTGTGACGGCGGCTATCGCGACGCCTGCGCACGCGCTTGTCGAGATCAACATCAACAAGGGTAACGTCGAGCCGCTGCCGATCGCCATTACCGATTTCCTGCAGGGCGACATGGGCGCGCAGGTCTCTCAGGTGATCGCCGCCGATCTGCAGCGCTCCGGCCTCTTTGCGCCGATCAACAAGAACGCCTTCATCGAGAAGATTTCCAACCCCGATGCCGCTCCGCGTTTCGAGGACTGGAAGGTCATCAACGCGCAGGCGCTCGTCACCGGCCGCGTCACGCAGGAAGGCGATGGCCGACTTCGCGCCGAGTTCCGTCTCTGGGATTCCTTCGCCGGTCAGCAGATGACCGGCCAGCAATTCTACACGCAGCCGGAAAACTGGCGCCGCGTTGCCCACATCATTGCCGACGCGATCTATAAGCAGATCACCGGCGAAGAGGGCTATTTCGATACCCGCGTCGTCTTTGTCTCCGAGTCTGGCACGAAGCAGCAGCGCAAACGCCAACTCGCGATCATGGACCAGGACGGCTTCAACGTGCGCACGCTGACGGATGGCAGCGACCTCGTTCTGACGCCGCGCTTCTCGCCGAACCGGCAGGAAGTGACCTACATGTCCTTCGCCAACCAGCAGCCGCGCGTCTATCTGCTGCAGCTCGAAACCGGACAGCGTGAAGTTGTCGGCAACTTCCCGGGCATGACCTTTTCGCCGCGCTTTTCGCCGGATGGCCAAAAAGTGGTGATGAGCCTTCAGCAGGAAGGTAACGCCAATATCTACACGATGGATCTGCGGTCGCGCACGACGACGCGCCTGACGTCGACGGCCGCGATCGATACCTCGCCATCCTATTCGCCGGATGGCGGCCGGATCGTTTTCGAAAGCGACCGCGGCGGCAAGCAGCAGATTTACGTGATGAATGCCGACGGCTCCGGCCAGACGCGTATCTCCTTCGGCGACGGCAACTATTCGACGCCGGTCTGGTCGCCACGCGGCGACCTGATCGCCTTCACCAAGCAATCGGGCGGGAAATTCTCGATCGGCGTGATGAAGCCGGACGGTTCGGGCGAGCGCATCCTGACGACGGGTTTCCACAACGAAGGCCCGACCTGGGCGCCGAACGGGCGTGTGCTGATGTTCTTCCGCCAGCCCGCCGGTGCAGGCGGCCCGCAGCTCTATTCGATCGATCTGACGGGTTACAACGAGCAGGTCATCAAGACGCCGACCTACGCATCCGACCCGGCCTGGTCGCCGCTGCTTGAGTAGTGGATGAGCCGGATTTCGCCTTCTTGTCGCCGCAAAGTGCTGGAATTGGCCGATGCAGGGACAATCAACAAATTATTAACCATACTTCTTGAGCGCCGATTAACCCAGTACGGTTACAGTCCGGCAACCCTGATAAATCGCAAGGAGACCCGGCCATGAGCCGAATTCACACCCCGGCAATGAGCCGCATGCAGAATTTCGCCCGCAACCCTGTCATGATCGCACTCGTTGCCGGTCTGGCGCTTGCTGGCTGCGCCAACAAGAAGACGCCGAACAGCGCTGGCGAGCTCGGCCTCGGTGCAGGTGCCGCAACGCCGGGTTCGGCTCAGGACTTCACCGTCAACGTCGGCGACCGCATCTTCTTCGACACTGACTCGACCTCGATCCGTGCCGACGCTGCCCAGACACTCGACCGTCAGGCACAGTGGCTGGCTCGCTACCCGAACTATGCGATCACCGTCGAAGGCCATGCCGACGAGCGCGGCACGCGCGAATACAACCTCGCTCTCGGCGCCCGCCGTGCTGCCGCCACCAAGGATTACCTTTCTTCGCGCGGCGTTCCGGCTCAGCGCATGAAGACGATCTCCTACGGCAAGGAACGTCCGGTCGCCGTCTGCGACGATATTTCCTGCTGGTCGCAGAACCGCCGTGCAGTCACTGTTCTCGGCGGCGCCGGTATGTAATCCTCTCAAATATATTGTGTTGCGAAAAGGCGGCTCCTTCGCGGGCCGCCTTTTCTTTTTGAACACACTTTGGCCAGACTCCGTTGCTTTTTGAAGGTAATTGGAAAAATCTCCTGTTCGTGCCATCCAGGCGCGAAGAATCACTGGGACAGGACGAAACCTATGAAGAAACTTGTCGTGGCAGGCTTGCTCTGCCTCGCGGCCGTTACCGGAACCGAGCGAGCGGCTTATTCCGCTTCGTTTCTCGGCATGAACTTTGGCGGCAAGCCTGCGCAGAGCCAGACGCAGACGCCGCCGGCCGTCAACGTGCAGAGCAGCAGCGCGGAAATGCGCGTGCAGCAACTCGAAGAGCAGCTGCGCCAGCTGAACGGCCGCATCGAGGAAATGAGCTTCCAGATCCTGCAGATGCAGGAATCGCTGCGCAAGACGCAGGAAGACAACGAATTCCGCTTCCAGGATCTGGAAAAGAGCGGCGGTGCCGCTGGATCGAAGGGCAACACGAAGAAGAGCGAGGCCGATCTGCAGCCTCCAGCTTCCGGGCAGGCCGATGCACTTCCCCAGCGCCAGAACGACGATGTCGCGACGATCATCGAAACACCACAGGGAGCCGAAAGGGCTCCCTCCAACGACGTTCCGTCGGACAGCGGTTTCGGTCGGCCGCCGCAGAAGCTGGGCTCGATCCAGTTCGATCAGAACGGCAATCCGATCGGCGGCAGCGTGAATGAGAACGCGGAGGTCGGTTCAGCGCCGCTTCCCGACGTGAATGCCGGGACGTCGCCGCAGCAGACCGCATCTCTCGGCAGCGAGACCGATCAATACAAGGCCGCTTACGGTCACGTCCTTTCCGGCGATTACGCGATTGCTGAAGAGCAGTTTACCCAGTATATCGCGCAGTATCCGGGAAGCGCTCGGGCTGCCGATGCCAACTTCTGGCTGGGCGAAGCGCTCTATTCCCAGGGCAAGTTCAATGAGGCCGCCAAGACCTTCCTGAATGCCCACAAGAAATACGGCTCGTCCGAAAAGGCGCCCGAAATGCTGCTGAAGCTCGGCATGTCGCTGGCAGCACTCGACAATAACGACACCGCCTGTGCGACGCTCAAGGAAGTCACCAAGCGTTACCCGAAGGCTTCGCGCGCTGTCATAAGCAAGGTCGCGAGCGAACAGAAGCGCCTCTCCTGCTGAGGCTTCCGGTTTGTCTCCGGAAACCGTGCTTTCGCCCGAGGCAGCGGCCCGCCGCTTTCTCCGTTCGCTTGCCAGCCCGACGCGTATTCTCGTCGCGATCTCCGGCGGCAGCGATTCGACCGGTCTGCTTCGTGCACTTTTGGAAGCGCTAAAGGCCGAACCCAATTCCCAAATTTCCCTATGCGCCGCCACGATCGACCACGATCTGCGCGCAGAATCGGCAGATGAGGCGCGCCATGTCGCAGCCTTATGCAAATCGTTCGGCATTGCCCACGTGATCCGTGTCTGGCGCGATCCCAAACCAAAAACCGGCATCATGGCGGCCGCCCGCGAGGCACGTTACGAACTGCTCGCAGATGCCGCGGCGGAACTTGGCGCTAATCTCATCGTGACGGCGCATACGCTGGACGATCAGCGGGAGACGCGAGCGATGCGCGGCGCGCGCAGCGACAACCCCTCCACCGGCATCGCCGATGCCGTTCTCTTTGAGCGCCGGGTCTGGATCGCCCGGCCGTTTCTTTCGTGCCTGCGCGCCGATATCCGCGCATTTCTCTCGGCCCGCGCCGTGCCTTGGCTCGATGATCCAAGCAATGAGGATCTTAAATATGAGCGCGTGCGGACGCGCGCGGCATTGGCCGGTGAGGGCGCCCCGGAGGCAGAAGCTTACGGCGCCGACGTCCGCTTGGAGCTTTCACGGCAGGCGGCCCTATGGCTCGGCCGTCATTTTACCCTTGCGTGCGAAGGGCTGGGCTGCGTGGAGAGAGATGGACTTGAGGCGCCCCTGGACGTGCTCGGTTATGCGCTCGGCCGTCTTGCGGCCGTTTTCGGCGGACAGCGCTTTGCGCCAGGCCGCATGCAGATGGATCGCATTCTCGGTTTCGCAACCGCCGGCACGCCCGGACGCATGACCGCAAGCCGAGTGGTTTTCGATCTAAGACGCGACGGCCTTTACCTTGCCCGCGAAAGCCGCGGCATCTTGCCACTGCTCGTTGCTCCCGGACAGCGCGGCATTTGGGATGGCCGGTTTGTTGTCGAGAATAGCTCATCGTTCGATCTGACGGTTATCGCACGGCCCGCCAACCCCTCCCTCATTCCCGTGCTTGGCACGGCAATCCAGCCACGGCGGGTGGCGCATTTGCCCAAAGCTGCGCTCAAGCGGGCCTTGGCAGCTCAGCCACGCATTTCCGTCGCCGCTGACGCGAACTCGTGCATGAATTCTCATCCGGATGTCACTCTCACGCGGTATTTTGCGCTGTTCGACCGCTTTTTGACACGATTTGATCTCATCTTTGCTGAAAGCCTCGCGGCGGCTTTTGGAATGCGCCCCTATCCAAGCCCGCCTTTAGGTCTTATTGACGGAAAAGCCATCTGACAGAGTGTATCGCCTTGGCAACGGCACAGCGCAACCCTATGTTAGAAGTCAAATAAGACGGCTGCCATGAGGCGGTTGTTGCAGTGCTGGGGAGTTCAATGAACCCTAACTTACGTAATTTCGCCTTGTGGGCAATCATAGCGCTTCTGCTGATTGCCCTTTTTAGCATGTTCCAGACGACGCCGGCGCAGACCGGCTCGCGCGACATACCCTATTCGCAGTTCCTGCGTGAGGTCGATGCGGGCCGCGTCAAGGAAGTCGTCGTCACGGGTAACCGTGTGTCGGGAAGCTATGTTGAAAACGGCACCAGCTTCCAGACCTATTCTCCTGTCATAGATGACAACCTGCTCGAGCGCCTGCAGTCGAAGAACGTCCTGGTTTCGGCCCGGCCTGAAACCGATGGTTCGTCAGGCTTCCTGAGCTATCTCGGCACGCTGCTGCCGATGCTGCTCATTCTCGGCGTCTGGCTGTTCTTCATGCGGCAGATGCAAGGCGGCTCGCGCGGCGCGATGGGCTTCGGCAAATCGAAGGCCAAGTTGCTCACGGAGGCGCATGGCCGCGTCACTTTCGATGACGTCGCAGGCGTCGACGAAGCCAAGCAGGACTTGGAAGAAATCGTCGAATTCCTGCGCGATCCGCAGAAGTTCCAGCGCCTCGGCGGCAAGATCCCGCGCGGCGTGCTGCTTGTCGGCCCTCCGGGTACCGGTAAGACGCTGCTCGCCCGCTCCGTTGCCGGCGAAGCCAACGTTCCGTTCTTCACCATCTCGGGTTCCGACTTCGTCGAAATGTTCGTCGGCGTCGGCGCAAGTCGCGTCCGCGACATGTTCGAGCAGGCGAAGAAGAATGCGCCCTGCATCATCTTCATCGACGAAATCGACGCCGTCGGCCGCCATCGTGGCGCCGGTCTCGGCGGTGGTAACGACGAACGCGAACAGACGCTCAACCAGTTGCTGGTCGAGATGGACGGCTTCGAGGCCAATGAAGGCATCATCCTGATCGCCGCGACCAACCGCCCTGACGTTCTCGACCCCGCACTGCTGCGTCCGGGCCGTTTCGACCGTCAGGTTGTCGTTCCGAACCCCGATATCGTCGGCCGCGAGCGCATCCTCAAGGTACATGCCCGCAACGTTCCGCTGGCGCCGAATGTCGACCTCAAGGTTTTAGCCCGCGGTACGCCCGGCTTCTCCGGTGCTGACCTGATGAACCTCGTCAACGAAGCCGCCCTGATGGCCGCACGCCGCAACAAGCGCGTCGTCACCATGCAGGAGTTCGAAGACGCCAAGGACAAGATCATGATGGGCGCCGAGCGCCGCTCTTCGGCGATGACCGAAGCGGAAAAGAAGCTCACGGCCTATCACGAAGCCGGCCATGCGATCACGGCGCTCAACGTCGCCGTCGCCGATCCGCTGCACAAGGCAACGATCATTCCGCGCGGCCGTTCTCTCGGCATGGTCATGCAGCTGCCCGAAGGCGACCGCTACTCGATGAGCTATAAGTGGATGGTCTCGCGGCTCTGCATCATGATGGGCGGCCGCGTTGCTGAAGAACTCACCTTCGGCAAGGAGAACATCACCTCCGGTGCGTCTTCGGATATCGAGCAGGCCACCAAGCTTGCTCGCGCCATGGTCACGCAGTGGGGCTTTTCCGACCAGCTCGGTCAGGTTGCCTATGGCGAAAACCAGCAGGAGGTCTTCCTCGGCCATTCCGTATCGCAATCGAAGAACGTTTCGGAGGCCACGGCTCAAAAGATCGACAACGAAGTGCGTCGGCTTATTGACGAGGCATACACGCAGGCGCGCGATATCCTCACCGAAAAGCACGACGATTTCGTCGCGCTTGCCGAAGGCTTGCTTGAGTACGAAACGCTGACCGGCGAGGAAATCAAGGCGCTGCTGCGCGGTGAAAAGCCCGCTCGCGACCTTGGCGACGATTCGCCGCCGAGCCGCGGCTCGGCCGTGCCGAAAGCCGGCGCACGCCCGGCTTCCAAGGGCGACGAGCCGGAAGCAGGGCTCGAACCCCAGCCGCATTGACGGAAAGCAACTCGAACGAACAAGGCCGGATTTTCCAGCAGAAGATCCGGCCTTTTTTCCGTCGGTAACGGGATATAATAAATTTTCTTGGTAATTTACGTGATGGCGCCTAGGATTTGTGGCATGCCGCTATCATGAAGAGGCCGCAATGAGGCTTTGTATTGGGGCGAATCGTCTCTGCGGCTTGAATTGCTTGGCGCAACTCGCTGCCTTCTTGGCGCGCTGAAAGCATAGGGGAGCATATGAAAAGACGTTACTTCGGCACAGACGGCATTCGCGGGCAGTCGAATATCTTCCCGATGACGCCGGATCTGGCGATGCGGGTCGGCATTGCAGTCGGTACGATCTTCCGCCGCGGCAATCACCGCCATCGCGTGGTCATCGGCAAAGACACGCGTCTCTCCGGCTATATGCTGGAAAATGCCATGGTGGCGGGCTTCACGGCCGCAGGTCTCGATGCATTCGTTCTTGGCCCGATTCCGACGCCCGCCGTCGCCATGCTGACACGTTCGCTGCGTGCCGATATCGGCGTCATGATTTCCGCCTCGCACAATCCATACGAGGACAATGGCATCAAGCTCTTCGGCCCCGACGGCTACAAGCTTTCCGACGATATCGAAATACAGATCGAAGACTTGATGGAGAAGGATCTCCACACGCAACTTGCCAAATCTGACGACATCGGCCGTGCCAAGCGCATCGATGGCGTGCATGACCGCTACATCGAGCATGCGAAGCGCACGCTGCCGCGCGATGTCACGCTGCAGGGCCTGAGGATTGCGATCGACTGCGCCAATGGTGCCGCCTATAAAGTGGCACCGGCCGTGCTTTGGGAACTCGGCGCCGATGTCGTTACGATCGGCAACGAGCCGAACGGCATCAACATCAATCTCAACTGCGGTTCCACCAGCCCCGTCGCTCTGCAGAAGAAGGTCGACGAAGTGCGGGCCGATATCGGTATCGCGCTCGATGGCGACGCCGATCGGGTCATCATCGTGGATGAAAACGGCACGATGATCGACGGCGACCAGCTCATGGCGGTGATCGCCGAAACCTGGGCGGAGAACCAGCAGCTTCGCGGCAACGGCATCGTTGCGACCGTGATGTCGAACCTCGGCCTCGAACGCTTTCTCGAAGGCAAGGGGATGGGTCTTGCCCGCACCAAGGTCGGCGACCGCTATGTCGTCGAGCACATGCGCCAGCACAATTTCAACGTCGGCGGCGAACAGTCCGGGCATATCGTGCTCTCGGACTACGGCACGACCGGCGATGGCCTTGTTGCCGCGCTGCAGATTCTTGCTGCCGTCAAGCGCACTGGCAAGACCGTCAGCGAAGTCTGCCGCCGCTTCGAGCCGGTGCCGCAGCTTCTGCGCAATGTCCGCATTTCCGGCGGCAAGCCGCTGGAAGACCCACAGGTGCAGCAGGCAATCGCCGATGCGGAAGCCGAGCTTTCCAAGAACGGCCGCCTCGTCATCCGCCCCTCCGGCACCGAACCGCTGATCCGCGTCATGGCGGAAGGCGACGACCGGGCGCAGATCGAGCGCATTGTCAACGAGCTGATCGGCACGATCTCGGGCGTCCGTACCGCCGCTTAGTTCTGCCTTCGATGATCGATCACAGCCGGCGCCAATGCGCCGGCTTTTTTTTATGCCCGCGTCATTCGCTTCAGCACAATCTTATTGGATGAATTGACTTATCGGCGTGGAGGCATAGCTTTTTCTTGATCGCACAAGTGTCACCCGCCTGCAGCGGCGACAACACGGCAAGCCATATTGCGATAGAAAGATGGCGCCGGCCGTCGTTTCAGGCAACCTGGGAGGATTGGGTTGTCATGCGGTATCGCGTTCTTTTAGCCGGCTTATGTGTTGCCATGCTTCCTGCTTTTGGCGTGAATGCCCAGGAGGGCGATGCCACGGCGGGCGCTACTGTTTTCAAAAAATGCGCCGTATGTCATGTGGCCGAGACGGACAAGAACAAGGTCGGTCCGTCGCTGAACCGGATCCTTGGCAGGAAGGCGGCGACGCATCCGAATTTCAGCTATTCTCCGGCAATGAAGAAAGCAGGCGAGGGCGGGCTCGTTTGGGACGAGGCAACACTGCGCGACTATCTCCACGATCCCAAGGGAAAGGTAAAGGGAACGAAGATGGTGTTCGCCGGGCTGAAGGACGACAGCGAGATCAACAATCTCATCGCTTACCTGAAGCAGTTTTCCCAATAGATGTGATGCGAATCCCTGACGGTCACCGCAGCGTCGCTTTCGCCGTCGTCATTGTCCACACGACTTGTTCGTGAGATAATGCTAAAAATACACCGACGGATTGCGGATTTCGCCCTGTGGCAAGTCACGGTTCAAGGAGCAGGCAATGGCTATCGTGCTGGTTCTGGTTCTGCTGGTCGTGGGATCCGTCGTGTTCCATTTGCTGAGCCCATGGTGGTGGACGCCGATCGCCTCCAACTGGAGCTACATCGACAACACCCTGATGATCACCTTTGCGATCACCGGTCTGGTGTTCGTGGCGGTGGGTTCCTTCATGGCCTATTGCGTGTTCCGGTTCCGGCACAAACCCGGAAACCAGGCCGCCTACGAGCCGGAAAACAGGCGGCTGGAGATATGGCTTGCGGTGGTGACCGCCGTCGGGGTTGCCGCGATGCTCGCGCCCGGGCTCGTCGTGTGGAACCAGTTCATCACCGTGCCCGCCGATGCGCACCAGATCGAGGTCGTCGCTCAGCAGTGGCAGTGGAGTTTCCGGATGCCGGGCGCAGACGGACGGCTGGGAAAATCCGATACCCGTGAGATCAATCCGGAAAATCCCCTTGGCCTGAACAAGAACGACACCGCAGGGCTCGATGACGTGATCGTTGAGGGAGGTGAATTGCACCTGCCGATCGGCAAACCGGTCAAGGTCCTGCTTCGTTCGATCGACGTCGTTCACGATTTCTACGTGCCTGAGTTCCGGGCAAAGATGGATATGATCCCCGGCATGGTGACCTATTTCTGGTTTACGCCGACGCGCACGGGAACGTTCGAAATCCTTTGCGCCGAGCTGTGCGGCGTCGGGCATCCGCAAATGCGCGGGACGGTCATGGTCGATGAGGAGGTCGCCTACCAGGCCTGGCTGGCGGACCAGACGACATTCACGCAGATGCTGGCATCGGGGGAAGCGCAGTCGGCAGAACAGGCGCAATAGCCTATCGGAGGAACAGGGAGGACGGACATATCATGGTCGATATTCGATCGGGCGCCGGGGAGGTCATCCCGCCTGCAGAAGTCGAAGATGTGGAACTTTACCATCCGAAGAGCTGGTGGACGAAATATGTCTTCAGCCAGGATGCCAAGATTATTGCCGTCCAATACTCGGTGACGGCGATGGCGATCGGTTTCGTGGCGCTCGTCCTGTCCTGGTTGATGCGCCTGCAGCTTGCCTTTCCCGGTTACTTCGCTTTCATCGACGCGGAGCACTATTACCAATTCATCACCATGCATGGCATGATCATGGTGATCTATCTTCTCACCGCACTGTTTCTCGGCGGATTCGGCAACTACCTCATTCCCCTGATGCTCGGCGCCAGGGACATGGTGTTTCCCTATGCCAACATGCTGAGTTACTGGATTTATTTGCTCGCCGTGCTGGTGCTCGTCGCCGGATTTTTCGCGCCCGGCGGACCAACCGGGGCCGGCTGGACGCTCTATCCGCCGCAATCCATTCTTTCGGGCACGCCGGGGGGGCAGGACTGGGGCATCATTCTCATGCTGTCGTCGCTGATCCTGTTCATCATCGGCTTCACGATGGGCGGCCTGAATTATGTCGTGACCGTGCTGCAGGGACGCGCGCGCGGCATGACGCTGATGCGCATGCCGCTGACGGTCTGGGGAATTTTCACCGCGACGGTCATGGCGCTGCTTGCCTTTCCCGCACTTTTCGTTGCCGCCGTGATGATGCTGTTCGACCGGCTGCTCGGGACAAGCTTCTTCATGCCTGCCATCGTGGAGATGGGCACGCAGCTGCAGCAGGGTGGCGGCAGTCCGATCCTTTTCCAGCATCTCTTCTGGTTCTTCGGTCATCCCGAGGTCTATATCGTGGCGCTTCCCGCCTTCGGGATCGTCTCCGATCTCATTAGCACGCATGCGCGAAAGAATATCTTCGGCTACCGCATGATGGTCTGGGCGATCTTGATCATCGGGGCGCTCAGCTTCATCGTCTGGGCGCATCACATGTATGTCAGCGGCATGAACCCGAATTTCGGGTTCTTCTTTGCCGTCACGACGCTCATCATTGCGGTGCCGACCGCCATCAAGGTCTATAACTGGGTGCTGACGCTCTGGCGCGGCGATATCCACCTGACGCTGCCGATGCTTTTTGCGCTCGCCTTCATTCTGACTTTCGTCAATGGCGGCCTGACGGGGCTGTTCCTCGGCAATGTGGTCGTCGACGTGCCGCTGTCCGATACGATGTTCGTCGTGGCGCATTTCCACATGGTGATGGGCGTGGCACCGATCCTGGTCATTTTCGGCGCGATCTATCATTGGTATCCGAAGGTGACCGGACGCATGCTGGACGAGACGCTGGGGCACATCCATTTCTGGACCACGTTCATCGGCACCTATGCGATCTTCTTTCCCATGCACTATCTCGGCCTGGTGGGCGTGCCGCGCCGCTATTACGAGATGGGCGAGACGGCTTTCGTTCCGCCGTCCGCCGATACGCTGAACGTATTCATCACCGCTGCCGCGCTGATTGTCGGGGCAGCGCAGATCGTCTTCCTGTTCAATCTGGTCTGGAGCCTTTTCAGGGGCCGGGAAGCCGGCGGCAATCCGTGGCGTGCGACAACGCTGGAATGGCAGACGCCGCAGACCCCGCCGGTGCATGGCAACTGGGGCAAGGAACTGCCGGTGGTCTACCGTTGGGCGTATGATTACAGCGTGCCGGGCAATAGCCAGGACTTCATTGCGCAGAATGATCCGGGCACCGCCCGGACGGCGGCGGGAGCAGCTTCATGAGCGTCATGATGATCTTCCTGGCGGTCATCGCCGTCATCGTCCTCTGGTGGATGACCCAGCACCGGCTTACATCCAAGCCGTGGCTGGAAGCGGGACTGGTGATCGAGTCGGCTGGCGAAAAGCGGTTGCCGATCGCGCCCGCAAGGGTCGGCCTCGGCATTTTCCTCGCCGTAGTTGGCGCGCTCTTTGCGCTTCTGATTAGCGCCTACTTCATGCGCATGGCGGCAGCCGACTGGTGGGCGACGCCCATTCCCCGACTGCTCTGGGTCAACACCGCCGCGCTTGCGCTCAGCAGCGTCGCGCTCGAATGGGCAAAGGTCGAGGCACGCCGCGGTCGTAGCGACATCATGCGGGTTGCGCTCCTTTTGGGGTTGGCGACGGCATTCCTCTTTCTCGGTGGACAGGTGATGGCGTGGCGGGAGCTGGCGGCGGCCGGTTACGTGCTTGCCGACAATCCTGCCAACAGCTTCTTCTACATGCTGACCGGCCTGCACGGCCTGCACATTCTGGGCGGTCTGGCGGTGCTCGGCCGCACGACGGGCAGGGCCTTCGACAGTCGTTTCCCTGCCCGCAGGCTGCACCTCAGCCTCGAGCTCTGCGCCGTCTACTGGCATTTCATGCTTTTCGTCTGGGTGGTTCTCTTCGCACTCTTTGCCGGCTGGGCGAATGATTTCGTCGATCTCTGCCGCCAGCTGATTTCGTGAGGGATGAAGGATGGCTGAATATACGCAAGCGCAAACCGGCGGAACACTCCAGCGGCCCGAAGGCCTGCGTGGGATCGCGGCCGATCTCTCTTCCGACCAGCGGGCGTTCAAGAACGTCTCGTGGGGGAAGGCCATGATGTGGATCTTCCTCCTCAGCGACACCTTCGTCTTCGGCTGCTTTCTGCTTGCCTATATGACTGCGCGCATGTCTACGCCTGTCGATTGGCCGAATCCCAGCGAGGTCTTCGCACTTAATATCGGTGGGCAGGAATTGCCGCTGATCCTGATCGCCATCATGACCTTCGTCCTCATCAGCAGTTCCGGCACGATGGCGATGGCTGTCAATTTTGGATATCGCCGCGAACGCGGCCGGACGGCCGCCCTGATGCTGTTGACAGCGGTTCTCGGCGCGACATTCGTCGGTATGCAGGCGTTCGAATGGACGAAACTTATCTCGGAAGGCGTACGGCCCTGGGAGAATCCCTGGGGTGCGGCGCAATTCGGTTCGTCGTTCTTCATGATCACCGGATTCCACGGCACCCATGTCACTTTCGGCGTGATCTTCCTTCTGATCGTCGCCCGCAAGGTCTGGCGCGGTGATTTCGAGACGGAGCGGCGGGGCTTTTTTACCAGCCGCAAGGGTGATTACGAGATCGTCGAGATCATGGGTCTCTACTGGCACTTCGTCGATCTCGTCTGGGTGTTCATCTTCGCATTCTTCTATTTGTGGTGAGGACTGCCATGGCACATGCGCAAACGCATTCCGGACAACAACACCCCGTCAAGCTCTATCTCCTGGTCTGGGGGTTGCTCTTCGTCCTCAGCACCTTCTCGTACCTGGTCGACTATTTCGGCATCCAGGGCTATGCGCGGTGGTTCCTGATCCTGTTCTTCATGGTGCTGAAGGCAGGACTGATCGTCGCCATCTTCATGCACATGGCTTGGGAGCGGCTGGCACTTGTCTATGCAATCCTGGTGCCGCCGGTTCTGGTGCTTGTCTTCGTCGCGATGATGGTCTCGGAATCGAACTATACGATCTTCACGCGGCTGACCTTCTCCAGTGTGGGCCTCTGACGCGATCACTTGTCGAACTTTAGAAGATCGAAGAATTGTTTGGCTCCGACATGTTTCCGTTAAATTCAACGGGTTGCTCAGCCATGTTGCTTGGCAAAAAACGTAGTTAATTTTTACAGTTAAGCAGCTTTTAACGTTTCCAATTCATTATCCATGCAAAGCCTATCAGATTGGCAGGGGGGCCGCTCTGCCGATGCAACTGGATTTTGGAGTGGATCATGAAAAGAAGCTTGTCCGGCATCTTTGCCGCATTGCTTGTCACATCAAATGCTTTCGCCGCCGATCTCGCTCCTATCGAGCCCGCGCCGGAAATGCCGCCGGAAGTCACGGTGACTGAATCGACCGGCTGGTATCTGCGCGGCGATGTCGGCTACGGCTTCACCGACATGCGCGGGGCCCGCTACTTCCAGGGAAGCAACGCCAATGAGGTCGATTTCGACAACGCCGAGCTACGCGACTCCTGGACGGTCGGCGGCGGCGTTGGTTATCAGATCAACAATTACTTCCGCACCGACCTCACGCTCGACTACCTGACCAAGGCTGATTTCCGCGGCTCAACGACCGGCCTGTGCGGCGCCCCACTCGAGGCCTGCACGTCTCGCGACGTCTCGTCGCTCACGGCCTGGACGCTGATGGCGAATGCCTATGTCGACCTCGGCACTTACGGCGTCTTCACGCCTTATGTCGGCGGTGGTATCGGCGGTACCTATGTCAAATGGAAAAACCTTCGTAACGTCTCCTGCCAGGATGATGGCGGCGGTTGCGATGACGAAGTGATCCATGGCGGCCGCGGCAACTGGCGCTTCAGCTACGCGCTGATGGCCGGCGCCTCGATCGACGTCACTTGTAATGTCAAGGCGGATGTCGGCTATCGCTTCCTGCATGTCGACGGCGGCAGCATGTTCGGTTACGCGAGCAATGGTGGTCCTGGCCGGGACAAGGGCTTCAATGTTCATGAAGCCCGCGTCGGCGCCCGTTACCTCTTCGGCGGTTGCCAGCAGGCAAGCTACGAGCCGCCGCCGGAAATTCCGCTGCAGCCGTCGGTCTACAAGTGATCCGCAGTCTCAGCTACTGATCGAAAGCCGCCCGTTGGGGCGGCTTTTTTCGTCATGGGTGCAGATCGAGTACGTTCAGAAGTCTACTTTCGAGGTGTGCCATTGTCTGCGCATCAAGTGCGCCTACGCGGGTCTTCAGGTCGAAAGCTGGGACTGCCGATATCTTATCGCACATAGCATAGGACAGCCTTCTTCGGGTCGTTCTCCCCCTGTCGGCCCCCGTATGGATGAAGCGGTCTTGATCGCGCCTGCGTCAAAAAATCCTCCGGATGCGACACTTCCACGTTGACTATAATGCGCGTCATCTATATCCACGGCGGCGGGACACTCCTCCCCAACGAGGAGCTATCTATCTGGAAGGATAGCACATGGCGAAGACCGCAAAGCCGGACGTACGTCCGCAAAATACTCATTTCTCTTCTGGCCCCTGCTCAAAGCGCCCCGGTTGGACGCTCGATGCCCTTTCTGACGCGGCTCTCGGCCGTTCGCACCGCGCGAAAGTCGGCAAGGCAAAGCTGAAGCAAGCCATCGATCTTACCCGCGAAGTCCTGGAAGTGCCGGCGGATTACCGCATCGGCATCGTTCCGGCTTCCGATACCGGCGCCGTTGAAATGGCGCTCTGGTCGCTGCTCGGTGAGCGCGGCGTCGACATGCTCGCCTGGGAAAGCTTCGGCGCCGGCTGGGTCACCGATGTCGTCAAGCAACTGAAGCTCAAGGACGTCCGCAAGCTCGAAGCCGGTTACGGCGAGCTGCCAGACCTTGCCTCCGTCGATTTCGACCGCGACGTGGTCTTCACCTGGAACGGTACCACCTCGGGCGTTCGCGTTCCGAACGGTGATTTCATCCCGGCCGACCGCAAGGGACTGACGATCTGCGACGCGACGTCTGCCGCTTTTGCGCAGAACCTCGATTTCGCCAAGCTCGATGTCGTCACCTTTTCCTGGCAGAAGGTTCTCGGCGGCGAGGGCGCGCATGGTGTCATCATCCTTTCACCGCGCGCGGTTGAGCGCCTGCTGACCTATACGCCGGCCTGGCCGCTGCCGAAGATCTTCCGCATGACTTCCGGCGGAAAGCTCTCCGAAGGCATTTTTCAGGGCGAGACGATCAACACGCCTTCGATGCTCTGCGTCGAGGACTATCTCGATGCACTTTTTTGGGCAAAGCAGCTCGGCGGTCTCAGGGCGCTGATGGCGCGTGCCGATGCGAATGCCAAGGTCATAGCCGATTTCGTTGCGGCCAACGACTGGATCGCCAACCTGGCGGTGAAGCCGGAGACCGCGTCTAACACGTCGGTCTGCCTGAAGATCGTCGACAAGGATGTTGCGGCACTCGACGCCGACGGCCAGGCGAATTTTGCCAAGGGCATCGTCTCGCTGCTCGAGAAGGAAGGTGTCGCCTACGACATCGGCCATTATCGCGACGCGCCCTCGGGCCTCCGTATCTGGGCAGGCGCCACGATCGAAACCGCCGACATGCAGAAGCTGATGCCCTGGATCTCCTGGGCCTTCGAGACGCAGAAGGCGACGCTTTCCCAGGCTGCTGCCTGACGTGATCGCATCCGGCTCCGCTCACTGAGCGGGGCCTCCGCATTCATTTATCATCGCTGAACACTTTTGAAGGAAGCCCCCAATGGCACCTCGCGTTCTCGTATCCGACGAATTGTCGGAAACCGCCGTCCAGATCTTCCGCGACCGCGGCGTCGAAGTCGATTTCCAGCCGCAACTCGGCAAGGACAAGGACAAGCTCGCCGAAATCATCGGCAACTATGACGGTCTTGCCATCCGCTCCGCCACAAAGGCGACGGAAAAGCTGATTGCAGCCGCGACCAACCTCAAGGTCATTGGGCGCGCCGGCATCGGTGTCGACAATGTCGATATCCCGGCTGCCTCGCGCCGCGGCATCATCGTCATGAACACGCCCTTCGGCAACTCCATCACGACCGCCGAACACGCAATCGCACTGATGTTCGCCGTTGCCCGCCAGCTACCGCAGGCTGATGCCTCGACGCAGGCCGGCAAGTGGGAGAAGTCGAAGTTCATGGGTGTCGAAATCACCGGCAAGACGCTTGGCGTTATCGGTGCCGGCAACATTGGCTCGATCGTCTGCGCTCGCGCCATTGGTCTCAAGATGCACGTTCTCGCCTACGACCCGTTCCTGTCCAAGGAGCGCGCTGAGGAAATGGGCGTTGTCAAGGTCGAGCTCGACGAACTGCTTGCCAAGGCTGACTTCATCACGCTGCATGTGCCGATGACGGACAAGACGCGCGGCATCCTCAACAGGGACGCACTGGCGAAGACGAAGCCGGGTGTGCGCATCATCAACTGCGCCCGCGGCGGTCTCGTCGATGAGGCTGCGCTTGCAGACGCGATCAAGTCCGGCCATGTCGCCGGTGCTGCCTTCGATGTTTTCGAGGTCGAGCCCGCCAAAGAAAGCCCGCTCTTCGGTCTGCCAAACGTCGTCTGCACGCCGCATCTCGGTGCGTCGACCACGGAAGCGCAGGAAAACGTCGCCCTGCAGGTTGCCGAGCAGATGGCGGACTACCTGGTCAAGGGTGCCGTTTCCAACGCTATCAACATGCCGTCGATCACGGCTGAAGAAGCGCCGATCCTGAAGCCGTTCATCAGGCTCGCCGACGTTCTCGGCGCCTTCGTCGGCCAGGTCACCGAGGAGCCGATTAAGGAAATCGAGATCCTCTACGACGGCGCCACGGCGAACATGAATACCCGGGCGCTGACGAGCGCGCTGCTTGCCGGTCTGATCCGCACGCAGGTTGCCGACGTCAACATGGTTTCGGCCCCGATCATGATCAAGGAAAAGGGCATCGTGCTCTCCGAGGTCAAGCGCGACAAGACCGGCGTCTTCGACGGCTACATCAAGCTCACGGTGACGACCGAAAACATGACGCGCTCGATCGCCGGTACCGTCTTCTCCGACGGCAAGCCGCGCTTCATCCAGATCAAGGGCATCAACCTCGATGCCGATGTCGGCAGCCACATGGTCTATATTGCCAACACCGACGTTCCCGGCATGATCGGCTTCATTGGCACGACGCTCGGGGAAGCCGGTGTGAACATCGCCAACTTCCAGCTCGGCCGCGACAAGCAGGGTGGTGATGCGATCGCGCTCCTCTATGTCGATGGTCCGATCGGCGACGACGTTCTCGCGAAGCTGACGGCCCACCGGGCAATCCGCCAGGCCAAGCCCTTGGTCTTCGCGGTCGATTAAGATTTCCTCCCAAGGAAGAATGCGAATGCCCGGCGCGGGGGACTGCGCCGGGCAAAGCTTTCAATCAGATCGAAAAGTTGGCGCTGTTCGGAATCTGACCTTGTGGTGTCAGGTCATCGACGGCCTTCGGTAGGTCTTTTGAAAGGCGTTTGAGGATTTCATCCTCACGCAAGCCCGTCTTTGCAGAAAGTTCTTCGAGAACGTCCGCGCCGAGCGCTTGCGAGAGCTGCCGGTCGTCGATCGGCTTGTTCGCGCCGGGCGATACCCATGAATCCGCCGTTTCGCCATAGCCGTTCTTGGTGAACTGATCGAGTAGGCCGCCAAGGCCGCCACTCAGGATACCGCCGGCGGAGCCGCCCTTGACGAGGTCACCAAGACCACCGCCTGCAAGGCCGCCGAGAAGTCCGCCCAAGCCTCCTCCAGAAGATTGCGAGGGCACTCCGCCGGGCTCCGTGCCGGCAGTTTGCGGCTGTGCGCCGCCTTGCGTGAGTTCGCGGAGTGCTGCGGCGATTTTGTCGCGGTTCTGGTAGCCGGCGACGGCAAGTATGCCGAGCAATGCCGTAAGATTTCTGCGATCCATGATATCCTCCCCATCGAGATTTGCCCGGGCGCCGCATTCGACGAATACAGCCCGAATGCGGGAATGCGCGGACGGCAACATGGTTCCCGTGTCATCGAAAATTCATCACAAGCTATGGTTGGCTCGCTATCGCACTGGACGTAGCAGCCGCAGCGCATTGAGTGTCACCAGCACTGTTGCGCCCGTATCGGCGAGGATTGCGGGCCAGAGGCCGGTGAGGCCGATGACGGTCGTGACGAGGAAGACCGCCTTCAGGCCAAGCGCGATGGCGATGTTTTCGAAGATGTTACGCATCGTCCGCTTGGAAAGCTCGATCATCGCCGCCACGTCGCCGACGCGGCCGTGCAAGACCGCCGCATCCGCGGTCTCCAGCGCTACGTCCGTGCCGCCTCCCATGGCGATGCCGACATCTGCGGCCGCCAGGGCAGGGGCGTCGTTGATGCCGTCGCCGACTTTGGCGACAATGAAGCCTTCGCGCTTCAGTTCGCCGACAATACGCTGCTTGTCTCCGGGCATGAGTTCGGCTCGGACATCGATACCAAGCTGTTCACCGATCGCCTTTGCTGTGCTCTCGTTGTCGCCGGTCAGCATGACGATCCGGACCCCGGCATCGGTCAGCATCTTGAGGCCGGCTTTTGCGTCCCCGCGCGGCTCGTCGCGCATGGCGATGAAACCGGCGGCTTTGCCGTCGACGAGGAGAACCGATACGCTTTTGCCCTGTTCGTTCAATGCAGCGATGCGCTCGTCCTGTTCGGCCGTCAGGGCGCCCGTCGCGCGAGCGGCAGAAGGAGAGAGAAGATCGAGCCTTTCACCGCCGACGCGGCCGGTCATGCCCTTGCCGGGAATGGCTTCCACCTCAAAGGCCGGCGGTACGGGTACCTTGTCGCTCTTTGCGCGATCGAGGATCGCCAGTGCGAGAGGGTGGCTGGAGTTTCTTTCCAGGACGGCCGTGCGCGAAAGCACTTGAGCCCCCGTCAATTCGAAAGGCACGATGTCGGTCACCCTCGGCTTACCTTCGGTCAGCGTACCGGTTTTATCGAGCGCGACGGCGGTGACCTTGCCGAGCGTTTCCAGCACGGCACCACCCTTCATCAGCAATCCGCGCCGCGCGCCTGCCGACAGAGAAGCGGCGATTGCAGCGGGCGTCGAGATCACCAGAGCGCAGGGGCAGCCGATCAGCAGGATCGCAAGCCCCTTGTAGATCCATTCGTCCCAGGCGCCATCAAAAAGGAGCGGCGGGATGATCGCGACCAATGCCGCGGCCGCGACGACGCCTGGCGTATAGTAGCGCGAGAAGCGGTCGATGAAACGCTCGGTGGGCGCCTTCGATTCTTGCGCTTCCTCGACGAGTTTGATGACGCGGGCGATCGTGTTGTCGGCACTTGCCGCAGTTACCTTGATACGGAGCGCGGCATCACCGTTCACCGTTCCGGCAAAGACCGTGTCATCGGTACCTTTGCGCACCGGAACGCTTTCCCCCGTCACAGGCGCCTCGTCGATCGCGCTTTCGCCCGAGACGATGACGCCGTCAGCGGAAATCCGGTCGCCCGGGCGGACGAGGATGGTGGAGCCAACAGCGAGCGTTTCCGCCGGCACTTCGCGCGTTTGGCCGTTTTCCTCCAGCAAGGCGTTCTTCGGCACGAGCGCCGTCAGCGATTGAATGCTCGCCCGAGCACGTCCGGCGGCAACCCCTTCCAGCAACTCGCCGACCAGAAAGAGGAAGACGACGGCTGCGGCCTCCTCTCCGGCGTCGATGATAACGGCGCCGACGGCCGCGATCGTCATCAGCATCTCGATCGAAAACGGGGTTCCGGAAAGTGCCGCCGTGATCGCGCGGCGGGCGATCGGTACAAGACCGATCAGCACGGCGGCAACAAAGGCGTAGGATGCGATCGCCGGCATGAGATGCCCGGCAGCATAAGCCGCGGCAAGAGCCGCACCGGCTGCGATCGTCAGCCGCCCTTTCCTGCTTTGCCACCAGAGGCCGCCCATCTGCCCATGGTCGTGGCCATGCAGCCCTGTGATGTCCTTTTCAGAATGAGTATGTCCATGGTGATCATGATCGGTATGACCATGACTATGGCCTTGCGCAGCGTGATCGTGATCCGGCGCCTTCGCCGGCATCGCCACGACCGAATAGCCGAGACCGGTCACCTTCTTCTCGATCGCTTTCAGATCACTGGTACCGTCATGGCTGATGGTCATCGTGCCGGCGGTCACGGAAACGGAAACCTCCTCGACGCCGGCGATGCGGCGGACTGCCGTGTCTATCTTCGCCGCGCAGGATGCGCAGTCCATGCCGCCAACTTTGTATTTCGCCCGAGCCGCTTCAGCCATTTCGGATTTCCTTGTTCTTCAGCAGCATTCTTCCTACATGCTCTAGCGACTAGAGGTGCAAGAGGAAAATCATGAAAAAGATCACCATCGGCGATGCAGCCCGCCAGAGCGGGGTGAAGGTTCCGACGATCCGCTACTATGAGAGCATAGGGCTGCTGGCGGCGCCCAGCCGCAGCGAGGGCAACCAGCGCTCCTATGAACCTGCCGATATCCGCCGCCTTGCCTTCATCCGCCATGCCCGCGAACTCGGCTTCGAGGTCGGTTCCATCCGAACCTTGCTGGCGCTGCAGGATGATCCCGATCAATCCTGCGCTTCAGCCGATGCGATCGCCAAAGCGCGGCTCATCGAGGTCGAACAGCGTATCCGCAGCCTCATGGCATTGAAAGCCGAGCTGGAGATCATGGTCGAAGGCTGCGGCCACGGCCGTGTGGATCAGTGCCGGGTCATCGAAGTCCTTGCCGATCACGGCCAGTGCATGCATCCGCAACACTGAACTTAAACGGCGCAGATCGTTTCTCGTGGGATCGCATGATCAAGGTCCATACCGATCGCCCTCACTACTGGAATGGCAAGAACGTGAAGAAGTGGTGCTGAACCCTTAATCGCCTCAGCCCTTCGGGAGGTCGCCGTAGGCAGTTCTTGCAAGCAACTCGGTGACCTCACCATCGCTGGTCTGATTGAAATCGTCATAGTGAAGGCTGACCGCCTGGAGGTCTTCAGGCGCGGATAGACAGAAGACTTCGTCGACTTGCGCCCTCAGTTCCTCGATTACCATCCGCGGCGCAACCGGAACTGCAAGCGTGATATGGGCCGCACCCGCCTGGCGGAGCGCCTTCAATCCAGCCTTTACCGATGCGCCGGTGGCAATGCCGTCGTCGACGAGAATGACGCTCCGGTTCGCAAGATCAGTCGGTGGGCGATCGCCGAGGTAAACCTTTCGGCGCCTCTCTATCTCTTCGAGCTGGCGGGCTGCCTCTTTCTCGAAATAATCGAGGGACGCGCCGCAATAGGCAAGGACGTCTTCGTTCATCACACGTTGTGGATTTTTGCCGTCGACGACAGCGCCGATGGCATATTCCGGATAGCCAGGCGCCCCGATCTTGCGGACGAGGAGGATATCGAGCGGCGCGTGCAGGCAGCGCGCGAGTTCGAATGCCACAGGCACGCCGCCGCGCGGCAGACCGAGCACGACCGGGTCATCGCTTCGTGCGCCAATGGCCTCGGCGAGCCTTCTGCCCGCGTCGGCACGATCGTGAAAGCGGAGAGCGCTCTGCATCGTCACAATCCGAACGGATAGGTTTCGGGCACACCGTGCGGGCGCACGGCAGCGAGCGGATTGACGGCTTTCGTTTCTTCGAACCAAAGGTAGCAGTCGAACTGTTCCGGAAGCACCGCTTCGAAATAGTGGCTGTAGAATTCGCTTTCCGGCCGGTAGACAACGCCGATGGCGCGTTCAAGTCGTCGTTCCGACAATATCTCGCGCACTGCCCGATCGCGGGTTCCGCGCAGGTCGGTCAGCGATCTCGGTATCGCGGTCTGCCGGAAAACACGCTCGTAAGAGTCCGGACGCGAAGGATTGACGGTCTTGACTTTTACCGGCTGATCCCAGTCGTCGGCGGCCGCCACAGTACCGCGGTCCGTCCCGAAGCCCACGAGAAGGGCCTCCTCGCCATAGGCGATCCGGGCAAGCTCACCGATGTTGAACTGGCCGTCCCAGCCCATGGCGGTGGCAGCCGCATTGCCGATGTGCGAATTGTGGGCCCATACGACAGCCTTTGCATCTGGCCGATACTCCATCAGCTTCTGGAGCGTTTCGAACATGTGCTTGTCGCGCAGGTTCCAGGAATCGTTGCCGCTCCGGTACATCGCCCGATAATAGTGTTCGGCGGTTGCGACGATACGCGCATTTTGAGCTGCATCGAGAAAGTCCTCGCCGTCAGCGGCGGCATAATCGAGCTCGCGGGCGAGCAGTTCCTGCAACTGTGCGACGACGGCCGGTTCGCATTCCTCCTGAACGCCGGAAAGGATGGCATGGGCATAGCCCGCGGGCCGCTCCTGCCATGGCGTCAGGCAGGCATAACGGCGGCGGGCTTCTATCGCCTCCTGGGGATCGATACGCTGGAGGTAATCGAGCACGGCTTTGAGCGAGCTATTCAGTGAGTAGATATCCAAGCCGCGGAATTCGACGCCCCGATCCGGCGCGAGGCTCTCATTGTAGCTGCGCAGCCATGAGACGAACTGCTCGAACTCGGCGTTCCGCCACATCCAATCGGGAAAACGTATAAACGACTCTGCGTCGTAGGTTCGCACGTTCCGGTGGCGCACATGCCGGTCGATCCTTTCGGCGTCGGGCCAATCGGCTTCGACGGCGATAATGTTGAAACCGTGATTTTCGATAAGGTTTCGGGTGATTGCCGCGCGCGCCTGGTAGAACTCGGCGGTGCCGTGCGACGCCTCGCCGAGGAGGACGACCCTCGAGCCGTTGATATATGGATCGAAGAAGACGCCGAATTCGATCATATGAGCGGGATCAGGCAGCAGTTCGCATGCATGGCGAATTGCATGCGCGATGCCGTCCGCCTGGTTCGGTTTAAGTTCCAGGAGAGTCACATGAGCCTCCTTTTCGAAATGTGATCGGTTATTTGTGCGTTGTTCGTAAGGGCGGTTCGACGCCTTCGTTGGCTCCGTATCGTCTCACTAGAAACAAATTGCCGCAGGGATTGTTCCTGCGGCATCAAACGGCTTCCAATTGCCTAATCAACATTCTTCCGCCTAAAGTTCAGGCGATCTATGATACTGATTTTATTTATTTTTCCTCTATAACCAGCCGGATGTTTCCAGCTATCTTCGCGCCTTCGCCTTCGCCTTCGCCTTCGACAAGATTAAGCTCGATCGCAGCTTCTGGCCGGTATCGAGAGCGATGCCGGCATTCTCGCCATCATCCGCGCAGTCGGCATCGGTCCGGGCTTCAATGCGCGACGCCTGCCGAAGGTGTCGAAACAAAAGAGTAGCTCAAGAGGCTCAGGAAGGAGGTTTCGGGGAAATCCAGAGCTATCTGCTCGGCAGGACCATGCCACGGCGCAGACCGAAGAATTGATATACGGCACGCCCTTAAAAGCTGCGCTCGCCGTCAACGGCTCAGATCTCGCATCGAAAGGCTCCGCGGCCTTGCTGCGCTGCAAGCGGTCGCATGAATTTTTACCCTTTTCCATATTGCAATGCACCCTAAGTGCCGGCTGATGTCCGACCTTGTGAACGATATTCGCGGCCAAGGCATCTGGCTGCCTGATTGGGTGGCAAGCATTGGCACCTTCGCTATCGTGGTGGCGTTCTCGCTTTTCTTCCATCGCGTGGCTTTCCGGCTCCTCACACGCCTCGTCGCCTCACACGATCTCTTCTGGCGGTCGCTTGTCTCCCGGCTCGAGGGCATGGCGCGGCTGGCAATCCTAGCTGCGGCGCTGGGCTTTGCCGCCACGATTTCACCGCTCACGGAATATCAGGCCTCGACGCTGCGTCACGTGCTGCTGATCGCCTTCATCATCCTCGTTGCCTGGATGGCGAAGACCGCCAAGCATATCTGGATGACGGTCTATCTGCGGCGGTTCAAGCTGGACGCCGAGGACAATCTGCTCGCGCGCAAGCATGTCACGCAGTCGCGGATCATCGAGCGGATCGCAGACATGATCATCGTCGTCGTGACGATTTCGGCCTGCATGATGACTTTCGACGCGGTCAAGCAATATGGCGTGAGTCTGCTCGCATCCGCCGGCGTTGCCGGCATCGTCGTCGGTCTGGCTTTGCAGCCGGTCCTGAAAAATCTCTTCGCCGGAATTCAGCTTGCGATCACGCAGCCGATCCGCATCGACGATGCGCTTCTGGTCGAGGGCGAATGGGGCAATGTCGAAGAGATCACCTCGACTTACGTCGTCGTGAAAATATGGGACTGGCGCCGCCTCGTCCTGCCGCTCAGCTATTTTATCGAGAACCCGTTCCAGAACTGGACGCGCGAGAGCGCATCGCTGATTGGCACGGTCATGATCTATCTTGACTACAGCGTGCCGGTTTCCGCGATCCGCGCCAAGGCGGAGGAGATACTGGCTGGCTCCAAGCTCTGGGATCGGAGGGTGGTCAACGTCGCCGTCACCGATTTCAGGGAGAGCGTCATGGAAATCCGCATCCTCGCCTCAGCCTCGAATTCGGGGCGAACCTTCGATCTGCGCTGCGAAATCCGCGAAAAGCTGATCGATTTCATCCAACGCGAATATCCGCAGGCCTTGCCGCAGCTCAGAGCGATGCTGGAGGGCCGGGAGGAGAGAGGGCGCAAGGCGGCAGCGGAATAGCGCGGCGTGGCTGCAAATCCCCGCCTCTTGCGCGAAGCCGCAATCCTTTCTATATCCACGGCCACGAAAGCCCGGCGGACCAGCCTGCCGGAAGAGCAGGAAATCCGCCGCATTTGCAGGGCAAACGGCGGGGCGAAACAAGCACTGAACTGGCAGCACCCGTGAACACACTGGATTTTGACAAGAAGCCGGAAGATACGCGCGTTGTCGTCGCCATGTCGGGCGGCGTCGACAGTTCCGTCGTTGCCGGCATCTTGAAGCGCCAGGGCTACGATGTGCTCGGTATCACGCTGCAGCTTTATGACCATGGCGCGGCCGTTCACCGCGCCGGCTCCTGCTGTGCCGGGCAGGACATCGACGATGCGCGCCGCGTCTGCGAAACGCTCGGCATTCCGCATTACGTGCTCGATTACGAGAAGCGCTTCCGCGACACCGTCATCAATCCCTTCATGGAAAGCTATGTCGCCGGCGAAACGCCGATCCCTTGCGTGTCCTGCAATCAGACCGTCAAGTTCGCTGATCTTCTGGCGACCGCCAAGGAACTCGGCGCCGATGCGCTGGCGACCGGCCATTACATCCGTTCGCGCCCGAATCCGGCATCCGGCAACCCCAGCCGCCGCGCGCTTTACCGCCCGGCCGATGCCGATCGTGACCAGAGCTATTTCCTGTTTGCAACCACCCAGGAGCAGATCGACTATCTTCGCTTCCCGCTCGGCGGGTTGCCGAAGGCCGAGACCCGCAGGCTTGCCGAAGAGATGGGGCTCGTCGTTGCCAAGAAGGCCGACAGCCAGGACATCTGTTTCGTGCCGCAGGGCAAATATTCCGATATCATCACCAAGCTGAAGCCAAACTCGGCGCTGGCGGGCGAGATCGTGCATCTCGACGGCCGCGTGCTCGGCAGCCATGACGGTATCCTTCATTATACGATCGGCCAGCGCCGCGGCATCGGCGTTGCGACCGGCGAGCCGCTCTATGTCGTCTTTCTCGATGCGCGCTCCCGCCGTGTCATTGTCGGTCCCAAGGAAGCGCTGGAGACACACCGCGTCTATCTTCGCGACCTCAACTGGCTCGGCGACGAACCGCTTTCCGAAGCTGCGTCCGGCGAAGGTTTTGCCTGCTACGCGAAGGTTCGCTCTACCCGGGCGCCGGCACCGGCCATTCTCCGTGCCGATGCGCGCGGCATCTATGTCGACCTGACCGTCGGCGAAGCCGGCGTGGCGCCCGGCCAGGCCTGCGCGCTCTATTCGGCGCCGGGCGATAACGCCCGCGTCTTTGGCGGCGGCTTTGTCGAGCGTTCAGAGCGCGAGCCGGCGGCCGAAGCCTCGCTGAAGGCCCTGCTTTCCAGACCCGTCGCCGCCTGAACCGGACGCGAAACGGCGTGCAACAAAGCTCGCCGTTTTCTTGATGTCACCTGCTTGACACCAAGCCGGACCGCACCTTATAAGCCGCTCATCCCACGAGCCGTCGCTTCGCGAACGGCATCGTTGACCAGTGGCGGAGTAGCTCAGTAGGTCAGAGCAGAGGAATCATAATCCTTGTGTCGGGGGTTCAAATCCCTCCTCCGCTACCAGTCAACTTCCTGATTTTGTTGACTTATTTGAAACGGTAGCTTGAGCGCTGTAGCCGGTCGCGAAATTCCGGAATTTTGTCACTTGGATCCGGAATTTTCAGATTTCGTGTTCGCGTGGTTTGGCCGCTTCAATAAGCAAGTGATGCGGCCGGGGCTATTTCCACGTTACCCCGGCCCGGAGCATGGCTCCTGCGCCGGGGGAGATCACCCCTTGCTCGGCTGTAGCCGGTCGCGAAACTTTGCACTTTTGTCACCGAGTTTTGCAGTAAAGGGGGCCTTTTTAGAAACGACGGATACGCCGCTATCGAGCCGACTGGTACCCGAACCTACTGCATTATGAATGCTACCGCGTTTGATGGATTTGCTCTATAATCCTCTGCTTGGCCGTCGATTACTGGGAGGGAAACGTCATGGCCGCAAATGAAAAGTCAGATCCCCGTCCTTCACCGATTACCGCGGAAGAGTTGAGAGCGAAGGCTCTTGAACTGCAACTTGTGGAAATGCAGCGCGACGAAAAACTCAGAGCGCGGGAAGCAAAAAAACACGCGGAGTTCGTTGACGATTTCTTCCGCGAGCATGTCGGCGACAAGGAGCGTGACGTTATCAGGCGCGTCGTCATGAAGGCCGCCGCCGACGGCAAATTCGAAGCTTTGGTCTACAGCTTCCCTTCGAGCTTCTGCACGGACAGCGGTCGGGCGATTAACAGTGCCCGACCAGACTGGCCCGAGACGCTTCAAGGAAAAGCCAAGCAATTGTACGACCTTTTCGTCGAGGTCGCCCGGCCTCAGGGCTACCAGTTAAAAGCAATGGTTATTAGTTTTCCAGGTGGCATGCCGGGCGACATAGGCTTTTTCCTGTGTTGGGAGGCACCAGTCGCGTAGACTGCTGTGCACCCATCCAAGGGTCGTCAAGTTTGCTTCGGCCGGCATGTCGCGCTTCGAACTCCTGAAGACTATTGGCAGAGCATCTCGATCACGGCGCAGGGCAGAGCGATCGGACATCAAGCCTGGACTGACAGCGTAACGTGGCTCCGCACGCGGATAGATTTCTGGGGGGTGGCATGACTAGAAGCTTTCATGTGCCAATACTCAGGGGGCTTGCGGGGTTCCGCGTGGATTGGCTGCGAAGCGATATTGCTGCTGGATTGTCCATCGCGGCTGTCGGTCTGCCTAGTGCAATCGCTTACCCTGCCATCGCGGGCCTCCCCCCAGAGACAGGGATATACGCAAGCATCGTCGCGCCCGTTGCATACGCGCTGTTCGGGCCGTCTAAGCTATTGGTGGTCGGGCCGGATGCCGCGACCATGGCGGTTCTTGCGGCCGCCATGGGCGTGGTGATCGCCGCGCAGCCCGCAGGTACGCCCATCGATCCCGTGTTGATCGCTTCCGCCATCGCTTTGGGCGTTGGAGGCTTCTATTTTGCGGCACGGCTGCTTCGGCTGGGCGTCCTGGCAAACTTTCTATCTCGTCCAATCCTTGTCGGCTTCTTTGCTGGCGTGTCGCTCTCCATCCTTATTGGGCAGATCGGCCGCTTTACCGGAGTGCGTATCGAGTCGGACGGGCTCCTAGCACCGCTTGCCGAGATCGTTCGCAAAAGTGCTTTGATCCACTGGCCATCGCTGCTGCTTGGCCTCGCCATGTTCGCACTGTTGTGGATTGTAAAAGCCGCGCGGCTGCCGATACCGATACCAGGACCTGTACTTGTCGTCGTCCTCTCCGTGGTTCTTTCTGCCATTTTCAACTTTGAAGCGGCAGGCATCGGCGTCGTTGGTGACATCCCCACCGGATTGCCGTCATTTTCTCTTCACGCAGTCTCTCAAATGCCCTTGGACAGGATCGTGCTCGGATCGGCTGCTGTGTTTCTGGTCAGTTTTGGCGCGGGTATAGTCGCCGCCCGGAGCTTCGGCGCGCGCACTGGAGAGGAGGTGGATGCGAACCAGGAACTGATCGGCTTGGGCGCGGCGAACATCGCTCCCGGCCTGTTTGGCGCATTTCCCGTCAGCGTCTCCGATTCGCGAACCGCGATCAATCTTTCGGCCGGTGGCAGATCGCAAGCGGCGGGTCTCATTTCCGCCGCGACGCTGATGGCTGCGTTGGTTTTCTTGAATGATGCCCTGCGCATCCTGCCAATTCCGGCTCTGGCGGCGATCCTCGCGGCAGCCGCAATTAGCCTGATCGACGTCAGCGAACTCAGAAAGATATGGCGCATCAGCCGGATGGAGTTCGTCTTCGCCTTGATCGCCATGGGGGGAGCCATCAGCTTCGGAGTACTGAACGGCGTCATCATCGCGATAGCCGCAACGTTGATCTATCTTCTGCGCAAGACGATGTTTCCACGCGACGCACTTCTGGGTCGCATTGCGGGACGCGATGGTTTCTACGATATGCAGCGCTTTCCAGAAGCTCTGGGCGTTCCAGGCATCGCCATATGTCTCATCCAGGGCAATCTGCTGTTCTACAACGCGGATTATGTCCGCATGCGGCTGCGCGCCATCGCTGAGGGCCTGCCGACCGAAACGCGTTGGTTTATCCTGGATGCCAGCGCAATTGCGCATATCGACAGCACCGGAGCTGCCGCGCTTGATGCCGCGCACGCGAACCTCTCCGGGCGGGGCATCGCCTTTGGCGTGGCTCACTTAAACGCCGAGGCCACAGCGCTGCTGGAACGCGCCGGCGTCGTCGACGGCATCGGAGCAGAAAAATTCTTCGATGACACGGAAGACGCCCTGCGCGCGGCTCGCCTCGAAGAGGGAAGCGATCGGCCACTGGTCGAGGGTCACTAAGTGATGGGTGATGAAGTGAAGGCACCGTAAAAGGGCGAGGAGGAAGTCATGAACAAGAGTCACGACGACACGGAAATTGGCGAAAAACAGAAAAACAAGAAGTCCTGGAACTACGACAAGGAAATCGCGAGACTTCAAGTCGAGCTTGCGCACCTGCAGGCTTGGGTGAAGAAATCAGGAGCTCGCATCGTGATCATCTTCGAGGGCCGGGACGCTGCCGGCAAAGGCGGGATGATCAAGCGAATTACCGAGCGCGTCAGTTCACGGGTCTTTCGCGTAATTGCGCTGCCGGCCCCGACTGATCGCGAAAAGTCGCAAATCTACATGCAACGCTACATGGCGCATCTGCCGGCCGCAGGCGAGATCGTCATCTTCGATCGCAGTTGGTATAATCGGCCTGGCGTGGACCGCGTCATGGGATTCTGTTCGGATAAGCAGGCGCGGCGCTTTCTCGAGGTGGCTCCTCGTTTTGAGGCGGCGATCGTGGAAAGCGGCATCACGCTCCTGAAGTACTTCCTGACCGTAGGCGAGGAAGAACAGGATCGGCGCTTCAGACGGCGGATCGAAGACCCGCTGCGACAGTGGAAACTCAGCCCAATGGACGTCGAGTCATACCGCCGGTGGTGGGACTACTCGCGAGCCTACGACGAGATGATCCGGGCGACGGATAGCCGGCACGCCCCATGGTGGATCGTGCAATCGGATGATAAAAAACGGGCGCGCATCAACTGCATCTCGCACATCCTAAACTCGATTCCGTACGAAAAGATAAAGTTTCACGAGCCGGAACTCGGCAAGCGTCAGAAGCGGCCCAGTGACTACGTCGAGGACGAAAGCGTCCGCAACGTGGTGCCCGATGTGGTCGCCGGAGTTACGTGAGGGAAGGACAAGGGGCGCCATGGAGCAACGGCGCCTCCCGCTTCCAACTAGTCCAGGCCTTATCGCGTAATAATCAGTTCTCGCGCTGCTGTCCTCTCGGCGACCGATATTGTGTATGTCAATTCAGCTTCAGCAAAGGCAAACTTGGCAAAAATTTCTCGGATCTCAGGTACGTCGTTGATCGACAGAATGAAGCGGCCTCTTAACCGGCCAAGGCGCTCAGCCATCAGCGTGAATTGAGCACGTGCGCGCGGCTGCCAAGGGCAAGGGTATGAAGTCTTATCTTTCAATGATTTAAAGGCCTTCAAAGTCCGCTGGAGAATTTTTAGTGGTTGAATTGAGCCAAGCGCTTGGGGACCTGTCGGTGTCCGCTAACTCATCGGTTTTGCTGTGCCGCACTAACAGCACTGTAGCCGGGTAAACCCACCGGCGTGACTGCCTCAAATCCTTGCCCTCTCAGGCGTTTGCGCTATTTCCCACTTATTACCGGAAATTCCCACAAATTCCAGAATGCGCCGACAAGGAACACAGCGCATTTCCGGGCTTTTCAATGTGTTGCAGTTTATTACTTGCAACACGGATGCAACCCGTTTGGACGCCGCATACCTGCGCCCAAGATTCGGACAACCTCTGTATAATTTCGCAAGGTGCCGTCTGCTGATAGGTTCCCTTCATCGCCTCATTATTCCCCCCACCCCCCGATGAGGCGAGCAGCAGCGCCTCGGTGGCTTCGGCGTCCACGCACCGTGGCCGACGGATAACGCATCCGTCTTGACCGTCTCGACTGGCCAGGTTGAGGCGGTCTTTCTTTCGCGTATGCCACACGAATGAAAACCGCTTCCCGGTGGTGAGTCGCAGCGGTTTTTCTGGCGCTGTGGTGGTCGTCGGAACTCCGCTCTGGAAGCGAGGCACGATTGCTTCGGAACCGGACTTATGGGTTGACGAGCTTCCGCTTTTTCTCGTTGACACGGCTACCACCAGTGGAATGTCCGGCTCGCCGGTCATTGTGCGAGCAAACACCGCTCGGATGGAGGATTGGTGTCCTGGTGACAAAAATAGGGGAGCCGATGACCCGTTTCATTGGTGTTTATAGTGGACGAGTCGGCAGCTGCGCCCGGAACAGGATTGTGATTTCGAGCGCAGTGGATTGTAGGTTAGGATTTGCCGCGAGCCAGAAGGAGAAGACCATGAAGATGCTTCTAATAATGGCGGCGGCCATTGGCCTATCCGCTCCAATGGCGTTTGCCGACTGCGCCTACCACGCCAAGAACAACGCGGCCGTCGACAAAAAAATGACCACAGCGACCGTCACGACGGACAATCAGACGAAATCTGATGAGCTTGTTTTGCTGAAGAAGACTGACCGCGTGTCAGAAGACGAAGAGCCCGCGGAATAGTCGCTGGCGCTATCGGAACGATCGCACTCCTTCCAGCGTTTGCCTTAGAGAAGGAGTTCGAGATATGAAGATCGTCGAGGCGACGGTAAAGGTCGACGGTAAACGCGTCCCGCTTGGCATTATGAATGCCCAACAGGCACTCGATATGCCGGCAGAGGAGGGAATGAAATTCAGCCATCCCGACGGCAAGCCAGGAGAGACTGATGTTCTCTTGAACAGAGAGCAACTTGATAAGGTCGTGAAGGACAAGGCCAGCGCTAATAAGCGGAAGCGGCCTATGTGAAATAATGGATGCTGCAGACATCGAAGGGGCGGCCTCGTCACGCCAGGTCGAGCATGACGGCTTTAAGTTTTTCGAACGCAGCATCATCAGTCTGAAGCGACGAACTCTTCACGTTCTGGAGCGCATCCCGAAGCCGGCCAAAAGCCGCGTCGGAAGGTGACAAGGAGGCGATGCGCGCAAGATCGTTCGACGATCGATAGCTCTCGCAGATCGACCTCGAGCAAATAGCGGCTCACTCCGCCGCTGCCGGTGCGGGTGCGCTTCGGCCGGAAGCCAATGGAAAGACCATCCAACACCGAGGCAGACATGAGCGCGTGAATGCGCTTGCCGAGATCCGTGTTAAGAGCGGGAAGCTGTCCCTCTGCCTGTCGCGCAGTGGCATGATATGATCGGCGAACCCACCATCGCCGACGCCATTCTCGACCGCATCATCCATAACGCGCATCGGTTCAACCTCGAGGGCGATAGTATGCGAAGGCAAAAGAGCAAGCCTTTCTTGACCGACGCACAGAACGTTGAAATCAATAACCCCTAACACCAACCAGGTGAGCCAAGCTCGATCCCGGCCAACTGTCCGGGAATTAGCGACACGGGCGTCCGCGATTTAGCGGATTCAGTGTCCCATCAATCTGAAATCCGCATCGAAGCGGGCCTGCTGCTGGAGGATGTTTTTGCCGGGTGGTCTGCGCGCTGCGAACGCCTCTCGTTTCGCTTTGAAGGCGATGCGAAAAGTCGAGTCGCGCCGCCAGCATTCTCGTGCACTGGGGTTCTGGCGCCAGCATGGGGCATCCGTGGGTCCGCTTTTTGCTCCGTTTAGTTCTCGCCAATCAGGAACCTTGTCGCGCCAGCAGGAGTTTGCAGAAGGGAACCAACCCTAAAGGGCGTCGATGCGGACCAGAAGTCTTCCGACCGTTCTCATTACCGGCAGCAGCGGCTTTCTTGGGCAGGCGATCGCGCGCGGCCTGCTTGGTCGCTATCGCGTCATCGGCCTCGATGTCGCGCAGCCGAAGAGTCCGAGCGAGGGGATCGACACGCTCGAAATCGACCTCACCTCCGACGACGGCGTCGCCCAGACAATGGAGAAGATCCGCGAGTGTGCCGGCGACCGCATTGCATCGGTGATCCATCTCGCCGCTTACTACGACACAACGGGGGAAGAGAATCCGAAATACGACGCGGTGACCGTACAGGGCACGCGGCGGCTGCTCGATGCCTTGAGGACGTTCGAAACCGACCAGTTCGTCTTCTCCAGTACTTTGCTAGTGCACGCCCCAAGCCCGGAAAAGGGCGTCAAGATCAACGAGGATTGGCCGCTCGACCCGCCCTGGGCCTATCCCAGATCGAAGGCCGAGACGGAAGCGCTGATCGCAAAACGGCGGGGGCCCATCAAGACGGTGATACTGCGGCTGGCCGGCGTCTACGACGAGGACTGCCGGGCGGTATTCATAGCACAGCAGATCGCCCGCATCTTCGAACGCCTGCCGACCGCATATCTGTTCACCGGTGATAGCACTCATGGACAGCCTTATCTGCACCTCGACGATCTCGTCGACGTGGTCGTCCGGGTCGTGGACCGCCGTGCGGACCTCCCCGACGAAACGGCCTTTTTGATTGGTGAGGAGGAGACTGCCTCCTATCAGGAGTTGCAGGAGCGTATCGGCAAACTGGTCCATGGCGAGACCTGGCGCACGCTCTCGCTGCCGAAAGGGATCGTCAAGCTCGGCACTTGGGTTCAGGACGAGGTGTTGGGTGCAGACGCCGATATCCGTTCATGGATGATCGAGAATTCTGATGATCATTACGAGCTCGACATTTCGCGCGCGCGGACATTGCTCGGCTGGAAGTCGCGCCATAGTTTGACCGGCACCTTGCCTGAGATGATAGGCAGGTTAAAGGCAGATCCGACCGCCTGGTATGCCAGGAACAAGCTTGAGCCATCGGCTGTTGCCGCCTCGGAACCCGAACTTGAAGCGGCGGAGAAGCGGCTTCGCGGCCCGCTGGAACGCAGCAAAGAGGAGGTCGACACGGCTCTGGAGCGGCATCGGTCGTTCACGCTGTGGGCGCCGCTCACCAACGCGGTTCTCGGGCTTTGGCTGATCGTTTCGCCGTTTGCCTACGGCCTGTTCGATCCCGGCGCCGCGCCGGTTCCTCCGGCACTCGGTCACGAAATCGCTGCGCCCGAAATTCGCGACGCGTGGATGGGCGTAAGCGAGATCGTTTCGGGGCTTCTCATCATAGCGTTCGCTCTCTGGGGAATGTATCGGCGCTGGCGTTGGGCTCAGTGGCTGACGGCCGCGGTGGGCGTCTGGGTGCTGTTTGCGCCGCTCGCCTTCTGGACGACGAGCGCCGCGGCGTATGGGGTCGATACCTTGATCGGCATGCTGATCGTCGCCTTTGCCGTCATGGTTCCGCCGACGCCGGGAATCAGCCGGCGGGCCCTGGCGGCCGACGACGACCTGCCGCTGGGGTGGAACTATTCGCCGTCAACCTTTACCCAGCGCCTCCCGATCATTGCGCTGGCTTTTGTCGGGCTTTTCGTGTCGCGCTATCTCGCCGCCTTTCAGCTCGGCCATATCGATGGTTTATGGGATCCTTTTTTTGGGCCAGGCGCGTCTCCGATGGAGAATGGCAGCGAAGCGGTGGTGACCTCATGGGTGTCGAAAGGATTCCCTATAGCGGATGCGGGATTGGGCGCGTTCGCTTACGTCCTCGATATTTTGGCGGGCGCGATCGGCGATCGCCGCCGCTGGCGCACCATGCCGTGGATGGTACTGCTTTTCGGTTTGCTGATCATCCCGCTGGGAGTGGTCAGCGTCAGTTTCATCATCATCCAGCCGCCCCTGATCGGCGCGTTGTGTACGCTGTGTATCGTCCAGGCGGCGGTCACCGTCGTACTCGTGCCCTATTCGATCGATGAGGTGCTGGCGAGCTGCCAATACCTCTATGGCGCAAAACGCGCGGGAGAGCTATTCTGGCGGACCTTCTGGCGTGGTGGTCCGTCCTTGTCGGAGGACCAGACGCCCAAACCTGATCTCGACCGTCCCGCCTCGGCCATCCTGCGCGAGTTCGTTACCGGCGGCGTCAACTTCCCCTGGACGCTCGTCGCCAGCACCGCCATCGGCGCATTCCTGATGTTTTCGCCGCTTGTCTTCGGCACCGCGCCGCCGCTCTACTTCAACGACCATATCCTCGGTTGTCTGGTGATCCTGGTCGCCGTCACCGCCATGGCCGAAGTCGCCCGCCCGGCGCGTTTCCTGAACGTGCTGCTCGGCGCCTGGATCGCCGCATCGCCGTTCGTGCTCCAGGGCGCAACGAGTCTCGGAACCGCGGGCGACGTCGCCGCCGGCCTGTTTCTGATCGGGCTCAGCCTGCCGCGCGGCAAGCGCAGCGAAGAGCACTACGGCAGTTGGGACCGGCTGATCGTGTAAGAATGTGAGATGCTGCATTTGCAGCGTGTCGCGCGCCAATGTAAGGGCGCCGCCGGCCGCGATGAAAGCTCAGTTTTCCGTGAAACCGCTCGCCGGTGGGAAGACGTTCCCCCTCTGCGAGGAGGTCATATACGGTTCAAGTTCCAATCGGGAGTTTACGGGACTGAAAAAACTTTACGTTTCGGCGCACCATTACCCAAAGGGCCGGCTAGGGTCAGGACTACTTGTCCAGCACATAAATCGTGGCGTCGTCCTCTTCATCCCGCAGACCTTTGTAAGAGGCATGTCTCAGCTTCCCATCGTGCGTCCACGCGCGATACTCTATCTCGGCAATCAGCGTCGGCCGCACCCAGACCAGCCCCTTGCGCCTTCCGTCATATGTGACCGGCGGTTTCGTGACCTCCAGCCGATCGAGCTTTTCGCGCAGCTCCTGCGCCGTGCGTTCGTTGAAGCCGGTCCCGACATTGCCGACATAAACCAGGCCGTCACCCTTGCGCGCTGCCAGCAGCAACGAGCCGATGCCGGCCCGCGCGACCGTGGAAAGTTCATAGCCAACGATCACGAAGCCGTCGCTCTGCAGGCACTTGATTTTCACCCAGTCGCCGAGGCGGCCGGAGCGGTACTCGCTACGGCGATCCTTCGCGATGATGCCTTCGAGCCCATGCTCGCAGGAAAGCTCCAGCAGCCTGTCGCCGTCCGCCTGGAACTCCTCCGACAGCCGAATGACGCCCTCCCGATCGATGATCAGCCCTTCGAGCAGATGGCGTCGCGAAAAAAGCTCCAGTTGCCGCAGATCATGCCCGTCGAAATAGAGCAGATCGAACGCCACGAAGAGCGCTTCGCCGGAAGTCCGCTTGCCACCCCGGCCGCCGAGCGATTGCTGCAGCAGCCCGAAATCGGACCGGCCACGCTCATCCACCACGATTGCCTCGCCATCGAGGATCGCTGTCGCCACGCCGAGCTGCTTGGCGGCCCGCTCGATCGCGGGGAAACGATGCGTCCAGTCATGGCCGCCGCGCGTGATGATGCGCACGCGCTGAGGCTCGATATGCACCGCCAGGCGATACCCGTCCCATTTGATTTCGTAAACCCACTGCTCGCCCTTCGGCGGCTTCGGCTTAAGAAGCGCCAGGCACGGCTCGATGCGGTCCGGCATGGGATCGAGGGGAAGGTTCGGCTGCGCTGGATCGCGTGGCTTGCGCGGCCGCGATCGAACCGGCTTATCGGATGCGAGCAGCGGCTTTGAAGCTGGAGACTTGGCCATCTGATGATTACATCAGGGAATGCTTAAAAAGAAAACGAAATTTGAGACAATGACGACGGAAGAATATCAGCCGAAATACAAATGGCGAGAGACATGGCTCGGCGAGGGCCACCAGGACATTGTTTCTTTGGATGGAGATTTGCAGTTCGGGCGCATTTATCTCGACCTAACCAGCCGATCGCGCGCCCGCCAGTGACGATGGACCATCAACACCATCCATTGGCAGAGGCAAAGCATCCTGCCGCACCAACGGCTGGGCACCCACGGCGCGAGAGGCATCGAGAAAGGTCGAAGAGCCATAGGAGAAGATCAACGAGCTGTATGGACGGTAACCGATTTACTCTTCATCCGGCGTTCAGGATCGATCGTCGAAACGAAGCCATCAAGTACAGCTTTGATCTAGGACCGGGAAGCAGGAGTGCGAGCCATGAAGATGCTGACCATCGCTGCCGCAGCGGGCGTGGCACTCACCATGTGTGCTGGCGACGCATCGGCCGATCCTTGGAAGGACGAAAGCGGCCATGGGCGGTGGCATTCCGATCGCTACTATGGTGAACCCCGATACGAACGAAGAGCATACAAGGAAGAGTATCGTCGCGGAGGATGTAAGATTAAGCGGAAATGGGGCGACGGAGAGTACAAAGAAGAGATCAAGTGCAAGCGCGGTGCTCGACCCGTCTACGGATAATATCGGTAATTGAATGCTCGGCGGTCGCCCGATGCCTCATTTAGAGGCGGGGCCGATCACTCGGGAACTTTTCCTTCCCCTGCCGGTTTATTGCGATCACGCGTTTCATCTTCCCACCAGTCGCTGAAGCTGCGTGATCTCAAGTGCTGCGGGATGATCCCCTAAGTACTGAGCCAGTGGCTTGGGCTCGCTTTGCCCTCTCTTAGACGAGCCCTTGCCACGATATGTTTTCGTGAAGGCCGCTTTACCCCCGCTTCCGGCGGGGCTTTTCTCTTAGAATTCTTAGGAGTTTAGGGAACCGAGCATGAGCAGAGGCTATTTCGCTACCGAAGATATTGAGATCTGCAAGAGAGTCTTCGATGATATCTGCGCTACCGGGCACATAACGAGCGATTATGAGCGCGTCGAACTCGCAAGCCAGATCATTTATTTCTATCAGCACGGCGTCACTATCGAAGATAGCTTGCAACAGCTAGTCGTGAGCATGACCGAGAGGCAGAGGCCGACGTGAATATGCGAATACGCCCGCAGTATTACGCCAGACGCGACGGGGATGGCAGCTGGTCGATTGTCGATACGCAGACGCACAAGGTCGCTGTCATTGCTGAAACTCTGCCGCTAAGACGTCTTGATGAATTGACCGCCATGGAGATTATCGATGCCCTGAGAAAGAGGCATTCGGCTTCCGGAGAACCCGGCGCCTCCGCCGAAGGCACGAGGGCCTAAGCCGTTTTAGCTAATTTGCTCCCTTTTGATCGTCTGTCATTCTGCTGGCAGAAGCGGTGAGCGCCCCTAAGCGCGTGGCTCGCCTCCTTTCGAGACAAGATGTTGGAACCAAGTAGGCCGGATTAATTAGTCGATCGTGAAGAACTCGTTTTCAGGCAGGGAGATACCGCTTTGGTCGGCTCTGGAACGGGAAGAGTAGTGCGGCTAACAGACACAAAAGCTGCCTGAACCATCGCAGCAGGAGGGAGAAGTTGTATCCGGCGGCCGCCAGAACGGCATTGACGGCATCACCCTGTTCGCCAGCGAAATAATTCCGCTCCATTCTGTGTTCGCTCTTGAGGTGTCCGATGACGGGCTCGACCGCCGATCGTCGCCGCATCTGGCGTTTGATGGCGGGCGTGAGGCGGCGCTTCTGGCCGCTGGTGAAGACCCTCAGCTTGTGACTTTCGGGAGCATTATGGCCGCGGTATCCAGCATCGGCCAGAATGCGGGAGAGCTCGTTGCCGATCATCTTTTCCATATCCGGAATGACGGTCGCGAGCGTGTGGCCGTCGTAGGGATTGCCGGGCAGCGCCGTCGCGTGCAGCGCGAACTGCCCGCCCTTTGAACGGTTCAGTGTTGTGGCCACGGACACCTTCACCCCGAACTCATAGGGCTTGTGCGCCTTGCCTTTACCAATGCACTCGACCTCGTCGGCATGCAGGCTGTAGATCTTGCGGCCATGCTGACGTTGCCGCTGTTCCATGACCGTTTTTGCCTGATAGACCGGCCATTTGAAGATCGCGTCGAGTTGTACGTCGCCCGCGATCTGACGCTCGATGTCGCGAACGGTCCGACCGAGATAGGTCTTCAACTTGCGCAGCGCCTTGCCAGCCCGTTTGAATTGCTTCGCATGAGCATAGCGCTGATGCTGGATCAGGGCGAATTTACCGAGCCGAACATAGGTCTGGCGCAGGTCGAGCCCCATTTTCTTCGCCAGCCGCACCAGCCGTTCGCGCGCCCGGTGAATAAGCTTGGCATCCGTCGGGAACATGACGTTCTTCGGTTGAACGGTCGTGTCCACGATCACTTGCCGCGTATCCTGTGGCTTCATCGCGCCTGTCTTGACTGCCACTGCCAGGCTCTCCTGCAAGAGCGCGGCGATCCGCTCCTCGCCCATGCGCTGCCGCCAGCGCGTCATCGAGGAGCGGTCGAACGATAGTTCGTGCCGGAAGAACTCCTCGCCGCACAGGTACTGAAAATAGGGGTTCTCCACCCAGCGCTCGCACAGGGCCTCGTCCGACAGGTTGAACGTGTGCTTGAGAATGGCCAGCCCCGCCATGAGCCGCGTCGGCAATGGCGGCATGCCCGCTCCGTCCGAATAGACATCACCAAAACGGGCTTCCAGCACTGACCAGTCAATGGCCTGCGCCAGACGCACCAGTTCGTGCTTCATGTTGATGATCTGGTCGAGCCGGGATCGGAATAGATCCTGTTCACCCGTTTCGCGCCGTTCACGTGGTTTGCCCATGCCTGGCTCTCCGATTCACCGCGATAACCCAGTGAATCACGCTTCGCCAGCCAGGGAAACCTCAAACTGATTTTGCAAGGAAACAGCCTGTTCGGCGGCTGTTTCCTGCAACTATAAGATCTGCAGATCATTCAATTCTTACGTCAAATCAGCGGCTTCCGAGTTCTTCACGGCCGACTAATTAATCTGCTTCGCCGCTCGAACTGTTTGACAAGGGCGGTTGAAACCGTTCTGGCGATGTCTAGTTCATCATCAAAACCTGCTGGGTGACTGGGTCATGAAGTATCGGATTGAGGCAGAGGGCAACGCCAAATACCGTGTTGTCGACAGTGACACCGACGAGATAGCCACCTGGAAGAGCCATCTCCAGACAGGCTTGTCGCGTCCGCTAGCAGAAGCGCTTTCAGGTTATCTGAATGCGCTCCACCGTTACGATGAAGCCCATGGCGGGCACTTCGGAAGGTCAGAAGACTAGCCCTTCGCGCGACTATGGCCTCAATTCCGCTTCTGCGAAGGTAAGGCTGAATACATCGCGGATCTGCGGAACGTCGTTGCTGGACAAATGGAGTTGCCTTTGACGCGACCGAGGCTCCGCAATGACTTCGAACCGCTCCCGGCCAAACAGCGTTTTCCCGTAGTCGCCTTCGCTGCCGAAATACGGCGGATCGAGGTAAAGCCAATCCAAGTTCTCAATTGCGACACCTGCGAGGCGTTCATGGACGTCTTCCAGGCCGTGCCAGCCTGGTGAGATTAAAGCGTGCCCGGCCGGTCGTATCGACACCGAAATTCTGCCCCTCGACCTTTCCACCGAAGGCGGGTTTCCGCAGATAGACGAAGCGATCCGCGCGTTCGAGGTCTGTCAAAGTGGCGGAATCGCAGCTTTTGAGGCGTTCGAATTCCCGCCGGCTGGTGATCTGGAATTTCAGGGTGTCCATGAACTGCGGGCAGTGCCGCTGCAGGAATCAGGAAGAGGTTTACCACCTCGCCGTTGCGGTCGTTAATCACCTCGCCACGCGGCACTCGCCTGAAAAACACGCCGCCCATGCCCACGAAAGGCTCCGCGTAGACGACATGCCGCACGGCCACAATCATCTTAACCAGCAGGCGCAGGCGATCGTTTGCGGTCGATGCACGCCGCCGGAGGGGCCCTTCGGTGGAAAGGAGAGGCTTCGAACGAGGAGACTTGGCCATAGACGCAGCTTTGAGCCTGAAGTTCTGCATCTTGAAGATGCGAGCTATGAAGCGTACTTTCCGACGTCGCCCGCTCTAGGGCGCTGCTCATCATATCTTGAGCCCCGTCCCCTTGCGGGGCTTCTTTTCCCAATGCGTCATCACACGCATCGCGTGTCAGGACAAGCAATATGTCTCGTGTGCCACGCCACGGAAGTCATAGGGGCACTCGGCCACTTGCTGCTTAGGAGCATGACCGGCGAGGTCTTCGGCTTTCTCAGCGTGTCGATATCGCCGTTGCCTTCGATTTCGACGTCTCTCGGGCTGATAAAACGTGGGACCTCACCGAGCCATGCTCCTAAACTCCATTGCCTTTATTAGAATTCAGTAAATGGCGCCGAGAAATAATTCTTCCAGCCCCTTCCGCCATCAAAGCTTAATGGCTTAAAGGATCGGAACAAAACGCTCTAGCGCCCGGCGGCTGCCAGAATACCCGAGCGAGAGGTATGGGCAAATGAGCGACTACACGGTCAAAAGTGATCTGGAAGTGACCGCGACGGGTGTCGAGCTCAGCCTTCGCCTTTCACGAGGCATGCGACAAATCGTAGACGTTCCTGATTTCGGTACAAAACTTCATCTATCGCTCAGGTCGGGCGCTCCAATGCTGTAGCCGCGCTGAATCCTCAATGCTTGGAACCAAGCGGGCGGTATCTTCGTTTTCCTTTTGGCGTTCAAAGAGAGGAAATCCCCAATGCAGGTCGTTGGAACACAGGTTACCCCCATTGGCGGCGGGAAGGCCGGCTTTACGGTCGAATTCGTCGGCGACGGCGGCGAGATCGTTTCCGTCCAGTTGAAGAACGACGCTGAACGCTCGCTCAATCGGCAGAATGCCATAGAAAAGGCAAAGGAGCTGATGAGCCAAATCGCGTCTTCCAAGGCCCCGGAGGGCGAAACGATGAGCGTCAGGCTGAGCGCGCGCGCGTCCCATGATCGATTGACCCTCGAGGAGCAGCTTGACGAGGGGCTCGAGGATACGTTTCCGGCCAGCGATCCAGTGTCGGTGACCGGGACGACTATCAAGCACTAAAGGGCAAGCACGAAAAGGAATGTCCCGACAGAAAATCCTGGCGATCATCGCTTGATCGCAGAGTGCTGTGCGCGTTCCCGTTCGACAGAGTTAAAGAAAGGCGAGCAGTTTGACGGCTGCTCGCCTTTTTCGCCTATGTCATCAGCAACGGAATGCTGACAACCAGGGCGACGAGAATAACGGCGGTCGCGATCCGCAAAAGACGCATGCGCCGTGTACGCTCCCCACTCCAATCATAGGTCATGGCCGGTCTCCTCGGGGCAAGGACTTAGCGCCCGGTAAACCGGGTTCAATAGCTATGACGCAACTTGCTTGCGTAAGGCTGATCTAATTTATTCCTTGAAAAATTAGCGATATAGCGGCTTCAGCCGCCGAAGCGAAGCGCCCAGCGGCGGCCGTTATGGGTCATGCGGATGATGGATAACGGTTCGATATCCGCGAGCCAGAAAGAGGAAAGCGGCGCCTGAAGCACGTTCAGGATCGCAGCGCGGATGAGCGCGGCGTGACTGACGGCGATGACGTGGCCGCCGAGCACCGATTGCGTGTCCATCGATTGGGCTGCCCGCCCTGCGAGCTGCCTAATATTTTCGCCGCCATGCGGGGCCGATTCCGGATCGCTCATCCAGGCGAGCAGATTTTCAGGCTCCTGCATTTGCAGATCGGCGATCGCCATCCCACCCCACCTGCCGTAATCGCAATCGGCAAGCAGCGGATCGGGAAGAGAGCCGAGCGAGAGCGCTTCGGCAGTCTGGCGCGCGCGCAGCGCCGGACTCGTCAGGACTCGATCGGCGCGCTGCAGCCGACCGGCAATTGCCCGCGTCTCCGCGACGGCGCTTTCTTCAAGCGGTTCATCGAGAGGGAAGCGACCATTGCGACCAGCGCTTGTCGGGCCGTGGCAGATCCAGGTGAGCCGGGTATGCACGTTCCTTCGATCTCCGGAAATGCGATGGGGAGCGAGATCAAGTCTCGTTGACAGTTCTCCGCGCGCAGATATAACGATCATGTTGCGGGTTTGGAAGCCGGTGAAAATCCGGCGCGGTCGCGCCACTGTGACCAGGATGCGAAAGCAGGCTGGAAGTCAGACCCTACCGTACAACGCTCTTTCGACTGAACGCGTCTTCCAGGAGGAAAACATGTCTGACACCGCTCTTCAGCCCATCGCAGCACCCGCGCCGATCCCGGTAGGAGAAATCCTGCCCTGGGCGATCTTCGGGGGCTTGCTGATGATCATCGCCATCTATTTCGTCGGCACGGAAGAGGGCGCCACGGCGCTGTTTTCCGGCGGCTACGTCCACGAATTCGTGCATGACGGCCGCCACCTTCTCGGCTTCCCCTGCCACTAAAGGACGACAGACATGGTTGGAAATCTTTTGCTCCGTGGCATGCTCGCGGGGGTGATCGCTGGCATCCTGGTTTTTGTCTTTGCCTATACATTCGGTGAGCCGCTGGTCGATCAGGCGATTGCCTTCGAAGAAGCCGCTGCCCAGGCCGCAGGTGAAACGGCTGAACCGGAACTCGTCAGTCGCGCCACACAGGCCGGTCTCGGCCTCTTCACCGGCGTCATGACCTATGCGATTGCGGTTGGCGGCCTCTTTGCTCTTGCCTTCGCCTTCGTTCATGGGCGTTTCAGCCGGCTCGACGCTCGCGGCACGGCCGCAGTGATCGCGCTTGCCGCCTTTGTTGCGATCGTTCTCGTTCCGGCGATCAAGTACCCCGCCAACCCGCCTGCGGTCGGCAATCCCGATACGATCGGCGTGCGCACCGAGGTGTTCTTCCTGATGATCGTCGTTTCCGTTGCCTCGCTGATTGCCGCAGTGGCGCTGGCGCGCAATCTCTCTGCCCGCTTCGGCATTTGGAATGCGGCGATCCTCGCAGGTGCCGCCTATCTCGTCTTCATCGGCCTGGTTCAGTACCTGCTGCCGCCGATCAACGAGGTGCCGGAAAATTATTCGGCCATGGTGCTCTGGCGTTTTCGCACGGCCTCGCTCGGCATGCATGTCATTCTGTGGGCGGCGCTTGGGATTGTCTTCGGCGTGCTGGCGGAAAAGCGACTGCGTCCGGCATTCCGGTAATCCGGGCTTGGTCGTTGCCTCGTCGTGGCTCGTTAAAAGAGAACTCCTCATTCCCGTGTGTCACAGGGATGAGGGAAAGCTTGGCAATGTTTAGGCAATCTCATTATCGAAATTGCGCGAAGCGAGGGCTGGCGAAACTAGGTCTGGCAGCACTTCTTTTTTCCGCCGCCGGAAACGCTTCAGCGCACAGCAGCAGTTCCGCTGGCAGCCATGCCGGCATCCCCATCCCCGAAATTTCGCTTGGCGAGATGGCGGTCATCGCCGGCTATCGGAACCGGATCATCGATCTCGCCTCGCAGGCGACTGATACAAACGAACCGTTCAGGCGCGTGCTGAACTATGCGCAGATCCAGTATTCCTACTGCTTCTGGGGGCTGATGCCCGGCAGCGTCACCGATGAGCGGAGCCCGTTCAACGAATGCGCCCATGCTTATCTGGCGGCGGCCAAGGCCGTGCTGATCGCCATGCGCGCCATGCCGCAGGAAGCGGAGGCCGCATCGGCGATCATTGCGGATGCCGATGCCGAGATGGTGCGGCGCGGGCTTTCGCTGATCACCTGCCGTTTCAGCGGCGAGGCGTTCAACACGGCGGATATCGTGCGCCCGCGCTGGAGCGAAATCCCGATCCACGCGGCAAGCATGGCGTCGCTATCGGCGCTTGTGGGCATTCTCTTCGGCGTGTACTTCGCGGCCATGCGCCTGCTTCGCGGTCAGTCATCCGTATAGCGCTGCTCGCGCCATGGGTCGCCGTACATGTGGTAGCCGTTCTTTTCCCAGAAGCCGGCCTCGTCGGCCGGGATGAGGTCGATGCGGCGAAGCCACTTGGCGCTTTTCCAGAAGTAGAGATGCGGCACGACCAGGCGCATGGGGCCACCGTGATCGCGCGTCAGCGGCAGGCCTTCCCATGATGTCGCGAGGATCGCATCCTCGGCCGCGAAATCGGAAAGCGGCAGGTTGGTCGTATAGCCGTCATAGCTCGTCAGCATGACGTAATTGGCTTCCGGCTTCGGCATTACGAGATCGAGAAGATCGCGTGTCGAAACGCCTTTCCATTTGTTGTTATAGCGCGACCATGTGGTGACGCAGTGAATGTCGCTAACCTTGGTGCTCTGCTCCTGCGCCTGAAAGGCCGTCCAGGTGAGGTCCAACGGTGTCTCGACGAGACCGCGCACTTCCAGACGCCATGTGTCCAGCGAGATGACCGGCTGCTGGCCGAGATCGAGGACGGGCCAGTTCTTGACGAGATGCTGGCCGGGCGGCAGGCGCTCGGTTTCCGGACGGCTGATGCGACCTGTCAGGAACTTGCCTTCGGCGGCCCAGCGGCGCTTCGACGTGGTGAGTTTGCTGTCGGCGGGGGTTTGCTCGTCGCTCATGCGGGGTGTCTTCATCGCGTTGGCGCAATAGGACATCCGGGCTCAGGGGGAGTCAAGGCAAGGCGCCTCTTGGAAATCCGTTATCCGGTCATTAGACTTGTAGCGTCGGGTATGCCTCCCAGGAGAGGAGGCAGGAAGGGGAGGAGGCGGACCTGTCGTCCAGATACAGGCTGATAGCCGCACTGTTTTCGGTGCCGTTCGTCGTCTTCGCGTTCTTCTATTATGGCGGGGCGATGGCAACACGCGCCTATATGAGCGAGGCGTCATCGCAGGCGGGGACTGCGCTGCGGCTCGCGGTTTCCGCGCTCAGTGGCCACCTGAACCGCTACGAGGCGCTGCCGGCGCTGATTGCCGATCACGACAACATCAAGGAACTGGTCAGCCGCCCGCAGGACCAGGCGCTGCGCGATGCGGCGAATCTCTATCTCAAGGAAATCAACGGGCTTCTGAAATCCTCCGATATCTATGTGATCAAGCCGGATGGCGAGACGATTGCGGCAAGCAATTTCGACCTTCCGGGCAGCTTCGTCGGCGAGAATTTCAGTTATCGCCCCTATTTCCAGGATGCCGTTGCCGGGCGCCAGTCCCGGTTCTACGCGCTCGGAACCACCTCGCTGAAACGCGGATATTATTTTGCCTCGCCGATCTATGCAGGCGAGGAAATCCGCGGCGTCATCGTCTTCAAGGTCGATATCGACATGATCGAGGCTTCGTGGAGCGGCGGGGAATACCGCATCTTCGTATCGGACCCCGAGGGCATCATCTTCATGTCGGGCAAGCCGGATTGGCTCTATAACGGCATTCTGCCCCTGACCTCAGACCGCATCGCGCGTACCGGAGCGTCCCGCCGCTACGCGAATGCGAGGCTGACCGCGCTGCCGATCACGCGCAGCCATTTCGACGAGCATGAGTTGATGTCGCTTGCCGAAGAAGGTGTGCAAAAGGAATATCTGGTGCTCTCGCACTATATGCCGGCCGAGGATTGGACCGTGAACGTGCTGATGGACACCGGTTCCATTCGCACGCAGGCGCGCACCGCGCTTGGCGCCGTCTTCCTCATTCTCTGCATCGCCGGGCTGGCGATCGCGATTCTCCGGCAGCGGCGGATGCGCCTCAACGAGCGCATGCATCTGCAGGCGGAAGCGCGCAACGAGCTGGAGCGGCGCGTCGAGGAGCGCACGGCCGACCTTGCCCGCGTCAACAGCCGCATCGAAGAGGAAATCGCCGAGCGGCGGCTGACCGAACAACAGCTTCGCCAGACGCAGGCCGATCTCATCCAGGCAGGCAAGCTTGCCGGTCTCGGCCAGATGTCGGCGGCACTGTCCCACGAGTTCAACCAGCCGCTTGCCGCCGCAAAGACCTATACGGACAGCGCCGCCGTGCTCCTGGACCGCGGGCGGACTGCAGAAGCGCAGGACAATATCCAGCGCATCGGCGGGCTTATCGACCGCATGGCATCCATCAGCAAGCATCTGCGCAACTTCGCGCGCAAGCCGAACGAGAAGCTCGGCCCGGTGCCGCTCGACGAGGCGATCCGCGATACGCTGGAGATCATCGCCTGGCGGCTGAAGGCGGCGGATGCCGACCTGCGGGTCGATCTTGGCATCCGCCCGCCCGTCGTCCGCGCCGGGTCCGTCCGCTTGCAGCAGGTGCTGGTCAACGTGATTTCGAACGCGGCCGATGCCGTCGAAGGGATCGAGGACCGGCGGATTGAGGTGACGGCCTGCGAAGAAAAGGGCAAGGTGGTGCTGACGGTACGCGATCATGGACCGGGCGTGCCGGCGGCGATTGCCGAGCGCATCTTCGATCCCTTCTTCACGACCAAGGGCGTCGGCAAGGGACTGGGGCTCGGGCTTTCGATCTCCTACAACATCATCAAGGATTTCGGCGGCAGCCTGGCGGCCTCCAATCATCCGGAGGGAGGCGCCGTGTTCCGCATCGATCTGCAATCGGCGACGGGCATAATGCCGGAGGCGGCCGAGTGAGCGAACAGAAGATCCTGCTGGTGGACGATGAGGAAGAGCTGCGCCGGTCGACGGCGCAGGCGCTGGAGCTTTCGGGTTTCAACGTCGAGACGTTTTCCCATGCCGACCATGTGCTGGAGTTGATCGGCTATAGCTTCGCCGGGGTCGTCGTCAGCGATATCCGCATGCCGGGCACCGATGGCATGACTTTGATGCAGAAGATCCGCGAGATCGATGCGGAAGTGCCTGTCATCCTCGTTACGGGCCATGGCGACGTGCAGCTGGCAGTGAAGGCGATGCGCGAAGGCGCCTATGATTTCATCGAAAAGCCGTTCACGCCGCAGATGCTGGCCGGAGTGATAAGGCGGGCCATAGAACGCCGTAGCCTGGTGCTGGAAAACCGGCTGCTCAAGGCCGTCGCCGGAAAGCGCGACGATATCGAGGCGCGTTTGCCGGGCCGCACGCAGGTGATGGTGGAATTACGCTACCGTATCCGGGCAATCGGGGCGAGCGACGCCGACACACTGATTGTTGGCGAGACCGGCGCGGGCAAGGAGGTCGTTGCCCGGGCGCTGCATGACATCAGTGCCCGTGCGAGCCGGCCGTTCATCGCGATCAACTGCGCGGCGCTGCCTGCGAACCTCATCGAGAGCGAGCTCTTCGGCCATGAGGCAGGTGCTTTTCCCGGTGCGGTGCGGCCGCGTTACGGCAAGTTCGAGCACGGGCGCGGCGGCACGATCCTGCTCGATGAAATCGGATCGATGCCGTTTGACCTCCAAGCAAAGTTTCTTCGAGTGCTGCAGGAGCGGGTCATTTCCCGCCTCGGCTCGAACGAGGTCGTGCCGCTCGACGTGCGCTTCATTGCGACCAGCAAGGTCGATCTCGAAGCCGAAGTCGCTGCGGGACGTTTCCGCGCCGATCTCCTCTACAGGCTGAATGTCGCAACACTGCACGTACCGGCGTTGGCGCAGCGGCGGCCGGATGTCCCGCTGCTGTTCCTCCAGCTCGTCCGCGAGGCAGCGGCACGCTACGGCCGCGACGAGATGGCAGTGCCGCCCGAGGTGATTTCCGACATCGCCCAGCGGGATTGGCCTGGCAATGTGCGCGAATTGCGCAATGCAGCGGACCGCTTCGTGCTCGGCCTCGACGGCGAGCGGCAGCTTGGCGAGGTGAGCGGCCTTGCCGATCGGGTTGCGGAGTTCGAGCGCAGCGTGATCGCGAGCGCCCTTGTTGCACATGGCGGCAGCCTCAAACCGGTCTACGAGTCGCTGCAGATTTCCCGCAAGACATTGTACGAAAAGATGCAGAAATACGGCCTCGATAAGAAACTGCTCGTTTCCGAGTAGTTCGATGGGTGGATTTCCACACATCGCTAAACCCGTTTGTGTCCGAATCGACCCATGCTGCGCTGCACCCATGCGGAATTCGGGCAAAGGGCGGAGCGGGGCTGATTGCCGTAGCCGGTTCGGGGCGTGCTAATGGCCCTATCTCCATTGGCGCGTGGGAAGCGTCGGTGGTATTTTGTTTTCATCAGGGAGGAAAAAGATGAAAATTCTGAAGGCCATGCTTGGCATGACGGCGGCAGTTGCCGTTTCGCTTCTCGCAAGCGGCGCATCCGCGCAGACCTATCCCGAGCGCACCATCACCATGGTCGTTCCTTTCTCGGCCGGCGGCCCGACCGATACGGTTGCCCGCCTCGTTGCCGAATCCATGTCGAAGGACCTCGGCCAGCAGATCGTCGTCGAAAATGTCGGCGGTGCGGGCGGTACGCTCGGCGCGGGACGGGTGGCTTCAGCCAGCCCGGATGGCTACACCATCCTGCTGCACCACATCGGCATGGCCACCAGCGCCACGCTTTACCGCAAGCTCGCCTATGACACGCTCGGCGCCTTCGAATATGTCGGTCTCGTCACCGAAGTCCCGATGACGATCGTTGCCCGCAAGGATTTCGAACCGGCCGACCTCAAGAGCCTTATTGAATATGTGAAGGCCAACAAGGACAGCGTGACGGTCGCGAACGCCGGTATCGGCGCAGCCTCGCATCTTTGCGGCATGATGTTCATGAGCGCTATCCAGACGCCGTTGACGACTGTTCCCTACAAGGGCACCGGCCCGGCGATGACCGATCTTCTCGGCGGTCAGGTCGACGTCATGTGCGACCAGACGACCAACACGACGAAGCAGATCAAGGGCGGCACGATCAAGGCTTATGCCGTGACCTCGCCGAAGCGCCTCGACATCATGAAGGATATCCCGACGGCGGTCGAAGCCGGTCTGCCCGGTTTTGAAGTCGGCATCTGGCACGGCATCTACACGCCGAAGGGCACTCCGGCAGAGGTCAACGAGCGCCTGTCGAAGTCGCTGCAAGTTGCGCTGAAGGACCAGAACGTCGCGGCTCGCTTTGCAGAACTGGGCACCGCGCCATCGCCGGAGGCCGACGCTACGCCTGCTGCCCTGAAGGCGAAGCTTGAAAGCGAAATCGCCCGCTGGAAGCCGGTGATCGACGCTGCCGGCGAATATGCGGATTGAGGTGTAGTGCCTCTGGCCCCTCACCCTAACCCTCTCCCCACTGGGGGGAGGGAATTCTGGCATCATCTCCCCGCCGGGGAGAGCGTGGCGGCAGCCGGATGAGGGAAAACCACTTGCGCTGAGGAACCATCTCCAACTCACGGAGACACCATGAAATCGGTTAGTTTCGATACCACCAATGTGATCTGCGGCGCGCTGCTTGTCGCGACCGGCGCATTTTTCGCCATCCAATCCTACAGTCTCGACCTGGGGACCACGCTTCGCATGGGGCCGGGTTACTTCCCGCTTGTGCTTTCAGCGGTGCTGATCATTCTCGGCGCGGTCGTCTTTGTTCAAGCGATCCGCGTGCAGGGCGAGCCGATGGGGCCGCTTGCCTGGCGTGGCATGCTGTTCATCCTGCCTGCGCCGATCTTTTTTGGGCTGACGGTTCGGGGGTTGGGATTTGTGCCTTCGATCTTCCTGACCGCTTTCATTGCATGCTTTGCCTCGCATCGGATGACGGTGCTCCACGCGATTTTGCTCTCGGTTCTGCTGACGGCCTTTTCGGTTGGCGTGTTCAGCTATGGCCTCGGATTGCCGTTCGAGCGTTTTGGCCCCTGGGTCCGGTTCTAGGAGGCCGCGATGGAACTTTTCAGCAATCTGGCACTCGGTTTCGCGACGGCAGCAACGCCTGCCAACCTTTTCTTCTGTCTGATCGGCGTTCTGCTCGGTACGCTGATCGGCGTGCTGCCCGGCATTGGCGCCACGGCGACAATCGCCATGCTTTTGCCGATCACTTTCCAGCTTGAGCCGGTGTCTTCGCTCATCATGCTCGCCGGCATCTACTACGGCGCGCAGTACGGCGGTTCGACGACGGCGATCCTGATCAACATGCCGGGCGAATCCTCTTCGGCGGTGACGGCCATCGACGGCTACCAAATGGCGCGGCGCGGCAGGGCAGGGCCGGCGCTTGCGATCGCAGCACTCGGTTCCTTCTTCGCCGGAACGGTCTCGACCTTCCTCGTCGCGATCTTCGCGCCGCCGCTGACCGATATCGCCCTGCGCTTCGGTGCTGCGGAATATTTCTCGCTGATGGTCGTCGGCCTGGTGTCGTCGATCGCGCTTGCCCATGGTTCCGTGGTCAAGGCGCTGGCGATGGTCGTGCTCGGGCTGCTGCTTGGCCTCGTCGGAACGGATATCTATACAGGCACCCCACGCTTCACGCTCGGCATCCGCGAATATGCGGATGGCTTGAATTTCGTGGCACTTGCTGTCGGGGTCTTCGGTATCGCCGAAATTCTGCGCAACCTGGAAGGGGAAAGGACCCGGACGGTGCTGATAGCAAAGGTCTCCGGCCTGCTGCCGTCACGCGAAGAATTCAAGGAGATGATCGCGCCGGTGCTTCGCGGCACGGCGATCGGCTCGGCTCTCGGCATCCTGCCGGGCGGAGGTGCGATCCTCGCGTCCTTTGCCTCCTACACTGTTGAAAAGCGTATCTCAAACAAGCCGAAGGAATTCGGCCAGGGTGCCGTTGCCGGCGTCGCAGGCCCGGAGTCGGCGAACAATGCTGGTGCGCAGACCTCGTTCATTCCGCTTCTCACCCTTGGCATTCCGGCCAATCCGGTGATGGCGCTGATGATCGGCGCGATGATCATTCAGGGGATCGTGCCAGGGCCAAACGTTGCGACCGAGCAGCCGGCGCTCTTCTGGGGCATCATCGCCTCGATGTGGATCGGCAATCTGATGCTCGTCGTCCTGAACCTGCCGCTGATCGGGCTCTGGGTGAAGCTGCTGACAGTGCCGTATTACGTGCTCTTCCCGATCATCATGGCCTTCTGCTCGATCGGGGTCTACAGCGTCAATTCCAACGTCTACGATCTCTATTCCGTCGCCTTCTTCGGCTTTATCGGCTACTTGCTTGCCAAGCTTAGATGCGAGCCGGCGCCGCTGCTGCTCGGTTTCGTGCTGGGTCCGCTGCTCGAAGAAAACCTGCGGCGGGCGATGATCCTTTCGCGCGGCGATCCGACGACCTTCGTCACCCGGCCGATCAGCGCGATCCTTCTTGCGATCGCCGCGGCAGTCCTCATCGTCGTCTTCCTGCCGAGCGTGAAGAAGAAGCGCGAAGAGGTCTTCGTCGAGGAGGGTTGAAGTTCGCCGCGCTTTGTTGAACAAAGGATAACCTGGCGCGGGCGCCGTTTTGGCGCCCGCTTCGTATGACAGGACATCCAGGCCCATGAACATCCCCGTGCGGATCAAGGACGATCTGGCTTTTCTCACATCGCTGCGCCGTGACCTGCACGCCCATCCTGAGCTTGGCTTCGAGGAGGAGCGCACGAGCGGCATCGTGGCGGAGCTGCTCGAGGAGGCGGGCATCAAGGTGCATCGCGGGCTTGGCGGCACGGGCGTCGTCGGCACGCTGCAGGCCGGCAGCGGCACGCGAGTGATCGGGCTTCGTGCGGATATGGATGCGCTGGCGATGCCGGAGATTGCCGAGCGGTCGTACAAATCGACCGTGGCCGGCAAGATGCATGCCTGCGGGCATGACGGTCATACCGCCATGCTGCTCGGCGCGGCACGTCATCTGGCGGCGGTCAAGGGCTTTTCGGGCACCGTGCATTTCATCTTCCAGCCGGCGGAGGAAGGGCGAGGCGGCGCGAAGCGGATGGTGGAAGAGGGGCTCTTCGAGCTCTTTCCCTGCGATGCCGTCTATGGCCTGCACAATATGCCGGGACTTGCCGTCGACGAGATTGCAGTGGTCGAAGGGCCGCAGCTTGCTTCTTCCGATAGCTGGCGCATAACCTTTCGCGGGACGGGCACGCATGGCGCAAAACCGCATCTCGGGCGCGACCCAATCACCGCCGCGGGCACCTTCCTAGCCTCGCTGCAGACGATCGTCGGCCGCGTCGTCGATCCGCTGCAGCCCGCCGTCGTGAGCGCCTGTTCGCTGCACGCGGGTGACCCGAAGGCGCTCAACGTCATCCCGGACACGGTCGAGGTCGGCGGGACGGCGCGGGCCTATTGCGCCAAGGTGCGCGATCAGCTCGAAGCGGAGATCGGCCGCCTCGCGCAGGGCACGGCGGCGATGTACGGCATTGCCGTGGATTATCAATTCGAGCGGCGCATTCCGCCGGTCGTCAACGATGCCAATGCAACGCAACAGGCCCTGGCTGCTGCACGGGCGGTGTTGGGGGAGAAGGTGCGCACCAGTTTTCCGCCTTCGACGGCCGGCGATGACTTTGCGTTCTTCGCACAGAATGCGCCGGGCTGCTACGTGTGGCTCGGCAATGGCCCTGCCGTCGACGGTGCCCTGCACCATAATACCGCCTATGACTTCAACGATGCGGCGATCGGCTATGGCGTGGCTTATTGGGTGAAGCTGGTGGAGCAGGCGTTGACGTCCCCGGCATAAGAGCTCGCGGCCTTCTCCTCCATCCGCCTGCCGGAACCGAGGGAGAAGGGGCTCGCGGCGATGCCCCAACCTTCCTCTTCTCGTCAGCGGCATAACTTCGCCCGAAGGTCGGACGGGGAAGCGGCAAGCTCCCCCGTCCGCTACAAAATCTCCAGCACCGGACTTTCCAGCACCTTTCCCGTCACGACATCCGCAATCCCTCGGTCCGTCTGATGCGGGCCGGTGTTGCAGGCGAGTGTCGCGCCGAAGCAGGCCTTGAAGACAAGGTAGGGCGGTTGCCAGTCGACGATCTTTTCCATTGCCTTGCGAATATTGCGGAAGGCGGAGGCGGTGTCCTTCAGCGAAATTTCGGTGACGAGGCCGGAAAGCGGCAGGGGCAGCAACGCTTCGATCTGACCATCCCTGGCAACGGCCATGCCGCCGCCGGCCGCGATGACGGCGTTCGCAGCGAGCGCCATGTCGCGTGCATTGCCGCCGAAGACGGTGAGGTTATGGCTGTCATGCGATACCGTGGTGCAGAAAGCGCCGCGCCATTTTCCCCAGCCCTTCAGGAAGCCGGTGCGCGGGCGGCCATCCGCCCTGCCGTGACGATGGGCGACGGCAATCATGGCGCAGTCCGGCGGCGGAACGACGAAACCGTCCTTAACCTCGGCATCGGCTTTGCCCCATTGCGTAAAGCGCGGCCGGTCGATCGTGGCGATGCGGACGCGATTGCCCTTCGACGGCACTTTGAAGTCGTCCTCGGTTAGCGGCGAAAGCTTGACGGAATTGGTAAGCGGCGCGGAGTCGAGCGAATGGACCGGCGACGTAAGCTTGCCGTTCTGCGCCGTCACGTGGCCATTGGCGATGACCGTGCGGGCTTTGAAGTCCTGCAGGTCTTCGAAGAGGACGATATCTGCGCGTCGTCCGGCGGCAATCAGGCCGAGGTCGTTGCGTTTCAGGCGTTCGGCGGCGTTGAACGTCGCAGCACGGAGTGCCCATTCCGGCTTCATGCCGTAGCGGACCAGACGCCGGATGACGTCGTCGAGGGCACCATCCCTTTCGAGTTCATCCGGAAAGACGTCGTCGGTGCAAAGCGTCACAGTTGGCGGCATATGGCCGATGCCGTTCAGCGTCTGGACGAATTCCTCAAGGAGGTGATCATGCGAGCCGCGGAGCTCGATCGTCATTCCGGCGGTAAGCTTCGAGAGAAGGTCGGCGCCGGAGGTCAGCTCGTGATCGGAGGTGACGCCGGCCGCCATGAAGGCGTTGAGATCGGCGCCTTCCAGCCCGCGAGCGTGGCCGCAGACGAGCTTGCCCGAGGCGAGCCCCGCTTGAACGATGGCGTTCATGCGCGGATCGCCGTCGATGACGCCGCGCATGTTCATGACTTCGGCAACGCCGCCGAGCGCCGGCAAGCGCAGCATTCCGGCAATGACCGAAGCGTCAAAGTCGGCGCCTGCCATTTCCAGGCCGGGTGCCGAAGGAACGCAAGACGGGGCGAGCAGGATCATGTGCAAAGGCAGAGCGTGGGAAGCCTCGATCGCCCAGCGCACGCCGTCAAGGCCGTGCACATTGGCGAATTCGTGCGGATCCCAGAGGATCGTCGTCACGCCGCGCGGCAGGACGGCCGCGGTATATTCGGCAGGCGTCACCATCGAGCTTTCGATATGCATGTGCGTATCGATCAGGCCGGGCGTGACGAACGTGCCGCCGGCATCGATGCGTTCGGTCGCGTCGGTGCGGGTGCCCGGCGCATGCACGCTGGCGATCAGCGCCCCGACGAGGCCGATATCCGCATCGCGGAAGCGGCCGGTGACCACGTCGAGCAGTTTGCCGCTGGTGATCAGCGCGTCGAACGGGGCAGCACCCCTTGCGGCGGCAACGGCGCGGGCGCGCAGCGACGGATCATTGATGTCTGCGGGTTCCCGCCCAAGCTGTGCGTTCATGTGCGGGCCTCGTTGACCAGGGCTGCGAGGATGATGGTGCGCGCCGTCTCGGCGTCGATATCGGCGGCGAACTGGGCGTTAAACGTGGCATGCGTGTCGCGCGTCTCGACCACCGTGCGGCCGCGGGTCAACCGGCCCCCCAGCTCGACATCGATACGGGCGGGATGAAACTTCACAGCATCCGGCGCCACGAAGGCCACGGCGGCGCACGGATCGTAGATCGCCATGGCGGGGCGGCCGCGGCTGGTGCCGATGCGGATGTAACCGGCAAACATGTCGGCCAGCAGTTCGGCCCTCGTGCCGCCCGCGCTGCGCACGGGTTCAGCGTCTTCCGGTCTGGCGAGCACCTTGCGGCAGAGGTCGAGATCGACCATACGCAGCGGCATGCCATGGGCGAGGACGATCGCCAGCGCTTCGGGATCGGCAAAGGCGTTGAATTCCGCCGAGGCCGTATGATTGCCGGCAGTGACGCTGCCGCCCATCCAGGTGAGTTCGGTGATGCGGGCGGCAAGATCCGGACGCGCGAGCGCCACCGCCGCGATATTCGTCAGCGGGCCAAGCGCCAGGATACGGCGCGGACCGTCAGCCTCAAGCCAGCGGCAAAGAGCAGTGAAGGCGTCGCTCATTGCAAGCGCCGCCGCTGCGGGCAGGCCTCTTCCGATCGTCGGGATGCCGGTATCGCCGAGGATCGCCTGAGCGGTCTCGAACTTGCCCAGGACTGGTTGGGCGCGGCCGGTATGGATGGGGAATGTCCAGCCGAAGGTTTGCATGGCACCAGCGGAGTTTGCCTGCACCTGGGTCAGCGGCGTGTTGCCGAAGACGAGCGAGACGCCGTCAATCTCGAGCTCAGACTGATCAACCACCAGAATGGCGGCGATGTCGTCAAAGCCCATATCGGTATCGATCCAAACGCCCATGATGTCACCCGAACCGCGTAAGAGTTGCAGCCGCCGCAAGCGGTAGGTCGAAGGAAAGTGCCGCGCCGATTTCGTGCGGTGGCAGGCTTGCATCCACCTCGGCCTTGATCGGCCCGAGCGGCGTATCAAGCAGATATTCGCGCGTGTTGCCGGCAAAGGAGGTGCCGCGCACGGCGCCCTGGAAAGGACCGGAACCAAGCGCGACCGAGCTGGGCCGCCAGGCCAGCCCTGCTGCCTGCAGAGCGGGAAGGGAAAGTTCAATGGCGCCGTTCGGCGTGACAAGCCTGCCGTTCTGCAGCTTGAAGACATTCTCGAAGCCGACGAAATCGGCAACGAAGGCGGAGACCGGTTTGTTGTAGATTTCTTCCGGCGTGCCGATCTGCTCTATGCCGCCGTTCAGCATGACCACGATACGGTCGGCAAGGGCCAGGGCCTCCGCCTGGTCGTGGGTGACGAAGATCATAGTAACGCCGGTTTCCTTTTGCACGCGCTGCAGTTCTGCCCGCATTTCGAGGCGCAGGCGCGCGTCGAGGTTGGAGAGCGGCTCGTCAAGCAGCAGCACCTTCGGCTCCATGACCATGGAACGGGCAAGCGCCACGCGCTGCTGCTGGCCGCCGGAGAGTTCTGCGGGTTTGCGTGAGGCGAAACTGGAGAGGCCGACTGACTTGATGCCGGCGTTGACACGGGTATCGAGCGTCTGTCCGTTGATACCCTTGAGGCGGAGGCCGAAGGCGACGTTCTCATAGACCGTCAGGTGCGGGAAGAGCGCGTAGGACTGGAAGACGAGGCCGACGGCGCGTTTGTTGGCCGAAACGCGCGTGATGTCGGCGCCATCGAGATTGATGCGGCCGGAGGCGGGTGCGAGCAGACCTGCAATGGAGCGCATCGTCGTCGTCTTGCCGCAGCCTGAAGGGCCGAGCAGGGCGACGAGTTCGCCCTTGGCGATCGACAGGTCGAGATCCTTCACGGCGACCGTATCGCCGTAGGCCAGCGTCAGCTTGTCGAGTTGAAGATAGGTATCAGACATAACGAGACAGTCCCAGGAAGCGTTCGGCGAGGAAGACGATGCCGATGGAAAGGAAGGCGAGCAGCGAGGAGAGCGCGGCGATCGAGGGGTCGTAAGTGGTTTCCATGTAGCCCAGCATATCGATTGGCAGCGTGCGGACGCCGGGGCCGGACAGGAAAAGCGAGACCGGCACCTGGTTGAAGCTGGTGACGAAGCCGAGGATGAAGGCGGCAAGAATGCCGCCGCGGATATTCGGCATCACGACACGGAAGAAGGCGCCGAGGCGCGACGAGCCGAGCAGCACGGCGGCTTCCTCGATGTCTGAGCGCAAATTATTGAGGCTTGCGGAGACGACGCGCACGGCATAGGGCAGGACGAGCGCCGTGTGGGCGAAGAAGAGCGCCAGCGTGATGTTGAAGCCGAAGGGCACGACGATGTAACGCAACAATGCGAGGCCGACGATGATGCCCGGGACGATGATCGGCAGCGAGACAACGGTTCGGACCGTTTCACCGAAGGGCAGCCAATAGCGCGACAGAGCGTAGGCGGCCGGAATGCCGAGCACGAGGGCGGCGAGCGTTCCGAAGACTGCAAGGAACATCGACGTCGAAAAGCTGTCGCGGAAGCTCTCGATGGTGAAGACCTTGATCACCCAGCGAAGCGAGAGGCCTTGCGGCGGAAAGGCGAGCGTATCCCCGGCCGAAAGCGATGCGGCGATGATGATCAGAAATGGCCCGATCAGGAACGCCAGCACGAGGAAAAGCACGATCGGTGAGAACAGACGGGCGGTCATCGCTTGTTCCTTGCAGTTGCCAGGCGCTTCAGCAGAATGTTCGCGGCGAAGCTCATAACGATCAGCATGAAGGCGATGACGCTTGCGGAAACGAAGTTATTGGCGACGGAGACCTGCTGGTAGAGCAATGTTTCGAGCATCAGCACCTTGGAACCGCCAAGCACGGCGGGCGTGATATAGGCCGTCAGCGAGCCGGTGAAGACGAGCGTGCCGCCGACGACGAGGCCTTCGCGGGTGAGCGGCAGGATGACCTTCCAGAAAACCTGGAACCAGTTGGCGCCGAGGACGCGGGCCGCCGGGATCGCATCCTTCGGCATATTTTCGAGCGCGCTGATCAGCGAAAGGATCATCAGAGGCAAGAAGAGCTGCAGCAGGCCGATGAACACGGCCGTTTCAGTAAAGAGAAGGCGTAGTGGTCCGTCGCTGAGGCCCATGCCGGTCAGCGCCTGGTTGACGATGCCGGTGCGGCCGAGGATGACGATCCAGGCATAGGTACGGGCAACGGGCGAGATCATCAGCGGCAGGGTAACGAGGCCGATCATCCGGCCCTTGCCCTTGGGCGGCAGGTTGACGATGGCGAAAGCTGCGGCATAGCCGATGATCGCCGAAACGGCCGTCACCTCAAGACCAAGCTTGAAGGTGCGGATGAAGACGGTGCGGTTCAGCGTCCCGGAGAAGAAGTCACCATAGGCGGAAAGCGTCCAGGCGCCTTCCAGGCGAAAGCCTTCCGAAAGCAGGATGGCGACGGGCAGCAGAAAAACCACCGCGGCAAAGACCGCTGCGGGCAGGGCGAGCGCCAGGGCTTCTGCTCGGTTCTGAAACATGATGCGCCTTTCGGAACGGCGGCGGAATGGGCGGTCCCGGCAAGCCGGAACCGGGTGATGGGCGCTTTACTGGCCGACCTTGTCGTTCCATTCCTTGAGCCATGCGTCGCGATTGTCGAGCGCTGCTGCGGACGGAATGAGCTTGAGGCTCTTGGCTGTGTCCTCGCCGTAAGTGAGGTTGTTGGCGGCGGCCTCGGAAACCTTCACGTCCTTGTTTGCGGGACTATCGATCAGCTTTTCGGCGAGTTTCGTCTGGATGTCGGTCGAGAGCCAGAAATCCATGAACTGCAGCGCCAGATCCTGATTCTTCGAGCCTTTGGTGACGACCATGACATTCATACCGCCGGTCTGGCCTTCCTTCGGTGTCGCCCAGGCGACCGGAAGGTCGAGCTTGGTGAAGCCCGCCCAGGAGAAACGGCCGATCGGGGCGGCCCAGATTTCCTCCTGCTGCATGAGCTGTATCAGCTGCGAGGACTTCTCATAGAAGGTGACGATGTCATCCTTCTTTTCGCCGACGGCTTCGATCGGTCCCTTGAGGTCGGGCGTATCCTTGCCGAGCGCGAGGCCGAGCATATAGAGCGCCGGCGGCCCCTGGTTGGTGGTCACGTTCGGAAAGGCGACGTGGCCGACATATTCCGGCTTGAGGAGATCGGCCCAGGACTCGATCTTCATCTTGTCCGAGCGGTAGGCGATAGACGTGGCATAGAACGTGTAGCCGACGCTCATGCCGTCGCCGTTCGGGTCCTTGGCGAGATCGTAGAGCTTGCCGAAGTTGGTAAGCTTGGACGGATCGATCTTTTCCACCAGGCCCTTGCGGGAGGCCGACAGCGCATCCGCCATCGAGACGACAGCCATATCGACAACCGGGTTTGCCTTGTTCGCCTCCATCTTGGCGAGGCGTTCGACGCTGTTGCCCGTCTCGACGACGAGCTTGCAACCACATTGCTTTTCGAAGGGATCATAGACCAGCGTCTTGAAGTCGTCCTGCGCAAAGGCATAGACGGAAATAGTCAGAGTGCGATCCTGCGCCACGGCGCCGAGCGGGATAAGCGCGAGCAGCGCTGTCGATGCGATGAGGGATGTCTTCATGTCATGAGTTCTCCATCTGCAGGTTTTCTTGAACCGGCTTCGCCGGCCCGGATGATTGGCGGACGATCAGTTGCATGGGCACGCGATCATTCTGCGCGGTCACGAGTGCGCCCTCCCGCGTGCGGCCTGTGTTTATGCTGTTAAGCAAGGCCGATACGGCGATCTCGGCAATGGCGTCCATGTCCATCTTCACCGTGGTAAGTGCGGGTGTCACGACCGCAGACCAGATGAGGTCGTCAAAACCGGTGACGCTGGCCTCTGCAGGCACATCGATGCCGTCGCGCTGCAGCTCCGTGAGCACCCGCAGCGCCTGAAGATCGGACAGGGCGGCAAAGGCGCTGAAGCCCTCCTCGACCTTTCTTGCAAGTCCGAGCGGGCAGCCGCTGCCGGCCTGATGTTCAAGCTTTTCGATCCAGAGCGTTTCGGCGCTCATGCCCGCACAAAGACCCGAACGGATGCCACCCGCCCGATCGTTCTGCACGTTCGATTCCGGATTGTTGCCGATGATGAGGATTCGCTTGTGGCCGAGATCAGCGAGGTGAGCGGCAATCAGTTCGCCACCCTGCCAATGATCGGCTGCAACCGTGTTGCCGGGGGTTGATGCGGTGTCGATGACGGCGACTGGGCAGCTTGCCGCGGATATTCGCGTTGCGCGGCGGGGCACGATCACCATACCGTCGACGCCGCGTTCGACCAGCCGGTTGATTGCTTCGGTCTGCGCCGAGACATTGCCGCGCGAGTCGGCGATCAGTACGCCGTAACCGGCAGAGGCGGCGGCGAATTCGATCGCCTGCGCAATCTTGGGAAAGAGGGGATTTGCGATGTCGGGAAGAACGAGGCCGAGCACGCCGCTTCGGCCGGTGCGAAGCGCCCGACCCGCCTGGCTTGGAACATATCCGAGCTCCGCGGCATGTTCCCTGATCTTTCCGACGAGCTGCTCCGAGACGCGCCCCTTGCCCGAAAGCGCGTTCGACACCGTTGCGACCGACACGCCTAGCGACGTCGCAATCCTGCTGAGGTTCGGTCCCGGGCGCAGCTGAGCCATGGTTTCATAATGCGTTTGATTAATCGTTTAATCACGCGTACCTGAAGCGCACCGGCTTGTCGAATCCATTTTGTGGGATAGGGCGTGTTGCACACGGGATTTTTCGAGAAGCAATAAAAAAAGCCCCGTTGCCGGGGCTTTTGTCATTCATAGAAATGGCTCTATCAGCTCTTTGTGGGGCCCTTTGCCACGGTGGCGGAGACAGAGTTGACCTTGCCGCCCGGGGCATAGCCGCCGCCGATGGCGACGTTGAGGGAGACGTAGTCCTTGGCCATCTGCTGCACGGCCGCCGCCAGGCTCGCCTGGGCCAGCGACACCTGGCGCTGGGCGTCGAGCACGTCGAGCAGCGAGGAGGCGCCGTCCTTGTAGCTTGCCGTCGACAGTTCCAGCGATTCCTGCGTCGTCTTGACCTGGGCGCGCAGCGCTTCCACCGTCTGGGCGTCGCGGCGCACCGCCGACAGCGCGTTCTCCACTTCCTCGACGGCGTTGAGCACCGCTGCCTTCCAGGCGAGATAGGCGGTCTTGGCGTCCGACTTGGCAATGTCGACATTGGCGCGCAGGCGGCCGCCGTCGAAGATCGGCAGGTTGAGCGTCGGGCCGAAGGACCAGGTGGTCAGGCCGCCGCCGCGGCCACTGGCCGGGTTGACCCAGGTCGGCGAGATCGAGCCGGACAGCGCGATCGACGGATAAAGCTGCGATTGGGCAACGCCGATATTGGCGGTCGCCGCTGCCAGATTGCGCTCGGCCACGCGGATGTCGGGACGGTTGCGGATCAGGTCGGCCGGGATGCCGGAGATGATGCCGGCACGGTAGACCGGCTGGGCGGCGCCCCTCTGCAGTTCGGCCATCAGCGAGGAGGCCGGCAGGCCGAGCAGCGTGGCGATGTGATGCGCCGAGACGCGGAAGTTGGTTTCCAGACCGGGGATTTCGGCCTGCGTCGACTGCACCAGGCCCTCGGCCTGGACGACGTCGAGCCTGGAGGCGGCCCCGGCTTCCAGCTGGAACTTGGTGAGGTCGTAGGTCTCCCGGCGCGATTGCAGGTTGGCCTTCGACAGCGCAATGCGCTCCTGGAAGAAGCGGGCGTCGATATAGGTCGAGACGAGATCCTGCAGGAAGGCAAGCCGGGCCACGTCGGCGCTGGCATAGGCCGAATCGAGCGAGGCAAGCGCGCTTTCCTTGGAGCGGCGGTACTGGCCGAAGAGATCGAGCAGCCAGGAGACATTGGCCTCGCCGCCAGTGGTGTTGGTAGCACCCACCCGGGTGCGCTCCGAGCCCATCTGGCCCGACACCGTGTGCGAGGCGCCGACCACCAGGCTCGGCAGCGAACCGGCCCCGGCGACCGTCACATTCGAGGACGCCGAATTGATGCGCTCCATCGCCTGCAGCACGTCGAGGTTCTGGTCGATGCCGCGCGCCACCAGGCTGTCGAGCTGCCTGTCGCGATAGGCCGACCACCAGGCCACCGTCGCAACATCACCGATATTCTTGGTGCTGCCCTCATCGAATTTCGCCGGCAGCGGCATCTCCGGAGGCGTGTGGTCCGGTCCGCTCACGCAGCCCGCCAGCAACAGCAATAGTGCCGGTGTAGCAAAACGAAGAGATATCATTCATTTCTTCCTGTAACTCGACCAAGTCTAAATTCTTGCCAAAAGCATCATGCTTTGCCTTCGGCCGCGCTTCGTCCCAACGAGGTACACCATGCCGAAGCAGTCCGCGGGCAATGTATCAATGAGTCATTCATTCTGGCAGTGCATTTTTATCACACTCACGCCACAATTTTCTTGCGGCGGGAGAATACGCGTCGGATGACGACGAAGAAGGACGGCACGAAGAAAATCCCGAGCGCAGTCGCCGCGAGCATGCCGCCGAGGACACCGATGCCGATTGCGTTCTGGGCTGCGGAGCCCGCGCCGGTGGCGACGGCAAGAGGCACGACGCCCAGAATGAAGGCAAGTGATGTCATGATGATCGGGCGCAAACGCAGCCTTGCCGCTTCCAGAGTCGCCTCGAAGAGCCCCATTCCGGTCTCCATCCGGTCCTTGGCGAATTCGACGATCAGAATCGCGTTCTTCGCTGCGAGACCGATCGTCGTCAGAAGACCGACCTTGAAGTAGACGTCGTTCGCTTGTCCGAAGAGGGTCGCAGCCATAAGCGCGCCGAGCACGCCGACAGGCACCGCCATGATCACCGAGAACGGGATCGACCAGCTTTCGTAGAGTGCGGCGAGGCAAAGGAAGACGACGAGCACCGAAATTGCATAAAGCATCGGCGCCTGCGAACCCGAGAGCCGCTCCTGATAGGAAATGCCCTGCCAGGCGACCGTATAGCCGCCGCCGAGCTGTGCAGTCAGGGCCTCCATCTCGTTCATGGCGTCGCCGGAGCTGACGCCCGGTGCCGAAGCGCCGTCGAGCGGGATCGCGCTGACCGCGTTGAAGCGGGCGAGCGTCGGGGCACCCTTTACCCATTCCGTCGAGGTGAAGGCGGAGAAGGGAACCATTTCGCCGGAAGAGTTGCGGGCATACCAGTGGTCGAGGTCAGTCGGCTGCATTCGGAAGGGCGCATCGCCCTGCACGTAGACCGGCTTGATCTCGCCGTTCAGCGTGAAGTCATTGACGTCGCGGCCGGTGAAGATGACAGAGAGCATCGCATTGACCGCAGATATATCGACGCCCATGGCGCCGATCTTCTCCTGGTCGATGACGATCCGCATCTGCGGCTCGACCTCCTTGTTGTTATTGCGGAGGGCGACCACCTTGCCGCTGGCATTGGCCATCTGGATCAGCCGCTTGGAGGCGGTGTCGAGCGCAGCTGTGCCGTGTCCGCCGGTATCGACGAGGTACATCGAGAAGCCGCTGGACACGCCGAGACCCTGTATCGCCGGCGGAAGCAATGCGAAGACCTGCGCTTCGCGGAAGGTGAAGAAGGTCTTGAGCGCCCGCGTCACGATCGCCTGCGCGTGCTGATTGGGATCGGTACGAAGCGAGAAGTCCTTGAGCTTGGTGAAGACGATCGCGCTGTTCTGGCCGGAGCCGTTGAAGCTGAAGCCAAGGGCGCCGAAAACCGACTCGACGGAGTCCTTCTCGTTTTCGCGATAGTATTTTTCGACCTTCTCGACGACGGCCTGGGTCTGTTGCGTGGTCGATCCGGGCGGCGTGGTGACGATCGTCAGCAGAACGCCCTGATCTTCCTGCGGCAGGAACGAGCTCGGCAGGCGCGTGAACAGATAGGCGCAACCGGCGCCGACGAGCAGGAACACCAGCATGACCCGGATCGGACGCTTCAACAGATAGCCGATGGTGCGGACGTAGCCATTGGTCGAGCGCGTGAAGTTGCGGTTGAACCAGTCGCCGACGCGGTGCTTCCTGTGTTCGCCGACCGGTTTCAGCATGCTCGCGCAGAGTGCCGGCGTCAGCACGATGGCGACGAGGGCCGAAAGCAGCATGGCCGAAACGATGGTGATCGAGAACTGACGGTAGATGATGCCGGTCGAACCGCCGAAAAAGGCCATCGGAATGAAGACGGCGGTCAGAACCAGCGCGATGCCGACGATGGCGCCGGTGATTTCGCCCATCGACTTCTCGGTCGCCTCAAGCGGCGACAGCTTTTCCTCCGACATGATGCGCTCGACGTTCTCGACAACGACGATAGCGTCGTCGACGAGGAGGCCGATTGCGAGAACCATGGCGAACATGGTCAGCGTGTTGATCGAATATCCCGTTGCCGCGAGAATGCCGAAGGTTCCAAGCAGCACCACCGGCACGGCGATGGTCGGGATCAGCGTCGCGCGCAGGTTCTGCAGGAAGACAAGAAGAACCACGAAGACGAGAACGATCGCTTCGATGAGGGTATGGACGACCTTCTCGATCGACAGCTCGACGAAGGGCGTCGTGTCGTAAGGATAGGTGATCTCCACGCCTTCCGGCAGGCCGCGTCCGATCGTGTCGAGCGCCGAGCGAACGCGCTCCGCGGTATCGATGGCGTTGGCGCCGATCGCGAGGTTGACGGCAAAGCCGCTCGAGGGCTGACCATTGTAGCGCGAAGAGCCGCCGTAGCTTTCCTGGCCGATTTCGATGCGCGAGACATCGCTGAGGCGGACCGTCGAGCCGTCCTTTTCCACTTTCAGAATGATCCGCTCGAAGTCCGCGACCGTCGTCAGCTGGCTCTGCGCGGTGATCGTGACGTTCAGCTGCTGGCCTTCGACGAGCGGTTGTGCGCCGAGCGAGCCAACGGAGACCTGGGTGTTCTGAGCCTCGATAGCCGAGGTTACGTCGCTTGGCGTCAGCTGATACTTCTGCAGCTTGAAGGGATCGAGCCAGACGCGCATGGCGTAACCCGAACCGAATATATTGATGCTGCCGACGCCTTCGAGACGCTGGATCTGATCTTCGATCTGATTAGACAGGATGTTGCCGAGGTCGACGGAATTCCGCTTGCCGTCGGTCGAAACCAGCGAGCCGACCAAAAGGATACTGGAGGTCGATCGCGTGACGCTGATGCCGGCATCGATGACGTCATCGGGAAGCTGCGATTGAACGAGCTGCAGCTTGTTCTGGACCTGCACCTGGGCGATGTCCGGGTCGACGCTTGTTCCGAACGTCAGCGAGATGCTGGCCGAACCGGTCGACGAGGTCGAAGTCATGTAGGTGAGGTCATCAAGGCCGGTCATGCCGTCTTCGATGATCGTCGTCACCGATTTCTCGACGGTTTCAGCGCTCGCGCCGCGATAGGTGGCGTTGATACGCACCGTGGTGGGTGCGATGTCCGGATACTGCGAGATCGACAGAGTGAAGATGCCGAGCAAGCCTGCGAGCATGATGGAAATCGCAATGACCCAGGCAAAAATCGGGCGTCGGATGAAAAACTTGGCCATCAAATTATTCCTGTGCGGCTTGGATCAATGTTAGAGGCGGGCGCGTCCTACTGCGCGGCCGGCTTCTGGGCGTCACCGGCCGCTGCCTGCTCGGCAGCCACGACCACACCGCTTTCATTGATCTTCATGGGGACGGGCGTAACCGGCATGCCGGGCGCGATCGACTGCAGACCGCTGACGATCAGCTGATCGCCATCCTTCACGCCGTCGGTCACGAGCCAGGAATTGTTGGAGGGCGAGGCGTTTTCGAAGACACGTGTCTCGACTTTGCCATCAGCGGAGATGAACTGCGCCGTCAGACGCCCGGTCGCGTCGCGGCTGGTGGCCAGTTGCGGCAGCGCATAGCCGACCTCGGCGCCAAGTTCGACGGTCGCGCGCACATACATGCCCGGCAAAATGACGAGATCCGGATTCGGGAAGAGCACGCGGATGATGAAGGTGCCGGTCGTCTCGCTGACGATCTGCTTCGACATATCCAGCTTGCCCTTCTGGGCGTATTCCTTGCCGTTTTCCAGGATGAGCCGGAATGCGACATCGGCGCCTTCACCCCGAACGGTGCCAGATGCCAAGGCATCACGGAGCCTGAGGAGATTGGTGCTCGATTCGGTCAGCGAAACATAGATCGGGTCAAGCTGGCGGATCGTCGTCAGCGCCGCTGTCTGATTGGCGGCCACCACGTTGCCCACGTTGTAGGCCGTCTCGTCGATGACGCCGTCGAACGGCGCGACGATCTTCGTGTGGTCGAGATCGATTTGCGCGGAGGCAAGGGTGGCCTTGGCCGATTCGACCTCAGCGTGAGCCTGGAGAAGGGTGGTCTTTGCCGTTTCGAATTCGATCTGTGTCGCGCCGCTGCCGACGAGGCGCTGGTAGCGGTCGAAATTACTCTGCGCGCTCGGCACGCTGGCTTCGGCCTTGGCGATTGCCGCCTTAGCCTGTTCGACGGTTGCAACATAAGGCGCGTCTTCGATCTGATAGAGGAGGTCGCCCTTTTTCACCTCGCTGCCGTCTCTGAAGGCGATTTCACGGATGATGCCGCTGACCTGCGGACGGATATCGGCCGTCTGATAGGCCTCGGCCCGGCCCGGAAGGATCGTCGTGACCGGGAACGTATCCTTCTTCAGCGCCACGACACCGACCGGGGCGGGCTGCTGAGCCGCCGCTCCAGGCGCACCTGCGCCGCCGGCCTGGTTGTTGCTGTCGCTGCAGGCAGTAAGCAATCCGCCCAGCACCAAAGCTGAAGAGATGATGAAGCCACGCCGTATCATGCTGAATTCCCTTGCGGTTGGCATTTGCGGATCGGATCACCAGCCCCGGCGACGGAGCGCTGCATCCATATAAGGAGCGTGATTAGCGGGATTCAAATACCCTTCGATCCGAACTTAAGAAAAGATTTACGAAGTGACGTAATTCAATGATCGTCACTTAGCAAGCGCTATTTTGCAGTGCAGTATCTACAAAACAGACGATCTCCTCAGCCCTGTGCACAAGTGTATCCTTATCGTCACGGGCGATCAGCACGGGGTGCAGCACCGATGCAAGGACATCGGCAACGGTATGAGCGGCGCGGCGCGGATCGGAACATTTATAATGATCTGCGCTAACCCCCTCGCGGATGATTTCTTCGAGTTGCTGCTCGATTCGCTCGCGGTAGCGATTACCCGCTTCGAGCTTCGCCTGAACTGTCGTCAGCACCATTTCGAAGATGTAGGGATTTTCCTGAATGTCCTTGAGGTGGCTTTCGAGAAGCCGAAGCACGAAACGCAGCAGTTGCTCTTTCGGCGGGAGGTTTCGGTCGAAAGAGCCAAAGCGCTCGGTGGCATTGCCGAGATGCCGTTCGGCAATGGCATCGACGAGCGCCACTTTCGAATGAAAATGCTTGAAGACATTGGCCGGCGACATGCCGAGGGAGGAGGCGATGTCGGCGATCGATACGGCGACGAAACCGCGCTGGCGAAACAGCAATTCGGCCATCGACAGAATGTCTTCCCGCGTTTCCTCGGCCTTGCGCCGCGGCCTTCGTGCCATTCGTTCCCAAGCCGGCCTTCCGACCGGCACCCCTTCCTTGCACATGCTAACGCCTTCCGGCGAAATCCCGCAAGCGCACAGGCGGCTTTCGGGCGGTTCGTTCCGGATTTTTAAGGGAAATAGCGCGCAAGGTTGCTTCGCACACGGGCAACCGGGGTTTCGCCGCTGTCATCCGGCACGAAAGACTGGGCGGTAATCGCCTCATAGGCCTTGATGTAAACCTTCGATGTCTGCTCGACCAATTCGACCGGGATCTCGGGGATCGCGTCCTTGTACGGGTCGCAACGCTCGGCGACCCAGGCACGGACGAAGTCCTTGTCGAAGCTTGCGGGGCGCGTGCCGGCTTCGAAGGCCTGCTGATAGCTGTCCGCGAGCCAGTAACGGCTGCTGTCCGGCGTGTGGATTTCGTCGGCGAGAATAATATTGCCGTCCTTGTCGGTTCCGAATTCGTATTTGGTGTCGACAAGGATGAGGCCGCGTTTTGCAGCCATTTCCTGGCCGCGTGCGAAAAGCGCGAGCGCGTATCTCGAAAGCGTTGCCCACTGTTTCGCTGTGAGCAACCCGCGGCTGACGATCTCGTCAGGCGTCAGCGGCTCGTCATGGCCGCCGTCGAATTCCTTGCTGGTCGGCGTGATCACCGGCTCGGGCAGGCGCTGGTTGTCGCGCATGCCGTCCGGCAGGCGCATGCCGTACATTTCGCGCTCGCCCTTCTTATAAAGAGTGAGGATCGACGTGCCGGTGGTGCCGGCGAGATAGCCCCGGACGACGACCTCGACGGGCAGAATGTCGAGCCGCTTGCCGATGACCACATTCGGGTCCGGATAGACAATGACGTGGTTTGGGCAGATATCCTTGGTTGCTTCGAACCAGTAGCGTGCCGTCTGCGTCAGCACCTGGCCCTTATATGGGATGCAGGTCAGGATGCGGTCGAAAGCGCTGAGGCGGTCGGTGCTGATGATGATGCGGCTGCCATCCGGAAGGTCGTAATTCTCGCGCACCTTGCCGCGGTAATAGTTCGGCAGTTCGGGGAAATGGGCTTCGGAAAGAATTCGCACGGGCTCGATAGTCCTTTGTCGCGGGGTTTCACCTTGCTCTAGTTCCATTGCAGGGGATGTCAAGCAAATGGCTTTCAAAGCCAGATCAGGGCGACTAGAAGAACGGTCAGAAAATAGGAAGCAAACGCCAGCGGACTGCCGGCGCGCAGGAAGTCGGAGACGCGGTAGCTGCCGATGCTCATCGCCAGCGTATTGTTGTGGTGGCCGAACGGCGTCAGGAAATCGAGCGACGCGCCGGCGGCAACGGCAATCAGATAGGCGGCCGGGGCTTGGTGTGCCGCTTCCGCGAATTCCAGCGCAACGGGACTGAGCACAATTGCCACTGTCGCGTTGTTGACGAAAGGCGTAAGCGCCATGGCGATGAAGAGCAGGAGTGCGATGCCGGCAAGCGGCATGGTTATCGGCACGAGCAGGCTCAGCCAATCGGCGACCAGCTGGGCCGTGCCTGTTGCGGCAACAGCCGAGCCGATTGGGATCATCGCGGCCAGCATGATGATGATCGGCCAGTTTATGTCCGCCATGGCCTGGCGGATGTTGAGATAGCCCATCAGCGCAAGAACGAGCACGACAGCCGCAAATGCGATCTCCGGGCGGATCGGCCCGACAGCGGAAAGCGTCACGCCAGCAGCGAAGATCAGGAAGGGCCGCCACGCATTCGACGTCGCCTCGTCTGCAGGCTGGGAGGCGAGCGGCAGGCATTCGCATTCCTCAAGCGCTTCAGCGACCGCCTCGCGTGGGCCTTCGAGCAGGAGGATATCGCCGATCGAGAGCTGCAAATCCTCGAAGCGGCCTTCGATCCGTGGTGACCGCATGGAGAGAGCGGCAACCCTGACGCTCCGGCTCTTAAAAACCTCCAACGAGCGGATTCGCGAGCCGACCAGCGTGCTCTCCGGCATGACGACGGCCTCGATGCGGGTGAAATCCGCCTGCAGCCCATTCGGATGAGCTTCTGGAACGAGCGCAGCCGAGGCGGCGAGACCGGCAAAAACTGCATCGGCGCCTTCGGCAAGCAAGCTATCGCCTGCCTCGATCGTCGACTGATCGAGCGGGCCAAAGACGAATCGGCCGTTGCGGATCAATGCGTGCGGCTGGATTTCAAAGAGGCTGGAGCAATCGAGAAGGCGTACGCCGGCGAGCGGCGAACCCTCAGGAATGCGCCGTTCCGTCACGATGCGCCGTCGGGCTGGCGCCGCAGCGGCAGGTTCGTCGTCCGTTTCGGGAAATAGGTGCGGAACGAGAGCGGCCATCAGCAGAATTCCGGCGATGGCGACAGGAAGGCCGACATAGGCGAAATCGAAAAAATGAAAGCCGGAGCCCGTTGCCTTGGTCAATGCATCGCTGACAAGCAGATTGGCCGGCGTTCCGATCAGCGAGACGAGACCGCCGAGAAGTGCCGCGAAGGAAATCGGCATGACGAGCTGGCGCCGGGGGATATCCATGACGCTGCTGATGCGCAGCGTTGCAGGCAGCATGATCGCGAAGGCGCCGATATTGTTCATGAAGATCGAGATGAGCCCGGTGACCGCCGAAAGACTGGCGATGACCGTGAAGCCGGACAGTCCGGCGGCTGCAAAACGTGCGGCGAGGCTGTCAAAGAGTTTCGCGCGGGCGAGCACCTGGACGATCAGTAGAATCTCGACCACGGTGATGACGACGGGACTCGCGAAGCCGGCAAAGACCTGATCGGCTGGATAAAGTCGGAAGAGATACCCGGCAAGCAGGCCCCCGATCGCCACGACCTCGATGCGGATACGGTTCAGGGAGAACAGAACGAGCATTGCCGAGAGAAGGATCAGCAGGGATGCTTGCTCGAACGTCATGGGCGGGCTCGCGTTTCAACCGTCAGCGGAATGTAGCCATCCGGACAGGGCTGTATAGGGAGGGCGCGCGGAAAGATCGAACAATCCTCATATTGTGCGAGGTCAGGCAGTGGGCGCGCGCCAACGGCCTTCTGCCGTCCTTTCGAGTATCGGTGTCGCGAAGACGCCAACGGTGCGGTCGGGCCATTGGGCGCCTTCAGCGGCGAGCTTTTCCTTCCAGCGTTCGGATTGCAGCATCGCCGCGGCGACGACGACAGGCTCGATATCGCAGGCCATCATCAATTGCAGGCCCGCGACGATGGAACTGCCGCTCGAAATGACATCGTCGATCAGCGCGACACGGCGGCCCCGAAGCAGCGGCAGCATGCGCGGGTCTATATAAAGACGCTTCTGCTGTTCCGGCGTCGTGATCGACGACAGGGCTACGGAAAGGTCGGTGCGGTACCAGAATTTCCGGGAGGTGCCCAAGGGTACGTAGCGCGCGTGTCCGAGCTTCTGGGCGACTGCTGCAGCAAGCGTCAACCCGAGCGTCGGCAGGCCTGCGACGATATCGATGTCAAAGTGCCTGATCGTTGCCGCCAGTTGCCCGGCAAGCGCATCGAGCACGGCGAAGCTCGCCTGGTTGACGATCAGCGAGGCGAGAGCGTGGTCGCTGTCGGCAAGCACCCGGATTGGCAGACGAAGCTGGCGGCGGTCGTGCAGTTCCGCGACATAGAACGAGGTAAAATCGCCATCTGCCGGAAAGCTGCCCGGGGGATGGAGCTCCTGCCAGAAGTCATGCGGCGCGATATCGTCGTTCTGCATCAATTCCGCCCGGTCCTTTCCATGCCCGTCCGCCGCTTCAGGTCGCGTAGCTCCGCCTCTGTCAGTGCGCGCACCGAGCCTTTCGGCAGCTCTCCAAGCTTAAGCCCGCCGATTGCAACCCGCACCAGCCGCAGGCACTCCGCACCGGTGGCTTCGAGCATGCGGCGGATCTGCCGGTTACGGCCCTCGTCAAGTTCCACCTCGATCCAGGAGTTGCGGTCGCCGCTTCGCAGGAGCCGTGCAGCCGTCGCTGTCAGCACTTCGCCGTCGTGCCGGATCCCGTATGTCATTTCGGCCAGCGATTCCGCATCCATGATGCGGTTGACTTGCACATGATAGGTCTTGGTCACATGGGTGATCGGATCGAGCAGGGCCTGCGCGAACTCGGTATCGTTGGTAAACAGCAGCAGGCCTTCGCTTGCCTTGTCGAGCCGGCCGACCGGTGAAAGATGCGGAATGTCGAATTCCTTGAGACAATCATAGACCGTCGGACGCTCTTCCGGATCGTGCCGGGTCGTCAGCAGCCCGCGCGGCTTATTCAACATCAGGTAGATTTTCGCCTCGGCGGCGATCGTTGCGCCGTCGACTGCAAGCTTTGCTGATTGGAGATCGACCCAGGCGTCGAGATTCCGGATGATCCGCCCATCGACCGCAACACGGCCGTCGGCGATCAGGCGTTCGGCCTGGGTGCGGGAACAATAGCCGAGCTTCGAAAGAGCACGCGGCAGGGTGACCCGCTTGCCGCCGGTATCCGCGCCGGCTTTCTCGCGTTCACGCAATTTCTGCGGTTGGCGCCGCTCTCCCACTCAGCCGTCCTTGCCTGGTTGCAATGCCGCATTCTTTGCATGAACGGCAGACGGACGCCAGCGAAGGCGGCGACAACTCAAAGGAATAATGAGGGCAGGGGAGCGCGCGCTGAATGGCAGCCGAACAGGATCGTCCGCCGGCGGCTCCGTTACTGATATTGTAAAACCCTGCCGGACTTAGTGGCAGGCGAGGAAGCCTGCCAGTTCCTGACGATTGACGACGATGCCGGCAGCGGCCTTCACCGGGTCAGGATGGGTATAGGTCAGGCTCAGCATTTCGGGCAGTTCGAGCGCCTGGCGCATATTCATGATGCCAACTGCACGGCGGCCGGTCGCGCTGTCTACGCTGACCTCGACGATGCAATTCGCTTTCTTGTTTTCCATGGTTTGTCCTCCCTCATTATTATGCTCGCCTACCTGCCATTAAAAATTGGTTTTTCTAAGACATAAGTATTTATGGACCCTACCGAATTTCCGATCGGCGGGGTCCCAAATAATCATTCTTATTGTGCGCTGCGGTAGTAAGCTGCCTAACGCCACCAATGTTGCGGCTGCGACTGTTGGTAACCACTTAGCAGGTAGCCGGCAAGGAAGCCCAATGCACCGGCGAGGACGAGGGCGGTTGTCGTTGCCGCCGCATGTTCGCGGGCAGCACCGGCTGCGGCTACACCCTCCGCGCGGATCTGGGCAACGGCGTTCTTGGCGCGAGGGAGCGATTCATCAATGGCCTTGCCGGCGCGGTCGCGCACTTCGTAATAGGCTTCGGCGCCCTGAGCGGAAATCATCTTCTGCAGGCGCGACACTTCCTGCTGAAGCGCGGCAATGTCCTTGC